>NZ_JACVOL010000003.1 GCF_018882415.1 Polynucleobacter sp. 86C-FISCH | reverse complement strand
CGCCTTCATGTACCGCAATATCACCAGCACCCCAAGCAGTCCCGGTACTACACCTCCACCCCTAGTCGATATTCTCAACACCTATAGCGCTGTTGCTAAGCAAGGTTATCAACTCAATTCAGTTCTCAATGCGCAAAATACTTTATTGAGGGTAGGATTAAATTACGACTGTACGGTCTATGGTGCTAATAACGTATGCGTAGGGGTTGGAGGTCGCTATACCGATGTGAACAACCCAACTAGCACTCAAACTGCAGGCAATATTCAGCTTGGGTATCGCCCTACACCACAGACTAGGGTCGGTGTATTTTTAGATCAAGGCATTCACAATACCGCTCCAAGCTCTTTTAGCATCAAGAACTCTCAGCCTTTATTCGGATTGTTTGCTGCTTATGGAGGCGATTTAGGACCATCGGTAAAAGTGTCTGGGGCATATGGTCAAAACAATGCCAATATCACGAGGACCGCTTTAACGGATACCGAAGCTGGTCAGGGCAGCACTTCCATCATTGCACAAGGCGCTCAATTAGAAACTGCTTATGGTTTTGCGCTAGGGCAAAATTGGATTGCCGCCCCGCTACTAGGAGTAAGGGCTACTGAAGTGAAGCGTAATGGCTATACGGAAGACGTAGGCGCCACCTTCCCTGTTACTTATAACGCCGTCAAGCAATCGGCAACCACAGCTTATGCTGGCGCCAAAATCATGGGTTATGTATTACCTAATGTCTCTGTAGGAGCTAGCGCTGGTGTTGAGCAAGATCTTTCTAGCAATATGGATAACTACACAGGTTCTATTTACTTCTTGGGCGTATTTAATCAAGCTGCTCCTGCGGTACAAAAAACCAGAGCCTTTACAGCGCTCAATGCTAGTTACTGGATTGATAAAAATCAAAGAGTTAGTTTAGGTGCCTACTATAACCAACAGTCTTTAAATAGTGCTAATGGCATTACTGGCTTGCTGAGTTATACGATTGGTCTGTAAATAAAATAGCGTTTTGCTGATTGGGCTCCAACTAACTATTATTCATTATCAATTCATTTTGCGTAATCTTGCCAGCTTAGTTTGAATTGAAGCACTATAGATTATAGGGCGTATCTAATTGATGGAGGGTGCTATGTTGATTAGTTCCATAAACTTCGTGCAACGGATTCAAAAGACAGTTTTATTCTTCGCATCTGTTTTTGGCTTAACAGTTTTTGCCCCATCAATTACCCAGGCAGGTAATATCGGATGGGCAATATCTGCTGGCAGCGGCTTTGGTAGCTGGCAACCTGCAGCCTATGATCCGTGGGGTGGTTGGGGCGGCAATTACGATGGCCCTGCCTATGGCTATCCGTACGGTGCTGGATTTTACTCACCACTTGTAGTGTACGTAGCGCCCCCTGTGATTGCTTATTCAAGCCCACCGCAACCCATGATTCTTGCTGCACGAGCTCAACCCACCAGTTTGGTATTTTTGCCAAGCGAGTGGCCAATATTTTCCGTATGTACAAAATTGCACTTCTGGTTGGCAAACTCAACCTGCAATGCCGCCAGCTAGCAGTACAAAGCCTAGCTAGC
>NZ_JACVOL010000002.1 GCF_018882415.1 Polynucleobacter sp. 86C-FISCH | reverse complement strand
GTCTGACGCATTAATCATGAATTTATTTAAGGACCCCACATGAAACGCACTATTATGAGTCTGACCTTACTTGCTTCTTTGGCTGCTTGCGTCTCTGCGCCTACTGGCCCGACCATTGCCATCATGCCTCGCGAAGGCAAGCCTTTTGATGTGTTTCAACAAGAGGATCAAGAATGCCGTCAATTTGCTGCAAATGCTGTAAAAGATACTAGCAATGCCGCTTTAAAAGAAGGTGCCACTAGCGCTGCGATTGGTGCAGCTTTAGGCGCTGCTGCTGGTGCAGTGATTCAAGGTGGTAGCAGTCAAAATGTTGGTACTGGTGCTGGTGTTGGATTATTAGGTGGCGCCGCTATGGGTGCTATGAACTCTGCTGGCAAGCAAAATCAGGCGCAGACTCAATACAACATTGCATATCAGCAATGCATGTACTCTAAGGGTAATCAAGTGCCAAGTTACCCAACTCAGGGTGGCGCCCCTAATTACGCGCCTCCAAGCAACAACCTTAAATCTAATCAATAGTTTATATCCATAAAAACCGCCAGCTCTTAATTGGCATATATATTTCCTTGTTACAAAGCCTTTCCATTACGCGATACAACCCTCCATCCGCGACTAGAAATGTGCATTGAGGGAGCTAATACTGACTATTTCCACTAAGCAGGGCAATTGGCACTGCTACAGGAGTGATATTGCCCATCTCGGTTGGGGCTGTTTTGGGCTTTGGTATCACCTCGGGCATGCCCCAGGATTGGCGCTGGGGGTATGTTGATTTATACGCACTATAGGTTATGAGTATGTGCTCTATTCCGGCTTCTAAATTGGGTGTGCGCTTAGCTGGACTTATTTCAACTACGCACCTTAGAAAAGCATTTGGGCTCTTGATGGTGGGGCTGGCCATTAAGACTGCAGTAGTCATGGTTCTTTGATCCCCGAGCGATATTTACTATTAATTTATTAAGGCTTTTGTGCAAACAATCGAAATTTCCTCTTGGAGTCAATTTATTGAACTTACTACCCAGTTTGAGGGTTGGATTTTTCGCGGGCAAGAGGATGCTAGCTGGTCGCTCGATACTTCACTATCACGATATCTAGCTCAATACATTCCTGATGCGAGTCAGTGGCCCACCAGAGAAGAGCGAGCGCTGAGGATCTTTCGGCGCAAGGCCCATAACTTTTTAGATGATCCCAGTGTTTTAGACGATGACCTGCGCTGCTTGGCCCTTATGCAGCATCATGGCTCTCCCACTAGGATGCTCGACTTTACTAAGTCTCCCTTTGTAGCAGCCTACTTTGCGTTATGTGATGTGAAATCAGATTGCGCAATATTTGCCTTAGACACCCCAAGGCTGTGGAGGCTTGCTCCTACTGGGCATCCCGAGCTGACGAGGCAAATGGTTGACCCCAGATTGAAGGGCAATTTTGCGAAGTACTTTTTATTTAATGATCATGAAATGCTATGGGTTGGTGAGCCCCGTCAAATGGATCGCAGGTTAGTGGCCCAGTCGGGAACATTCGTTATGCCTGGAGTGTTAGACAAGTCTTTAGATCATATTATCAATAATTATGGCGCCAGTGAAGATCTTCTACAAAAGCTGGTGCTACATCAATCAATGAGATCTCAGGCTATGCAAGAGCTATATCGCATGAATATTACCCACTCAACTTTATTTCCGGATTTAGATGGTCTGGCTAAATCAATGGCTTACGAACTGGAGATGTCTTGGGTTGGGTATGAACTAAACCCCCATAATCGCTAAAAATACCAAGCAATTAATATCTACTTTCTTAACTATCCACAAACTATATGCAAGCAACTAACTTTTCCCTATATAAATATTGTGATCGTATTGGCTATAAGGGTGATCTCAAACCAAATGCTCAAACTTTAAATGCCCTGATGCGTCAGCAACTAATGACGGTCCCCTTTGAAAATCTAGATGTACAAGCGGGAAAAATAGTTTCTCTTGTGCCAGAAGAGATTGTAGATAAGATCATTAGCCACAATCGAGGCGGATATTGCTATGAAGTCAACGGCATCTTTGCCATGGCGCTAGAGGCCCTGGGAATTGAATACCAATTTGTAGCAGCAAGACCTATGTTTTATCCAGTTAGACGCCCAAAAACCCATATGGCCATTGTTGCCAAAATCGATGGCAGAAAGTATCTGTGTGACCTGGGATTTGGTAGCTATGGTATTCGTGCGCCAATCGATTTAGATTGGATTGGAGAGCCAATCGAACAAGATAATGATATTTTCATGCTTGAAAAATCAAAATCAGATGAATACCTTCTCAAGGCTTACGTCGATGGCGCTTGGGCCAATCAGCATGCCTTTGATCTTTATCCGTGGGAATGGGTTGATTTTGCACCAGCCAATCACCTGAACTCCACACACCCAGAGGCCATCTTTGTACAAAAGAGATTGGTGATTATTCAGAATCCATCAGGCAGAACCATTCTCCTGGGCAATACTCTAAAGACCATTCGGGATGGAGCAGTCAGTAAATCGGAGATTGAAGATGAAAAAATTGATGCTGTATTGAAAGAGTATTTCAACTTATAGGCGCCCAATGCAACCGTTTTAAGGGTGGATCACATGATAAAAATATTAAGTAGGTACCGCTGTGATAGATGTAAATACGGTAAAAATTACAACTGATGCGGTGACTCTTTGCATCGATGCCAGTCTTAGGCTCTGAGGTTGCTGTAGAGGCTTATGTAGCAATGCTGAGTCATGGTTAAAGAGCTAATGCAAATACTTTCCTCTTCGGTTGGTTTTGAAATTCCAGTGGAGTCTAATTGACCTGAATTCACTTTTAGCACGACTTCAAGTGCGAGATTTTGATAATTTTTTACTTTAAAAGGAGCTGTACTGTGTTCAAACATGGCATGCGTTTTAAATCTAGCAAATCATTACCCTGCATAGGCAAATTGAGGCTCTGACTGCCAGTAGCAAGACCTTTAGAAGAAGCTTGTAAATACTTCTTGATTGCCGTACAAAACTCTACCATCGCTGATGCAATATGCCCGGTGGTATGAAGGCGGATCAGCCAAGA
>NZ_JACVOL010000001.1:396252-1983849 GCF_018882415.1 Polynucleobacter sp. 86C-FISCH | reverse complement strand
GAGAACTGAATTGAGTTGATAACCTTGCTTAGCAACAGCGCTATAGGTGTTGAGAATATCGACTAGGGGTGGAGGTGTAGTACCGGGACTGCTTGGGGTGCTGGTGATATTGCGGTACATGAAGGCGCGAAGTCCACCGCTAGCATTATCGGCTTGCCCCACAATCACCGAACCATCGGCCGATACGGCGTTAGCGTATGAATAAGTTCCTCCGGCTAATGTTCCTAAACTTACCATGCCACCAGTCGCAGTGTATATGAAGGCTCTAGCAGATCCAGGCTCATACCAAGGGATGTTGAAACTACTGCCTACAATCACCGAGCCATCGGCGGATACTCCGTTTGCAACTGAAGAAGTAAACCCCGGAAGTGGGGCGCCCAAACTCACCATGCCACCACTGGTGGTGTATTTAAAGGCTGTTGCTATTACTGCTCCGGAAATGATATTGGTGCTAGTGCTGGCACCCACAATCACCGAGCCATCTGCAGATACTGCGGTGGCAGCCGAAGAGGCAAAGGGCCCAGAAAGAACACCCAAACTCACCATACCGCCACTGGTGGTGTATTTAAAGGCTCTTCCTGATCCTGGGGCAAAATCTTCACCAGCAGTACCAATACCGCTAGCGCCTACAATCACTGAGCCGTCAGATGATGCGGCACTGGCATATGAGCTCGTTCCCCCAGGAAGTGTACCCAAGAGCACCATGCCGCCGCTATCATTGTGTTTAAAGGCCCTTCTTCCAGTTCCATCGTTGATATTGATAAAGCCAACCGCCACTAAGCCGTCCGCAGACACACCAAGTCCGCGGGAGTAATTTACAGGAACACCAGATGGAGGGGTTAGGAGGACCCAACCACCGCCAGAGGTATATTTGTGAGCCCAATCAGTAAAATTATCAGTTGCATTTGGTGCTGCAGTGCCTACGATCACCGAGCCATCGGCTGATACTGCCATTGCGCTGGAAAAAAGCCCCCCAGTGGGCGTGCCTAAGCTGACCATACCACCAACAGTGTATTTAAAGGCCCTCATTTGGCCATAAGATAGATAGGGGCCATCGTAGCTATAACCGACAATCACCGAACCATTGGCTGCTACTGCAGTTGCAGTTGACCAGTCCCCTCGAGGCAATACACCTAAATCCGTCATCGTTGCTTGAGCATTGACATAGCCTGCATGCATCAGTGCACAGGTTAAAGCAGTCAATATCAAAGGCGATTTACTCAGATGGATTGATGGTTTTTTTGGTTGTTCACACATGCTTTTTAGTGCCGGGTTGAGTATAAATAAATTTGATAAAAGGGAATGTTGACGACTCTCTTTTTATTAATGATGGGGTGTCGCTGAGTTGAATATAGTTGAGCACACGTAATTCCAAAAGTAGATTTGGTGGGACGGTTAGTTCTATTTGTAAAAGCTTGACTTGGATGAAACATTTCTGAACAGCAGGTCTCGCTGGCCAAAAAAATATCAAAAATAGCGCATTTGTGAGCCTTCATTATTTTTATTAAATAGATTTTTGGGTAATTTTTTTATTAACTAATTCTATAAAGAGCTGAATACCGGTCCAATCAAAATATAATTTATCAGCGAAGTAGCTCCTGGTAATCGCTCTCTATAGCCAAAGTCACCAGAACTAAAATTTTTTCAATTAGAGAGAGGGGTTCTATATGAAGCGTTCCAAATTTACCGATAGTCAGATTATGGATAGCCTAAACGGGTAAGTGCTAGCTTAGCCATCCCAGAGGTCTGCCGGGTACCGGGCATTGGTTCTAACACCTTTTAAAAATTGCGTATGAAGTAGTATGTGGTGGTATGAAGGGTGATCAGGCTAAGAAAAGCAAGGGTATGGACATCAAAATACCCAACACAAGAAGCTGGTTGCCGATCTTCCTAGCGAAGTTTATTAAGGGAGGCTTCTTGCTTAGCGAAAAAATGCAGCCCAGTTAGCCCAGATGCCCATAGGATAAGTATCTTGCTTTTGAGCGAGCTGTTCAGTTTGATAAAAATGGGGGCTGCCCAGAGCACAGTGTCGCTACATGCTGTTACCCAAAATGATGAGGAGCCACTAGAGCCGAGGTTATCCGTATAGTCAGTACCTAGCGTCATGGCTTCGATTGATTACCAGCATGATGCGTAATGCTAGATGAGGACGAGGTGCAACAAGCAAAGTAGCTCGCATATGGTGGCAAGATCTGGGGCTCACCTTGATTGATGGGGTTCACCCGAAAATAATTAACCATCAATTGCGCTAGAAGTATTGGATTGGATCAGCAGACTGGGCAAGTGGCGAACGCTATGAGCGCTAATGGTATCCTGGAATGGGCATGCTTGGACAGCGGCCCAGCTATAGCACTTTGAATGGCGGGGGTTTGATTAATTAAAGTGCATTGCAAGTCATGGTTTAGCGCATAAGGGCCTGAATCTTATAAAAAATTCTATGTGTAATAAAATGTTCTCAAATTTTGTAATCTTTTGTGAAATGAAAAGAACTCATGGAAAAATTATCATATGATCTGAATGACCTTTACTTTTTTAATAAGGTAATTGAGCTTAACGGTTTTACAGCGGCCGCAAAGGCTTTAGGAGTCCCTAAATCAAAGATTTCTAGAAGGTTAACCATTCTAGAGGAATCGCTTGGGTTAAGGCTCATTCAAAGAAACTCTAGGTCTATTGGGCTAACAGATGCTGGCAAAAGGCTTTATGAGTTTAGCCAGCAAATTGTTCTTAATGCAGAAGAAGGTGAAATTGCTGTCCGTAATGGTATCGGCGAGCCAAATGGGGTGGTTAGGGTAAGTTTTCCTGATGAGATCACCAGGTCAGTGTTTTCAAAGATCATCCCAAAATTTTTAATGATGCATCCAAAGGTATCTCTTAATATTGAGGTCTCCAATAGGATTGTTAACTTAATTGAAGATGGTTTTGATCTTGTTATCCGAGGTGGTGTGAGTTCTCTTGAGGAGTCATCATCAATTATCTGCACCAAGATTTCTCATGTTGACTGGATTTTAGTCTGCTCCCCCGGGTATTTAAGGGTTCACGGGCAGCCTGCAAATATTGGTGAGCTAAGTAACTTAGCATTTTTAAATTACTCCTCAGAAAGTAAGAGTATTTTTACTGTTCGCTTTAATAACTCCGATGGAAGCAATAAGGTGGTCAATTTAAAATCTAGGCTTACTTGCAATAATCACAATGTGCTTAAAGAGGGGGCTAAATCGGGATTGGGAATAACTAGCTTGCCGCTCTACTCTTGTTATGAAGAGATCGCCAATGGCTCCTTGGTGCACGTATTGCCAGAGTGGACCACAACTACAGGCGACCTGTTTGCACTGTTTCCAACAAAGCTCGGATTGGCATCGGCAACAAGAGCTTTCTTAGATTTTATAAAGGCTGAGGGCGCTGCATTTATTGATGGCCATATTGCCGACTCAATTAAAAAGGCGGTTAAAGACTAGTCGTATAAATTGCAACACCCTCAATTTACCAATACATTTTAAATTCTTAAAATTTGAAGGTTTTGTATACATCCCAGGGCTAATTTAATTGCTGAGGGTCAGGCAATTAACTTGGATACAACTTAAATTGATCGCTTTCAGTGAATTATTTTTTGATGTGAGTCTATAGATTCTCAGTCCCCTTATCTTGATAACCTATACAAATAGAACGTAGGGTTCTATTTGTATAGGTTATGTTTTTTTGCTTGTTCAACTATAGTCAGGAATATTGAAAATATTGGTTATCCAATATTTTAGAAGTTCTGAGGCTAAATTTGAATAAGGCAAAAAATGAGCATTACTAATAATTTTAAAGATGGTTTAAATAGTATTCATTCATCCATTCTGGGTGATACAGTCAAAAGCTCAGGAACTCTTATAGCGCTTGGAGCTCTATTTGCTATTCTTGGTGTACTTGGGTTGTTTGGGCAAACCTTGGTTTCAGTTGTTTCGGTTAATGTATTAGGGATGGGTTTAGTAATTGCTGGTGGCTTACAATTTATTTATGCCATAAAAGCAAACGGTTGGAAGAGCGTTACTTTTCAGATTCTATTAGCCATAATCTATTTTATTGCTGGTATGAGTATTTGGGCTTTCCCTCTACCTGCATTAGAGGTGCTGACTTTGTGGCTTGGGTTTGCATTTTTTGCCACTGGAGTATTGCGCTTAATTGTGGCATTCCAGTATCGCCATTTTAAAGGGTGGATCTCGCTTCTGATCTCGTCACTCCTATCTATTTTGATGTCAATCCTCATCCTAAACAGCTACCCTAGCGTAAGTTTATGGTTGCCAGGATTCTTAATTTCCATCGAGATGTTAATGCAAGGCTGGGCATTGCTCTACATGGGTATAACTGCTCATAAAATTATGAAGGAAACTGGTTTATAGGGTAAGTAGCGTCTGTAAGTAGGGGGTAGTTTTAGTTTTCAAAATCTAAAGTTGATATTTGAGATCCCTGGCAGAATTTAACGTGACTTAAGTTCAGTTAAAGAACGCTAGGGAGTTTTTTTAATGGTAATAAGATATCTTTATGTGCATTAGGTTGCATTTAAAGTGTTGAAGAAAGCAGACCTTATTTAGTCATAGGTCTTTGGAAAATATGATCGCATGCATTTGAGTTCCGGACAATGATTAAAAAATCTACAAAAAATGATAACCACTCGATGCCGGATTCACGTAGTTGCTCTGAGTGCAAGACGAATTCTAGGAATGGTGGAAGTGTTGATCTTGGTGATTTGAAAAAGATAATTTCAGATAGTGATGGTGGCGCGATTCCGCTTCATACAATTCACGGTGATGTTACTTATCATTTTGTGACTAATATTTACCTGTGTCCGAGCGCGGCCGATAAGATTGAATCTTAAAAAAGCGATTTATTACCTCTATGAGGTTGTAGAGCTTAAATTTCTAAGCATCAGAGTGGGCTTGAGAGCGATAATAAAAAGTGCCGCTGTTAATCTAGCGAGATTTTTCTGAAGATGACAGGGTCAACTTGGAAAATTAAGTCTACTAAATGGCTCTGCAATGGTAGCTATTTTAAGCGGCCTAAATCTAACCAAAAGCAAATCCCGCCATCAGAATTTGATGTAAGTCGATTTATTCTGCGCACCCAGTATCCCCATATATAAGTCAGCCATGGTTAATCCGGATTGATGTGGCTATTCACTGCAATCAATTTCATCAATTGCTCACTAAATTAAGCGGCAGGAGACTTATTTCTTAAACCTTTATTTCTGGATTTCTCATCTGCCAATTGCTTTCTCTTTAACCATGCACCTTTAAGGGAGTTGGTAAGTCCAACCATTGCGGAAGTCGTCCAAGCGATGGAGAAAAGACCAGAGAATGAGATAAAAAGAGCTAGAGACTTCCAGCCAAATGGCAGAACATCACCGATGAAGCCCAATGTTAGATAGCAGCTGCCAGCAAAAAGAATGGCATTTATGGGTGAGGTAATTAATTCAAGCATGTTACAGGATCGCCGCCCAAATCAGAACGCCTGCCATATGCGATAGTGCAAATAGCGATAGGGTTTTGTAAACAGAAATAATTAATGTTGTATATTTTTTCTTCTCGACTAGCTTATTTTCCTTAATCTCAAATGTAGTAATGATCCTCATTACGCAAGAGCCATGAAACACCAAAACTAAAGATAGCCCAATAAGAAGATATCTAAATAAAATTGCGAAATTAATTATGTCTGGATTTATGTAAGTCATATCATTTATAGCATTGGCCAATATTATGCGTAAGGAATAATAGTTAGGACTCGTATTTTCAACGGAGGTAGATACAGTTTCAATTCCATAAAATGAGACTTATTGTTTTGGTTGGGAGGGCAGGAGTCTATCAAGCCCTGGGATGAAATAGTTTTTCGTTAAAGTTGCGCCCATACATCCATGGTCATCATGGGCCATATCAATTTAGAATTTGATACTCATCGTCCTATATTCACTATTGAAGTTTTCTAATTAATGTAGAAAATAAAGACTTCAGTGCTAGATGATGACTGATGTGATGCTCCTAAATCACGTAATGGCAGCGCTAAGACTGCACTGGATAACAGTGCAGTCTTTTCTATTTTTAAGTGCTTATATATTTAAAGATCTACTTAAAAAATTAATTAAAGGGAAATCTATGTCTAATTGCATTCAGTCAATTGAAAATACAGGTGCAAGAGCGATAAATTCATCCGGCTCTCCCTCAAAATTACCCCCAAAGATATCCTTATATCCAGATAGCGAAACTGCATTTTATGACTTTGGATGGCGCACCATGCGACCAATGTTTCGTGGCGGACAATATGATTCTCCACACAGACATAATTTTGGAGTATTGCATGTATTTAATCAGGGTACTATACAGCCGAGTGGTGGCTATCCAATGCACCCCCATGAAAACATGGAAATTGTTACTATTCCAATCAAGGGCCGTTGGGAGCATAAAGATACTGACGGTAATTTGATTCACTTTGGCGATGGAGAGGTGCAAATTATGTCTGCGGGAACTGGTATGGCACATAGTGAATTTAATGCTAGCAATACAGATATCCTCACTACAATGCAATTTTGGCTACATACTAACGAACCAAATGCAGCGCCGAGATATGAGTGGTATCGGTATGCCGATAAGCTCCAGCAAAATCGACTAATGACTATAGTACAGCCACTGCGGAGTGAGGCTGGGGAAAATAACGTTGCACAAGGCGCAAGAATTCTTCAGGAGGCGTGGTTTAGTATTGGCTGTTTTGATCAAAATGCTAATGTGTCCTATGTATTGCAAGGCAAAAACCATGGAGTGTTTGTTTATGTAATGCGAGGAAAATTCTTAATCGAGGGGAATACATTGGGCCCAAATGATGCTATCGGCATCGAAAATATTCATCATGTAGTGGGTAGGGCGCTTAATCCCGATGCGCAATTGCTATTGGTAGAGGTCCCAGTTAATCATTAATCTCATGATTTGGATTGGGTCAACCGATTGTGTTGTAACGTAGTGCTCCCACCTCTACCAATATATATATCGATAAAAATGGGGCAATACATCGCACATTCTTTTGAAATTGGATGCATGTTCCAATCTCTAGAAATTATCTGGGGATGTATTAGACATTTTTATATCGACTTTCGTTTCTTTCCGCTTTAGGAAAATCAACAGATTACACCTAATTTTCACCCAATTTTTTTGCCTTTTCATTCAGATTTTTATGCCAAGCTTCATAGAGCTCCTTGTATGCACGCAAGTCTGAAATGTTTTTTGATAGTGGTCGGGCAAGGATTGCATAGTATGCGACTGGAATCACCAGTGTTGCGATAATTGCCTCAATAATGGTGGGTATTTTGTTTTGCATAATGTCTGCAATGTGCCATATAAAATATAGGGGCGGAAAAAGGATGATTAATTGGATTAGGATCAATGCAATCAAATAGCCCCAATAATGGACCTCAAGGCGACTTATTCCATAAAACAGAATTTTGGGTTTAATGCTGGTCGATGTAATGTTGAAGAAGTGACTTCCTTGAATGAGTCTATTTGTATCAAGAAAACCATCCTTATTAACTGTAAAAATATTTTTTATAAGTTGACCAGTTAGTCGCATCTTTTTTGTAGAAGGGTAAATTCTCTGACTATATAGCTCTACCGCCTGATAGTCATGATTAGCAAGGGCTTCTTTTAATTTTTGATATGCACTTTCCATATCATCTAGAGACAATGTGCTAGGTTTGAGAAGTGAAAAAAATGGGATAAAGAATTTAAGGAGTAGCGGGACCGCAGTCATGATTAAAACCCAAGATTGAGGATGTAAGGATTCCATTTATTGGCTTTGATGATGTATGGCTTTATTGAATTTTAAGAATTAAAACCCGTAAGTTGTTTTAGAAAGCCTATGGTCTGTACCGCTTAATCCAAATTGAAACAATCAGCACAAGATATCCTCAATTAATCAATTTCTCTGTAGTTGATGATTCCTTCAAACTCCAACAGGAAATTAGATGGTAAGAATTGATACTTTTTATTTTCTAAATATGTTGTTAAATGCAGTTTCTACAAGATCATTCATAAGATCTACCGGTCCTGCTGCAGTCTTATCTGCCGCAACGTCCTTCGCAAGATAAATAGTTCCACAGGCATCGCAAGTAACTTGGCTTTCAGACTCCTTATTCCCTTGCTGCATAAAAGGGATCCCCCCACATTTTGGGCAGTTGTTAGCACGGTTTATGTTGCATGGTGTCATAAAAAAATACTCGTATAAAAAATAATTTAGGGGTGATCTATTTTCTCAGGGAGATTCTTTTTTGTAGGTTATTCATGTCCTATAAATAGAACTCTATAAACTGAAATTCTCAAATTTTTCCGAAGTTGATATTTATTTTATGAGCGGCAGTAATTAAACCAGTCCTCTTAAAAATAGGCTAATTGGCGTAATATTTGTTATCACCCAGTAGACTAGAGCAACATAAATCAGTATGCCAAATGTTCTCCTGATAAGTTCAGTAAATTTCATTAAGAGATCCTTGGTTTATTTAACCTTAACCAACCCTAAAACCTCCTTAAAGGATTTATTTTTTGCGGACCTAAGCCATTCATAGGAGATCATTTCAGCCGTAGATAAAATTGCTCCCGACTTCTCTAGTCTTTTAAGGGCGATATCACCATCGAAAGCATTGCGTGATCCCACTGCATCAACAATGATCGTTACAGAGTAATCAGCATCAATTAGGCCTAGTGCAGTTTGCATTACGCAAATATGTGTCTCGCATCCAGCCAGGATGATTTCTGGTCTATTTAAAGGCAATGAGCCAATGAGTCCGTCGAAACACGCATTAAAGTGCTCTTTTTGAATAGTCTTTTCGCAATATCTGGAGACTTCTTCTATGTAAGGCCCAATTTTTTTGGGGCTCTGCTGCGTTCCAATGATGGGTATTTCAAGAATTTTTGCAATTTCTGAAATTCTGACGCACTGATTAATGACGCTATTAGCTTGATGGATTGAAGGCATTAAGCGCTGTTGTAGATCAACAAGCACAAGGGTGGAAGAGTCTTGATCGATTAACATTTGGCTTTACTTTATAAGTTTGATTGAATTCTCAATCTTTTCAATACTTAATACGTTGGGCTACGTATTACATGAGACCTTTTTAGCTACACTTTTTGAATACTGCACTACGCTTGACTTCATTATTTCTTCGTTATAGAGCCTCTGAATCGCATTCATCACTTCTGGACTATTCAATAATTTTTCAGATGGAGGCTTTCCGCACCGTGCTTGTATTGCTGCCGATACAATTAATTTCGCATAACCCAATCTTTGTTCGTAGTTGTCTACTGCAGCTGTTTCTTTTTTCCTAAAGCCATCGGCAAAAAGGGTATTGACCCCATAGATAGCAATGACACCTATAGCCACTGACCCTATCCATAGCTTTAATGCTTTTACCGCGTATATCGGTATAGTTTTTTCATTTTCGCCAATTTTGGTAACCATTTTTTAGCTGTGTAGACAATTAAGTTCAAAACCAATACGCATCAATTTTTGACATCTATTCATCTATTAATTAGTTAGTTGTATTTTTTTTAAATGTGTCCATGATACGAACTATATGAACCAATTTGAATTCCATTTATAAAACTTTTTGTCCTATTTTTAGTGCTGAAATAACGTTCACCTACTAAATATATTGCTCGATGAGGTTTTCAAGATTTATTCCCCTGGGATACGCGCACTGATTGTGAGATTCTGCATATTTTGATGCATTCAATCTGCCCAATAGACTTAACGGGTCAATATTCAATTTTGTTGCATTGCTTTTTTAACGCCACCTTTTTAGCAAAACTTTTTTCTTAAGCTACTTGGATGTGGGGTTCAGTGACTATGTCCCGTAGGCGATCTCTCAACTGCAACAATCCGTCCTGTTAATTACAGCTAAATTTGATATTTATCATGATATTTTATTAATTCCTTAACTATCAATGGAATGTTGTATGTCAAAAAATATCAATTCAGACTCTGTCGGTGGTTGTCCAGTTATTCATGGCGCGAATACAGAAGTTTCTAATAACGTTATGGCTTGGTGGCCAAAGTCACTCAATCTAGATATTTTGCACCAACACGACACCAAGACCGACCCGATGGGACCGTCTTTTAATTACCGTGATGAGTTAGAAAAACTGGATGTAGATGCTCTTAAGGCAGATCTCAAAGCATTGATGGTTAATAGCCAGTCTTGGTGGCCGGCTGATTGGGGTCACTATGGTGGATTAATGATTCGTATGACTTGGCATGCAGCTGGAACATATCGTATTGCCGATGGTCGTGGCGGTGCTGGTACTGGCAACCAACGCTTTGCACCTTTAAATTCTTGGCCAGATAACGCCAATCTTGATAAAGCACGTCGTTTACTTTGGCCTATTAAAAAGAAATATGGCAATAAGCTTAGTTGGGCGGATTTGATTGTATTGGCAGGCAACATGGCATATGAATCGATGGGCTTAAAGCCGTTTGGCTTTGGTTTCGGCCGCGAAGATATTTGGCATCCAGAAAAAGATATTTACTGGGGCTCGGAAAAGGAGTGGTTGCAAAAGTCTGGCGGTGAGGGTAGTCGCTACTCTGGAGGGCGCGACCTAGAAAACCCATTGGCAGCCGTAATGATGGGTCTTATTTATGTAAATCCAGAAGGTGTTGATGGCGTACCTGACCCAATTAAGACTGCGCACGATATGCGCGTGACATTTGCTCGTATGGCAATGGATGATGAGGAGACGGTTGCCCTTACTGCTGGTGGGCATACTGTTGGTAAAGCCCACGGTAACGGAAATCCTGCAAACCTAGGCCCAGCTCCTGAAGGTGCACCTATTGATGAGCAGGGCCTTGGTTGGATAAACCACAAAACTAGAGGAATTGGTCGCGATACCGTAACGAGCGGTATTGAGGGTGCATGGACTTCCCATCCAACCCAATGGGATAACGGCTATTTTGATATGCTTTTGAATCATGATTGGGAGCTCAAAAAGAGCCCGGCTGGTGCATGGCAATGGGAGCCTGTCAGCATTAAAGAAGAAGATAAACCGGTTGATGTTGAGGATTCTGCGATTCGCTGCAATCCAATCATGACTGATGCTGACATGGCCATGAAAATGGATCCGGATTATTTAAAAATTTGTGAGCGTTTTCATAAAGATCCAGCATATTTTTCAGAAGTGTTTGCAAGGGCATGGTTCAAGCTTACCCATCGCGATATGGGCCCCAAAGCAAGATATATTGGGCCAGATGTTCCAGCGGAGGATTTAATTTGGCAAGATCCTGTACCAGCTGGTCGCAAGGATTATGACGTTGCTGCTATTAAGAGCATGATTGCAGTAAGCAATCTTTCCATTTCAGACATGATCAGTACCGCATGGGATAGCGCTAGAACTTTCCGTGGTTCTGACAAGCGCGGCGGGGCAAATGGTGCGCGTATTCGCTTGACACCACAAAAGGGTTGGGAGGGTAATGAGCCTGAACGCTTGGCAAGAGTCTTGGCGGTATATGAATCTTTTGCAAAAGAGACCGGAGTAAGCGTAGCGGACATCATTGTATTGGGTGGAAATGTTGGTATTGAACTGGCTGCGCAAGCGGGTGGCTTTAAAGTTGATGTTCCATTCTTGCCTGGTCGCGGTGATGCCACTCAAGAGATGACAGATATTGAATCATTTGCTGTTCTTGAGCCTTTAGCGGATGGGTACCGTAACTGGTTGAAGCAAAATTATGTTGTCACACCTGAAGAGTTGCTTTTGGATAGAACCCAGTTGATGGGGCTTACAGCACAGGAAATGACGGTCTTAATTGGTGGAATGCGTGTATTGGGTACAAATTATGCCCAAACAAAACACGGAGTCTTCACGGATCGTGAAGGCGTTTTGAGTAATGATTTCTTTGTGAATCTCACTGATATGTCGTATGAATGGAAGCCAACAGGCCGAAATAGCTATGACATAGTTGAGCGTTCGAGCGGTAATAAACGCTGGACAGCCACAAGGGTTGATCTTGTATTTGGCTCTAATTCCATTTTGCGTGCATATGCTGAACTCTATGCTCAAGATGACAATCAAGAGAAATTCGTAAATGACTTTGTTGCTGCGTGGACAAAAGTGATGAATGCTGATCGCTTTGATGTATAAGCTCTAGGGGTATTGCCTAAAGGGGGAATACCCCCCTTTAGGTCTTGTTACTGATTTAGGTAAAAATAATAATTTAAAGTACGGCAAACGCAAACCTATTCATGGTTGTTTTAAAAAATCCTCTATTTCTATTATTGGCTAAATGAGAATCCAATAAGTGCCCCTAAACAGTGTCTCCATATGTAAAGATGACCGAATAAATTTAGAAATTAATTTAATTTTCCTACAAAATGGGCGAAGTCATTTGCGCAGCATTTTCCAAGTAGCGTCGCCAGCATGCTCTCTTAGCCCATTCGTTTGGATTAACAAAATTAGATTGGCTTAAATAAGAATTGATAAGGGTCTGGATCTGACTTGCAAAATCTTTGTTGTAAACGATGAGACTAATTTCAAAATTCAGACGCAAACTGCGTTGATCAAAATTAACTGATCCAAAGATCGTCGCATTATTATCAATTAACATGCATTTAGTGTGTAGTAGACCGCCATGGAACTCTGCAATTCGTACCCCTGAATTCATCAAGCTGGAGTAGTAGCTTTTACTGCTCCAGGCAACAAGAGTAGAGTCATTTAACTTGGGGATTATTAGGGTGACTTTGACGCCCTTTCTTGCGGCACCCATTAGAGCCTGAAACAATCCAACATCTGGGCCAAAGTACGGCGTGGTAATGATGAGCTCTTCTCGAGCATTCATAATCGCCGATAAAAGGGTTTGGTATAAAACATTGTCACGGTAGACTGGACCAGAAGAAAATTCTTGCGCCAAAATAGGGCCTTGATTATCGCTATTGGGTGAATCGTTCCTTGGGTCGCTAAAGTCTTTAAAGTTCTTAATACTAGAGTTGCCAACGGACCAGTCAACGGAGAAGGTTAAGTCAAATTGCCTTACAACTGGACCCTCAATCCTCACCATAGCGTCAACCCATTGACCTACGCCGGCATCCCGCTTAAAGAGACGTGGGTCAACTAAGTTCATGCTTCCAGTCCAAGCAATCGTACCATCGATAACCAAGATTTTTCTATGAAGACGCAAGTCAACACGACGAAACTGGAATCGACCAAACTGAATTGGGAGTGCTTTGGTAACTTGGATCCCAGCCTCTTTGAAGCGTGAAGGCCATTCTGATTTAAACCAATCATTACTGCCAAAGGCGTCTAACAAAACCAAGCAAGAGATGCCTCGTTTGGAGGCTGCAATTAATGCCTCTCCAACTCGGTCCGCATCTCCACCAAGAGCCCAAATATAGAATTCAAGATGAAGGCTTTTCTTGGCCTGGTTTATCTCATCAATCAGTAGCTGCAGAATTTTTAGTGATTCTGTGTGGAGCTCGATTTTGTTTCCACCTATTACCGGCGAACCATTTCTGGATTCTGCCAGTAGGCTCAAGGCTTGACTTTCAGGGCAGAGGCTTTCTCTGGTAGCAATGAATTGCTTTTGCAGAGAGGATGCAATTTTTCCATAGCCATCATTAATATGGACGATTTTCTTGGAGAGATCTCGACCTACCGAGCGTTCGCCAATCAGAATATAGAGAAGGGCCCCAATAAAGGGTAGCGCTGCAATCACCAACATCCATGCAAGGACTACGCCAGGGGATTTGGGGGTAGAAAGTAACCTAAGCCCAAAAAAAATGACAATAACAATATGGGCAAGCGCTAACCAGGCGAGTGGTGGTGCGCTATGTAAGTGTTGCGGGATGTGAGTAAAAATGATGATGACCTTTAAGGTAACTTGGGACTAAGTTTGTGTATATTTAGCAGTAAATAGTTGCTAGCTGAAAGGGTAAAAAATACAATATTTTTATACCTTGGTGGTGTTTTATTGATGCTATAAATAGAACGTTATGTTTCAAAAATTGATTGTAGTAATAAATAATAAAAATAAATATTGGTGAAAGAATTTTTATGCCACAACCTAATGTGGTGTGCCGTTTGCGCAGCTCTCCTTAGAGCTTACAAAATACTGTGAGTAGATGGGGTGAAGATGTAGTCACCAATGAAAAGCGATAAATTTTAAAGACGCGAGTACTGGCGGAGTATTTTTAATATCCACAACTTAGATCGCATGCATGGCTAATGCGCGAGATGCTTATTTGACTAGCATTAACAAATGAATAGAGCTTGCAGCAAGGTTTTAAATTTAGAACATCTCGTTCTGTTTATGCAAAGAAAATTTAGTAAATATTGGCTGATAATTTATTCAAGAAGAAGGTGAATAAGCCATTGTGGTGTTCATCTTTAGAAATGAAATTTTATTAATCCTTACTAGGAGCTATTTTACATGTTGAATAAATTTTCGGAAAATCAAAGTCAGGGCATTAGCAGTATCGATGCTAGTATTTTTGGAAGTACTGCAAAGTCTCCTGGAATGCTAATGGGGCTGGGAGTATTGCTGGTTATTTTGGGTGGAATCGTAGTCGCCGGTGGTGCCAAATCATCTTTACTCTCCGTTGACATGCTTGGCTTATTGCTCTGCTTTGGCGGTTGGCTCCAAGCAATTTTTGCTTTCATGTCCTCAGGTTGGAAAAGTAAAACCATTCAACTAATTCTTGCAATTTTTTATATTGTTGCCGGTTTTTACATATGGGCTTATCCGGTACCAGCATTGGGAATGATTACCCTGTGGTTTGCTGCAGTGTATTTTGTAAGCGGCTTAATGCGCATGGCAGTTTCATTCCATTATCGTTCATTTGGTAACTGGCTTTGGATTTTCTTATCTGGTGCAGTTTCAATTTTATTGGGCACCATGATTTTTAATGACTTTCCATCTGACAGCTTCTGGTTTCCAGGTCTAATCATTTCTGTTGAGCTCCTAATGCAAGGCGCCTCATTATTTATGATGGGTCTTATGGCAAAAGAAGTTTCGTGATTTAGCGAATTACGGGGGTCGTGCTGGTTTCACAGGCGCAACCCTCAATTCATAATGCCTGGAGCGGCTATGAGATTTGCACTTTTTGAAGCGATTGGGGAAAAATCAAATTGTTACCGGTACGGTGGCTTTCTATCGTGTGCGCAAACAATTCTTACAAGGTACGGACGACTAACGACGCCATTCTCAGGAATTATTTTATGTTCCTTGTCAAGTGATACCGCTCTTTTTGGCGAGCTTGTATCTGAGGCTGGTTTGCATGAAATCGCATACAAAGTTCACTATTTTCAAGGGGAACCATTAATTTTCCAGAGCCACCCATTTGATTGAGCCAATATGGTCTAGTTATTGTTATTGCGATAGGAGTGGCTGATTGAGTACCAGAGTTAACTTTAATTTTGCAGCCAAAAAATATTAACGCATCTCTAATCCAGCGAGAGGATTATGAAAAAAGTTGCCTTTATCAAGCGCGCCGGTGATTCTCACTGGGTCGGAAACGGCTTCCCAGTAAAAAACCTCTTTTCTTATAGTGATATTGCCCATCAAATATCCCCATTTTACATCTAGATTATGTCGAGCCTATAACTTTCCCGCCAACTAATGACAGGCTTGGTGTTGGTGAGCATCCCCATCGAGGTTTTGAGACGGTAACCTATAGTGTATGAAGGTGGCGTTACGCATCGAGATTCATCTGGCAATGGCAGCACCATTGGTGCGGGTGATGTTCAATGGATGACTGCTGGCGGCGGAATTACTCATGAGGAATACCATAGCCCTGAATATGCCTCCCGTGGGGGCATGTTTCAGATGATTCAATTGTGGGTTAATCTGCCCGCAAAAGACAAGATGGTTAACCCGAGTTATCAGGCTCTCGATAAGAACCGTATTCCATTGGTCGAGCTTGCCCAATCTCTCGGAGTAGTTCGTGTAATCGCTGGAACTTTTCAAAATGTAAGTGGACCTGCAAAGACTTTTAGCCCAATTAATCTTTGGGATATTGGACTAAAGAAGGGGGCTTGTTGGAACACTCCGGTGTCAGAGGGTTATACCACTGCGATATTCGTTTTAAAGGGCTCTATTGAATTTGAGGATGGACAGATAGTTAATGGGGTTGAGCTTGCGATTATGGAGTCTCAAGGATCGCATTTGAGATTTACTGCGCTAGAGGACACAGTTTTATTGTTTCTTAATGGTCAGCCTTTAAATGAACCAATCGTGGGATATGGACCTTTTGTTATGAATACAGAGGAGCAGATCACTCAGGCGATTAATGATTTTAAATCCGGTAACTTTGGACGCATTTAGTAATAAGCATATAAGTTTTAAGGCTTATGGTCTAAACAGAATCATGAGTTGATGGATGGCTAGATTAGTAAGTGCCACAAGTTACATTGGCCTGTTGTAGCAAGAATAGTCATTTTTGCAGCGGCTCTGCGGTGGATTTGAAGGCTCTATGAATATGAGTTTTTAAAAATTAGTCATTTATATGCTTATAAATTTTAAGGGAGGGGAAATATGAACCAGGGGACTTGCATCGAGGTTACATCAATCGATGGATTGTTAAATGCATTAAGTGATTCACGTAATTGTGTTATTGAATTAGCAAGCACCGTAGTTTCACCTCATGATATTTTTCTGCCGAGTGGGGTAACTTTGCGGGGTAAGAAAGATGCCTATGCTACTTTGGCATTTTCAGAGGGTGGTGGAGTTGGGCTCATGGGTGATAACGTGATTGACAATTTAACTATTCTCTCCGCTGCAACCTCCCGTGCTATTTTTTTAACGGCTGGTGTTAAGGACTATGGCACCCTTAAATTAAGTGGGTTGCATGTAACGGGGCAAGTTGGTTTGATTATGCGGGTTGGGTCTGAAAAAGCAGTTATATATGCTGAATCGGTGCATGTAGCTGCTTGTGATTCTCGCGCATACACGGAGCAACCCCAGAAGTATGGTGTGAACGTGCTTCAAGGGGCGTTTACTGTTTATAACTTTAACCCTAGCCCAACAAGCAAAATTAGCCTTAGCCTTAATAATATAAGCGTCGGCTCTAAACGGGCACCAGTTTTTGGTTCAGGACTATTTGTATCTGGATTTAGGGATGAGCTGGGTTTGGTTGATGTAGAAAAAATGACTACGGGAGCTATTTATTCAACGGGTCTATTAACTGCAGGAACTGCAGACTTTATTACTGGCGGAGTATTTTTGGTTTACGGAGCACATGCAACGTTAATCGAAAACTATTCTGAAGTTGTAACGTACGGCACCAATGATATGGTCTTAGATAATTGGGGTACGGTAGATCAGTGGATTTGCCATAAACCAGTTATATCCTATGGCCCCAGCGGGATTGGATTTGTTAATTTCGGGGTAGTGGGAAGCTTTTTGGCCAAGGATGCTGTAATTACATATGGTCAAGGCGCGCGAGGCTTTAATCAATACGATGGAACTGTAAATAATATCCGTTTCAAACAAATAACCACATATGGCAATGGTTCGATAGGCATTCAAATTAGCAAGCCGATTGGGGCAATCTCTATAGACGAAAATGTAGAAACTTTTGGCGGTGTAGGCAATTCTTTAGTCAAGGGCGTTAATTTGGTTTTGCATGCCGTGGCAATCTCTATTAAACCAGGTGGAGTGGTTGATGCGATTCAGGTTGGCGGTGACGTTGTAACACATGCTGATGGAGTTTCTGCTTTAACTGTAGAAGGCGACGGACTCGTAAAATCACTTAGCGTTGGTGGGGCTATCAAGGCTTTAGGAGGTAACGCAAGCGCAGTCATTCTTCAAAATTCAAAATCTTGCCCTCTTGGTGGGGTAAGTGTCACGTCATCAGGTGGCGCTGTAATTGAGACTGTAGATGGCGCTTAGAACCAGTTTTACTGATATTTATGGGGGCCTTTATTTCTGACATAAATTGCAGTTGGCCGATAAATACTGCAATTTATGTCCTTAAGGGAAAGTAGGCGCCCCAATAAATTTCTAAAGAGTAATTTTAGAGTTTAAATATACCTGCTGCCGCTCATGGATATATTTCTGAAAAAACTGATTTGTCATTTTTGAATAGCTCTCTAAATCATTGAAATTTCCATTTAAGGAATTTTTAATGGCCCTAGCGCCTTTGCAAGCACTTCTAATGGCATGTAAAAGGCCTGAGCTTGACAGGGGATCTAAAGTGCAAGCTGCATCGCCAATCGCTACCCAATGCCTATTAGCTACCGGCCATGTGCTGCTAGAAGTTGCCGAACGGAGGGTGGGCCGCTGGTCCTTGAGTATATTCTCAATGCCATAAATTTCCATTTTATGTCCTAGCACTTTGAGAATGTCTTTAATCTGAGAATTAGAAGTCATCTTGTTGACTGCCATTCTATTTGATGTCTTGTGGGAAGCCTCTTGCCCGCTATGATGTGCAGAAAATAAGCTGATTGAATGACCGCTGTGTGCGCTCGTTGCAGCGTATATCCACCCCTTCGAATGAGAGAGCGTAAAGCTCCAAGGTTTGGTGGATATCTTTGGGGTGCTGATATTCCAAATTTGCGCAGTTTGGTGGAATATGCATTTACGCTCCGCATTCAATTGCCTTGCTGCACTTGCGCGATGGCCGCTTGCGTCTATGATGGCATTTGCCAGTATGGAGTGGGGCGGTTCATCTATTTCAACGCTGTAAATGGATTTTTCATCGCCAGGGCTATGATTTTGTACTTTGTTCCAGCGACACCAGCTTACATGGACGCCATATTTTTTTGCATGTTCATGCAAGAGATTAATAAAGTTTATCTTGGGAATGATCCAATCAGAACCATAAGGGGATGGAAGTGAAGATTTTGAGTAGGCGCCGCCTCCCCAAAGTGATTGAGACGCGACCAGCGGAAGTGCGCCAATTTTCTTAAAGTCAGTCCAGATATCGAGATGCTCAAGCCATGGCTTTGCTGCGCTTGATAGGGTTTCTGCGCTATCTAATACCTTGGCGTTAGCGGGTTCACCTAGTAAGGCAACCCTCAATCCTGATCGGGCAAGCTCAACAGCTGCGCAGGCTCCTGATATGCCTGCGCCAAGAACGGCGACATCAAACCTCATTTGGCCAGCTGATTTTATTGCGCTCTTGTTCAACATATACAACATCCTGGTTCTTATCATTGGTTGGGACGATAAAACCAAGATCTGCCCAGTACTTCACCATGTCGTTGTTGCCTTGAGGTGATTTTTCACCAAGACCTCTTGCCCAGCTATGGCGCTCACCAACCAATTGCTTAGAAAAGCTCTCTTCTGTGAGTACGGTATCAGGTCTTTGAATGGGCCACCAGTGTAGTGTGCATTCATAAAAATCAGATTGCCATGGTACTGCCATCCATTTTGTGATGTCTCCCGGTTGCCATTGAGAGTTAATGCGATATGGCGCTCTCCATGTTGAGGGATCCGTGGCAATGAAGGTGACTTCAATGCCTGGATAAAAAGGGCCGCCAGCGCAGAATTGCAAGGCTGAACGGTCAAGCATATTGGGTTGCTCGCTCACAGGGTAATGTTCTAGTGGCCGGGGTTCTATCGGGTTATCAAGGGTAAATAAACCTTCAGCCCACGCTTTCATTCGCGCATATTGACCTGGCAGTATTGAAAACCAATTACGAGGCTTTTCATTTGAATCAATCCCTTTTGAGCCATAAAGCAATGGCATTAAACCACCGCTTATTGGATTTCCACTCTGATGATCGGCCATCTCAGGGGGTCGTAGTATGGAAAACAATCTTTCACGTTTCCCCTTTGAATTGCTGGAGGCGTCGCTATAAATCGATATATGTTTTGAGTCTGTAAAGCTGCCATAAGCCCCAGCTCCATGACCGCGATAGGCTGCTCCGCTAACCCAAGCTAAATTACTCGAGCGAAGCAATATTGGGTAAACATCACGATAAAAAAGAACTTCATCAGATTCCAGCGTTATCCATCCTTGCGATTGCGATAACTCTTGCATTTGATCATCCAGCGTTACGAGGCTATGAAGATCGGGGGCAAAAGAAGGTGGAGCAATAATGACCGAGGCTCGATCAGCTATGCAAGAACATCCATCAGAGAGATAAATTGTTGCCTCAACCCAGCCGTCGGCAATATTGTCATACCATCCATCATTATTAGCAAAATCGCTAACAGGATTGTTGGGCTGAATACTCGCAGCACTGCCATCGCCACCAAGAACTAATAAGCGACCAAGTACATCGGTACGTATTTCCCCCAAACAAACGGTTTTTCCAAGAAATAACCCGTCATTAAACTCAATAGGTTTGGCGCTTTCTCCCTC
The DNA here is from genome assembly GCF_018882415.1 of Polynucleobacter sp. 86C-FISCH. Lineage (GTDB taxonomy): Bacteria > Pseudomonadota > Gammaproteobacteria > Burkholderiales > Burkholderiaceae > Polynucleobacter. Next base: position 1,963,547 of record NZ_JACVOL010000001.1, on the reverse strand, counting down.
AATACTCTTTTGAGCAGGGGTGATATTGAGGGATTTTCTCTGATCTGGTTCAAGATTTGATTCAATTGTGGGGTTGCGGAGGACTCTACTAGATTCATCTGCCCACGCGTCTTCACCTTTAAATTGATACCAGCCACCCTTTTTATTGGCAATTGTTACGGTCCATACAATGCGAGCAATCTTTGAGTGAATTTCTTGAATCACATTTCCGCTTGAATCGTACTCGTAAACTCTAAAACGAGCTGCTTGCCTTTTAATGAGGCCATCGGCATCTTTGTAATGGTTATCTGCTGGTGGTAGTATCCAGTTTGGTGATTCTGGACCTATATAGAATTCATTTGGGCTATTGCCCACACGTGCAATGCCTAATCCAGGGTGAACGCGAAAGTAACCACCATTTATCTTTGCGGATTCATCATACAAAGAATTGGTGGGTATGTCCTGGGGTACGTTAGCGTTCATGTGTCTTAATAATTAAAGTATGGAGTGAGGGTTCTTTTAGTCGCGAGAACGAAAAAATTCAGCTAAGAGCTACATTTCTAAGTCTTATGTCGATAGTTCATTCGTTCGGATAAATATGAAAATAGCTAAATTAGGCCAATTTCAATCTTGCGGCAACGGCAGCAATTCTTTGTCCATACAGGTGCGCCGTTTCCAAATCACCTAACGGTATCGCGCTAGCTGGATCTTGTGGTGGGCACTGAGCCATTAACCCCAAGGATGACCCAAGTCGGTTAATGCCATCAATGACCTTGTGTTCGTTTGCTTCAGCTTGACCGACCCAGATCAAGCCGTTTTGCATACCTAGAGTAAGCATATAGAGCAGGGTGGAGAACTTGTCACCGCTATATCCTGCGGAGATAGTAAATGCACCGCCAACCTTATTTTTCCATCTGCCAGCAAACCATCGCTTACTTGTCGCATCAGCAAATTTTTTAAATTGCCAGCTTACGCCCCCCATATATGTAGGGCTACCCATAATGATGGCATCAGCATGATCTAAAAACTCCCAATCTTGTTCGTCAATATTTCCATCCTGACCAATTGTAATCAATAACGCGCCATTCGCACCCTCAGCAATTGATTTGGCAATTGCTTCGGTATGACCATATCCAGAGTGGTATATAACTGCAATATTTGAAGGTATTGCCATTGCTTCTCCTTAAGAAAATTAAGATATCCCCGATGATCTTAATCTCAATTGCAGAAAAATTCTTGCTGAAAAGGCGGATCAAATTTTTTGCACTAGAGTGGTAGTTAACTCGTAAGTGATTGATGTTTTTGGGATTTAAGTTCAAATGAAATTGACTAGAAATTAAAGATCGCACCAAACTCAACTATGAAACAAATCGTTCTATTTTCCATCCAAAATAATTGTCAGTGTATTGATGCTATTGCCCTAGACTTAAAATAGGAGACATTATTCATTGACGAAATTAATGCTCAGTTACTTTGGAGGTAACCCACCGCACAAAGGGCGCAACAATAAAAATAATGATAAAAGAGGTGGGCCATACGTGAGCAAAGCTATCGAGCCATTCTTTAAAAAAATTACTATTGAAGCCTGATATGGTGAGGAGGGATACAGCTGACATTGCTGCTGACATGATGCATGACATCAATGCGGCAGAAAAAAATGGCAAATATTTTTTTGATAGTTTCATCGGTATTTTTTAGGAATAGAAATCAAAACAAAGTTTTTCTTATATCTTAAATTAATGCTTCAGGCTGTTACCGAAAAATATTTTATCGAATGGAAAAATAATGCTTAAGAAAGCAAAAAATATACTCGCTTTTTTATGCCTACTTGCTATAGTTTTTTCGGTGGGATATGCGTACTTATGGTTTGACTGGAATCCCGTATTTTCTTACCAAGAAGGTTACTTACAAAAATTATCTAAAAAAGGCTTTATATGTAAGACATGGGAAGGGGAAGTGGTCATCGAGCCAGATTTAGGAATTCAGAGAAAATTCCAATTTTCGATTCGAGATGACGATGTTGCCAGAAAAGTGCAGGAGCATCTTGGATCGCCCGTTCACTTGGAATATCAAATACACCATGGGATAACATTTTTTGGTTGCCTTGGAGATACCCTCAATTTTGCAACGGGTGTTACAAGAAAGTCTGAGAATAAACAAGAATAGTAGTTAGGAGCCAAAAAAATATGAATCAACTATCGCTAATTGGTCAATATTGGGTAAAAGATGCTAAATGATGATTTGATTTCTAGCTCATACTTTAGAAGAAACTTTGAGCGCCAAGAGTGGGTGCATGAGTGGATTCGCCCCACAGTGAATTTTTTTGAAACTACAGCATTGGGCTATTCAGTCAATATGCCAATAGTCATCATGCTGGAGATGAAAGGTGGAATTGATGGCTATTTGTTATTGGAGCAGTGTACGATTTCATACAAAACAAGAGCCCCAATACCGGTTGAGAGTGATCCTCGGTTCTGGAAGTGGCTGGCTATGAATTCCATATGGATTACACCTAGCTTAGCAATGAGGAAGAAATTGGGTGTCTATTTAGACCTGCCTGATAAGCTGGTAAACGGGGTTGATCTTGGAGATCGCATTCCCTCTAACTTTCATGAGTTTTCAATTCAACTTGCGGATGCAACATCCAGGGCATAAAACCACTCGACTTTTGCATGGGAAGTGCAAAGTTCTCCGATTATCTTATCGACTAGAGATCTACTCTTTTGGATATTTCTATTGAATTATTGATGCCAATTAGAAACATAGCGTTCTCTTTTTGCCATAGTAATTTATTTAAGTGGTTGTTAGACTAGCTCGAGTACATCAGATGTATTGGTGAATTGCAACAGCATTGATGTTGCTAAATTGGCAAAGTAGAAAAATTATGCTTAATAAAAAAACTTTTGTTGCAAGCATTGTTGCGATGGTTTTAGGCTTCGGATCGACTGGAACGGTATTCAGTCAGTCAATTGATTACAAAAATACAAAAGGAGGAAGTACAAAAATGACTAATAGTTTGATTTTAAAACGGTCCGATACAGTTCTTTTATTGGTTGATCACCAGGTTGGTCTTTTGAGTGGGGTCCGTGATATTGGCACTGCTGAACTCTCGAATAATGTTGCTGCATTAGCTAAAGCCGCAAAAATATTGGGCATACCGGTAATTGTTACCAATGTTGGTCCTGGCGATATGTGGGGTCCGCTTATTCCTGAATTAGCAAAAGAATTACCTGGTGTAAACATTATTCAAAGAACAGCAGTAAATGCATGGGATGACCCCAAGGTCGTCGAGGCGGTGAAGGCTACAGGCCGCAAGCAAATTCTGGTTGCCGGTATTTCTTTGGAGGTTTGCGCTGCGTTGCCGGCCATGTCTGCGTACGAGCAAGGTTACGATACCCGAGTAGTACTTGATGCTTCAGGTACATTTAATCAAGCAAAACGTCAGTCAGGTATTCAGCGTTTAACAGTTGCAGGTATTCCTCTAACTGACTATGCAACTGCGTCGGTTGAGTTGCTGGGTGATAATGCTGATCCGAAGTCTGGAGAGGTATATGGCGCTATGAATATGTCTTTTGCAAATATTGTTTGGCAATTAAATACTGCAGCCAAAGCAAGTGTTGCGAACAAGTAAGATTCATGACTTTTAAAAAAAGGGGCTCTGATGCCCCTTTTTTTAACTGAATTCATGTTGGAGGATTGCATTAAAAACACTGAAATAAGAAAGAGGGTGGGGTGGACTGATTTGAGATTTTTCACACACTTCATTAATGTAGTCATGTTAAATGAGAACTTTTCTCATTTAATCTGAAATGGTTTTCACACTCAGCTTGTTGAACAATCTGGATTTGTAAACCTTGACGGTTGCGGGTGTTAAATTCAGATATTCAGCAATTTCCTTGCTTATCAATCCTTTTGTCAACAAATTGCACACCTGAATTTCCCTGGTAGTAACTTGTAGTGTTCTGGGTCAAACCTCAGCACCTTCATCCTTAAGCAAATTCTTTCAACTGAATCATCAATATCTTCCTGTGTTACTGGTTGAGTCAGGTAATCACTTAGACCTACTCGCATCAATTCAATCGGCAGCTTAAATGTAATTTTGTGCCCTATGTATACAACAGCCATTTCAGGCCATTTTAATTTTATTTGGATTATCGCGTTTAGCGGGTTGGAATCTCTTTTATCCAAATAAACCAAGGCAATAGATGCATTATTTAGCGAAGGTTTAGATGTTTTAATTTCCCTTCTTGAGGCTTGTTTAACTCTCTTGAGTTCAGTGGAAAGTTTGCTGGCTGGAATTGTGGATGAGGTGAGTACATATATATTTTCCATAGAGCTTTAGTCTATTTATGAAGGCATTATTTTCTTCGATACACTTTAATATACGTAGCGTACCCACCGCTAGGCAACTTACCGTTCTAAATTTGATACTTGTTATTCATGTGGTTCTAATTAAGAATGGGCGCTCTCCGTGTGAAATTGATTGCTCTCAATTTAGAGCCATCTAAAAATTAAAGATTGCGCAGGTTACCCTGCGCAATCTTTTTTTATTCTTTAAGTTAAATCTTGGCCTGTTGGGGTTGCATGTTATCCATACTAATTTTGATTTTTTCTTCTTTATTGCTTCTTGCTTTAGGCTTTGTATTTTATTTTTCTACTAGTTATAAAAAACCAGAAAGTGCAGGGTTTCTTGCAATATCTGAGGACCAATTAAATATTCGCGGATACGATAAATTTCTATTTTCCGAGTTTTCAGTCTCACTATTAGATGGCCCGGGATATCAAAATAATATTTCTGATGTATTAAAGTTTAAGGATAGTACTGATAGAAACCTTATTGGAGTCGCTAATTTGCGCGTAATGAAAGGGCATATATTTGCATTTATGAGCAATAAAATTATTTGCAGGCTGTCTGCGTGTGATGCCAATAATTTTCTACTAACTGCTGACATTGAAAACTTAAGTAGAGCTATTTTTCTAGCTCCAATTCTCGTGGTACGAATACTAAATTGTTTTAGTGATCGTGATACTTGCGAGGTCAGATTAATGCCTTGTGATTTGGCTCAAATGTCTCGTGACGAGGGTGTTGAGGGCGCTGTGTTTGCCTGAGTTTGCCAGCTACTTGCTCCTTTTTAAGATGTATGCGCAGACGTCAGGCACACAATTGCAGTTAAATTCTTGATTATTACTAGGTACCCATTTAAGCTTAAAGTTATTTTCCCTCTTGAATGCTTTGAAATATAGACTCTAGTGCGTATAGGTAGGGGTGGGTATTGGATCTCATGATTAACCCAATAATTTGCGTAGTTGAGCTCTTTATTTACCTTCTTCTAGGCCCTAAACTCTGGATCTCTACCCACCACTCTACCCACCACAAATGCGTAGATTTCAGTGGCGTTGAGTGGACTAGTTGGATACGTTGTACATTTCTAACTTCTTAAATCTAAAGGATTTTTAGTTAATAGTGGAGTGCATTGGAGGGGGAAAATCTAGACACCTCTTCCGCCAAATACAAAAAAGAGGCCTAAGGCCTCTTTTTTATTTCTCCAGAATTAATCGATCGCAATTAAGCAAATAATCCTACTTGAATAGTGAGCGATGTTGTGCCGGAAGTAGTTGTAACGGTTGGCTGAAGACTACCCACATCATCATACGGAAATCCATAAGCAAGACCATTAGTATTAAATTGATGAAACTTCTGAGCCCAGGTATTTGATATGGAACTTGTATAGTTTCCACTCAGTGGTGGTGAGAAGCTGGCGCCATTAGTGTCATTCAATGAATAGTTAGCATTAGCCATCGTGCCTCGTTGAAATGCTGCAGCAAGCATCTTTTGTGCGTTTAATTGAGCCGCGCTTGCGCCATCGGTTGCTAATGAGTTAGCGCACTGCCAAACATCATAAGAGGTAATTTGGGTGTTAGTAAATGCGACGCTACCGCCGCTATTCCAACTTGAGGCGCTTGCTAGATTTCCTGATTTGAAGGAAAGGACGCCACCGACAACCATTCCTGAATAGTAGCCAGATGATGCGTCATAAGTAACTACAGGGGTGGTTCCCCAGTTGTTATACCAAGTTTCAATCGTGCTGGTAAAGAAGGTATCGCTTGAAGTGGCAACCGTTTTTGGTGATACAGCGCGCAATGTATTCGCTGTATAAACACTGGATGGATATGCGTCTGCATTAACGCCATTAGTAGGGACACTAACAGAGCTATTGAATAGCGAGTTAGATAGTCCTGCCAAATTGGTCATGATGCCAGTGCGGCTTGTATTCAGAACACCTTGTTCTCCAGCAGTCATGCCGGTACCCGTTGCGGACATCGAGATTGGGAAGCCGAATTGATCTACTTGAGTAGTATTGATGTTGAGCGCTTGATTACTGTCGAATGAAAATTCCAGCCAGTCATATAAGCAGAGGGAGCCAGGAGTTCCTGAAGCCAGGGCGGGGGCTGTATAGCCTGTTGCTGGAAAACCGCTAGTTTGATTTGCATTTACGCCCGCAAGAGGAGTAAATGGGAGAAGCGGTTGTCCGACAGAAATATAAATACGACCACTAAAGGCATTGGTGCCTGTGCCAAGACCAGGCAAATTGGTTCCGTTAAAGCTAGCAAGATCAGCCACTAAAGTAGCGCAACTGCGATCAAGGGGGATTGAGTAATCGGCCCAAACGGTTGGACAATTTGTCAGCGCGCTAACACCTCCAGTGGTCATGCCGGCACATGTGCCTGCTGCATTAGTGTTGTCAGCGGTTGGATTCATGGCCACAGGCTTTTTCTGGCCAGTGGCTGGGTTATAGCGGTAGTAGGTGTCTCCGCCCGCAGCGGTTAGGCCTACTATGTATGCATACATAGGCACAGATGCTGGAATACCAGTAGCACCAACGCTTGCATCAATTACCAGTGGAATTGTGGCCGATGATCCGGCGCAGACGGCAGCACTAGTCCCTTTTGAGGAAGTTCCACCAGTTGAAGATGATCCTCCAGAGCTGCTGCTGCTCGAGGAGCCGCCACCGCAGGCAATTAAGATAGAGCTAGTTCCCAGTGCACCAACACCTTTAAGGATAAGGCGGCGATTTTCATTAATTTTATGCATGTGATTTCTCCTTAGGGCGAGCAGACGCTCAATAAATTAGCTCTATAGCTAATCTTGATCATTCTCTCGTTGGATGAGGAGGTCAATGAATGATTTGATTTAGATCAAATCCCCGCACCTTTTTGGGGAGATTCGATGCTAGCAGCTAAGCCAATGCAGGTTTCATGGATATTGCGACTAAATTAATATCCAAAGACATCTACTTCATGAGGTCAAATGAAAAAAAGCCCAGCAATTACTTGCTGGGCTTTTGTCTTTAAAGTTACTTAAAGAACTATTGCATTACTTCTTCGCAGCTGGTGCGCTTACTACTGCAGCAATTGCTTCTGTGTAAACCACTTTAACTTGATCATTTACAGCGATATCTTTCAATAGGTCAGCATTTTTAACTTTTACCTTGAAGATGTTTCCTTGAGGACCTTTTAAAGAAACAATGCTTTTAGCTGCATCAATCGCTTCAACGTTAGCAGTTGCAGTCACAGTATTAGTAGTGATCATGCCTGGCTTATCACCTTGTGGAGCAGTTACAGTGCTGGTGCTAACTTGTTCACCAACTGCGCCTGGATTTTTAACCTTAACCAACTCAACAGCAATAGCCATTTCATAAACAACGTCAAAACGGTCACCAACTTTAATTTCTGCAAAGTTCTTCACTTCAGGGCCGGCTACGATAGAAGTTTCGCCGTCTTGATTTTTGAGGGTAACAGTGCGAGTTGCGGCATCAATCTTAGTTACTTCGCCGTCATAGATCAGTGCAGCTTCTTGAGCGGCTACACCAGCTACAGGAGCTTTAGGTTTTGTGAGCATGAAGTAGGCGCCGACCGCGATAGCTGCGATAACAACAGCGATGATAATTTTTTTCATAATATTTTGATCCTTAAGGTAAATAAAGCGCACCAGCATTCGGAGGTGATGCGGCAATGTATAAATACTAGTTTGTTAGTTTTAGTATCTATAGTTATTGTATTGCTCTTATTAGAAGCTGGCAGCTAGTCCAATAGAGGTACCGTGCACGTTTTGGCCAAATTGATAGCGAAAAACGACTCTTACGCGGCTAAATATGGGGTCTGAGGCACTTCGATCCAGTTCAATGCCTGTGCCTACCGAGGAGAGTGAGTTAAATCCTAGAGCTCCTCGTAAGTCACCCAAAAACTCAGTATGGGCGAGCTCAAAGACTGCACGCAGAGGTCGATCTAATAATGTGATGGGCGTTGGAATGCGACTTCGAGCCCAAAGCGCCAAACTTTGAGAGTCAGCTGATCCTTGTACGGCAGTAGAGCTATCAAAAGTCTGGACGGGAATATTGGTGTAACGCAATTCCACATCAATCTCTTGATTAGGTTTGTAGTTCTCATAGTCGAGCATGACTGAGCCACCTAAACCATAGGAGTTCATACGACCGCCATTCAGAAATTGCAGATCAACCCCTTTGCGGTTTTCAATTACGCGAGAGGCGATTGAGAGATCGCTTTCTAAATGCCCAAGCATGACGTTCGCAATTGGTCTAAAGCGTAATTCATCGGTAATTGGAAAATCCCAGCCAACACCTCCGGTACCGGTAACACTATTCCAGTGGACGGGAACGGTAACCGAGCTGTTGCCTATGCCATCTGAAAAGGTGGGGTTGTAGCGGTTAACCGCAAGAGTGCCTTCTAAGTAGAGGGGAAAATTAGCACTTATCCGATCGCCGCCACCCAAAGAGATCATTTGTAAATCAGAGTTGTCGCCATCTTTATTGCGGATTGATAGGGAGCCGGTTGTGACATCCGGTGTAAGCGAGTAGCCGGTAATCGTCATGAAGGCATCCGCACGCTTTTTCAGATAATTGTTTGCTGCGTTAGATAAAGCAGATTGTGCGTATGCACCCCTGGTAGAGCCAATCATGAGGCAGAGGGCAACCAACAGGTATGGGGTGAATTGAAGGCGCATGCCAAAAACTATCAATGAAAATCAGAAGGAATTCATTTTAAGCGACATAAGTGCTAGCCCTTGGGGCAATGCTTACTAATTAGTAACATGTACCATAGAGGCTATGAAGCTCATGCTCGCCCTCTATTTCTTTATATTGGCCATTATTCAGATGGGCTTGCTCTTCGGTATTTATCACTATTACCGCTCGCAAAATTTGGCGCGTCCGAATATTTATTGGATGAGCTCGCTGACGCTAAGCGTTTTGGCTTTGCTAGTTTTTGGAGGGGGCATTGTCTCCATTGAAGATATCGCAAGACCCGAATTTAATTTCACCATTGCGAATACTTTTTTTTATGCAGCTGCAGTATTGCAAGCCTTCTTTTGTCAATCCCTTAATAGAGAGGTGGGTAAGCCTTTAAAAATATCCCTTGCCATCTCCATTTTGTTTTTTATAGTCGTTTTTGAGTGGCTGCGTAATGAGTCGACTTTCGAGGTTCGTACAGTATTTATATGTGTCTTAACTGGATTGTTTTATGTATGGCAGATTATTGAGGTACGGATCAAGCGAAAAAAATCACCTTCAAGTCAGCTGATCTATTTGCAATATGCCAGCGTTGCAGAATTATTTTTTGCATTAGGGCGACTTACTATTCTCATCGTCGGTTCGCTAACCATTAGACAGGTAGAGCAGATTCCACAAATTCTGATTCTATTTACGATAGCTCAATTGGTCATGAATACGCTTTCGTATATTGCGATTGGTAGTTACTGGGCTGAGCAAATTGCCTTCTCAAACTTTAGATCAAACCAAGAAAATCAAGAGATTAAAGCGTTGCTGAAAGAGCGTGAGACCTTGATAGGCTCATTGCTTAAGGCCAATAAGACTGCCAGCACCGGCGCTTTGTCTGCTGCTATTGCCCATGAATTAAATCAACCGCTTGGTGCGTCAAGCCTGAATATTCAATTTTTACAAAAGAAGCTTTCAGAAGGGCAATTAAATCCGGCTCTTGAGAAGGAAATTTTCGCAACCTTACTTTCTGATAATCAGCGAGCTGCAGGAATCATTCGCTCCTTAAGATCTATTTTTTCTGATGAAAAAGTGGGCCCCTCTAAGATTGATCTTGCAGAGTTAATTGAAGCGGTTCTCAGTATTGCAAAACCAGAGATCACGGCAAAATCGATTCAGATAGTGTTAACCGTCCAACCCCATTTAATGATTCAGGCTAACCGCGGAGAGATTCAGCAGGTCTTATTAAATTTAGTGAATAACGCAATCGACGCCTTGGTAACTTCCTCTCAGAGAGTTAAAAAGTTGAGTATTGATGCTCAACACATTGAGGGTGGTGTTTTATTAACTGTTGCAGACAACGGCGATGGCATACCCGAAGCATCCCAGAAGCAACTATTTGAACTGCTTTCTAGTAGTAAGTCTTCCGGTATGGGTCTGGGTCTATGGCTTTGCAAGCACATCATTACGCGACACGGTGGCTCCATTAAATATGAGTCCAACTCTGGTGGTGGCGCCAAGTTTGCAGTGCGCTTACCAACAAACATCAACCCGGTTTAAGTATTGTCGTTATTAGCTCTTAGGCTAATTGCCTAGGATGTAGCGCACCATATCATTCGTTATACAGGTATTTTTAAAGATATTTCCCATTTGGACAAAGATATGAAAACCAAACTTTCTCAAATTGCCTTGCTGGCATCTTTTATGACTTCTAGTTTGGCCTTAGCGGCTGGTGGAGGAGGTGTAGTTGCCGACCCTGGCGCCATGCAAGGTAAACACTTTGATACCAAAGGCAAGATGCCATCAAGCTATACGGTTGAACTCCAAAATGGTTTGCGCAAAACACTGCCATTTGAAGATAAGCGGGATTTTGAGGAATCTAAAAGAGGCTTCATGGCAGCGCCAGCCTACAAAACCATTATGGCTGATGCGGGCAACGTTGCTTGGGATATGGGCAGTTACGAATTCCTCTTGCAGGGCAAAGATTTTGATAGCGTACATCCATCCTTGCAACGCCAAGCGATTCTCAATATGGGCTATGGCTTATATGAAGTAGTGCCGGGCAAGATTTATCAAGTACGCGGCTTTGACTTATCGAATATTAGTTTTGTTAAAACGAATACTGGTTGGATTGTCTTTGACCCATTGACCTCAAAAGAAACTGCTAGTGCGGCTATGGAGTTGGTTAATGAAAAACTAGGCAAGCGCCCAGTCGTTGCTGTTGTGTATTCCCATTCACATGCCGACCACTTTGGAGGTGTTCGTGGTGTAGTGGAAGAGGCTGATGTGAAGAGCGGTAAAGTGAAAATCATTGCTCCAGCAGGCTTTATGGATCATGCCGTAGCAGAGAACGTATACGCTGGTAATGCTATGACTCGCCGCTTGTATTTCCAGTATGGCGTCTTATTGCCACGCAGCCCATTTGGTCACGTTGATCAATCGATTGGTAAAAATACTGCAGCCGGTAATTTGGGCTTAATTGAGCCAACCATTTTGATTAATGAGCCATTTGAAAAAATGACTGTAGACGGTGTAGAGATGGAGTTTCAAAATACACCAGGAACAGAAGCACCGGCCGAGATGAATACCTATTTCCCGCAGTTCAAGGCATTCTGGGCGGCTGAAAATATTACTGGCACCATTCATAACATCTACACATTACGTGGCGCTCTAGTGCGTGATGCTTTGGCATGGTCCAAGAACATTAACAATGCTTTGTATCGTTATGGCAATGAAGCGCAGGTAATGTTTGCTTCGCATTCTTGGCCGCGTTGGGGTAATGAGCGTGTTCAAGAAGTCATGCGCACTCAGCGTGATAGCTATGCGCACTTGAATAACGAGGTGCTTCATTTAGCGAACAATGGCGTAACGATTAATGAAGTGCATAACGTCTACAAACAGCCTGAGAGCTTGAAAAAACAATGGGCAGCGCATAGCTACCACGGTTCAGAAGAGCACAACAGTCGTGCTGTGATCAATCGCTACTTGGGCTACTGGGATGCCAATCCTGCCACCTTGATTCCTCTGTCACCAAAAGATTCTGCGCCGCTATATGTAGAGATGATGGGCGGCTCTGCCAAGATCATGGCAAAGGGTAAGCAACTCTATCAGCAGGGTAAATATCGCGAAGCGATGGAAATTGTGAACAAGTTGGTTTATGCAGAACCTAACAATTCTGCCGCTAAAGACTTGCTAGCAGACATTTTTGAGCAAATTGGTTATCAAAAAGAAAGTCCCAGCGTACGTAATAGCTTCCTGGGTGCTGCATATGAATTGCGTCATGGCATGCCTTCTGGTGCGTCACCGAAGACTAATGGTCCTGACATGATTAGAGCAATGACTACAGAGCTGTGGCTCAATGCTCTAGCAATCAGCATGGATAGTAAAAAAGCTGCCGGCATGAAGTTCACTATCAATCTAAGCACTCCAGATAATGGTGAGAAGTTTGTTGTGGAGATGAGTAATTCTGCGCTGACCAATATCAAGGGTTATCAGGATAAAAATCCAAACCTCACTATCACTGTGAATCGGAGCGACTTAGAAAAAGTCATGGGTGGTCAAACTACCTTTGAAAAACTTCAGGCCGAAGGTAAAGCAAAGTTTGAAGGTGATCGTAAAGTCTTTGATCAGCTGCGTAGCACTATGACGACCTTTACCCCAGACTTTGAATTAATGCCTGGCACCAAGGCTAAAGCACCACCAGCCAAACCTAGCAAGGATCCGTTTGAAGCTCCTCCAATTGCTAATTCTGATGGCGCGTAAGCCAATCAGCGGGTAGGTAATAAAAAATGGGCTCCTAGGAGCCCATTTCTTTTATCCGAAACAGAGGAATTTCTCAGGCCGTAAATGCGCCACCAGCTTCCAAAGACTTCAGTTCTTCGCCGGCAATACCCAATTCCGCAAGAAGTTCGCTGGTATGTTCGCCCAGTAAAGGAGGGTGGCGATAAACCTGCTGAGGAGTGCCATTCATCTTGACGGCAAAGCCTATATTGGGAACTTTGCCCTCAATCGGGTGATCAATTTCCATGCGCATCTTTCGATGACGTCCATGTTCACTATCAAATGCCTCTGGGTAAGTGTTGATTGGTCCAGCTGGTATTCCTGCTGCCAGAAGTGCATCAACCCATTCATCACTGGTTTTCTTGACAAATGATTTTTCCAATTCAGCGGCGAGTTCTAGGCGATTTGCTAAGCGAAGAGGGTTTGTTTTAAACCGTGCATCTTCAAATAGTTCTGGACGCTCAATCTTGTCACAAAGAAGCTTCCACAATTTTTGATTCGTAGCACCCATCACAAAATAACCATCTGATGCTTTCATGGCTTGATAGGGTGCGCTCATATGATTTGCTGTGCCCAGTTTATATGGCTCAACACCAGTGCCCCAGTATTGCGCTGTATCCCATATAGAAAATGCCAATGCAGAGTCAAAAAGTGAGGCATCAATAAACTGACCTTCACCTGTTTTAGTTTTGCCAATATAAGCAGATAAAATTCCGTAGACTGCAAACAATGCGCAGCCAATGTCGGCGACCGGTACGCCAGCTTTGACTGGTGGCCCATCAGGGTATCCGGTAACACTCATAACGCCAGACATAGCTTGCGCCATTAAATCAAAGCCAGGGCGATCAGCCCAAGGACCCGTTTGTCCGAAACCGGAGATGCTGGCATAGACCAATCCAGGATTAATCGCTTTTAATGAAGGGTAGTCAATGCCCAATTTTTTCATCACGCCTGGACGGTAATTTTCAACCAAGATATCAGCCGTTTTGACCAACTCAAAGAAAACTTTTTTGCCTGCTTCGGTTTTGAGATTGAGAGTGAGGCTGCGTTTATTGCGATTCATATTCAGAAAGCCCATGCTGTCTGAACCTTTCATCTTGAATCCCATTGCGCCACGAGTTTGGTCACCAGTACCTGGAGGTTCAATTTTGATGACATCGGCACCAAGGTCAGCCAAGAGCATGCAGCAGTAGGGACCCGCCATTACTTGACTTACGTCAAGAACACGCACTCCTGATAGGGGTAATGGCTTGTTAGATCCATGATGTGCGCCATCTAAAGCGCCATTTATAGGTGTTTTCGTCATTGTCTCAATTGTTTTTATATGTTTAGAATTACTCTGCAATAGTAACAAACACAATTAAAACAATTTTGGAGACTTTATGTTGGTTAAAACGCCTAAATGGGCTATGCGTAGCTTGCTCGCAATCACGCTGGCCACAAGTTCATTTTTTGCGGTAGGTCAGCAGGCCTACCCATCAAAACCGATTCGCCTCATTGTTGGTTTCGCGCCTGGTGGCGGTACTGACATTGTTGCGCGTGCAATTGCGCCGAAGATGAGTGAAATCTTGGGTCAAAGCGTCATTATTGAAAATAAATCAGGCGCAGCCGGCACCATTGGCGCTGATTTGGTTGCAAAGTCTAATCCTGACGGCTACACCTTGCTGATGGGGCACTCTAATTCGAATGCGATTTCTCCATTTGTATTAACCAATGTGCCGTATAACCCAGCAACAGATTTCACGCCGATTACCTATTTGGGCTACGTACCAAATGTATTGGTTGTGAAATCTTCATTGCCTGTTAATTCAGTTGCGCAATTAATTTCTCTTGCCAAGCAAAATCCAGGTCAGATGACTTACGGATCATCGGGCATTGGTAGTACTCAGCATTTGGCTGGTGCTTTGTTCTCCAAGATTGCTGGCATCCAAATGAACCATGTCCCTTACAAAGGCAGTGGTCAGGCGATTGTTGACTTGCTTGGCGGTCAAATCACGATGAACTTTGATACTTTGCCACCAAACTTGCAGCAAATTCGTCAAGGGAATTTAAAGGCGTTGGCAATCTCAACGCCAAAACGCTTATCACTCTTGCCTAATGTGCCAACATTTGCAGAAGTAGGTATTGTTGGTTTTGATGTTACTAATTGGTACTCCGTGATGGGTCCAAAATCAATGGATCCAGCCGTAGTTAATAAGATCGATCAAGCAGTTAAAGCTGCTATGAATGATCCAGAAATCAAAAAGACATTGGATGCCCAAGGATTACAGCCGGAAGGTCCTGCTACACCTGCAGCATTTAGTTTGTTCTTGGCCGGTGAGCTTGCTAAATATCAGCGTCTTGTGAAGAGCTTAAACATCAAAGCTGAATAAATTGCATGAGTGAGTCTGGTAAAGGGGGTAATGTTGCGCAGGTCGTATTAGAGATACGCGACAACATTGCCCACATTACCTTTGATCATGTGGCGGCGCGCAATGCGATGACCGTCAGCATGTATCAATCTTTAAAGTCTATATGTGAAGATCTTGCCAATGACCCAAAGGTTCGGGTGGCTATCTTTCGTGGCGCTGGTGGCAAGTCCTTTGTCTCTGGCAGTGATATTGCGCAGTTTGCTGGATTTAAGAGCGGTGATGATGGCGTTCGCTACGAAGAAGGTATTGATAGCTATCTCGCTCCTCTTGCCGCCTTACCATTCCCAACCATCGCCGTGATTGACGGCATGGCAGTAGGCGGTGGTTTGGCTATTGCTAGCTGCTGTGATTTTCGGCTTTCTTCACCGGGTGCCAAATTTGGCGTACCCATAGCTAAAACCCTTGGCAATTGTTTATCAGCGGGCAATATCGCTTGGCTCGTAGCACACCTAGGTATCAATATTGTGAAACGGATGTTGCTCTTAGCGGAAATGATTTCTGCTGAAGAGTTAGTAAAGCAAGGTTATGTTCTAGCTATCCATGATCAGGAGCAGTTGGGCAAAGAGGCTGACATGCTTGCTGAGCGCCTTAGTAAATTAGCGCCCATTACACAAAAGTCGAGCAAGCTCGTTCTTGCAAGACTAATTAAAAACAATCTGCCAGATTGCAACGATCTCATTAGCAAAACTTATGGCAGCGCTGACTTTAAGAATGGTGTTACTGCATTTTTAAAAGGTGAGCCACCAACCTGGATTGGTAAGTAGATGTCTAAAGCCGCAGACTCAATCAATCCAAAAACATCTCTTGCAGATTATTAAGGTAGCGAATCCCTAGTTCAGTTGCTTTTAGTCTGCTAGGATTTTCATCTAACAATCCTTTTTTGCTTGCCTCATCTAAGCCTTTGCTAATCACGCTCAAAGGCAAGCCAGTGCGCTCACTAAAGGTACTGGTATCTACACCATCAGTCAGCCTTAAGGTATTGAGCATAAATTCAAAGGGAAGGTCTTTAGCTGCTATCTCACGGTTTTCAATGAGCGCATTACCTTTGGATTCCATCGCAGTCATGTAGGCCTCAGGTTGGCGCTCTCGGACTTGCCGCGTAATTCGATCTGGGTAGGAAACTTTGCCATGTGCTCCTGCGCCTATTCCAATGTAATCGCCAAAACGCCAGTAGTTCAGATTGTGTTTGCACTCTTGATTCTTCTGGGCATATGCAGAGACTTCATAGCGTTGATAGCCTGCCTTAGTGAGTAAATCTAAATTCTGCTCATAGATCGCATCAATTTCATCTTCGCTAGGAAGGTTGGGTGGAAAGCTAGCAAAGTAGGTATTAGGTTCTAAGGTGAGGTTATAGAAAGACAAGTGGGGCGTCTTGAATGACAGGGCGGTTTCTATATCCGCCTTTGCTGCTTCAAGGGTTTGCTTGGGTAATCCGTACATTAAATCTAGATTCACTGATTTAAAGTGTTTTAAAGCGATCTCAATTGCTCGCTTCGCTTCTTCAGCATTGTGAATGCGACCCAAAGCTTTAAGTTGCTCATCTTGAAAGCTCTGAATACCCAAAGAAACCCGATTGATACCGGCCTTGGCAAAACCGGCAAATTTTTCTGCCTCAACCGATCCAGGATTGGCCTCCATCGTGATCTCAGCATCCGGCTCTAGGTTGACTCTGGCACGTATAGCGCAAAGCAACTGATCCATGCCTTCTGCGGAGAGCAGGCTAGGTGTGCCGCCACCAATAAAAATACTGTGAACTTGACGTCCCCAAGTATTTGGTAATTCCGTTTCTAGGTCAGCAATCAGTGCATTGATATACCGAGCCTCATCAAAACCCGCTTTACCTTCTTTAATTTGATGCGAATTGAAGTCGCAATAAGGGCATTTCTTCTCACACCAAGGAAAGTGGATATACAAAGCCAATGGTGGCAATGCACTCAGACTCACTTTATTGGGATTGGAATTAAGCACGAGCTTTGAGTTGTGTAATCAGTTCGCGTAGAGCTTGACCGCGATGGCTTATTAAATTCTTTTGGACAGGATCTAGCTCAGCAGCTGTGCAGTTTTGATTCTTCAAAAAGAAATGAGGGTCATACCCAAAGCCATTGCTACCGGTTGCTTGGTCAACAATTTGCCCGTACCAGCGAGTCTGGACGATGAGGGGCTCAGGATCATCTGCACTATTGACAAAGACAAGGGCGCAAACATAATGCGCACCTCGATCATCTTGATCTTTTAATTCTTGAATCAGTTTTTGATTATTCGCCGCATCATCGCCTTGCTCGCCTGCAAAGCGGGCTGATAAAACACCAGGCTTGCCATTTAAAGCGTGGGCGCAAATGCCGGAGTCATCGGCTAGGGCAGGGAGACCAGATGCAGCGCTAGCATGACGCGCTTTGGCTAATGCGTTTTCTACAAAAGTGCAGTGAGGCTCTTCTGCAGAAGGAATGCCCAATTCACCTTGGGGAATAACCTGAAAATTCAGGGGAGCTAAAAGCGCCTGAAACTCCTTTACCTTGCCAGCATTATTGGAGGCGAGAACTATTTTTTGCATTGCGATCTTTATTTCAATGCATCGATTTGCATTTGAGTGAGCTCACGAATGCCTTGCTCAGCAAGATCCAAAAGTGCATTGAGTTCATTTCTAGAAAAAGCAGCGCCCTCAGCGGTGCCTTGTACCTCAATCATTCCGCCTTTACCTGTCATGACGACATTCATGTCGGTATCGCAAGAAGAGTCTTCTGGGTAATCCAAGTCAAGCACAGGCGTTCCTTGGTAAATGCCGACAGAGATGGCAGCTACGCTATCAATTATTGGATCCTTGGTCAGCACACCACTTTTTAGAAGTTGGTTAACCGCATCTCTTGCGGCGACGTATGCGCCAGTAATAGAAGCTGTGCGCGTACCGCCGTCAGCTTGCAACACATCGCAATCCAGATGAATCGTTCTTTCGCCTAAAACTTTTAAGTCAAAGACGCTACGCATTGCACGTCCAATCAGGCGCTGAATTTCTTGGGTGCGACCAGATTGTTTGCCGCGGGCAGCTTCACGATCGCTGCGGGTGTGGGTAGAGCGGGGTAGCATGCCGTATTCAGCGGTTACCCAACCTTCGCCTGACCCTTTTTTGTGGGGCGGCACCTTTTCTAGGATGCTGGCGGTGCAAAGAACCTTGGTGTCCCCAAAAGCAATCAATACCGAACCTTCGGCATGCTTTGTAAAGGCCCTAGAGATGGTTACTGGGCGCAAGTCTTTAGGCTGACGGCCGCTCGGACGTGCAATATTGGCTGGATTGGCAGTGCTCATGGAAAGGGGTCCTGTTGTTTTGGTCTGGATCAATAATGAATCTACAATGTCCATATGATATCGAGCATGACTGGTTATGGCAGCGCTTCTCGCCAAGTCTCCCTGGGAGCTGGTGTAGTTGCTGATCTGCAGGTGGAATGTCGGGCTGTAAATAGCCGCTTTCTGGATCTTGGATTTCGTCTTCCGGACGAATGCCGTGGGGCTGAACCTGCCTTACGAGAAATGGCTACCCAAAGCCTCTCTCGTGGCAAGGTAGAGTTCCGGGCTGCATGGCGAGTCAATGCGGGGGCGGCTAATTCAGCCAAATCCAATCCCCACGCTCTAGGCGCTATCAATAAAGATCGCCTGGATGCCTTGTATACCCTGCAAGAAAAAGCTCAGGATGCATTTCCAAAGGCGCAAGAGCTGAGCATTGCTGAAGTATTGCGTTGGCCTGGCGTTGTCTCTGAGCCTCGCGGCGAAGAAGATAGCTGGATTACTGCTGCCGTTGAAGCTGGACGAGCAGCTCTAGCAGCTCTCATGGAAAGTCGTCATGCTGAAGGAAAAGCCTTAGTTGGCGTTCTCACCAATATTACCGGCAAGATGCGTGACATCGTTAAGGTGATTGAACCTAAAGTTCCTGAATACGTAGCGCAATATCAAGAGAAGTTAACTGAACGATTATCAGAAGCTCTAGCGGCACAAGAGCAGGCCAAAGCTGGTGCTGAGCTCATGGAGCGCATCCGCCAAGAGGTTGTTCTGTACGCTGTTCGTATCGACGTTGCTGAAGAGTTTGCGCGTTTAAAAACCCATCTGCAGGCTGTAGATACAGCACTTGCAGGCAAAGGTCCGGTAGGTAAGCGTTTAGATTTTTTGATGCAAGAGCTTAATCGCGAAGCCAATACCTTGAGCTCCAAGTCTGTTTCGGAAGAATGCACGCAAGCAGCGCTAGAACTTAAATTGTTTATTGAGCAAATGCGTGAGCAAGTTCAAAATCTTGAGTAAACCCCTGAGTAATTAATTCATTCATGACTAACTCTACTTCGACCCAATCCTACCAAGGCAGTATGTTGATGATTGTGGCGCCTTCTGGTGCCGGCAAATCTTCACTGGTTAATGCTTTATTAAAAGATGATCAGGGATTGAAATTATCTTTATCAACCACCACTCGTGCACCAAGACCTGGTGAAGTGGATGGCAAAGACTATCGTTTTTTGGCTAAAGAAGATTTTTTGCAAGAGCGCGATCAAGGTCACTTTTTAGAGTGGGCGGAAGTGCATGGCCATTTTTATGGCACATCAAAACCGTGGATTGAGTCTCAAATGCAAGCTGGCAGTGATGTCATGCTGGAAATCGATTGGCAGGGTGCCCAACAGATTCGCAAGTTAATTCCTTCTGTGCAGTGGATCTTCATTTTTCCACCATCTATTGAAGCCCTGGAAGAGCGCTTACGCAAGCGTGGTCAGGATGATGAGGCAACCATTGAGCGCCGTTTAGCAGCTGCCCATATCGAGCTCACGCACGCCCACGAGGCGGATTACATCGTTGTGAACGATTCCTTTGATCAGGCTTTGGTGGATTTAAAGCATATTTTGGCTTCCAGCCGCCTGCGCTCCGGGCCCAGTATGGCCAGAAATCCAGCGCTTTTGAAGCGTCTCGGGGTCTAATCAGTTATCCTATAGGTATTGAAGCTAAATTAAGTGAGTTCAGCATGGCCCGTATTACTGTAGAAGATTGCCTTAAAACGATTCCAAACCGATTTGAATTGGTTTTGGCTGCCACTTATCGTGCACGCCAATTGGTGCAAGGTCACTCCCCACGTGTTGAGTCCAGAGATAAAGCTACTGTAGTTGCATTGCGCGAAGTAGCTGCTGGTGTAACCGACCGTGACATGTTGACCAAAGTACCTCTGTAATTAAGGAGTTCCGGTGTGGAGCTCCCTTTAGGAATAGTCAAAACATCGGAAAAAGTAGGAAGCGGCTTGCCTAAAGACGCTTCGCTTGACTCAGCTCAAGCGCAATTGTTGGATACAGATTCCAACTCATCCCAAAGCGGTAAGAAATCGATCATTGCGAGTTTGTTGGCGCAATCGAGTCGCCATTTGTTTGGGCCTACCTCAGCACCTAATCTTCCTCTCAAACATCAGGTAGTTTCGATTGAGGGATTGCTATCGAAACTCTCTTATCTCAAGCCAGAAGAGATCGCGCAAATTAAGAAAGCATTTCAGTTTTCTGATGCTGCGCATTTAGGTCAATACCGCCATAGTGGCGAACCATATATCACCCACCCAGTAGCTGTAGCAGAGCTCTGCGCAACCTGGCGCTTGGACGCTCCCTCAATCATGGCTGCGTTAATGCATGATGTGATCGAGGATACGGGCTGCACCAAAGCAGATCTAGTAGAAAAGTTTGGCAACAAAGTAGCTGAGCTGGTTGAGGGCTTAACTAAACTCGATAAGTTGGAGTTTCAGAGTCATGCAGAGGCGCAAGCGGAAAGCTTTCGCAAAATGTTCATGGCAATGGCACGCGATGTCCGTGTCATCTTAGTTAAGTTGGCTGACCGCACGCACAATATGCGTACTCTCGATGCAGTGCCGATGGAGAAGCGTCGCCGTGTGGCCGCCGAAACAATCGAAATCTACGCACCCATTGCCCACCGTCTCGGTTTGAACGTCATTTACCGTGATCTACAGGATCTGAGCTTCCGTTATTCAATGCCAATGCGTTTTAGGGTTATTGAAGGAGCGGTCAAGCGGGCGCGTGGCAATCGTAAGGAAATGGTTGAGAAGATTTTGCAGGCTTCTCGCATGGCATTTGCCAAGGCCAACTTAGAAGTTGATCTTCGTGGCCGTGAAAAGACGCTCTTTAGTATCTATAACAAGATGCGTGCTAAGCATTTGAGTTTTTCACAAGTGTTGGATGTATATGCTTTCCGTGTAACAGTCCATTCCATTGATGAATGCTATCGCGCTCTAGGCATTTTGCATTCCTTGTATAAGCCCATGCCTGGTAAGTTTAAGGATTACATTGCCATTCCAAAATTAAATGGCTATCAATCTTTACACACCACCTTATTGGGTCCATCAGGTGTGCCAGTAGAGTTTCAAATTCGCACGACTGATATGCATGCAGTTGCCGAAGCTGGCGTAGCTGCGCATTGGGCATATAAAGATGGTTCGCCTGATATGAGCGAAGTACAAAATCGTGCTCATCAATGGCTGCAATCATTGATTGATATACAAGATAGTAGTGGCGACTCGCAAGAATTTTTAGAGCACGTCAAAATCGATTTGTTCCCAGATGCGGTTTATGTGTTTACGCCAACTGGACAGATTAGGGCGCTCCCAAGAGGCGCCACTGCACTTGATTTTGCATATTCCATTCATAGCGATCTCGGTAATACTTGCGTAGCCGTCAAGATCAATGGCCTGCAATTACCACTACGTAGTGAGTTAAAAAACAGTGACATTGTTGAAGTCATTACTTCTGCAAGCTCGCAGCCCAACCCGGGATGGCTAGCTTTTGTTCGCACCGGCAAGGCCCGTGCTTCTATCCGCCATTCATTAAAGACTAAGCATTATGCAGAGTCACTGCAGCTTGGAGAGCGCCTGTTAGCAAATGCATTACGTCAGCAGGGCGTAGATGCTGCCTTGCTTAGCCCAGAGATCTGGGAAAAGCTGACCCATTGGACTGGTGATAAAACCAGAGAAGAGGCTTGCGTCAACATTGCGCTAGGTAGACGATCTCCACAAGAATTAGCAATTCGTCTAAAGATTTTGATTGATGACGAAGGTGGTTCAGAGCAGATGCGCTTAGGCGCTTCTGATTGGGTTGCACCAAATCAAGATATTAACCATCATCAACGCCAGGCGATTCTGGTGGATGGTCGTGAGGGTAATTCAATTCACTTCCAGGGTTGTTGCCATCCGATTCCAGGCGACAACATCATTGGCTACCTCGGTAAAGGCGAGGGCCTTCAAGTTCACACCAACGATTGTCCAGTGGCATTGCGTATGCTTTCTAAAGACAGTGACAAATGGGTTGAGGTGGAATGGGGCAAAGAGCTCAATCGTGAATTTGAGTTGGATCTAGCAATTGATACTCGCCAAGGTAAGGGTGTATTAGCAAGAGTTGCTAGCAGTGTGACTGCTGCCGATTCCAACATCATGAATGTTTCGATGGAGGATCGCTTCAAGGAAGATTCTGTGACAATCCGCTTTACGATCCAGGTTTACGATCGTCTGCACCTCTCTAAAGTGATGCGTAGCTTGCGTGCTAATCCGGATGTTATGCGGGTCACTCGTACCCGCGCTATTTAGTTCTAAAGATACTGAACGTCTAGGATTTCAATTTCAGCAGGTCCAGTTGGCGTTTGAATAAAAACGCAATCACCGATTCGAGACTTAATGAGCGCTTTAGCAATCGGTGATACCCAGCTAACATGACCTTTATCTAAATCAACCTCATCTACCCCAACAATCGTAATAATTGTCTCCTTGCCTACTTGGGGCCCCTCTAGGGCGGAATAGGTGACGGTTGCCCCAAAGAAGACCTGGTCGGCGTCATTTTCCCCGGATTTTCGGGCTAAATTGTCCACAACTACGGCAAATTCAAGGCGTTTATTGAGGAATCGAATCCGCCTATCTATCTCTCTGAGGCGCTTTTTTCCATAAATGTAGTCCCCATTTTCGGACCGGTCACCATTGCTGGCAGCCCAGTGCACAACCTTGACAACCTCCGGTCTATCAAGGTTTAAGAGCTGTAGGAGCTCGGTCTTGATGCGTTCGTGACCAGCGGGGGTGATGTAGTTCTTCTCTTCCATGGCATAATTATGGCTGTTGCGGCTGTAGCTCAGCTGGATAGAGTACTTGGCTACGAACCAAGGGGTCGTGGGTTCAATTCCTGCCAGCCGCACCAACTTATATGAGGGCCTAGTTGCAAAACTGGGCCCTTTTCATTTTTCAGCGTTTTATCAAACTTAAACGTGTATCCCTTATAGTTGGGTTATGAGCATTTCTGACACCATTTCTGCCGTTTCTGAGGCCCCAGTTGCTGTTTGGTCGCAGGTAGACGCCAATTCAGCAAAGGTGTCGCTCAGCGGGATTGTGAACGCCTATTCTTTAGGTGGAGTTTGGACTCAGATTCGTGATTCTCAAGATGCATGGTTAAAGCAGGGCGACGTCAAAACCAAAACACTCACTGTCGATTCTGCAACGGTAGGTTCCTTAGATGGTGCTGGCATTGGTTTTTTGATTGCCATGCAGGAAGCGCAGCTAGTGGCTGGTGCTAAATATGAGTTATCAGGTTTAGACCCTCGCTACCAACCTCTGCTTAAAGAGTTTGATCCAATCAGTAATTTATTTCCAGTGCCAGCAGTAAATCCTAAGAGAAGTTTTGTAGTTAGCACGGGAATGGCAGTTCAAAATTTAATAGATGACACAGTAGGGCTGATTACTTTCACAGGGCATCTATTTTCTGATTTAGTGTGGTCAGTTAGAAATCCAAAGCAAGTCCGTTGGGGTGACTTTATTAATGCTGCAGTCGAGGCAGGTATCGCAGCGCTCCCAATCGTTGGCTTGGTAGCCTTTTTGATCGGCGTGATTTTGTCATTCCAGGCTGCTATTGGTATGCAGCAGTTTGGCGCAGTCTCTTTTGTTGGTCCCTTGGCTGCCCTGGGTATTGTGCGAGAAATGGGCCCGTTAATTACTGCTATTTTGTTGGCGGGTCGTTCTTCGGCTGCCTTTGCTGCTGAGATTGGCACGATGACAGTCAATAGTGAAGTCGATGCTTTGGTTTCTGGCGGTTTAAGTCCGATTCGTTTTTTAGTAGTGCCACGCGTTTTAGCTGGCATTCTTGTGGCACCAATTTTGACTTTGTTCGCTGATATCGTCAGTATTTTTTCTTCGATGTTGACGATGTTGATTTACGGTATTCCGTTTGTGAATTTTTATAACGGAATGCTATCTGCTGTAGACGTAGAAGATATTCTTTCCGGCCTATTGAAGGCAACTCTGTTTGGTGTGGTTGTATCAGCGATGGGCTGTTTGCGCGGTATGCAAACGGGTACTGGTGCAGCCGCTGTTGGTATCTCTGCAACTCGTGCAGTGGTTAGTAGTATTGTGATGATCGTCATTGTTGACGGTATATTTGCCTTCATCTCCTATAAAACAGGCTTCTGATGGACGCGTCAATTACTCCGAATAATTCTCCTTATGCAATTGATGTCCAGAACCTCACTGTAGGCTACGGATCTAAGGTGCTTATGCAGAACTTGAATTTCACCGTTAACAATGGTGAAATTTTTGTAATTCTTGGCGGTTCAGGCTGTGGAAAATCCAGCCTTCTAAAAAACTTATTCGGCTTGTATCAACCGTTAGCTGGCAATGTTTTGATTGAGGGGCAAAACATCACCACCGCAACCGGTGCGGAACGTCAAAAGATCATGACTAGTTTTGGTGTGATGTATCAGCAGGGCGCGTTATTTGGATCTATGAATCTCCTGGATAACGTCACCTTGTTTATGCAGGAATATACCCAGCTGACGCAGGCGCAAATGGATCTCTTAGCGCGTTGTAAGCTTGATTTGGTTGGTCTCTTGCCTTACGAGACTTATATGCCTAGCGAAATCAGCGGTGGCATGCAAAAACGTGCAGCTATCGCAAGAGCGATGGCGCTTGATCCTAAAATTTTATTTTTGGATGAACCTTCAGCAGGTCTTGATCCAATAACCTCAGCAGATCTCGATAGCACTATCCAAGATTTATCAAAAAACTTGGGCATTACCTTCGTAATCGTTTCTCATGAGTTGGCAAGTATTTATGCAATCGCCGACAAAGTCATCATGTTAGATAAGGACGCTAAAGGCATCATCGCCGAGGGTGATCCAAAAGTGTTAAGAGATACCAGTAAGGATCCTAGAGTGCATCAATTCTTTAATCGCATTATGAGCAAGGACGCAGCATGAGCAATAACTCAAATCCGAATTATTTCCGCCTAGGCGTTTTTGTTCTGGCCGCAATTGGGGTGCTATTGGCGGTAATTTTGATCTTTGGCTCTGGTCAGATCTTTAAAAAATCGTTCTACGTTGAGACTTATATCAAACAGTCCGTTACCGGTTTGGACGCGGGCGCATCGGTGCGCTTCAGGGGCGTCAAGATTGGTCAGGTAACGATGATTGGTCTTTCTGGTGACATGTATGAAGAAAAATTGCCTTTTCATGACCGTCGCCAATATGTGGTGGTCAGAATGCAGATATTTGGCGAGAAAGTGAATGAGGATCAGATTGGAGAGTTTGTAAAAAATAATTTACGGGCACGCGTTAAGTCAATGGGTATTACCGGAGTGAACTACGTTGAATTTGACTTCGTTAGCAATGCCGCTGACTCACCGCAACTTCCATATTCATGGAAGCCTGAGTATCCAGTAATTCCTTCTTTGCCAAATCAGGCAGATGAAATCATCTCTGGTATTCAAAAGCTCATTGGTGCACTCAATGAAATGAATATTGATGGCACTCAGAAAAAGCTCGATGCTTTATTGGGTAATCTGAATGTCATGATGGCTGGTGATGGCAAAGGCAATGAGGGTGTGATTGAGTCTGTTAAGCAGCTCAACGTGATCATGGCTCGTATTGCTAAGGTAACTGATAAAGATGAGCTCAACATCTTGATGCGAGAGCTGGTTGGTACGATGGTTGCATTACGTCAAACCGTTACTAGTATTCAGGGTGATACTAGCGCCACTATTGAGAATCTGAAGCAGACCAGCGAGAATCTTAATGAATTTAGTCGCATTGCAAGTCAATCACCATCTAGCTTGATATGGGGTGAACCGCCAGCGAAAATTACACCGCCGCTAAATGGTTCAAGCAGTTCTGGAGCACAAAAATGATTAAACGAATTCTCTTTTTTATAGCAATTTTGGGTTTAGTTTCTTGTTCCCTTCCAACCCGGGCTCCCGTAGCTCCCGCAAGTTGGATGGTTGCACCTGAACGAACTGCCGCACCTCTTAAAACCCGCTCTGATGTTTGGTTAAAGATCGGCGCAGTCTCTGTAGCGCCACCATTTGATGCAAAGTCTTTGGTTTACCGCTTGGGTGATCAACGTTATGAAAAAGATTTCTATAACGTGTATACCGTCATCCCATCAGAGATGATCGCAAATGCAGAGCGCAAGTGGTTTAACCAGGCGAATATCTTTGCTGCAACCGTTGGTCAGAGCAATAGTTTTTTCCCTTATTACACGCTGCAATTATCGGTAAATGAGTTTTACGGGGATTACCGTATTAAGCCCGAAGCAGTGGTGAGCGTTGAATTTTTCTTAACCGTAACCAATGCGGGCAAGAATAATCCCTTGATTGGTGCTAATCGTTATACAAAACGAGTAGCGCTTAAAGACAATACTCCAGAGGCGCTTGTATTGGGTCAGCAGCAAGCCTTAGCTGAAATCTTCCAGGAGTATGAAGTGCAGCTTTCTAAATATGCAGCCAATTTACCCAAACCTATAGGTCAGTAAGTTTATGAAATTCACTAAATTAAATCTTATTAAATTCATTAGCGCGACTACTCTTTTGGTAGCGGGCTCTGTTGCTTTCGCTCAGGCGCAAAATTTCCCTGTGAAGCCAATTCGCTTGGTGGTTCCATTTGCGCCAGGTGGAAGCACTGACATCATCGCTCGTGCAGTGGGCGATGCCCTAGGTCGTCAATTGGGTCAACCGGTAATTGTTGAGAATAAGGCTGGCGGTGGCGGCTCTATCGGTGCATTGGAAGTTATGCGTGCACCCAAGGATGGCTACACCATCGGAATGGCTACCGTATCTACGACAGCTGCTAATCCGGCTATCAATCCAAAGATTGGTTACGATCCAATTACTGATTTCACGGCTATTAGCAATATTGCGGCAACACCAAACATTATTGCGGTGAATCCATCCTTCCCAGCTAAAGACTTTAAAACCTTTATGGAGGTATTGAAGGCTAATCCTGGTAAGTACTCCTACTCAAGTTCTGGAACAGGCGGCATTGGTCATCTGCAAACGGAATTATTTAAAAGCTTGACTGGTGTGTTTATCGTGCACATTCCTTATCGCGGTGCTGGTCCAGCATTGGCTGACACGGTTGGTGGACAAGTGTCGATGATTTTTGATAATTTACCTTCATCATTGCCGTTTATTAAAGATGGCAAGCTAGTGCCGATTGTTGTTGCGGCTCCTAAGCGTTTGGCTCAACTGCCTAATGTCCCAACTTTTGCTGAAGTTGGTTTGGCGCCAGTCAATCGCATGGCTTACTACGGCTTGTTGGGCCCCGCTGGTATTCCAAAAGAAGTGGTGGATAAATACAACGCAGCGCTACAAAAAGTAGTTGCCGATCCAGCTGTGAAAAAGCGTATTGAAGATACGGGATCCATCATTAACGTGAATGGATCCGAGGCCTTTGCAAAAGAAATTAAGGCGGAATACTCGGTTTATAAAGAAGTGGTTGCTAAGCAAAAATTGCAGTTAGATTAATTATAAAAATTAGCTTTTGGAGACAAAATGGATTTAGGAATTCAGGGTAAGGTTGCCCTAGTAATGGCATCTAGTCGTGGCTTGGGACAAGCCATGGCCGTATCCTTAGCACGTGAGGGCGTTAAAGTCGCCGTTACTGGTCGCAACGCGGATGGCTTGAAAGAGTCTGTCAAGTTAATTGAGGCGGCCGGAGGAAAAGCATTGGCGCTGAATTGGGATTTATCAGACCCATCAGTTATTGATGGCTTAATCTCAAAAGTTGAAAAAGAGCTAGGCCCAATTGATATCTTGATTAACAACACTGGTGGTCCGCCGCCAACTCCTGCAGCCGGTCAAGACCCAGCGCTTTGGCAAAAAAGCTTTAACGATATGGTGCTATCACTTATCGCCATTACGGATCGTGTTTTGCCAGGCATGCGCGAGCGTAAATGGGGTCGCATTATTACCAGCACCACTTCAGGCGCTATTGCCCCCATTAAAAACTTAGCCATTTCTAATACTTTGCGCGCGGCACTATTGGCCTGGTCAAAAACCTTGGCATCAGAGGTTGCTGCTGATGGAATTACCGTCAATATCATCATGCCGGGTAGGGTCGCAACAGATCGCTTGCGTCAGCTTGATGAGGCCCGCGCAAATCGCGAAGGCAAAAGCTATGAGGATGTGGTCAAGCTAAGTTTAGGTCAAATTCCGATGGGGCGATATGGAGATCCAAGAGAATATGGCGATACAGCTGCATTCTTGGCAAGTCAAAATGCCTCCTTTATTACCGGTACCGTCACGCGCGTTGATGGCGGTCAAATTCAGGCAATTTGAGTCAATTGATCTTTCGCTTCTTTGGTAGTCTGAAGCGCGATTTTCGCTCTACTGAGTTAGCTTGGCTTTTTATTGCGCTAACACTTTCTGTTACAGCGCTTTCCAGCGTGAGTTTCTTGGCAGACCGAATGCAAAGGGCTTTTGCATTCGATGCCAGGCAACTCTTAGCATCAGACTTGCTGATTGTTTCTGACCAGCCATTACCAAGCTCATTTTTAAATGAAGCGCAAAGCAAAGAATTAAAAATAGCGCAGACGGTAGTATTCCCAAGTATGGCTACCGTTGGTTCTAACAGTAAGCTTGCATCACTTAAAGCGGTAAGCTCTCAATATCCTTTACGCGGTTCATTACGCGTTCAGACAAGCTCCGAAGGTAAGGTGCTAAGTAGTGGGCCTGAACAGGGTTCTGTTTGGGTTGATCCGGCCATGTTAGCAAGCTTGTCTGCCAAAGAGGGTGACTCCATACGGCTGGGTGATAAGACCTTTCTGATTACTGGCGTTCTTGAGCGCGAACTTGATCGCGGCGCTGGTTTTATGAACTTCGCCCCACGCGTCATGATGTCCTTGGATGATTTAAGTTCAACAGGTTTGATTGGGTTAGGTAGTCGAGTAACTTATCGCTTGTTACTTGCAGGTTCAGACCAGCAAATTTCAGTCTATGGCACATGGGCAAATCAATATATTGAAAAAGAGGGTCTCAAGGGTGTTCGGATTGAAACACTTGAGAATGCTCAGCCCATGATGCGAAAAACACTTGAGCGGGCAGATCGATTTCTATCTTTGATTGCGTTGTTGACGGCCATGGTGGCTGCTGTTGCAATTGCTTTGTCTGCGCATCGTTATACGCGCAAGCAGGCAGATGCTTGTGCAGTTCTAAAGTGCTTAGGGGCTAAATCAAATGCAATACTGATCCGACAGGGTCAAACACTTTTAACGCTTGGCCTGATTGCAGCCTTTTTGGGTTCTCTATTGGGTTATCTTGGTCAAAATGTCTTAACGCTTCTGTTAGGTAATCTTGTGATGTCAGATCTGCCGCAGGTATCTATATGGCCAGTGCTCTGGAGTGTTTTGGTTGCCTGGAGCTTGTTGTTTGGCTTTGCTGGCCCAGCTATTTTCAGATTGGTGAAGGTTTCACCAATTCGTTTGATCCGCAAAGAATTTGATGGTGTAGATGTCTCAACATTTTGGACTGTTGCTTGTGGGCTGGTAACCGCGCTTGGTTTAATCATGATTGCTGCACGTGATTGGAAATTGACTTTATGGACTAGCCTCAGTTTTACCGCTGCAATTGCTATCTTTGCTTTTGTCTCTTGGGGATTTTTAAGGCTCGTTTGTTCTGTGCCAACCAGGCGATTCGCACTTGGTTTTGTGATCCTTTCGCAAGGTCGAAGAACCGGTCTTGCCATCGTCCAAATTACAGCTTTAGGTATAGCGCTCATGGCTTTACTGTTGGTGCTTTTGTTGCGTGCGGACTTTTTGAATGCGTGGCAAGGCAATATACCGAGCGATGCACCTAATCGCTTCATGATCAATGTTCAAGAGGATCAAAAGCAAGGGCTTACGCATTCTTTGCAAAATGCAGGCGTGTCTGCGCCGCAGTTTTACCCAATGATTAGAGGTCGATTAACCGAAATTAACGGCAAAGATATAACGCCAAATAATTATGCTGAAGAAAATGCTCGTCGCCTTGTGGATCGTGAATTTAATTTATCGTATACAGAGCAATTACCGTTAGGCAATCAACTATTGGCGGGTAAGTGGATCGAGGGTGATAAGCCGCAGATCTCCATGGAAACGGGCATAGCTAAAACCTTGAAGCTGAAAATGGGCGACCAACTCACTTTTGAGGTGGCAGGGGAAAAAATTACCGCCCCAATCACCTCATTGCGTAAATTGGATTGGGGTTCAATGCGGGTGAACTTTTTTGTGATCATGCCTGCTGCTCAGTTGCAGTCATTGCCGCAGTCATGGATTACTTCTTACTATCAATCGCCGAAACAGGAATCCTTGGATTTTCAGCTGAGTCAAACTTATCCCAATTTAACGATTGTGGATGTATCGGCTTCCTTGCAACAAATTCAAGAGGTGTTGAATAAGCTTTCATCGGTCTTGGGCTTGCTACTAGCATTCACTATCGTTGCCGCTATCTTGGTTTTAATGTCCGCAATAGCTGCCACGCAGGATGAGCGTTATAAAAACGCAGCCCTTTTAAAGGCATTGGGCGCCTCTCGCAATACATTGTCGAATATTGCCAACATCGAGTTGTTAATGATTGGGCTGGTATCGGGAGTATTAGCCGGTCTTGCTTCTGGGGTTGCTGCCTGGGCTTTAGGTCGTTACGTAATGGAAATTCAATTTAATGCGTTTGGTGAGGCACTACTCATGGGCGTTACCTTTGGCGTAGTTGCTTGTCTAGCTTCTGGATATCGCTTCCAAAAGAGGATTCAAAAGGCTACAGCGATTGAATGTCTACGTGAGGCTTAAGACGAGGCGATCACTTCAGGGTCACGAGATTTTTAGGCAGCTCGACTAAGCGGGTTCCTGCAAAGCGATCGGGCAGGCTTTGACGATGTAGACGGTTACGGCGATCTAAGTAAGTAGTAAATGGCCAAATAAATAACGCTACCGCAAAAAGCATTTCAATGATTTGCCATTTCTCTAAATGAAAAGCCCATTGCAATAAGACGCATGGAATTAGCCATAGAGAGCCATAGATATAGCGCCAAAAGGCTTGTCGTTTAGTGAGGGTGTATCCACCTGTACCGATGATACGAACGCGCCATGTTTGCATGGCAAGTGTCTGGCCAGACTTGGTCCAATACCAAACAAAATAAATTCCTAAGACGGCGTATAGGTACAAAAATGTAAGCCAACTTGGCAATGAAATACCGAAGAGAATTCCTAAGCCAAGATTTGGAACCAAAAACGTAAATGCAATTACACCCAGTAATACAAGTTGCTCATAGAGGCAGCATGAAACACGACGCCAAAATTGAGGAGAGGGTAATGCGTTTAGTTCAGCAGGCGTCATAGGCTGCTTAATTATTTGGTGAATTGCTTGATGAGCCAGCAGGTGTGCTGCTCTCTGCGGCAGATCCCGAGCCTTCTGTTGACGCTGGTGCGCTTGGGGCTATGACAGCGGGTGGTAGAGCTGCTTTTGGAGATAGTGGATGTTGTTGTAGTGTTGGCGCACTAGCAGCAGTTGGTTTTTTCTTTGCTTCGGAATCCGCCAACTTCTTTTTTTGCTCATCACTGAGTTTTTGGTAAGCAGTCCACGCCTCAGCTTTTTTCTCCGCAGGGAATTTAAGGCTAGCGAGATAGTTTTCACGTGCGAGGCGACGCTCTTTTTGAGAGAGGTTCGACCAGCTGGTCATACGAGATTGAAGGCGCTCTTGATCCTGAACGCTCATCTTTGGGTAAATGTTGGCAACTTGAATCCATTTCTTGCGGCTATCGGGCAACATGTAATCCCAATCGCTTTCAAGTGGCGCAAGTATTTTTTGTTGAGCTGGCTTTAAGCCTTCCCATGTCCCATCAGGCTTTTTTTCGGGAATGGTTGTTACCTTACCGTTCGAAGTGCTTGGTGGTAACTGTGCAATTGCTGGGCTAACAATGAGTGCGCACATCAAAGCGCAAAGCGCTAGTCCACAAGCCTTTTGCGTTCTCATTTTTAATGACATCGAATGAGTCGGAATTATTTGCTTTGAATTGAGTCTGATGAGCCATCTGACTCAGAGAGAGGGCCGTTTTTAAGAAAGGCCATAAATCCGCTATCAGCATAGGCATCTGGTGGTACGTCATCAGACAATAGTGCCGCATCTACTTCAGCAATGTCATTGATGCGTGAATCATCTTGCCACTGGGCAATGCCAATCAAGCCAAATACCAAGACCACAAGTGGAGCAATCCAGCCCAAGGTGTCCCAAGTGCCGTTTGATCCAGATGTCCAGTTACGGGCAGATCCAGCCAAAACTTGCTTTTGAATGCGTACTTTTTCAGGTTTTTTAACAGATAGCGCCTTCATGCGAGCTGCGTATAGGCGATCTTTAATGTTCTGGGGAATGGTGTGAGCACCTTGACGGAGCAGGGCAGCGCTAGCCTGGCCAAATTGGTCTGCTTGGGTCTGGTTTAGTTGGTCAACTAAGTGTTTCACAGCGTAATTCCTTTTAATTTCAATGCTTTAGCTAATGTTTGGGTGGCTCTAGAACAGTGAGTTTTGACGCTACCTTCGCTACAACTCATTGCCAGTGCCGTCTCAGTAATACTTAGCTCATCCCAATAACGCATCAGGAAGGCTTCTCGTTGACGTACAGGCAATTTAGATATTTCTGACTCCAAAGCCTGTAAAAGCTGACTTTTTTCAAGCTTTTGAGCCCCATCTTGGTGAATTTCACTGTCATCAGGGGCTGAAAGGGACTCTAAGGGGTCAAAATCATCGCTTTCATCGGCCTTTTTGCCCATATTGGAAAAAAGGGTGACCCAGGTATTTCTGACTTTTTGCCTTCTAAACCAGTCATGAATTCGATTTTGCAAAATTCTGGTGAAAACTAAGGGCAGCTCTGCTGCCGGCCTATCACCATATTTTTCAGCCAGTTTGATCATGGCATCTTGAACAATATCTAATGCTGCGTCGTCGTCACGCACGGCATATACCGCCTGCTTAAAGGCGCGCTGCTCAACACTGCTGAGAAAGTCAGATAGTTCTTGGGCTGATGCCATGCAATGGATTAGACCTGAATCGGTAAGAATTCAGCCATTTTAGGGGATTGCTATAGAATATAGGGCTTACTACCTAGAATCTCATTCAAGAAGTGGTTTTTTCCGGTAGCAGCGCCGTTCGAACTCAGGCCATAAGCAGGAGATAGAACAGACCAATCAATTTTTTGCCGAAAATTGCAAAGGACGAAAGAAAATGAATACAAGCAGCGCCGAATTTTTAGCTAGCAAAGCTAACAAAGACTCAGCAAATACAAACAATGATGCAGCGCCTCCAGAAATGATTGGCGCAGAGATGCTCGTTCATGCATTGCACAAAGAGGGTGTTGAATTCGTTTGGGGTTACCCAGGCGGCTCCGTTCTCTTTATCTATGACGAAATTTTTAAGCAGGACAAGTTTGAACATATTCTTGTTCGTCATGAGCAGGCAGCAGTTCATGCGGCTGATGGCTATGCTCGCGCAACCGGTAAGGTTGGTGTAGCACTAGTTACCTCAGGCCCCGGTGTTACCAATGCGGTTACTGGTATTGCGACTGCTTACACTGATTCGATCCCCATGGTGATCATCAGCGGTAACGTTCCTACTTATGCTATCGGTGAAGATGCTTTCCAAGAGGCTGACACTGTTGGTATTACACGCCCAGTCGTAAAACACAATTTCCTCGTGAAAGACGTTAAAGATCTTCCGCTGGTTTTGAAGAAAGCTTTTCACATCGCGCAGACTGGTCGTCCAGGTCCTGTGTTGATCGATATACCTAAAGATGTTTCAGCGGCTAAAGGGCCGTTTGTTTATCCAGATACATTGGAGATGCGCTCCTACAACCCTGTAGTAAAGGGTCATAGCGGTCAGATACGTAAAGCGGTTGCCTTGTTGCAAGAAGCTGAGCGTCCATATATCTACACCGGTGGTGGCGTGATTTTGTCAGACGCTGCTCCTGAGTTAAAAGAGTTCGCGGATCTTTTGGGTTATCCAGTTACCAATACCTTGATGGGCTTGGGTGGATTTCCTGGAACAAGCCCCCAATTTGTGGGCATGCTCGGTATGCATGGAACGTACGAAGCCAATATGGCTATGCAGCACAGTGATGTGTTGATTGCGATTGGCGCGCGTTTTGATGATCGCGTGATCGGTAATACTGCGCACTTTGCAAGTCATCCACGCAAAATCATTCACATTGACATCGATCCTTCTGTGATTTCTAAGCGCGTGAAGGTGGATGTTCCTATCGTTGGCAACCTCAAAGAAGTACTGGTTGAGATGACTGCTCAAATCAAGGCAGCTGGCCCACGTAAGAATGGCGATAAGGTTGCCGCCTGGTGGGATCAGATTAATGAGTGGCGCAAAAAAGATTGCTTGAAGT
Organism: Polynucleobacter sp. 86C-FISCH; assembly: GCF_018882415.1. Lineage (GTDB taxonomy): Bacteria > Pseudomonadota > Gammaproteobacteria > Burkholderiales > Burkholderiaceae > Polynucleobacter. The sequence goes on along the minus strand of NZ_JACVOL010000001.1, from coordinate 1,928,695 downwards.
ACGACGAAGCCTCTCAAATTGTTAAGCCACAGTATGTTGTACAAAAATTGTGGGAACTCACAGGTGGTGATGCATTTATTTGCTCCGACGTAGGTCAGCATCAAATGTGGGCTGCTCAGTTCTATAAGTTTGATAAGCCACGTCGTTGGATTAATTCTGGTGGTCTTGGCACCATGGGTGTTGGCTTGCCATACGCCATGGGTATCAAAAAAGCATTCCCAGAAAAAGATGTGTTCACCATTACTGGTGAAGGCTCTATTCAGATGTGTATTCAAGAGCTGTCGACTTGTAAGCAGTACGACACTCCTGTGAAGATCGTGTCCTTAAATAACCGTTACCTAGGTATGGTTCGCCAGTGGCAAGAGCTCACATATAACAAGCGCTACTCCAGCTCATACATGGATTCCTTGCCTGACTTTGTGAAGTTGGCTGAAGCCTATGGTCACGTTGGTATGCGTATTGAAAAGAAATCCGATGTTGAGGGTGCTCTTAAAGAAGCTATTCGCTTAAAAGATCGCACTGTATTCATGGATTTCCAGACTGACCCAGAAGAAAACGTTTGGCCTATGGTTCAAGCAGGTAAGGGTATTACTGAAATGCTTTTGGGTAGTGAGGATCTCTAATGCGCCATATTATTTCTGTACTGATTGAGAACGAGCCGGGTGCCTTATCACGCGTAGTAGGTCTTTTTTCTGCTCGCGGCTACAACATTGATACGTTAAGTGTTGCGCCTACTGAAGACCCATCCTTATCTCGCATGACAATTGTTACCTTTGGTTCCGATGATGTCATTGAGCAAATCACTAAACACTTAAACCGTTTGGTTGAAGTCGTTAAGGTATTTGATTTGAGTGAGGGTCCTCATATTGAGCGCGAGCTCATGATGATCAAGGTTCGTGCTGTTGGAAAAGAGCGTGAAGAGCTCAAACGCACTACTGATATCTTCCGCGGTCGCATCATTGATGTGACTGACAAGAGTTACACCATCGAGTTGACTGGCGATGGTGCCAAGCTGGATGCCTTTATTGATTCGATCGATCGCGCATCGATTTTGGAAACTGTCCGCTCGGGTGGTTCTGGAATTGGTCGCGGAGAGCGCATCCTCAAGGTTTAATTTTTTAACTAATTACTGCATTAATTACATTTTCAATACAAGGAAAGAGCATGAAAGTTTTTTACGATAAAGACGCTGATTTGTCCCTCATTAAGGGCAAGAAAGTCACCATCATTGGTTATGGTTCACAAGGTCACGCGCACGCATTGAACCTCAAAGATTCTGGCGTTAACGTTACTGTTGGTTTGCGTAAAGATGGCGCTTCCTGGAGCAAGGCAGCGAATGCTGGCTTGACAGTTAAAGAAGTTGGCGAGGCTGTTAAAGATGCAGACGTAGTAATGATGCTCTTGCCTGATGAGCAAATCGCTGATGTGTACAACAAAGAAGTTCACGGCAATATCAAGCAGGGCGCAGCCCTTGCTTTTGCTCACGGTTTTAACGTTCACTACGGTCAAGTTCAGCCACGCGCTGACTTGGACGTGATCATGATCGCTCCTAAGGCTCCTGGCCACACAGTACGCGGTACTTACGCACAAGGCGGCGGCGTACCTCATTTGATCGCTGTGTACCAAGACAAGTCTGGCTCTGCACGTGATGTTGCTTTGTCATACGCAACTGCAAACGGCGGCGGTCGTGCCGGCATCATCGAAACAAACTTCCGCGAAGAAACTGAAACTGACTTGTTCGGTGAGCAGGCTGTTCTCTGTGGTGGCGCAGTTGAGTTGATCAAAGCTGGTTTTGAAACTTTGGTTGAGGCTGGTTACGCTCCTGAGATGGCTTACTTCGAGTGCTTACATGAGCTCAAGTTAATCGTTGACTTGATCTACGAAGGTGGTATCGCCAACATGAACTACTCAATCTCTAACAATGCTGAGTATGGTGAGTATGTAACTGGCCCACGCGTAGTTACTGAAGATACTAAAAATGCAATGCGTCAGTGCTTGAAAGATATTCAAACTGGTGAATACGCTAAGAGCTTCATCTTGGAAAACAAAGCTGGTGCACCTACTTTGATTTCTCGTCGTCGCTTGAACGCAGAACATGACATCGAAGTTGTGGGCGCTAAATTGCGTGCCATGATGCCTTGGATTGCTAAGAACAAGTTGGTTGACCAGACTAAAAACTAAGAAACTAACCAATAGAAGTAAATAAAAAGGCTCAGAACAAAGATGATGTATCCACACCCCATTATTGCGAAAGAAGGTTGGCCGTATTTAGCGTTAGTGGGGGCGGTGACTTTACTTGTCCACTATCTCGGTGGCATTGCTTGGTCATGGCCGCTTTGGATCATCTTTATCTTTGTTCTGCAGTTCTTCCGCGATCCGCAGCGCATTCCTGCGATGGGTCGTGATTTAGTTTTGTCTCCAGCTGATGGTCGCATTGTGGTTGTTGAGAAAACCAATGATCCTTATGCTGGTCGTGAAGCGCTCAAAATTAGCGTATTCATGAATGTATTCAATGTTCACTCTAACCGTAGCGCAGTTAATGGCTTGGTGAAAGAGGTTCAGTATTTCCCTGGTAAGTTCGTAAACGCAGATTTAGATAAAGCATCCACTGAGAATGAGCGTAATGCCGTTGTGATTGACGCCAATGGTCAAATCGTGACTTTGGTTCAGGTTGCTGGTTTGATTGCACGCCGCATTCTTTGCTATATACACGTTGGTGACCGTCTCAAGGCGGGTGAGCGTTATGGATTTATTCGCTTTGGTTCACGCGTGGATGTGTATTTACCGCTGACTGCTGAGCCATTAGTGAGCGTTGGTGATAAAGTATTTGCAACAAATACAGCCTTGGCACGTTTGCCTGGCTTAGATTGATTCGAAATATTATTCACTAGGATATTTTTTGACAACATTTCGCCGTCGTGGTCGCATAGACCGGAGTCGTCTCTCCCATAGACATACTGCCAATTCTGATCAGCAGTGGGCAGAGGAGTTGGGCGATGAGATTGATTACGAAGTAGAGGAGTTGCATCCTCAAAAGCCCCGCTTACGTAGCAAGGGCATTTATCTCCTACCAAACGCATTTACTACCGCCGCTTTGTTTTGCGGTTTCTTCGCCATTGTTAATGCGATGAACCATCAGTTTGAAATGGCTGCTATTGCGATCTTTGCATCTCTAGTCTTGGATGGAATGGATGGTCGTGTAGCGCGCATGACTAACACTCAGAGCGCTTTTGGCGAGCAATACGATTCATTGGCTGATATGGTTTCCTTTGGTGTTGCGCCTGCATTGGTTGCTTACGAATGGGCTCTAAAAGATTTGGGTAAATGGGGTTGGTTGGCTGCATTTACTTACTGCGCTGGCGCTGCTTTGCGTTTAGCTCGCTTTAACGTAAACACGGGCGTAGTGGATAAGAAGTTTTTCCAAGGCCTGCCAAGTCCAGCAGCTGGCGCCTTAATGGCTGGTTTCATTTGGTTAGCCGATGACAACAAGATTCCGGTGCGAGATACGGCGATTCCATGGGTAACCTTCTTTATCGCTGTTTATGCCGGTCTCACCATGGTTTCTAATGCCCGTTTTTATAGTGGCAAGGCCTTAGATGTTCGCTACCGCGTGCCTTTTGGCGTCATGGTTCTGATGATCCTCACTTTTGTTTTGATCTCATCGAATCCGCCGTTGACTCTATTTGGCTTGTTCGTGGTTTATTCCATATCCGGCTATGTCATTTGGGCCTGGGAACGACTCAGTGGAAAGCGTTTTAGCTAATTCCACAATTTTGGGGTATAGTAATTCCATGACTATGAATTTCTCATTTTTATCTAGCCTTCTTCTGCTAGCACTAAGCCTAAAGCTTGGGGCGGGTAAGGCCTGAGTTAATGAGATAAAAGAAATTCATTAGCCACCAGATACCAGCCCCAGCAAATTGCTGGGGTTTTTGTTTTATAAGAATGTATTAATGAGTTCAGCAGTATTTAAAACCGGAGAGTAGTAATGAGCGACAAAGTAATCATTTTTGATACCACCTTACGTGATGGCGAGCAGTCACCAGGCGCATCGATGACTAAAGACGAAAAAGTACGGATTGCCCGTCAGCTAGAGCGTCTTAAGGTTGATGTGATCGAAGCTGGTTTTGCAGCTAGCTCTGAAGGTGACTTCCAGGCTATTTCTGCTGTGGCAGCTGCTGTCAAAGATTCGATTGTTTGCTCGCTCGCCAGAGCAAATGACAAAGACATTACCCGTGCTGCTGATGCCTTGCAAGCAGCTAACGCTAAGCGCATTCATGCATTCTTGGCCACAAGTCCATTGCATATGGCCGTGAAGTTGCGCATGTCTCCAGAAGAGGTTTTGGAGCAGGCTAAGCGTTCTATTCGTTTTGCGCGTAACTTGGCTGCCGATATTGAGTTCTCAGCAGAAGATGGTTATCGCTCAGAGATGGACTTCTTATGCAGAGTCGTTGAGGCCGTAATTAATGAGGGCGCATCCACCATCAACATTCCAGATACGGTTGGTTACGCAACCCCTGAGTTGTATGGTGAGTTTATTAAGACCTTGCGCACACGAGTACCTAACTCAGATAAAGCGGTGTGGTCAGTGCATTGCCATAATGACTTGGGCATGGCTGTTGCGAACTCTTTGGCTGGCGTCAAGATCGGCGGAGCTCGGCAAATCGAGTGTACGATTAATGGCTTGGGCGAACGCGCAGGTAATACTGCATTAGAAGAAATTGTGATGTCATTGCGTACCCGCAAGGATTACTTTGATATGGTTTGCGGTATTGATGCTACCCAAATCGTGCCAGCGTCAAAGTTGGTTTCCCAAATTACGGGTTTTGTCGTTCAGCCCAACAAAGCAGTCGTTGGGGCTAACGCCTTTGCACACACATCAGGCATTCATCAGGATGGCATTTTGAAAAACCGTGACACCTATGAAATCATGCGCGCAGAAGATGTAGGTTGGTCAGCAAACAAGATTGTTTTGGGCAAGTTATCAGGTCGCAATGCTTTCAAGCAACGCTTGCAAGAATTGGGCATTACAGTTGAAGCTGAGGCTGATTTGAATGAAGCGTTTACTCGTTTTAAGTCCTTGGCAGATCAGAAGTCTGAGATTTTTGATGAAGATATTATTGCCATCATGTCTGATTCAGCTGCAGCAGAAGAGGGCGAGCATTACAAATTTATCTCCTTAAGCCAGCATTCTGAGACTGGTGAGCGACCTAAGTCACGTGTGACTTTCCGTATGGGTGACAAAGAGATTAGTTCAGAAGCAGAGGGTAACGGTCCAGTTGATGCCAGCTTGAATGCGATTGAAGGTATTGCTAAGAGTGGAGCAGAGCAATTGCTTTATTCAGTTAATGCAATTACCTCTGGAACACAATCTCAAGGTGAAGTGACTGTTCGTTTGGCTAAAGGCGGTCGCATTGTGAATGGTGTGGGTACCGATCCGGACATCATTGCAGCCTCTGCGAAAGCCTACTTGTCAGCCTTAAACAAGCTGCATGATCCGAGCCAGGCCAAGTTAAACGCTCAAATGACCCCTTAAAAATCCATAAGTTATTGTTTTATATATGTATTTTTATCAAACCGCCTCTTTGGCGGTTTTTTTACACGTACTTTAGCCTTGATTCATCTGCTACAATTCGAGGGCTTTGATTTATAAAGCTTTTTTGTTTTATTTTGTTAAACACGCACGACACTTATTGGGTGAAAGCTCAGGTGTTCGCAAGTTAGGAGTATTAAAAATGGCAGTTGCTGATATTAAAACGGCGGAAATCGTCAAAGAAAACGCGCGCAGCGCAAACGATACGGGTAGCCCTGAAGTTCAAGTTTCATTGCTCACAGCCCGTATCAATGAATTAACCCCCCATTTCAAGGCTAACGCTAAAGATCATCACAGCCGTCGTGGTTTGTTGAAGATGGTTTCACGTCGCCGTCGCCTCTTGGATTACCTCAAAGGCAAAGATTTGGATCGCTATCGCGCATTGATTGAGAAATTAGGTCTCCGTAAGTAATTCTTATCGGTATGCAATGCCATCTTTCTTAGGGTTGTTTCTTCGCAGAATCAGTCTTAAGCAGATGGCATGTTTTTTTGGGCGCTTTAGATCATTTGTGTAGGGGATTGTGTCATTCCAATGAGTTTCTGGGTTGTATGCAGAGCCTCCCTGGAATGGCATCCCTTGTGATCCGAAATCGCTCCAGTGTTGTCGTGACACTGCTTTATCCCACGACAAGCGTAACGCTCATGTGAGTCTTGCGTGAACAATTTGGAGAAGATCAGAATGACAATGTTTAAAAAAGCAGTAAAAAGTTTTCAATGGGGCAACCATCAAGTAACATTGGAAACAGGCGAGATTGCTCGTCAAGCCGGTGGTGCCGTTATCGTTAACGTAGATGACACAGTAGTAATGGGTACAGTTGTAGCCTCTAAGTCTGCAAAGCCAGGCCAATCATTTTTCCCATTGACTGTTGATTACTTAGAAAAAACTTACGCAGCAGGCAAGATCCCTGGCGGCTTCTTCCGCCGCGAAGGTCGTCCATCTGAAGGCGAGACATTGATCTCCCGTTTGATTGACCGCCCATTGCGTCCTTTATTCCCAGAAGGTTTCTTGAACGAAGTTCAGGTTGTGGTGCACGTGTTGTCCATCAACCCAGATGTACCTGCCGATATTCCTGCTTTGATCGCTGCATCTGCAGCCTTAGCTGTTTCAGGCATCCCATTTGCCGGCCCAGTTGGCGCAGCACGTGTTGGTTATGCTAATGGCCAATACCTCTTGAATCCAACGCGTACAGAACAAGCTACTAGCGAACTCGATTTGATCGTTGCTGGTACACAAGCTGCTGTATTGATGGTTGAGTCAGAAGCAAACCAATTATCTGAAGAAGTAATGTTGGGCGCAGTTGTATACGGCCATGACCAAATGCAAACAGCGATCAACGCTATTAATGATTTAGTTCGTGAAGCTGGCAAACCTGAGTGGGATTGGACTGCAGCTCCTAAAGATGAGCCATTTATCGCTAAGGTAACTGCATTGGCTGAAGCGCCATTGCGTGAGGCTTATCAGATTCGTCAAAAAGGCGCTCGTTCAGACAAGCTCAAAGAAATTTCTAAAGAAGTAATGGCTAAGTTATCCGAAGAGGGTGATGTTGATGCTGTTGCTGTGAGCGACATCATGTTTGAAATCGAAGCGAAGATTGTTCGTAGTCAGATTTTGAATGGTGAGCCACGTATCGATGGTCGTGATACACGCACAGTTCGCCCAATCGAAATTCGCAACGGTGTATTGCCACGTACACACGGTTCAGCATTGTTTACTCGTGGTGAAACTCAAGCATTGGTTGTTGCAACATTGGGTACTGCACGTGACGAGCAAATTATTGATGCGCTCGAAGGTGAATACCGCGATCGTTTCATGTTCCACTACAACATGCCTCCGTTTGCTACTGGCGAAACAGGTCGCGTAGGTAGCCCTAAGCGTCGTGAAATTGGTCACGGTCGTTTGGCTAAACGTGCATTGATTCCAGTATTGCCAAGTGCAGAAGATTTTGCATATAGCATTCGTGTGGTTTCAGAGATTACTGAGTCCAATGGCTCATCCTCAATGGCTTCTGTTTGCGGTGGCTGTTTGGCAATGATGGACGCTGGTGTTCCAGTTAAAGCGCACGTTGCTGGCGTAGCAATGGGCTTGATCCTTGATGGCAATCGCTTTGCTGTGTTGACAGACATCTTGGGTGACGAAGATCACTTAGGCGATATGGACTTTAAAGTTGCTGGTACAGCGAATGGTATTACTGCTTTGCAGATGGACATCAAAGTACAAGGCATCACTAAAGAAATTATGCAAGTAGCTTTGGCGCAAGCTAAAGAAGGCCGCTTGCACATCTTGAGCAAAATGCAAGAAGCGATGGGTTCAGTTCGTACAGAATTGTCAGCACACGCTCCACGCATGGTTTCTTTCAAGATTCATCCAGACAAGATTCGTGAAGTAATCGGTAAAGGCGGCGCAACAATTCAAGCGTTGACTAAAGAAACTGGTTGCAGCATCGACATTAAGGATGACGGCACTGTAACTATTGCTTCTACATCTGCTGAAGGCATGGCAGAAGCAAAAGCACGTATCGAAGGCATTACTGCTGAAGCTGAAGTAGGCAAGATCTACGAAGGTCCAGTTGTGAAGTTGCTCGAATTCGGTGCTTTGGTAAACATTCTTCCAGGTAAAGATGGTCTCTTGCACATCTCTGAAATTTCCAATGAGCGTGTAAAAGAAGTTAAAGACTATTTGGCAGAAGGCCAAGTAGTTCGTGTGAAGTTGTTAGCTGCTGATGAGCGCGGTCGTTTACGTTTGTCACTAAAGGCTGCGATGGCTGATGAGGGTGGCACGATTGCTCCTTTAGCTGGTGCTGCTGAAGTGGCTACAGAAGCTGCTCCAGCGACTGGCGAATCCGCTTAATTGCTTTAGCAAGCAGGAATACTCATGCGCGTAGTTGAAATCAAAGAATTTGGCGCACCAGAAATGCTGGTGCCGGCAAGTCGCCCAGATCCAGTGGCTCCTGCTGCTGGTACTGGCGAAATTTTGATCAAAGTTTTAGCCGCTGGAATTAATCGCCCTGACGTTTTGCAACGTAAAGGGCATTACCCAGTTCCTGCGGGCGCATCCGATATTCCTGGTCTTGAAGTGGCTGGTGAGATTGTTGGCGGTGATTTATCTCATTCTGACAATGTGTTTGGATTGAAACTTGGCGATAAGGTGTGTGCATTAGTTCAAGGTGGTGGCTATGCAGAACTATGTACCGCACCCGTTGCTCAGTGCCTTCCATACCCCAAAGGATTTAGCGACCAAGAAGCCGCTGCTTTGCCAGAAACTTTCTACACTGTTTGGAGCAATGTCTTCATGCGTGGTGAGTTGACTGAAGGCGAGACTTTATTGGTTCAGGGTGGTTCTAGTGGCATTGGGGTTACTGCAATCTTAATTGCCAAAGCTTTGGGTCATAAGGTATTTGTTACTGCTGGTACAGATGAAAAGTGTGCTGCTTGCGTGGCTTTAGGTGCCGACCTTGCTATCAATTACAAGACACAAGATTTTGTTGAAGAAGTCAAAAAAGCTACAGATGGCAAAGGTGTCAACGTCATTCTGGATATGGTTACCGGCGCTTATGTGCAAAAGGAAATCGATTGCTTGGCTGACGATGGCCGTATTGTCATTATTGCAATTATGGGCGGCTCCAAAGCTGAAGTGAATACTGGCCAAATTCTGCGTCGTCGTTTAACGATCACTGGTTCAACGCTGCGTCCACGTCCAGTTTCTTTTAAGAAGCAGATTACCAAACAGTTATTTGAAATTGTTTGGCCTTTGCTTAATGCAGGCAAACTCAAACCGGTTATCTATAAAACATTTACGCTAGATCAGGCGGCTGATGCTCATGCATTAATGGAGTCATCTGAACATGTTGGCAAAATCGTTTTAACTGTCTAGATAATTCAATACCCCTATGCGACCACTCATCGTTATCGGCAATTGGAAAATGAATGGCAGTCTTGCAAGTAATCAAGACTGGATCAAGACCGTTGCTCGTGGCATGGAGAGCGGAATGCCATCAGGTCGTAGATATGCTGTATGTCCACCATTTCCCTATTTGCCACAGTGTGCTGAGTTAATCAAAGCACATTCAATGGCTTTTTTAAGTCTGGGTGCACAAGATGCCTCAGCTTTTGGTTCCGGAGCATATACCGGTGAGGTAGCGGCATCAATGCTCAAAGAAGTAGGTTGTACTTACGTCATTGTTGGCCACTCAGAACGTCGTCAAATGCATCATGAGGTTGATGAGCTTGTAGCTGCTAAAGCTCTTCAGGTTTTAGATAACGGCATGACCCCGGTCATTTGTGTTGGCGAGACGGCTGATGAAAGAAATTCTGGTAGAGCAGAAGAGATCGTTTGCTCTCAAGTTGCTAAGCAGGTCAGCGTGCTGCAGGATCGCTTAGCAGACTGTCTGATTGCCTATGAGCCTGTTTGGGCGATTGGCACTGGTAAGGTTGCTAGCGCTCAGGTGGCGCAGGACATGCATCACGCTATTCGTCAGCAATTAGCCGAATTTAACGAAGATGTAGCGTCTCATGTTGGAATTTTGTATGGCGGCAGTGTCAAACCTGACAATGCCGTTGAATTGTTTGCCATGCCGGATATTGATGGTGGATTGGTTGGGGGTGCTTCACTGAATCCTCAAGACTTTCTAGCTATCTGCCAGGCATAGATTTTTTATTTGGAGATAAGCTGTGGAATGGTTTAAGACTTTATTGATCGTATTGCAGGTAATTTCAGCCTTGGCTGTGATTCTTTTGGTTCTGTTGCAGCAGGGCAAAGGCGCCGATATGGGTGCAGCCTTTGGTTCTGGCTCTTCTGGCAGCCTCTTTGGTGCTAGTGGCTCAGCCAACTTCCTTTCCCATGCAACAGCTATTTTTGCTGCTGTTTTCTTTATCAGCACCCTGGGTATTACCTGGATTGGTAATAAGAAAGAAGTGAGCCCTGGTGTGCTTTCTGGAACGGTAGCCCCAGCGGCGGCGCCAGCAGCTCCTGTTGCTCCAGTTCAAGATCCAAGCAAGCCAGCAGTTCCTAAGTAAAAAAGTAGGTTTTTACGTATTTAAAAGCCCCAAAAATGGGGTAGTGCAGTGGTGCAATGCAGTAGAATTGATGGGTTTTGCAAGATGCCGACGTGGTGAAATTGGTAGACACGCTATCTTGAGGGGGTAGTGGCTTAGGCTGTGCGAGTTCGAGTCTCGCCGTCGGCACCAAAAATGAGTATTGATAAGGGTTTTTGCTCTGAATCAATGCTTTATGTAGTGGAATAATTAATAATTTGCTGCTTTTAGGATTTACCAGACAAACGAATCAGGGCTATTTTGAATCTCGCTAATTACTTTCCTGTTCTGCTTTTTATCCTCGTAGGTATTGGGGTGGGATTAGTCCCCATGTTCCTCGGAAAAATTTTGGCTCCTTCGAAGCCTGACGCTGAAAAACTCTCTCCTTATGAGTGCGGTTTTGAAGCTTTCGAAGATGCGCGTATGAAGTTCGACGTGCGCTACTACTTAATCGCCATTCTCTTCATTCTGTTTGACTTAGAAACTGCATTCCTATTCCCATGGGGTGTCGCTCTTCGTGATATCGGATGGCTTGGCTACGCCTCTATGGTGATTTTCTTGTTGGAATTCATTGTGGGATTTGTATATATCTGGAAAAAGGGCGCTCTCGACTGGGAGTGATAGATATGGCATTAGAAGGCGTTCTCAAAGAAGGTTTTGTTACCACTACAGCTGACCAGTTGATTAACTGGACTCGTAATGGTTCTTTATGGCCTATGACCTTCGGTCTGGCCTGCTGCGCGGTAGAGATGATGCATGCTGGCGCATCCCGTTATGACTTAGACCGTTTTGGCGTGGTATTCCGCCCATCTCCGCGTCAATCGGACTTGATGATTGTGGCTGGTACTTTATGTAACAAGATGGCTCCAGCTTTGCGTAAGGTTTATGACCAAATGCCTGAACCACGTTGGGTAATCTCAATGGGTTCTTGTGCAAATGGCGGCGGCTACTACCATAACTCGTATTCAGTTGTTCGCGGTTGTGACCGCATCGTGCCAGTCGATATTTATGTTCCTGGTTGCCCTCCAACTGCGGAAGCGTTGATCTACGGAATTATTCAGTTGCAATCCAAGATCGCGCGTACCAGCACGATTGCGCGGAAGGCTTAAATCATGTCAGATCGTTTAAATCAATTAGCTGCCAATTTAGAAAAAGTTTTAGGTAAGCGCGTTCAATCAATTGAGATTGCATTAGGTGAAGTTACTGTTGTTGTTAACGCAGATACCTATTTTGAATCCGCCATGTTGTTGCGTGATGATCCATCTCTTGCCTTTGAGCAATTGATTGATTTATGTGGCGTGGATTATCAAGACTTCCGTGAAGGTGCGTGGGGCGGTCAACGCTTTGGTGTTGTGAGCCATTTGCTTTCTATTGCGCATAACTGGCGTTTGCGTGTGCGTGTATTTGCGCCAGACGATAGCTATCCATTGGTTGCTTCAATTACGCCAGTTTGGAATTCTGCTAACTGGTTTGAACGTGAAGCGTTTGACCTCTACGGTATTTTGTTTGATGGTCATGACGACTTACGTCGCATCTTGACTGACTATGGCTTTATTGGTCATCCATTTAGAAAAGATTTCCCAATTAGTGGCAATGTGGAAATGCGTTATGACCCAGAGTTAAAGCGCGTTGTCTATCAGCCCGTCACGATTGAGGCTCGCGAAATTACTCCACGCATTGTTCGTGAAGAGCAGTACGGAGGTCCGGTTTAAGTCATGGCACAAATTAAGAACTACACCCTCAATTTTGGCCCTCAGCATCCTGCTGCGCACGGCGTATTGCGTTTAGTGCTTGAGCTTGACGGCGAGGTGATCCAACGCGCCGATCCGCATATTGGTTTGTTGCACCGCGCTACAGAAAAATTAGCCGAAACTCGTACATGGATTCAAAACGTTCCATATATGGATCGCTTGGATTATGTTTCGATGATGTCCAATGAGCATGCCTATGTCATGGCCATTGAAAAGTTATTGCAAGTGGATGTTCCTTTGCGTGCTCAGTACATTCGTGTGATGTATGACGAGCTAACTCGCTTATTGAATCACTTGCTTTGGATCGGTTGTCACGGCCTTGACGTTGGCGCTATGGCAGTGTTCCTTTATGCCTTCCGCGATCGTGAAGATATCTTTGACATGTATGAAGCAGTATCTGGCGCACGTATGCATGCTGCTTACTATCGTCCAGGTGGTGTATATCGTGATTTGCCAGATCAAATGGCTCAATACGATAAATCTAAGATTCGCAGTGCTTCTGCAGTAAAACGTTTGAATGAAAACCGCAGCGGTACCTTGTTAGATTTCATTGAGCAATTTACCAATGGCTTCGATGCCAATGTCGACGAGTATTGCAATCTATTAACGGATAACCGTATTTGGAAGCAGCGCTTAGTCAATATCGGTATTGTGACTCCTGAGCGCGCATTACAACTGGGCTTCACTGGTCCAATGTTGCGCGGTTCCGGCATCGAATGGGATTTGCGTAAGAAACAGCCATACGAAGTGTATGACCGTCTCGACTTTGATATTCCGGTTGGCGTGAATGGCGACTCTTATGATCGTTATTTAGTGCGCATGGAAGAAATGCGCCAATCGAATCGCATCATTAAACAATGTGTGGCTTGGTTGAAAGCAAATCCAGGTCCTGTAATGAGCGATAACCATAAGGTTTCACCACCGAAGCGTGTGGATATGAAAACCAATATGGAAGAATTGATTCACCATTTCAAACTCTTTACTGAAGGTATCCACGTTCCTGATGGCGAGGCTTACTCTGCTGTTGAGCATCCAAAAGGTGAGTTTGGAATTTACTTGATTTCAGATGGTGCCAATAAGCCATACCGCATGAAGATTCGTGCACCAGGTTTCGTGCATTTATCTGCAATGGATGAGATGTCACGTGGCCATATGTTGGCTGATGCGGTAACGATCATCGGTACCCAAGATATCGTGTTCGGGGAGATTGACCGCTAATTAGCGTGCCAAGGATTATTTAATGACTACAACTCTTCAACTATCCGATAAAACAATGGCTGATATTCATCGCAATATCGCTAAATACCCACCAGAGCACAAGCAATCAGCGGTAATGGCTTGCTTAATTGCTGCTCAAACAGAGGTGGGTTGGGTTTCTCCTGAGGTGATCGAGACTATTGCTCAGATCTTAGAAATGCCAAGCATTGCAGTTGATGAAGTGGCTACTTTCTACAACATGTACAACACCAAAAAAATTGGTAAGTACAAATTGGTAATTTGCACAAACTTGCCATGCCAGTTAACGCATGGTGAAACTGCTGCCACATACCTCAAAGAAACACTCGGCATTGGTTACAACGAAACAACTCCGTGCGGTACGTTTACCCTAAAAGAGGGTGAGTGCATGGGTTCATGCGGTGATTCACCAGTAATGCTCGTGAATGACAAGCGTATGTGCAGCTTCATGAGCAAAGAAAAGATTGATGCATTGTTAAATGAATTACGTGCAGAAGGGAAAGCAGCATGACCAGCTTGCACGATCGTCATATCAAGCCTTTGATCCTCGCTGGATTAAATGGTGATAACTGGCGTCTAAAAGATTACGAAAGCCGCGGCGGTTATCAGCAATTACGTCGTTTAATCAACGATAAAGTTGCGCCTGATGCCATCATTGCTGAATTGAAAGCTTCATCACTGCGTGGACGTGGCGGTGCAGGCTTCCCGACTGGTTTGAAGTGGAGCTTTATGCCACGTCAATTCCCGGGGCAAAAATATTTAGTTTGTAATAGTGACGAAGGTGAGCCTGGTACTTTTAAAGACCGCGACATCATGCGCTACAACCCACATGCTTTGATTGAAGGCATGATTATTGGTGCGTACACCATGGGCATTACAACTGGTTACAACTATATCCACGGCGAAATCTGGGAAGTGTATTCACGCTTTGAAGAGGCTTTGGAAGAAGCGCGCGCTGCAGGTTATCTAGGCGACAAAATTTTAGGTAGTGATTTTTCATTCCAATTGCATGCATCTCCAGGTTGGGGTGCTTACATTTGCGGCGAAGAAACTGCGCTGTTGGAGTCTTTGGAAGGCAAGAAGGGTCAACCACGATTTAAGCCTCCTTTCCCAGCAAGTTTTGGTTTGTATGGAAAGCCAACAACAATTAACAATACCGAAACATTCGCTGCCGTGCCATTCATTTTGGCAATTGGTGGTCAGGCTTACTTAGATCTTGGTAAGCCCAATAATGGCGGAACAAAAATCTTCTCTATCTCCGGGGATGTAGTTCACCCAGGTAACTATGAGATTCCTTTAGGCACTCCATTTGCTGAGCTATTGAAGCTTGCTGGCGGTATGCGTGACGGTAAAGCGTTAAAAGCGGTTATCCCTGGTGGTTCATCTTCGCCTGTTGTACCTGGCGCGCAAATGATGGAGCTCACAATGGATTACGACAGCATTGCTAAAGCTGGTTCGATGCTGGGTTCTGGTGCCGTGATTGTGATGAATGAAACGCGTTGCATGGTTCGCGCATTAGAGCGTTTGTCTTACTTCTATCACGAAGAGTCATGTGGTCAGTGCACTCCTTGTCGTGAAGGTACTGGTTGGTTGTGGCGCATTGTTCACCGTATTGAGCATGGAGAAGGGCGTCCAGAGGATTTAGATTTGCTGAATGACGTAGCGGCCAATATTCAGGGCCGTACGATTTGCGCTTTAGGTGATGCAGCGGCGATGCCAGTACGTGGCATGTTGAAGCATTACATGGATGAATTTGCGTATCACGTAGAACATAAGCGCTGCTTAGATTCTGCGAAACCTTTATAAAGATTTAGAGCACGGGATATCTAAAAGTGAGCATGGTAGAAATCGAATTAGATGGTAAGGCAGTAGAAGTTCCGCAAGGTTCGATGGTGATGCACGCCGCGAACAAGCTCGGCACCTACGTTCCTCACTTCTGCTATCACAAGAAATTATCAATCGCTGCTAACTGCCGTATGTGCTTGGTTGAAGTTGAAAAAGCACCAAAACCTTTGCCTGCATGTGCAACACCAGTTACTCAAGGTATGAAGGTATTTACGCATTCAGCTAAGGCGGTCGAAGCACAGCGTTCTGTAATGGAATTCTTGCTCATTAATCACCCATTGGATTGCCCAATTTGTGATCAAGGTGGTGAGTGCCAGTTACAAGATTTGGCGGTAGGCTACGGTAAATCCAATTCTCGCTACGACGAAGAAAAGCGTGTTGTATTCCATAAGAATGTTGGACCATTAATCTCCATGCAGGAGATGACTCGTTGCATTCACTGCACACGTTGCGTTCGCTTCGGTCAAGAAGTTGCTGGAGTAATGGAATTAGGCATGGTCAACCGAGGTGAGCATTCAGAAATTACTACTTTCGTAGGTCAGACAGTGGATTCAGAGCTCTCTGGAAACATGATTGACTTATGCCCAGTAGGCGCATTGACTAGTAAGCCATTCCGCTATGCTGCTCGTACCTGGGAATTAGGTCGCAAGCGTTCTGTAAGTCCGCATGACAGCTTAGGCGCAAACACTACAGTTCAAACTAAAGCCAATAAAGTGATGCGCGTTGTTGCTTTAGAAAATGAAGCAATTAATGAATGCTGGATTAGCGATCGCGATCGCTTCTCTTATGAAGGTTTAAACAGTGCTGACCGTGTCACCACACCAATGGTGAAGCAGGGCGGTCAATGGTTAGAAACAGATTGGCAATCAGCACTTGATTATGTTGCGCATTCATTGAAGACTATTTCAGCAGAAAGTGGTCCTGAGGCAATCGGTGCTTTAGCTCACCCAATTTCCAGCACAGAAGAATTGCATCTCTTGCAAAAAATGGTTCGCGGTTTAGGTTCAAAACAAGTAGAAACTCGTTTGCGCCAATCTGATGTTGCTGCTTCTGCAAGCGCGCCATGGCTCGGAATGCCGATTGCCAAAATCAATGAATTAGATCGCGTTTTAGTTGTTGGCAGCTTCTTGCGTAAAGATCAGCCAGTGTTGGCTGCTCGTATTCGTACTGCAAGCAAACGTGGATTACAAGTAACTCGTATTGATGCTGGTGGTGACGACTGGTTAATCCCAAGTAATGGCATTGTTGCTGCTCCAAGCACATGGCTTAATGCATTAAGTGAAGTTGCTCAAGCAGTAGCCAAAGCAAAATCAGTCAGCGCACCAGCTGGCACAGCTAACTTAGCAGCCTCACCTGCAGCCCAAAAAATTGCAGACAGTCTGATTTCCGGTGAATCAGTAGCCGTATTGCTTGGTTCTGCTGCTATTGCGCACCAACATGCATCTGATTTACATGTACTGGCTCAATTTATTGCAGAGCAAACAGGTGCAACTTTGGGCTTCTTGCCTTTTGGTGGCAATTCAGTTGGCGCTTCATTGGTTAACGCTAACGGAGCTGGTGTTGAATCAGTTCTGTCTGGTGAGCGCCGTGCAGTGATCTTGATGAATATCGAGCCTGATGCAGACCTTCCAAACCCAACTGCAGCGCGCGCTGCTTTGGCTAAGGCAAACACAGTCATCGCATTGAGTGCTTATAAGAGTGCAGATTTGCTTGAGGTGGCTGACGTCATTCTGCCAATTTCTACATTCTCTGAAACAGTTTCTACTTTTGTAAACCTAGAGGGTAGAGCCCAAACTGTTCAACCTTCAGTAAAACCATTGGGCGATTCACGTCCAGCGTGGAAAGTCATTCGTGTGCTCGGCGGTCTTTTGGGTCTCGATGGTTTCTTGTTTAATCTCCCTGAAGAGGTTTTGGGAGAGGCGTTACCTGAAAACTATTGCACTCGTCTGAGTAATAAAACGTCAGCTACTTCTATTGCCAATGGAAATGCGGCTCCTGTGAATGGCCTTGAGCGCTTGGCTGATGTCAATATTTATGCCGGAGATCAAATTGTTCGTCGTTCATCAGCGCTGCAAGTGACGCGCGATGCAAAACGTGGCAATCAAGCTGGCTTAAATCAAAAGACATTTTCTGAATTAGGCTTGAAGGAGGGTGATGCTGTGCGCGTTACTCAAGACAACCAGACAGTAGATATGCCAGCAACATTAGAAGTAAATCTAGCGCCAGGCGCCGTCAGAATTTCTGCTGGCACTATGGCTAGTGCGAAATTGGGCTCTATGTTTGGCCCTGTAACTGTTAGTAAGGCATAAGGTCAGAGATGGATAATTTCTTGAACCTCGTTACCACCCAAGGTGAAGCTATTTTTGGTTCTTTGTGGCCATTGGTTTGGGCTTTGGTGCGCATCGTCATCATCGTATTGCCAATGTTTGGTTGCGTAGCTTACTTAACTCTCTGGGAAAGAAAGCTCATCGGTTGGATGCATATTCGTCTTGGACCAAACCGTGTTGGTCCATTAGGTTTGTTGCAGCCGATTGCAGATGCATTAAAGCTTTTGATGAAGGAGATTATTGCTCCTGCACAAGCAAGCAAAGTTCTTTATTTCATAGCGCCAATTATGGTGATCATGCCTGCGTTTGCAGCATGGGCAGTGATTCCATTTCAAGCCAAGATGGTTTTGGCTGATGTTAATGCTGGTTTGCTTTACATCATGGCCATTTCATCGATCGGTGTTTATGGTGTGATTTTGGCTGGTTGGTCATCTAACTCCAAATATCCATTCCTTGGCGCCATGCGCGCATCAGCCCAAATGATTTCATATGAAATTGCGATGGGCTTTGCATTGGTAACCGTGTTGCTGACTTCTGGTTCTCTAAACTTAAGCGCAATCGTTGCATCCCAAGAGCAGGGTGTATTTGCAGATATGGGATTGAATTTCCTATCTTGGAATTGGCTCCCATTGCTACCGATGTTTTTGATTTACTTTATTTCCGGCGTTGCTGAAACTAACCGTCATCCATTTGACGTGGTTGAGGGTGAGTCTGAGATTGTTGCTGGACACATGGTTGAGTACTCAGGCATGTCTTTTGCGATGTTCTTCTTGGCTGAATACGCCAACATGATTTTGATTGCTGCTGTTGCTTCAATCATGTTCCTAGGCGGTTGGTTGCCGATTGTTGATTTGCCAATCTTGCGCGATATTCCAGGTTTCTTCTGGTTATTTGGCAAGACTTTCTTCCTCTTGTCTTGTGTGATCTGGTTACGTGCCACATTGCCGCGCTATCGCTATGACCAAATCATGCGTTTGGGCTGGAAGATTTTTATTCCCATCTCCGTATTCTGGGTGGTTGTTATCGGCGCATGGGTTGTATCCCCATGGAATATTTGGAAATAAGTTGACCAATCATGTTTAAGAAAATTTCCCAATTCCTCGATAGCTTGATGCTCAAAGACATCCTTACTGGTATGTCGATTACCGGTCGCTATCTTTTCAAGCCAAAAATCACTGTTCAGTATCCAGATGAAAAGACGCCATTGTCTAATCGTTTCCGCGGTTTACATGCACTTCGTCGTTACGAAAATGGTGAAGAGCGCTGTATTGGTTGCAAACTCTGTGAAGCAGTATGTCCAGCCTATGCAATCACTATTGAAACCGCTGAACGTGATGATGGCACTCGTCGTACCAGTCGTTATGACATTGACTTAACAAAGTGTATTTTCTGCGGCTTCTGCGAAGAGGCGTGCCCAGTTGACGCGATTGTTGAAACCAATATTTTTGAATATTTCGGCGATAAGCGTGGCGACCTGTACTTCACTAAAGATATGCTTTTAGCTGTTGGCGATAAGTATGAAAAAGATATCGCCGCTAACCGTGCAGCTGATGCACCTTACCGTTAATCGAATCGAGCTGAACTGAATATGACATTCGATCCATCTACTTTGTTTGCTGTTTTCTTCTACGGCTTTGCGGGCTTACTTGTTATTTCTGCATTGCGCGTGATCACAGCTCGAAATCCAGTCCATGCAGCTTTATTTTTAGTCTTGGCTTTCTTCTGCGCCTCTGGCCTTTGGATGTTGCTTAAAGCCGAGTTTTTAAGTCTCGCCTTGATCTTGGTTTATGTTGGTGCAGTGATGGTTTTATTCCTTTTCGTGGTCATGATGCTCGATTTGGATTTAGAGCACTTGCGTCGTGACTTCAAAAAGTTCCTGCCAGTTGCCTTCTTGATGGGTGCTGTGATTGTTCTTGAGCTCTCTATAGTGATCATTCGTAGCTTCATCGGTACAAATGCGCCTGTGCAGCCGATGCCAGAAGAAATGATGGCAAACAATACGCAAGCTTTGGGCATGCTGATCTTTGTTGATTATGTTTATGCGTTTGAAGTTGCTGGAGTGATCTTGTTGGTAGCAATTATTGCTGCCGTTGCTTTGACCTTGCGTAATCGTAAGGACTCTAAGTCACAAAATATTCACGAACAAGTCAATGTGGTTGCGGCAGACCGTATGCGCATTGTGAAGATGGGTTCAGACATGGCTGCAAAGCAAGATACAAGAGGAGAGAAGAAATGAACATTACTCTCGCTCACTACTTAGTATTAAGTGCAATTCTCTTTGCAACTAGCGTGATTGGAATTTTCTTAAATCGTAAGAATGTGATCGTATTGCTGATGGCAATCGAATTGATGCTTCTTGCGGTCAACATGAACTTTGTTGCCTTCTCTCATTACTTGGGAGATATGGCAGGTCAAGTATTCGTATTCTTTATTTTGACAGTGGCAGCTGCTGAAGCGGCTATCGGCTTGGCAATTTTGGTTGTGCTCTTCCGTAAGGTTGACACCATTAATGCCGAAGATCTTGACCACCTTAAAGGCTAGTCATGCAATTGACCTTAAATATTCCCGTACTCTGCGCAATTCCTTTGGCGCCATTGGTTGGCTCCATCATTGCCGGATTCTTTGGCACTAAATTAGGTGGCAATCGCATCGGACACGGCGCAAGTCAATTTGTAACCATCTTGGGTGTCACAATTGCATTTGTTTTGTCTTGTAATGTTTTAGTTCAAGTGATGGATGGTTTCTATTTCAATGGAACCGTTTACCGCTGGATGCAATTGGGTGAGCTTAATCTGGATATCGGTTTCTTAATTGATCCGCTTACTGCGACGATGATGTGCGTAGTGACCTTTGTGTCGCTGATGGTTCACATTTACACCATTGGTTATATGCATGGTGAAGAGGGTTACAACCGCTTCTTCTCCTATATTTCCTTGTTTACCTTTGCCATGTTGATGTTGGTAATGAGTAATAACCTATTGCAGCTTTTCTTTGGTTGGGAAGCAGTTGGCGTAGTTTCTTATTTATTGATTGGCTTCTACTTTGAACGTCAGTCTGCAGTATTTGCCAATATGAAAGCTTTCTTGGTAAACCGCGTTGGTGACTTTGGTTTCATCCTTGGCATCGGTATTTTGTTAGCCAGCACAGGCTCGATGCAATATGACGTTATCTTTGCTCAGAATTCTGCTTTAGCAGCGCAAACGCTACCAGGTACAAGTTGGAATTTAATGACTGTTGCTTGCGTTTGCTTGTTCATTGGCGCCATGGGTAAATCAGCTCAATTTCCATTGCATGTTTGGTTGCCGGATTCAATGGAAGGCCCAACACCAATTTCTGCATTGATTCACGCTGCAACGATGGTTACCGCTGGCATCTTTATGGTGTCACGCATGTCGCCTTTATTTGAGTTGTCAGATGCTGCATTGAGCTTCATCTTAGTGATTGGTTCTATCACAGCACTCTTTATGGGCTTCCTTGGCATTGTCCAAAATGATATTAAGCGCGTAGTTGCTTATTCCACTTTGTCTCAATTGGGTTACATGACTGTTGCTCTGGGCGTTTCTGCTTACCCAGTAGCCATCTTCCACTTGATGACTCATGCATTCTTTAAGGCTTTATTGTTCCTTGCTGCTGGTAGCGTAATTCTTGGCATGCACCATGAACAAGACATGCGTAAGATGGGCGGCCTCTGGAAATACATGCCGATTACTTGCCTCATGATGTTGCTTGGCAACTTAGCGCTTGTAGGTACGCCATTCTTCTCAGGCTTTTATTCAAAAGACTCCATTATTGAAGCTGTGGCTGCAAGTCATATTCCTGGTTCTGGATTTGCATACTTTGCGGTTATGGCAAGCGTATTTGTCACTGCCTTGTATTCATTCCGTTTGTATTTCTATGTATTCCACGGCAAAGCACGCTGGGGTCACGATGATGCACACGCGCATGACCATCATCATGCAGAGCAGGGTGACGATCATGCGCACCACGGATTAGCTCCAGGTCAAAAGCCGCATGAGTCACCGTTTGTTGTGACCCTACCGTTGATCCTCTTGGCTATTCCTTCCGTGATCATTGGTTTCTACACAATCTCACCGTTGTTGTTCGGAACATTCTTTGGCGATTCAATCTTTATCGATTTGGCTCGCCATCCAGTGATGAAAGAATTGGAAGATGAATTCCACGGTCCAGTTGCTATGGCGATTCATGCATTTACTACGCCTGTATTGTTGTTGGTTGTGTTGGGTGTATTAACTGCTGCCATCGGCTACTTGTGGGCACCAAAGTTGCCAGGCAAGGTTGCAGAAGCATTTGCACCGATCAAGAAATTATTTGATAACAAATACTATCTCGATGAAATCAATCAAGCTGTATTTGCTAAGGGCCTCATTTGGATCGGTGGCTTCCTATGGCATCGCGGTGACCAAAAGGTTATCGATGGTTTCTTCGTTAACGGCAGTGCGCATGCAGTAGGGCGCTTTGCTGGAGTTATTCGCCATTTGCAATCCGGTTATCTGTATCACTATGCTTTCGCAATGATTGCGGGCCTAGCGGTATTGTTAGCTTGGGTTTTGTACGCTTATCTGCCTTTTGTTCGCTAGGCCTTTGTTACTTAAGTAGCCACTATGATTCTTTCTTACGCCATCTGGACCCCGATTGTCTTTGGACTCATTATTTTGTTTTATGGGTCTGAGAAGCCAACTGCCGGCGTACGCTGGTTAGCTCTTATCGGTGCCGTACTCGGCTTTATTGCAACCCTGCCTTTGATCTTGCAATTTGATATTGCAAATCCTGGCATGCAGTTTGTTGAAAAGATTAGCTGGATTCCGCGCTACGACATTAACTATTACCTGGGTATCGACGGTATCTCTGTTTGGTTTATCGTTCTCACTGCTTTCATCAACATCATTGTGGTGATTGCAGCATGGGAAGTCATTGAAACCAAAGTGTCTCAATACATGGCTTCTTTCATGATCCTATCTGGATTAATGATTGGCGTATTTTGTGCCCTTGATGCCTTATTGTTTTACGTATTCTTTGAAGCAACGTTGATACCTATGTACATCATTATTGGTGTGTGGGGCGGCCATAATCGTATTTACGCTGCATTCAAGTTCTTCTTGTACACATTGCTTGGCTCTTTGCTTACATTGATTGCCATGCTGTACCTGTACAACGTAACCAATACCTTTGATATCTTGGCATGGCAAAACGCACGCTTAGACATCGTTGAGCAGATTCTATTATTTGCTGCGTTCTTTATGGCGTTTGCTGTGAAAGTGCCAATGTGGCCATTGCACACTTGGTTGCCAGACGTACACGTAGAAGCTCCAACTGGTGGCTCCGTAGTCTTGGCTGCAATTATGTTGAAACTCGGTGCTTACGGCTTCCTGCGTTTCTCATTACCTATCGCACCTGATGCAAGCCAATATTTGGGGCCATTTGTAATCTTCCTATCCTTGGTTGCTGTGATCTATGTAGGTGCTGTTGCCTTAGTCCAGAAGGATATGAAAAAGCTGGTTGCATATTCCTCTGTAGCGCATATGGGTTTTGTAACCCTAGGCTTCTTCCTCTTTAGCCCTTTGGGTATTGAGGGTGGCATCGTGCAGATGATTTCACACGGCTTTGTTGCTGGCGCAATGTTCCTTTCTATTGGCGTGCTTTATGACCGTATGCACACCCGTCAGATCGCTGATTACGGTGGCGTTGTACACCGTATGCCTGCATTTACTGCATTTGCAGTATTGATGGCAATGGCTAACTGCGGCTTACCTGCAACCTCTGGTTTCGTAGGCGAGTTTATGGTTATTTTGGCTGCTGTTGATTATGACTTCGTCATTGGTATCTTGGCTGCAACAGCCTTGATCCTTGGTGCTGCGTATTCTTTATGGATGGTCAAGCGCGTATTTTTCGGCACGATCAATAACGCTCATGTAGAAGAATTGAAAGACTTAAACTGCCGTGAATATTTCTTGATGGCAGTTCTATCGATCTGCGTGATTGGTATGGGCGTTTATCCAAAACCATTCACCGACATCATTCATCCAGCTGTGATTAATCTACTACAGCATGTTGCTGTTAGCAAACTCTGAGTAAGCGCAAATGCAAGCATTCGACCTATACGCCATCCTGCCGGAACTTGTTTTACTGATTGCAACCTGTTTGCTGCTAGTTGCAAGTGTTTACGTTCCTGAAAGAGTGATATCAACTCCTGGTGTAGAGCAAGACGTTTTCCATACCCCGCGTGGCGTTGGATTTGTTTATTTCTTCACAATCATTTTGTTGGTTTACTTGGTCCTCGCTTTTGTGGGCCGTATGGGCGATCCAGCTTTAGTCGCAATGAATGGACTATTCCAGTCTGATCCTTTCTCAAACTTGCTTAAAGCGTGTTCTTGCATTGCTGTATTGGTAAGCTTGATTTATTCCAAGCAGTATTTGATGGACCGCGCTTTATTCCGTCCGGACTTCATCGTGTTGGCTTTACTTGCCTTGCTTGGCCAATTTGTATTGATCTCTGGCGCAAATCTGTTGACCTTGTATCTTGGTCTTGAGTTAATGGCTTTGCCAACATACGCTTTAGTGGCAATGCGACATAGTAGTGAGAAGAGTGTTGAGGCTGGTATTAAGTATTTCATCTTGGGTGCATTGGCGTCAGGCTTCTTGCTTTATGGCATGTCCATGCTCTATGGCGTTACTGGCTCTTTGGATCTCATTGAAATTTTCAAGGTAGTAGCCGATCCTAGAGTTAACCACTTGGTCATGGCATTCGGCTTGGTATTCATCGTAGCCGGCTTAGCATTTAAATTAGGTGTAGTGCCTTTTCATATGTGGGTACCTGATGTTTATCAAGGTGCGCCAACGGCTGTTACATTGATGATTGCCGCAGCTCCAAAGCTGGCTGCTTTTGCATTGCTATTCCGTTTACTGGTAAACACCTTATTGCCATTACTAGGCGACTGGCAGCCAATGTTGGTATTGCTGGCAGTCTTATCTCTTGTTGTAGGTAACGTTACTGCGATCGCTCAAACTAACGTGAAGCGTATGCTGGCTTACTCAGCTATTGCGCAAATGGGCTTTGTTCTTTTAGGTATGTTGTCTGTATTTGATGATCATGCTTTTAGTGCTGCAATGTTCTACGCCATTACTTATGTTTTGACTACTCTAGGCACCTTCGGTCTATTGATGGTGCTGTCACGTAAGGGTTATGACTGCGAAACCCTGGATGGCTTAAAAGGTCTTAATAAGAAGCACCCATGGTTTGCCTTCATTGGCCTTGTGATGATGTTCTCATTGGCTGGTATTCCACCTACAGTAGGCTTTGCCGCTAAGTTGGGTGTTCTTGAGGCCTTGGTTGATGCGGAGCATACATTCTTGGCTGTAATTGCTGTGATTGCATCCTTGATCGGCGCTTTCTACTACCTCAGAGTAGTCAAGGTAATGTACTTTGATGAGCCTGAGCATGAGATCACTGTTAGTGGCTCTGGTTTTGCTAAAGGCATCTTGGGTTTAAATAGCATTCTGGTATTGGCAATCGGTATTGTTCCTGCTGGATTAATGGGGCTATGCTTAGATGCTATGCGTCGCACTTTATTGGGCTCCTAATACAAGATCCAATGTAAATAAAGGCTCCTTAGGGAGCCTTTATTGTTTATGACATTGAAGTGTCATGGCTATTTTGTATGATGATGTCATCGATTTTCAAGAGGAATATGTAAATGACTGAGAAATCATTTAAAGATCTACCATCAGGAGATTCTCATTTGCGCGAAGAGCGCATTTCTGGCGAAGATATTTATGGTGGAATCTTCCTGAAAATGAAGCGTGACAAGATTGCCTTGCCGAATGGCGAAGAGGCTGTGCGCGAATACTTAACTCACCCGGGGGCTGTGGCTATTGTTGCAATTCTTGATGATGGTAGGGTACTGCTTGAGCGCCAATATCGCTACCCAATCGCAAAAGCTTGTAAAGAGATTCCAGCCGGTAAGCTAGAGGTTGGTGAAGATCATCTTCTGTGCGCTAAAAGAGAACTCGAGGAAGAGACGGGCTACACAGCCAGGAAGTGGAGTTACATTCGCCGTATTCATCCAGTCATATCGTACTCAACCGAATTTATTGATATTTATCTGGCTGAAAACTTGGTCCCCGGCAAGAGTCATCTTGACGATGAGGAATTCTTGGACGTCTTTGCGGCTCCCTTGGAGCAGTTAATCGGGTGGGTTGAGGATGGCGAGATTACGGACGTTAAAACAACGATTTCAGCCTATTGGCTCGATCGTTATCGCAGAGGCTTAGTCAAGCCAACCCCGATCGAATAGGACATTCCCAAACCCGATTAAAATAGGGGTATTGAATTAATCGTTTTTGCCCTTATATACGTTTTATGAAAGTCTATAACTTAGCTTGCCCGTTAGATCACCGTTTTGAAGGGTGGTTCGCTTCGGAAGAGGATTGTCTTGCCCAGCAAGACAAGGGGATGCTTGCTTGTCCGGTTTGTGACAGCACTGAAATTACCCGGATGCCTTCAGCACCGCATATTGGTAAATCATCTTCTACAGAACTGGCTATACCTAAAGTTGAATCTGAAAATCTGAGTGGAGGCGTAGTTGCTCTTACTGGTAGTGATCATTCCCAGCTAGAGGCGCAAGTCCAAGCAGCCTTCTTGAAGGGCATGAGAGAGCTGATGGGGCGCTCAGAAGATGTCGGCGATTCTTTTGCTGACGAAGCTAGAAAGATTCACTACAAAGAATCTCCCGAGAGAAGCATTCGCGGTCAGACAACTTTGGATGAGGCTGAGGCCTTAAGAGAAGAGGGTATCGATGTGCTATCAATGCCAATGATCCCAGCATTAAAAAATACCCTTCAGTAACAGTCTTTATAAAAAACCAGCAATTAAAAAAGCGATCCTAAGATCGCTTTTTATACTATTTACATCCAAGAATTACTTAGAGGTAGGCATCACAAACTCTGCGCCCTTAGCAATGCTTTCAGGCCAGCGTTGCATTACGCTCTTTTGCTTGGTGTAGAAACGGACACCTTCTTTGCCATATGCATGCATATCGCCAAAGATGGATTTTTTCCAGCCACCAAAACCATGCCACGCCATTGGCACTGGAATAGGTACGTTAATACCAACCATGCCAACTTGAACGCGACGCGCAAACTCACGAGCAATATTGCCATCACTAGTGAAGCAAGCAACACCATTGCCGAATTCGCAAGAATTCACTAGGTTGAGTGCATCTGTAAAGTTGGCAACACGCAGGCAAGACAATACTGGTCCAAAGATTTCCTCTAGGTAGATCTTCATATCGGGGGTGACATTGTCAAATAATGTGCCGCCAATGAAGAAGCCATTTTCATTACCAGGAACTTTGAGGCCGCGACCATCTACCAATAGTTTTGCGCCAGAAGCTACACCACTTTCGATATAGCCAGTAATGCGCTCAAGAGCTGCCTTAGAGACGATTGGACCCATTTCGGCATCAAGCTCCATGCCGTTCTTCACTTTTAACGTTTTAGTGCGTTCGATCAGTTTTGGCATGATCTTTTCAGCAACATCACCAACCAAGACTGCTACAGAGATCGCCATGCAGCGTTCGCCAGCTGAGCCGTAAGCGGCGCCAACCAATGCGTCAATCGCTTTTTCAATATCGGCGTCAGGCATGATGACCATGTGATTCTTAGCCCCACCTAATGCTTGTGAACGTTTGCCGAAATGAGCGCAGCGCTCATAAATGTAGTTGGCAATTGGGGTAGAGCCTACAAAGCTCACAGCCTTAACATCTGGATTTTCAATCAATGCATCAACTGCCTCTTTGTCGCCTTGGACCACGTTGAATACGCCATCAGGAAGACCGGCTTCCTTGAGGAGTTTAGCCATAAACAGAGATGCAGTTGGGTCGGTAGGGCTAGGCTTCAGAATGAATGTATTGCCGCAAGCAATTGCCATTGGGAACATCCACATTGGAACCATGACAGGGAAGTTAAATGGAGTGATACCAGCAACTACGCCTAATGGCTGACGCATTACCCAGTTATCAATGTCTGTAGAAACTTGTTCGGTGTAATCACCTTTGAGCAATTCTGGAATGCCAGTCGCAAATTCCACAATTTCAATTCCGCGAGTAACTTCGCCTTGGGCATCGGTAAATACTTTGCCATGCTCAGCTGTAATGATCGCAGCCAATTCATCGCGATTGGCGTTTAAGAGTTCTAAGTACTTAAACAAGATACGGGAACGGCGTAATGGGCTAGTTTGGCTCCAGGTCTCAAAAGCTTTTTGCGCAACCGCTACAGCTGCATCGACTTCCTTGCGACTAGCAAGGGCGACGCGGCGAGCTACAGACCCTTTGGTAGGGTTGTATACATCGGCAAAACGGCCATCTTTAGGATTAACTACATTGCCACCAACAAAGTGGCCAATATCTTCTTTTGATTCAAAGGCTTGAGGTGCGTTCATAGTCTCTTGTAGTGAGTGTTTATAGGATTATTGGTAAAAAAGACGCCCGGCTATATGGCCTGCACGACTTTGCTATCTCGTTTATTCTGCTTTTTAAGTATTTTATAGCTTTACGGCAATTTTCGTATTTTGACCCTTATTTGGGCTTTTTAAGGCATTCAATGAGTCTTTTATTCTCTAGTTACACCCTCAATTCGCCACGTGGACCCCTGGAGCTGGCTAATCGCATAGTAGTGGCTCCAATGTGCCAATACTCAGCTAGTAACGGCGAGGCAACAGACTGGCATCTAATGCATTGGGGTAATTTACTCAATAGCGGCGCAGCACTTTTCATTATTGAAGCAACGGGCGTTAGCCCGGAGGCTCGTATAACTCCTGCTTGCTTAGGTCTCTGGGATGACCGCACAGAAACGGCGCTAAAAGATAAATTAACTCGAGCGCGCACCTTGGCCCCCGCTGTACCAGTTTTTATCCAGCTAGCTCATGCAGGTCGTAAAGCCTCTAGCGCCACTCCTTGGAATGGTGGTCAACTGCTTTCCAAAGATCAAGGTGGCTGGGAAACGCTAGCGCCTTCAGCTATTCCGCAGTTAGACGGAGAGCGCCCACCTCATGAATTAAGCAAGGATGAGCTAAAGAAGTTGATTGCTGATTTTGTTGCATCAGCCAAGCGCGCAGATCGCATTGGTATTGATGGCATTGAACTTCATGGTGCACATGGTTATTTATTGCATCAATTTCTATCGCCGATTGCCAATCAACGTACCGATGAATACGGTGGTTCGTTTGAAAATCGGATTCGCTTTCCACTGGAGCTATTTGCAGCTGTAAGAGCTGCTTATCAAGGCGTTCTTGGCATCCGAATTTCCGCTAGCGATTGGATAGAGGGAGGGTGGACCCCCGAAGAGACTGCAGATTTTGCTAAACAACTGAAGCCATTGGGCTGTGATTTTGTTCATATCTCTTCAGGCGGTATTTCTCCTCAGCAGAAAATTGCGATTGGCCCAAACTATCAGGTGCCGTTTGCAAAGATTGTTAAGGATCAATCTGGTTTGCCAACCATGACAGTTGGTTTAATTACAGAGCCTCAGCAAGCCGAAGATATTTTGCAAGCGGGTGATGCGGATTTAATTGCATTAGCAAGGGCTTTTTTATATAAGCCACGTTGGGCTTGGGAGGCTGCTGCGGCTTTGGATGGAACGGTTACAGCAAATGAGCGTTATTGGCGCTGCTTGCCGCGTGAAGCGCAAGCGGTATTTGGTAGTGTAAAAATTGGGCAAAGATAAGTTTCAATAATTAAAATCTGGAGACACTGATGAATAAATATAAAGTTTTAGGAAATGTATTAGCGGTATTAAGCTTCGGCTTGGCAGGGTTGGCATCCGCTCAGTCATTTCCGGATAGGCCGATTACTTTGGTTGTTCCTAATCCACCAGGTGGATTGGTTGATACCTCAGCGCGTTTGTTGAGCGAGCCATTGACAAGAGTAATTGGTCAAACCGTAGTAGTCGATAACAAGCCAGGCGCTAGCGGAAATATTGCGTATCAATATGTCGCCAATGCAAAGCCTGATGGATACACTTTATTAATTTCTTACTCTGGATACCACGTAGGTAACCCTGCATTATTTGACAAGCTAGCCTGGGATCCCATTAAAGACTTTTCACCTGTAGCTTTGTTAACTGTCTCAACTAATGTGATTGCAGTGCACCCATCGGTGCCGGTTAATAACCTGAAGGAGTTCATTGCATACGCAAAAGCAAATCCAGGTAAATTAAATTACGCATCACAAGGTAACGGTTCGGTTTCTCATATTGGTACCGAGATCTTCAAGCAAACCACTGGCGTAGAAATGGTGCATGTTCCCTACAAGGGATCGGGGCCTGCAATTCAAGACGTATTGGCAGGGCAGGTTCAAGTATTTATTAGTACACCGCCTTCTTTGATGCAGCATGTGCAAAGTGGAAAGCTAAAAGGTTTGGCTGTTACTGGAAAAAATCGTCATCCCGGCATGCCTAATGTACCAACCGCTGCAGAAGCAGGCCTTCCTTCGTTTCAGCTAGAGTCTTGGGTTGCCTTATATGCGCCAGCAGGTACGCCAGCACCTGTTATTGCAAAACTGACGAACTCAGTAAAACAGAGTTTAGCGTTACCAGAGGTGAAAGAGCGTTCCGATGCAGCTGGAGTAGAGCTGCGTTATCTCAATCCAGCGCAAACTGATGCTTTGGTGAAGAAAGAAATTCCTTTCTGGGGTAAAGCAATTAAAGCGGCAAACATAACGCTTGACTGATCTTGCTCTATGCCTGGTCTCTTAAAGTGGGATCAGGCAGAGCATGTACGAAAGCTCTTGCTGCGCTTAAAAGAAAATGATCTTTGCCTGGCCCAGCTATGAGCTGCACGCCAACGGGTAATCCATTGGGACCGCTGGCTACATTGATGTTAATACAAGGCAATCCCAAGAGAGTCCATTCTCGACAGAAGACTGGATCGCCGGTCCCTTCTTTTAAATCGGGCGCTTCACCCGTAGCGCTGGGAGCTATTAATAGATCAACCTCATCATTGAATAATGCGTTGATGGATGATTTTGCATTGTCTGCAAACAGCAAATCTTTTGCGTACTGCTCATAACTAATTGCAGCGCCGTCAGTAAGTTGCTTGCTCAATATCAAACTTAATTTCTTTGGATAGTGGGTTCGCTCAAATAGAAAGCTACGAGACATTTCGGAGAGCATGATGCGAGTTTGTACTTGTGTGATGTCATCACAGGATTTGGGCAGCTTTAAGTCCACAACAGTGGATTTAGCAATGCGCTCCGCCGCATGCCGTGCTACCGCCATTGCAGTTGCAGTTTCCTGTTGGGCGAGAGACCAGTTTGAAGTCTTGCAAATGGCAATGCGGGGTTTGTTATGCAGCGTCTCAATCTTTGCAAGACGATGATCGCCGCTCATGGCTGCAACACCTAACCCTACATCCTCTACAGTCCTGCCAAAGCATCCCAAAGTATCCAACGTGACCGAAAGGCTCTTCACGCCTGCAATACTGACTTTACCCAAGCTCGGCTTAAAGCCTACTACGCCACAATAGGATGCTGGACGAATCACAGAGCCAGCTGTTTGACTGCCAGTCGCTAGTGGCACCATGAAGTCGGCAACCGCTGCGGCAGAACCGCTAGAGGATCCTCCGGGCGTGTGCCTTGAATTATGCGGATTTGTTGTTGGACCACTTTTAAAGGATGCCAACTCTGTAGTAACCGTTTTACCGAGAATGATGCCGCCTGCCTGTCGTATTAATGCAATTGAGACGGCATCGGCTACTGGATAGTGATTGGCGTAGATGGGAGAGCCGTAAGAGGTTGGCAAGTCATAGGTGTCATATAGATCTTTCACACCGATAGGCAGGCCATGCAAAATGCCCTTAAATGCCCCTTTATCAAGCTCTTTGGCACGCGTTAAGGCATTTTCCTTGCCAAGACTCGTCCAAGCCTTTACATGATTCTCCCGTTGTCCTATGCGGTCTAGGCAGGAGAGCAGCAAATCAGTGGCCTTTATCTCTCTTTTAGAGAGGGCTTTAATAGCTTGGGAGGCGCTGAGGCTTTCTAGATCTTTCATTGGTTCATTCTACTTATGGTGGCGTATGATCGCAATTTAAGCTTTTTTGTCCCAGAAATTCGATAGAAGATAAGTTAGATGAAGCAACATACAGTACGTGAAGCATGGCTTGAGGATGCAGTAAGGCATTTGGAGCCAGTATTTTCAAAAGCGGGTTACGCGATCCCTCCGGTCAGGGTTTCTTGTGGCTTTCCAGCCTCTAGCAGCCCCAGAACAACGCTCGGTCAGTGTTGGCCTCGCGAGCGATCTGGTGGTGGTGTTAATGAGATTTTTATCTCCCCTAAATTAGATGAGCCGGTACAGCTTTTGGATACCTTAGTGCATGAGCTTTGCCATGCTGTAGATGACTGTTTTAGTGGCCATGGCGAGGATTTCAAGGGAATTGCTCAGACGGTCGGTCTAGAAGGCCCAGCCCGAATGGCTCATGCTACTGAAGAATTAACGGTAAAGCTGATGATGATTAGCCAGGAATTAGGGCCATACCCACATCAAGCCATCGTCTTTCCGCCTCCTAGGCCGAGCAATGCTAGTCGTAGCAAAGCAAAATGCAGTCAGTGCGGTTACGAGGTTACATTGCTTAAAAAATGGGCTAGCTATGGCGCACCAATTTGCCCGAAAGATAATATTCGCATGCTAGAGGCCGTTCCAGAGACTATTGAAAATACCTCTGATTACGATACCGATTCTGTAGAAAAAGGTAGTAAAAAGGCGCCGGATGAGATCCGCCGCGCAATTAGCTAGAAATTTGTAAAATTCATATTCACCAAAAATAAAAAGAGACAAGCCACCCATGAACGCAAAGAAAATTTTTAAAAATCCAAAGATTGCCGTTATTCCTGGCGATGGTATTGGTAAAGAAGTTATGCCTGAGGGTGTTCGCGCACTTGAGGCTGCCAATCGTAAATTTAATCTCGGAATGCAGTTTGATCATTTTGACTTTGCAAGCTGTGATTACTACCTCAAGCACGGCAAAATGATGCCAGATGATTGGTTTGATACTTTAATGAAGTACGACGCAATCTTCTTTGGCGCAGTTGGAATGCCGGACATTCTTCCTGACCACGTTTCTTTGTGGGGCAGCTTAATTCAGTTCCGCCGCGGCTTTGATCAATATGTCAATTTACGTCCAGTGCGCTTGCTGCCGGGTGTTCCTTGTCCATTAGCTAATCGCAAGCCTGGTGATATTGATTTCTTTGTTGTGCGTGAGAATACTGAAGGCGAATACTCTAGTGTTGGTGGAAAAATGTTCCCTGATACGGATCGTGAAATTGTTATTCAGGAATCCGTTTTCACAAGACAAGGCGTAGATCGTATTTTGCAATACGCATTTGATCTTGCACAAAGTCGCCCTAAGAAGCACCTCACTTCAGCTACGAAATCAAACGGTATTGCTATTACGATGCCATATTGGGATGAGCGCGTAGAGGCAATGTCGAAGAAGTTTGCTGATGTTAGAGCAGACAAGTATCACATTGATATTCTGGCGGCACACTTTGTTATGAATCCAGATCGTTTCGATGTAGTTGTCGCAAGCAATTTATTTGGCGACATCCTTTCTGACTTAGGTCCTGCTTGTACCGGTACGATTGCTGTAGCACCATCGGGAAGTATTAATCCAGAAGGCAAGTTTCCATCATTGTTTGAACCTGTGCATGGATCTGCACCTGATATCTTTGGCAAGATGATTGCCAATCCGATTGGTCAAATTTGGAGCGGGGCGATGATGCTCGATCACCTTGGCTATCCAGAGGCTGGCAAAGCTATATTTACGGCGATTGAAAAGGTATTGGCTTCTGGCCCTAGAAATGCACCATTGACGCCTGATCTAGGCGGAACAGCTAAGACTGATGATTTAGGCAAGGCTATTGCCGCAGCAATCTAATTAGATACTCAACTTGCTGTACTTAAAGGGCTCCAAACGGAGTCCTTTTTACTTGCCTTGGCAATTTCAGCAAGGATCTTTTCATGGCTGAGTAGATCTTCCTCTGATGCAGAAAGAACTTTTAAATTGGTCGGCAAGGCTTTGGTGTGGCCGGAGGAGTCTGCGCCTACAGTGTAATCAATGAGATCAATGGACAAATCCTCTTGACCTCTAGTCATCGCTACATAGACTTCGGCCAAAAGCTGGGCATCAAGTAAAGCCCCGTGCAACGTACGGTGTTTATTGCTGATCGAAAAACGTTCACATAATGCATCCAAGGAATTTCTTTTGCCCGGAAACATTTGACGAGCATCGAGCAAGGTATCAGTAACTTTAGAGGCTAGGTTACGGAACGGTGGACGTTTTAAGAGGGCGAATTCATTATCTAAAAATCCCAAGTCAAAGGCTGCGTTATGAATCACGATTTCAGCGCCATCTACAAACTCAATAAGCTGCTCAACAATATTTGCAAAAATTGGCTTGTCAGACAAAAACTCTCTTGAGAGTCCGTGTACCGCAAAGGCTCCTGCATCAATATCGCGCTCTGGATTGATGTAGTAATGAAAGGTTCTATCCGTTAGGCGACGACCAACCATTTCAACGCAACCGATTTCAATAATACGGTCACCCGTAGCAGGATTTAAGCCTGTGGTTTCGGTATCGAGAATAACTTGACGCATTAGGTTCCCTCCAGAATGGCAGGTGGAATATCCATTGGACCATTGCCTGCATATTTATCCAGGTAAAGATAAATTACCGGAGTAATGATGAGCGTTACAAATTGAGAGAATATCAATCCACCGGCAACACTAATACCTAGGGGTTGACGTAACTCTGCTCCAGCACCAAGGCCGAGTGCAATTGGCAGTGCACCCATCAAAGCGGCAATCGTAGTCATCATGATGGGTCTAAAGCGCAAGATACAAGCCTCTCGGATTGCTTTCTCTGGACTCATGCCTTGATTACGCTGCGCATCTAAAGCAAAGTCAATCATCAAGATCGCATTCTTCTTAACAATACCAATCAGAAGTAGGATGCCAATAGAAGCAACAATGGTGAGCTCAAAACCAAAAATACGCAGGGCCAAGATGGCACCAATAGCAGCGGAAGGTAGTCCAGCCAAAATGGTGAGTGGATGTATGTAGCTCTCGTATAAAACGCCAAGCAGAATATAAATTACACCTAACGCTGCCAGCAACAAGATTACTTGGCCCGATTGATTGTCTTTAAAGACTGCGGCATCGCCGCCATAACTTGTAATGATAGAAGGTGGTAAGTCAACCTCTTTTACAAATCGGTCAATTGCTTTGGTTGCATCACCCAAAAAGACATCCGGTGCCAAGTTAAATGAAATCGTTACAGCAGGAATTTGACCTTGATGATTTACAGCAGTTGGTCCAACCGTTCTCACAAAGCTAGCTAAGCTAGATAGCGGTATGAGTTTGTCGGTAGCCCTGCCTCGTACATAAACTTTATTTAGGTCTGTTTCAAACTGCCTATCATCCTCTGCCGTTTCAAGAATGACATAGTAGGTATTAACTGGCGTGTAAATGGTAGACACTTGGCGCTCGCCAAATGAAGAGTAGAGGGCTGTTCGTATATCGGCAATGGATACACCGGCGCTTGCTGCTTTTTCACGGTCTATATCGATTTTGACGTTAAGGCCCTTGAGTTGTGAATCGCTGGTCACATCTCTAAAGATCGGATCAGTGCGCATCTTTTGTAATAACTTGTCAGCCCATTCATTTACACCCTCAAAGCCAACGCTTTGTAATGTGAACTGATAACGGCTCTTACTGCTTCGTCCGCCTAGTTGTAAATTCTGCACTGGGCTCATGTAAACCTGAATGCCAGGAATTTCTCTGAACTTGGTTCGTAGACCTTCCATTACCTTGCTCATTTTTTGACGCTCGCTTTTTGGCTTCAAAATAATGAAGAACCGACCGGTATTACGCCCTGAGCTTTGACCGCCACCCAAAATAGAAATCGATGTTGCAACGTTAGGGTCGCTATCAACGATTTTGGCCGCTTGATCTTGCAAGGCAATCATCGTTTTAAACGAAGTGTCCTCTGAGGCTTCAACCGTCACTCGCAATTGACCAATATCTTCTTCGGGGAAGAAGCCTTTGGGGCTATAGATAAATAGGGCAACTGTAATGACGCAGCTCGCAATCGCTCCCCACAATACCTTTTTGCGATTGACTAAGGCTAAATCTAAAAAGTGAACATATCCCTTTAGAGTCCAATCGAAGAGGCGATCAAATTTCTTTGTAATTTCATATTCTTTTGGTTTGTGGTCAGGCTTTGGTAAATAGCGACTGCAAAGCATTGGCACTACCGTCAGTGAAACAACGGCAGAAACCAAAATGGAGAGGGTAACGACAACCGCAAATTCCCTGAACAGGAGACCAATCGGTCCCGCCATAAAGAAGAGCGGAATAAAGACTGCCACCAAGGACAGGGAAATGGAAACGATAGTAAAGCCTACCTCTTTGCTTCCCTTAAGTGCGGCTTTAAGTGGATCCATGCCTTGTTCAACGTAACGCATGATGTTCTCTAAGACAACAATCGCATCGTCAACAACCAGGCCAACAGCTAGCGTGATACCCAATAGAGAGATGTTATCCAGGCTGTAGCCCAAGAAGTAGAAAACAAAAAAGGCGCCTATTAAG
The DNA here is from genome assembly GCF_018882415.1 of Polynucleobacter sp. 86C-FISCH. Taxonomy (GTDB): domain Bacteria; phylum Pseudomonadota; class Gammaproteobacteria; order Burkholderiales; family Burkholderiaceae; genus Polynucleobacter. The sequence continues at coordinate 1,892,258 of NZ_JACVOL010000001.1, read as the reverse complement.
GAGATAGGAAGGCTAATTGATGGAATAACAGTTGCTGATACATGCTTGAGGAACAGGAATATCACCAGAATCACCAATGCAATAGTGAAAAGCAGGGTGATATTAACGTCATGGATGGACTCAATAATTGAGAGAGATCGATCGTTGATGAGTGTCAACTGAATCGAATCCGGCATCTGCGCCTTGAGCGAGGGCAATAAGCGTTTAATCGATTCAACTACTTCAACTGTATTGGCATTTGGTTGTCTATTAATGCCAATCGCAATCGATCTTTCACCTTTTGCTGAGGCAAAGGTTTTTACATCTTCGTAGCTCTCTTGTACATCTGCCACATCCTTAAGATAGATTGGATATCCACTGCGCTGTGCAATGATGAGGTTGCCAAACTCTTCTGCCTTAACTAATTGAGGATTTGCATAGATGGTAATGAGTTGTCGTGGTCCGTCTAGGGTACCAACAGGACTATTCGTATTGGCTTTATTGATTGCAGCAGCCACTTCATCCATCGTAATGTTGCGGTTGCCTAAGGCATCTGGTCTTACGCTGACACGAACTGCATAGCGCTTGGCGCCGTAAACAGAAACCTGCGACACGCCTGATATCGTCGATAAATTCGGTGCCATTAGATTCTCGGCATACGCATTCATTTCAGAGAGGCTTATAGATGGCGAGCTCATGCGGACAATTAATACTGGTGTGTCTGCAGGATTAATTTTTCGATAAGAAGGCGGTACCGTCATTTCAATAGGCAAGCGTCTTTGCGCGCGCAAGAGAGCTGCTTGCACATCTACCGCTGCCTTATCAATATCGCGATCATTATTGAATTCAAGGGTGATGCTAGTAGAGCCAAGGGAATTGGTTGAGCTAATGACCTTGATGCCATCAATTGTTGAGAATTCTTTCTCAAGCGGCAACGCAACTGCGGAGGCCATATTTTCTGGCGCTGCTCCTGGCAGACTTGCAGTAACCGAAATAATGGGTGTATTGAAGCTCGGTAGGGCGGCTACTGGAATTTTGAAATACGCCACGCTTCCAGCAATGACGGTTGCAATAGATAGCAACACCGTCATGACGGGGCGTCTAATGCATAACTCAGAAAGCGTCATTTTTGCTCTGTAGCAGAATTATTGTTTGCAGGAGCATCAGGAGCTGGGCCTTTGCCAGCCTTAGCCTCGCGCACTTTGCTGCCAGTTCGCAGATTCTGCTTGCCTTCCACAACAATGCGGTCACCAGCTTGAATGCCTGTAACTACTGAGGTACCCTGGTATTCGTATGTAACCTTTACCGGCTTCGCGGTTACTTTGTCATCCTTATCTACAACATATACAAGGCGACCGGTTGGGCTAATCACAATAGCTTGTGTTGGAACAGCAATTGCATCTTTTAATGTGTTGGCATTTAATGAGACTCGGGCAAATTGACCGGGCAGGAGCTCCATTTTTTCATTAGGAATTTGTGCCTTGACTCTCACTGCGGCAATCGCTGGATCTACTTGGTTGTCAATAACCAAGACCTGGCCTTCATAAGCAGTCTTACCAGAATTGCCAACAGTTACTTTAACTTTTAAGGGCTCATCGACCTTTTTGTTTTCCAGAATAATTGGAATATCTTTTTCTGGAATAACAAATTGAACATTAATTGGATTCAATTGCGTAATGGTGACCATGGATCCAGTGGTCGATGTAGCAGAAGCGTTGGTTGAGCTAATTACCGCATTGCTAGCCTGCACAAAGGAGCCTGGGAATACGTTAATAATGCCGGCACGACCATTTATAGGGGAGCGTATCGAATCAAAAGAGAGCTGCACCTCGGCTGAGCGAGCAGCCGCTTGTGCTGATTTTGCGTTTGCAAGAGAGGTTTCTAAACCTGCTTTTGATATGAAATTTTTGGCAACCAATTCCTTAGCGCGCAAATATTGTTTTTGCGCATCATCCGCTAAGGCCTTCTGTTTTTCGTAATTAGCTTTATCGTTGCGGTCATCTAGACTGAAAAGAAGTTGACCCTCTGTTACTTCTTGCCCATCCTTGATATGAATTTTGGTAACGGTGTTGGTCACCATCGGACGAATATCAACAATACTATTTGAGACAATGGTGCCGGTCGCCTCAATAATCAGTGGTACATCCTTTTTTTCAACCACAATGCTAGTAATCGTTTGGGGGCCGCCAGCTTTCTTGCCTGCTGGGAAAAAATAATCGTATGTTTTGGATCCCGCATACAGAAGTATCAAGACGATCAAAATGCGCCACTTAAAGCGTTTGACGAACGCCTTGATGGAGGCGTAATTAATGTCTTTAAGTCTATCAACCTGAGGCAAATATTTATTCCAAAGCGCGCATAAACGCGACTTGCCTGCATCCTTCAGTTGCACGAGCTTGCCTAACAACTTATCAAGGGAGGATTCGATTTTTGACACAGACTCGTTTTTCTTGGTTTTCTAGGGTTTATATGCTGTTTCTGGGGTATTTAAAGCAGGACCATTCTCTCATAAGATGCCTTAAAAGGTTGTTGCAGAAGGGCGTTGGCCTAGGGTAGAAATTCTTCAACGCCTTTATTAGCCAATTGGTCTGCCAGCTCATTCCCAGGGTGGCCGTTATGACCTCTTACCCAGTGCCAGGAGATGTCATGGCTCGGGAGCAGGGAGTCTAGCTCCTGCCAAAGATCCGCATTTTTAACTGGATCCTTGCTGGCTGTTTTCCAACCGCGCCTTTTCCATCCCTCAAGCCATTCCGTAACTCCCTTTTGGACATATTGGGAATCGGTCCAAAGCTCGACCGTACTGCGTTGTTTTAAGGCCTTTAGGGCAAAAATGACCGCACAAATCTCCATGCGGTTATTGGTGGTGAGTTTTTCACCACCATGGATATGTTTTTCGTGCCCGCCTGATTGCAAAACTGCTCCCCAACCGCCGGGTCCTGGGTTTCCTTTGCAGGCGCCATCGGTATAAATCACAATATGGGGATGTTTGGTATGCGGCATAGCAATAATTTACTGGTTATTGTTGCTCTTGAGACATTTTTGCAGATTACTTCTTTCCGCAGCGGGGCTTAATTGCTTAATTGCCGGAATTCGGACTAAAGAAGCTGGGCCGATGAGGCGCATTCCTTGCTGGCGCTTGATAGCTGAAACCAGGAAAACTGCCCCAAATATTGGCCACCAACGATTCCCCATTTTTTCAAGGAAATTCATCTTACCCATAACAGCCTCGCCCTGTAAGGGGAATTTGTAGCATCCAAAGTGGCCGCGATCGAGAGAGAAATTGAGTAGCTCAAGCCAATCTTTAATGCGAATGAGGCTGATGAATTGACCATCCCTTGGAAGATAAGGTGTGCCTATCAATCTACTGAGATATTGTCGAGCGCCCCACAAGCTAGCTGGATTGAAGCCGGAGATGATTAGGCGACCTTCTGGTCGCAGCACTCGATCTACTTCTCGAAGTATTTGATGGGGATCTGATGCAAATTCCAAAACATGAGGCAGAACAATTAAATCGAGACTCTCGCTAGCAAAAGGGAGTTCAGTAGAGTTGGCTTCAATTAAATGCCAGTCAAAGCGACCAGCAAGGGTACGGTTATCGTTTGAATGAATCAGGAGCGCCTGCATGGGCATCCGATTCTCACTAAGCGTGTTCATTTGTGGCAAGCCAATTTGGACAGCATGAAACCCAAAGACATCGGCAACGATTTGATCAAAGCATTGCTGCTCCCAATTAAGCACATAGCGACCTGGCGGGGATTGGAGCCACTTTTCCCAGGAGATCCAAGGGGGTGCAGGCATCTGAGAGGGGATGGGTGGGGTTGGTATCATGAGTACATGGATAAGAATACTTTATTGCAGGTCTGGCCCATACCGGCCTTTGATGATAACTACATTTGGTGCATTCACGATGGCAGCAATGCATTGGTTGTAGATCCGGGGGATGCTGAGCCGACCTTGGAATATCTAAAAGCTAATAAATTAGCTCTTAAGGGAATCTTAATTACACATCACCATGCAGACCATACAGGTGGAATTCTGACCTTATTGGAAAAGTTAGGTGCCAATATTCCTGTCTACGGGCCCGTGGGAGATAACATTCCCGGTCGAACAGTGGTTGCAATGCAAGACGACAAAATTGAAATTGTCGCTCCACGAATTAGCTTGAAAGTATTTGAAGTTCCTGGCCACACCCTCAGCCATATTGCCTATTTTGCCAACATGCAGGCTAACGTTGTAGAGCCTATGTTGTTCTGTGGGGATACTTTATTTGCCTCCGGTTGTGGAAGATTGTTTGAGGGCACACCTACGCAGATGAGTGAATCTTTAAGTAAGTTTGCAGCGTTGCCAAAAAATACTTTGGTTTACTGTACTCACGAATACACCTTATCTAATATTCGCTTTGCATTGGCTGTTGAACCCAATAACCACAATTTAGTTGCATGGGCAGAACAGGCGAAATCTTTGCGAGAGCAGGGGTTGCCAACGCTTCCCACTACGATTGGTCAAGAGCTGCAAGTTAACCCTTTTATGCGCTGTGATCAGCCTGAAGTCATTGCAATGGCAAAAGAGGTTTCAGGGCAGGCAGAGCTGCCAAGCCCCGCACACGTTTTAGCAGTTATCCGCGCCTGGAAAGATCGCTTCTGATGCGCATGCTTTATGCAGCATTGATTGTTGCTTTCTTAAGTGGCTGTGCTGGCACCGGTGATTGGTCATCTGATACCCCAACAAAGGCTAATCCAAAATCATCTAAAGCTACACGCGTAAATCTAAAAAACCAATCGGTTAGCAAGGTATACGCGCCTTCGGATAACTTATGGATACGCATCCGTGATGGCTTCCAAATGGAGCCCATGAATACGCCATTAGAAATTGAGCAAGTCCGCTGGCTCGCTGCTAGACCTGATTATGTCAATCGTTCAATGACGCGCTCTTCGCGCTATTTGTTTTACATTGTTCAAGAAGTCAATGCACGAAATATGCCAACTGAGATTGCGCTGCTCCCATTTGTAGAGAGCGCATTTGTTACGCACGCTAAGTCAAGCGCCAAAGCGGTGGGCTTATGGCAATTTATGCCGGCAACCGGTAAAGATTTTCGCTTAACGCAAAACGTATTTAGGGATGAACGACGAGACGTTGTTCAATCAACTGATGCAGCATTAGATTACTTGCAGCGCTTGAATAATCAATTTGGCAGCTGGGAGCTGGCGTTGGCTGCATATAACTGGGGTGCCGGGAATATTGCTAAAGCACAGAAGCGTAATGCTGCAGCTGGATTACCAACAAATTATGAGAGTCTGACCTTGCCTCGCGAGACCCGAAATTATGTGCCTAAGTTAATGGCGTATCGTCAAATTGTTTTGGATCCACAAGCGTATGGCATCGTGCTGCCTGAACTTGAGAACCACCCTTACTTTGTTGCAGTAGATGTGGGGAGTGATATTGACGTAGCCCTGGTAATTAAATTGGCTGAAATTCCATCGGATGAATTTCACAGTCTTAACCCCTCATTTAACAAGCCAGTCATTCTGAGTAATGCAAATCAGCAAATTCTCTTGCCATTTGCTCATGCCGAAATCTTTCAGGCTAACTTGAAGCAATACGACAAACCGCTTTCTTCATGGACGGCTGTTCAAGTATCTAGAACTGAAACCGTCGATCAAGCAGCGAAAACCTTGGGCGTAGATGTAGACACCCTAAGAGAAGTGAACGGCATACCGCGGGGAATGAGAATACGTTCAGGGTCTACGGTATTAATTCCTAAAACTAATCGCCGTCCTGGCGATGTATCGACGGCCATGGCAGAAAATGCCAGCTTAAGCTTAGAGAAGCCCGCGCCGCCTGCACCTAAGTGCCCAAAACCAGCAAATACTGGGAAAGGTGGCAAGACAGCAAAGTGCGCCCCAGCTACAACAAGCAAAACAACAGGAAAAACAGCCTCTAAGGGTAATTCTTCTGAAAAAAATGCTGCATCTCAGCATAAATCCGCATCGACAGGGCTTGCAAAATCTGCGAAAAATGGTAGTTCAGCCTCTACCAGCAGCAATAACGGCAGCAAAGGGGCGAGCAAAAGTCAGTAATTACAGTAACTTTTTTTAAAGAAATCAGGTTGACCATGTCCTATAAAGCACACCACGAACGCTCAATTAAAGACCCAGACGGATTTTGGGGTGAGCAAGCGCAGTTAATTCACTGGGAAAAGCCATTCGATAAGGTTCTGAACTACAACAACCCGCCATTTGCAAAATGGTTTGAGGGTGGACTTACGAATCTTTGCTACAACGCAGTAGATCGCCACCTAAAAGATCGCCCGGATCAAATCGCTCTGGTTGCTGTTTCAACAGAAACTAATCAAGAGAAAACTTACACATTTAAAGAGTTGTACGAAGAAGTTAATCGTATGGCTGCAATCTATAAAGCAAACGGCATTCAAAAGGGCGATCGTGTGCTCATTTATATGCCAATGATTGCTGAAGCATGTTTTGCAATGTTGGCCTGTGCTCGTATTGGCGCAATTCATTCTGTTGTATTTGGCGGCTTCGCATCACACAGCCTTGCTTCCCGAATTGATGATGCAAAACCAAAGCTCATTGTTACTGCAGAAGCTGGTGCTCGTGGTGGTAAAGCAGTTCCATATAAGCCATTGTTGGACGAGGCAATCACATTGGCTGAATACAAGCCAGCAAAAGTGTTGATTGTGAACCGTGGCTTAACTGAGTTCACGACTGTTGCTGGGCGTGATTTGGACTATGCAACTGAGCGTCAAAAGCATCTCAACGATGTCGTTCCAGTTGAATGGGTTGATGCAACTCATCCTTCCTATATTTTGTATACATCTGGTACAACAGGAAAACCAAAAGGTGTTCAACGCGATACCGGCGGTTATGCTGTTGCGCTCGCTGCTTCGATGAAGCATATTTTCACTGGCAATCCAGGCGAGACAATGTTCTGCACCTCTGACATTGGCTGGGTAGTGGGTCATAGCTACATCATTTATGCGCCATTACTTTCTGGTATGGCCACAATCATGTATGAAGGCACGCCTTTGCGTCCAGATGCTGGTATCTGGTGGGAGCTGGTAGATAAATATAAAGTTTCTGTCATGTTCTCTGCGCCAACTGCAGTTCGTGTTCTCAAGAAACAAGATCCTGCATTCTTGACTAAACATGATCTTTCTAAATTGCGTGCATTGTTCTTGGCCGGCGAGCCTTTGGATGAGCCAACTGCAAGTTGGATTCATGGTGCTATCAATAAGCCGATTGTGGATAACTACTGGCAAACAGAAACTGGCTGGCCGATGCTAGCAATTCAACGTGGCGTAGAAGTGATGCCGCATAAATTTGGCTCACCAGGCGTGCCATCATTTGGCTACAACATGAAGTTGCTTGATGACGCTACTTCTGAAGAGTTGGGTCCAGATCAAAAAGGAGTTATCGCCATCGAAGGGCCATTGCCTCCAGGCTGTATGCAAACGGTTTGGGGTGACGATAAGCGCTTTGTCAGCACCTACTGGGAAACTATTCCAGGCAAGTTGATTTATTCAACCTTTGACTGGGGCATCAAGGACAAGGATGGTTACTTCTTCATTCTTGGTCGAACAGATGACGTGATTAACGTTGCCGGACATCGTTTAGGCACTCGCGAAATTGAAGAGAGCATTTCTAGCCATCCCAATATTTCAGAGGTAGCTGTAGTTGGTATTGAGGACAAGCTTAAAGGTCAGGCTGCGATTGCATTCGTGATCCCTAAGGACGCCTCAAATACTGCTACCTTAGAAGCGGAGTGCATGAAAACCGTAGATACAACTCTAGGTGCTATTGCTCGCCCAGGTCGTGTTTACATTGTTACGGCACTGCCAAAAACGCGTTCAGGCAAGATTGTGCGTCGTGCGCTCCAGGCTGTTGCCGAGGGCCGCGATCCTGGTGATATCAGCACCATGGACGACCAGACAGTATTGGCTCAAATTAAGACCATTATTGAGCAAAGCGCTAAGGCTTAAATACCCTTAATTTTGGCTAAAAAAGCTCCGCCAGCCATCAGGTTGGAGGGGCTTTTTCCTTTGTAAGCCCCATTTGACTGGATATTCAAGGGTTTACGAGCAGAAATGGTATGATTGCAGGGTTCGAAACTAATTAAATACCCTAGCGCTTAAAGACACTCACCTCCCGCAAAAACATCCTCGGGTTGGTCTTTTTGAGGGTTTTGAGCGTCGGATGGAGCAGGGACTGGAGATGGTTTGTCACCCTTGCTTCCTTCTTTTCCCCCAGCCGTGTTGGCATTAGCCGACGGCACCTTATTTCCCGGATTTAGTATTGGCGCCCCAGGCGAAACTACCGGCGAAGTTGTTTTCAATACAGCGCTGACTGGATATCAAGAGATCATTACTGATCCTAGCTACTCACGGCAAATTGTTACTTTGACTTACCCGCACATTGGTAACGTCGGCGTGAACGCTCAGGATGCAGAATCCGATCAAATACATTCAGCGGGATTAGTCATTAAAGACCTCCCAAAGCGCGTATCTAACTTCCGCTCGGAAGATTCTCTAGATAGCTACCTCACTAAAGCCGGTGTTTTAGGCATTGCTGGAATCGATACTCGCAAGCTCACCAGAATTTTGCGAGATAAGGGCGCCCAATCAGGCGCAATTGTTGCTGGCAAGCTTGGTGATGATTATGAGTCTTTAGGTAAAAAGGCTCTTGAGCTTGCTAAGGCTTTCCCGGGTATGTCAGGGTTAGATCTTGCTAAAGTAGTTACAACCAATAAGTCTTATGAGTGGCGTGAAGCCGAATGGGATCTGCATGGTCCTAATGGCAAGCCTGCATACAGAGAATTAGATACAAACAAGCCAGTTAAGAAGGTTGTTGCTTATGACTTTGGTGTGAAGCGCAATATTCTTCGCATGCTTGCAGAGCGTGGCTGCCAACTGACGGTGGTGCCAGCGCAAACTAGTGCAGCTGATGTATTGGCCATGAACCCAGATGGCGTCTTCTTTTCGAATGGCCCTGGAGATCCTGGTCCATGTGATTACGCAATTACTGCTGCAAAAGAAATCATCGAAAAAGGTGTTCCAACTTTTGGTATCTGCTTAGGCCATCAAATTATGGGTCTTGCTGCTGGCGCAAAAACTTTGAAGATGAAGTTTGGTCACCATGGCGCAAACCACCCGGTTAAAGATTTAGACACTGGTCGTGTGGCAATTACTTCTCAGAATCATGGTTTTGCAGTTGATGCCAATACATTGCCAGACAATATTCGTGTAACCCATGTTTCTTTGTTTGATGGTTCTTTACAAGGTTTGGCTTGGAAAGATAAGCCAGCTCTATGTTTCCAAGGACATCCTGAGGCCTCGCCTGGACCTCATGACATTGCCTATTTATTTGATCGTTTTGTGGAGCTCATGAATGCTGCCAGCAAGAAGGAGGGCAAATAATGCCTAAGCGTAGCGACATTAAGAGCATTCTGATTATTGGTGCAGGACCGATCGTGATTGGTCAGGCCTGTGAGTTTGACTATTCTGGCGCGCAAGCATGTAAAGCGCTTCGTGACGAAGGTTACAAAGTCATATTAGTAAACAGTAATCCTGCAACCATCATGACTGATCCTGAGATGGCTGATGTAACTTACATTGAGCCGATTACTTGGGAAGTTGTAGAGCGCATTATTGCCACTGAAAAACCAGATGCGATATTGCCAACGATGGGTGGTCAAACAGCGCTGAACTGCGCATTAGATCTACATCGCCATGGTGTTTTGGAAAAATACGGATGCGAGCTTATTGGCGCGTCCCCTGAAGCGATCGACAAGGCGGAAGATCGTCAGAAGTTTAAAGAGGCTATGACTAAGATTGGTCTAGGCTCTGCCAAGTCAGGCATTGCTCACTCTATGGATGAAGCACACGAAGTGCAACAGCGCATCCAACAGGAAACGGGTAGTTCAGGATTCCCGGTTGTTATTCGCCCGTCATTCACCATGGGTGGATCTGGCGGTGGTATTGCTTATAACCGCGAAGAATTTGAAGAGATTTGCAAACGCGGTCTCGATTTATCACCAACCCGCGAACTTCTAATCGAAGAATCTTTGCTTGGTTGGAAAGAGTTTGAGATGGAAGTGGTGCGCGATCGCAATGACAACTGCATCATTGTTTGCTCGATTGAAAACTTAGATCCGATGGGTGTGCACACTGGTGATTCCATTACCGTTGCTCCTGCACAGACCTTAACGGATAAAGAATATCAAATCATGCGTAATGCATCGATTGCAGTCTTGCGAGAAATCGGTGTTGACACTGGTGGATCAAATGTTCAGTTCTCGATCAACCCAGTTGATGGCCGTATGATCGTCATCGAAATGAATCCACGGGTTTCGCGTTCATCTGCATTGGCTTCCAAAGCAACTGGCTTCCCAATTGCAAAGATCGCTGCCAAATTAGCCGTTGGATACACATTAGACGAGCTTAAAAATGACATTACTGGTGGAGCTACACCAGCATCTTTTGAGCCATCAATCGACTATGTAGTAACAAAGATTCCACGCTTCGCGTTCGAGAAGTTCCCGCAAGCAGACTCACGCTTAACTACTCAAATGAAATCTGTTGGTGAAGTGATGGCTATTGGCCGCACTTTCCAGGAGTCATTCCAAAAAGCGTTGCGAGGCTTAGAAGTCGGTGTCGATGGTCTTGATGAAGTTTCTACAGATCTCGATGACATCATTAACGAAATTAATGAGCCGGGCCCAGACCGCATTTGGTATTTGGCTGATGCTTTCCGTATGGGCATGGGTCTTGATGAGATTTATTCTGAAACCAAAGTTGACCCTTGGTTCTTAGAGCAAATTGAAGAGCTCATTACGATTGAAGCTGAGTTAAAGCAACGCAAAATTGACAGTCTTACTGCGCCAGAGCTACGCTTTGTGAAGCAGAAGGGCTTCTCTGATCGTCGTTTAGCAAAGTTACTTGGTATTGATGCTGCCTCAGTTCGAGCTGCACGTCACCGCTTAAAGGTGGTGCCAGTCTATAAACGTGTGGATACTTGCGCTGCTGAGTTCTCAACAAATACTGCGTATTTGTATTCAACCTATGAAGCTGAGCATGGTGAGTGCGAGTCCAACCCAACCAATAAAGACAAGATTATGGTTTTGGGTGGTGGTCCTAACAGAATCGGTCAAGGCATTGAGTTTGACTATTGCTGTGTACATGCGGCCTTAGCAATGCGCGATGATGGTTATGAAACCATTATGGTCAACTGCAATCCTGAAACAGTTTCAACTGATTACGATACGTCTGATCGTTTGTACTTTGAACCATTAACTCTTGAAGATGTTTTAGAGATCGTAGCCAAGGAAAAGCCAAAGGGCGTCATCGTGCAGTACGGTGGCCAAACTCCTTTGAAGCTGGCATTGGATCTTGAGCGTAACGGCGTTCCGATTATCGGAACTTCACCTGACATGATTGATGCTGCAGAAGATCGTGAACGCTTCCAAAAGTTATTGCAAGATCTGGGCTTGCGTCAACCTCCAAACCGCACTGCGCGTGCTGAAGAGGAGGCTCTCAAGCTAGCAGAAGAAATTGGTTATCCATTGGTTGTGCGTCCTTCCTATGTTTTGGGTGGTCGCGCCATGGAGATCGTTCATGACGGTCGTGACCTAGAGCGCTATATGCGCGAAGCAGTCAAAGTCTCCCATGACTCTCCTGTACTGCTAGATCGCTTCTTAAATGATGCGATTGAGTGCGATGTTGACTGTATTAGCGATGGTGAAAAAGTATTCATCGGTGGCGTTATGGAGCATATTGAACAAGCCGGCGTTCACTCTGGCGACTCAGCCTGTTCCTTGCCTCCTTACTCTTTATCCGATAAAACGGTAGAAGAAATTAAGCGTCAAACTGCAGCGATGGCCAAAGGATTGAATGTTATTGGTCTAATGAACGTTCAATTTGCTATACAAAATGTAGATGGCAATGATGTTATCTATGTGCTTGAAGTAAATCCACGAGCTTCCCGCACCGTGCCTTTCGTTTCTAAAGCTACTGGTTTGCAACTAGCTAAGATTGCTGCTCGTTGTATGGTTGGTCAAACACTTGCTCAGCAAGGCATTACTGCTGAAGTGAAGCCTCCATACTTCTCTGTAAAAGAAGCGGTGTTCCCATTTAATAAATTCCCTGGTATCGATCCAATCCTTGGGCCAGAAATGCGCTCAACTGGTGAGGTGATGGGTGTAGGTAAAACCTTTGGCGAGGCTTTGTTCAAGTCTCAATTGGGTGCTGGTATTAAGCTGCCTAAGAGCGGAACCGTTCTTTTGACGGTAAAGGATAGCGATAAACCAAAGGCGATAGAAGTTGCCAAATTATTGCATCAGCTCGGTTTCCCAATGGTCGCTACTAAGGGTACTGCTGCTGCAATTGAAGCGGCTGGCTTGCCTGTAAGAGTGGTAAATAAGGTCAAAGATGGACGTCCTCACATTGTGGATTTCATCAAGAATGGCGAAATTTCTTTGGTATTCACTACTGTGGATGAAACCCGCACTGCCATTGCTGACTCTAGATCTATTCGTACCAGTGCTCAGGCTAATGGCGTGACTTACTACACAACAATTAGTGCGGCACGTGCAGTAATGGATGGTTTATTGGCTTCTCAAAATGGCAAGCTGGAGTCACTCGAGGTCTATTCATTGCAAAACTTACATCGGACGCTTATTTAATCTAAAATCAGCTTTTATGCGTAATTTTGCGCAAGATTTTAAGTTAGGTAAGCAGCATGAGCACAATTCCAATCACTAAACGCGGCGCAGAACTTCTTAAGGAGGAGCTGCACCGCTTAAAGCATGTTGAGCGTCCTGCAGTCATTATTGCTATTTCTGAGGCTCGCGCTCAGGGCGATCTTTCTGAGAATGCAGAATATGATGCCGCCAAAGAAAAGCAGGGCTTTATTGAAGGTCGCATTCAAGAGCTAGAAGGTAAGCTGTCTGCAGCCCAGATTATTGACCCTTCTTCTCTTGACGTTACTGGGCGTGTCGTATTTGGCGCTACCGTTGACCTCGAAGATCTTGAAGATGGCACGAAGTTGACCTATCAAATTGTGGGTGATGACGAGGCTGATATCGCTTTAAATAAGATTTCTATTAGTTCGCCAATTGCGCGCGCATTAATTAGCAAGGAAGAGGGAGACGTTGTTGCCGTTCAAGCCCCGGGTGGTAACCGCGAAGTTGAAATATTGGCCGTTCGCTACGTTTAATGATTCCAACATTTGCCCAGAGAATTTTTAACCTGCTTTCGGGTCTCTGGGTTGGCGGTTTATTATCGATTGGATTTCTTGTTGTACCGACGCTCTTTTCGAGTCTAGGGGATCGCCAGGTCGCTGGAATCGTCGCGGCAAGCTTATTTAAATCAACCGCATACATAAGCGTCCTAACAAGTATTGTTCTGATGGTGCTTGCCAATTACTTTGTACGCTTAGGTAAGTCTCAATATCGATTAGATCGCTGGATATTGCTAGGGATGCTGGCATGCGCAATAGCTGCGGCTTTTATCATTATTCCCTGGATGAATTCTTTGCGAGACCAAGCTTTGTATTTAGGTTTGTCTGTCCGCGAATCCACTCATGCTGTTCTTTTTGGTCGCTTACATGGCGTTTCAAGCGCAATCTACATGCTCCAAACTTTGCTGGGCATCGTCTTAGTGTGGCGCACAACAAAAAACGCCGACTAGCGGCGCTTTAACGAATCAAAAGAAGTCTTACGAGCCCAAAGATTTTTTCTTAGTGCTACTCATACGTACTTTACGTTTCTTAATGGGAGCTGGCGCTGCAGTAGCTTTTCTGTAACCAGGCGAAGACCAGCCAATTTTGGATTCTGCAGCTTCGGAGCGCAAAACTCTCTTCTTTGGCGTGGCGGACTTCACTGCAGCCGCACGTTCAAATGGTGACTTGTTAGATGCGGAGCGACGATCCGATCTTTCGGAAGTGCTAGTACGAACACCAGTTTTAGTTGCAGTGCGATTTGGCTGACGCTTAGTGCGAGGCGCTTGCAAAGTTTTTTTAGTCTGCTTGCTTGATCGACCTAAATTACTAAATGCTTCATCAACAGCATCTTTTGGTTTCCATAGCACTAATAATTTGCCGATATGTTGTACTGGAGCGGCATCTAATTTATCGCAGAGCTCTTCATAGATTGCAGTACGAGCCTCACGGTCATCACCAAAAACGCGAATCTTAATCAAACCATGATGATTGATGGCTAATTTTGCTTCTTTGATAACAGCAGGAGTTAAGCCATCACCGCCGACCATCACCACAGGACTTAAATCATGTGCGTCAGCTTTGAGGGATTTGCGTTGTGCGGGGGTAAGGATGAGTGCAGTCATGGGCTTGATGATAGAGCATTCACCAACAAAATCAGTCGAATAAAGCCAATTTAGCGCTTTTTTTCTAGATTCCTTTTGCTTTAGCTGGAAGAAACTAGGAAAATAGAGGGCGAAAGTGGGTAAGTTGTGGCAAAGAATAAATTTAATAAAAGTTGGTTGCAGGATCATTTAACTGATCCATATGTGAAGATGGCTCAAAAGGAGGGCTATCGCGCTAGAGCGGTTTACAAGCTCAGCGAAATTGACGAGCAAGATCATCTCATCAAAGCAGGCATGACCATTGTCGATTTGGGTAGCGCCCCTGGGAGCTGGTCTCAGTACACCCGCAATCGCCTAACTGAGCTTGGTAAAAGCAATCCGAAAATTGAGTCCGGCAAACCAGATGGTCAAATTATTGCGATTGATATATTGCCCATGGAAGATATTGCGGATGTGAGCTTTATTCAGGGTGATTTTCGTGAGGATGAGGGGCTTGCTGCGCTTGAGGCCTTATTGCCTAAAGAGGCCGAAGGAAAAGTGGATTTAGTCCTTTCGGACATGGCCCCTAATTTATCTGGTGTTGGCGTTGCTGATGCCGCCAGAATGGCCTTTTTGGCTGAAATAGCCTTAGATTTTGCTGTGGCGCATCTTAAGCCTGAGGGTGCTTTATTAATCAAGTGCTTTAACGGTAGTGGCTATAGCCAGATTGTCGAATCCTTTAAAAAGGTGTTTAAAACCGTAGGCCCTCGCAAACCTAAGGCATCAAGAGCCCGTTCTTCAGAGATATTCCTACTTGGAAGAAACCTCAAACCACCCAAATAATGACCAAAAACCCTGAATTTGTAGGGGGTTTATTAAATAAATATGCCATTAGCTCTTGAAAAAGGGTGGTAGTAGAATCAAATACTTAGGAAGCGATTTGCTTTAACTCCTGGATCAATCCAGAAAAGGACTCATTTTGAACAGCAATATGTTCCAAAAAATCGGTGTGTGGCTCATTGTGGGCTTAGTGCTTTTTACTGTTTTCAAGCAGTTTGATAAGCCTAAGGACCAAACTCAGGTCACCTATTCACAGTTCATGGATGACGCTAAAGCCGGAAAAGTAAAGCGCGTTGATGTGCAAGGTCGCACATTACAAGTGACGCCCGCTGATGGTGCTAAATATTCCATCACCTCTCCAGGCGATATCTGGATGGTAGGTGATCTCATGAAGTATGGAGTTCAAGTTACTGGTAAGGCGGACGATGAGCCAAATATGTTGGTCTCTGCTTTGTACTACCTTGGGCCAACTCTCTTAATTATTGGCTTCTGGTTTTTCATGATGCGTCAAATGCAGGGTGGAGGCAAGGGCGGCGCATTCTCATTTGGCAAATCAAAAGCGCGTTTGATTGATGAGAACAGCAATACAGTTACTTTTGCTGATGTTGCTGGTTGCGATGAGGCAAAAGAGGAAGTCTTTGAATTAGTAGATTTCTTAAAAGATCCTCAGAAATTCCAAAAACTGGGTGGTCGCATTCCTCATGGCGTGTTGCTTGTTGGTCCTCCAGGTACCGGCAAAACCCTTTTGGCACGTGCCATTGCTGGCGAAGCAAAAGTTCCGTTCTTTTCGATTTCAGGTTCTGATTTCGTAGAAATGTTTGTTGGTGTTGGTGCTTCACGTGTACGTGACATGTTTGAAAATGCCAAGAAAAATTCTCCTTGCATCATCTTTATTGATGAGATTGATGCAGTTGGTCGTCATCGCGGCGCCGGTATGGGTGGCGGCAACGATGAGCGTGAGCAAACATTGAATCAAATGTTGGTTGAGATGGATGGTTTCGAGAGTAATAGCGGCGTGATCGTTGTTGCTGCAACCAACCGCTCTGATGTATTGGATAAAGCATTACTCCGTCCTGGTCGTTTTGATCGTCAAGTTCATGTTGGCTTGCCTGACATTCGTGGTCGCGAGCAGATCTTGCAAGTGCATATGCGTAAGGTTCCTATCGATCCTGATGTAAATGCGGCTGTATTAGCGCGCGGAACACCTGGCTTCTCTGGTGCCGACTTAGCAAACTTAGTCAATGAAGCTGCATTGTTTGCTGCGCGTCGCAATAAGCGCTCGGTAGATATGAAGGACTTTGAGGACGCTAAAGACAAGATCTATATGGGTCCTGAGCGCAAATCTGCTGTGATGCGTGAAGAAGAGCGCCGCAATACGGCCTATCACGAGTCTGGCCATGCTGTAGTAGCCAAAGTGTTGCCTAAAGCTGATCCTGTGCACAAGGTCACCATCATGCCTCGTGGCATGGCACTGGGTGTTACTTGGCAACTTCCTGAATTCGATCGCGTGAACCTTTATAAAGATCGCATGTTGGAAGAGTTGGCCATTCTGTTTGGCGGCCGTGCTGCTGAAGAGGTTTTCTTGCACTCCATGAGTACAGGAGCATCAAATGACTTTGAGCGTGCAACTAAGATGGCTCGCGATATGGTTACTCGTTATGGCATGAGCGATAGCTTAGGCACGATGGTTTATGTTGATACCGAATCTGAAAGTATTTTTGGTCGCAATAGTACTAAGACCGTCTCTGAATTGACTCAACAAAAAGTGGACGCAGAAATTCGTACGCTGATTGATAGTCAATATGCTTTAGCGAGATCAATCTTGGAGCAAAATCGTGACAAGGTTGAGGCTATGGTTGCCGCATTGCTTGAGTGGGAAACACTTGATGCAGAGCAGATCACTGACATTATGGAAGGTCGTCCACCACGGTCACCTAAGCCCCCGCCAGCAACCCAGTTTGGTAATTCAGCTGGCACGCCTGGTCCCGCTACCGGTAGTGCGCCGGCAACGGCATAAATAGGAATTGCTTTAGCCTTTGATGCTAAATCAAAGCATTCAAACTAAGCCCACAACATGGTGTTGTGGGCGTTTTCTTTTTGATTTTGCTAAACGTAATCGCCCAATAGTCATGGGCATTCTGAATGCCACGCCAGATTCATTTTCAGATGGCGGTAAATTTAGATCCCCTAAAGATGCAATTGCACAAGCTGAACGCATGCTTGCTGATGGTGTTGATCTCATTGATATCGGCGGCGAATCAACCAGACCTGGTGCAGAACCCGTTGGACTCCAAGAAGAGCTTGATAGGGTGCTCCCTGTAATTGAGGCGCTCAAAGATTGCGGAGTTCCGCTTTCAATCGATACCTACAAGTCAGAAACAATGCGGCAAGCACTTCATGCGGGTGTGGATTGCGTCAATGATATTTGGGCACTTAGACAAAGTGGCGCTGTTGACGCTGTATTGGAAAGTCAAAATTGCGGCATTGTATTGATGCATATGCAACGCGATCCTCAAACGATGCAATTTAATCCTGAATACATCAATGTAATTGCCGAAGTAAAACAGTTTCTAAAAGATCGAGCTGACTTCTTAATTTCTTCTGGCATTGCAAGCGATCGCATTGCTATTGATCCAGGCTTTGGATTTGGTAAGAGTCTGGCGCACAACCTCAATATGTTGACTAATTTTGCTGAATTTTCATCATTGGGGCTTCCTGTATTGGCAGGTATCTCTCGCAAATCCATGATTGGCAAAATAACCGGTAAGGACACTAATGACCGAGTGGCCCCCAGCATTGCTGCGGCCATTATGGCGGCAGATCGTGGAGCCACTATTGTTCGGGTTCACGACGTAGCCGAGACGGTTGATGCTCTAAAACTATGGGAAGCCATTCAAGTAGATATGTCTGCCTAAGTTTTATAATTAATCATATGAAAAAACAATACTTTGGCACCGACGGAATCCGAGGAGAGGTAGGCCAATTTCCTATCGTTCCAGAATTTATGACTCGCTTGGGTTATGCGGCTGGCAAGGTGTTGACGCGCAATGCTAAGCCAGGCGAACGTTGCAAGGTTTTGATCGGTAAAGATACCCGCGTTTCTGGATACTTGTTGGAGGCGGCATTGGAGGCAGGATTTGCAGCTGCTGGCGTGGATGTGATGCTTTGCGGCCCCATACCAACACCAGGAGTTGCTTATCTCACTAGAGCCTTACGCTTGTCTGCAGGATTGGTAATTTCTGCCTCTCACAATCCCTATCAAGATAACGGCATTAAATTTTTCTCTGCAGAAGGGGATAAATTTTCAGATGACTTTGAGTTTGCTATCGAAAAAGAGTTAGAAAACCCAATCGGCTGCGTAAGCTCTAAAGATTTGGGTAAGGCTTTTCGCTTAGATGATGCGGCAGGTAGATATATTGAGTTTTGTAAATCAACTGTTCCTGGTCACCTTAATTTAAAGGGATTGAAGATCGTAGTTGATTGCGCTAACGGGGCTGCCTATCATACCGCTCCACATGTTTTCCATGAGTTGGGTGCTGAAGTAATCTCTATAGGCGTTCATCCCAACGGTCGAAACATTAATGATGGTTGCGGTGCTACCGCGCCTGCAGCTTTGATTGCAAAAGTTCAGGAAGTAAAAGCTGATATTGGCATAGCCTTGGATGGAGATGCTGATCGCTTGCAAATGGTTGATTCATCCGGTAGATTGTTCAATGGTGATGAGTTGCTTTATGTGTTGGCAAAAGATCGCGTTGACCGTGGCGACAAGGTTGGTGGTGTCGTTGGCACATTGATGACCAATCTGGCCGTTGAAAATGCCATCAAAGAGCTCGGCATTGGATTTGAGCGTGCCAATGTTGGCGATCGCTATGTTTTAGAGGTTCTCAAAAAGAATGGCTGGCATGTCGGTGGAGAAGGCTCTGGCCATTTACTTTGCTTAGATCGCCATTCAACAGGTGATGGCACCATCGCAGCGCTACAGGTGTTAACTGTAATGAGTCAATCCAAGATGAGCCTTGCGCAGCTGTTGGATGAAGTTAGCATTTTTCCTCAAGTACTCCTAAATGTCAGGTTTAAGCCTGGCTACGACTGGAAGTCTGATGAGGCCCTTAAAAAACAAATTTCTTTGGTTGAGAATAATCTCAAAGATATCGGTAGGGTCTTAATTCGCGCTTCTGGTACCGAACCTTTATTGCGTGTGATGGTGGAGACTAAGGATGGCGCGCTAGCCATGAACGCCGCCAAAAGTATTGCTGATTTAGTGCCAACTGCTTAATAGAATCAATGTTGTAAATTGTTTTCACGATAAATCATAATTTATTAAGATTTAGATGTGACCGGATGGAGATAAGCTCAGGCTTTAGAAAGGTTTTTATGAAAATGCACCCATCTATTACTAATAGAGAATTTAAGCTCCTAATTAAACCCAAGGGTCTTGATCGTCACGCCAGAATATTAGCTCTTAGCCAGCAAATAATTAAATTCTGCAAAAAAAGTAAGGTTAATTTTTTTCATCTTGATAACGCAAATACCGGGTTGCGTAATATTTATTTTTATGACACACCTGGAGAGGATTTGCGTCAAAATAATATTATTTTACGAGTACGTGAATCGCGGCAGAATGTCTGGGTTGATGATTATGCAGAAGTTACCCTCAAGTGTAGAACCCATGATATGGATCATGCATCCAACTTTAATCCGCAGCCTCAAAAGAAAATTAAATCGAGATCACGATTTAAAGAGGAAATTTTACGCGGCGATTCTTTAGGATCTCGTCGCCAAATATTTTCAAATAATGCAATATTAGATGCCATTCCGATTGATGATTTATTTGACAGGACCCTAAGTAGTATTTGTAAATTTTTCCCCGGCATAGCAACTCTATCCATTGATAAGAATACCCCTGTAAATATAGTTGGCGGACCTAGCAATAAGATTCTGGAGGCTTGTTTGCCATTGGGTAATTTAGTTTTTGGTGATGGTGTTCAGGCTCACTGTGAGATTGCTATTTGGATGAAAACAGCTGGAGACCCCATTGTTGGAGAGCTAGCCTTTTCGTACAGAGTAAATGATGAAAATCGCTCCCAACTTAAGGCTCATAAGCGCGCTGATAAGTTTTTTAAAAAGTTACAAATTGAATTAGCTGATTGGCTGGAGATAGGAAGCACTAAAACTGCATTGATTTACGGAAAGCCTGAATGAGCTCTTCGTATTCAGTTGAGTCAAGCAATCCACCCAGTCTTTACGACCTTTTTTTTCAATTTTTAATTATTGGAGCTGTAAGCTTTGGTGGGGGCATTATTGCTTATGAGCGCATTCTTTTAGTAGAAAAGCGCAAGTGGCTTTCACCGGATGAATTCATGGCTTATCTAGCTATTAGCCAAACCATGCCAGGACTTAATTCAGTCAATATGGCTGTCTTATCCGGGGATCATTTGCGCGGCGTCTTAGGTGCCGTTACTGCAACACTGGGTTTAATTTTGCCGGGTGGCTTATTTGTATTGGGCATGGGTGTTCTTTACGCAAATGCCTCTGACCATCCGCTGGCTAATTTGGTTTTGATTGGCATTGCAGCTGCAGCAAGTGGCTTGCTAGCGGCGATTACTTATCGAATCGGCGGTAGTAATTGGCGACATCTCAAATCGCTCTTCATTATTATTGCGACCTTCTTGCTGATGAGCGTTGCTAAGTTATCTTTACCACTGGTTCTCCTCATCATGGCGCCTATTGCTATCTATCTTTATCGACCAGGTAAGGGTGTATGAGTCTTTTAATCAATCTAGCCCTAAGTTTTTCTTTACTATCGCTTTTGGCGGTAGGGGGAGGCACTGCAGTCTTACCAGAAATGCAGTCACTACTATCCCATCGTTTTGGAATAGACCACACCCAATTTGTTCATATCTATAGTTTTGGTCAATTAGCACCTGGACCCAATATGTTGATGGTCTTGGTGATTGGCTACCAAATAGCCGGCCTCTTGGGCGCTGGCATTGTTTTGCTTTCTTTCTTTTTGCCTTCTAGCGTTCTGTGCTTTTACATCGGCAGGCTATGGAATCGGTTTGGTGAGAGCCCTTGGCGACGAACGATTCAGAATGCATTAGAGCCGATTTCTATCGGCTTAATGGCATCCGGAGTCTACGCAGTGGGTAAGGCATCGATCATTAGCCCGATTACCATGACTCTTAGCTTAATCACTTTTTTCCTTATCCTGAGAACCAAGATTAATCCGGTCTGGCTTATTCTTGGTTCTGGAGGGTTTGGAGCATTGCTGATGACTTATTTGAGCTAGCTAAAAACTTAGAAGGTTCCTCGTAGGCCAACCATTAGGCTTCTTCCGGGTTGGGGGGCATAAAGCCTGACAGCCATTGGCGTGGTGGCGTACCGAATTTGCTCATTGAGTAAATTCTTGAGGTTCATATACACAGTCCAATTGACGTCCTTAATTTTCTCCGTATAAGAGATTCCGGCATTCAATAGGTTGTAGCTTGGAGCTGGCCCTTGTTCCCAGCTTGCTAAACGATTTTGTTGATAGCTATAGATGTAGCTAGCATTCGTGAGCCAGCCATCTCTTTGATGAGCAATTTCAGCACCTAGTCGAGGTGCTGGTTGCAATGGAAGGTTTCCTCCGGCATCAAACGTTCCCTGAGAGGCGTCGCCAAAGATCCTGCCTCCAAGACCTGGCTCTCGCCAGTTATAGGTAATTTCACCTTCGATACCTTTAATGGTTGCGGCAGCTTGCTGTGCAGTCACAACGCTAAAACCGTCGCCTTCCTGGCCACCATTATTGATGGCATTTCCTGTGTAGTAGCCGTAAATATAGTTATTAAAACGATTGGCATAGATACTAGCTTTGCTACGAAGAATGCCTAAACTCTTTTGAAAGTTGAACTCCAGATTGTTGGAGACTTCCTTGCTTAAATTAGGGTTGCCAATATCAAATGTTGCCGTTGATTCATGAGCGCCATAAGAGTACAGCTCTTGTGCACTTGGAGCACGTTGGGAAACTGTGTATGCCACACCCAATCCATGACCTTGCATAAAATTCCATAGACCGCCAGCCGAATAAGACATCAAATTGAAATTACGGTCTTGCAAAGTAATTCCCGGTGTAAGGGTGCCAGCAGTTGTGTCTTGAGCCTCTAGGGTTGTGGCTGTGTTGGGATTTTGAGCCACTTTGTTGTATCTCAGGCCAAGACTGCCTTGCAGACTATTCCATTTGCCTTCCTCAATCCAAAATAGGGCATTGGAATTTGTTTTGGTAGGGGGAACAATTGCATAACTTCCAGTGCCTACCTCTGTAGCATTTAAGGACGCAGCTGTTACTTGAGCGCCAAACGTACCTTTCCAGCCAAGTAGGGGGTTATGAGTTAGCTCGAACCGCGCTTCATTTGCTAAATTTTTCCAAAGGGCAGCTGCTTCGCCTGCATTATTAAATTCTGTGTGGTTGTAATTGGAGTTTGCGGCGCTGAATTTAAATGATGAGAATCCGCTAAATGGGTCACGTGTTTGGTGCTGCAAGTCATAACGATTTTGTGACTGGTTTATTGATCCACCTTCGGGCGTTGGAATTCCATAGTTATTATTTAGTCGCTCGACAGAAACGCCGGTGTACCCAGATTTACCAATATATGAAACACCGATACCTAAATTATTTTGATTGCTAAAAGTATTGGGTAATTTCCCAGTGTAATTATTGCCACCATTTCCTTCTGGTGGAACTGTCCAACCACCGACAGGCTCACCTTGTGATTGTGTGGAGCTGCCAGGAATTGAATAATTATTTGCGTTATTGATTGCGGTATCCACGTGAACGGCAACTGATCCAATGGCCCCATCAACTTCAATGGATCCAGCGCGACCATTATTTACAGTTTCATAACTAGTATTGAATGCACCGGTTGGTCGATCGGGTAAATTTGTCAAGATTCGGTCATTGACAACGTTTACAAGACCGCCGCTAGAGCCCGAGCCATAGAGGAGGGCTGCTGCACCACGCAATATCTCTACTTGATGGGTGTTTTGCATATTGTTACCAACAGCATGATCTTGGGAAATATTAGATACATCCCCGACTGATAGTCCGTTTTGCAGAATTTGTACGCGCGAGCCTTCTAGACCTCGAATCACGGGTCGTGATGATCCTGCGCCATAACCAGTTGCTGATACTCCTAACTCATTCGCCAATGTTGCGCCCAGGGTGCCGCCTAATTTGTTTGCTAACTCATCTCCCTGGAGTATCTTTGTTGGCGTCAAAATACTTTGTGTAGCTTCTTGACTGCCAGTTGCAGTAATCTCAAGACTGGGAGTTTGATTTTGTGCAAAGGCATAAGAACTGAACATGCCACCCACTAGCACGCACATAATGCGCCGCTTTAATAATTTCTTACACTTCATTTGAAACCCTTTAATTCTTGCAACCAAATGATGGAAGCAAATAAATCATTAGCTAGATTCTGGATCTAGCCTCTATACCGATTTATGAAAGAAGGGTTGGTGGCGCTCTTGATTGATAGTGCTCAATAAAGGCTTGAGCTATGTAGTAGGTATCGAACCCGCCAGAATGATTGGCATGGTTTTTGTGTACTGCGGGAGTGGCAGTATCAGTTGCAACAAATCCAGCCAAGGTAAGCGCATCGAATAAATGACATACATCTGAATTGTGATTTTGAGATGGTGCGGCATCAACCGCAATCGAGCTTATTTCAGTTTGGGCTTGGAAATTCGCATGAGAAATGCTATGAGATAGGCCTATCCAGCGGGTTCCCAGCAAGCAAAATGCAAGCAAAACAATGCTCAGGGCAACTTGAATTTGCTTCTTAAATTTGCTTGAAAAATAGGCAACCATGGCATGAATCTTACAGGATTTGCCTGCAATAGCGCTCTCGGTGTAGAATATCGATTCCGTCGGAGTGTAGCGCAGCCTGGTAGCGCACCTGCTTTGGGAGCAGGGGGTCCAAGGTTCGAATCCTTGTACTCCGACCACTTTCTCTTTGTTTTACGATTTTCAGTCCCAGTACTCACTGCCTATAGCTCAGCTGGATAGAGCAACGCCCTTCTAAGGCGTAGGTCGCACGTTCGAATCGTGCTGGGCAGGCCACCCCCTCATTTGATCGTATGCTCTAAATTGCGGCCTAAATGCCTTTTATATGGTTTGCAGTGGCATAGAATGCATCGATGAATATTATTTCCTTCAAGATTTGCTCATTGCTGAGCCTTATTTTTTTGCTTTGTGCGTGCTCGGCAGCTAAATTGGAAGCTAGACTTGAAGCCAATCCACAGTGCAAAGATGTTGTTAATCCAAAAACAGGTGCTCTCATGCCGTGCCCCGGATCTGATAAGGCTTTCTATAGAGACGTTGGGTTAGCACCTGCAAAGGCTGTGCCTGTTGCAAATAGCCCAGTCACCACCACTCCTGCAGCAGCTACTCAAGGCATTGCAGCACCAGAACCTAGGACAATTAATCCCACTCAATATGATTGCAAGCCTCAGATTCATAAAAAGACTGGTGGAACATTGCCTTGCCCCGCACCAGAATAATTTGAAGTAGGTATGATCTTCTGTATTAGAACTCTCTAACCAAGCAATAAACCCATGGAAATGCTATGAAAAAAATGAATGTATGGCTGGTCTCTTTTGCAGCAGCATTTGCTTTGGCTGCCTGTAGCAATGCCCCGAAACTAGCGACTGAATCAATGCCGAGATCTGGATTCCTTCCTGATTACAACCTCTTGGTTCCGATGGCGACAAGCGATAGCGACACGCGTGTTTGGAGATATCGTGTTTCTGGTGTAAACCCAGGAGCATATACAGCTGTCATTCTTGATCCAATTTACTTGAATCAAAATGCAACCAAAGATGTCAGTCTTGAGTTGATTAATAAAGCAAAAGCAGCATTACAGGAATCGATGGTTGAGGCTGTAAATTCGCGCGGAAATATTCGCATTGTTACCAAACCCGGTCCAGGAGTGGCGCGTATTTCAGTTGGTATTACTGGCGCAGAAAGCCAAGCAAACAGTTTGCAGCCTTGGAACTTCACTCCTATTGGTTTGGCTATGAATGCCGCTGCTTATGCCGGTGGTGTTAATGCTAAAACACCTGCACTTTTAGTCGAAAGTAAAATTACTGATAGTCAATCTAAACAACTATTGGGCGAGGGTTTAATTACCATTCAAGGCGAGTCCTTCCGCACAAATGCTGGATCCGCAGATTCTTTCATTGCCATGGCGAAAAAGGTAGTTCGCACTGCATTAGAAACATCAGCCAATCCAACTCCAACGGGTAAATAAGTAGCCCACATGAAAATGCCATCCTTTGCCTTAGCCCTCAGTCTTCTGCTGGCAGCGCCTATATTGGCTCATGCAGATGAAGCATCTCGTGACCAGGAAATTGTTGAGCGCTTTGCAAAGTGCGACACTAATAAAGATGGGAAGCTAACCAAGGAAGAGGCAAAAGGTTGTATGCCACGCATCTATAACAACTTTAGTTATATTGATTCCTCTGGCAAGGGTTATGTTACTGTTGCTGAAATTCAGGCAATGGCAAATAGATAATCATGTGAAAACTTAAGAGCCTCTGTCGAGGCTCTTTTTTATTGGGTGAATGATGGCAGTTTCTTTTCCTGGTTTTACAGAAAATAAGATTACCGTTTCATCGGATGACGGTCCAATTGAAATTGCTTATTTAGTTGGTGGTAGCGGTCCACCTTTATTGTTATTGCATGGCTTTCCTCAAACCAAAGCAATTTGGAGTCAAGTTGCTCCTGTGCTGGCGAAACATTTCACTGTTGTCGCTGCTGATCTAAGGGGTTATGGCGCATCTTCAAAGCCTCATGGCAAAACAGACCATTCCACTTATTCAAAACGTTCAATGGCGGCAGATCAACACTCGCTAATGCAAGCGTTGGGATTTGATCAATTCTTTTTGCTTGGGCACGATAGAGGTGGGCGGGTTTCTCATCGTTTGGCTCTAGATTTTCCTGAGAGCGTACTTCGTCTAATGGTTCTGGATATTTCTCCCACATTAACGATGTATGAAGGCTCAACCATGGCGTTTGCAAAAGGCTATTGGCATTGGTTCTTCTTAATTCAATCCGAGCCAGTGCCTGAAACGATGATTGGTGCAAACCCAGAGTATTGGTTAAAAAATCATATGGGTCGCCATGCGGGTACGGGTATATTTTCTGCTGATAGATGGGCTGAGTATTTGGCCGGCGCTAGTAACACTCAATGCATGCATGCAATGTGCGAGGATTATCGCGCTGCAGCCTCAATTGATTTGATTCACGATCGCTCAGATCGAGCTTCGGGCAATCAATTAAAAATGCCTCTAAAGGTGCTTTGGGGGGAGCATGGACTAGTCAATCAGTGCTTTAAGCCACTTGACGACTGGCGAAGCGTAGCAACGAACGTCACAGGTAGAGCCGTTCCCAGCGGTCATTACATCCCAGAGGAAATCCCGGATCTATTAATAGATGAAGCCAGGGACTTTTTCAGGTAAAAACATCGAAGTAAAACAAAAAACCCTAAATAAATCAGTTATTTAGGGTTTTTTAAACATCACTCTGGGTGAAAGTTGTTGCTAGCCATGAAGCTGATAGTGCGTTCAAAGCCTAGGATGCGGATATAACGCCAGGCGATATCGCGATATTTGCTATCTAAATAGCCAATCGCTACTTCAGGCGTCCTTTTGGACAAGTCGATCTGTTGAATTGCACGGGCCCAACGTTTGAGTCTTGTTGACATATTTGTCACCTCCATGACCATACAACGCATGTAAAAGGGGTCGAGATGACATGAATTACAAAATATTTATCAAAAAACTACTTAATTTCCTTAAATGGAGACAACTTTATGGGGATTAAGGATATTTTGGGGGTCTAGAGCGGTTTTGAGGGCTTTCATAAGGTCATGAGCAACCTCGCCCTTGTGAGCCCTTAGGCCATCTAATTTGAGCTGTCCAACCCCGTGTTCCGCAGAGATGGAGCCTTTGCATCTCTCAACCTGGCCATAGACCAGCTCATGTATGAGCTTTTCATTGGTTTCGTTAAAGGTTTTTGGGTCTGCGCCTAAGGGCGGGGCGATGTTGTAGTGCAGATTCCCGTCGCCAAGATGTCCAAAATTGATGATTCTGACACCCAGAAACTTTTCTCTCATTAATTCATCTGTCTCCCGAATAAAGCTATCAAGCGAAGAGAGGGGGATGGTGATGTCATGTTTCAGATTGGCGCCTTCTTCGGCTTGCGCAAGCGTGATGTGTTCACGCATATGCCAAAAAGAATTAGCTTGAGTTAGGTTGCTGGCGATTATCGCATCGCTAATAATTGACTTCTCAAAAGCATCCTCCAGAATGGTTTCAAGAAGTTGCCTGACGTGTTCTTCGCTTTCGTGATCCGACAATTCAATCAAAACTGTATATGGCGGATTTCCTTGCAAAGGATTGGCCATTTGCGGAAAGTGCTTTTCATTCAAATCCAGCGATTCTCGAGTCATCATTTCAAAACCCGTAAGCAAAGAGTTTGCCCGTTTTTGAAAGAGAGTTAGCAAAGCAATAGTCGATGCAATGTTCTCGCAAGCAACTAAGGTTGTCCATTGCGAAACGGGTAGGGGGTAAAGCTTCATAACTGCTGCCGTGATAATGCCAAGAGTACCTTCTGATCCAATGAATAGATCACGCAAGTCATAGCCTGTATTGTCTTTACGCAATCCTTTAATACCGTCCCAAATCTCTCCTTTGGCAGTGACTACTTCAAGCCCCAGGCATAGATCCCGAGTGTTTCCATAGCGCAAAACATTAGTGCCGCCCGCATTGGTTGCGAGGTTGCCGCCAATCATGCAGCTACCCTCAGCACCAAGACTAAGCGGGAAAAGATAGCCATTCTCTACAGCCTTTTCTTGTACGGATTGCAAGATGCAACCAGCCTCGAGGGTAATCGTTTGGTTTGCGATATCAATCTCGCGAATTTGCTTCATTCGCTTGAGACTAAGTATCACTTGCTTGCCACTATTGTCTGGAGTAGCACCACCACAAAAACCAGTATGCCCACCTTGTGGAACCAGTGCAATTTGGTGCTGAGCACATAACTTTACGATTGCTGCAACTTCATTGCTGGTGCTAGGCAATAGAACAGCAAACGCTTTTCCGGTATATCGTTTTCGCCAATCAGTTAAGTAGGGTGCTTTATCTTCATCTTGAGTCAAGATATATTTTGACTCAAGAACCTCGGATAGTTGATTGATGAAGTTTTGCATTGCTTTATTTTTCTGCAGAAATCTTTTTTAAAGCTTTGGCCTCTTTTTTAATTGGCTTTAAATACATTAACAAGCAAACAAAGCCAATGGTTGCGATTAATGTTTCAATCGCGGCAAGCCAGAAGTTAGCGCCAGTTTCTAGGATGCGCACTAAGCCTTCAGTGACATAAAGCAAAATCAACATTGAGGCCCACTGCATGGTGTAGACATTTCCCTTCCATAGGCCGGGAATGGCAAACAACAAAGGAATGCCTTTAAGTATTAGCCAGGATCCACCAGGGCGTAGGGGCGAGATGAACCACTCCCAAGCCACACAAAGAATGAATAAATCCACAAAGGCAGCAGTAGCTATGAGTAGGTAGGGATTCTTATCAAGGATCTTTTTAATCATGATGCGCTTTAAATGCCTTGCTTTTTATTGAGGTACAGCATTAAAGCTGTTTCGGCTAAACGCTTTCCTTGAGCCTTAGCTAAACGCTGTTCTTCAAGACTGATGGGTGCACGACCATCTGCATGGGCAAGATGGGTAACGCCGTAAGGGCTGCCGCCTGTGTTGGATGACATCAGATCCGGTTCGCTATATGGGATACCCATCAACATCATGCCGTGATGAAATAGTGGAATCATCATCGTCAATAGAGTACTTTCTTGTCCGCCATGCATGCTGCCAGTGCTGGTAAAGACGCAGGCAGGCTTACCAATTAAGGCGCCATTCATCCACTCGGATGAGCTGCCATCCCAAAAGTATTTCATGGGGGCTGCCATATTGCCAAAACGGGTAGGGGACCCTAATGCAAGTCCAATGCACTCCTGTAGGTCTGAATACTCCACATAAGGTGCCCCATCTTGAGGCACGGAGGCTTCCGTTGCTTCACAAACGGTAGAGATAGCGGGAACTGTCCTTAGGCGGGCATTTACCCCTTGAACGCTTTCAATGCCCTCGGCTATCAAGCGCGCTAGGTCCTTTGTTGCACCATAACGGGAGTAGTACAAAACTAAAATATCGGGTTGGCTCATATTGATCTCTTATGATACGGCGATGCGCCTCATTCGTAACCCCCAATTATGGCTCTCTCTTGGAAAAGAGATCTGGGAGCGCAATCGTGGTCAAAATTTAAAGCAAATTGCTGCGAGTCTAGCTTTTACAACGACCTTATCAATGGTCCCCATGGTGACTATTGCCACCATGTTAATTGGCTACTTGCCAAGCGTTATTCAAGTCAAAAATGCCTTTAAAACCTGGCTATTGGATACCTATATGCCTGGCGGTATCAATCAACAAGTATTTGTTTACTTGGATCAGTTTTCTTCACAGGCCAAGGGCTTAACATTCGTAGGTTTGGCGGGTCTAATCATCACCACAATTATGACTTTGGCGGTGATTGAGGGTGCCTTTAATCAAATTTTTAAGGTCAACAAAAGTCGACCGCTCTACAAAAAAATTGCTATTTACAGTGCCGCAACAATATTAGGGCCAATACTTCTAGGTATTGGCATCTACCTCAGTGGCGTTTTATTTAGTGCATCAGAAGGTTGGATCAGCGCGGTATCTTTTGGCTTTCAAATGGTTGCGACTATTGCACCCATTTGCTTAGCGATTGTGGTTTATGCAGTTGTCTATAAAGTGCTGCCATATGCAAAAATACTTTGGCGCGATGCCTTCACAGGGGCTTTGGTAGCCGCCCTAGCTTTTGAATTAATGAAATTTGGCTTTGCGATTTTCTTGAGTAATACCGCCTTCTATAAGACGGTTTATGGAGCTTTTGCTATCTTCCCCTTGGGTTTGATGTGGATTTATATGACCTGGTGGATTACCTTGACCGGTGCAGTCCTTGTGGCAAATCTTCCTGAAATCCGCAGTGGCTTCATTAGGGTTATTCGTTACTAAAAGTAATGACTTAACCCTTGATTCAGGGTGGTCTTAAGTCTATATTGAACACATACATGCATTGTTTTTTGGAGATCAAATGAAAGTTCGTGACATATTGCGCGTTAAGGGCAGCACCCTTTTTACGGTAGCTCCAGATACAGCCCTGCAAACGGCGGTTCTGGTGATGAGCGAACACGATATTGGCTCCCTAGTTGTCATGGAATACGACAAGCTGGTTGGCATTCTGACTTTCCGAGAAGTCATTGCCGCATTAGCAAAGCATCATGGCAAGCTTGAGGGATTGCAAGTTAGCTCAGTTATGAATCAAAAGCCTTTGACATGCAATATGGAAACTGAGATTGATGAAGTGCGTCGCATGATGTTGGTTGACCACGCCCGTTATCTGCCGGTAGTCGATCAAAAGATGTTGATGGGCGTAATTTCTTTCTATGACGTTGCAAAATCCGTAGTTGAAGCCCAAGACTTTGAAAATACAATGCTCAAAGCCTATATTCGCGACTGGCCAGAAGATACCGAAAAAACAGCTTCTTAAGCCGTTCTGACCATCATTTTCTGACAAATGACATAATGTCGGTATGTCAGGAAATACATTAGGCCTTCTCTTTACAGTCACCACTTTTGGTGAATCCCATGGTCCGGCTATTGGAGCAGTGGTTGATGGCTGCCCACCGGGTATGGAGCTTTCTGAGGCTGATATTCAGCTCGATTTGGATCGACGTAAGCCAGGCACTTCAAGACACGTTACTCAGCGCAAGGAAGAGGATAAGGTTGAAATTCTTTCTGGTGTGTTTGAAGGTAAAACTACCGGCACTCCGATCGCACTATTAATTCGCAATACTGATCAACGCAGTCAAGACTATGGCGATATTTTGCAGACCTTTAGACCAGGTCATGCAGATTATGCATACCAAACTAAGTATGGCATTCGCGATCCTAGAGGTGGCGGAAGATCTTCTGCGCGCTTAACAGCCCCAGTTGTAGCTGCAGCAGCGATCGCAAAAAAATGGTTGCATGAAAAATATGGCACTGAGTTCTATGGCTACATGAGTCAATTAGGCGAACTGGAAATTCCATTTAAAGACGCAGCAGAAATTGAGAAGAATCCTTTCTTTGCTGCAAATGCAGAAATGATTCCTCAGCTTGAGACATATATGGATGACCTGCGCAAAGCAGGGGACTCTTGTGGCGCGCGTATTGAAGTTCGCGCTCGCAATGTGCCAGTCGGTCTAGGCGAGCCATTATTTGATAAGTTGGATGCTGATATTGCGCATGCCATGATGGGTATTAATGCAGTAAAGGGTGTTGAGATTGGTGCCGGCTTTAAATCTGTTGCTCAGCGTGGTAGCGAGCATGGGGATGAGTTGCACCCAGATGGTTTTGCTACGAACAATTCTGGCGGAACTCTTGGCGGGATTAGTACTGGGCAGGATTTACGCGTATCCATTGCGATCAAGCCTACCTCAAGCATTATGAGTCCTAAACAGTCAGTAGATCTAAATGGCAAACCCATAACCGTTCAAACGAAGGGCCGACACGACCCTTGCGTTGGTATTCGCGCAACCCCGATTGCCGAGGCAATGCTAGCTCTAGTGTTGATGGATCATGCTCTTCGCCATCGTGCTCAATGCGCTGATGTGCTAGCATCTGCTGCATCCATTCCAGCTGCGCAACCTGGATCTTTTCGCGATTGATTTGGCTAATTAAATGACGCCTTCGCTTCGCTGGGCCTTCGGGTCCTTTTTCTTTTTATATTTCGCTTATGTTGGATTGGTATCACCGTACGCAAGCCTCTTCTTTTTAGAGAGGGGGTTTAGCGTCATTGAGATAGCGGCGCTGATGTCCATGCTGCAGATCACCAGAATTGTTGGCCCTTTCTCCTGGGGTTGGTTGTCAGACTATCTATCTAATCGTATTGGCATTATTCGTT
This sequence comes from Polynucleobacter sp. 86C-FISCH, assembly GCF_018882415.1. Classification (GTDB taxonomy): domain Bacteria; phylum Pseudomonadota; class Gammaproteobacteria; order Burkholderiales; family Burkholderiaceae; genus Polynucleobacter. The sequence goes on along the minus strand of NZ_JACVOL010000001.1, from coordinate 1,860,063 downwards.
TTTGCGCCTGTCTGGCCGCACTCATTTTCTTATGCATTTATTTTTTACAAGACTACATTGGGTTTTTCATTTGGATGTTTGTTCTGCACACCATCTTGAGCAGTTTGATGCCCCTGGGTGAGTCCGCCACTATCCATGCTTTATACAAAGACAATTCTTTTGATAAGCGCTATGGACGCTTGCGCTTATGGGGTTCAATCGGCTTTATAGCCATGGTTCTTGCCGCTGGTGAATTATTTCAGCGCAAAACTATTGAGTTATACCCAATCGTGGGCACGGTCGTTTTATTTGCCTTAGCTCTAATTACCTTTTGCCTGCACGAGCCAAAGATGGAGCGACGCAAAATGGTGAAAGGGGAGTTGTTAATAGTGCTCTTTAATCCTGACGTTCGCTGGTTTCTGTTGTCCGGTTTTTTTATGATTTTTGCGCATGCCGCTTTATATGTTTTCTATTCCCTATACCTGTCAGATCTCGGATACGACAAATTTCAAATAGGGCTTTTCTGGGCTCTTGGGGTTGCTGCAGAAGTTATTTTCTTTTACTTTCAAAGTAAGGTGCTGAGCAAATTAGATGCTGAAGTTATTTTGCAAGCAGCCTTTGGTATTGGCGTTATTCGTTTTATCTTGATCGCCTTCTTGCCCATCACATCGGTCTTAATTGTGGCGCAATTAATGCATGCCGGTACATTTGCCGCTCACCATAGCGCTGCCACTAAATTATTGCAGCGTTGGTTTACGGGGCCAGTACAGGCTAGAGGCCAAGCCTTAATGGCAACTATTTCATATGGTTTGGGTGGAACGCTAGGTGGTCTATGTGCTGGCTGGATATGGGAGGCGTCACAGCCTAGAGATGTTTTTGTAATGTCTGCATTTGCATGCGGACTGGCGGGCATGGCAATCCAAAAACTCAGACCGCGACGTTACCCCGCCAGATAAAACTTTAAGCTTCTTATTGAACCTTAGCCTTGGCGCGTAGTTTTTGCATCATCTCTGCAAATTTGGCTTTTTGCCAATTCTTATCAGACATGATCATTTGCTTAAGCTGATCCTTCATTTCTTCCATACTCGGGGCTTTTACATCACGAGAATCGACCATCTTGATGATGTGCCAACCGAATTGAGATTTAACAGGCTTATCTGTAATTTGACCGTTCTTCAGCTGAACCATTGCCTTGGAAAACTCTGGTACTAGCGCTTTATCGCTTACCCAGCCAAGATCGCCACCATTTTTAGCTGAGCCCGGATCCATTGATTTAGCCTTAGCAATCTCCTCAAAATTAGCGCCGGCCTTCAACTGAGCAATGATTGCTTTTGCATCTGATTCCTTTTCAACCAGGATGTGCTCAACGTGATATTCCTTGCCAGTGTATTGAGCTTTAACAGACTCATAGGCCGCCTTAAGATCAGCCTCGGCAACACCTTCCTTTTCAACAAAATCTTCGAACACAGCAGATACCAGCACACCAATACGTGCTTGCTCCAACTGCTCACGAACAGCTTCTTTTTGAATAACGCCACGTTTGTCGGCCTCTTGCAAAATAAGTTCACGAGTCACAAGCATCTCGCGCGCCTGATCGCGTACTTGAGGGTTGTCCGGTTGGCCCGAACGTTGAACCAATTTATCAAGCTGCGCTTTTGGAATGGATTTGCCGTTCACGATGACTGCATTTTGCGCATACGCACCTGAAGTCAAAAGGGAGGCGCTAAGAAGGCTGATTGAAAGTAATTGATGTTTAGTGAACATAGTATTTGATAGATTAATAAAAGATAGGACTATTTTAAGGCAGCCTTATTTAGAAACTTCATCTGGTGCTAAAGCAACAATGGTTAAAGCATGAATTTCCTTGGGAATATGGCGATTTAGGGCGGCATAAACAGCTCTGTGACGAGCCACTAGGTTTAAACCCTTAAATTCCGGCGCTATTATTTCTAGCTTGAAATGACCGCCACCGCTAGCTGAGCCAGCATGGCCTGCATGAAGATGGCTTTCATCATCAATCACTAAGGACTGAACCTGAAAAGCTTTGCGCAAGTCTTGGTCAAAAGCTGCAATTCTTTGTTGATTCACATTCATTCGCTGGGGTGCTCCATATGTTTTGAGAGCCAAACTCCTTGAATAATGACAAACAGCAGCAATAACCCAGTGCTACCAAATAACTTAAAGTTGACCCAGGTTTCCTCAGAAAATTCAAAGGCGATATAAAGATTGAGGGCGCCCATCACAAAAAAGAATGCAGCCCATGCCATATTGAGCTGATGCCAAACAGAATGAGCACTTTTTTCTTTCAGTGTTACCTGCTTGCCCATCAACACCTGTATCCAGTTTTTTTGAAAAAATTGCGCGCTAATAAAAAGGGCGGCAGAAAAGAGCCAATAAAGCGCGGTTGGCTTAAGTTGAATGAATGTCTTGTCGTGTAAAAAAATAGTCAAGCTACCAAACACAACAATCATCACCAAACTAATCCATTGCATAGCATCAATTTTGCGATGGCGATAATAGACCCAAAGTATCTGGCCAATGGTGGCAATCATCGCAACAATTGTTGCTGTGTAGATATCGCCAAGCTTAAAGGCGACAAAAAATAGGATGATGGGGAAGAGGTCGAATAGAAATTTCATAGATAGATTATCCCGGTATTTAGTTACTTGTCCGTCTTTACCGGAATTGCATTGGAATTTGGCTCAAAACTTAAAGAAGCTGAGTTGATGCAATAGCGCAAGCCAGTTGGCATAGGCCCATCTTCAAATACGTGACCCAAATGAGCATCGCAATGAGCACAGCGGACCTCGGTGCGAATCATGCCATGGCTGGTATCCCGAATTTCCTTGATGGAGGAGGCAGCTTCCGGGGCGTTATAGCTAGGCCAACCGCAGCCGGCATCAAACTTAGTTTCTGATAAAAAAAGTGGCGTATCGCAGCAGACACATTTATAGCGGCCTTTATCCCAGTGATCCCAATACTTCCCGGTAAATGGTCTTTCGGTTGCCGCTTCACGAGTCACTCGATACTCAATGTCACTAAGTGATTGCTTATATTCTTGGTCAGTTTTTTTCATTTTCAATCCAGAGTGGATGTATTGGATTCAATTTAGGATGAGCAGCTTACTTCTACTGCCTGTGCATTAGGAGGTGGGGCCATAGAGTACGATTCATATTCTGACTGCTCATCAAAGGGTTTACTCAAAATTTGGAGAAGCTTGGCGACCTCTGAAAAATCTTTTTCTTGAGCCTTTTCAATTGCAGTCTGAGCCAAATGATTTCGCAGTATGTATTTTGGATTTATTTGATTCATTGCGTCCTGTCGAACCTCATCGGGACAAGATTCAACTTTTAATCGCTCTACATAGTCGCTGAACCACTGATCAATTGATTCTCTATCTATAAATTCATCTCTCAATGAGTTTTGTGAAATTGCTTCACCGATCCTCAGCCTGCCGAGACTTCGAAAGAAGTTGGTGAAATCTACTTTCGAATCATGCATGGCCTGCAATAACCTCTCAATAAGAGCTATATCCCCTTCCTGAGAAGTGGTAAATCCAAGCTTTTTGCGAAATAAGGATTGCCATGTCTGGGCATATATCACTGGAAACTGTTCGAGAGCAGATCGCAACTGATCTTGCGCCAAAGCTTCATCAGATTTATCCGCCATTAAAGGAATCATTGCGCTGGCAAGGCATGCCATATTCCAGTGCATGATCTGAGGTTGGCGATGATATGCATATCTTCCACCTTGATCACTATGATTGCAAATATGATCAATCTGAAATTGATCCAAGAATCCGAATGGTCCATAGTCCATAGTTAGGCCAAGGATGCTGATGTTATCGCTATTAAGTACGCCATGACAAAAACCAACGGCTTGCCACTGGGCTACAAGCCTAGCATTGCGAGCGCAGATTTCTTGAAAGAGGCTTAAATAAGGCTCATCGGCATTTTGAGAATCAGGGTAGTGGTATTGAATTAAATAATCCGCAAACTCCCTCAAGCGATCAACATCATCTAGCGAAGCAAAGTGCTCAAAGTGGCCAATTCTTAAAAAGCTAGGGGCAAGTCGCGCGCAAACTGCGGCTGTTTCCACGGTCTCTCTTCTAACTGGCAAATCGGATCCAACGATTGATAGAGCTCTTGTGGTCGGAATGCCTAGTGCAGACATTGCTTCACTACATAGAAACTCTCTGATTGAAGATCGAATTACTGCTCGCCCATCACCCATTCGTGAAAAACGAGTAATACCAGCGCCTTTGAGTTGCAACTCTTGATCGGCAATATCACCCAATAAAATTGCTCGGCCATCACCCAACTGTCCGGCCCATAAGCCAAATTGGTGGCCACTATAGACGGTTGCTATTGGATTCGAGAAATTGCGATCGCTAGTATTTAATTGGTTTCCAGACAAAACCCCTAGCCATTCCTTGTCCACTGGTAGACCACTTTCATCCAATGCGATACCAATGAGGTTAGCCGATGAAGGTGAAAATGCAACCCAGTAGGGTGCTGGTATTGGTGTTGGTGTGGTTGCTTGGCAAACGTCATCGCCACTAAATATAAAGGCCATGGGCTTATTCTAGGGGGATTTACCAAAACACGTACATGCCTCTAAAATTATTCAATGAATAAACAAGTCCAAATCAATCCACAGACCCAACTGGCCAATCTAGGGGAAGAATTAAATGTTCCTTTTTTAAAGCTCCTTGGGGTTCGCTGCCTAAGCGCAGAAATGGGTAAAGGGGAGATTTTGCTGGCCCTTAAGCCTGAACATAACAATACCTGGGAAGTAGCCCATGGCGGCGTATTGTTAACGTTAATGGATGTGGCTATGGCAGTTGCCGCTCGCTCTGGTGATCCCGGCGACCGCAGTGTTGTCACCATTGAAATGAAGAATAATTTCATGCAGGCCGCAACTGGGGTGTTGCGTGTTAAAGCGGATACAGTTCGAAGAACTGCAACTATGGCTTTCTGTGAAGCCAAGCTCTATAACGATCAAGGTGAAATATGTTGCATGGCCACCGGGACATTTAAGTTTTTAAAGCGCTTGGCAACTCGTAATGCCGATGGTGCACGTGTTGTGAACGACGATGGTCGCTATGACTAACGCTATACAGATAAATTAGAGTCAGAGGACGAGCTAAGCGCTCCCGTCACAACGTCATGCCCAACCGTTCCAGATGAATCAAAGCGGCGCTCGACTAATTCAAACTGACCATCTTTTCTTATTCTAAGAACGGTGCTGGAGCGCGTTCCGTAAGCAGGCGTTTTAATAAAAGCAGGGGAGAGTGCTTTTTCCCATTCCTTACTAACACCTGTATTAGGGAGCTCATGATCGCTTGCATGACGGGTGTCAGCCAACAGTTTTAAATACTGATCTGCATTCTTGAGGCTGCCCTGGTCCATTGCCAATGTCTGGGCAAATGCCGCAACGCGATGATTTACCTTGGGCCAAGGTGTATCAAGCATTGCATTGGATAGTCCGTAGACTCCTGGCTCGAGGGGTTGAGGCGGAAATACTTTACGGGGACGAACGTTTTGACCCATCATCATTCGATTACTAACCCAATGCATTTCTGCTTTTGCTGGATCGCTAAGATCAGCCATGAGCAAATTAAAGCCGTTGTATTGTGAAAATCGTTTTGAATTTCCTTGAACAAATTCTGTTGGGCGATCGTTGCTGGTCAAATACATTAATGACAGTTCGCCACGAGTTCTAGCATCTGGATTTTTTTCGCTTGGAGCCCTTACATTGGTTAAGGCGGCGAATTTACCTGTCTTAGTAAAGCCGAGCCAGGTCCCTGGACTCCCCACAACATCTGCACGATCTCTCCCTGCAAGAACGTGTGGGTGTTCTGGCCACCAAGAAACACCCTCTGTATCCCTCTCATAAAACTCATCGCGGTTGGCCGCAACCACCAGAGAGTAGTCTGGATGAGAGTTCCATGCGAAAAGAATGAGGCACATAAAAAAGAATTAAATTTCTATCAAAGGATATGGCAATGAATCTATTTTTAACACAGGTCCAGTAGCGCTACCTAGATGAATTTCACCACCCTCAAGCGCTTCTAGCTTGCACTCAATTTGCAGATCTATGCGCCCAGAATCGGCGGGGTGCTTGGTTGATAAAACAACCATTCCAGCTGGCTGTCCAGGGTCATTGCTGTGAAAAAGTTCAGAACCAGGCAATGCATATTGTTCATCCTGCTCTGAAGCAATTACGTGCGCCAGCTGAAGTCTTCGCTTAATTGCGCCACGATATTGACTGCGCGCAACAATTTCTTGTCCTGGATAACAGCCTTTTTTAAAGTCTACGCCGGCGACGGATTCAAAATTAATCATTTGCGGTACAAACTGCTCTTGCGTAGCCTCAACAATACGTGGAATAGCACTTAATACTTCAAGCTCATTCCACGAGAGCAATGATTCCTCGGAGTCTGGGACAACAATATTGGCTTGATTCGAATATGCCAACAAAAGACGTGTAACCGAATGAGACCCAACTAGAACATCCGGCAGCTTTAGCGCTAGACACTGATCAATCAAGTTCACGGTATTTGTGATTTCAGCAGGACCATAAAGACCTGCAACTGACCAGCTTGCAGAAAGATCAGTTACTTTGACTTTTGAACGCAGAACATACATAGACAAACGTTTAGCAGTGCTTGCCGCAATATCTCTTGAGATAAATAAAGCAAATCGGTCTTCTCCATCAGGTGTAGATGGAAATAAGCCAAGCCAAGCACTTGCCAACAAACGACCCTTTGGATTGCAATAACCTACGAGACGACTTCCTGAGTAGTCCTGAGCTATTGATCCCGGTAGTGTTCGGTTGAGCCCCAAGACAGAGTTTGTTAATTGATTTTGCAAAAAGCTTGCAGCATCAGAGCCCTCTACTAAGATAAGACCCCACTGAGTCAGGTTGCAGGGTAGGGATGGGCTGTTTTCTAGCCAGTTTTGCTGGATTTGGGCGGAATATGTCATGACCCTTTTATCATAGCCTGATGAGTAGAAAAATTCAGAAGAGGGGCTTTTTTATGAAGAGAAGGCCCTCATACCGAGATCTTAAAAAATGGCTTACCCTCGCTGCGGTTCTATTGGGCCTTCTTTATGGGACTATTTTTTTATTCCCAGTTGTCCCTAATCAGTCAAATACTGTTGATGGCTCTAGTTATAGAGTGAAGATTAACCCCAATTCTGGGTTAACAAGCATTTCTGATCAGTTAGGCGCGCAAGGATTGGCTATTAATTCAGTTGCCCTGCATTTAGGCGCTAGAAGCTTATTTCTTGCCTCTAAGCTAAAACCGGGAACATATTTATTACCAAACGGTGCGAGCCTTGGAAAAGTGCTTTTTCAAATTGCCCGCGGTGATCGCGTTAGAGAAGCAGTTGCCATTATCCCTGGAATGACGATTTGGCAATTGAGAGCTTTAATGGATTCGCAGTCGGCAATGATCCATCGAACCAAGGGTATGAGCAATAAGGAGCTGCTCCAACAGTTAAATTTGAACTATCCAAGCGATGAGGGTCTTTTTCTACCCGATACATATGTTTTTGATCCAGACGAGCTTGATCTCAATATTTATCGTCGAGCAGCGCAAGCTATGCAAAAACAGCTTATGCAAATCTGGGAGCAAAAAGAGTCGGGATTGCCTCTTAAAACACCTTATGAGCTATTGATATTGGCATCAATCGTAGAGAAAGAAACTGGCCGTCTAAGCGATAGGAATCTAGTTTCGGCTGTCTTTATCAACCGACTTAATAAAGGGATGCCACTTCAAACTGATCCTACGGTTATCTATGGAATAGGGCCTAAATTTGACGGAAATTTAAAGAAAGCGGATTTACGTAGAGACACTCCCTACAATACCTATATGCATAAAGGTCTGCCTCCAACCCCTATCGCCATGCCTAGCAAAGAGTCAATTCTGGCCGCAGCACACCCTGCAAAAAGCAATGTTTTATTCTTTGTTGCTAAAGGGGATGGAAGTAGTCATTTTTCACAAAACTTAAAAGAGCATGAAGCTGCGGTTGATCGATATCAACGCAAGATAATGCCTAAAAATAACAGTAACTAAATTCACTTCATATGACATCAACGCATACAGGATATTTCATCAGCTTCGAAGGAATCGATGGGGCAGGCAAGAGTACGCATGTCGATGCTTTTCGAAATTTGATGCAAGAACGTTATCCTGATAAAGAGGTAGTGATGACGCGTGAGCCTGGGGGGACTGCTTTAGGTGAGCAGCTTCGTAACTTGCTTTTAGATGCTCCAATGAATTTAGAGACGGAGGCTTTGCTCATGTTTGCGGCGCGTCGTGAGCATCTTGCTCAAGTCATCGAGCCAGCTCTTGCAGCGGGCAAGATAGTAATATCCGATCGCTTTACCGATGCCAGCTTTGCATATCAAGGCGGTGGTCGTGGATTGAGTTTAGAAAAATTGAACACATTAGAGCGCTGGGTTCAAGGTCAACCTGACGGCTCACTCCTGCAGCCCAACTTAACTATTTTGTTTGATTTACCGGGTGAGGTTGCCGAGGCTCGCCGCTCAAAAGCTCGCGCACCAGATAAATTTGAAAAAATGGACTTATCTTTTTTTGAAAGAGTTCGTCAAGAATATCTACGCCGAGCAAAGGAAGACTCCAAGCGCTTTCATCTGGTGGATGCAACACAAACGCCTGAAGCAATTTGGAATGGTTTAAAACAGATTCAGATTGCTATTTAAGTGAATCATAAGACTCAAATAGCGCCTTGGCTTCAGCCTCTTTGGGAGGGTCTGGACTTTAATCAATTCCCCAATTCTATCTTGCTCCATGGCCAGTCCGGCATTGGCAAGTTCGCTTTTTCGATTGAGCTAGCTAAAGCACTACTTTGCGAAAACAATGATCAATCTGTAAAACCATGTAATCACTGTGAAGCCTGTCATTGGTTTGACACTGGCAATCACCCAGACTTTATTTCTCTCGTTCCCGAGACCCATCGCAAACTCTTGCCGCATGCTGACTATGAGGGCGAGGATACGCCCAAGAGAGGCAAGGCTGCGCGTGATGATGATAGTGAATCAAGCGAAAAGAAAGAGAAGAAAAATATCTCGATTGAAGAAACGCGACATGCGATTGAGAATTTGTCCATTGGCTCGCATCGCGGCGGAAATCGCGTGATATTAATTTATCCACTTGAAATGCTTCGCTCCGATTCCGCCAATACATTGCTGAAGTCTTTGGAAGAGCCGCCAAAGAATACTATTTTTATATTACTTGCCGATCGAGTGGATCGTGTATTGCCAACCATTCGTTCTCGTTGCCGCCTCTTAACAGCCCCGCGGCCAAATCGGGAGCAAGGCATTTCCTGGCTAAAAACACAACTCAATGTAATCGCAGGGTTGAAGGCGGCTGATGCAGATGTCGAGACTATCTATGACGAGCAGGGTGGGGCGCCATATTCGGTTCTGAGCTCCCTTATTGCGAGACACAATAAAGACGATAAGGATGAGCTAACAATATCAATCCAAGCCTCCCGCTATCTACTCCAGTCCATGGCCCAGGGAGCTAGACTTAACTGGCTGGATGCGGCCGAAAAAACACATAAGGCGCAATATGGCTTCCTTTTAGCTAGTATGCAACGTTGGGTTTCTGATCTGCAGTCTGTGGCGCAGGGTGGAGAGCCTCGTTATTACCCCAAGCATTTAGTCGTGCTTCAAGGCCTGTCCAAACTGGCCAATGTTCAAAGGTTGCATAACTTTTGGAAATCTCTTGTACAGGCGCGTCGACATGAGAATCACCCCCTTGCAAATAAAATTCAACTAGAGTCGCTCCTTTCTCAATATCAGCAGATATTTGGACCTTAAATTGTTCTAGGGCGGACTAAAATAGGCGCTATGTTTATTGACTCCCACTGCCACCTCGATTTCCCAGAATTTCAAACGCGATTGCCAGAAGTTCTGGCCAATATGCAGTCGGCCAAAGTTATTCATGCTTTGTGCGTATCCGTAGATCTTCCTGATTTTCCAAATGTATTAAAGCTAGCCCAGGATCATCCACATCTTTATGCATCCGTTGGTGTGCACCCAGATTACGAGGATACGCCTGAGCCAAGCTTGGAATTTTTAGTGGATACAGCTTTAAAGTACCCAAAGATAGTTGCCATTGGTGAAACTGGCCTTGACTACTATCGCATGGGAGAGCGCAGCTATGAATCCATGGAATGGCAGCGTGACCGCTTTCGGACGCATATAAGGGCATCAATTGCATCTAAAAAGCCTTTGATTATTCATACCCGCTCAGCTTCTGAGGACACTATCAAAATCCTCAAAGAAGAGGGTGCTCAGAGAATCGGTGGGGTAATGCACTGTTTTACAGAGTCCTATGAAGTGGCGAAGGCTGCAATGGAGATGGGTTTTTACATCTCCTTCTCAGGAATTGTGACCTTCAAAAGTGCCAAAGATCTGCAAGAAACATGTAAGCAAGTTCCTCTTGAGAGAATGCTCATTGAGACAGACTCACCTTATTTAGCGCCAATTCCATATCGCGGCAAGACGAATGAGCCTGCCTGGGTCTCTAAGGTTGGTGAATTTATCGCGGATTTAAAGGGGGTGCCTATTGAAGTATTGGCAAACCAGACTTCAAGTAATTTTTATGATTGTTTTCAGATAGATAGATCGTAATTATGAGATTAAAGTTTAATATTTATGCTACTTTTTTTATCACTTCCACATTGTTTTTTGGGGCTGTACACGCCCAAACAGATGATCAAATTGCAGAATTTGCAAAGGCGGCCAAGTTTAACGATGTAGCCACAGCCAAAAGCTTGATTTCAAAAGGCATTAGCCCAAATACAACCGACCCCAAGGGCGAACCGATGCTCAATTTAGCCATTAAGGATAAGTCTACAGACGTTATTAATCTGTTAATTGCTAATAAGGCTACAGACGTAGATCTCTCGAATAAGTCTGGGGAAACACCTTTAATGATTGCATCTATAAATGGTGATTTACCAGTCGTAAAGAGCCTTGTTTTGCAGCGCAAAGCTCAGATTGACCATGTTGGCTGGACTCCATTGCATTATGCGTGTGCTAGAGGTCATCTTGACGTCGCTCAGTTTCTTATTGCCAATGGAGCCGCTATAGACTCTTTAAGCCAAGGAAATACAACGCCATTAATGATGGCTGTCCAATCAGGCAATGAGGTCTTGGTAAAGCTATTGCTTGATAAGGGTGCAGACTTGCAATTGAGAAATTCTCAAGGTCTTAGCGCAATTGATATAGCCGTTATTTATGAGAAACCATGGATTGCAGAAGGCTTGTTATCGCGCTGGCAAAAGCTTTATAAGCAGCCTTATAAGTGGCCTAAAGGTGTTGAATCTCTTAAGACCCAATAATAATATTTGCGTATAATCATTATTATGTCAAATAAGATATTTCTGTAATCCTTCACACTAACAACAACTATGTTTAGCCTATTTCATAACACTGACCTACCTAGCTTTTCCACTCTCTTTGGTGAGATTAATGCCGATATGGGCAATGGTCAGATCTGGGTCGTCGTTGTTTGTGCATGCCTAATGTTGGCGGTTCATGCTGTTGCCGTTCTGGGGATTGCGGGAGCATTTCATGCAATTGATAACTTCATGTCTAGACGTCGAATCTTTGGCGCCAGCTTCCTTTCTTATTTCATCGCCATTCTTTTGGTGATTTCCATTCATTTTGCTGAAATTATTATTTGGGCATATATTTGCGTCGCCTTAAAGGTTTTCCCAACCAATCCTCAAACTTTCTACTTTGCTGGAGAAATGTATACAACCGTTGGTTATGGCGATTACAAGCTAACTGAACAATGGCGCATTCTTCCTATCATCATCTCCTTCTCAGGAATATTTGCCGTATCAATGTCAGGTGCAGCGCTTTACACCATGATGGGGGCGTTACTAGGCCATAACGGGCAAAACCAAAACCCTAAAACAGGATCAGACTTCTAGTTATAGAGCTTAGTGGTTGAGGGCAATGGGTTCTTTTGCTTAAAAACAAGCTCTAGCACCCTGCCATTCGACTCTAGGGAGCGAATACGGCCTGGGAGCCATTCCAAGTCCTTCGCAAGCCAGATGTCTACCTGGCGCTTATAAGGATCATTTTCACGTTGCATAAGAGCATAGTGACGATTGGTTGTCTTACCCATACTTGGGATGTCATCAGACTGGGACTCACCGTAACTCTTAAAATTCCACATCTCAAGAGTGTTGTAGTCGACTACTGGAATGGATCGAATAGTGCCAGCCTCATCCATCTTGCTATCACCATTCAAAAGCGAGGCAAGCTGAAACATAAGACTAAAACGATCTTGAGTACCAGGCAGAATTGCTGGGGTAAATTCAGGCTTTTCTGAAAAGAACATCTGCCCTTCCCCTTTGTCGTTTCGATCAAACCGAGAGTAGCGTGGTGCTTTCGTGCCACGTTGTGTCCAATAAATACTTGGCGCAATCCCATAGGAGTCTACCGATCCACGAGATTCAAAAACAAACGGGCCAACAAATGCGTAAGGAATATTGATATGTAGACGATAGCTATTGCCTTCAACAATCCAATCAATCTCGCCGGTTTGATATTGCTGACCATCGACATATGTGTCGTAATAAATAATTCCTGATTCTGGCAATTTAAATGCAACTCCAGACTGATCGCCATTTGCACCTAGGTTTCCGTTGCCGCTTGAATTGGCTTCAGCTTGAGAATTCGAAGATAAGTTTTGTTTATCAACCTTCTTTTTAGGGGCCCTAGTCATCTGAATCTTCTTGGGCGGCTCTGTTTTTAGCTCCGTTCTAATGATGAGATCTTCCGAAATAGGCTGGGGATCTTTGAATGAGAAAAACGGTAAGCCAAAAAACAATACAAAATGCCCAACTATCGAGAGCAGCAGGGCAGCAAGAAATATTCGTAATGATTTAATTTTGGGAAAGTGAAGATCACTACCCCACCACCCTCTTTTTAAACTCAGGACAAGCCCTCCAAAAGGCGGCTAGTTTTAGGGAGGTTAGCCGCTAAAAAATCCATTTGATCGGCCAAAATATTGCGCCCCTTAAGAATCATGTCTTCATAGAGGCTTGGTAAATAGGGTGTGTACAACAAGCCCATTCCGGCTTGCTCTGGGGTTCGATTGCCTTTACGTTGATTGCATGGCCTGCAGGAAATTACTAAATTCATCCAGCTATATTTACCGCCACGACTATTGGGGATGATGTGCTCTGCTTCTGCATGATTCTCATGTATCGCATCACCGCAATACGCGCATAAACCTTTATCCCGTTTATAGAGCTTATGTTTGGTGATGACGGGCACCACATCAAAGAGATTAATTTTGGCACTACCTTTTACTGCGATGATGGAGTGAAGTTCAATGACCGATTGCTGTCCAGTTGCGCGAGAAATGCCACCACGCATTTTGAATATGGGATCACCTAGAGTCCATAAGACACTACTATCGGCATATTGCTTCGTAGCTTCTTCAGGATTTACCCAGCCCTGGGGAATTCCACCTGCGTCTAATTTCAAGATGCTCAGCACAAACTCTCCTTTCTAGACCGCATCGAGTGGATAACGGTCGTTTGGATCATCTTACAGAAGAAGATGGCTGCAATCAATCAACCTATTTGGCAATGAACTTTAATACCTTTGGCAAATGTTCTGGGTAATCTGCAATTCCATGGTCACTACCCTCAAGCACTAGTTGCTCGGCACCCTTATAAAAATCGACCATCTCGCGCCAATCAAGAAGCTCATCTCCTTTAGCTGCCATCAAAAAATAGCGGGAAGGATCGGTAATTGACTCTACCTGCAGTGCTTTTAATTCATCAATATATTCTGGCCGAAAATCGTATGGCTCATCAGTATCGTAGGAGGTAAGCATGCCTACATGTGCTGCCAACTCTCTTGGGGCTCTAACAGCGGGATTAAGCGCGACAGCCTTACATCCATACTTTTCTGCCAAGTAATTTGCATAGTAGCCACCCAAAGAAGATCCAATAACCACCAGACGATCATGCTGAGATCTTTTAATGTGCGCGATAACCAAGTCCATGCTTGCTTTAGGAGAAGCTACAAGCTGAGGGCAATACCACTCAATGGGGTTTTCTGAAGTGGACAATGCTTTAATTGCGTCGCCCGTCATTACCGCCTTGCTTGAGCGCGGTGAAGAGCGAAAACCGTGAAGGTAAACGATTAAGGTTGAAGACATGTGTAAGCCCTAGAGTGCATTGATTTATTTCAATTAATTGAGCGCTTTTATCCAGCCCAATCCAGACTCAGTCTGATTAGCTGGTTTGTATTCGCAACCTATCCATCCTGTATAGCCAATACTATCGATCAACTTAAATAAGTGTGCGTAATTAATTTCGCCTGTACCAGGCTCATTTCGACCTGGATTATCAGCCAGCTGAATATGAGCAATCTTAGAAATATTATTCTCTAGCGTTTTACTAAGCTCGCCCTCCATGCGTTGTGCATGATAGATGTCATATTGGATATATAAATTATCAGAACCAACTTCATTAAGGATATCTAGTGCCTGCTCAGTCTTTGATAAATAAAACCCAGGAATATCAAACGTATTAATTGGCTCAATAAGTAATTTGATATTGGCTTTTTTAAGCTCGGCTGTAGCGTACTTTAAATTGGCAATAAATGTTTTTCGCAGCAATCCCGGATCAATTCCCCCTGGGATTTTTCCTGCTAAACAATTCAATTGGTTTACACCAAGCACTGTTGCATATTCGATTGCCTTTGTAATGCTCGCCCGGAATTCCTCTACGCGATCCGGTAAACAAGCAATCCCACGCTCTCCTGCATCCCAGTCTCCTGCCGGTAGATTATGAAGAACCAAACGAAGATTATTTTGATCTAACTGTTGGCGAATATCATTCGCCGAGAATGCATAAGGAAAGAGAAATTCCACTGCCTGAAATCCCGATTTAGCAGCTTTCTCAAAGCGCTCCATAAAAGGATACTCATTAAATAGCATGGTCAGATTGGCTGCAAACTGGGGCATTTCATATCCTTTGGGGTAAGCCTATGTAATCAACGATCTTAACAAACCTAGGGTGGATATGCCTTGCAAAGAAATACCCTGCTTTATATGTCTATTTGAGTATAAAAATAGGCTAAGATTGGTTTTAGTAGTTATTTATATAAGGAAGAAAATGAATAAGAAATTTGCACCGATAGCTTTGATGCTTGCAGCATTATTCGGCACAACGGTTGCCATTGCCCAATCCGCCCCTGCAGCTGGAGCAGCAAAACCAACCATTATTGATGCCGCCGTTACAGATAACGTCTATCAGTTATATGAAGGTGAAGTTGTTAAGGTTGATAAGAAAACACGTACTATTACCTTCAAAAATAAAGAGGGTGAGTCTAAATTTGTAGCTGGTCCGGATATTAAGAATTTTGATCAGATCAAAAAAGGTGACCGCGTTAATGTTAACTACGAGTTGGCGGTTGCTATTGAGTTGATCAAAACCAAGAGCGATGGCGTTCGCACAAAAGTAGAAACAAACACAGTTACGAAATCAAAGGCGAATGAAAAGCCTTCTGAAACGATCACTAACCAGACAACTATTGTTGCCGATATTGTTGAGGTAAATCGCGAGAAGAAGCTGGTTTCCGTTAAGGGGCCTAGTGGCAAGATCACCACCGTTACCGTAAAGAACCCTGCCCTATTGGCTGACGTTAAAGTTGGCGAGCAAGTAAAGGTGATTTACTTTGATGCAATGGCTGCGTCAATCACTACACCTAAGAAGTAAGCTCGGGATCTCATTCTTTGGGTTAATCATAGAATTGAAGTAATAAAAAAAGCCCCCTGAATAGGGGGCTTTTTAATTGTCTTGGCGGAACGGACGGGACTCGAACCCGCGACCCTCGGCGTGACAGGCCGATATTCTAACCAACTGAACTACCGCTCCAAAATACATCGAGTAACGCAACATCATACATCTTTACAGCTACCAGAAGATCTGGCGTCCCCAGGGGGATTCGAACCCCCGTACTCACCGTGAAAGGGTGATGTCCTAGGCCTCTAGACGATGGGGACCTGGACTACAACAAACTTCTATTTTAAATGCTTGGTGGAGATAAGCGGGATCGAACCGCTGACCTCTTGCATGCCATGCAAGCGCTCTCCCAGCTGAGCTATACCCCCGAATTCTCGCGATAAAACTACAAGACACTCAAAACAATCCAAGATTTTATCCTATTTTTGTGCAGGTGCGCAAATTCTCTAGTGGATCACCTTGGAGAGCCTTTGGATAGCCTCTTCTTTACCCAATACAACCAGCACAGAATCAATCGCCGGGGTTTGGGTGGTAGCAAATAAAGCGTATCTAACTGGCATTGCCAAAGCCGGCATTTTGAGTTGATGCTGGGCTAAAACCTGCTTAAATGCAGCGGCATATCCCTCTTTTGTTGGCTCTGCGGATGTAATGGCGCTGACCAAATCTTTTAATGCTGGGAGCACTGAATCAGAGATATTTTCTTTTATTTGATCTGCACTTAAATCAGGGGCTGGCAAGTAAAACAGCTTTGCCCCTTCTGCAATTTCAATCAAAGTATTCGCGCGGTCTTTTAGTAAGCCCACTACTTTTACAAAATCTGGTCCTGATTCGGTATCGATACCTAAGTCATGAGCAAAAGGCTTTGTGGCTGCCGCTAATTTCTCAGGATCTGCATTCTGAATGTATTGATGATTAAGCCAAAGTAATTTTTCCGGGTTATGTTGTGTCGGAGAGCGCCCTAAACTTTCCAAATCAAACCAGCCAACAAATTGCTCTTTAGTGAAGACTTCAGCATCGCCATGGGACCATCCGAGGCGCGCTAAATAATTCAGAATAGCTTCAGGCAGGTAGCCTGCTTTCTGGTAATCGCGAACGCTCATTGCACCATTGCGTTTACTCATCTTCTCGCCTGAATCATTCAGAACTGTTGGCAAATGAGCGTAAACAGGCGGCGTGCCACCTAGCGCCTTCATGATATTGATCTGCCTAGGGGTGTTATTGACGTGATCATCGCCGCGAATAACGTGAGTAATTTTCATATCCATGTCATCAATCACAACACAGAAATTGTAGGTTGGCGTTCCATCAGGCCTTGCAATAACTAAGTCGTCTAACTCATCATTGCTAATCTCAATTTGCCCCTTAACTGCATCATTCCAGATAACTGAGCCGCCAATAGGATTTTTAAAGCGTATAACGGGTTTCACACCCTCTGGAACTGGAGGCAATGTTTTGCCGGGCTCAGGCCTCCACAGACCGTTGTAACGTGGCTTTTCTTTATTAGCCATCTGTTGGTCGCGCAATTGGTTGAGCTCTTCCTCGCTCATGTAGCATGGGTAAGCTAATCCAGATTCGAGCATCTGCTTTACAACTTCGCGATACCGATCAATCCTCTGCATCTGATAAATCGGACCCTCATCTAAATCTAGGCCCAACCAGGCCATGCCTTCGATAATGACATCTACAGCCTCTTGAGTGGAGCGCTCAAGGTCGGTGTCTTCAATGCGAAGAATGAAGTTTCCTTTATTGTGGCGCGCAAACGCCCATGGGTAGAGCGCGCTACGAAGATTTCCCAGATGAATAAAGCCCGTGGGACTAGGGGCGAAACGTGTACGAATATGCATAAATAACATTATCTCAGGTCGTGCTTCATATGACTAAATCCCAAAAAACGTGGATACTTTGTCCTATGAATGAATTACTTGTATTTATGTGTGATGGCGCCCCAGTTAGGGGTGAAATAGTCTCTATTGGTAGTGCTTGGCAGGCTGTTTTAGAGCGCCGCAATGACCCACCAGCTGTCCGTCGAATTTTAGGGGATTTCGTGGGCGCTGCCACCTTGTTAAGCGCCAGCCTTAAGTTTGATGGCACCCTCATTATTCAAGCCCAAAGCAAGGGCCCTATCCAGCTTTTAGTCGTTGAATGTAAATCCGATTTATCCATGAGGGCTACAGTGAAATTGTCTGTAGATCCTTCCGAAATTGCACCTGATGCAACGCTGGCAGATCTTTTGGACGTCAGTCAGAGCGGCAGACTCGTAATTACTCTAGACCCCTCTGATCGTGAGCCTGGTCAAGCCCCCTACCAAGGTATCGTGGCCTTACAGGACCATCAAGGCGCAGTTATAAAGCCAGTTTCTAGCGCTGCGGAAGCGATATCACTCTACATGCAAAATTCCGAGCAGCTGGATACGAAGATTTGGCTTGCATCAAGCGATACCCAGGTTGGCGGATTACTACTTCAGCGCCTACCGAATTCAGGTGGACATGCTCACCTGGATCCCCAGGTTGCTGCTGAAGGATGGTCGCGCATTCAAACTCTTGGTGAAACAATTACCAATGAAGAGTTACTAACACTTCCGCCAGAGACTATTTTAAGACGTCTATTTTTGGAGGAGTCTGCTGAAAACGGTGTGCGTAGCTTCCCTGCCCGCCCTATTCGCTTTTCATGCAGATGCTCGCGCAGTAAGGTTGCAGATATTTTGCGTATGCTTGGTGAAGAAGAAGTTCAGAGCATTCTTGAGGAACAAGGCGCTGTTGAAACTGTGTGTGATTTTTGCGCAAAGCCCTATCGCTTTGATGCAGTTGATTGTCTGCAGGTATTTAAAACGGATTTATTGAGTGATGCCACAAGACCGCCTTCTAGCGGCCACTAAGAATACTTCGACTTACTGTTTTGTAGCTTTAGCGTCGCCTGATTTATCTGCAGGCAGAATTTGCACAAAGAACTCGCCTTCTTTGATGAGACCATGCTCAACACGGGCACGCTCTTCAATGGCACGGGTGCCGTCCTTTAAATCCTTTACATCGCCAGCTAACTTGGCATTGCGCAGAGCCAAGAGGCTATTTTTAGCCTCTTGAAGCTCTACTTGCCGCTCCATCTCATATACCTTGAGCCATCCACCCTTACCCAACCAAAGCGGGTACTGGATTGCAATTAGCAATACCAGCATGGAGTAGATAACAATACGCATCGATATTAAATCTTAAGATTAGCGCTTGAGGTTATAAAAGACTGACTTACCTGGATAGCTTGCTACATCACCCAAATCTTCTTCAATACGCAAGAGTTGGTTGTATTTCGCAATGCGATCTGAGCGAGATAATGAGCCAGTCTTAATCTGACCAGCATTTGTTCCCACTGCAATGTCAGCAATAGTGCTGTCTTCAGTTTCGCCAGAACGATGCGAAATCACTGCAGTGTAATTTGCACGTTTAGCCATTTCGATAGCTGCAAATGTTTCTGTCAACGTACCAATTTGGTTAATCTTGATCAAGATTGAATTCGCAATACCCTTCTCAATGCCTTCTTTCAAGATGCGTGTATTGGTAACAAACAAATCATCACCAACCAGCTGAATCTTCTTGCCGAGTTTTTTGGTGATATCCGCCCAGCCATCCCAATCGCTCTCATGCATACCATCTTCAATCGAAACGATTGGGAACTGATCTGCCAAGTTACCAAGATAGTCTGAGAACTCGCTTGAGCTAAGCTGCAAGCCTTCGCCAGCCAAATGATATTTACCATCTTTATAGAATTCGCTAGCAGCACAATCAAGGGCCAACAGAACATCTTCTCCCGCTTGATAGCCAGCACCTTCAATAGCTTTCATAATCGTTTGCAAGCACTCATGATTGCTCTTAAAGTTAGGAGCAAAGCCGCCTTCATCACCAACAGTGGTTGGCATACCCTGTGCACCCAAAATCTTTTTGAGCTCATGGAAAATCTCAGCGCCACAGCGCAAAGCATCACGGAAATTTTCAGCGCCAACTGGCATTACCATGAATTCTTGAATATCTAAACTGTTATTAGCATGAGCGCCCCCATTGACGATATTCATCATTGGAACTGGCAACTGCATACCACCTGAACCACCAAAATAGCGATACAAAGGCAATCCAGCCTCTTCTGCAGCGGCTCTAGCAACTGCCATTGATACGGCCAAGGTTGCATTAGCACCTAAGCGTGCTTTGTTGTGTGTGCCATCCAACTCAATCAGGGTGCGATCTAAGAAAGCCTGCTCGCTTGCATCTAAACCTAGAATGGACTCAGCAATTTCTATATTGATGTTTTGAACAGCCTTCAGAACACCTTTGCCTAAGTAACGGGACTTATCGCCATCACGCAACTCAATTGCTTCACGTGAACCTGTGGATGCTCCAGATGGGACGGCTGCGCGACCCATAACACCAGATTCAAGCAAAACGTCGCACTCAACCGTTGGGTTGCCGCGGGAATCTAGAACTTCTCTACCGATGATGTCAACAATGGCGCTCATGCACCTTCTCCTTAAAACAATATGAAATGGGTTTAACGAATTTACTAAAAGTTACTTAAAGCTATCTTCTAAAAAAGATCCAGTCGATTTAACAATGTCATCAATCGCAACCAATGATGCAAGCAACTCTTTCATACGATCGAGCGGTACGGCGTTGGGACCGTCAGATAAAGCCTTGGCAGGATCTGGATGTGTTTCCATAAAAAGGCCGCTGATACCAACAGCAACAGCAGCACGAGCTAAAACTGGTACGAATTCTCGTTGACCGCCGCTAGAACTACCTTGGCCTCCAGGCAACTGAACTGAATGTGTTGCATCAAAAACTACTGGCGCCTTAGATTCGCGCAAAATTGCTAAGCTGCGCATATCAGAAACGAGGTTGTTATATCCAAAAGAGGCGCCACGCTCACAAACCATAAATTGGTCTGGCAGGTTTTTTTCTAATGCTGCAGCACGAGCCTTTTCAATCACGTTCAGCATCTCGTGCGGAGAAAGGAATTGTCCTTTTTTGAAATTCACTGGCTTGCCACTCTGAGCACAGGCGCGAATGAAATCAGTTTGTCTGCAAAGAAACGCCGGTGTCTGCAATACATCTACAACACTAGCAACAACTTCGATTTCGCTGATGTCATGAACATCTGTCAGAACTGATACACCAACCTGTTTCTTTACCTTAGCCAGAATCTCAAGTCCCTTTTCCATACCCAAACCGCGGAACGAGGTGCCGGATGAACGGTTAGCTTTATCAAATGAAGATTTATAGATAAATGGAATCTTTAAAGCAGCAGTGATTTCTTTCAATTGGCCAGCAATATCAATGGCAGATTGTTCTGACTCAATTACACAAGGTCCAGCAATTAAAAAGAAGCGACTATCTAAACCCACGTCATAGCCGCATAGCTTAAATGTGCTCATATTTTTCCTTTATGCCGCCTGCTTTGCAGTGAGCTCTTGATGCACTAATGCAGCGTTGATGAAGGCTGAAAATAATGGATGTCCATCACGTGGAGTCGAGGTAAATTCTGGATGGAACTGCACCCCAAAGAACCAAGGGTGAATTGATGCTGGTAATTCCATCATTTCCGGCAACTCTTCATTTGGTGTTCTGGCAGAAATAATTAAGCCAGACTTCTCCAATTGGGGAACGTAGGTATTGTTAACTTCATAGCGATGACGATGACGCTCATTTACTTCAGCTCCATAAATACGATGAGCCAAAGTTCCAGCCTTTACTGGGCAACGTTGCGAACCAAGACGCATGGTGCCACCTAGATCAGAATCATTCGTGCGCTTTTCAACACGTCCTTCCCTATCAAGCCACTCAGTAATGAGGGCCACAACGGGCTGGTCAGATTGCGGATCAAATTCAGTGCTGTTTGCCTTAGTCAAATTAGCAACATGACGAGCAAATTCAATCACAGCCAGTTGCATTCCAAGGCAAATACCTAAATAAGGAACATTGTTTTCACGGGCATAACGAATGGCAGCAATCTTACCTTCTGTGCCACGCTTACCAAAACCACCTGGAACCAATATGGCATCTAGATCTCGCAAACAATCAACACCATCTTTTTCGATATCTTCAGAATCAATGTAATTAATATTGACGCGTGTATGAGTATGAATGCCAGCATGACGCAATGCTTCAATCAGAGACTTGTAGGACTCCGTTAATTCCACATACTTACCGACCATGCCGATAGTGACTTCGTGTTGTGGGTTGGCCATTTCATAAACCAAGTTAGCCCATACAGAAAGATCTGCTGGTTTGGCCTTTAATTCAAGCTCGCGGCAAATCAAATCATCCATACCCTGTGCATGTAGCATTTCAGGAATTTTATAGATCGTATCTACATCCCATACCGAAATAACTGCCTCTTCACGAACGTTTGAGAATAGTGAAATCTTCGCGCGTTCATCTTCTGGAATCGGGCGATCAGCACGACAGAGCAATACGGTTGGCATGATGCCAATCTCACGTAACTTTTGTACTGAGTGTTGTGTAGGCTTGGTTTTTAACTCGCCAGCGCTATTGATATATGGCACCAGAGTCAAATGCACAAAGGCGCAATCATGAAGAGGCAAACGCAAACTCATCTGTCTTGCGGCCTCTAAAAACGGGAGAGACTCAATGTCACCAACAGTTCCACCAATTTCACAAATGGCAACATCTGCTTTACCGTCATGACTTGCTTTAGCGCCACGCTCTACAAATGCTTGAATCTCATTAGTAATGTGCGGAATAACTTGAACTGTTTTTCCCAAGTACTCACCGCGACGCTCTTTGCTAATCACGGACTCGTAAATCTGTCCGGTAGTGAAGTTATTGCTTTTACGCATCTTTGCAGATACGAAGCGCTCATAGTGACCTAAATCCAAGTCAGTTTCTGCACCATCTTCGGTAACAAAAACTTCACCGTGTTGGAGTGGGCTCATAGTGCCCGGGTCAACGTTGATATAGGGGTCTAATTTTAGGAGGGTGACTTTCAGGCCGCGGGATTCGAGAATCGCGGCAAGCGAGGCAGCTGCGATTCCTTTCCCTAAAGAAGAAACCACACCACCAGTGACAAAAACGTATTTGGTCATCGCTTAAGCTCTGTTGGAAAAAGTAATTATAACGACAGAGGGTCGCCCAAGACAAAAACGAACATCTGTAATATGGGGTTTCTTGTAAAAATTAGCCCATTTTTAGATCCCATGCGCCTTCCATTCGCCGTACTGCTTACCCTACTCTCCCTTTTCTATTTTTTGCCTTTTGCGATCGCATTTAACAAGAAAAGAGCGAATTCTGGCGCCATCTTTGCCTTGAATCTATTCCTAGGCTGGTCGCTTATTGGCTGGGTAGTTGCCTTAGTTTGGGCTATGAAGGAAGAGAAGGTCCTGTAAGGCAGGTCTGAATATCCCTAATTCACTCCTATGTAATATAGGAATTCTTGCGTAAAAACCCTAATATTTTCAATAATTTAGCGTTTTCGCGGCAATTAAGCCATTTAAAGTCTTATATAAGACTTAAATAAGTAACTATAATTACCTTAATCGGGAGAAAATTCCCTTTTGGCCTTTCTATTGACCACTTTTACCTCATAGGAAACACAATGTTAGAAGCCTATAACGCCCAAGTTGCTGAACGTGCCGCCCTTGGCATCCCCGCCCTACCTTTAACTAAAGATCAGACTGCTGAATTAGTTAAATTGCTAAAAAATCCACCAGCTGGCAAAGAGGCTGAGCTTGTAGAGTTAATTACAAACCGCGTTCCTGCTGGCGTTGACGAAGCTGCAAAAGTAAAAGCTGAGTTTTTAGATACGATCGCTAAAGGAACAGATAAATCCCCTTTAATTTCACGAGTAAAAGCTACTGAATTGTTGGGCACCATGCTCGGCGGTTACAACATTAAACCGCTAGTTGAGTTATTGAGCGATGCTGAATGTGGTGCTGCTGCAGCTGCTGCACTCAAGAAAACATTGTTGATGTTTGACTACTTCCATGACGTTCAAGAGATGGCTGAAAAAGGCAATGCCAACGCTAAGTCAGTATTGCAAAGCTGGGCTGATGCCGAGTGGTTTACTAGCCGTCCAGCCGTTCCAGAAAGCATGAAGCTCACAGTATTTAAAGTGACTGGCGAAACAAATACTGATGATCTATCCCCTGCTCCTGATGCGTGGAGTCGTCCCGATATTCCTTTGCATGCAACAGTGATGTTGAAGAACCCACGTCCAGGTATTGAGCCTGATGAAACTGGGGTGCGCGGTCCGATGAAGCAAATTGCTGAGTTGCAGAAAAAAGGCAATCAAATTGCTTACGTTGGTGACGTTGTTGGTACTGGCTCATCACGTAAATCTGCTACTAACTCTGTGTTGTGGTGGACTGGTGTAGATATTCCTTTTGTTCCAAATAAACGCTTTGGTGGTGTTTGCTTGGGAACAAAAATTGCTCCAATCTTCTTCAACACCATGGAAGATGCTGGCGCATTGCCGATTGAGCTTGATGTTTCAGATATGAATATGGGCGACGAGATTGAGCTTCGCCCTTATGAAGGTAAAGCCTTTAAAAATGGTAAAGAAATCGCTGCTTTCTCACTCAAGTCACCAGTGATTTTGGATGAGGTTCGTGCAGGTGGACGCATTCCTTTAATCGTAGGTCGCGGTCTAACAGCCAAAGCACGTGCAGCACTTGGTTTGCCAGCTTCTACTGAATTCCGCATTCCTGTTAGCCCCCCTGACAACAAAAAAGGTTTCAGCTTGGCTCAGAAGATGGTTGGCCGTGCTTGTGGATTGCCAGAAGGTCAAGGCGTTCGCCCAGATACATACTGCGAACCACATATGACTACAGTAGGCTCACAAGATACTACTGGTCCAATGACCCGTGATGAATTGAAAGACTTGGCTTGCTTAGGATTCTCTGCTGACTTGGTAATGCAATCCTTCTGTCATACATCCGCTTATCCAAAACCAGTAGACATTCGCACGCACCATGAGTTACCAGCATTCATGACTAACCGCGGTGGTGTTGCATTGCGTCCGGGCGATGGCGTAATTCACAGCTGGTTAAACCGTTTACTCTTGCCTGATACCTGCGGTACTGGTGGTGATAGTCATACTCGCTTCCCAATTGGTATCTCCTTCCCTGCCGGCTCAGGACTGGTTGCATTTGCTGCCGCTACTGGCGTTATGCCTTTGGATATGCCTGAGTCTGTATTGGTTCGCTTCAAAGGAAAAATGCAGCCCGGCATAACATTACGTGACTTGGTTAATGCGATTCCTTTGTATGCCATCAAAAAAGGTTTGTTAACTGTTGAAAAACAGAACAAGAAGAACGTTTTCTCTGGCCGCATCCTGGAAATTGAAGGTCTACCTGACCTAAAAGTTGAGCAAGCGTTTGAATTATCTGACGCTTCTGCTGAGCGTTCTGCAGCTGGTTGTGCGATTCAATTAAGCAAAGAGCCAATCATCGAGTACATGCGTTCTAACATCACATTGATGAAGTGGATGATCGCAAATGGCTACGAAGATAAGCGCACTTTAGGTCGTCGCATTAAAGCAATGGAAGCTTGGATCGCTAAGCCGGACTTACTCAAGGCCGATGCAAATGCAGACTATGCTGAAGTAATTGAAATCGACATGAGCGAAATCAAAGAGCCAATCCTGGCCTGCCCTAACGATCCAGACGATGTTAAATTCCTGTCTGAAGTTTCTGGCGAGAAAATCGATGAGGTGTTTATCGGCTCTTGTATGACTAACATTGGACACTTCCGCGCAGCAGGTCAAGTTCTTCAAGGCAAAAAGGATATGCCTACTCGTTTATGGGTAGCCCCTCCGACCAAGATGGACCAAATGATTCTGACCGAAGAAGGCTATTACGGCATTCTGGGTGCTACAGGTGCTCGCATGGAAACTCCAGGCTGCTCGCTCTGTATGGGTAACCAGGCTCAGATCCGTAAAGGCTCTACTGCAGTCTCCACTTCAACACGTAACTTCCCGAATCGTTTGGGTATCGATACTCGCGTGTATCTGGCTTCTGCTGAGCTTTCTGCTGTTGCAGCACTCTTGGGTCGTTTACCAACGCCACAAGAATATTTCGAGCAAGTTGAATCCTTGAATGCTAAATCTGGGGAAGTTTATCGCTACATGAACTTTGACAAGATCAAATCATTTAGTGATGTTGCAGATACAGTAACTGTATAAGTTGGTATTTCAGCGCTTCTTTGGGAGCGCTGAATATAAAAAGGCGATCTGATGATCGCCTTTTTTGTTGCCTTAGATTTACGAACGTTTAAATAGAAAGCTTTGATTCTTGACGTGCATTCTCGCGGCTGATGCCGGAAACCCACTTATTAGTAGGCAATCCAGTCTTCTCAAGAATCAATTTAGCTCGCTTGGAGACATCTTTCCATTCAGCCTCAAGCTTAGGACCCTTGAAAGCGATGGCAACAACATTGCAATCATGAGACTCAGGAAATAACAGCACCCGATTATCAAATGCTTCGCAGATGTTCTTTAGATTCACTTCAAAACTTTTATGACGTGAAAATAAATTCACAGTCATTACGCCTGGCCCCTTAAGGATATTGAAGCAACCTTTATAAAATTCTAAGGAACTCGCCGCTGGGCCATCACATATTGCATCATATAAATCGACTTGAACAGCATCAAACAAGCCTTGATATTTTTTATCCTTAACGAACTGCTTCGCATCAGTTTGAAGGGTTTCTAATTTACGATCGTCATCCGGCGTAAAAAACATCGATCTAGCAGATACGATTACAGCAGGATTTAGCTCTACAACCGTGGTCTTCACTGCTGGGCAATAACGATGTTGAAATTTGGTCAATGCACCAGTACCCAAACCTAATTGAGCAATCCGCATCCCAGGTTTAGTTTCCAAAAACAATAACCAGGCCATCATTTGCTGGTTGTACTCAAGGTAAATCTCATCGGGGTCGCGCAAGCGCATTGCCCCTTGAATCAATTCGGTGCCAAAGTGAAGATAGCGTATGCCACCGCTTTCAGAAAATGTAACCGGTTCCATCTATAGAAAGATTATTTAGCCCAACGACGTGCGTTGCGGAAAAGGCGTAACCATGGGCTAGCGCCATCGGGGGTATCTAACCACTCTGGTGGACACCAACTCATCTGCGCAGCCCTAAAGACACGCTCTGGATGAGGCATCATGACCATGAAGCGTCCATCTGCTGTCGTAACGCCCGTTAAACCTCCAGGAGATCCATTGGGATTCATCGGATAAGTTTCCGTAGGAATACCTTGATGATCTACAAACCGGAAAGAAGCTAATCCTTGCTTTTGAATTTGCTCAAGATTACCTTGTTGGTTAAAGTTTGCATAACCTTCACCATGAGCAATCGCAATTGGAATTTGACTGCCTTCCATGCCTTGAGTAAAGATCGATGGAGAAGACATGACTTCCGCCATCACCAAGCGAGCTTCATACTGTTCGGATTGGTTGCGAGTAAATTTGGGCCATGCTTCAGCACCTGGAATAATTCCGGAGAGATTACTCATCATCTGGCAACCATTACAGACGCCTAACGCAAAACTATCCTGGCGATTAAAAAATGTAGAGAACTGATCGCGTAGCCGTTGATTAAAGAGAATGGTTTTCGCCCAACCTTCGCCAGCGCCCAGCACATCACCATAACTAAAGCCACCGCAAGCAATCAAACCCCTAAAGTCCTCAAGCTTTGCTTTGCCGTTAAGCAAGTCGGACATATGGACGTCATAGCTATCAAATCCAGCCCAGTTAACCGAGTAAGCCATTTCTACATGAGAATTCACACCCTGCTCTCGCAAAATGGCGACCTTAGGACGCGCATTTTTAGCAATAAAAGGTGCTGCGATATCTTCAGATGTATCGAACGTGAGTTTAGGGCTCATGCCTGGATCTGCGATATTGTCTAAGAGCGCAAATTCGCTATCAGCACATGCTGGATTGTCGCGTAAGCGTGCAATCTGGTAGCTGGTGTTAGTCCACATCTTTTGCAGTACTTCACGTGGCTCGGCAAAAATATTTTTGGCATCACGCCAGACTTCAATGCGTCCATTGGTATTTGGCTTACCAATGACATGACTGTAAGCGCTAAGACCTAATTTTCTGAGGGTGGCAAATACAGCGTCACGATTTTCCTTTCGAACTTGAATAACAGCACCAAGTTCCTCATTGAATAAAGCACACATAGTTTGCTCATGACGGCGACCTGAAACCTGTTGAGCCCAGTTCTTAGCATCACCGTAATCTGGCTCCTGCCCTGCATCCATGGCAATCATGTCCACGTTAATGGAGATGCCGCAATGTGAAGCAAAAGCCATCTCTGCAACGCAAGCAAGCAATCCGCCATCAGAGCGGTCGTGATATGCCAACAACTTGCCTTCTTTGCGGAGCTCAATGATTGCTGAAGCTAAAGATTTAAGGTCTTCTGGGTGATCAACATCCGGAGCCGTTTTTCCTGACTGATCCAGGACTTGAGCCAAGATACTGCCGGCCATGCGATTTTTGCCGCGACCTAAGTCAATCAAAATAAGCTCTGTCTCCAAAGGAGACCCGGCTTGATCTTTTAATTGCAGAAGTGGAGTTGATGTCTTGCGTACATCCTGCACTGATGAAAATGCGGAAATAATTAAGGAGACTGGAGCAACTACTTTTTTAGTCTCGTTACCATCCTGCCATGCAGTGGACATCGATAAAGAATCTTTTCCTACTGGAATGGAGATTCCAAGAGCGGGACACAACTCCATGCCAATGGCTTTAACTGAGTCATAAAGCTTGGCATCTTCACCCGGGGCTCCACATGCTGCCATCCAGTTTGCCGAGAGTTTTACGCCCTGAAGATTTGCAATGTCTGCAGCCAAAAGATTAGTAACGGCCTCACCAACAGCCATACGGGCTGCTGCAGGGGCATCGATAACTGCCAATGGAGTTCTCTCACCCATGGACATCGCTTCGCCACGATAACCCTTGTAATCCATCATGGTGACGGCACAGTCAGCAACAGGAACTTGCCATGGACCGACAAACTGATCACGAGCATTAAGACCGCCAACAGTTCGATCGCCAATCGTAATTAAGAAAGATTTACTAGCAACCGTTGGTTGCTGCAAGACCCAAGCAATAGATTGAGCTAAATCAGCATCGGTTACGTCTAGCTCTTTAAATTCTTGCGCAACGCGTTTGACGTCTCGATGCATCTTCGGAGGCTTACCTAGCAATACCTCCATCGGCATATCAATTGGTGAAGCAGCGTCTGCGCCGGCAGCCTGCTTAGAATCACTTAGCGTTAACTGACGCTCAGTGGTAGCTTCTCCAACAACCGCAAAAGGGCAGCGCTCACGTTCACAAAAAGATTTAAATAAATCTAAATCTTTTGCTTCTATTGCCAAAACATAACGTTCTTGAGACTCGTTACACCAAATCTCCGCAGGACTCATGCCACTTTCTTCAAGGGGCACGTTACGAAGTTTAAAAGCAGCACCTAAGCCAGCGCCATCGGCTAATTCTGGGAAGGCGTTTGATAATCCGCCTGCGCCGACATCATGAATGGAAACAATCGGATTGCGGTCACCGAGCGCACGACAAGCATTGATCACTTCTTGCGCTCTACGTTCCATTTCTGGATTACCGCGCTGCACTGAATCAAAATCCAGATCTGCAGTATTTGTGCCTGTTGAAACAGAGCTACCAGTAGCGCCGCCCATGCCAATACGCATGCCTGGGCCGCCAAGTTG
Source organism: Polynucleobacter sp. 86C-FISCH (assembly GCF_018882415.1). Taxonomy (GTDB): domain Bacteria; phylum Pseudomonadota; class Gammaproteobacteria; order Burkholderiales; family Burkholderiaceae; genus Polynucleobacter. The sequence goes on along the minus strand of NZ_JACVOL010000001.1, from coordinate 1,830,532 downwards.
AATGAGTAAATGCCCTGCTTGAATTGCTTTTTTATCAGTGTGAATTGAATCAATGCTGCCAATACCACCAGCAATCATGATGGGCTTGTGATAACCGCGGCGGGTTCCATCTAAGGTCTGCTCAAATACGCGGAAATATCCACCCAAAATCGGTCTACCAAACTCATTATTAAATGCAGCACCGCCTAAGGGGCCATCAATCATAATTTGCAATGGTGTGGCAATACGCTCTGGCTTGCCGTATTTCTCAGCTTCCCACGGAAGATCTGTGCCTGGAATATTTAAATTGGAAACAGAGAACCCAGTAAGACCTGCTTTAGGACGACCACCAACACCGGTTGCACCCTCATCGCGAATCTCTCCGCCAGCACCAGTAGAAGCACCAGGAAATGGCGCAATCGCTGTGGGGTGGTTATGTGTTTCAACCTTCATTAAGGTATGAACTAAGCGCGTATCTTTTTGATAGCGATGATCTGAACCTTGGGGGGCCCAAGTCTCCGCCTCACATCCAGCCATCACTGCAGAGTTATCAGAGTAGGCAACAATCGTACCCTCAGGGTGCAACTGATGAGTATTGCGAATCATGGCGAACAATGAGCGCTCTTGATCATCGCCATCGATTGTCCAGCTTGAATTAAAAATCTTATGACGACAATGCTCGCTATTTGCCTGAGCAAACATAATCAACTCAACATCTGATGGGTTGCGTTGAAGACGAGTAAAACTTTCTGCAAGGTAAACAACTTCATCATCCGATAAGGCAAGACCTAATTCTTGATTAGCCTTATCAAGAGCTGCCCTGCCCTCGGTCATTACTGGAATGCGTGCTAAAGGCTTGTCTTCTAAAGATTGATATAAAGCATTAGCCGCATCGGTTGAATCGATAACCGCTTCAGTCATTCTGTCGTGGACCGCAGCTAACACCAATTGTTTTTGTTCTGGAGTTAGCGCCTTTTTGCTCTTCCATGAAAACTGAACACCGCGCTCAAGTCGCAGAACATCCAATCCACATTGACGAGCAATATCAGTTGCCTTACTAGCCCAAGGTGAAACAGTTCCAAACCTAGGGATAACAATTGCAGATTGATCCTCTGCTTTACCTTTTCCAAACCAGGATTTACCTGGATTTATTTTGGATTGAAATGGCTGACCGTAGGTCAATAGACTTGCCATGACTTCCTGGTTCTTAGAGGCTAACTCTGCCTCAGACCAAATAAAATGAAGGTATTGGGCCTCTATAGACTCAAGATCAACCCCTTGGGCAGCCAAAGACGCTAATAGTCGCCGTTGGCGGAAGGGGGAAAGCGCATCAGCGCCGGGCAAAAAGTGGAAAAAAGACATCCCTAGATTATAAGGTTTTGCCTACAGCAAGCGACCGCCCTGAAGGTGCAGTTGCCGCTGGCACCGGTCAGCCAAGGCTTGGTCGTGGGTAACCAAAATAAGGGTCGAATTATTGGCCTGATTTAGCTCAAAAAGGAGCTCAATCACCCTATTTCCGCTGGCCTCGTCCAGACTGCCAGTCGGCTCATCCGCAAATAGTATGGCGGGCCTCATGATGAAAGCCCTGGCCAGTGCAACACGCTGCTGCTCACCGCCCGAAAGGGTCTTAGGGAAATGGTTGGCGCGCTCCCTTAAGCCTACTTGCCCTAGCCAATGCAGAGCATTTTCCTTGGGCATATCCAAGCCATTAAGCTCGGCAGGCAGCATTACATTTTCAAGTGCCGTTAGATGCGGAAGCAATTGAAATGATTGAAATACAAACCCTACTTTTTGCCCCCTCAAAAGCGCCCTACCATCCTCATCCAATTCACCGAGGTTTTGCGAGACTAGCTCAACACAACCACTAGAAGGAATATCTAATCCAGCCAAAAGACTAAGTAATGTGCTCTTACCAGAACCCGATGCTCCCGTAATGGCAACACTCTCGCCTTGAAAGACATCGAAGCTAATGTCGTGCAAAATAGTTAACGATCCGTCGCTAGATAAAACTTGTTTACCTAGATGTATCGCACTAAGGACCTTTACTGGATTACTCATAAATGAATCGATATATTAGGTTGAGCTTCTTGAGTAAAAAAATGAAAGCCCTAACGTCGGCTATTGCTCTATTTTGCCTGTTTATTTCATTTGGCACCTTAGCTCAGACAAACCAGACCATTTTGGTGATGGGTGACAGCCTATCCGCCGAATACGGTCTCATACGCGGATCTGGCTGGGTCAAGCTATTGGAAGAGCAGCTTCAAAAACAAGGTAGCCCATGGAATGTATTTAATGCCAGCATCAGTGGGGAAACGAGCTCCGGAGGTCTTTCCCGACTTCCCAGGCTGCTAGAGCAAAAAAAGCCTGGCATTGTATTTCTTGAGCTTGGCGCAAACGACGCCTTGCGCGGTTTGTCCATCCAAGAATCCAATAAGAATTTGCGCAAGATGATTCAAATGAGTAAGCAAGCTGGGGCAAAAGTACTTCTATTCGGAATGCAGATTCCACCAAACTATGGTCAAGAGTACACCCGGGAATTTAAGGATCTTTATGCAAAACTAGCAACTCAAGAGAATGTGCAATTACTCCCTTTTTTCTTAAGTGGAGTTGCATCCGATATCAGCCTATTCCAAGCTGACCGCATTCATCCCAATGAAAAAGCACAAATCGTTCTCTTTAAAAACGTATGGGGCGCTATGGCCCCATATCAAACAATACTTAAAGGTAACTAGCCTAGCTTCCGGAACCAGATGACATTGGCTTCAGTGGATTAATAACTTTCACTCCAGCAACATCACGCCAGTAAGCCATGAATCCTGCAAACTCAGACTGGGCTGCCAAAGCCTGGATTTGTTGGGCCTGTGCTTTATGAACTTTGGCATCGACAGCTGTTGGTTGACGAACTTGATCAACACGGTACAGAGTGGTTCCAACGCCAGGGTTGCTGACCGATACGAGGGCCGGGAATTTATCTGGGCTAATGGACATTATCTGATCAAGCGCACCACCAACTAAATTGGCTGGTTTATTTCTGGAAACCCAAACTGGGCTAGCAAAACCTGATGCGCTTTTAGGATCTTTTTCTAATGCAGCATAACGATCAGCTGCAGCATTAATCGCTAGCTTCTCAGCCAAACGCTGACTCACTTGACGCTTCACTTCCGCAGAAACATCTTTGTATGGAAGCGTTTGCGCAGGATGAAAAGTGACTACGCGAGCAGAAACAAATACGCCTGGGGATGTTTGCACTGCTTCAGTATTGCGCTTGTTCTTAACGGCCTCATCACCAAAGAGAGATTGAACAACCTTTGGATTGGCTAGCGGATGATCTTTTGCGACACCAGATGCGCCAGAGCGAGTTACGCCCTTTTGAGTCTGAACATTCAGCTTCAATTTATCTGCGGCCGGCTTAAGACTATCTGACTGGTCATAAGTCATGTTGGCAAACTGATCAGCCTTTTCACTAAATACCTTGGCATCCTCTTTTGGATCAGCTTTAAGAACAATATACTCAACATCAACATACTCAGGACTCTCAAATAGCTTGGCATTTGCTGTGTAGAAGGCCTGCAACTCCTCTTGTGAAGGATTTACCTTAGATAAGTAGTCCTTGGCATCAAAAGATATCGCTTGCACTTGTCGCTCTGTCTCATACAGAGTTGAAATAATCTCAGATAATTTAGGGCTACCGATTTCAGTACGCGCCACTGAGTTCACCAGTTGACCAATCTTTAAATCAAAAGCTTGGCTAGCATAAAACTGCTCTTCATTCATTCCATTGCTTGCTAGCAATTGCTTGAAACGAGCATCATCAAAACTACCATCTTGTTTGTAGAGTGCGCGGATCTGTGGAATGTTTTGCAAGCTTTTAACCAAAGCCTCTTTACCAACTTGCAATCGAAGATCGCCAACAGCAAAACCTAAAATTCGTTGTTGCAGCAACTCATTCAATATGGCTTGTTTAAATTGCAGACTTTGTGCAATTTGGGCATTACCACCTACTCGCTCAGCTTGGCGTTTTGCTGCCGAATCTACTTCTTGTGCAGTAATCGGTTTGCCATTAATTTTGACCAGGTCTGTTTCTTTATCAAGAAAGCTGGAATAGCTTGAGATGCCAAAAAATGCAAATGACGGAACAATCAAAAGCATTAATACAAATTGCAGAATTCGCTGGTGTTTACGGACGGTATCAAACATGAAAAAGTTCGCTAGTAAAAAATATGAATACCAGGAGTGTACTAGGGTAATGAGCTTGGTATTGAAACGCCTGAGCAGGCTTAGAGGGGGTAATGCTGGTAATAATTTGGTGGGCGCTGAGAGGCTCGAACTCCCGACATTCTGCGTGTAAGGCAGACGCTCTACCAACTGAGCTAAGCGCCCCAAAATATTACAAGGTGAGATTGTAACCTAAGCGTGGATTTCGGGGGAAATTTCCGCTAAATCAACCTCAAACGATGGGATCAATTTAACGGAAAACCGCCCTATTTTCAGTGCTTAAGAACGTCTGCAGCTGCGCCCTTGTCGTTTGCCTTGCTGGCCTCTGCTGCCTTTTTAGCAAGCTCTTCCGGCGTAGGATCTGGCAATGCTTCTGGCATACGCTCTAGTGCCAACTCCAGCACCTTATCGATCCAGCGAACGGGAACTATCTCAATGGCATTCTTAACATTATCTGGAATGTCGATGAGATCTTTTACGTTCTCTTCCGGAATCAAGGCAAGCTTAATGCCCCCGCGATGTGCAGCCAAGAGCTTTTCTTTCAAACCACCAATTGGGAGCACTTCACCGCGTAAAGTAATTTCACCAGTCATGGCAACATCCGATCGAATCGGAATACCAGTAAATACCGAAACCAAAGCTGTTGTGATTGCGATACCGGCAGATGGACCATCCTTAGGTGTTGCGCCATCAGGGAAGTGAATATGAATATCTTTCTTCTCAAACGACTCATCTGCAATACCTAGACGCTTAGATCTTGACCGAACAACAGTACGGGCTGCCTCGACGGATTCTTTCATTACATCACCGATGGAACCAGTACGTGTGATTACACCCTTACCCGGCATCACAGCAGCTTCAATGGTGAGCAAATCACCGCCAACCTCAGTCCAAGCCAAACCAGTGACTTGACCCACTTGATTTTCTTTGCCAGCTAAACCAAAGTCATACATGCGAACTGAAAGGAACTTCTCTAAGTTATCCGCATTCACAACAACTGGAGCCGCTTCTTTCTTCAAGAGCAATAGCTTGACTACCTTACGGCAGATCTTGCTAATTTCACGCTCTAAAGAACGTACGCCAGCCTCGCGTGTGTAGTAACGGATCATGTTACGAACGGCGCTATCTTCAATCTTGAGCTCGTCTTTTTTCAAGCCATTATTTTTGATTTGTTTAGGAATCAAATAATTAACAGCGATACTGGTTTTTTCATCCTCTGTATAACCAGCCAAGCGAATAATCTCTAGACGATCCAATAGCGGACCTGGAATATTCAAAGAATTCGAGGTTGCCACAAACATAACGTCGGAGAGGTCAAAATCTACCTCAACATAGTGATCTTGGAATGTATGGTTTTGCTCTGGATCCAAAACCTCCAACAAGGCACTGGCCGGATCTCCGCGGAAATCCATGCCCATCTTGTCAACTTCGTCCAAGAGGAATAAAGGATTGCGCACACCAACCTTAGTAAGGCTTGTCAGAATCTTGCCGGGCATTGAGCCAATATAAGTTCTGCGATGACCACGAATCTCGGATTCATCACGCACTCCACCTAAAGCCATGCGTACAAACTTTCTGTTCGTAGCGCGTGCAATGGATTGACCAAGCGATGTTTTACCAACACCAGGAGGGCCTACTAAGCAAAGAATGGGTGCCTTCACACGATCAACTCGTTGTTGAACTGCGAGGTACTCCAAGATACGTTCTTTAACCTTGTCCAAACCGTAGTGATCTTCATCCAATACTTTTTCAGCATTGGTGAGGTCATTATTAATCTTGGTTTTTTTCTTCCAAGGCAAATTCACCAGCGTGTCGATAAAGTTACGGATAACCGTTGCCTCAGCGGACATCGGTGACATTAATTTCAGCTTCTTGAGTTCGGATTCTGCTTTTTTCAAAGCTTCCTTAGGCATACGTGCAGCTTTAATGCGCTTCTCTAGCTCTTCTAGATCAGCACCCTCTTCGCCCTCACCTAATTCTTTCTGAATTGCTTTAACTTGCTCATTCAAGTAGTACTCGCGCTGGCTCTTTTCCATCTGACGCTTTACGCGTCCACGAATACGCTTCTCCACTTGCAGAATATCAATCTCACTTTCAAGATCAGCCAACAAGCTTTCTAAGCGCTGCACAACATCAGTCATTTCAAGCAAGCGCTGTTTCTGCTCAAGCTTTACTGGCAAGTGAGCGCAAATGGTGTCGGCTAAGCGGCTTGGATCATCAATCCCACCTAATGAAGACAGTATCTCCTGAGGTACCTTTTTGTTTAGTTTTACGTATTGATCGAACTGCGCCATGATTGCGCGACGTAATGCTTCTGTTTCATGCGCATCGATAGCGTTAATAGCTGTTGGCGTTGCTTCGCAATTGAAGTAGCCAAGGCTATCTTCAATTTGACTAACTTCAGCACGCTGAACACCTTCAACCAATACTTTGACAGTGCCATCAGGCAACTTCAACATTTGCAAAATGTTGGCAATACAGCCAACCTCATACAGATCTTCAATAACAGGCTCATCCTTAGCGGCCGCTTTTTGAGCCACTAAAAGGACATTTTTGCCAGTTTCCATAGCTGCCTCTAAGGCTTTGATGGATTTAGGGCGACCCACAAACAAAGGGATCACCATATGAGGAAATACAACTACGTCCCTTAATGGGAGTAAAGGCAGTTGAATGGGTTCAGAGGGTAATAATAAGTGGCCAGGCATGGGGCAAATCCTCCAAAGTAATCAATCCTCAAAAGCCTTTAATAGTGATGGTTACTAAACAACCACTAAATAGAGACATTATTTATGAGTAGCATACTACCTATATGGGTAGGCTTTAGAGAAAAACAAGGGGTAAAAAGACAAAAAAGGGGCAAAAATGCCCCAAAAATAGCGAAAACCCTAAGAATTTAGGCTTTTTTGCTCAAATCTGCCTGTTCAGCGTCTTGCTTGTAGACCAAAAGAGGTTTTCCACCCTCAGCAATGCTGCTTTCGTCGATAACGACTTTTTGGACATTCTTAAGAGATGGCAGGTCATACATCACATCCATTAAAGAGCCTTCAAGGATGGATCTCAGTCCGCGAGCACCTGTTTTACGCGCAATTGCCTTCTTAGCAATGGCTGATAAGGCCTCGCGACGTACCTCAAGCTCAGAACCTTCCATGGTCAGGAGTGCTTGATATTGCTTCACCAAAGCGTTTTTAGGCTCAGTCAGAATTTGAATTAAAGCCTCTTCATCCAATTGCGCCAAAGTAGCCACAACCGGCAGACGACCAATTAACTCAGGAATCAAGCCAAACTTAATTAAGTCTTCTGGCTCCACTTCGATCAAGAGGTCGCTTACGCCGCGATCATCCTTGCCTGGAACGGTAGCATTAAAACCAATACCGGTTTTAGCAGTACGCTGTTGAATAACCTTTTCGAGCCCATCAAAAGCGCCGCCGCAAATAAACAAAATATTGGTTGTATCCACTTGCAAGAAATCTTGATTGGGATGCTTACGACCACCTTGTGGCGGAACAGAAGCCATGGTGCCTTCAACAAGCTTTAACAATGCCTGTTGAACACCTTCACCGGATACATCGCGAGTGATGGATGGGTTATCCGATTTACGAGAAATCTTATCGATCTCATCAATATAAACAATGCCGCGTTGCGCTTTTTCTACATTGTAGTCACATGCCTGCAAAAGCTTTTGAATAATATTTTCAACGTCTTCACCAACATAACCCGCTTCGGTTAAGGTGGTTGCGTCAGCCATTACAAATGGTACGTCCAACATGCGGGCTAGAGTCTGAGCTAAAAGAGTCTTGCCTGAACCAGTAGGCCCGATTAGGAGGATGTTGCTCTTTGCAAGCTCTACGCCATCCACCATTGCCTTAGCCGGAACCTTAGACTCCTTCTTATCTGCGCCCTCTACCGGCTTACCGTCTTTATCTAGCTTCTCTTTTTTGGGCTTAGGTAAATACTGCAAGCGTTTGTAGTGGTTGTAGACCGCTACAGCTAAAGTCTTTTTAGCGTGATCTTGACCGATGACATACTGATCTAAATTCACTCGAATCTGATGCGGTGTTGGCAAGGAGTCATCGCCCTCTTCCTTTGGAAGCTTGGCAATCTCTTCTTGAATAATATCGGTGCAAAGATCTATGCACTCATCACAGATAAAAACAGATGGACCAGCAATGAGTTTTTTTACTTCATGCTGACTCTTGCCACAAAAAGAACAATACAGAACTTTATCTGGTGAATTAGTTGTATTTGTATCGCTCAAAATGGGCTCTGTAAATGATGAATAAGAAAATTAAGGACGCTTCTCAATAACCTTGTCGATCAAACCATAATCACGGGCTTGATCAGCTGACATAAAGTTATCGCGGTCAGTATCTTTTGCAATTGTTTCAATCGATTGACCGGTGCGGTCAGCCAAAATCTTGTTGAGTCGTTCGCGCAAGTACAAAATTTCACGGGCTTGAATTTCAATGTCAGATGCTTGACCACGCGCACCACCCAAAGGCTGATGAATCATCACACGTGAATTCGGGAGCGCATAACGCTTTCCTTTTTCACCAGCACATAATAAGAATGCGCCCATACTGGCAGCCATACCCATGCACAAAGTACTTACATGCGGCTTGATAAATTGCATAGTGTCGTAAATAGCCAAACCTGCGGAAACAGATCCACCGGGAGAGTTGATGTACAGAGAAATTTCTTTATCTGGGTTCTCGCTCTCGAGGAACAATAACTGAGCAATCACCAAGTTAGCAGTTTGGTCGTTTACTTCGCCAACCAAAAAAACAACGCGTTCACGCAATAATCTGGAGTAGATGTCGTAAGCACGCTCACCTCTACCAGAGGTTTCAATCACCATAGGAACCAAGCCCAAGCCTTTTGGTTCTAGATTTTCAGACTGAGAATGATTGTGGATCATTTTGAAACCTCTTATAGGTAAGTGGATTACTTAGTTTAGCTTGCTGAGTTCTTCAAATGTCACAGCCTTATCGCTTAATTTAGCTTGTGATGTGAAGTATTTGATAACGTTATCTTCAAGGACTAGGTTCTCGATATCCTTTAAACGGCTTGGATTACTGTAGAACCAACGAACTACTTCCTTTGGATCTTCATAAGTAGCTGCCTGCTCATCAATTTCAGCCTTAATTTGATCAGCGGTAGCTGCCAAGTTTTGCTTTTTAACTAATTCACTCAAGATCAAACCAAGACGAACGCGCTTAGTAGCTTGCTCAGCAAAAATCTCTGCTGGAATTGGCGCATCTTTAGCGTTTGGAACGCCACGCTGCATCAGGTCTTGACGCGCACCTTCAACCAAACGCTCTTGCTCTGAAGCAACCAATGATTTAGGAACATCTAATTCACACAAGCTGTTGAGCTTGTCCATCACTTCGTTTTTCATTAGTGAAGTGATACGACGCTTTACTTCGCGATCTAAATTTTCTTTTACTTCAGCGCGCATCTTTGCAACGCCGCCTTCAGTAACGCCCAATGACAATGCAAATGCATCATCCAAAGCCGGTAAATGTGGCCAGTTAACTGATTTCACTGTAATCGTGAACTCAGCTGTTTTGCCTGCAACATCTTTACCGTGGTAATCAGCTGGGAAGCTCAATGGGAATGATTTGCTTTCGCCCGTTTTAAGACCCAAAGTTGCAGCCTCAAACTCAGGAAGCATGCGACCTTCACCTAATACATATTCAAAGTTTTCAGCTTTACCACCAGCGAATTCAACGCCATCAATCTTGCCAACAAAATCGATAACCACTTGGTCGCCATTTTGCGCTGCAGTATTGGAGCCGCCGTCGCCATGAGCGCCAGCCTCACCGCGTGGGTGGTAATGTACTTGCTGCTTGCGCAATACATCTAATGCGCGATCAATTTCAGCTTCACCAATTTCAGTTACATATTTAGTAACCTCAGCCTTGGTAAAGTCACCAATTTTCACTTCAGGCAAGACTTCGAAGAAAGCATCAAAAACAATCTTGTCAGCATCAATCTCACTCTTTGGCTCAAGACGTGGTTGACCAGCTAAAGCAACGCCCTCTTTTTGGGCTAACTCATAAAACATTTCAGCGGCTTTATCGAATTGCAGTTCGAAATCAACTTGCATACCGTGCTGTTTTTCAACGAGGTTCTTTGGAACTTTGCCAGGGCGAAAGCCTGCCATTTTCATGGTCTTACCAACTTTAGCCAAACGGGCTTCACGCGCTTTTGCCAAATCGGCACGAGCGAATTCCAAAGTCATTTTGCGGTCTAGTGAACCTAAATTTTCTATCTGCACAGCTATTCTCGTCTCTTAATTGAAGATCTGGAAATGTGAAGTCCAAGCCAAGTAGCAATCTTGTGGTGCGAGGAGGGGGACTCGAACCCCCACACCATTTCTGGCGTCAGGACCTAAACCTGGTGCGTCTACCAATTTCGCCATCCTCGCGAATATCCGCAAACTGCCAAGCCTAGACTTCACTCTAAAGACCGTAATTCTACAATGCCTAGGGTTTTAGAGATTGTTTTAGGCCTTGTAGAGCAAAGCTACCGCATGGACAGCGATGCCCTCTCCCCTGCCTAGGTGCCCGAGAGATTCGTTGGTCTTGGCCTTGAGGTTGACATGGCTGGGGGTAACAGCCAAATCAGATGCAATATTACGGACCATTTCAGGTAAAAAATCGGCTAATTTAGGCTTTTGGCAAATAATGGTGGCATCAACATTACCTATCTGGAATCCCGCCGCCTGAACCTTTTGAAGTGCGGCCCGAAGCAAAATCCGGCTATCCATATCCTTAAACTGGGGATCCGTATCCGGAAATAGCTGTCCGATGTCGTTTAAACCAGCAGCCCCTAGCAATGCATCCGTGAGGGCATGCAATAGCGCATCAGCATCGGAATGACCCAATAAACCCTTCTCATGCGGAACATGAACACCGCCTAGAATGAGTTTGCGGTCAGCAACCAGGGCATGAACGTCATACCCCTGACCAATACGAAATTGAGGAATGTGGGGAGCGTTTTGGGTCATGTTGATTCTTTATCGAGTGACTGAGCTTAAAAGCAGTTGCATTAAATCCCAATCAGCGGGATGAGTAACTTTAAAGTTGCGAGCAGCGCCCTCTATTAGTAGAGGCTTAGCACCGGCCAACTCAATTGCGCTAGCCTCATCAGTAACGTCAGCTTCAAGACGAATAGCGCTTTCAAGAGCATCATGCAACTGCTTTAAGCCAAACATCTGAGGGGTTTGCGCCTGCCACAGATGTTCGCGTGGAATAGTTCTTTCAGAGCGCGGGATATTGCCTGCTATGACTGAATCCAGATCTGCTTGCTTCAATGTATCCGCCAAAGGCACAGCCAAGATACCGCCGGCATTGGACATCTGAACAGCGTTGATTAATTTCTCAATCAGCGCTGGTGTGATTCCCGGTCTAGCTGCATCGTGAACCAATACCCAGTCATCCTCGGCAATGCCAGCTTTGAGCATTGCCGCTAAAGTATTTCTGACTGTTTCTTGCCGAGTTGGGCCGCCAGTTGGTAAAAATTGAATTCCCTTGGCGCCATTGGCAATCTTTTGCAAAATGGGGTTATCAATAAAACCGGGGCTAACGCCAATCCAGATTGACTCAACTTGAGGAGTATTCAAAAACGACTCTATTGCATAACAAAGCATCGGCTTTCCAGCCAATTGCTGAAATTGCTTGGGCAGCTCACCGCCAAGACGTGAACCAGTGCCCGCTGTCGGCAAAAGCGCGTGACATTTCTTTTTTGAAGGATTTCCGGAAGGCATACCTGATTCTATAATGAGCCTAGATGTCTGATGCATTAAATCTAGCACCCCCTATACCCGCTCCCCGGGCTGGGCAGCGCTTTACCTTTTCAGGGCTGATTGGCTCGGCTGATGCCGCTTTAATAGCGCAAAACGCCCTTCGCTATCGCGACAAATTCTCAGTGATGGTTATTTTTTGCGCTCAAGCGCAGGAGGCTCAACGTCTATTAGAGGAAATCCCCGCTTTTGCCCCGCAACTGAAAACCAGACTTCTGCCTGATTGGGAAATTCTTCCCTATGACCATTTTTCACCGCATCAAGACTTGGTATCAGAAAGACTTGCCACTCTTTATGAATTGCTCAATGGCAGCTGTGACATTGTTTTGGTCCCCGTTACAACAGCTCTTCAGAGGCTAGGCCCTCCTGGTTTTCTATCAGGCCATACCTTTTTCTTTAGGCAAGGTGACAAACTCAATGAGGCAGCATTAAAGCTGCAGTTGCAACAAGCTGGTTACGATCCAGTAAGTGCAGTGATGCGCCCTGGTGAATATAGTATTCGCGGTGGCTTGTTTGATTTATTTCCTATGGGATCCAACCTCCCTTATCGATTGGATTTATTTGGCGATGAGATTGAGCAAATACGTGCATTTGATCCCGATACGCAACGCAGCCTTTATCCCGTAAAAGAAATACGTTTGCTGCCAGGACATGAGTTTCCTTTTGATGACGCTTCTCGTACCGCATTCAGAGGACGCTGGCGGGAAGTTTTTGAAGGTGATCCAAGCCGCTGCCCTATATATAAGGATGCCAACCTAGGTATACCTAGCGCCGGCATCGAATCCTACTTGCCGCTCTTTTTTGAAGAGCAATCCAATCTATTTGACTACTTCCCCAGGTCTGGTGACCCCGTTTGGTTAGTCAGCATTGGTGATGTTGAGGACACTATCAAGGGCTTTTGGAAAGATACGCTTTCTCGTTATGAGTTTCTAAAGCATGATTTAGATCGCCCCATTCTTCCGCCTAAGGAATTATTTTTAGATGTTGATGAATTTTTTGCAACATCTAAACCGTATGCACGTTTAGCTTTTGAAAAGGAAGGCTCTGAACAAAACGAGTTTTCATCGGTACCAGATATTGCTGTGCATCGTCGAGATGCAGATCCCATCAACCGTTTACGCAAAATAGTTGCAGCGGAAAAAGTACGCGTCCTAATTTGTAGTGACAGCGCGGGACGTAAAGAATCTATTCGACAACTTTTCGAAGAGAGTAATTCAGTTGCTGGACTAGATGGCAAACCCCTCTACCCATTGAAGCCAGAGGGCTTCGATAGCATTGCCGATTTCATTAAGAGTGGCTCGCTATTTGGCTTGGTAACTGCACCACTCTTTAACGGCTTCTCTTGGCCAAGAGAAAATCTTATGGTCGTTACCGAGGCGGAGTTATTTACCACTACCGCAAGACAGCGACGCAAAGGCAAGGCTAACGAGAATGCCGATCCTGATATGCTATTTAAGGATCTGTCGGAACTAAAGATCGGCGATCCGGTAGTGCATGCAGAACATGGCATTGGGCGCTATCAAGGTTTGGTACTTCTAAATCTTGCGCCGCCTAAAGAAGCGCCTATATTCGAAGAGTTCTTGCATTTGCAATATGCAGGTCAAGCAACCTTATATGTCCCAGTACAGCAATTAGAAATGGTGACTCGTTATGCTGGCTCAGATCCGGATTCAGCACCACTTCATCAATTAGGCTCAGGCCAGTGGGACAAAGCAAAACGTAAGGCAGCACAGCAGATTCGTGACACAGCTGCAGAGTTGCTAGGTTTGTATGCTGCAAGAGCTATTCGCAAGGGTCATGCCTTTGAATTCTCGGCCCATGACTATGCCGCTTTTGCGGAAAGCTTTGGCTTTGAAGAAACTCCCGATCAAGCTAATGCCATTGCCGCTGTGATTGGTGATATGACTAGCGGAACACCAATGGATCGCCTAGTTTGTGGCGATGTTGGCTTTGGCAAGACGGAAGTAGCTTTGCGCGCTAGTTTTGTTGCTGTAATGGGCGGCAAGCAAGTAGCAATTTTGGCTCCAACCACCCTTCTTGCTGAGCAACACGTTGCCACATGGAAAGATCGCTTCGCTGATTGGCCGGTCCGTATTGTTGAGTTATCCCGTTTTAAAACGACAAAAGAAATTAATGCAGCCTTAGAAGCCATTACTAAAGGTGAGGCTGACATCATTATTGGAACTCACAAGCTGCTTTCCAAAGAGACGCAGTTTGCCAATTTAGGATTAGTGATTGTTGATGAAGAACATCGCTTTGGTGTCCGCCAAAAAGATGCTCTTAAGGCACTTCGCGCTGAAGTAGACATCTTGACGCTTACTGCCACCCCAATTCCCAGAACTTTGGGTATGGCAATGGAAGGCTTGAGAGAGTTTTCCATCATTGCTACCGCCCCTCAGAAGCGCTTAGCAATTAAGACTTTTGTGCGCCGTGAAGGTGATGGCGTTATACGTGAAGCCGTGCTGCGTGAAATTAAACGAGGTGGTCAAGTCTATTTCTTGCACAACGAAGTAGAGACCATTCAAAATCGCAAACATGCTTTACAAGAATTGATTCCAGAGGCGCGCATTAGCGTAGCTCATGGACAAATGCATGAACGTGAGCTTGAATCGGTCATGCGTGAATTTGTGACACAACGTACCAATATCTTGTTGTGTACCACCATTATTGAAACTGGCATTGATGTTCCTACAGCAAACACCATCATCATGCATCGTGCAGATAAGTTTGGTCTAGCCCAGCTTCACCAATTGCGTGGACGTGTGGGCCGCTCACATCACCAGGCTTATGCCTATTTGCTCGTCCCAGATCCGGAAGCGCTCAGCAAGCAAGCGCAACTCCGCTTGAATGCGATTCAGGCAATGGAAGAATTGGGCTCTGGGTTCTATTTGGCCATGCATGATTTAGAAATTCGTGGTGCTGGTGAAGTATTAGGTGATAAACAATCGGGTGAAATTCATGAAATAGGATTTCAGCTCTATACCGAGATGCTCAATCGCGCCGTGAAATCCTTGCGAAGCGGTAAAGAGCCGGATCTCCTTTCACCGCTCCAAGCGACAACAGATGTAAATCTTGGCGTACCTGCCCTACTGCCAGACGATTACTGTCCCGATGTCCATGAGCGACTCTCGCTATACAAACGTTTTGCTAGTACTCATGACTTCTCTGAATTAATGGGCTTGCGTGAGGAGCTGGTGGATCGGTTTGGGGATTTACCAGATCAAGCAAAATCTTTTTATGAAACACACCGCTTGCGTTTAGAAATGACAGGGTTTGGCATTAAAAAGATCGATGCAACACCAATATCTATTCAGATTCAATTTATTCCGAATCCACCGATTGATCCAATGAAGATCATCCAGCTGATCCAGTCATCGAAATATATTCAACTCAATGGTCAAGACAAGTTAAAAGTGCTGCCTCAAAAAGACCGTGAGTTTGAGAAACTAGAGCAACGCCTTGATGCCATTAGGCAAATCCTCAGGCGCCTGAATGAATCCGCTGTTTTAAGCCCAATGAAGACGGGTCAATAATCCGATTATTATTAAGCCATGAGCAATCAAGTACTTGTAGCGATATCCAGAGACCCCTTATCTGAAAAGCTGATCTTTTCGCTAAAAGATCAAGCCTTGCAGCATGGCGTCTCACTGCACTCCATTGGCGGTCAAGTAAGCAATGGCGCTTATTATTCCGAACGTTTTGAATCAAACGGGCATATTGAAACAGCTCAACGTGAGGAACTGCGCGCCATAAGTGCAAACTTTAATGCTGACCTCTGCTTTTTGAAGCCAGATCTCGTTCCGCAAAATATTCGCGTGCTCGCAATGGATATGGACTCAACACTGATCAATATTGAATGTATTGATGAGATTGCAGATTTCACTGGCAAGAAATCGGCTGTAGCTGAAATTACCGAAGCCACCATGCGCGGGGAAATTAAAGACTTCCAAGAAAGTCTTAGGAGGCGCGTGGCACTACTTGAAGGCGTTCATGCAGATGCACTTGAATCCGTTTATCGAGAACGCTTACGACCTAACCCTGGCGCAACAGAACTCTTGGCTGGCGCTCATGCGCGGGGAATGTATACATTGTTGGTTTCTGGCGGATTTACCTTCTTTACAGAGAAGTTACGCCAGCAATTGGGCTTCAAGCAAACCCAAGCTAATACCCTAGAAATTATTGACGGCAAATTGACCGGCAAAGTACTCGGTGACATCGTCGATGGTGCAGCAAAGGCAGCTCATTTAGATGCTGCATGCGCACAACTTGGTTGCACTAAAGCAAATGCCATCACCATGGGCGATGGCGCGAATGATTTGATCATGATGAATGGATCTGGCATTAGCGTTGCCTACCAAGCGAAACCTGTTGTCAAAGAAAAAGCCGACGCGGCTTTTGACCGAGTCGGCTTAGATGCTGCTTTACTACTGATCTCTTAAGCTTTTACCTAAGAGATCAGGGTAATTCTTTTAGAGGCGCTCAAAAATAGTAGCAATACCTTGGCCGCCACCAATACACATTGTTACCAAAGCGTATTTGCCTTGAACACGGTGTAGCTCATGAATTGCCTTAGTTGCAATAGCTGCTCCAGAGCAACCAATTGGGTGACCCAATGCAATCGCCCCACCATTCACGTTGGTCTTAGCTGGGTCTAAACCTAAACCTTTAGTCACAGCTAATGCTTGCGCAGCAAAAGCTTCGTTAGACTCAATCACATCGATTTGATCCAATTTGAGACCAGCGCGCTCGAGAGCTAATTTAGTCGCAGGAATTGGGCCTTCACCCATGATGTGGTTTGGCACACCAGCAACAGCATAGGATACTAATCGTGCGATTGGCTTGTGTCCGGCTTTCTTAGCTGTCTCAGCATCTGCCAAGACGAAGAATGCAGCACCGTCGTTAATGCCTGATGCGTTACCAGCAGTAACAGAACCGCCTTCTTTCTTAAACACGGCCTTCATCTTAGCCAATGTTTCCATAGTGGTGTCTGGCTTGACGTGCTCATCAGTATCAAACACTACATCACCCTTACGAGTTTTGATGGTGATTGGAACAATCTGAGATTTGAAGCGACCTTCTTTAATTGCATTCGCAGCACGACGATGGGATTCAACCGCAAGAGCATCTTGCTCATCGCGTGTCAGCTTCCATTTTTCAACCAGGTTTTCTGCTGTAACGCCCATATGGCCAACACCAAATGGGTCTGTTAAAACAGCAACCATCAAGTCAAGCATCTTGGTATCACCCATACGTGCGCCGCTGCGCATTGCTGGTGAACCATACATGCCGCGTGACATTACTTCAACGCCACCGCCAACGCCGTAGTCGCAATCACCCAACATAATTTGCTGAGCAGTGGTCACAATTGCTTGCAAGCCGGAGCTGCACAAACGATTCAATGCCATCGCAACAGATTCCATTGGAAGACCTGCTTGAATAGATGCAACACGAGCAACATAAGCGTAGCGACTATCCGTAGGAATCGTATTTCCTACGGTCACGTAATTAATTAACGCTGGATCTACACCAGAGCGTGCAACCGCCTCTTTCATCACAATGCCACCGAGCTCTGATGGCTCTAAGCTACTGAGGGCGCCATTAAAGGTGCCAATTGCGGAACGAACTGCACTTAAGACAACGACATCACGACTCATATCAATCCCCTTTGCTAAGCCCAATAACTAGGCTGACACTGCACTAAATAATTACTAAATAAGCAATCCAACTGACAGTTTTATTCGATTCGTCAAGTTTCGGCTATTAGGTCATGCCCTTGGGAGCTAATGACTGTTGCGCGGATGATTTCGCCAGCACGATAGCGTTTAGAGGGCTTGCTGGCAGGCAAAACCCTCACCAAACCATCAATTTCAGGGGCATCGCCAATAGTTCTGCCAATTCCACCCGATTCATCGACGCGATCAATAATGACCTGAATACGTTTGCCTATTTTTTTAGCAAGTCGCTTTATAGAGATTTCTTCTGCTTTTGCCATAAAGCGAGCACGTCGTTCTTCGCGAATTTCATCCGGCACGGGATTATCTAACTGGTTTGCTGTGGCACCCTCTACTGGCGAGTAAGCAAAGCAACCTGCCCTATCAATTTGTGCCTCATCCAAGAAGTTGAGTAAATACTCGAACTCTTCCTCAGTCTCACCAGGAAAGCCTGCAATGAAAGTGCTTCTGATGACCAGGTCAGGACAAGCTTCACGCCAAGACATGATGCGTTCTATATTTTTCTCGCCGCTAGCAGGACGCTTCATGCGCTTAAGCACATCCGGATGCGCATGCTGCAACGGTATATCTAAGTATGGGAGAACTCCGTAACCATGCTCTGAGAACTCCGCCATCAATGGCAGAACATCATCCACATGCGGATAAGGATAGACATAATGCAAACGCACCCATGCTTGATGTTCACGCGCGATTTGATTTAAGGCGTTTGCCAAATCAAACATTTTGGTTTTTACAGGCTTACCATCCCAGAAACCAGTACGGTATTGGATATCAACGCCATAAGCACTGGTATCTTGAGAGACAACCAATAATTCTTTTACGCCCGACTCAAATAAACGCTTTGCCTCAAGCAATACTTCACCAATTGGACGCGATACCAAATCGCCCCGCATGTTTGGAATGATGCAAAAAGTACAGCGATGATTGCAGCCTTCGCTAATCTTGAGATAGGCGTAATGCTTAGGAGTCAGCTTTACGCCGGCTGGCGGAACTAAGTCTGTAAATGGATCATGTGGCTTGGGAAGATGCAAATGAATAGCTTGCATTACTTCATCAGTAGCGTGCGGCCCTGTAACGGCAAGGACTTTAGGATGAATGCTCTGAATAAGATCAGAGCCGTCTGCATTTTTTCTGGCGCCCAAGCAACCAGTAACAATCACCTTGCCATTTTCAGCAAGCGCCTCACCAATTGCAGAAAGACTTTCCTCAACGGCGGAATCAATAAAGCCGCAGGTATTAACCACCACTAGATCTGCGCCGGAATAATCCTTGGCAGTTTCATATCCTTCGGCACTCAGTTGCGTAAGGATGAGCTCTGAATCTACTAACGCCTTAGGACAGCCTAAGGATACAAATCCTATTTTTCCTGCCACAACTATTCTTTTTCAGTTTTATTGGGCTGAGGCGTAAATGGGAAGTTGCCAAAAATATTCTGAGATCCCTGCATTTGCTCTTGCATTTTGATGAAGAGGTCTTTGCTCTGCTCCATGTAGTTACCCATCAAGCCTTGCATGAGGGGGTTCTGAATATTCATCATCTGAGACCAAGCTTCTGGTGTACTGCCAGCGCCCAAGCCCTTTGTTTGATCACCAAGCTTATTGTGGATATCCACAAAGGACTGCATGGTCTTCTCAAGATAATTACCCATCAAGCCCTGCATGGAGTTTCCATAAAAGCGAATAATTTGGGAAAGCATTTGGGAAGAAAACACAGGTGCACCACCAGCCTCTTCCTCGAGAATAATTTGCAACAAGATGTTGCGTGTTAAATCTTCTTCAGTTTTGGCATCAACAACTTTAAATACTTCGCTGCCCATGACTAAATTCTTGATGTCAGACAGCGTGACATAAGTGCTGGTCTGGGTATCGTAGAGACGACGATTTGGGTACTTCTTGATGAGCCGATCTTCGCCAGCTCGTTTTGCGCGGGTTACCATTTTTTTCCTTACTCATTACTGCATCGCAACATCAGCGTAGTTTATCCCTAGTTTGACCAAAAGGTAAATACGCTGTGTTGCGCACTGCAAATACTCTAATAATTGCTGCAGTGCAATATTAGCCGGTATGAATACCGCCGTTTAATGAGAAATCAGCGCCAGTAGCATAGCCACCATCATCAGATGCAATCCAACAGCAAATAGAAGCGATTTCCTCGGGAGTGCCTAAACGTTTCACAGGGATACCAGAGACAATCTTTTCTAAAACGTCCTCACGGATTGCTTTGACCATATCTGTACCAATGTAACCAGGAGAAACCGTATTCACGGTAACGCCTTTGGTAGCCACCTCTTGAGCCAAAGCCATAGTGAAACCATGCAGGCCCGCCTTAGCTGTTGAGTAGTTTGCCTGACCAAATTGGCCCTTTTGACCATTTACAGAGGAAATATTGATAATGCGACCCCAATTGTTTTCAACCATGCCATCAATCACTTGCTTGGTTACGTTAAACAATGAGTTCAAGTTGGTATCAATAACCGCTTTCCATGCATCTGGAGTCATCTTACGGAATACGCTGTCACGTGTAATGCCGGCATTGTTTACCAGTACGTCCACGCGACCAACTTCAGCCTTAACCTTTTCAAAAGCGGCAACCGTGCTATCCCAGTCAGAAACGTTACCCTCGGAAGCAATAAAGTCATAACCTAGTGCCTTTTGCTCACCCAACCAGCGGTCTTTACGTGGTGAATTTGGACCACAACCAGCGATCACCTTAAAGCCGTCTTTAGCAAGACGTTGACAAATAGCGGTACCAATACCACCCATACCACCAGTTACATATGCGACTTTTTGAGACATTACTTTCCCCTTTTAAAAACCTTCGTTAATTAGTTTGTGATTTCTGGTGTTGCTTTTTCTTTGACATACACACCAGGTGCTGATTCCATTTTTTTGTACTTAGCATTACCAAAGGTAGTACTTGCTGGCTTTTTCTCGCCACCAAATTGCTCAAGCCATTTGGTGTAATCCGGCCACCAGCTTCCAGGAATTTGTTTAGCGCCCTCTAGCCATTCAGCTGCTGTTGGGGCAAGTTTGTTGTTTTCAAAGTAGTAGCGCTTCTTTTTTGCCGGTGGATTAATTACACCGGCAATATGACCCGAAGCACCTAAAACAAAACGATTCTTACCCTGGAGAATATGAGTGGATTCATAAGCAGATTGCCACGGAACAATATGATCCTCTTGTGAGGCATATAAATACGCCGGGCATTTAATCTTACCGAGATCAATCTTCTCGCCACAAATTTTGACTTTACCTGGTTTAACCAAATCATTTTGCAAATAAGTGTGGCGCAAATACCAGCAATACATTGCACCAGGCAAGTTCGTTGAATCACCATTCCAATATAGCAAGTCGAATGGCGGAGGCGAATTACCTTTGAGATAGTTCTCCACAACATAATTCCAAACCAAATCATTGGGGCGCAAGAAAGAAAAGGTATTACCCAAATCTAAGCCAGACATCATGCCGTATTTGCCACCCTTGCCGCCGATGGTGTTCTCACGCATCTCGACCATGCCTTCATCAATAAAGACATCCAGAATGCCGGTATTAGTGAAATCCAATAAGGTCGTAAACAAGGTCAAGCTAGCAGCCGGATGCTCATCGCGCGCAGCCAACACTGCCAATGCGGAGGTGGTTAAGGTGCCACCAACGCAGAATCCCAAGATATTGATTTGCTTGGTGTCACCAATATCTTTAACCACTTCAATCGCTTTAATGACGCCCTTACCAACGTAGTCATCCCAGCTGACTTCAGCCATGGAGGCATCTGGATTCTTCCAGGAAACCAAAAATACGGTGTGACCTTGGCTCACCATATGTCGAACTACAGAGTTGTCTGGTTGCAAATCCAGAATGTAGTATTTATTGATACACGGCGGCACCATTAAATAAGGGCGCTCAAATACTTGCTCAGTTAATGGTGTGTACTGAATTAATTCAAAGAGATCATTGCGGAACACCACATGACCTTCGGTTGTGGCAATATTTTTTCCAACCTCGAAGGCAGACTCATCCGTTTGAGAGACCTTACCTTTTTTCATATCCCCCAATAAATTCACAATCCCTTTTTGAATGGATTGCCCTTGGGTGCTGATGATGCTCTCTAGAACCTCTGGGTTGGTAGCAATAAAGTTGGATGGTGAAAGC
Organism: Polynucleobacter sp. 86C-FISCH; assembly: GCF_018882415.1. Taxonomy (GTDB): domain Bacteria; phylum Pseudomonadota; class Gammaproteobacteria; order Burkholderiales; family Burkholderiaceae; genus Polynucleobacter. The sequence goes on along the minus strand of NZ_JACVOL010000001.1, from coordinate 1,808,654 downwards.
GCATCAATCATCTGCTCAGTTGTGAACAGAATTTTCTGTTTAGACTTTTCATCTGTTTCCACGGCTTTAGCTAAAGCCATTAAATGCTTAGAGTTCAGCAAGTAAGTTGCGGCAATGACTTTGCTCCATGAGGAGTGCCATGCCTTTCCTGCAAAACGACGATCTTTAACTTCAATCGCTTCAGGATTGGTTGCGATGTGCGCTAGTTCTGTGAAATATTCTTTTTGGATTTCAGATAAACGCTCTGGCGGAATTAGTGCCATGTGATGCGGCGCCAAAGATGGCGTTGCACCGGTATTCATGCCTGCAAACATAGTAGTCTCTTCGATTAGTTAGAGACATTCTCCGCCCTTAAGCACTATAGAGTTATACGCAATAACCCTAGCCCTAGAGAGAATCTAGTAGTTACCCTCATAGAATGACATGTTATTTATTTTGCAATCCAAATGGCCGATGCAAATCTACCTGTTTCACCATCACGTCGGTATGAGAAAAACTGTTCACCATCTCTCACAGTGCAGTATTCACCACCAAATATTGATGTCACTCCACAGGCTTGCAGACGATCACTAGCCAAACGATAAATATCAGCTAAAAATTTTCCAGATTTACCAGCAATAGGCTTAAATGCCTCTTCTGAAAAAGGTAATCCAGAATCTCTAAACGCCTTTACAACATCCTCGCCCACTTCAAATGACTCTGGTCCTATTGCAGGCCCCAGCCAGACTAGCAAATCAGATGCTGAGATTTCATTGGATAGATGCAGCATTTCAGCGACGGTGTTTTCCAAAACTCCAGCGCAAAGCCCCCTCCATCCGGCATGTGCTGCACCAACAACAGTCCCTGTTGAATTAGTAAAGAGCGCTGGCAAACAATCCGCAGTCATGATCACTAGGACTTCATTCGCGATATTGGTGACTGATGCATCAGCATCGATTACATCAACGGGTTTTGCTCTGCGTGTTTCAGGGGTGCTTACTACCGTGCTATGTGTTTGCTTTAGCCATAAAGGTTTGTTAGGCAAGGTCTTGGTGAAGATTGCTCTATTTACCAATACGTTTTCAATGTGGTCGCCAACATGATCGCCCAGGTTGAAAGAATCGAAGGGAGATGCACTGACCCCGCCAGTTCGCGTACTAACTTGCGCTTTTACAAAAGCTGGGGCTTGCCACTGAGGGTTTATCAAACTCATGCTTGTGATTCATTTTGTATAGAGGCTAGGACCACAGAATCTTTGGGCAGTACTTCATCGCTCATCTCCAGTTGAGGCAACAAATCTAATATGTCCTGGGGAGGAAGACGGAACCAAGTCATTAATTTGTTTTTCACTGGATGCTGAAGACTTAGTGCAAAAGCATGCAAGGCCTGGCGACTAAATTGAATATCTTTTGCTACCCCTGGTGTTTTTTTGCGATAGACGGGATCACCAACCAATGGAAATCCTAGTGACTCTAGATGGACTCGAATTTGATGAGTACGTCCAGTTTCCAGTCGGCACTCCAACAGGGTGACCGGGGACTCTTTTACAAGCCCTTTAGCTAAACGACGAAACAAAGTAGCCGCAGGCTTACCTTGGGGGCTACCTGCAGCCATTTTGAGGCGATCCCGCTGATCACGGCCAACGGAAGCCAGAACCTTCCCTTGGCTTGGCGCATCCCCCCAAACCCACGCCAAATAGCGACGCCCTACTGTTCTATCTTGCAATTGGCGCACCAATGAGGTTTGCGCTAGAGATGTTCTTGCGACCACCATCAGGCCCGAGGTGTCTTTATCTAAACGATGAACAATGCCTGCCCTGGGAAGCATCTTTAACTCAGGATAGTGAAAAAGGAGTCCATTTAGCAAAGTGCCTGACCAGTTGCCAGCAGCTGGGTGTACCACTAAGCCAGGCGGTTTATTGACCACAATGATGTCATCATCCTCATAAACCACCTCTAAAGCGATATTTTCTGGGCTAAATGCAAATTGCTCGGGCATCTCCTGTGGAAACACCTTAATACTCTCGCCACCCCTGAGGAGATAGCGGGCTTTAGTGACCTTTCCATCGACCATAACCGCCCCAGCCTCAACCCAAGCCTTGAGACGATTTCGCGAATAATCAGGCAAAGAGCCCGCCAGCACCTTGTCCAAGCGCTCGCCAGCCATCTCCAAAGGTATTTCTAGGGAGATGAAATCCTCATCATCGATATAATCAATGGGATTCGATTCAGGAGTTTGCGGCAATGCCACGCTTAGAGAGCCTTTCAGTTATGTCCGACGTAATATCAGACGCCAGTTTAAGGCTTGCTGGGAATTCTTCCACACAAAAGAAGAGTCGCAATTTCAGCGGCATGCCGATTGCCCTACTTTTAGCACTTCTTTTTGCCTTGACTCTCTTGAGTGGTTGCGCAGGCAGTGATGGCAATAAAGACGATACCGACATCTGGTCAGAGGCAAAACTTTATTCAGAGGCTACGGACAAGTTAAACGACGCTGACTTTGCTAAGTGCGGGAAATACTTTGAGAAGCTTGAAGCTCGTTTTCCATTTGGACCATATTCTCAACAAGCGCAAATTAACGCTGCTTATTGCTATTGGAAAGCTCAGGAACAAACTCAAGCGCTCGTGGCTATTGATCGCTTTATTAAATTGCACCAAGGTAGTCCGAACCTCGATTACGCTTACTACTTAAAAGGTCTCATTACCTTTAATGATGACTTAGGATGGCTGGGTAAATTTACCGGACAAGATCTGAGTGAACGCGATCCTAAAGCTGCTAAAGAAGCATTTGAATCGTTCAAGGTAGTTGTTGAGCGTTTCCCTAATAGCAAATATGCGCCAGATGCCTTAGATCGTATGCGCTATATCGTTAACTCTCTAGCCGAAGCGGATGTCATCGTTGCGCGTTATTACTACCAACGTGGTGCCTATTTGGCTGCCGCTAATCGCGCTCAATTGGTCATTCGAGATTATGACCGCGCACCCGCTGTCGAAGAGGCGCTTTATATTCTGACTAAGTCATACGAAAAACTTGGCATGACGCAATTAAGCAACGACTCTGCGCGTGTATTTAAGCTGAACTTCCCAGATAGCCAGATGATGTTAACTGGTCAACGCGTTAAAAAAGAACGCAGCTGGTGGCAGTTCTGGAATAAGTAATAAATACGAATTAAGTGCATAGTAAAAATCCTCCGTACTGGAGGATTTTTTATTTGATAGCTACAGGCACTCTTGGTGCAACGGCACAAAGTAATTCGTACCCAATCGTGTCGCTCATTTGCGCAACATCATCCACTGGAACTTTGTCTCCCCAAAGCTGAACAGAGGTGCCAATATTTGCATTAGGCGCATTTCGCAAATCAATCGCCAACATGTCCATGGAAACTCTTCCCACCAAAGGACAAATAACTCCTTCTTTACCTTGAGCAACCCAAACTGGGGTACCGTCTTTAGCGTGCCGCGGATATCCATCTGCATAACCACAAGCTACGATACCTACACGCATAGCTTCCTTTGCTTCATAGCGACCACCATAACCAATACGATCGCCCTTCTGCAGATCCTGAATATCAATAATTTCACTATGTAACTGCATAACCGCTTGTAGATTGGAATGCTCAATATCGGCATGAAGTCCTGTTGGTGATGCACCATAAAGCATGATGCCGGGACGGACCCAATCACCCAATGCATTTCGATGCCACAAAATAGCCGCAGAATTGGCCAGTGAAGTGGAGCCTTCTAACCCCTCAATAGTTTGGCTAAACAACTCTTGCTGAGCACCAACTGTCGGAGATTGATCAACCTGATCCGCATTAGCAAAATGAGTCATGTGGTGCATGTGATAGCCAGCAGCATGCAAACGGTGAAATGCCGTTCTGTAGCTATCTGCTTTGAAGCCTAAGCGGTTCATGCCGGTATTCATTTTGAGAAAGACATTAAATGGCTTATGGTTTTTGGCTTTGAAGCGCTCAAGCCATTCAACCTGGGCTTCGCAATGAACCACCAAATCGCAAGCCAACTCTTCTGCAAGGCTGAGCTCATTTTCATGAAAAAAGCCTTCTAAAAGCAGTATTCGGCCCTTCCAGCCGTGTTGACGCAACCATGCTGCATCCTGAATATCCAATAGAGCAAAGCCATCTGTAGAAGCAAGGCCCTTTAGGGCAGCATCAAAGCAATGGCCATAGGCACGCGCCTTAATAACCGACCAGATCTTGGACTCTGGCGCCAATTCTCGAACTCGGTTTAAATTATGCTGAAAGGCGGCAGTATGAATAGAGGCCAAAATTGGTCTATTAATCAGGCCGTTAGCTGAATCACCCATAATCACCCCTCCTTTCATGTTTTAATTGTAGTAATGACTAGATTGTACGAATGAACCGTAGCTTTTACATCATTATGGCGGCGCAATTTTTTTCGTCGCTTGCTGATAATGCTCTCCTGATAGCGGCTATCGCCCTCTTGGCCCAGCTCCATGCTCCGGCCTGGATGACCCCTTTGCTCAAATTGTTCTTTGTGCTGTCCTACGTGCTCTTGGCGGCATTTGTTGGCGCTTTTGCTGATTCCCGCCCTAAGGGCAACGTCATGTTCATTACGAACACGATTAAGTTCGTCGGCTGCGTGGCCATGCTCTTTGGAAGTCACCCTTTAATGTCATATGCCATTGTTGGTCTGGGCGCTGCCGCTTACTCCCCTGCAAAGTACGGAATTTTGACCGAACTGCTTCCACCTGAAAAATTGGTTGCCGCCAACGGCTGGATCGAAGGATTAACAGTTGGATCCATTATTTTGGGCACGGTTTTGGGTGGCGTTCTGATTAGCACTACAGTCTCACAAAGTCTGCTTGCCTTAGATATGCCGACTTTTGAAACTGGAATTGATACTCCTGCTGAATCAGCAATCATGATCATCATGATGATTTATGTTGTGGCAGCACTCATCAACTTAAAGATTCCAGATACTGGCGCACGTTACGTTTCTCAAAAGACAAATCCAATTGAATTGGTTAAAGATTTCGCCATTTGCTTTAAAACACTTTGGAATGATCGCCTTGGTCAAATCTCCTTAGCGGTCACCACTTTATTCTGGGGTGCCGGAGCTACCCTGCAATTTATTGTGATTAAGTGGGCGCAAGTAGCGCTTCATATGAATTTGTCTCAGGGCGCCATTTTGCAAGCGATCTCAGCCGTGGGCGTAGCTGGTGGCGCCGTCTATGCCGCATGGCGCATTCCTTTACGCAAATCCTTGAACGTATTGCCTTACGGAATTGCGATGGGCTTAGTGGTCTGCGTGATGGCAGTCTACAACTCTGATTTATTACCTAATACGAGCATTTTTAGCTTCGGTAAGTTTGACGTTACCCTCAATTTATTGCCGGCATATTTATTATTAATTCTGGTGGGCTGGTTAGCTGGTTACTTTGTCGTGCCAATGAACGCACTACTGCAACATCGCGGACATGTACTCATGTCAGCAGGTCACTCCATTGCTGTGCAGAACTTCAATGAAAATATTTCAGTGTTAATGATGCTATTGATCTACTCACTACTTATTTGGTTGGATGTACCCATTCAAATAGTGATCATTGGATTTGGCGTAGTTGTGAGTTTAATTATGTGGTTGGTTATCAAGCGTCACGCTAGAAACCAGGCGGAATATGACTCCATGCATCTGATTGGGGAGCATAAGCACTAAGCTTATCCCTCGGAAGTCTTTAGATGTTTTGCAACACCGATCGAGCCATCATCAAATCCTGCCAAAGCATGGCCTTCTCTTTTGGCTTTGTGAGCACCTGATTTAATTCAAAAGAAGCAATCACCGGAATTTCTTCCTCATTACCCGTATTTAGCGCAAGCACGGTTTCGCGCAACTGCGGCAGTGAATCTCTTTCACCAGTTATCTTTTGAGTAACCGGTCCACCAAATGCAATCGCAACCAAGGGTGATCCGGGGTTAACCAATTGACCCAAGTTCTCTGATGGACTCTTCCAGGACCACTCGTTCTTAGCTAAGCCAAGAACTCGAATGAGGTTTTGAAACAAAATTTTGGCATCGCCTTGGGGTTCATTTCCAAAAAACCACCACATTCCATTGCTCGCCCTTGGCGAGGCTTGCGTTTCTTGCGGTGCGGCCTGAGAACTTGCTGCAACAGAATCTTCGGGCTGAGCTTGGATCGCATCACGAGATGTCCACTCGGTGATGCCCATTTCTTTTAAGAAGCTTGAATTATTGCTCATGCCTCTAGCTTAATCGATTTAGCCAATACAAGAGCGTCTTCTCGTCCACCAGTTTCTGGGCTTGCAGGATAATAATTTTTACGAATACCAATTTGCTCGTAACCCAATTTTTGATAAAGGGCTAAAGCTGCTTCGTTGGTTGGCCTTACTTCCAAGATGATTCGCGGCATCTTCTGCTGAAAAGCTACGCCCTCAATAGCAGCCATCATTCTTTGGCCCAGGCCTAACTTACGTAAATGTGGGGAAACAGTGATGTTAAGGAGATGTAATTCATCAACAGCAGGAAACAAGATGCAATATGCCCATAGAACTGCTGGATCCAAATAGGAACCCTTCACCACTTGATCTGCTTGCGGACGAATGCAATATGCCCAATGACCTGCTGCGAGAGAATCGGAAAAGTTGCCTTTTGTCCAAGGATGAACATGAGAGACAGATTCGATCTTCAGGACATCGTCTAAGTCAGCTTGCTGCATCGGCAAGAAGGAAAGTTCTGCAGCACATTCGGCTGTTGTGTGATCCGACATTACTTCTTGCCCTCTTCTCGTTCAGCGGTAGTAAATGCCACCTTATCTCGCACATACAGAGGCTCTAGTTGTCGAACTTCACAATGCGCCCCGTCTTGCAGGGACTGCTGCGCACATTTCAAAATACCCAATGCGGAAATAGAGACATCTGGATCGATTGGACCTATGAATTGCGGTAGGCTCTGGTTATAGGCATTTAAAGCACTACCAGCAAGCAATTGCACTCCCTCCAAATTCAGATCTTCTGGCTTGGTCAAATGAATATCGCCAATGCGACTTGGCAGGCGCTTCTCTTGAATATCGTAAGAAGCCCAATAGACCTCTTCCATCCGGGCATCAATCGCAATCATCAATCGCTGAGGATGAGAGGATTTGAATACTGCTGACTCTAAAAGTTGGGCAGCGATGGCATCAAGGCTACATACCGGCACTACCGGAATGTTTTGCGATACAGCCAAGCCCTGAACAGCGGCCACACCTAAACGTACACCTGTAAACGCACCAGGACCGATACCTACGGCAATCGCATCTAGGTCTGTCAGGGAAGATTTCGCATCGCTTAGGAGCGACTCTATCCACGGCAATAACAATTGACTGGCACCGACTGTGACAGCTTCATGCCTGAATTGAACTGCCTGACCCTCTAACGATAAAGCCACCGAACACCATGCTGAGGAGGTGTCGATGGCTAATATATTTGCCAATTTAAATCCCGTTAATTTGCATACCAGTCCAAATTATGGACTTAATCCTGCAATCACTTCTGGAGGGGCCTGAACTAGCTCAATCAGCACACCTTCACCACTAATGGGGAATTCGTCATTTCCTTTAGGGTGCACAAAGGTGATGTCATAGCCCGCTGCACCCTTACGAATGCCACCAGGCGCAAAACGTAACCCATTCGCAGTAAGCCACTCAACCGCTTTAGGCAGGTCATCTACCCACAAACCAATGTGATTTAGGGGTGTTTGATGAACTGCTGGTTTCTTTTCAATATCGAATGGCTGCATGAGGTCAACTTCAATCTCATGCGCACCTTTACCGATTGCACAGATATCTTCATCCACGTTTTCACGCTCAGAGACAAAAGTACTCTTGTATTCAAAGCCCAGCATATCAACCCATAATTTCTTGAGTCGATCTTTGTTCTCACCACCAATAGCAATTTGCTGAATGCCTAAAATTTTGAATGGCTTAGCGCTCATAGTCGTCAACCTTTTTATTCGAAGCGAATGATCAACTGATCAACCGCTAAGCTATCACCCTCTTTAGCGCAAATTTCGGCAACCACACCATCTTGAACAGCCGATAGTGTGTTTTCCATTTTCATCGCTTCAATGGAGGCCAATTTCTGTCCAGCAGTAACTGCCTCACCGACCTTAACGGCAATCTTTGTTAATAGGCCTGGCATTGGAGACATCACCAACTTGGATGTATCTGGTGGTAACTTGACCGGCATGCGACGCTGGAGCTCTGCACCTAATGGGCTCAGCACCATACACTCGTAATGAACACCATCAAGAATCAGCACATATCGCACACCACGACGTTCTACTTGCGCAGTGATCTTGTGAGTGCCGTTAATGGTAGCGTGCAGGCAAATTTGGCCTGGACGCCAGTCACTCACGATGTCATAACGACTTACACCATCAGCATCTTCGATGTAGACGGAATAAACGCCATCCTTGAGCTCTACGCGAATAGGTACCTCATACGGGTCATTCATGGAGCCCGATTTTTTACCAGTAACAACAACAAACTTCTTACCAATGATCATTTCGTGGCCAGCCAACTGACCATCGATCATTTGAATATGCTGAAGATAGCGATAGCGCATAAATGCAGCCAATGCGGCTAAGCGCTTAGGATCTGCTGGCTGCACTGAATCCTTCTTAAAGCCTTCTGGATACTCTTCTGCAATAAAGCCGGTTGTGAAGTCACCATTTACAAAGCGTGGATGCTGCAGCAATGCAGCCTGAAAAGGAATATTTGAATGAATTCCGCGAATAACGAAATCATTCAGTGCTGCACGCATTTTTTCAATTGCCTCTGTACGATCCTTGCCATGAACGATTAACTTAGCGATCATGGAGTCGTAGTACATCGGAATCTCACCACCCTCATACACGCCAGTATCTACACGGACACCATTCACTGACTCTGGTGGACGGTATTTAACGAGGCGGCCTGTTGAAGGCAGGAAGTTACGGAATGGGTCATCGGCGTTAATACGGCACTCCATCGACCAACCATCCAGCTTCACGTCTTCTTGTTTAAAGGCAAGCTTCTCGCCAGCAGCAACACGAATCATTTGCTCAACTAAATCCAGGCCAGTAATGCTTTCAGTAACTGGATGCTCAACTTGCAAGCGGGTATTCATTTCAAGGAAGTAGAAAGACTTGTCCTTACCGACCACGAACTCCACAGTACCTGCAGATTGGTAATTAACGGCTTTAGCTAATGCAACCGCTTGCTCACCCATCGCTTTACGAGTAGCTGGGTCGATGAAAGGTGATGGCGCCTCTTCGATTACCTTTTGATGACGACGTTGGATTGAGCAATCACGCTCATTGAGGTAAACCACATTGCCATGAGAGTCACCCAAAACCTGAATCTCAATATGGCGTGGGCCTTCAACAAACTTCTCAATGAAGATACGGTCATCACCAAAGCTATTCATCGCCTCTGTTTTACAGGCAGCGAAACCTTCGGCAGCTTCTTTGTCATTAAAAGCAACGCGCAGACCTTTACCACCACCACCTGCGGACGCTTTAATCATGACCGGATACCCGATACCTTGGGCGATCTTCACAGCCTCTTCAGTAGTATCAATCGCTTCGTTGTAACCAGGAATGGTATTGACCTTCGCCTCTAGAGCGAGCTTCTTAGAAGCGATCTTGTCACCCATTGCGGCGATAGATTGATATTTAGGGCCGATAAACACAATGCCCTCTTCTTCACAACGCTTAGCAAACTGCTCGTTTTCAGACAAGAAACCATAGCCAGGATGTACCGCTTCAGCGCCAGTATCTTTGCAGGCCTGAATAATGCGGTCCATCACTAAATAGGATTCACGTGAAGGTGCTGGCCCAATACATACAGCCTCATCGGCCAACTGCACGTGACGCGCCTCTTTATCCGCTTCAGAATAAACAGCAACGGTCTTAATGCCCATCTTTTTGGCAGTGGCCATTACACGGCAAGCAATCTCACCGCGGTTAGCAATCAAAATTTTCTTAAACATTTTCGTAGTCATAATTTGTCAGCGCCTTTACAGAGGAATATTGCCGTGTTTACGCGCAGGATTCTTTAAGTCTTTATCTTTAAGCATTGCTAATGAACGAGCAATACGTTTGCGGGTTTCATGTGGAAGGATGACGTCATCAATATAACCACGACGTCCAGCCACAAATGGGTTGGCAAACTTAGCTTTGTACTCGGCTTCACGAGCTGTAATTTTTTCTGGATCGGACTTCTCTTCACGGAAAATAATCTCAACAGCGCCTTTAGGACCCATCACAGCGATCTCAGCTGAAGGCCAAGCGAAGTTCACGTCACCACGTAAATGCTTAGAAGCCATCACGTCATAAGCACCACCGTAGGCCTTACGTGTAATTAAGGTTACTTTAGGTACCGTGCAATCTGCATACGCATAGAGCAATTTGGCGCCATGCTTAATGATGCCGCCGTATTCTTGGGCGGTTCCTGGCATAAAGCCTGGAACGTCAACCAAAGTAACTACTGGAATATTGAAGGCATCACAGAAGCGCACAAAACGCGCTGCCTTAATAGAGGCCTTGATGTCTAAACAGCCAGCCAATACCAAAGGCTGATTGGCAACAATACCAATTGAGCGCCCTTCAATGCGGGCAAAACCAATCACAATATTTTTTGCGTAGTCAGGCTGTAATTCAAAGAACTCGCCATCATCAACGATCTTCTCAATCAACTCTTTCATGTCGTACGGTTGATTTGGATTCGATGGAACTAATGTATCCAGGGAGAAATCTGGCTCTTCGGTGCGATTAGCACCCTTAATCAAAGGCGGCTTCTCACGGTTAGAGAGCGGCAAGTAGTTAAAGAAGCGACGCAACATCATGATTGCATCGACATCGTTGTCAAATGCTAGGTCGCATACGCCTGAAACTGTTGAGTGAGTTACAGCGCCACCCAATTCTTCGGCAGTGACGTCTTCATGAGTAACGGTCTTAACCACTTCAGGACCAGTCACGAACATGTATGAGCTATCTTTGACCATGAAAATGAAGTCGGTCAAGGCTGGAGAGTAAACCGCGCCACCAGCTGACGGGCCCATGATCAGAGAAATCTGTGGAATCACACCAGACGCAGTAACGTTGCGCTGGAAAATTTCAGCATAGCCGCCAAGAGATGCAACACCCTCTTGAATACGTGCACCACCAGAGTCATTCAAACCAATAACAGGCGCTCCGACTTTAAGGGCTTGATCCATGATCTTGCAGATTTTTTCAGCATGAGCTTCAGACAAGGAGCCGCCAAGCACGGTGAAGTCTTGTGAGAACACAAATACCAAACGACCATTAATCATTCCATAACCGGTCACAACACCATCGCCAGGAACGGTTTGATCACCCATGCCAAAGTCATGGCAACGGTGCTCAACAAACATATCCCACTCTTCGAATGTCCCAGCATCTAGCAAGAGTTCAATACGCTCACGCGCAGTTAACTTGCCTTTTGCATGTTGAGCCTGAATACGCTTTTGCCCGCCACCCAATCGGGCAAGCTCACGCTTGGCTTCCAGTTGTTGAATGATTTCCTTCATTTCCTGCTCCTTAGAAAAATTCATGCCCCATGGACTCCAGTAGCCGTCTTGCCGCTACAGAAGCTGCCATAGTTCCTTGATTTACTTGTGCAACCAAACTTGGTAGAAGTTTTTGCACTGCTTCATTGCTACGAAATGCGTTTTTAAGTCCAGCATCGATGCGATCCCACATCCATGCACCTGCTTGTTGCTTGCGACGAGATTCAAATTTACCGTTCGCCTTTTGCAGTTTTTCAAAATGGGAAACTTTGTCCCAAAGCTCTGGCACGCCTTTGCCCTCGAGGGCGCTCAAGGTCATCACTTGCGGATGCCAAAACTCTTTATCGTGTGATGCGTGGTCAGGATTACCCTGGAATCCCAACAGGCGCAATGAACTCGTGATAAATAGTTGAGCTCGCATTGCAGCATCGGGATCAATATCCACCTTATTAATCACAATCAGATCGGCGATTTCCATCACGCCTTTTTTAATTGCCTGAAGATCATCGCCTGCATTCGGTAATTGCAACAACAAGAACATATCGGTCATGCCAGCAACCGCGATTTCACTCTGCCCTACGCCAACTGTCTCAACAATGATGACGTCAAAACCTGCGGCTTCAGCAACCAACATGGCTTCACGAGTCTTCTCGGCTACACCACCCAAAGTACAAGAGGATGGACTTGGGCGAATAAAGGCATTCTCTAGAACGGATAATCGCTCCATACGCGTCTTATCGCCCAAAATCGAACCACCAGAAATACTTGAAGAAGGATCGATCGCCAAAACAGCTATTCGGTGACCTTTTTCAATCAGGTATAAACCCAAGGATTCAATTAAGGTCGACTTACCAACACCTGGTACACCTGAGATGCCGAGGCGGAATGATTGGCCTGTTTTAGACAACAAAGAATTGAGTACGTCATCAGCGCGGTGACGGTGATCTAGGCGCGTTGACTCAAGCAAAGTAATGATCTTCGCCAGTGCGCGGCGCTGTTTAAGCGATGGCGCACCAGTGAGATCATTCACCAGAGCCTGATCAGCAGCTTCGAGCATGCCTATGATCCGTATTAAGCGGGTTTAACAGACTTACGAATTTGCTCAAGCACATCCTTGGCCGATGCCGGAATAGGTGTACCTGGTCCGTAGATTCCTTTTACGCCAGCCTCATAGAGGAATTCGTAGTCTTGTCTTGGAATCACGCCGCCAACGAACACAATGATGTCGTCTGAGCCTTGTTTTTTCAATTCAGCAATGATGGCTGGAACTAATGTCTTATGACCAGCTGCCAAAGTAGAAACTCCTAAGGCATGTACGTCATTCTCAATCGCTTGGCGAGCACATTCTTCAGGCGTTTGGAATAAAGGCCCGATATCTACGTCAAATCCTAAGTCAGCATAGGCAGTGGCAACGACTTTAGCGCCGCGGTCATGGCCATCTTGACCTAGCTTGGCGATCATCACACGAGGACGACGACCAAAGTCTTTTGCAAAATCGGCAATTTCAGTTTGGAGTTTTGCCCAGCCTTCAGCTGAGTCATAAGCGGCTGCATACACACCGGTCACCTTTTGAGTATCGGCGCGATGGCGCCCGTAAACCTTCTCTAACGCATCAGAAACTTCACCAACAGTTGCACGCAAACGAATCGCGTTTACTGCAAGCTCCAAGAGATTACCTGAGTTATCTTCTGCAGCCTTTGTTAAAGCCTCTAATGCAGCCTGTACTTTTTGAGAATCACGTTTTGCTTTGATATCTTTAAGACGAGCTACCTGACCTTCGCGAACTTTATCGTTGTCGATCATCAATACATCAACAAGATCTTCTTTGCCAAGCTTGTATTTATTAACACCAACAATCACATCAGAGCCAGAATCAATCTTGGCTTGTTTTTCAGCGGCAGCTGCTTCAATTTTTAGCTTAGCCCAACCACTTTCAACTGCCTTGGTCATGCCGCCCATGGCTTCTACTTCTTGAATGATTTCCCAGGCTTTATCAGCCATCTCTTGAGTGAGGTTTTCCATCATGTAAGAACCTGCCCATGGATCGATCACGCTCGGAATATGGGTTTCTTCTTGCAGGATCAATTGTGTATTACGGGCAATACGGCTGGAGAACTCAGAAGGAAGTGCAATCGCTTCATCCAATGAGTTGGTATGCAATGACTGTGTGCCGCCAAATACGGCAGCCATCGCCTCAACTGTAGTTCTCACAACGTTGTTGTATGGATCTTGTTCAGTTAGAGACCAGCCAGAAGTTTGGCAATGCGTACGGAGCATCAAAGACTTTGGATTCTTTGGCTCGAAGGATTTCATAATCCGCCACCACAGCAAGCGTGCAGCGCGCAACTTGGCAACTTCTAAGTAGAAGTTCATGCCAATAGCAAAGAAGAATGAAAGGCGTCCGGCAAAGCCGTCCACATCCAATCCTTTAGCTAGCGCTGTCTTTACATACTCTTTACCGTCAGCCAATGTGAAAGCCAACTCCAACACCTGATTGGCGCCTGCCTCTTGCATGTGATAACCCGAAATCGAAATCGAGTTGAACTTAGGCATATGCTTAGCGGTGTACTCAATAATGTCGCCGATGATGCGCATTGATGGCTCAGGTGGATAAATATAGGTATTACGCACCATGAACTCTTTCAGAATATCGTTCTGAATAGTTCCTGATAATTGCTCTTGCTTAACGCCTTGCTCTTCACCAGCAACGATGTAGCCAGCCAACACAGGCAATACAGCGCCGTTCATCGTCATCGAAACAGACACTTTGTCTAATGGAATACCATCAAACAAGATCTTCATATCTTCTACAGAATCAATCGCAACGCCGGCCTTACCAACGTCACCAGTAACACGCGGATGATCTGAGTCGTAACCACGATGCGTTGCTAAGTCAAACGCAACAGATACACCTTGACCACCAGCATCTAATGCTTTGCGATAGAAAGCATTAGATTCTTCAGCAGTTGAAAAGCCAGCATATTGACGGATGGTCCATGGACGAACTGAATACATCGTCGCTTGTGGTCCACGCACGAATGGCTCAAAACCTGGCAATGTATCGGTGTAATTGAGACCCTCAATATCCGATGATGTGTATAGAGCTTTTAGGTGAATTCCATCTGGTGTTTTCCAACCCAAGGAATCCACATCACCATTAGGCGCTGATTTCTGAGCAGACTTTTTCCAAGCATCCAGGTTGGTATCTGGAAAAGATGGCCATGAATTGTTTTCTTTAGAACTCACAAAAACTCCCGGTTAATTTTTGTTGCATTGCATCGAAATGTCCTTACATTTTGCTTGACAATTTTAGAATTGTCTACATAATGTATTCATAATTATGAATACAAAACTGAATAATAGACCGCTATATGAAGACGTTGCCGATAGGCTTCGGGAGCAAATCTTTAGCAAGCAGCTAGCCCCTGGAAGCTGGCTGGATGAGCAATCTTTGGCTGATCAGTTTGGAATAAGCCGCACTCCAATGCGTGAAGCGATCAAGGTTCTTGCGTCTGAAGGTCTGGTTACGATCAAAATGCGCCGGGGAGCCTACGTTACCGAGGTTATCCGCAAAGACTTAGAGCAGATTTTTACGATTCTCTCCCTTCTGGAGGGTCAAGCAGCCAAAGAAACGGCTACAAAGGCAACTGAAGCCGAATTAAACCTCTTGGATCACCTGCACCACCGACTTGAAAAAGCGGCTGCCGATCGAGATATTGAGCAATTCTTTGAGGTAAATGGCAAATTTCATGAATTAATACAAGAAATTGCTGGAAATAGATGGATGAATGGTGTTATCGCGGATCTACGCAAAGTGCTAAAACTTCACCGCAGAGACTCTCTGACTAGTACCGGCAGATTGCAAAACTCATTGGTAGAGCATCGAGAGATCCTCAGAGCCATATTGAAACGGGATGAGCATGCTGCTGAGCTAGCCATGCGAAAACATCTAGAGAGAGGGCTTGAAGCGCTACGTTAAACTTTATAAAGCATATAAAACAAAGGCTTAGATGGTTAATCTAAGCCTATTTGGTATGAAGCCTTACTTACTAGGGTTTACTTTTTAACTACGAAGTTACCAGGTAAAGAAGAAATGTAAGCAGCCATATCTTGCAAGTCAGCATCGCTAAAGTTTTGAACTTGTGAGCCCATTACCGCATTGTTGCGACCAAACTGAGCATTGCTATTGCCTACCTTGTAAGCCTTTAAGGCGTAGTAAAGGTAATCAGCATACTGGCCAGCTAATTTTGGATAAGCAGGCAGGATTGGAGCATTCAAACCAGCACCATGACAAGAAGCGCAATTAGCCTTCTCAACCAAAGCCTGACCTTTTTCTTTATTGGCAGCGTTTGCTACGTTTACCAAACCAATGCTGGATAGCAAAACTGCAGTAATTAGGGCGAATTTCATAAAAGTATCTCTATGTATCTTTATTAATGAATCACTTCAATGGGTTGTTAGGTGAGCTGGCAGTTTGCGCAGCATAGTATTCACCGATATCAGCCATGTCTTGGTCAGACAAGCTTGCAGCAATAGAACGCATTGTTGGATGCTTTCTTTCGCCTTTTTTGTAAGCAGCTAGTGCGCTAGCGATGTAAGCGGCATTTTGCCCGCCAATCATAGGCACCTTGTATACCAATGGGTAGTCTGCGCGATAGTCAGGAATTGAATGGCAACCAATACAAAGCCAAACCTTGCCGTTACCTGCTGCAGCATTACCTTTAACTTCATCAGCCTGAGCAACAGAGCCAGCAAAAACCAAAGCTGCGGTTACGGCCAATTGAGGAAGAATGGAGAGTTTTTTCATAGAAATCATTATTAATGAGTTTGATTTAGATCAATTTGGGAAGAGTATAGCGGACAGACGCCCTTCCCGCCATTCTGGGAGGCCAAAATCAGTAGAAATACTGAAAAATTTGGCTCATTTACCTATACTGGAACGCTTAACCCAGCACCAATTAGGTCAGCATATGAGCAAATCCAACCCCTCTACTCAAAACCGCTTCTCAGGCAGCCAAAGCTATGTTGCCACCGAAGATCTCAAATTAGCCGTAAATGCGGCAATCGCATTGCAACGCCCTCTTTTGATTAAAGGCGAGCCAGGCACTGGCAAAACGATGTTGGCCGAAGAAGTTGCCGCCGCACTCAATATGCCCCTTTTGCAGTGGCATATTAAATCGACCACCAAGGCCCAACAGGGCTTATATGAATACGATGCTGTTAGCCGCTTGCGCGATTCGCAGTTGGGTGATGAGAAGGTAAAAGACATTCGCAACTACATTGTTAAGGGCGTACTTTGGCAAGCTTTTGAGGCAGATGAACCTACGGTATTGCTCATTGATGAAATCGATAAAGCGGATATTGAGTTTCCAAATGACTTACTGCGCGAAATTGATCGCATGGAATTTTATGTTTATGAAACTCGCGAACTCATTAAGGCCAAACATCGCCCGTTAGTCATAATCACCTCCAATAATGAGAAAGAGCTTCCCGATGCATTCTTGCGCCGCTGCTTTTTTCATTACATTACCTTTCCCGATGCGGCGACCATGCAAAGCATCGTGGATGTTCACCACCCGAATATCAAACAAGATCTCTTGGATGCAGCCCTCAAGGCCTTTTATCAAATACGCTCATTACCAGGGTTAAAGAAAAAGCCCTCTACCTCTGAATTGATTGATTGGCTCAAGCTGCTATTGGCTGAAGATATTCCGCCAGAGGCTTTGTATAGCCACGATGAAAAAATTGTTGTGCCTCCATTGCATGGTGCCTTACTCAAGAACGAACAAGATATCCACTTGTTTGAGCGCTTGGTCATGATGAATCGCAATCATCGTTAATGTATTGACCAATAACGCCCTGTATTTATGCTGATTCAATTCTTCCTTAACCTGAAAGAGGCTAAAGTGCCCGTTTCAGTGCGAGAGTTTTTAACTCTCCTAGAGGCTTTGAAATCCGGCGTTATCAATCCTTCGATTGATGAGTTTTATCAGCTAGCTCGCATGACCCTGGTTAAAGACGAACAACACTTTGATCGTTTTGATCAAGTCTTTGGCAGCTACTTCAACGGCATTGAACAAATCATTGCACTCTCCCCAGACATTCCTTTGGACTGGCTAGAGAAAAAGCTTCAGCGCGTACTGACTGAAGAAGAAAAAGCAGCACTCAAAAAATTAGGTGGCCCTGATGCACTGAAAAAGCGTCTTGAGGAGCTTCTAAAAGAACAAAAAGAGTGGCATGGTGGCGGAAATAAATGGATTGGCGCTGGCGGATCCTCCCCGTTTGGTCATAGCGGCTACCATCCTGAAGGCATTCGCATTGGCGGTGAGAGCGCCGGCAATAGAACCGCGATCAAGGTTTGGGAAGCGCGAGAGTTTAAAGACTATGACAGTGATTTAGCTTTGGGCACTCGCAACATTAAGGTTGCTTTGCGTCGTTTGCGTCGATTTGCCAGAGAAGGATCAACTCTAGAGCTCGATCTCGATAAAACGATTCACTCAACTGCAGCCAATGCAGGAATGCTCGATATCAAAATGCGCCCTGAGCGCCACAATCAGGTCAAAGTGCTGCTACTCATGGATGTTGGTGGCTCAATGGATGATCATATTCAGCGGATTGCTGAATTGTTCTCTGCTGCTAAAGCAGAATTTAAACATCTTGAGCACTACTATTTTCATAACTGTGTTTATGAAAACCTTTGGCAAAGTAATCGTCGCAGACGCGACCAAGCAACGCCAACCCAAGACATCATCAATAAATATGGCCCAGACTACAAGCTGATATTCGTTGGTGATGCAACGATGTCTCCTTATGAGATTTTGAGTCCGAATGGTTCAGTTGAATACAACAATAAGGAAGCTGGCGCTGTTTGGATCAATCGTTTAATTGACCACTTCCCGCATTTTGCTTGGCTCAATCCAGAACCTGAATCTATTTGGCAATATCGTCAGTCAATTGACATCATGCAAAACTTCATGAAAGATCGCATGTATCCAGTGACCTTAAATGGCCTTGAGAGTGCCATGCGTCAACTTTCCAAGTAAGATTCTGATATTCCCTTTTGAACTTATTTCTTTTTTTTAAATTAATCCTATTCATCATGACTACAAACATTAGCGATCGCCTCAAAACCCTTGGAATTGATTTGCCACCACCAGGACCTCCTGCTGCGGCCTATGTCATGGCAGCCACTACCGGTAATACTGTTTTTCTCTCCGGTCATATTGCTAAACACGATGGCAAACCTTGGGTAGGAAAGCTTGGTAAAGACATGGATACCGATACTGGCAAAGCGGCAGCACGCTCTATTGCAATCGATCTGATCTCCACCTTGCAGAATCACTTAGGCTCTTTGGATAAAGTAAAACGCATTGTTAAGGTAATGGGTTTGGTGAACTCTACCGACACTTATACGGAGCAGCACCTAGTTGTTAATGGCTGTTCGGAATTACTTTTTGAAGTTTTTGGTGATGCTGGCAAACATGCTCGTAGCGCATTTGGTGTTGCGCAAATTCCGCTGGGTGCTTGCGTTGAAATTGAATTGATCGCTGAGATTTAATTCAATTACATTAATTTAATAGGATCAAGCCCTAGTTTTTGGATGTCGGACTGGGTGTCGACATCCAATAAATAAGCCTGATTATTCGTCTCAAATACTTTCACTAGCTCTGGATGCTGATCCATAAAGGGTCTGCAGACCATCCTGGGTGTCGCCAGAATTTCTTCAATCACCTTTTTCGAAAATAATACTGGGTTACCACGGCTTCCGTTCACCATTGGCAAGACGATTTCCCGACTGAATCCCGCTTGATTGAATTGCTCTAACAGAGCTTCAATCTCCGAGACGCCAATATTAGGCTGATCGCATAAAGCAACCAACAAAACGTCATAGTCAGATTTGAGCGACTCTAAACCTAGACGAACTGAAGATGATTGGCCCAACTCTGGATTTGGGTTTTTAATGATAGAAATCGAGTTACCAGTCTTTTGCTTTATTGAATGGATTTCCGTTTCAATTGCATCTGCATAAAAACCCGTAATCACTAAAGTTTCCACGGGATTTAAGCATTCTATTGAGCGCAGAAAACGTCTTAATAAGGTATTACCCTCTTTCTTCAGCAATGCCTTGGGTATTCCTCCCAAACGACTTCCCTCGCCCGCTGCCAATAAAAGTACGGCAAGGCGTAATTTTGGGTTTTTGAAGGATTCACCAGAAATAGTCATTAGAGTGATAATAATTAGTTATTCATCAAAGCATTATCAAAAGAAGAAATGGCATGAACAGTACCGACCTCAGCGTTCTTAAATCTGCCGTGGAATGGATCCAATCTGGCCAATCTGTGGCGATTGCAACCGTGGTTCAAACCTGGGGCTCCGCTCCACGTCCGGTCGGCTCTTGGCTAGCAATACGTGCTGATGGTCAGGTAGCCGGCTCAGTTTCAGGTGGTTGCGTGGAAGACGATCTGATTCGTCGTGTTCAAACTGAAATTTTGACGCGCAATACCCCTGAAATGGTGGTTTATGGCGTAACCCAACAAGAGGCTGCACGCTTTGGATTGCCATGTGGAGGCACCCTGCGTTTATTGGTGGAGCCAAAACCAGAGCTAGCTGTTTTAGAAAAGCTACTTGAGAATATTTCTTCGCATCAAATTACTCGCCGCTCAGTAAGTTTAAGCACTGGAAAATCGACGCTCGCCTTGGGTGATCGTAGTGATGAATTTGTTTGTACTGAACAAGAAATGCAAACGACTTACGGACCGCGTTGGCGCATGGTGATCATTGGTGCTGGCCAACTCTCCCTATACACCGCTGATTTTGCTTTAGCTTCTGACTTTGAAGTCATCGTGATCGATCCTCGCGAAGAATATGCCGAAGGCCTCAATCGCACGGACATTACATTTTCTAAGGGCATGCCAGACGATGTGTTGCTGGAAATTGGTGTCGATTCTCACACTGCAGTTGTTGCCCTTACACATGATCCTAAATTGGATGACATGGCTTTGATGGAGGCTCTCAAGTCACCAGCTTTTTATGTAGGCGCACTAGGCAGTCGTAAGAACACTCAAAAACGCAAAGAGCGTTTATTGGAATTCGATGTAAGCCAAGAGCAAGTAGAAAAACTACATGGCCCTGTAGGGCTTTATATTGGGGCTCTCACCCCACCAGAGATCGCAATCTCGATCCTGGCAGAAGTGATCGCCGTCAAATACGGCATTAGCGTTCCGAAGAAAGTCTAAACGCCGAACTTAGTTCGCTGTGAGCTTGCCGTCTTTTAAGCGCGGTTCTACAAAGTGACCTTTGCGTGCACGGTTACCCGCAAACGACTTCAAGGTTTTTGCATCCAAACTGAGTTCGGTTGGCTTGCCAGCACGTCCTGCGCCTGAGTAAGTCGCTCCATCAGGACCTACAGCAATTGCTGAAGCCAGGTGCTCCTTATCGTCCAAGCCCATCAAGATCACGCCTTTGCCGCCAGTTGGCAAGCGCTTGAGTTCATCTAGAGGGAAGACCAATAACTTGGAAGCCTCAGACAAGCAGGCAACTTGTTTCATGCCGACTTTGACTTTTGCCGCACCTAAAGGTGCATCACCCGGTACCTTGGCATCCATACTTAAGAATGATTTACCCGCCTTATTACGCGTACTCATATCCGATACATTAGCCAAGAATCCAAAGCCCGCTTTAGTAGATAGCAATACCAGATCGTCAGGTTGACCAGAATAGTAGGCAACCATCTGTGACCCGGCGGCCAAATTAACAAAACTGGTTAATGGTGAACCATCACCGCGGGCACCAGGCAATTCGCTAACAGGAACGGTATAGACACGACCATCACTGCCAAAGCCTTGAATAACGTCTACCGTTCTCACTTCGAAGGTGGCATATAAAGCATCGCCTGCCTTAAAGCTAAATTGCGTTGCATCATGCTCATGACCTTGACGAACTCGTACCCAGCCTTTTTGGGAAACAATCACCGTTACAGGCTCATCAATCACTTTAGTCTCAGCAACAGCACGCTTATCTTCCTGAATTAAAGTGCGACGATCATCGCCAAAATCCTTCATATCGGATTCGATTTCTTTGATGATGCGTTTACGCAAGACGGTATCGCTTTGCAATAAGCCCTCTAGATCATCGCGCTCCGCTTTGAGTTCTTTAAGTTCTTGCTCGATCTTGATGCCTTCCAAGCGAGCCAGCTGACGCAAACGTATATCCAGAATATCTTCAGCCTGGCGGTCCGATAACTTAAATTCTTTAATCAAATCCGCTTTGGGCTCATCGCTATTGCGAATGATTTTGATAACCTTATCAATATTGAGAAGAACGATTAAACGCCCTTCCAAAATATGCATGCGGTCTTTGACTTTGCCTAAGCGGTGCTGAGTTCTACGGGTAACTGTGGCAACCCTGAAAGCAATCCACTCAGAGATGATTTCTTTTAAGCCCTTTTGACGCGGACGACCATCATTGCCAATCATCACCAAGTTCATTGGCGCATTGGACTCTAATGAGGTGTGAGCAAGTAATAGGTTTACAAACTCATTGACGTCGATATTCTTGCTCTTAGGCTCAAACACCAAGCGAACTGCAGCATCCTTGCTGGATTCATCACGAACGCCATCGAGCACATTCAGAATGGTTGATTTGAGGTTATTCTGCTCAGGAGTTAAGGTCTTTTTACCAACCTTTACCTTTGGATTCGTGATCTCTTCAATCTCTTGCAATACTCGCTGAGAGGAAGTGGCTGGCGGCAACTCATTTACAACAATCTGCCACTGGCCACGAGCCAACTCTTCAACTGACCAACGTGCGCGCACCTTAATACTGCCGCGCCCTGCCTCATAAATCTGGGCAATTTCTGCAGCAGAGGAAATGATTTGGCCACCACCCGGATAGTCAGGACCGGGCATGATCTCCAACAACTCTGAAGTAGTCATCTTTGGAGACTTCATCAAAGCAACTGCTGCGGAAGCCACTTCACGCAAGTTATGCGATGGAATCTCGGTAGCCATACCAACCGCAATACCCGAAGCACCGTTGAGCAATACAAACGGCAAGCGTGCTGGCAACAACTTCGGCTCTTGGAATGAACCATCGTAGTTTGGTGCGAAATCAACCGTACCTTCATCAATCTCACTTAACAGCAGACTAGCAATCTTAGTTAGACGTGCCTCGGTGTAACGCATCGCTGCCGCGCCATCACCATCGCGGGAACCGAAGTTACCTTGTCCATCAATTAATGGATAACGCAATGAGAAGCTTTGTGCCAAACGAACCAATGCATCGTAAGCAGACTGATCACCGTGAGGATGGAATTTACCCAACACATCACCAACGACACGAGCACTCTTTACCGGCTTCGCATCAGCGCGCAAGCCCATTTCACTCATCGAGAATAGGATTCGGCGCTGTACAGGCTTCTGTCCGTCTGATACATCTGGAAGCGCGCGACCTTTAACAACGCTAATGGCGTAATCTAAATAGGCACGCTCTGCGTAGACCGCTAAAGTTAAGCTGTCTTTGCCATCTTCATTTAGGTCAATGGTTTTCGGATCATGATTGCCTGAACCACCACCAGAAGATGCTGCCACTGCTGCAGCCTCATCAACTTCAACGATATCCATCTCAATCGGGTTGGAGAATAAATCCGCCTGATCAGCTGGATTATTTTTTCCAGGAGTCTTTTTAGTTGTCATTAGATATCCGCCTCCACTTCATTGCCGCGCTCTTCAAGCCAATCGCGACGCGCGCCAGACTCTGATTTACCCATCAGCATATCCATTGTTTTAAATGTTTCGTCTTCGGTCCAAGTACCTAGTGTTACAGGTAGTAAACGGCGAGTATCCGGATTCAGAGTTGTATCCCAAAGCTGCTCTGCGCTCATCTCACCCAAGCCTTTAAAGCGAGAAATCTGCCATGCAGTTTCTTTAACGCCATCCTTGCGCAGCTTATCTTCAATCGCTTGCAACTCATTAGCATCTAATGCGTAGATTTTTTGGGCAGGCTTTTTGCCGCGTGCTGGAGCATCCACTCTAAATAGTGGTGGTCTAGAAATATGCACATGGCCCAATTCAATCAATTTAGGGAAATGCTTGTAGAACAAGGTTAATAACAACACTTGAATATGCGCGCCATCGACGTCCGCATCAGAGAGGATGCAAACCTTGCCGTAACGCAGATTAGATAAGTCTGGATTGTCATTCGCACCATGGGGGTCAACGCCAATCGCTACAGCAATATCGTGCACCTCATTGTTTGCAAATAAGCGGTCGCGCTCTGCTTCCCAGGTATTTAATACCTTACCGCGTAATGGCAGAATGGCTTGATATTCCTTATTGCGGCCCATTTTGGCGGAACCGCCGGCAGAGTCACCCTCCACCAGGAAGATTTCGTTCATGCCAATATCTTGGCTCTCGCAATCGGTAAGCTTACCGGGCAGAACAGCAACGCCAGAAGATTTTTTCTTCTCAACTTTTTGTCCTGCGCGGGTTCTGGCCTGGGCTTGCTTAATAACTAAATCAGCTAACTTACGACCGTAGTCAACGTGCTGGTTTAACCAGAGCTCAAGAGCGGATTTCACATAACCAGAAACTAAGCGCACCGCATCACGTGAATTAAGACGCTCTTTAATCTGACCTTGAAATTGCGGATCCAATACTTTGGCAGACAAAATAAAGGATGCGCGAGCAAATACGTCTTCAGGCATGAGCTTCACGCCCTTAGGCTGCAATGCGTGCATTTCAATAAAGCCTTTAACGGCATTAAATAAGCCTTCACGCAAACCGCTCTCATGTGTACCGCCTGCAGGAGTTGGAATCAAGTTCACATAACTCTCGCGCACTGGTGCACCATCTTCAGTCCAGCAAACTACCCAAGCTGCGCCCTCACCTTCTGCAAAGGAATCATCATCACCCGTACCTGTTGCATATTGCTCGCCCTCGAATGGCGGAATAACTTCTGCGCCATGGCCAGCTTGTGCAATGGCCTCATTTAAATAGCCGCGTAAGCCCTGTGCATATTGCCAAGTCTGGGTATCGCCGGTTTTTTCTTGAATCAGTGTGACCTTCACGCCTGGCAATAAGACTGCTTTGGAGCGCAGCAAGCGGATGAGCTCAGGCATCGGAATAGCCGAACTATCAAAGTACTTACCATCAGGCCAAGCGCGTACGCGAGTACCGTGTGACTTATCTTCTTTTGAAGATGGGCTTGATTTGAGTTTTTCAATGACCTTGCCGTCAGCAAAGGTCAATGTTGACTTTTGGCCATCACGCCAAACAGTCACTTCTAATCTTTTGGATAAGGCATTAGTTACCGAAACACCAACACCATGTAAACCGCCTGAGAATGCGTAAGCCCCACCAGTGCCTTTTTCAAACTTACCACCAGCATGTAACTGGGTAAACACGATTTCTACTACGGGTAACTTCTCCGTTGGATGCATTCCCACTGGAATGCCACGGCCATCATCTTCTACGCTCACACTACCGTCGGTATGCATGGTGACGATGATTTGCTTACCAAACCCTCCTAAAGCCTCATCAGAAGCGTTATCAAGCACCTCTTGAATGATGTGGAGTGGATTGTCTGTGCGGGTGTACATTCCAGGCCGCTGACGGACTGGTTCTAGTCCTTTTAGGACCTGAATCGACGATTCGCTGTATTCGGAAGTTTTACGGGTAGCCATGCGCGCAAATTGTAGTCATGTCTGAGATCCAGACCGAATTTTTCAGGTATTACCCCGTCATCCATGCCAAAATTGGGGGATGGGAGCCTTAAGTCATATTCGCGTTTTAGACCTTAGCCGAGTCTTGGCTGGTCCTTGGTGCGCTCAGAATCTCGCAGATTTGGGTGCGGATGTCATTAAAGTCGAAAGGCCTGGGGTTGGAGACGATACCCGTCATTGGGGCCCTCCGTTTGCCAAAGACGCCAATGGCAAGGAAACGGAAGAATCTGCCTATTTTATTTGCATAAACCGTAATAAACGCTCCATTACCGTTGATATTGCTAAACCTGAGGGCCAAGAACTCATCCGTCAGCTAACCGCTGAATCGGACGTAGTAATTGAGAACTACAAAGTTGGAGACCTCGCCAAATACGGGCTTGATTATGAAAGCCTCAAAAAGGTGAAGCCTGACCTAGTCTATTGCTCTATCACTGGCTTTGGC
The DNA here is from genome assembly GCF_018882415.1 of Polynucleobacter sp. 86C-FISCH. Lineage (GTDB taxonomy): Bacteria > Pseudomonadota > Gammaproteobacteria > Burkholderiales > Burkholderiaceae > Polynucleobacter. The sequence continues at coordinate 1,782,969 of NZ_JACVOL010000001.1, read as the reverse complement.
CAAACTGGGCCCTATGCTCACCGTCCTGGATACGACTTCATCATTCAGGGTATGGGTGGCTTCATGAGTGTGACAGGTGAGGCCCATGACTTTGAGGGGGCTAGCCCACAAAAGTCCGGTGTTGCTATCGCCGATATCTTCACAGGCATGTACGCCAGCACGGCAATCCTCGCAGCCATCGTTCATCGTGACCATACCGGCGAAGGTCAATATATCGATATGTCACTGCTTGATACGCAAATAGCCGTAATGGCGAATGTATCCAGCGCCTATCTAACCTCGGGTGAAGTACCTAAACGCTGGGGTAACGCTTCCCCAATCATTGTTCCCTATCAAACCTTCCCCACATCTGATGGCTGGATGATTGTTGCCGCAGGCAATGATGGTCAATTTAGGCATTTTGTGACGGCAGGCGGTGAAGCGCATTTAGCGGATAACCCGCTTTATGTGTCAAACCCCCTACGCGTAGAACATCGCAAGCAACTCATTCCGCTCTTGGAGCAAATGACGCGTAAAAAAACTAAGGGCGAATGGATTGCACTATTAGAAAAAGCCAATGTTCCCTGCGGCCCCATCAACAACTTCAAAGAAGTTTTTGAAAATGAGCAAGTGATTCATCGTGGCGTACAGATTGAAGCCCCACACCCCACTGTCGGCACCATGAAATTAGTAGCCAGTCCAATGCGCTTATCAAAGACACCTACTGAAGTCCGCATGGCGCCACCAACCTTGGGTCAACATACAAACGAAATCTTGCATGAGCGTCTTAAGCTAGACGATAAGACTATTGAAGTGTTGCGCAGCAAAGGCATTATCTAAATCCCATGACCAAGCCAATCAGCAACGCTGGGCTCTCGATGAAGGAAGTCCTCATTTATGGTGGACTGATGGTCACCCTGTCTATGGGTATTCGTCATGGCTTTGGCTTATTTAATTTACCAATTACCTCAGCCAATGGCTGGGGGCGTGAAACCTTTGCTTTAACAATTGCGCTACAAAACCTGATCTGGGGTGCAGTGCAACCTATTACTGGCGCTTTAGCCGATCGGTACGGTGCATTCAAAATCATGGTTGCCGGTGGCATTCTGTATGCACTAGGTTTAGCGGGCATGGCAGTATCAAGCGATGTCATGAACTTCACCTTAGCTGGTGGTTTATTAATTGGCTTGGCACAAACCGCAACAACCTATAGCGTGGTGTACGGCATTTTAGGTCGCAACGTACCCGCCGAGAAACGGGTTTGGGCAATGGGCATTACTGCAGCAGCAGGTTCATTTGGCCAGTTCCTGATGATTCCAGCCGAGCAAGGATTACTCAGTGCATTTGGAACCCAAGATGCGCTTCTCATGTTGGCGCTAATGGCCAGCTTAATGATCCCAACTGCTTTTATGTTGCGTGAGAAAAACTTCAGTCACTCGCATGCTTTGGGCGATCAAACGATCAAACAGGCTTTAAAAGAAGCAGTTAGCAACCCTAGCTTTCGTTACCTGACTTTAGGCTACTTTGTTTGTGGCTTTCAGGTGGTTTTTATTGCCGTGCACTTAGCGCCCTACCTTAAAGACGTTTCTGCGAACTATCCAGCCGTTGGCGCTCCAGTAGTTGCCACTACCGCTCTAGCCCTCATTGGTCTTTTCAATATTTTTGGCACCTATAGCTCAGGGATCCTGGCTCAACGCTTTCCGAAACGCTATTTACTATCCGCCATTTACATAGGTCGCTCAATTGCCATTACTGCTTTCTTATTGTTGCCACCAACACCAATGAGCACTTATATCTTTTCTGCAATCATGGGCTTCTTATGGCTATCGACGATTCCTCTTACCAACGGTATCGTCGCGCAAATATTTGGTGTTAAGTATTTAACAATGTTATCTGGGTTAGTATTTTTCTCACATCAACTAGGCAGTTTCTGCGGCGCATTCCTTGGCGGCTATTTATTCGACCAAACAGGTTCGTATTTAATCGTTTGGGAAATCGCCATTGGATTAGGTGTCTTTGCGTTCCTAGTGAACCTTCCTGTAAAAGAACGCGCTGTTGAACGAGTTGCTAATGCTTAAGAAAAAACCTGCCGTTTGGAAATTCATTTCCTATGGGCTTGTTTTGTTTGTATTGTTATTTGTTTTTTCAATGTACTTTGCACCAGATATGATGGTGGCTGTTACCAATCAAGTATGGGCCCTGTGTGGTTGGTAATTCATTAGAATCTGCCTAACACACTTTTAATTTTTATACCGCCTCGCCGTAGCACAATGGATAGTGCACATGCCTCCTAAGCGTGGGATACAGGTTCGATTCCTGTCGGCGGGACCAAAAATTCTTCATACTTATCCACAGGCATTGTGGATAAATCCTCAAAAGTTTTCGTAAGTCACAGATTTGTATAGGCTGACCTAGCCTGCCTAAATTGTGTGCAGAAAGTATTCCCCCTTCTTTTGTAATTACTTACAAATATTTAAGCTAGTGCAGCTGAAGTTATGTGTTATGGGCGCCAAGTTCCCTTAAACTTAGGCCCATGACCAGCCTATCAACCAGTACGCTAGCTGCCCTTGAGGAAATGCTCCAAAATACGGCGCGCTCTGCTCCGGCAGATTTTTTGCCAATCTATTTATCCCGCGGTGCAATAGGCGAGCAGCTCATTGGGCATCTCAATCCAGACTTCACTATCTATTTACAAGAGGCATTACAAAAGGAATCCATTCCACTCATTGCAATTAGTCATGACAAGCTGACAATTCAATTGGGCAAACCAAAAGACTTATCAAACAGTCTTTACCAGTTAGCCAATCGCATGCGCGTAGGTGGATTTATTCCCGGCTGGCGAAACGAAGACTTTGCGTGGGTAGATCAAAATGGTCACAAGTACTTTCGCATGGAACGTGCTGCATTTCGCACCTTTGGATTTCGCAGCATGGCAACGCATATCAACGGCTACACGCAAGGCAATACGATTTGGTTGGGTAGACGTAGTGAAACTAAGCCTACTGATCCAGGCAAGTTAGATAACTTAGCAGCTGGCGGCATTACTGCCGATGAAACACCTTGGGTAAGCGCACGTCGCGAACTTTGGGAAGAGGCTGGCGTACCTGAGCAAATTGCAGAACAGATTGAGCCTGTTGGACGCATTCATATGCGTCGCCCATCCCTTAACCGAGGTTTTCATGATGAGCAGCTCTATATTTACGACCTAGAATTAGCTGACAACTTTGTCCCGATGAATCATGATGGCGAAGTCAGCGGTTTTATAGAAATCTCACTAGCCGAGGCTGCTGCCAGGATATTGGCTGACGAATTCACCTCTGACGCCGCATTTGTAACAGCAGACTTCATATTGCGTCGCAATAAATGAGGGATTCGCCCTTATTTCCCTCTTGTGACACCTGCTTGATGGTAGTCATGCATTGATCCCCCAATTCGTGGTTAAATCCTTATTAAGGATGAAACAGGGGTGCCCTTCAGAGGTTTTTAGCCTGAAGGCGCTGAGAAAGACCCTTTAACCCGATCCAGGTAATGCTGGCGTGGGGAGTTACATCAGACCGACACCCGGTTTCGTCCATCTAAAACAGCTAGGAGATGGACATGAGTACAGGCAATTCCACAACAAAAAACGCTAAACACGAGATTCCCAGTTTAAAAAGCTTGGAGCGCGACTTTGGTCAAAAGTTTGCCTATCCAGCCTCAACCAAAACTTACCTCCAGGGTTCACGTCCGGATATCAAAGCACCAATCCGCATGATTGAGCAGCTGCCCACACGTGTAGGCGAAGAATTATTAGCCAATCCTCCTGTTCCTGTGTATGACACTTCTGGCCCATATAGCGATCCGGATGTTGTGATCAATCTTGAAAAAGGTTTGCCAAGACTACGTGATGCTTGGATTGCTGAGCGCAATGACACCATTCAATTGGCTGGCCCTAGTTCTGAGTATGGTGTTGCTCGCTCCCAAGATGAAGCCACTCAAAATTTACGCTTCTCTCACATCAGTGCGCCGCGCGTGGCTAAGCCTGGTCAGAATGTAAGTCAGATGTACTATGCTCGCAAAGGCATCATCACTCCAGAGATGGAGTACATCGCCTTGCGTGAATCCATGGGCCTTGAGCAATTGCGCAAGGATCCTGCGTACAAGCAACTCCTCAAGCAACATCCGGGCAAAGGCTATGGCGCTAACTTGCCTGAAATCATTACCGGTGAATTTGTTCGTTCAGAGATTGCTGCTGGCCGTGCGATTATTCCTGCCAACATTAATCACCCTGAATTAGAGCCAATGATTATTGGCCGTAACTTCCGCGTGAAGATCAACGGCAACTTGGGTAACTCTGCTGTTACCTCTTCTATTAATGAAGAAGTAGAAAAGATGGTTTGGTCCATTCGTTGGGGCGCAGATACCATCATGGATCTTTCGACTGGCAAACATATTCATGAAACCCGTGAGTGGATTATTCGTAACTCTCCAGTTCCAATTGGCACTGTTCCTATTTATCAAGCATTAGATAAAACTGGTGGTATTGCAGAAGATCTCACTTGGGAAATGTTCCGCGATACTTTGATTGAGCAGGCTGAACAAGGCGTGGATTACTTCACTATTCATGCGGGTGTATTGCTTCGCTATGTTCCGCTAACAGCTGATCGTATTACCGGCATTGTTTCTCGTGGCGGTTCGATCATGGCTAAATGGTGCTTAGCGCATCACAAAGAGAACTTCCTCTATACCAAGTTTGATGAGATTTGCGAAATCATGAAAGCCTATGACGTCTCATTTAGCTTGGGTGATGGCTTACGTCCTGGCTGTATTGCTGACTCCAATGATGCTGCACAGTTTGGTGAACTTCATACCTTAGGTGAATTGACTGCCAAAGCATGGAAGCATGATGTGCAAGTCATGATCGAAGGTCCTGGTCACGTACCTATGCAGCGCATTGAAGAGAATATGACTGAGGAGCTCAAGCACTGCTTAGAAGCCCCCTTCTATACGCTTGGACCATTGATTACGGATATTGCTCCTGGTTACGACCACATCACCAGTGGTATTGGTGCAGCTCAAATTGGTTGGTACGGTACAGCCATGCTTTGCTATGTCACACCTAAAGAGCATTTAGGCTTGCCAGATAAAGAAGATGTGCGCGAAGGCATCATCACCTACAAGATTGCTGCTCATGGCGCTGATTTGGCCAAGGGCTTACCTGGTGCTCAAGTGCGCGATAACGCATTGTCTAAAGCCCGCTTTGAATTCCGCTGGGAAGATCAGTTCAATCTTGGCTTGGATCCTGAGCGTGCACGTGAATATCACGATGCTACTTTGCCGGCTGAAGGCGCGAAGATTGCTCACTTCTGTTCAATGTGCGGTCCAAAGTTCTGCTCCATGAAGATCACACAAGAAGTACGTGACTATGCGGCAACCTTAGATGCTGACGGAAATCCAAAAGCAAAGGTCATTCCGATTACTGAAGTAGCGGATGCATCTAAAGGCATGGAAGAGATGTCTGCCGAGTTCCGCAAACGCGGTAGTGAGATTTATCAGTAACTATACTGATTTATACGATGGCAAATAGCTTGAACTTCTCTCAAAGTAAGTATGCAATTGTCGGTGGTGGCCTGATGGGTCGTTTGCTGGCAGTTGCGCTTGCTAAGGATGGCGCTCAAGTTGATCTATTTGAAAAAGGCGGCCCAGACGCAGCTCATGCTGCAGCACGCATTGCAGCTGCGATGTTGGCCCCTCTTGCAGAATCAGCTATTACCGAAGATTCTGTTGTGCGCATGGGCTTATACAGCCTGCCTCGCTGGAAAGAGCTGATTTCTGAGCTGTCTGAGTCGGTTTTCTTCCAGCAAGACGGCACTTTGATTCTTTGGCATCGACAAGATGCCAGCGATGCTGAGCGCTTTACAGCTCACCTAGAGAAGAACTGTCGCGCGAACTCTGAGCTCAGCTCACCCCAAAAGTTAAATAGTGAAACTTTGCGTGAGTTGGAGTCTGGTGTTGCTGATCGCTTCAATCAGGGGCTCTACTTGCCAAATGAAGGACAGTTGGATAATCGTCAGCTATTAGATGCACTTGCTAGTGAGCTCAAGCTATTGAAGGTAAATTGCCAGTGGCACACAGAAGTGGAACCACAAGATCTGCGTCAGCAATCTGACTATCAAGCAGTAATTGATTGTCGTGGTACTGGCGCTAAAGAGACTTGGTCTACCGGTGACAAACCCAATACCTTGCGTGGTGTTCGCGGTGAAGTGATTCGACTCTATGCTCCAGAGGTAAAGCTGCGCCGTCCAACGAGATTAATTCACCCTCGCTACCCAATCTACATTGCCCCGAAAGAAAATGATGTTTATGTGGTGGGTGCCACTGAAATTGAGTCCGATGATCTGTCTGAGATGAGTGTGCGCTCTGCGATGGAGTTACTTAGCGCGGTCTATACCGTTCACAGTGGTTTTGCTGAAGCACGTATTTTGGAAATGGCAACGCAATGCCGTCCTACTTTAAAAAATAATCTTCCAGAAATCCGGATGGCAAAAGATAAAGGGCTGGCAGATTTGATCTTGATCAATGGCCTATATCGCCATGGTTTTATGATTGCGCCAGCTGTTTTAGATTGCGCCTTGCAGGTACTTGAGCAAGGAACTAGTAAGACTGCATTGGAATTGGGTTTGAGTGTTACGCATAACAGCAATCAAGCAGAGGCTGTATGCGCATAATCGTCAATCAAGTCGAATATGAATTGCCAAGCCATAGCTTGGTCAGCGATGCACTGGCATTGATTGATGCCAAGCCGCCCTACGCTGTTGCTGTGAATCTGAATTTTGTACCCAAGACAAAGCATGCAGAGTTTGTCTTGAATGAGAATGACCAAATCGAAGTGATCGCCCCAGTTACTGGTGGTTGATGTAATAACGAACTGAAATTGATATGAACGCTCCATTACCTAGCAATCTCAATAGTGTCGATACTCTTGTACTGTATGGCGAGAGTTTTGCTAGCCGCTTACTGCTGGGCACCTCACGGTACCCTTCTCCACAGGTTTTAGAAAACGCCGTACAGGCATCTAATCCTGCCATGATTACTGTAAGCCTACGTCGCCAAGGTACCTCCACTGCTGAAGCACATAGTGGTTTTTGGGATTTACTCAAAAAGATGGCGGTACCTGTATTACCCAATACTGCTGGCTGTCATAGTCCGCAAGAAGTAATCACAACAGCACAAATGGCACGTGAAGTTTTTGAAACCGATTGGATCAAATTAGAGCTTATTGGTGATGACTACACCTTGCAGCCCGATGTTTTGCGTTTGGTACAAACTGCTGAGGCTTTAATTAAAGATGGTTTCAAAGTCCTGCCTTATTGCACCGAAGATCTCATTTTGTGTCAACGTCTTGTGGATGTCGGCTGCCAAGCAGTAATGCCATGGGCTGCTCCCATTGGCACTGGCCAGGGACCATTAAACCCATACGCCATGAAACTCTTACGCGATCGCTTGAAAGTGCCGCTCTTAGTTGATGCTGGCCTAGGCCTCCCTTCTCATGCATGCACGGTCATGGAATGGGGTTTTGACGGTGTTCTCCTCAATACCGCTGTTGCATTGGCCGATGATCCTGTAGTCATGGCTAAGTCCTTTGCTATGGCCGTAGATGCAGGACGTGCAGCCTATTTATCGGGGGCCATGAAACCGCAAGAATCTGCGCAAGCCAGTACGCCTTTGGTGGGAACGCCTTTTTGGCACCACTCTTAATGAAGTTAAGTACACTGAACTAATGAGTCTGATTCGTGATCTTGCCGACCAAATCGTTGCAGCGCATCGCAATGCAGATCTGTGCATTCCAATACCAGCCTTCAGCTTAAATACACCACCGCCACAAATTGATAATGAAGCAGCAGTTGATCATTACGAGTTAGCTGGCGCCTTGGCTGCTGTTGAAATGGGATTTATTGAATCGGATGCCAAAACTCTTGGCAAAGCTTGGTCACGCATGACTTTGCAAGATGGTGGCTTTAACCCCTTTAAATGGCCTAGTAGACCTGAGCACTTTGATTTACTCCCTTGGACTCGCAACATGAATCCCAATGCGTTCAAAGAGTGTCCAAAACGCTTAGGCTTGTATGGTGTGATGCCTGATGCTGATTGGGTAAAGCGCATGGTTGATGCAGAGATTCCGACGGTGCAATTGCGTTTTAAATCTGAAGACAAGTCTAAGATTAGAAAACAAATTAAAGAATCTGTTGCTGCAGTCAAAGATAGCAAAACACTACTGTTTATTAACGACTATTGGCAAGAAGCAATTGATGCTGGTGCATATGGCGTGCATTTAGGTCAAGAAGACATGGAAGTGGCTGACTTAGATGAGATTCGTGCGGCAGGTTTGCGCTTAGGCTTAAGCACCCATGGATATGCAGAGCTTGCATATGCCGATCGTTTTTGCCCAAGCTATATTGCTATGGGTGCTGTTTTTCCGACAAATCTCAAGAAGATGCCTACTGCTCCTCAAGGACTTGGACGCCTATACCAATACGCTAAGTTAATGAGCCACTATCCCCTGGTAGCCATTGGCGGCATTGATCAAGATAGCATTCATGCAGTGGCTAAGAGTGGCGTTGGTTCGGTAGCTGTAGTGAGGGCTATCACGCAAGCCAAGGATCCTAAAGCTGCCGTCAAACACCTACAAGAATTAATGCGCGCTTGATCTCTAGGTGCAAATTAAACCAGTCTTAGTATTTGCCTTTTTCTTCAAGCAATGAAGTGGGATAGAAATCATGCATGTGCCACAGCGGTCCTGGGCCTTCACCAATACTTAAGAAGCGCCCCGCCTCTAATCCAGCCTCAACATAGGCAATCGCTTTAGCAACCGCATGACTCAAATCATGGCCTCCCGCTAGATAGGTAGCAATTGCAGATGCTAAAGAGCAACCTGTACCGTGTGTATTTACTGTATTGACTCGGTAGTGTTTAAATTCTTTTGTCTGCACCACTTCCAACCCATCTTCGATGGTGCGCCACATTAGGTAGTCTGTAATTTGAGTGTGCGTACTATCAAGATGCCCACCTTTAATCAATACTGCTTGCGGTCCCATATCGAGTAATTCTTCAGCCGCCAGTTTGAAATCATTGGGTCCGCGAATCTCACTGCCCAGTAATAGTGATGCCTCATCTAAATTTGGCGTAATCAATGTTGCAATTGGAAACAATTCAGAAATCATGGCCTGCGCAGTATCGTCACCACCCAAACTAGCACCCGAAGTAGCCCGTAATACAGGATCAAGAACAATGCGTTTTACGCCGTGCTTGCGCAAAGATTTAGCAACCGTTTTCACTATCTCTGGGCTGGCTAACATGCCAATTTTGACAATATCAGCCCCAATATCTAATAAAACAGCATCAATCTGGGCCTCAACCACATCCAGATCTACATCTTGAATGCGAGTCACTCCCAAGGTATTTTGGGCGGTAATGGCTGTGATCACCGACATACCAAAGCCACCCAAGGCAGTAATGACCTTGAGGTCCGCCTGGAGCCCCGCCCCGCCGCCACTATCGGACCCAGCAATAGTCAGTACTTTAGGGATCTGTACAGAAGTAGGAAGTAGTGATTTCATCTTGCTATAATATCGGCTTATTCCTCGATAGCTCAGTCGGTAGAGCGCCGGACTGTTAATCCGTAGGTCCCTGGTTCGAGCCCAGGTCGAGGAGCCAAATAAGTAAAGCCCCTAGAGAAATCTAGGGGCTTTTTCTTTAACGCACTGGCTAAGTCGATCTCTTAAATCAACCCCTTCTTGCGTAGGTTTGCTAAACGATTATTGAGAGTCTTAATAGTCAAAAGATTGTATTTATCCCCATCCTTCCAAGCGCTGCCTTTCCATTCAATGCCTTCTGGCATGACATTGGCAAATGGCTCTTTACCCTCTTTTGCGTAACCCTCTAAGATAGCAATCAGCTTAGATCTATCATCAGATCCACCAGCGTCTTTAATTGCATTCAAAATGGGTTCGGTAATCGTATCGTTATAGGCAACCTTAGAATCAGGATGCTTTGGGGTTGTCGGCTCTTCAAAGATATATTCATGAGGCCATTCATAGACATTTCTTGCAGAATTTTTTACAGCCCCCGGGCTTATTGCACTACCCTCAGGATTTTTTGGATCAGCCGGTAAGTTCAAGCCCAAAATCCAGGCCTCGAACTCTGCGATACGGCCGTAACGTTTTTCTTCGCTATCGCGCTTTTGCTCTTCTTGTGAGAGCAATAAAGTGACCCATGCCCAAGCAATATCCTTAGGGATTGCGAACTCTTGAGACAAAATACCGCTAGCTTTTTTTAGTATGGTTTTAGATGTCAGTTTTGTCATTGCATTCTTTTATAAGCGCCTTCAATTTAGGGTGAAAAGTCAAAGGGAAGGCTCCCCGTTCATTTTTACAATGCTCTCCACAGGACCCCTAGGATACTCTTCATTAATCAGCGGCATGCTTATCAAACATCCGAAAATCTAGGCCTAGAGCACTCCAGGGCTCGGTAATACTGCAAATACAGCAAAATTGGCTGTATTCACTAAAATAGCGGGATGACTAAGATTCCTGAACTACTCGCCCCTGCTGGCAGCCTCAACATGTTGCGCACTGCTTTTGATTTTGGTGCAGATGCCATTTATGCCGGCCAACCTCGTTATTCACTGCGGGTTCGCAATAACGACTTTGGCAAGATTGAAGTTCTCAAGCAAGGCATCGATACTGCCCATGACATGGGTAAAAAGTTTTACTTAGTTTCTAACTTATTGCCGCATGGCGGGAAGACCCGAACCTATATTAAGGATATGGACCCCGTCATTGCATTGAAACCCGATGCATTGATCATGTCTGATCCAGGTCTCATCATGATGGCACGTGAAGCTTGGCCAGATATGCCCATTCATTTATCCGTACAAGCAAATACTGTAAACGGTGCTTCTGCAAAGTTCTGGCGCTCTGTTGGCATTAGTCGTGTCATTTTGTCTCGCGAACTCTCCTTTGATGAAATCGAAGAAGTTCGTCAAGACTGTCCTGAAATGGAGCTTGAGGTTTTTGTGCATGGCGCGCTCTGTATTGCTTACTCAGGACGCTGCTTACTATCAGGCTATATGTCTCATCGCGACTCCAATCAAGGCGCCTGTACTAATGCCTGCCGCTGGGATTACAAAGTTAAGCCGGGCCAGCAAAATGGCAGCGGTGATGTAGTTCTTCTTCAGGAAGCCCGCCGCCCAGACGATTTGATGCCCATGGAAGAAGATGAGCATGGCACTTACATCATGAACTCCAAGGATCTTCGTGCCGTTGAGCATATCGAGCGCCTAACTAAGATGGGCGTTGATTCTTTCAAGATCGAAGGCCGCACCAAATCACCTTATTACGTTTCTCGTACTGTGCAAGCCTACCGAGCAGCAATCAATGACGCTGTAGCAGGTAGACCATTTAATACCGCTTTATTGGGTCAGCTAGAAGGCCTAGCTAACCGAGGTTACACCGATGGCTTCTATGAGCGCCACCACGATAAAGAGTATCAACTCTATATGCGCGGCCACTCATTATCGGGACGCAGCTTATATGTTGGCGAGACTCTCGATATCGATTCCGCTTCGGGCCGCGTCAAGGTTGACGTTAAGAATCGCTTTTCCGTTGGCGATAAATTAGAGATCATTGAGCCTAACGGCAACACTGATGTTGTCTTGACTGAAATGTGGAATATGAACGGCGAATCAATTGATGTTGCGCCTGGCTCAGGTCACTTTGTTTGGCTAAAGATTCCGATGACCAGTAAGCACTCCTTTATTGCACGTTATACACAGGAACCAGCCCCAGTAGAAACTGCAGGCTCTTGCGCCACTTGCGGCGAGTAATCACCCTACATCTCTCTGATTGATTATTTTTAATGACAAACAATACCGTTAGCCAACCCAACCATCACAGCTTAAAAGATAAGCTGAAAGAGGAAGCTAAAAAGGCTTTTACTCTAACCCTTTACCTCGGCACTTGGTTCTGTGCAATTACATTTTTTGCCGCCACCGCCCTTGAGGAGCGCCCGATCCCGCTATCCATTTTTGGTTTTGCAATCATTAAGGCAGGTATTGCAGCTAAATTTATGTTGATTGCACAGGCTGCCTATCCAATCAAAGTGAATAAAGAGCATGGAATTGTGAATTCACTGATATTTGAATCCATTGTTTATTTAGCTTTCGTTCTAGCTTTAAACTTCCTTGAGGCTGGAGTCGATGGATTAATTCATGGCAAAGAATTTATCCATTCTATGGCAGCCTTTGGCAATGGTGAGCCCATCAGAATTTTTGCAATGGCTATCCTCTATTGGCTTATTGTTTGGCCTTACTTAATCTTCATGGGCGTCAACCAAGCAATAGGCAATACAGCCACACTGGCAATTCTTTTTGGCTCGAAAAAATAATTGTTTTACTCGTATTGCGTGAGAATTTTTTGGCTATGCCTATTGGTATTTACTTATCAGCAGGTTCAAGCTCAAGAAATTGAAGCCCGTGCATATTCTAATGCGCCAATTGGCATCAATTTTGTTACAGGCGGTATTGCACAGGCCAAAAGCGGTTCTTATACGCTGACTACTGAAGCGGTAAATCTAACTCGCATCATCGACGTCTTTGGGCAGTCTGGCCGAATCAGCCTCTTGGTTCCGTATGCTCAACTCTCTGGGACAGGCACTCTTGGCCCTCAAAATATAAATGCATCTGCTGAAGGATTATCTGATCCTGTTGTGAAAGTCTCAGCTAATCTTTATGGAGCACCAGCACTCTCCTTAGATGAATTTAAAAGCTATCAACAAGATCTTATTATTGGTACCAGCCTAGCAGCATCAATTCCTTGGGGTAAGTACAACAGCGAACAAATGCTCAATGTAGGTGCTAATCGTTCGCTGATTCAGCCTGCTATCGGAGCATCACAAGCAATTGGTCCATGGCGCTTGGAATTAGCGGGTATGGCTACGATCTATACAAGTAACACCAGCTTTCTGGGAAGCAATACGCTCTCCCAAAATCCAATATATTCATCTGAAGCCCACGTCATTTATTACTTTCAAAACATGGCGTATATATCTGCTGATGCCACCTACTTTACTGGTGGTCAAAAATATGTCAATGGCACAGCAATCACTGGTTCACAAGAAAATTGGCGCTTTGGAAGCACCATGTCTTACCCCATCAATAAGCACAATTCAATCCGCCTAACTGGCAGTAAGGGTGTTTATTCCAATACCAATACCGACTACACCGCACTGGGGCTCTCTTGGCAATATCGCTGGGGTGGCGGACTGTAGTTAAATCTGGCCTTGAATCGCTACAATGAACCCAAAAGAACACTTAAAAGAGATGTGAGACATTCATGAGCAATCAACCAAAAGACCCTGCAGAGAGCGGTTTACGTAAAGGCTTAACTAGCTATGGCGATAAAGGATTTTCTTTATTCTTGCGCAAGGCTTTTATTAAGGGTGCCGGCTATACCAATAGCGCATTAGATCGCCCTGTTATTGGCATCATTAATACTGGAAGCGCATATAACCCTTGTCACGGCAATATGCCACAACTGCTTGAAGCAGTAAAACGTGGCGTTATGTTAGCCGGTGGTTTACCGATGGAATTTCCAACAATCTCCATTCATGAAAGTTTTGCAGCTCCTACCAGCATGTATTTACGCAATTTGATGTCAATGGACACCGAAGAAATGTTGCGTGCTCAGCCGATGGATGCTGTCGTCATGATTGGTGGTTGCGATAAAACTGTACCCGCACAAATGATGGGCGCCGCTTCCGCAGGACTGCCAGCAATCCAACTTATTACAGGATCCATGTTGACTGGCTCACATCGCAGCGAGCGTGTTGGCGCATGTACTGATTGCCGCCGTTATTGGGGTAAGTTCCGCGCCGGTGAAATTGATGAAGCTGAAAAAGATGAAGTGAATGATCAGCTTGTTGCCAGCGTAGGCACATGCTCTGTCATGGGTACCGCCAGCACTATGGCTTGCATATCTGAAGCGCTTGGCATGACTGTTCCTGGCGGCGCCACCCCTCCAGCTGTTACGGCTGATCGTATCCGCATTGCTGAAGAAACTGGTACTTGTGCGGTGAAGATGGCAAATGAAGGCTTGACTATCGATAAAGTACTCACTGCAGATGCTTTTGAGAATGCCATGCGCGTATTGCTAGCGATTGGCGGATCAACGAACGGTATTGTTCACCTCGCCGCTATTGCCGGACGCATGGGGCTAGAAATCGACTTAGATGCTCTCGATAAGATGGGCGACGAGACTCCGGTTCTGGTTGATTTAAAACCCTCTGGCGATCATTACATGGAAAATTTCCATGATGCAGGCGGCATGACTACCCTGCTACGCGAACTTAAGCCATTACTAAAGCTAAATGCCATGACCGTATCTGGCAGAACATTAGGTGAAGAGATTGATGCTGCACCGCCGAGCTTTAAACAAGATGTCGTTCGTCCTTTTGATAAGCCTATCTATCCACGTGGCAGCATTGCCGTATTGCACGGCAACCTTGCTCCTGGTGGCGCAATTATTAAACAGTCGGCGGCCAATGAAAAACTGATGGAGCATGAAGGTCGAGCCGTAGTATTTGAGGATGCCGCTGATTTAGCCAACCGCATTGATAGCCCTGAATTGGATGTCACTGCTGAAGATATTTTGGTACTTAAGAATATTGGGCCTAAAGGCGCTCCTGGTATGCCAGAGGCTGGCTACATTCCGATCCCGATGAAATTGGCACGTGCAGGCGTGAAAGACATCGTGCGCATTTCTGATGGACGCATGAGCGGCACAGCCTTTGGCACGATTGTGCTGCACGTTACACCTGAATCTGCGATTGGTGGGCCTTTAGCTCAAGTCCGCAATGGTGATCGCATTCGTTTAAGCGTTAAGAATCGTGAGATAAGCCTTTTAATTACTGATACTGAATTAGCTCAGCGCATGAAGGACAACCCCATCACCTCTCCAACAGCTGAGCGTGGATATAAAAAGCTCTTTTTGGATACCGTTACTCAAGCAGACCAAGGTGTCGACTTTGATTTCTTGAGGGCAGCCAAGATGGTTGGCAAGACCCCTCAGTCAAAGTAAAGATTGAAGACTGTGATGAATGCAAACCTCCTGCGTAAGGGCATGAATATATGGCCCCCATTCTTGGGTGCAGGCATTACCGTAGAAAGTATTGCTAAAGATTTTCGTCATGCCAAAGTGCGTTTAAAGCATGGTCTTTTGAATCGCAACATCCTGGGGGTTCACTTTGGCGGAAGTCTATTTGCAATGACTGACCCCTTCTTTATGATGATGGTGTCTCAAAATATTGGTAAAGGCTATATTGTTTGGGATCAAGCAGCGAAAATTGAGTTTCTTAAGCCTGGTAAGGGGCCTGTGCATGCCTCCTTTGATCTGACTCAAGCACAAATTGACGAGATTATTAACGCCGCAGAGTCTGGCGACAAGGTGCTAAAGGACTTTGTAGTAGATGTTAAGGATCGCGAAGAAGATGTCGTTGCGCGTATTACAAAGACGCTCTACATCCGCAAGAAGATCAAGAAAAGCTAGTTGTATTTTTAGCTTTTTGTTGCTTATTTAATAGCTATAAGCAGGCGCATCTAGTCTGCGCATCTCACCCTCAATCCAAGCTTCTACCTCCAGCTGTAACTGCTCTTCAGTTTTACCTTGAACGGAAATGACTGGCCCAATTGAAAGTGTGATCAAGCCAGGGCGCTTAAGAAAAGTCTTTCTTGGCCAAATGGCACCTGAGTTTTGTGCGACTGGCAGAATATCGGTTTGCGTACTGATGGCGAGACGTACGCCACCTTTACGATAAGGCTTAAACGATCCTCGAGGAGTGCGAGTGCCTTCTGGAAAAATTGCAATCCATCTACCCTCCTTTAAAACCACCTTACCCTGGGCAGCAACGGCTTCTCTGGCGTTTTCTCGATCGCCACGATTGATATGAATCATGCGTAATGAAGCTAGAGCCCATCCAAAGAATGGCACATACAAAAGCTCCCTTTTAAATACAAAACAAAGCTCTTTTGGGAAGATCGATGGATAAACAAAGGTTTCCCAGGCAGACTGGTGCTTACCAAGAATAATTAATGGCTTATTAGGATCTTTTGGAATATTTTCTAATCCCTTAAGCTGAGACCCAATACCGCAGAGGAAATACAAAACTTTCTGGATTAATCGACACCAAGCTACACCCATGTTGTAGCGAGTACGAATACTAGTAAATGGAATGACCAAAATAATCGCAGTCGCAAAAATAGTGACTGATGTAAAGCCAAATAGGTAAAACAGTAGTGAGCGTAGCCAAAGAATCACGATGAGCAGTTACTTACGTAAGACAATTGAAGGAAGTGGTTATTCCCTCATTATATTAGGCAAATTTCAGGAGACTAAGCGCTTCTTTGCCGCCTGATACTCGCTCTCGAGTTGATCCACGATCTGAGCAACCGTGGGCACCCCGTCAATAAGACCTACGCCCTGACCTGCACCCCAAATATCTTTCCATGCTTTAGCGCTAGACCCATCTTTACCTGCTTGCGAGAGTTTGGCAAACGCTTGCGGATCGCCTTCTGGAAGATTGCTTGGATCTAGGCCAGCATTAACGATGCTCTGCTTAATATAGTTGCCATGAATGCCTGTGAAATGATCCGTATAAACAATGTCGGAGGCTTGTGCAGTCACAATGGCCTGCTTATATTGCTCACTCGCATGCGCTTCTTGACTGGCAATAAAGCGAGTCCCCATATAAGCAAAATCAGCACCCATTGCCTGTGAGGCTAACACTGCATCACCCGTTGAGATTGCCCCAGAAAGAATCAGTGGGCCCTGGAATATCTTTCTTACCTCTCCTACCAGTGCAAATGGAGACAAAGCACCGGCATGGCCACCTGCTCCAGCAGCTACCAATATCAAACCATCTACGCCAGCCTCTAAAGCTTTTTCGGCATGTCGAATATTGATAACATCATGCAAGACAATGCCGCCATAGCTATGAACAGCATCAATAATCTCCTTAACAGGAGCTCTGAGGCTGGTGATATAAATTGGAATGCGGTGCTTTACACAGGAATACATATCCTGCTCTAGTCGTGCATTAGAGACGTGAACGATCTGGTTAACGGCCAATGGCCCAACCTTAGAATTTGGATTGGATTTCTGAAAATCTACCAACTCACTTTGGATTTGACTTAACCAATCATCCAGTACCTCTTGTGGTCTGGCATTGAGGGCTGGGAATGATCCCACAATACCCGCCTTACATTGCGCAAGAACAAGCTCCGGATAACTCACAGTAAACATCGGTGCCGAGATGATCGGCAATCGAAGTCCTTGCAATATCTTGGGGATATGACTCATAGATCCCTGAGCTCACGTCTTAATATTTTTCCAACATTGGTCTTTGGTAAATCGTTATGGAAAACAATATGCTTAGGGCGCTTATAGTTGGTGAGATTTTCTTTACAGTAAGCCAAGATAGTCTCCTCCGTTAATTCAGGGTCCTGCTTAACGATAAATGCCTTTACTGCCTCACCAGAATCTTCATCTGGCACACCAATGACCGCACATTCCAATACACCCGGAATGAGAGATAGCACCTCTTCCACCTCATTTGGGTACACATTAAATCCAGAGACAAGAACCATGTCTTTCTTGCGATCCACAATCTTGGTTAGGCCATCAGCATTCATGATGCCGATATCGCCCGATCTAAAGAAGCCATCTGCCGTCATCACATTCTTAGTTTCTTCGGGCTTATTCCAATAACCAGCCATCACTTGCGGACCCCGAATACAAATCTCGCCTGGAGTTCCAAATGGCACTTCTATGCCATCATCACCCAAGATAACGACCTCAGTACCAGGGACTGGCAAGCCAATGAATCCAGTAAAGCTCTCGATCAATGCAGAATTAACGCAAGCAACTGGAGAGGTCTCTGATAGACCATAACCCTCAGCAATAGGAGCGCCAGTCATTTTTTGCCATTGATCAGCAACCACCTTTTGCATTGCCATACCGCCGCCAATAGTTGCCAAAATATTGGGGAACTTCACTGAAGCAAATTCTGGCTTATGCATCAAGGCATTAAATAAAGTGTTTACACCTGGGAAGATGTTGATATCTGGATGCTTCTTCAACAACTTAATAAAGCCATCAAAGTCACGTGGATTGGGTACCAGAATCAAAAGACCACCTTTGCGCATTCCCATAAGCGCACATGCTGTTAAAGCAAAGATGTGATACAGCGGTAATGCGCATAAAAAAACTAGCTGGTCTACCTGCTTACGTTTCAATCCCGGCTCTAACCATAAGTCTGTTTGAAGAACGTTCGACAGAATATTTTTATGTAGCAGAATGGCGCCTTTAGATAATCCAGTAGTGCCGCCGGTGTATTGTAAGAAAGCAATGTCATTGAGAGTTGTATTAGGTCTACTCCATTTATGGCGAACACCTTCATTTAAAGCTTGAGTAAATAGAATATGACCAGGTAATTCCCATGCGGGGACTAACTTCTTAACATTGCGCACCACGAAGTTAACGATTGCACCTTTAACGCCAATCATCTCTCCCATTGAGGTGACAATAGTTTTCTTCAAAGGTACATTTGCAGCAATTTGCTGATAGACGTGTGCAAAATTTTCAAGAACGATTAGGGCTGAAGCACCACTATCTTTTAATTGGTATTCCAGCTCACGCGCTGTATAAAGCGGATTGACATTAACCACAACAAAACCAGCGCGTAATACCCCTAACATCGCAATCTGAAATTGCATCACATTAGGAAGCATGATGGCAACTCGAGCCCCTGACTCTAAGCCTAAGTTTTGCAAATAGGCAGCAAAATGTCTGGAGTGTTGATCAAGTTCACCGTAAGTTAAAAACTTGCCTAGATACTCACATGCTCGGCGATTTGGATAGCGCTCAAAGCACTCTTCGAACATATCCAGTAATGAATCATATTCTGAGATATCAACATCATGAGGCACGCCCTCAGGATAGTTTTTTAACCAAGGTTTTGAGGGATTAACCATGAAGTTATTTCCTGTCTCGTATATTTTATTTATATTCAGATTGTTAAATCTGCATGAATCATTCTAAACATAAGTTGCAAAAAAAATATGTGAAAAAAATAAAAAGCCCTCTGTGAAGAGGGCTTAAATTCAATGCTGCAATGCTGTTTAGAATTTGTAACCTACACCAACCAACACATCAACACCCGAACCCCCTACGTTACCGGAAAGAGGGCCAGAACTAGTTTGAATTGTTGCTGTTTTGGAACTCATACTGGCATAGTTAACCTCGCCAAGGAAATAGATAGATTGGGTAACCATTTGTTTGTAACCTAAACCAAGGACATATCCAGTAAAGTTTGTCGTTTGGTAATTAGCCGTACCACCATTAATGCCCATGGTATTACCTGCCACCCCCACTTTTGCGTAGGCCAACTTATCTTTATCAATAACGTAGCCGGGGTTCAATGTAACTGACCAGACGTCTTTTATCTGATACTTAAACCATGTGCCTGACCTGAAATTAGTTGCATAAAAAGATCCATTTGCTGGTGATGAGGCACCCAGCGAATAACTGGCAGCAAGGCCCAGGGTGTATTTATCAGACAATCCAAATGTGTAACCCAAACCAACTTTATTGATTCCAGAAGATAGATTATCTTGCTGGGTGGTGACTGGAGAGGACCTTCCAAGTCGATTACTATAGAGAGAAGCATTGTTAATAGTAGGATTGAATTGTCCCCATCCAACTGCGGCTTCAGCATAAAAGCCTTCCCATGGATTTGTATTTGCAGACTGTGCATGGGCGCTGGTTGCGCATACTCCAGCCATAGCTAAAACTAAGGCGCTAATCTTTACTGTTTTCATATGTCTTCCCGTGTTTAGTTTTTCTAATTAATCTGAAACTACTCGGCAAATCTTAATTAGTTTTAATTTGATTTGTATCTCGGGTTTTCCCTTTATTTGTTTTGCATTGCAACAAATAAATTAGCCCTACAGGCAGTGAGCATTCTGCAGGGCTTATTTGACGTGGGTTTTAGGTTGTAGGATATTGCTGTAATATAAACGAACGATCGTATTATTTTTACAACAATGAAGGTAAATATTGATACCCATGCTTGATACAAGGTTTACCTCTACGGCTTTATCTACTGAGTCCAAAAAAGGTTTGGCTACAAAATCAACGATTTTGCAGGCCGCCCTTGAAATAGCCAGCAAGTCTGGGCTAGAAGGAATCACGATTGGTCACTTAGCTGACTCGGTTGGCATGAGCAAGAGTGGCGTCTTTGCCCACTTCGGCTCCCGCGAAGAACTACAGATTGAAGTGATACGCAAGTACTACCAATACTTTGCTGACAGCGTATTTGCGCCAGCACTCAACAAACCCAAGGGTCTGCCGCGCTTACGCCAAATGATTGATTCATGGCTGAAGATCAGTGTTGGCGAGAATACGTCTAGCTGCTTCTTTATTGCGGGTGCCGCTGAGTTTGACGATCGTCCTGGAATCGTACGCGATGAATTGGTACGCAGTGTTGAGGACTGGCGCTCCGCCCTGCTTCGCGCCATCAAGGAATCCATTGCAGCAGGACACCTTAAGAAAACCGTTGTTCCTCAGGAAATGCTCTTCAACCTTTACAGCATTGTTTTGGGTGCACATCACGATTCTAGGTTTCTGCAAAACCCAAAGAGCTTGACCCTTGCAAATAAGCTTATTAAGAATATTTTTCTCAATCATCAAGCAACCACCAAATAACTTTCATTTTTATCAAATCTGGAACTGATATGCCTCAATACAACCCACCCCTACGCGATATTCATTTTGTGATTCATGAACTACTGGATGCTGGTAAAGAGTTTTCTGCCCTCCCGGCTTATCAAGATGTTGATAAAGACACAATGAATCAAATCATCGAGGAAGCCGGTAAGTTCGCTAGCCAAATTGCTTTCCCTTTGAATCAGATTGGCGATAAGGAAGGCTGTACACGCCATGATGATGGATCAGTCACAACACCCACTGGCTTTAAGCAAGCCTACGAGCAATATATTGCTGGTGGCTGGCCCGCCCTATCCTGCGATCCCGAGTATGGTGGGCAAGGATTGCCGCAATTACTCAATACCGTCCTTTATGAAACTCTGAACTCAGCCAATCAATCTTGGACGATGTATCCAGGCTTATCACATGGTGCATATGAATGTCTTCATGCCCATGGTACTGACGAACAGAAAAAAACCTACCTTGAGAAATTAGTTTCCGGTCAATGGACTGGAACAATGTGTTTAACCGAGCCACATTGTGGTACTGATCTGGGCTTACTTAAAACCAAAGCTGAACCGCAGGCTGATGGTACCTACGCCATTACCGGAACAAAGATCTTTATTTCCAGCGGAGAACATGATCTTGCTGAGAACATTGTTCATCTTGTTCTTGCACGATTGCCTGACTCACCTATCGGCAGCAAAGGTATCTCCTTGTTTGCAGTACCGAAGTTTCAGATTGGGTCAGATGGATCGGTTGGTAAGCCTAACGCTGTTTCCTGCGGATCTCTTGAACACAAGATGGGCATCCATGGAAATGCCACTTGCGTCATGAATTTTGATGGTGCCATTGGCACACTAGTGGGAGAGCCTCACAAAGGTTTAAATGCCATGTTCGTCATGATGAATGCAGCTCGCCTTGGTGTAGGCATGCAAAGTCTTGGATTGACTGAAGTGGCTTATCAAAACTCAGTTGTCTATGCAAAAGAGCGTTTGCAGATGCGCAGCCTCACTGGAGCCAAGGCTCCTGAAAAGGCGGCAGATCCGATTATTGTTCATCCAGATGTACGCAGAATGTTATTGACTCAAAGGGCTTACGCAGAAGCTGGTAGAGCATTCTCCTACTGGGTAGCCCTCATGATCGATACCGAACTCAATCATCCTGATGAAAATGTTCGCAAAGAAACTGGTGAGATGGTTGCCTTACTAACTCCAATTATTAAAGCATTCTTGACTGATAACGCTTTTGAAGCCACCAATGAAGGCATGCAGGTATTTGGTGGTCACGGCTATATTGCTGAATGGGGTATGGAGCAGTATGTGCGTGACGCTCGCATCAATATGATCTATGAAGGCACCAATACCATTCAATCTTTAGACTTATTGGGCCGAAAGGTTCTTGGCGACATGGGCAAAAAGCTCACTAAATTTGGCAAGATCATTGAAAAGTTCATTGAGGATGAAGGCGTTCGCAAAGAAATGCAGGAGTTTATTGACCCTCTTTCTGATATCGCCGTTAAAGTTGAAAAACTCACCAAAGAGATTGGCATGAAGGCAATGATGAATCACGAAGAAGTGGGCGCAGCTGCTGTTCCCTACCTACGTGTAGTGGGTCATCTGATTTACTCCTATTTATTTGCACGTATGGCCAAAATTGCACTTGCCAATAAATCTAGCAACGATCCTTTTTATCAAGCGAAATTGGCCACTGCCCGCTTTTACTTTGACAAACTCCTGCCTGAGACTGCGATGCTGATTCGTCAAGCACGCGCCGGCTCCAAATCATTAATGGCAATGCCAGCTGATTTTTTCTGAAAGATGAACCATGAGTGAAAACAAGATTATTAAAAAAGTAGCCATCCTGGGTGCTGGCGTCATGGGTGCACAGATTGCCGCCCAATGTATTAACGTTGGGCTACCAGTTGTCTTATTTGATCTACCTGGCAAATCTGATGATGGCAAACCAGTTCATAAAAATGCGATTGCCCTTAAGGCCATTGAGAATCTTAAGAAACTCAAGCCCGCCCCTTTAGGTCTTGCGAGTGATGCTAATTTGATTCAGGCGGCTAACTATGAAGATGACTTGGGGTTGTTAGCTGACTGTGATCTCATTATTGAAGCGATTGCAGAACGCTTGGATTGGAAACATGCTCTCTATGAAAAAGTCGCCCCACATATTCCAGCGCATGCACTTTTTGCTACGAACACATCTGGACTGCCTATTGGTGAACTTGCTAAAGGTTTCTCAGGCGATCTAAAGAAACGCTTTTGCGGTGTACATTTCTTTAACCCACCGCGGTATATGCATTTACTGGAACTCATTCCTGCAGCCGATACCGATCCAACTGTTTTGGATGCGCTAGAGACGTTTATGACCTCCACCATGGGTAAAGGCGTTGTCAGAGCTAAAGACACGCCAAACTTTATTGGTAATCGTGTGGGAGTTTTCTCAATCTTGGCGGTGTTTGCTGAAGCCCAAAAGTTTGGTCTTGGGTTTGATGCAGTCGATGCCATCACAGGAAGTAAATTAGGTCGCGCCAAATCAGCAACTTTCAGAACTAGTGATGTTGTTGGTCTCGATACCATGGCCCATGTAATCAAAACCATGGAAAACTCCTTGCAAGGAGACCCCTTCTCCACTCTATTTAAAATTCCAGAGGTAGTAACCCAGCTTATTGCTAAAGGCGCTTTAGGCCAAAAGACAAAGGCAGGCTTTTATCGCAAAGACGGCAAGAATGTTCTCGTGCTTGATGCAGCCTCTGGTGAATACAAACCCTCCACCGCAACTATTGAGCCTTTAATTGAACGCATTCTGAAAAAGCCAATTGCTGAGCGCCTTGAGTTACTCCGTGATACCGATGAACCTCAAGCGCAATTCTTATGGGCTATTTATCGTGACATCTTCCACTATTGCGCAATTCACTTGGGTGACATTGCTCAATCAGCTCGTGAAATTGATTTTGCGATGCGTTGGGGTTATGGCTGGGACAAAGGCCCTTTTGAAGACTGGCAAGCTGCTGGCGTAACGCAAGTGGCCAACTGGATCAAAGAAGATATCGAGGCAGGTAAAACACTCTGCAAAGAGCCTTTACCCGCATGGCTATTTAGTGGTCCTGTTGCTGAGAAACAGGCCTTTCATACACCAGAAGGCTCTTGGTCTGCTTCTGAGAAGAAATATGTACCCCGCTCAAACTTACCTGTATATCAAAAGCAAGTATTTAGAGCGCCACTGTTAGGCGATGGATCTCCTGACCCCAAAACTGCTGGCACCACCATCTATGAAAATCCCGATCTGCGTGCCTGGGTAGACCAAGCTCAACCGGATGTATTGATCGCTTCATTTAGATCAAAGATGAATACCATCAGTCCTGATGTACTCAATGGTATACAGAAGGCTGTTGAAATTGCTGAAGCCAACTACGAAGGTTTGGTGATCTGGCAACCTAGCTCACTAAAGCTTGGTACCCCTGGCGGCCCATTCTCTGCTGGTGCTAATTTAGAGGCAGCATTACCGATGGTTATGAAAGGCGGTCCTGCTGGAGTTGAGCCATTTGTAAAGCTATTCCAAGATACGATGATGCGAGTGAAGTACTCGCAGGTTCCAGTTATTAGCGCAGTATCTGGCATTGCACTAGGTGGTGGCTGTGAATTAGTAATGCAATCAGCTCGTAGGGTTGCAGCAATTGAAAGCTATATTGGCCTAGTTGAAGTCGGCGTTGGCTTATTGCCAGCTGGTGGTGGCCTCAAAGAAGCAGCTATTCGTGCGGCACAAGGTGTAGCGCTTGCTGGCAACACCAATTACTTAGATTTCACAAAAGCTTCTTTTGAAAATGCAGCGATGGCTAAAGTTTCTTCATCCGCTCAAGATGCCTTGAAGATGGCTTACCTTCAAAAAGGGGACATCATTGTTCCCAATGCGTATGAGCTGCTGTCGCTTGCGCAAAATCAAGTCAAAGCCATGCGCTATGCCGGCTATAGACCACCAATACCAGCCCTCATTCCTGTTGGCGGACGTTCAGTAGCTTCAACAGTCATGGGTCAAGTAATCAATATGCGTGATGGCGGCTTCATATCAGAGCATGATGCATTTATTGCCAAGAAGATTATTGACATCATTAGTGGCGGCGATGTCGATGCTGGCACCCTAGTGACTGAGGAGTGGTTGCTCAAGCTAGAACGTCAAGCGTTTGTTGAGCTTATTGGTCACCCAAAGACCATGGAACGCATTATGGGCATTTTGCAAAACGGCAAGCCGGTTCGTAACTAATTTACTGAGATATCACTATGAAAAATATCCAAGACGCATATATCGTTGCAGCAACTCGCAGCGCCGTTGGTAGATCAGGACGGGGAGCATTAAAAAATACTCGACCAGATGATTTGCTTGGCAATGCTCTACAACATATCTTGATGCAGGTCCCTACGCTTGATCCAAAGGCAATTGAAGATGCCATTATTGGGTGTGCGATGCCTGAAGCCCAACAAGGCTTGAATGTGGCTCGTATTGGACTCCTCCTAGGCGGCCTACCCAATACCGTTGGCGGCATTACCGTCAATCGCTTCTGCTCTTCAGGTCTAAATGCAATTGCTATGGCCGCAGATCGCATTCGGGTTGGCGAGGCTGATGTGATGATTGCAGGCGGCGTGGAATCCATGAGTATGGTTCCCATGGGTGGCAACACACCATCGATGTCGCCAGAGATCTTTATGGGCGATGAAAACATTGGCATTGCCTACGGAATGGGATTAACAGCTGAGAAAGTTGCTCAGCAATGGAAGATCAGCCGAGAAGATCAAGACGCCTTTGCATTTCAATCACATCAAAAAGCGATGGCTGCCCAAGCTGCCGGTGAATTTAATTCTGAAATCTTTCCTGTTAAAGTTGCCCATCGCTCAATGAACCTCGATAAGGGTGAAGTTGACGTTCAATGGCGTGAGTTTTTGAAGGATGAAGGTCCGCGCGTTGACACTTCCCTAGAAGGATTGGCAAAACTCAAATCTCCATTCGCTGCAAGGGGAAGCGTTACAGCCGGCAATAGCTCGCAAACCTCTGATGGAGTAGGCGCGCTGATTCTAGCTAGCGAGAAAGCCATTAAAACCTTTGGACTCACTCCTTTAGCTCGCTTTGTAAGCTTTGCAGTTAAAGGGGTAGCTCCAGAAATCATGGGCATTGGCCCTAAAGAGGCAATTCCTGCCGCATTAAAACTTGCAGGTTTAAATCTACAGGATATGGACTGGATAGAATTGAATGAGGCTTTTGCAGCTCAGTCTTTAGCGGTCATTCGCGATCTGGGGTTAGATCAAGGCAAAGTAAATCCACTTGGAAGTGCTATTGCCCTTGGTCATCCATTAGGGGCAACTGGCGCGATTCGTGCCGCTACCGCCATCCATGCCTTGCAGCGACGTAACTTAAAGCATGCCATGGTCACGATGTGCGTTGGTACTGGCATGGGCGCTGCTGGAATATTTGAGCGTTGCTGATGACATGATTACTAATTAGGAGACATCATGAATACAAAACAATTACTGACTTTATCTGCCTGCCTCATTGCATTTTCCGGTACCGCTTATGCGCAAACAGATCCTGCTATTGGTGTATGGAAAACAATTGATGACAAAACTAACCAACCTGCTTCTTTAATCAAAATTGAGCAGGTCAATGGCGTGCTTGAAGGCACCATCATCAAAACTTTCCCAAAACCCAATGAAACACCCCTGGTTAACTGCTCTCTCTGTAAGGATGATAGAAAAGATAAACCGATTGTTGGCATGAAGATCATGACGGATCTAAAGCAAGATCAACCCGGCGTATGGTCTGGTGGAAAAATCCTCGACCCCAAAGAAGGTGAAGTGTATAAGGTCAAAATTGCGACTGAAGATGGCAAGAAGATGGATGTCCGTGGCTATATCGGTGTTCCACTACTAGGCCGTACTCAAGTTTGGTACAAGGCCGAGCAATAAGCCAGCCTCATAAAATTTGGATGAGTCTTTCCAGAAAAAGATCTTGTCCGTGGTGGACTTTATCCTGCCAGTCCTCGCCTGAGCTCTCATTGGCATCATCAGTAATGTACTTAAATGATTGCCATGGAATGCGGTGTTCATATGCAACCGCAGCAATTGCAAATAACTCCATATCCACTACATCGACTCCTTGACTCAGTAACCAAGGGTCTTGGGCGGTCACAAAGCTATCGCCAGAGCCACACAAAAATTGCCCTGTGGAAAGGTATTCTTGGGGTCGGATACAAAAAGGTGTATTGCCACGCGGCGCCAAAGGTTCTGCATCCATGTCGCGCTGTATCACTTTACCGATCTCCAATAGACCATGTAGCTGGGGATTAATTTTTCCCACAGTTCCAAAATTGAAGATTCTTTTCGGAGAATACTGATGTATTGCTTTAATGCTGGTCATTGCGGCATTAATTTTGCCTATTCCGGAATACACAATCTCCACGCCGCTTGGCAATGCCTCACGCTTGAGCTCGGACTCTAATGCGGTAATAATGAGTAGCTCTGTTTTCATATTGGTTGGCAATGAATTTATTAGATTATCTACCCGAAGTTCCTGACTTTCCAAAACCCGGGGTTCTTTTTAGGGATATTTCTCCCCTACTTGCCAATCCAGCCGCCTTTAAAGAAGCTATTCGTCAACTGGATGAGATTGCCCAGCAGTTTGATTACACCCACATCCTGGGTATTGAATCGCGGGGTTTTATCTTTGGCTCTGCGCTAGCCCACCACGCCCATAAGGGTTTGGCGTTAGCCAGAAAACCCAACAAACTTCCCTTGGCCAGCCATCGTGAAGCCTATGGTCTTGAGTATGGCAATGATTCTCTAGAAATTCAGCAATCCACCTTACCCAAAGATGCCAAAGTATTGTTACTAGATGATGTTCTGGCTACCGGCGGAACATTGATTGCAGCTGATAAATTAATCCGTTCGGCCGGCTTTGAAGTCAGCGGTGCAATTACCTTGCTGGAGATTGTCTTCTTAAACGGCAATGAACTGCTAGAACAGAATCGTATTCGCCATCAATCTGTTTTGAAAAGCTAGATGAGCTTTTTGGCACTCTTTACTATTTTCATAGCACCCCAACCCACCGCCAAAACCTTGCTTGCCAGTTTTGGCTTGTAATGCGCAAGCGCTGCAAATGCACTAGTCCATAGAATGGGGTTGCTCTTTAAGAATTGAACCGCATCAATTCCTTTATCCGCCCAAGAAAGCGGCTTTTCCCAAGCCTCAAAGTGTTCAGCAAAAGCCTTGCGCTCTCGACTAGCCTGAAGCATTAGTTCGTGTTGACGATGCTCTAGAGCCTTTAGCTTATCCTTCATTTTGAAAGTGCTTCGCGATCTTTGGCTAATTCAGTGATTGAGGCTTCGAATAATCTAGGCATCTTGCGCAGTGACTGAGTAATTAAGAATGCCAGAATTAATCCAACTGATAAGAATGCTGCAGTTAACAAACCAAGAGCCATCATTCTGTCTGTTTCCCAGCTATAGATCACGATCAGCAATGCCAACATCACTAATCCAAAAAATAGAAAGAATAAGGCGCTAATAATCATCACTAACAAGCTAATGAATTTGCTTCTAGCTATTTGTACATCAAGCGATAAAAGCTCTAAACGCGTTTGAGCAATGGATGCTCCAGTTGAAGCTAAGCCCTTGATGGATGAAAGTAAGTTTTCTTGAGACATAAAGTATTAACGACGGCCAATAAATAAACCAATGAGCAAGCCCAAGCCTGCAGCAACACCAACAGCCTCCCATGGATTGCGATGGACAAAATCATCCGCTCCGTCAGCAGCTATCTTTGCTTTATCTAGCAACTTACCTTCAACGCCAGAAAGACTTTCTTTAGCACCAGCCAAAGTTTCCAAAGCTTTATTGCGAATAGAGCTAATTGCCTCGCCTGGGTGATCTTCGGTGGCTTTGATTAAAGCTTCAGCATCGGCCATGAGAGATTTGAATTCACCAATGAGGCTTTCGGCACCAGCTTGTTTGTCATCATGGACAACTGAATGGTCTAATTTCTTAGCGGTCATAGCGAGATTCCCAGTTAGTAAAGTAGCAATTGCACATATAACCCTATTCTAAGCACTTCTAGTAGGATTTGAGTAATAAGACCGTCATTCCAGCATTACCCTCTTTGAAGCGCTTGAGATAACGCTTTAATCCCGGGCGTCGTTTATGCAAGACATGATAGGCCTCGCTGCCATAAGCCACATCTTCGCCAAAGTAATACTCATCTACCCTGTCGGAATAGCGATTATTTTCTAGTGCGTCATGAATGGCCCATTTAATGCGACCACCCTCTCCGCTAGACCCATAGCCATGAATCAGCACAATCGCTTTGATACCAATCTCAAGAGATTTGCGTAGATATTCCGTAAGCCTCTCCAGGGCTTCATCTACATAGGGGCCGTCTTGCTTAATATTGAGCTCGATCGTATCGGAGCTCAAGATAGGCAATGCAATAGAGCTGCAATGCGGACATTGATCAAACAATGCCCGCATATTCCCACAATCAGGACATTCTGCGTTGTGTGCCAATTTAGATCGGTTGAACTGAACTCCTTAAGAGCAGTACTTACCTTCTAAGCTTCTAACATCGGATGATTTGTCGTCAACCATGAGGTTGAGGGTCTTTTGCGCAAGATCCCGATTTTCAGGTGTCTTTAAGCTTGCATTAATCAATGTTGAGACATCCTTGCGAATGGATGTGTTGCCATAGCGCAATCCCTTCAACGTAGACACCGCTTCAGCAGATATCTTGCACTGCTGATTTACTAACTCAGAAGAATCCGACGGCTTTGTATTTGCATACGCAAACGCAGCAACGGAGATTGATACGGCTGCTAATAGAGTCTTTTTCATCTTAGTTCCTTATTTTGTGACCACATGTTGGACAACAACCCACTTCTTTTGCTCTGGTCTTTTTAAGAGCGGCATACACACTGGATTCTGAAATCTCCATCTTTCTGGCTGCTTGAGCAGCAGTAAGCCCCTTCCCTACCCATTCCAAGGCTTGATGTGTTTTTGGTATTTGTCTCTTCATTTCATCTCCCAGTTCAAACACTATATCACAACTTATGAAGTTGTGAAGTTGTGAAGTTAAGTAAAAGTGTAGTGAGATACCCTAATGCAGGCAATAAATTGGATTGAGCGCTGGAGCCTTTATAGATAAAGGATGTAGCCAAGAAAGTCAGGCTTTTGACCAGGAATAGTATGATTTGGGGAACTTAGGGAGCTTTATATGCATCGCATCATCTATCGAGTAGTTCTATTGTTGGCAATTGGCGCCGGTCTTACTGCCTGTAACCACAATGACAAAAAAATTAGTGGCTGGGAAATCAATGATGTATATCACTCAACCATCATCACGCCCAACCCAGTAGCTGGAGGAAAAACCTATCAGGGTCCTCCTATCAATACGATGGATGAAGCTAATACTTATGAAATGTTTAACCTCAGAGCCGAGCAGACAAAGCAAGGCGCAAAGACCTATGAGTTGGTTGCGCAGTTAACGTATTTCTCACAATGGCGTTATTACGATTCAGCAATCCTGGAAAGCACGCCTGCAACGACATTTAAAGTTGTTGGTAGAGAGGCTGGCGCCTGTGGTGAACGTGGCTGCATCTTTAGAGAAGTTCTTTCAATTCAATTGACTGAAGCATTCCTCAAAGACAAAATGAAGAAGGGTTTCATCATGACCGTTTCTTCGAAGGCTGGTATCAAGACTGAACTCTATGTACCACCGCAATATATTCAAGGCTATATGCAAGCAGTGAACGGTTTTAATTAATCTTTATTGCAGTGTGGGAATAAATAAAGGGGCCGAGGCCCCTTTATCTTTGTTGCGTTCTTGACTATGTAATGGAGTCTAGTCTAGCGACGCGCCGGATGTCTTAACAATCTTGGCCCAACGAGCGATATCGTCCTGCAACTGTTTTGCAAACTCAGCGGGCATCATGTTTGCAAGTTCTACTCCAGATGCTTGTAATTTTTCTCTTAATTCTGGATTTGCAAGTGTTAATTGCATTTCCTTTTGCAATTTATCGACTACAGGCTTAGGTGTGCCCTTTGGCGCAAACAATCCAATCCATAAGGATCCGGAGAAACCAGGAACTTTTTCTGAAATCGAAGGTACGTCCGGAAGAATCGGCGAACGCTTTGGGGAGCTGACACCAAGAGCAATCAGTTTTTGTGAGTTGATGTATTGCAGTACAGACGGCAAACTCGCAAACGCGATTTGAACCTGACCCCCCAAAAGATCGTTGAGAGCAGGTGCCACACCTTTATAAGGAATGTGCTGCAAGGATATACCGTAACTCTGATTTAGCATTTCACCCAAGAGGTGGTTTAAGGTGCCATTCCCTGCCGAAGCATATTGATAAGTTTCTGGAGGCTTTGATTTAACCAACTTTAAGAATTCATCTAAATTCTTGGCTGGGAAGTTTGGATTGACCACCAAGACATTAGGGACTGAGCCAATCATTGCCAATGGAATAAAGTCATTTACCGGATCAAATCCTGGGTTTTTATAAAGCGCAGGATTAATAGCTTGAGCACTACTAATGGTCATTAAAAGTGTGTAACCATCTTTTGGTCCATTAGCAACATACTGAGTGCCAATATTGCCACCAGCTCCAGGCTTATTTTCGACAATCACTGAGGCTTTCATTTGCTCGCCAAGACGCTGCGCAACAACACGACCAACAATGTCATTTGTTCCGCCTGGTGCCTGAGGAACAATCATCGTTATAGGTTTCGTAGGATAGGCGAGTGCCAAGCCAGAAATAATAGAGAAGGAAGTAGCAAGCACTAAATGGATGATGCGTTTCACAGGAATCCTTTTTTACAGTTGTTGTAAATAATAATGAGGCTTCTTGAAATGATAATCACAAAAGCGTTAACTTGAGTCTAGAAATAAATAAAGGGGCCATAGGCCCCTTTATCTTTAAGTACTTGGCGGAGACGAGAGGATTCGAACCTCCGATCAGAGTTTTAGCCCCGATGCTCCCTTAGCAGGGGAGTGCCTTCGACCAGCTCGGCCACGTCTCCGTACTTCTTACTATTACAACGCCCCACAGTTTAACGGATAACCGCTTCTGAGGGGTTTATTACGCTTTTTACTTACTTCTGGTCCAACTCAAATGCCTTGTGCAAGGCACGTACAGCCAATTCCATGTATTTCTCATCGATGACGACTGAGATCTTAATTTCGCTAGTAGAGATCATCAAGATATTGATGCCCTCTTCTGACAAAGTGCGGAACATCTTGCTAGCGATACCAACGTGAGAACGCATGCCTACGCCAACTACTGAAACTTTAGAAACCTTAGGATCACCAGAGATTTCTTTTGCTTCAATGTGCGCTTGCACAGTATTCTTCAGAATATCTAATGCTTTTTGATAATCAGCACGTGGCACTGTGAAAGTAAAGTCAGTCTTACCTTCTACAGATTGGTTCTGAATAATGATGTCCACATCAATATTGGCATCCGCAATCGGACCAAGGATTTGATATGCAATACCTGGGCGATCAGGAACTCCAAGAACGGTAATCTTCGCTTCATCACGCGCAAAGGCGATGCCGGAAATAACTGCGGCTTCCATAGTGCTGTCCTCTTCAAATGTAATCAAGGTGCCTGAGCTCATCTCATCAGCTAAAGGCATCAATGGGTCTGTCAAAGAAGACAGAACCCGGGTTTTAACTTTGTACTTACCTGCAAACTCAACTGAACGAATCTGCAATACCTTTGAACCCAAGCTAGCCATTTCTAGCATCTCTTCAAAAGTAATTTTGTCTAAGCGACGTGCATCTTCGCAAACGCGTGGGTCAGTGGTGTACACACCATCAACGTCTGTATAGATTAAGCACTCATCTGCTTTTAAGGCTGCTGCCATGGCAACTGCTGATGTATCAGAACCACCGCGACCTAGTGTCGTGATGTTGCCGTTTGGGTCTACGCCCTGGAAACCAGTGACTACAACTGCGCGACCCGCATTGAGGTCTTTGAGAATCTTCTCGCTTTCAATACTCTTGATACGCGCCTTCGTGAAAGAAGAATCGGTATGCACAGTTACTTGCCAGCCCGCATAACTCACTGCATCAATACCTTCGCGCATGAGCGCTAAGGCCAAGAGACCTGAACTGACTTGCTCGCCTGTAGAGGCGATTTGATCTAATTCACGCGGATTAGCATCAGGATTAATTTCTTTTGCCAGGCCTAGCAAGCGATTGGTTTCGCCTGACATAGCTGAAGGTACGACCACCACTTGATGGCCAGCACGCATCCATTTAGCAACGCGTTTGGCAACATTGGCAATGCGCTCAGTTGAGCCCATTGAGGTGCCGCCATATTTATGAACGATAAGAGCCATAAAAACCGTTTATTTAACTATTGGTGACAGGGAAATCTTCCCTGAGGATCTAAAAAGGGCTTATTTTACAGGGTTTTGCACCCATTCCGGGAGTACGCGCCTACCGGAGGCGATCAAGTGTGGATAGCTAAGCCCAATACCGGCCACAGCAATCAATTCATCGTTGATATAGAGCAAGGGTGCCTGACGCTCCCAGGGCGGGATATCAGCCTCCTGATAGAGGTTTTTGAGGGTTTTACGGGGGGTCTTCGGCTTAATCTGAATCTTTTCGGAGCCTTGACGCTCCCTTAGGGTAATTTCATTGTTGTCTTGGGCCCCTTTTACCCAGTCAGCAGGAAGCCCTAATTGCTTAGATTTGGCTGGCAAGGTTTTTAATACCCAGCGCCCTGCTTCCACATTGCCTACCTGCAACATACCGCGCCAGAGATAAATCTTTCTCTCATCATGAAGCCACTCAAGATTGGCGTCTGCTTTAACTTGTGCAAGATCACGCCACCATGCTTGTAAGCGCTCTTGGGATGGCATAGCCAACTGCTGTGTTTGCAACCAATAACGTAAGACATTATTTGCTGCAGGTAAATCCTCTTTTGCTAATACCAGCAGCGGCGCCACTTTCAGCTGATTCTGATTGAGAATATTTTTGCCATCTTGCTCGGCCAGACGATTGAGCAAAGTTTGCGCCTCACCAAGCAGTTGCGCGCTACGCGCCATATTCGCTAAAGCTTCAGGCTGGATCTTTTCAAGCGCAGGAATAATTTTCTTGCGCACTGCATTGCGACGATATTTTGTATTTTGATTACTGGGATCTTCAATCCACTTGAGCTTGTGTTCTTTAGCGTAAGCTTCCAACTCTTGCCTACTTTGATTTAAGAGTGGGCGCCACAGAGTGATGCCTGGGTTATCTGCAATCCCCCTACTTGCCGGCATGCCCGATAGGCCCGCGACACCAGAGCCTCGAAGGAGTTGCAAGAGAACCGTCTCCGCTTGATCATTCTGGTGATGCGCTAAGAGTAAATCTTCAATGCCATATTCTTCACACAGATCCGTAAGTGCTTCGTAGCGCGCCGCTCTTGCTCTTGCTTCAATATTGCCTTGCTCTTCTGCCCCATCTAAATGTAGGAGGCGGAAATCAAAATGAATATTGTATTGTTTCGCGAGCTTCTCGCAAAAGATCAGCCAATCATCAGCGGGCTTTTGTAAGCCATGATGAATATGGAATGCATAGATTTGGTTGTTGGTTTGGTTCTTGGCTTGCGCTTTGCAAACCGTGTCGAGCAACACAACCGAATCGAGGCCACCACTTAAGGCAACCGCAATTCGTTTTCCTGACTTAGGACTTTGCTGTGATTTCCTTGAACTTGCCATAGCTCATCAAACGCTCATGACGACGCTCAAGCAATGCATCTACTTTCATGCCATCAAAGGTTTTTAAAGATTCCGCAAGTGCTTTGCGCATATTGCTCATCATGTTGTCGTAATCACGATGCGCGCCACCAATAGGCTCGGCCACAATCTTGTCAATCAGGCCAAGAGCCTTCAAGCGTTGCGCTGTGAGGCCCAACTGCTCAGCAGCCTCAGGAGCCTTATCAGCCGTCTTCCAGAGAATAGACGCGCAACCTTCTGGGGAGATCACTGAGTATGTGGAGTTTTGCAACATCAATACAACGTCACCCATAGCGATTGCAAGTGCACCACCTGAACCACCCTCACCAATAATCGTTGCGATGATGGGCACTTCTAATTCTGCTTGTACATATAAGTTGCGGCCAATTGCTTCTGACTGGTTACGCTCTTCGGCATCAATACCAGGGAACGCACCTGGCGTATCTACAAAAGTGAATACCGGAATACCAAACTTTTCCGCAAGACGCATGAGGCGCATTGCTTTGCGATAACCCTCAGGACGACTCATGCCAAAGTTTCGCAGAGCACGCTCTTTGGTATCGCGACCCTTTTGATGACCAATCACCATGCATGGTTGATTTTCAAAACGAGCCAGACCACCGATGATGGATTGATCGTCTGCAAAAGTACGATCACCATGTAACTCGTGGAAATCTGTAAATAAAGCGCCAACATAATCCAATGTGTATGGACGCTGTGGATGACGCGCTACTTGAGAAACTTGCCAAGGAGTGAGATTGGCGTAAACATCTTTTGTTAGCTGCTGACTTTTTTCAGCAAGCGTTTTGATCTCATCGGAGATATCAACCGATGACTCATCTTGTACAAAACGCAGCTCTTCAATCTTTGACTCTAATTCGGCGATTTGCTGCTCAAAATCCAGGAAAGTCGTTTTCATAGTCTGATTTTAATATTCAACTGGGATTGGGTCGATACTTCTCCACATATACCAGGTGGCAACCGTACGCCACGGGGCCCAATTAGCAGCCACCTCGCGCGCTTCATGGCGGCTGACAGGCTCTCCACTGAAATAATTGAGGGAAATAGCCTTAATGAGGCCAACATCGTCCAAAGGGAGGATATCGGGTCGAATCATGTTGAAAATGAGGAACATTTCGGCAGTCCAGCGGCCAATCCCCCGAATTGAGCTTAATTCCTTGATAACGCTCTCATCATCCATATCTTTCCATTGATTGGCATGAAGGCGCCCTGAATCAAAGTGATCGGCTAAATCTCGGATGTACTCAACCTTGCGTCCAGATAAACCGGCGGCACGCAATTCCTCTACTGAGAGCGCTAGGATATTTTTCGGGGTGACTTTCTTTTTGCTAGCAGCAACGACCCTATTCCAAACGGATTGTGCTGCCGCTACTGAAATCTGCTGGCCAACAATGGCTCTTGCCAAAGTATTAAATGGATCGCCGCGGGTGACCAAAAAGCCTGAACCATATTTAGGAATGAGTTTTTTAAGAATGCGATCTTGCTTCATCAATTCCTTGCAAGCTTGCTCCCAGTATTCCGGGGCCACTTCCTCAAGAATTGATTCCGTTTTTTCTACCTTCAATGCTTTGTCTGATTTATCTTTAACTGCAGTCATTAAGCTCTGCGCCATTCTGTTAAGCCGCCAGGTTTATCTTCCAAAACAATGCCCTGCTCCAACAATGTTTTTCGAATCAAGTCTGCCTTAGCGAAGTCTTTTGCTTGCTTGGCAGCTACGCGTGCTGCAATTTGCTCTTCAATTTGCGATGGAGTCAAGCCATCTTGATCCTTAGACCCCGCCTGCAAAAATGTAGTGGGATCACGTTGCAAGAAATTCAATGCCGCGCCAAGAGCCTTCAATGTATTGGCAAGTAATTGCTTCTCTTCGCCTTGCGCACGATTAACTTCACTAGCCAAGTCAAACAAGACTGCAATCGCTTCAGGCGTATTGAAATCATCATTCATGGCATCAGCAAAGCGCTTAGCCCATGGGTTGTTTGGGTCCAACTGAATTACTTGGGCTTTAGGGCCTTGCGCTAAAGCGGTATACAGGCGCGCCAATCCAGAGCGAGCCTCTTCAAGCTGCGCATCACTATAGTTAATAGGGCTACGGTAGTGCGCCTTCAACATGAAGAAACGCAGCACCTCAGGATCAAAGCTTTTGAGAACATCGCGAATTAAGAAGAAGTTACCCAATGACTTGGACATCTTCTCTTCGTTAACGCGAATATGGCCGTTATGCATCCAGTAATTTACAAAGGGGGCATCGTCTTCTTTGCGGTCTTTGCCGTAGAGGGCGCCTTCACTTTGGGCGATTTCATTTTCGTGATGCGGGAACTGCAAATCAGCACCACCACCATGAATATCAAAGTGCTCGCCTAACAAGTCGCAAGACATTGCTGAACACTCAATATGCCAACCCGGGCGGCCCTCGCCCCAGGGTGACTGCCAGCGTGTGTCTGCTGGCTCTTCAGGCTTGGCGCTTTTCCATAAAACAAAATCCAAAGGGTCGCGCTTGCCATCACCTACTGCTACACGTTCGCCCGCATTTAATTCGTCTAAAGTTTTGCCAGACAGCTGACCGTAACGCGGTAATAAGCGGACAGCAAAATTAACATCGCCGTCATTGGCTCGATAGGCCAATTCATTTTCAATGAGCTTACCGATCATGCCCTGCATTTGCCCGATGTAATCGGTTGCACGAGGCTCTTGATCGGGATGCATTAAACCCAACTCATCTGAGTCGGCATGCATGGCAGCAATAAAGCGATTTGTTAATGCGGAAATAGGTTCGCCATTCTCAATGGCGCGATTAATGATCTTGTCATCAATATCGGTGATGTTGCGTACATAAAGGACTTCATAGCCACTCGCCCTGAGCCAGCGAACAACCATGTCAAAGACAATCATGACCCTGGCATGCCCAATATGGCAAAAGTCGTAAACGGTCATGCCGCAGACGTACATCTTCACCTTGCCCGGCACTATGGGCTTAAAGACCTGTTTAGAACGGCTAAGGGTGTTATAGATTTGCAGCATAGGGCTATAAAGGTGGGGCAAGTAGCGCCAATTTGTTAGACTGAGCGCTGAGTATATCGAATGAGCCCGTTTCACACCCCTTCCTCTATGCCCCACAACGCCCTAGCGCCACGCCCTGCCTTGAATAAGGTCTTTGCCCCAGCTTTTGCCACTTTGGCAACTCTGGTACTTTTGTCGGGCTGCAGCACCCCTGCCCAGCAGCGGGCTGACGCTGAAATTGCGGCATTAAATGCCCAGGAAGTGAAGTCCGGCCAATCCACGCCACAGCCTTACCTTGGTGGATACAGTCCAACTGATCCCCCTAGACTTTCTGCTGACATGGGGTATGACCCATTAAATCCAGAACTATCTGAAACGGTTGGAGTGCCTTTTTTATCCTTCTTGATTATTGAGCCGGATCCTATTACCAAGAATGCAGTCCCATCAGATGTTGAAAAACTTATCAAGGCACGCAAGTACCAAGATGCAGTTACTCAAATTAATGCTGATCTGAAAAAGACTCCGCGAAATGTGCAATTACGTTTCGTAAAAGCGCGTTTGCAAATTGAGATGCGCCAATTTGATCAAGCCAAAAAAACTTTAGTTGAAATTACACAGCAGTTTCCAGAGTTGCCAGAGCCCTATAACAATCTAGCGGCAATTGCTGCCAACCAAGGACAGTGGATTGAGGCGCGAGACTATCTTGAACTTGCCCTCAAATTACGACCTAGCTATGCCATTGCCTCAGCCAATTTAGGCGAGATCTACATCCGCCTTGGCGCTCAGGCATATGAAGATGCTGCTAAGAACGCTCTACTCAATCAACGTCAGTACTCCAATCGCGCTAAAGCACTCTTGGATGTGTTGAAGCCTCCAGCGAAGCGTCCAATCAATCGCGCAGTGAATCCATCCTTAAGTACAACGGATTCATTACCAAGCAATAACCCATCCACTAACCTTCCAGAAAGTCGATCTAATAATGGCGAAAGTTCTCCTAAAAACTAATAAGGGTGATATCACCCTCTCACTCGATGCAGTTAAGGCACCTAAAAGCGTTGCCAACTTTTTGCAATACGTTAAAAGTGGTCACTACGATGGAACCATCTTTCATCGCGTGATTGATAACTTCATGATTCAGGGTGGCGGCATGTCTGCTGGCATGAAACAGAAGCCAACTGGTGCAGAAATTGAAAACGAAGCCAATAATGGCCTCAAGAATGATCGCTATACGGTAGCAATGGCACGCACTAGCGAACCACATTCAGCAACTGCACAGTTTTTCATTAACGTAAATGACAACGACTTCTTAAACCATACCGCTCCTAATGCTCAGGGCTGGGGTTATGCTGTATTTGGCAAAGTCACTGATGGCATGGATGTTGTTGACACTATTCGCAAGGTAAAGACTGGGAGCTCTGGTTTTCATCAGGACGTTCCTGCAGAAGATGTTGTGATTGAGAAAGCCACTGTTCTCGAGGAATGATTCCGCATCACGCGAGCGCACTGCTCATATCAGACCTGCACCTCACGCCGTCAATGCCCTTGACGGCGCAACGCTTTTTTGACTTCTGTGAAAAAGAGGCTCCAAAAGTAGAGGCTGTATTTATTCTGGGTGACTTATTTGAATATTGGGTGGGTGATGACGCTGCGGCACACCCCCCTTTTCAGCAGGAAGTACAGCGTGCGATCGCTAATCTATCCGCCAAAGTAAAAACGTATTACCTGCACGGTAATCGAGATTTTTTAATTGGTCATCACTTTATTAAAAAAACTGGCATGACACTCTTGGCTGATCCAACTACCGTTGAGATCGCTTCGAAGAAGTGGGTATTGGCCCATGGTGATGCTTTATGCACAGCAGATGTTGGTTATCAAATCTTTAGAGGCTGGGTCAGAAAGTCTTGGATACAAAAGATTTTCTTAAGCCTTCCACTCAATTGGCGCAAGGGCATTGCTCAGCACCTTCGCAGCAATAGTCACACCCAATACCAACAGACGCAAGCATCAAGCGCGCATCGACTCAAAATGGATGTCACGAAACAAGCTTGTGCTGCGATACTAAGAGAGCACTCAGGGGATTTATTGATTCATGGGCATACCCATATGCCAGCACACCATGAAGAGTCGATGGATGGCCAGCAGTGGCAGCGTTGGGTCTTATCTGACTGGGATCTTGATCATCCAGAGAGCGGTCGCCCAAGAGCAAGCGCCCTACTCATTGATGATGCCGGCACTCGCTATATCGACCTGATTAAAAACTAAACAGGTCGATTACTTAATTCGTTTTTTTAATTAAGAAGCAGAGTATTTAGAAAGCGTTTGTACCATTTGTGCAAAGATGCGCGGATTTGCTGCCATCACTTCACCGCTTTGTAAGAAGCCTTCTTCACCGCGATAGTTACCAATCAAACCACCTGCTTCAGTAATCAGCAAAGCGCCTGCAGCCATATCCCAAGGTTTGAGATCGCTCTCAAAGAAACCATCGTAACGGCCAGCTGCTACGTAAGCCAAGTCTAAAGATGCGGCACCCGGACGACGCAGGCCAGCACATTGACGTGACATATCGCCAAAGATTTTTAAATACTTTTCTAAGTCCTGATCTTCACGATAAGGAAAGCCCGTTCCCAGTAAAGAATTAGCCAAACGATCTTGTGTGGCAACACGCAAACGCCGACGATCTAAATAGGCACCAGCTCCACGTGTCGCTGTAAACAACTCATCGCGTGTTGGGTCATACACAACAGCTTGTTGAGTTACACCATTAACTGCTAGCGCAATCGAAACTGCGTACTGAGGAAATCCGTGAATGAAATTAGTAGTGCCATCTAGCGGATCAATGATCCACACATTTTCTGCATCGGCATTACGCTCGCCAGTTTCTTCAGCCAAAAAACCATGGGTTGGATAGGCTTCACTGAGCGTTTCAATGATGGCCGCTTCTGCGGCTTTGTCCACCTCGGTTACGAAATCGTTGTGTTGCTTGCGGTCAACCTGCAAGCGCTCCAAATTCAAGGAAGCACGATTAATGACTGTTCCAGCGCGACGGGCGGCCTTCACGGCCACATTTAACATGGGATGCATAGTATTGATGGACAAATTAAATAAGAACAAGCTCCTTGTAATGCCTACAACTAGGGTAAATTGCATGACAATACGAAGCTAACAGATTGATTCTAAACGATTAGCGTTCATTGCCCCCTATTAACCAGCCTAAAGCGCCTTGATGAATATCGAAACATCCGCATTACTCCGCTGGGTTTTAGTCGAAACCAGTCACCCAGGAAACGTGGGGTCAGCTGCTCGCGCCCTCAAAACCATGGGTTTTAGCGATCTCAGATTGATTAATCCAAAGATCAAGGGGGTTGCTTCCCATCCTGAAGCCATAGCCCTAGCTAGCGGTGCTGCAGACGTTCTAGAGGACTCCATAGAGAGCGAATCCTTGGCCGCCTCCGTCGAGGGTTGCTCGCTAGTTTTGGGCCTCACTAGCCGTGACCGAGAGTTTGGTCCCCCTGCTATCGATTGGGAAGTCGCTAAGTCCCTAATTGGGGGTTCAGTGCAGAGCGGTGGAAAGGTAGCCCTTCTCTTTGGTCCAGAAAGAACCGGGTTAGATAACGAGCATTTGGCTTTATGCACCCATAGGGTCTGGCTGGATGCCAATCCCGATTACCCCTCGCTCAATCTTGCCCAGGCGCTGATGGTCTGCGCCTATGCCCTCAGAGAAACACTTACCCAGCATGACGGTAAGCGAAATGCCTTAGCTAACCGCGAAGAAATGGCTGATTTTGCCGATCCTGCAGCAGTTGCCGCCATGCTGGAGCATTGGCGCGAGGGACTTGAGGCCATCGGCTACTTAGACCCCGCAAACCCTAAAAAGCTAATGCCGCGTATTCAAGCTTTATTTGCCCGAAGTCGTCTGCATAAGGAAGAAATCGATCTGTTACGAGGGATTGCAAAACAGATGCTCCTGAGAAAATAAGCACATCCCGTTAAAATCAATTTATGTCAAATTCCTTCTTCGACCAAGTCGACT
The DNA here is from genome assembly GCF_018882415.1 of Polynucleobacter sp. 86C-FISCH. Lineage (GTDB taxonomy): Bacteria > Pseudomonadota > Gammaproteobacteria > Burkholderiales > Burkholderiaceae > Polynucleobacter. The sequence continues at coordinate 1,741,376 of NZ_JACVOL010000001.1, read as the reverse complement.
CCATCATTGCCAGAGACCCAGCAGCTCGTAACCGCCTCGAGGTCATTACTTGCTATCAAGGCCTGCATGCAGTTTGGTTACATCGCGTCTCCCATTTTTTGTGGAATCTTGGCCTGAAATGGATTGCACGCGTACTCTCGATGTTTTCGCGCTTTTTGACTGGTATCGAAATTCATCCGGGTGCCAAGATTGGTCGCAGAGTTTTCTTGGACCACGGCCTAGGCATTGTGATTGGAGAGACCACTGAAATTGGTGATGATTGCACCATTTATCAGGGAGTCACTTTAGGTGGCACATCGCTTTATAAAGGCGTGAAACGTCATCCTACTCTGGGCAAAGGTGTCGTAGTGAGTGCTGGTGCAAAAGTTCTCGGTGGATTCACTGTGGGTGATGGTGCACGCGTTGGTTCTAATGCTGTGGTACTCAAAGAAATTCCAGCGGGTGCTACTGCGGTTGGTATTCCTGCACGTATATTGCATCCCGATTTACCGCAAAGCGCCGATAGCAAAACGAAAGAATACTTTTCTGCTTATGGCATCACACCCAATATTGATGACCCTGTATCCATGGCGCTAAAAGGTTTGATTGATGCAACGATTGAGCAAGAAGCCAAAATTGCAGCGCTAGAAAAGGCCCTTGCAAAACTCAACAACAGCCCAGATGGCGCAGATGCTAGCTCAAGCGATACCAAGCGTGATCTAGACGCTATTAAAGAATGGTTGAAAGAGTAATTCCTAGTTAAGGAAGTAGCAAAGAAAAAAGGGATAGCTTGCTATCCCTTTTATTTTATCTATAGACTTTTAAATTAATGCAGTGTGCGTGGCCCTGCATCGTTGCCACCTAATGCACCACCTGGAAACTCTTCATCATCGTCGCCATCATCATCATTGGGCATGCCAAATGAAAAACTCTCTCCGCCTTCGGGATGACAATTTTCAATCTCATCATCAGTAGCAGCGCGGACATCTTCAACCTGCACCCAAAAACGCAAAGCCATACCGGCTAATGGATGATTGCCATCTAAAACTACCTGGTTGTCAGCAACATCGGTCACCGTATAAATGAGCGGCTCATCGTCCGTATCATCTATAGCTACATCTTCTTCAGCATCAGGGACGCCCTCAAACTGCATACCCACTTCCAATGGCTCCGGAAAGCGTGCACGGGGTTCAATCTTCAAAAGCTCTGGATCATATTCACCAAAAGCTTCGTTAGGCTCCAACTGGATCGTAGCCTCATAACCAACATCTTGACCATCGAGCAAAGTTTCAATTTTCGGAAAAGTACCCTCATACCCACCGTGCAGGTATACCATCGGAGAATCTGGCTCTTCGATGACATTGTTTTGTGCGTCTGTTAGCTTATAGCGAAGGGATACGATAGTATTTTTTTCAATCTTCATGCGGAATTTGTCGAACATTCGGTTTTAATCAGTTTCTAAAAGCATCTATATCTTTATGACCTCATTTTACTTGAGCAAACCCTATCAACCACCCCAAGCCCCAGCAAAGCTCCCCCTAGGCAAGCCCTGGGCCCTATTTGGGGGGATTAGCCCAGATCAATTCATGACGCAGTATTGGCATAAAAAGCCCCTGCTGATCCGTGGGGCGATTCCTGCGTTTGACCTATCTGCCCAACAGGGCGAGCCACTAGATAGCCCTATACCGGCAAAAGAACTGCTGCAATTTGCATTAAATGAAGAGGTCGAGTCACGCTTAGTGAAGGCCAAACCTTGGACTTTTGATCATGGGCCATTTTCCAAGCAAGCAATACCCTCTATAGATAAGCCTGACTGGACTTTGTTATTTCAAGGCATGGAGGCGCACCACCCTGCTGCCGCAAAAATACTGTCTTGGTTTCGCTTCATCCCGGATGCTCGTCTTGATGATTTGATGATTAGTATTGCTGGTGTTGGGGGTGGTGTTGGCCCGCACTTTGATTCTTATGACGTCTTTCTCATTCAAATGTCCGGCAGAAGGCAGTGGCGCATTTCAGAACAGAAAGACCTCAGCCTAAATCCCAAGTTACCACTGAAGATCTTGCAGCGCTTTAAACCCGAGCAAGAATGGATACTAGAACCTGGCGACATGCTGTATCTGCCGCCACACATTGCGCATGATGGCATCTCTTTAGATCCAGGCTGCCAGACTTGGTCAGTTGGATTTCGCTCTCCCAGCTTTAAAGAATTATTGCAAGAGGGCCTTTGGCGACTAGCTGAATCTCTCGAGGATATTCCAGACCTGGAGAAGAAATTTGCAGATCCAAAACAAAAGGCAACTCACAGCGCCGAACAATTACCCGAGGAGTTGATTCAACAGCTGCGCTCCAAACTGAAAGAATTAAAACTCGATCAAATTAATGGCTTCTTGCCTGGTATTACCAGCTACTTGTCAGAACCTAAGCAACAAGCAATCTTTGAGTCTCCAAATAAGCCGCTGAACCCAAAGCAATTTCAGAAGGCGCTTGTATCCAGGAAGCTCATCCCTCAACCACAAACCCGTATTTTGACCCTCAATCAGCAGGTGTATTGCAATGGGGAAGAGATGACTAAAGCACAGAGTCCCGAGATTACGCGAGCTTGGCAGACCCTATCGGCATCAAAATTACTTGCCAAGGCCAAAATCAACAGTCTTGATAAATCAAGCCTTTATGAGGCTTATTTAGCTGGATGGCTTACTTTTGAGGGCTGATTTCAGAGATGGATATAATAAATACTGGAAACTACCTAGGGATTATCCCTTGGTTTATCCAGAGAACAATTACCGGTAATTGTTGTTAATTTTTTAAAGGAATTTACAAATGAAGAAGTCACTCGTATTCGCTGCTATGTTAGCAATCGCCTTGGCCGCTTGCGGTAAAAAAGAAGAAGTAAAGCCTGTTGAAGCTGCTCCTGCTGCTGCTCCAGCTGCTCCTGCTGCTGACGCTCCTGCTGCTGCTCCAGCTCCAGCTGCTCCTGCTGCTGACGCTAAGAAGTAATCTTCTTCATGAAGAAAAAAAGCCGCTGAAAAGCGGCTTTTTTATTTGCTGCAAAAACAAATTACTTGGTGAGCTGCTCCGTTAACAAGGTTAACAACTGGAATCCAGCAGGCGTATTTTCTGGCTTACCATCGGCATTTTGCACATATACATTTGCAGAATTCTCGCCAGTGCCTTTTACAACAACCTGGTATTTTTTAGCCTTCAAGCTTGAGTCATCTTTGCTGCCAAACAAGTTTGAGAAGAAGCCTTTGGTATCACCCAAGTCTTTAGGATTGACGTAGCGAACGTAGTAAACCCCAGCGGTACGATTACGATCCTCCACGGTAAAGTTTGAACGATCAAGAGCCAATCCAACGTCACGCCAAGAGCGATCAAAGCTTACGCCGAGCTCAATATGAGCCTGATTGGTACCATCCTGCACAAACTTCGCTTTCGGTGTTTTGGGGCCGAGAGGCGCTGCAACCATTGCTTTCGCTTGCTCTTGAGTCATGCCCAAACGCTCCATTAAGCGCGCCAGGAAGGCCGCCTCTAGCTCAGGATCGTTGGGACGTGATGTCCAAATTGTAGATAAACAAGCGCCCGTTGTATCGGTAGTACATTTTTCGATTGCGCCACGCTGAGTAATGTAAATCTCTGTCTCACCAGGCTTAGAAACCTCGAGGCGTGTTTTGTACTTATCACGTTCGCCAGTATCGTAAATAGAATCCAAGGCACCACCAATGGTTGAACGAATCCAATCTTGCGCAATTTTTGCGCGATTCTCAGCCCAGTCAGTTTCCATAATGCCAGTTGATGGTGAGTCAACGACTAGCAAGAAACCATTTTCCTGCCAAAAATCTTTTACCTGTGGGTAAAGCTCAGGCGCTGGCTTTTCTACAACTAGCCAACGACGCTCACCATCACGTGCAATCCGCATACCAGGAATACCTGTCATGACATTGCTGCGCAGCTGTGAAGATTTCTTAACGGCTGCATTGTATTCAGACATGGTGGCTGTGCCATCTTGAACAATGTAACGGCGATCTGCTTGAGCGGTAATTAAATCCGGAGGGTATGACAGATTGGGGCCACGAACGGCGCCAGCACTCTTATAGTCAACTGTATCGCTGCTGGTCACTGACTTGCATGAACTTAATAGTGCAATGCTACAAGTGACTAAAGCAATAATCGATAGATATCGACGGATGGATTGAAGCAAATTCATCATAATAAGTTGGCCTGTTTTAAAGCTGCCTTTAATGGCTCACGAAGGGAATTGCTTAAAGGGGTTAATGGCAAACGAATGCCAGCGGTAATCTTACCCATCTCATGCAAAGCCCACTTCACTGGGATTGGGTTTGCTTCTGTAAACATTGCCTTGTGAACCGCAATCAATTGATATTGAATTTCACGTGTTCGCTTCACATCATCAGACATAGCAGCAACGCACAGCTCATGCATTAAGCGTGGTGCAATGTTGGCTGTAACAGAAATATTGCCCTTGCCACCCATCAACATCAACATAGCAGCTGTTAAATCATCCCCAGAGAAAACTGAAAAGTCTTGATGACCAGCGCGCTTAAGATCATTAATCAACAAAGTACCGCGCTCCAAGCTACCTGTAGCCTCTTTAATACCAGTAATGCCTGGTACACCAGCTAAACGAACTACGGTATCGCCAGCCAAATCGGCAACTGTTCTTCCGGGTACGTTATACAAAATTACCGGCAAATCTACTGACTCAGCAATCTTTTTAAAGTGGGCATACATACCCTCTTGTGTAGGCTTGTTGTAATACGGTACTACTTGCAAGCTAGCATCAGCGCCGACTTGCTTAGCGTATTTAGTTAACTCAATCGCTTCAATAGTGGAATTGCCACCAGTACCTGCAATCACAGGAATGCGTCCAGCAATCTGCTCTACCGTTACACGAATGAGTTCGCAATGCTCTTCGACAGAAACCGTGGGGGATTCGCCGCTGGTGCCAACAATTACAATTCCGTCAGTACCCTCAGCTACATGCCAATCCAATAAAGAACGCAAGCTGGCGTAATCCAGACTGCCGTCTTCAAACATCGGAGTAACGATAGCTGGCATGCTGCCAGCAATGGGCTTTTTACTACCTTTGGAATGCGCTGTATTTGTCACCGAATATGCACCGATTTTTAGCTGTATTAACCCTGAAATTGTAACGGAATGCGCTGTTTTAGCTCACCTTTTACAGCGCATAGGCGCTGAACCATAGCTGGTTTGGGCTGGTCAACATAAATGTCCTCATAGGCCACTACTTTAAGCCCGTGGGAAGCGGAAAATGCCAGCAATTCCCCTGGATTTAGCAGGAAATTCGGGTTCGATGGCTTACCAAATTCCCCATTCCCCAGGGCGAAGGTTTCGTAGATTAAGATGCCCCCTTCTTGCAGCATTTTGGGCAGCTGGTCTAAATGCGGTCGATAAAGGTAATTGGTGACCACAATGGCACTGAAGTCACATTGATCGAGAGGCCATTCTGCCTGCTCAAGATCACAATGCTCAGGGGTGATGAGAGGGTTATTCAAAGCCTGAACGGCTGAAATATCTTGGTCCACGGCTAACACCTGATGACCAGCATTTGCCAACCACTCAGAGTGACGCCCAGATCCACACGCTAAATCCAAAACAACCCCATCCTTTGGAATGAGCGGTGAAAACCGCTTGACCCATGGTGAGGCATTGGAAATTACATCATGCGCATTAGGCAACATGAATTCTCAATCGTAAGCCAGGCCCATTGCTTCACGAACCTCACGCATAGTTTCTTGCGCAACCTTGCGTGCCTTATCGCAACCATCAGCAATGATGGAGCGTAGCAAGCTAGGATCATCCAAGTACTTCTGAGCACGCTCAAACATAGGCTGCTGCTCTGCCAAAATAGAATCAATTACGGGCTGCTTGCATTCAAGACATCCAATGCCTGCTGACTTACATCCCTTATCTACCCATTGCTTTGTCTCTTCACTGGAGTAAACAGTGTGAAGCTGCCAAACCGGACAACGAGCTGGATCACCCACATCAGTTCTTCGTACACGCGCAGGGTCTGTAGGCATCGTGCGAATCTTCTTAATCACATCCTCTGGATTTTCGCGAATACTAATAGTGTTGCCGTATGACTTGGACATTTTTTGCCCATCGATACCAGGCATACGTGATGCTGTTGTCAGCAATGCTTGTGGTTCAGGCAGAATGATTTTGCGAGCACCTTCCAAGAAGCCAAAGAGTCTCTCGCGGTCAGCCATCGACAAACTCTGTGCATCATGTAGCAATGCCTTAGCCTGCTCTAGCGCCTCATCATCGCCTCGCTCCTGAAAAGCAACTCGCAATTCAGCGTACATCTTGGCGCGCTTGCTGCCTAATTTTTTAACTGCTTCTAATGCTTTTTCTTCAAAGCCAGGCTCACGTCCATATAAATAATTAAAGCGACGCGCTACTTCGCGAGTCATCTCAACGTGAGGCACCTGATCTTCGCCCACAGGCACAAACTGGGCGCGATAAATCAAAATATCAGCAGCCTGTAATAACGGGTAGCCCAAGAAGCCATAGGTTTGGAGATCTTTTTCCTTGAGCTTTTCAATCTGATCCTTATACGTAGGCACACGCTCTAACCAACCTAATGGCGTTCCCATAGAAAGCAATAAAAAGAGTTCGGCATGCTCAGGCACTTTGCTTTGGATAAACAAAGTAGCTTGGTTAGGATCTACGCCAGTTGCCAACCAATCAATCACCATGTCCCATACAGATTGCTCAATCACATCCGGGGTTTCATAGTGGGTAGTTAATGCATGCCAATCCGCTACGAAAAAGAAACAAGGGTATTCGGACTGCAAGCGCACCCAGTTCTTTAAAACACCGTGGTAATGACCTAGGTGCAAATTACCGGTTGGGCGCATGCCAGAGAGAACGCGTTCAGCAAACATCTGTTTTCTTTTTCTAAGTGGTTAAGGAATAATGAATTAAGGAATTAAGTGGTCAGCGATCAATGAAAGGCAGACCATACTGGAGTCAGATGATCTGGCAAATGCGGCAAATTACCCAAGTCAATATGACTTTCGCTCGGATCATGGAAGTCTGATCCACGGGAAGCTAAAAAGCCGTACTGCTGTGCAATCTTTGCGAAGGTTTTATATTGATCTGGACTGTGGCTGCCAGTAATAACCTCAATCGCCAGGCCACCTAGGTCTTTAAAGTGCTTATAGAGTTCATCCATCTGCATGGCATTGAGTCTGCTGTAGCGACCAGGATGAGCAATCACTGCGACGCCCCCTGCGGACTTAATCCAATTAACAGCATTGTCTAGGCTAGCCCACTGATGAGGAACGTATCCTGGCTTGCCTTCAATTAAATAATTTTTAAATACATGCTCCGTATTCCGGCACACGCCCTGCTCTACCAAAAAACGAGCAAAGTGAGTTCTAGAGATCAATTCATGATTACCAGCAAAATGGAGTGCGCCTTCATAAGCACCAGGAATTCCCACTTTCAACAATTGCTCAGCCATCAGCTGCGCACGATTCGCACGACCATCACGTGTCTGACGCAAGCCTTCAATAATTCCAATGTGCTCCGCATCGATACCAAGCCCGACAATATGAATGGTCTCACCCATCCAAGTCACGGATATTTCAACACCGCCGAGATAATCAATATTGAGAGCGCTGGCTGCTTCTCGAGCGCGCTTCTGCCCACCCAATTCGTCATGGTCGGTTAGTGCCCACAAATGCACACCATTCGCTTTTGCGCGTTCCGCCAATTCTTCAGGCGTCAAAGTGCCATCAGAAATCACTGAATGGCAATGCAAGTCGGCATTAAGGGGTGAAAAGCTACTCATGACCCTATTTTAGGTCAAGCTGGTATCAATTACCCGGCGCGGCGCATCCAGGTAGTCACGAGACTGCATCTCGATCAAACGGGACACGGTTCTGGAGAATTCAGCGGTAATTTGACCCTCTGTATACAAATCCGGGGCTGGAACCTCTGCAGAGATAATCAGCTTAATCTTGTGGTCGTACAGGACGTCTATTAACCAAATAAAGCGGCGGGCCTCGTTGGTCATTCTTGGGGGCATATAAGGCACCCCGGACAAAATTACCGTATGAAACTGGTTAGCAATCTCTAGGTAATCGTTTTGCGAGCGCGGGCCGCAACATAGGGTTTTGAAATCAAACCAAACAACGCCATCAGCCATATGCAAGGGGCGTAATTCACGGGACTCAATATTCAAAACCGGATTGCGTGTCTCTTTTTGATTGCCAATCAACGTTTGAAACATTTGACCTAAGGTCGCTTCTGTTTCAGCATTGACGGGAGTCAGATATGCCTCAACTTGGGCCATCTGAACCCGACGGTAATCATTACCTGCGTCAACGTTGAGAACATCTAGCTTTTCTTCTAGCAACTTAATGGCAGGAAGCAATCGATCGCGATGCAAGCCATTTGGATATAACTGGTCAGGGCGATAGTTGGAAGTCATCACAAACTGAACGCGATCAGCAAAAAGAGCATCTAGTAAGCGATACAAAATCATTGCATCGGCGATGTCATTGATATGAAACTCGTCAAAACAAATCAAGCGATAGCGATTAGAAATACGCTTTGCTAGCTCATCTAAGGGATCGGATAAGCCTGATAACTCATGGAGTTCGCGATGCACTTCACGCATGAACTCATGAAAGTGAATACGGATCTTTTTTTCTAAGGGGGATGCTGCATAAAAACAGTCCATCAAGAAAGATTTGCCGCGACCTACTCCACCCCATAGATAAAGACCACGAGGAAGGTTTGGCTTAAAAATCTTTTTCTTCAGTTTATTGCTGCGGATTTCCTTGTAGGCAATCCATTCGTCTTCGCATTTTTGCAGACGCTCAACAGCACGAAGCTGCGCGGGATCACTTTGATACCCGCGCGCTTTTAACTCTTGTTGGTAAAACTCAATGGTTTTCAATTACATATTTAATGCACGTGAGTCTGTCGCTAACGCTGCTTCGCGCATCACTTCAGACAAACTAGGATGTGCATGACAGATACGAGCAATATCTTCTGCTGCTGCTTTAAATTCCATAGCTACCGCTGCTTCAGCAATGAGGTCAGAAGCATTGGCACCAATGATGTGAACACCAAGAATCTCATCGGTCTTAGCATCAGCCAATACTTTGATGAAACCATCGGCACGACCCATGCCTAATGCACGGCCGTTAGCAGCAAATGGGAACTGACCTGCTTTATAAGCAACACCAGCCTCTTTGAGTGCTTGTTCTGTTTTACCAACCCATGCAATCTCAGGATCAGTGTAGATAACCCAAGGAATGCAGTTGTAATCGATATGTGGTTTTTGACCAGCAATCACTTCAGCAACCAAGACACCTTCGTCTTCTGCTTTATGTGCCAACATTGGTCCACGTACTACGTCACCAACAGCGTACACGCCAGGTGCTGCAGTTGCGCAAGTGTGGTCATCAATAGGAATGAAGCCACGCTCATCCACTTTAAGACCGATCTTGTCTAAACCTAATTTATCGGTGTTTGGTACGCGACCAACAGAAACAATTAAGCGATCACATTCCAACTTAGCAGCTTTACCAGCGCTGTCAGTGTAATTAACCACTACACCCTTCTTGTCAGCTTTCACATCACCAATTTTTACGCCAGTGTTAATGCTCAAGCCTTGCTTAGCAAACAACTTTTGCGCTTCTTTAGCGATGCTGATATCACAGGCACCCAAGAAGGATGGCATTGCTTCAAGCACAGTCACTTCAGCACCGAGACGACGCCATACAGAACCCAACTCCAAGCCAATGACGCCTGCACCGATTACGCCCAATTTCTTAGGAGCAGAATCAAACTTCAAGGCACCTTCGTTATCGCAGATCAATACGTTGTCTACAGTGATGCCTGGAAGATGACGTGCTTTAGAACCAGTTGCAATGATGACATTCTTGCCTGTAACTGTAGTTTTGTCTTTGCCATCAATTTTGATTTGATAGCCATCAGCGCCCTTACCTTCAAATGAAGCATGGCCTTTTAACAAAGTGATTTTGTTCTTGCGGAATAAGTACTGAATGCCGCCAGTCATCTTGGTAACGATGTCATCTTTGCGAGCGATCATCTTCTTAGAGTCGATGCTAACTGCACCCACTTTAATTCCATGATCGGCAGCATGATGATTGATCTTCTCGAATTCCTCAGAAGAGGCCAACAAGGCCTTAGAAGGAATACAACCAACGTTCAAGCATGTACCACCTAAACGTGGCTCACCCTTAGGATCATCATAAGAACTAGATTCAGCGCAGGCAACTTTGAAACCGAGTTGCGCTGCACGAATTGCGGCGATGTAGCCACCAGGGCCACCACCAATTACTACTACGTCAAAAGCTTGGCTCATGATCTTCCCTTCTTACAAGTCAAGGAGAAGACGTGAAGGATCTTCCAACGCATCCTTCATAGCAACTAAACCAAGCACAGCCTCACGGCCGTCAATGATGCGGTGATCGTATGACAAAGCAAGGTAGTTAATTGGGCGAACAACTACTTGACCGTTTTCAACAACAGCACGGTCTTTAGTAGCGTGGATACCCAAAATAGCGGATTGTGGTGGGTTGATGATCGGAGTAGAAAGCATGGAGCCGAATACGCCACCGTTAGAGATGGAGAATGTGCCGCCAGTCAATTCTTCAATAGACAACTTACCTTCACGAGCTTTAGTGCCGAACTCGGCAATCTTCTTCTCGATGTCAGCCAAATTCATTTGGTCAACATCACGCAGAATTGGAACTACCAAGCCACGCGGTGAGCTCACAGCGATACCGATATCAAAGTAACCGTGGTAAACGATGTCATTACCGTCAACAGAAGCATTGAGTAATGGGAATTTCTTCAAAGCGTGTGTTGCCGCTTTAACGAAGAAAGACATGAAGCCTAACTTCACGCCATGAGTCTTCTCAAACTGGTCTTTGTATTTGTTACGCAAAGCAATCACTGGGCCCATGTTGACTTCATTGAATGTAGTCAAGATGGCGTTGTTTGCTTGAGACTCGAGCAAACGCTCAGCAATACGAGCACGCAAACGGCTCATTGGAACGCGCTCTTCTGGACGATCGCCAGTTGGAATTGGTGCGCTTGGCAATGCAGCAGACTTAGCACCACCTGCAGAAGCATTTAATGCATCACCTTTAGTGATGCGACCATCGCGTCCAGAACCAGCAACTTGACCAGCATCGACACCCTTCTCAGCAAGAATTTTTGCAGCTGAAGGAGCTGCGGCTGCGCCAGCTTTAGCTGCAGGAGCAGCTGCTTTAGCAGGCGCTGGAGCTGCGGCAGGAGCAGCAGCTGGTGCAGGTGCGGCTGCAACAGGAGCTGCGGCTGCAACAGCAGTGCTGTCGATCTTCGCAATTAACTGCTCGGCAACAACAGTACCGCCGTCAGCAACAACGATTTCTGTCAAAACACCAGCAGATGGAGCTGGAACTTCGAGAACCACTTTATCTGTTTCGATTTCGATCAAGATCTCGTCTTGACCAACAGCGTCACCAACCTTCTTTTTCCATTGCAACAAAGTTGCTTCAGCAACTGACTCGGAGAGTTGTGGAACTTTAACTTCGAAAATAGCCATGATTAATCCTGTTTATATATGTGTATGTTGAGTTATGAAGACGATTATTTCGTGATCACGTAACCTTTGAGTTTGGCAAATGCCGCATTCAGTAAAGACTTCTGCTGTTCTTGGTGGAGATGGGCATAACCACAAGCTGGTGATGCTGATGCAGGACGGCCTGCATAGCCCAACTTCATACCATCAGACATGTTTTCCAAGATATTGTGTTGCACGAAGAACCAAGCACCCTGGTTTTGTGGCTCATCTTGACACCAAACCACGTCTTCCAACTTTGGATATTTCTTCATTTCAGCAGTCACTGCTTTGTGCGGGAATGGATACAACTGCTCCAAGCGAATAATGGCAACATCGCCAATCTTCTTCTCGGCACGTTGCTTAACCAAGTCGTAATAGACCTTGCCTGAACACATTACCAAACGAGTGACTTGTTTAGCGTCGAGAGACTCATCACGCTCACCAATAACAGTTTGGAAACCACCTTTTGTAAATTCAGATAAAGGTGATGCAGCTTCTTTATTACGCAGCAATGATTTTGGTGTCATCAAGATCAGCGGCTTGCGGAACTGACGAATCATCTGACGACGCAATACGTGGAAGATTTGCGCTGCGGTAGTCGGCTGAATAACCTGCATATTGGTATCAGCACATAACTGCATAAAGCGCTCAAGACGTGCAGAGGAATGCTCTGGGCCTTGACCTTCATAACCGTGCGGCAACATCATTACTAAACCATTGGCACGACCCCACTTCACTTCGCCAGAAGCGATGAACTGGTCAATAACAACCTGTGCGCCGTTAGCAAAGTCACCGAATTGAGCTTCCCAGATAGTGAGTGTGTTTGGTTCAGCTGCAGCGTAACCGTACTCGAATCCAAGAACTGCCTCTTCAGAAAGAATAGAGTCAATCACCACAAACGGTGCTTGATCCTTTGTGACATGCTGAAGTGCAATGTAAGTACCTGTATCCCACTTCTCACGGTTTTGCTCATGCAATACCGCATGACGGTGAGTAAAGGTGCCGCGTCCACTGTCCTCGCCAGACAAGCGTACTGGGTAGCCACTTGCAACTAAAGATGCGAAAGCCATATGCTCACCCATACCCCAGTCAATGTTTGCCTCGCCACGACCCATTGCTGCGCGGTCGTTATAAACCTTAGCAACTAATGGGTGTGCTTTGAAACCTTCTGGAATAGTAGAAATCTTCTCAGCCAAGCGCTTCCACTCAGTCAACGGAATCGCTGTATCGGCTTCATCGGTCCACTTCTTATTTAAGAATGGAGACCAATCCACAGCAAACTTACCTTTGAAGTTACTCAATACTGGATCAGATGTCTGCTTACCTTCATCCATTGCAGCGCGATACTCTTTAACCATCAGGTCACCAGTACCAGCAGGCAATACACCTTGCGCCTCTAATCTGTCGGCATAAACCTTACGCGTTCCAGGATGCGCAGCAATGATTTTGTACATCAAAGGCTGAGTCATTGCAGGCGTATCTTGCTCATTGTGACCAAGCTTACGGAAGCAAATGATGTCAATCGCAACATCCTTATGAAACTTCATGCGGAATTCGAGAGCTAACTTTGTAGCTAAAACTACCGCTTCAGGATCATCACCGTTCACGTGCAATACAGGGGCATCAACAATCTTCATGATGTCCGTGCAATACAAGCTGGAACGCAAGTCACGTGGATCAGAAGTTGTGAAACCAATTTGGTTGTTAATCACAATGTGAACTGTACCGCCGGTGGAGTAACCGCGAACCTCAGACATCGCCAAAGTCTCTTGCATTACGCCCTGACCCGCAATCGCAGCATCGCCATGAACTAAAACTGGCATTACTTGCTCACCCAACATGTCACCGCGACGCTCCATACGAGCACGTGCAGAACCTTCAACTACTGGGTTAACAATCTCCAAATGGGATGGGTTAAATGCCAATGACAAGTGAACCGGACCGCCAGGAGTAGAAATATCGCTTGAGAAGCCTTGGTGATACTTCACGTCACCCGCAGGTAATGTTTCAGGGCCTTTGTGCTCAAACTCTGCAAACAAGTCTTTAGGCATTTTGCCCAAGGTGTTTACCAATACGTTGAGACGACCACGGTGGGCCATACCAATAACGATCTCTTGAACGCCTTTATTGCCTGCATCACGAATCAACTCGTCCATACAAGCAATAAAGCTCTCGCCACCCTCTAAGGAGAAGCGCTTTTGACCAACATACTTAGCCTGGAGGTAACGCTCTAGACCTTCAGCAGCAGTTACGCGGTCCAAAATCTGACGCTTCTCTTCCACATTAAATTGTGGAGTTGAGCGAATGGACTCCAACTTCTCTTGCCACCACTTCTTAATCTTTTGATCGGCAATGAACATGAACTCGACACCTATCGTGCCGCAATATGTTTCGCGCAATGCTTGGAGCAAATCGCGCAAAGACATTTCGTTCTTGCCGAAGAATGTATTACTTGTATTGAAGACGATATCCATATCGCCATCAGTAAAGCCATAGAAAGCGGGATCTAACTCAGGAATATCCTGGCGCTCTGTCCGCTTTAATGGATCTAAGTTTGCCCAGCGATTGCCAACGTTACGATACGCGGCAATTAACTGCTGAACAGCAACGCGTTTGCGGCCCATCTCTGAGTCAGCCGAATCAGAAATCGTTCTGATAGGACCTTGCTTAGCGCGCTCAGCAAATGAAGCAACAATCGGTCCGTGCGCAATGTCAGTTCGAGATGAACCATCAACTGCTGGAACCTGTTTCACGTTATCGAAATAATCTCGCCAATGATCAGCTACGGAAGCTGGATCGTGCAAGTAGGATTCGTAGAGTTCCTCTACGTAGGGGGCGTTTCCGCCGAAGAGATAGGAGTTATCTCTTTGATCCTGCATCATGATGCTCACCTTTCATCGGGTTTCCCGATTAAAAACTGTGGTTAAAACCATCCGCTCTACGGCTATACCGCTTCACGAATTGATCTGTGCAAATACCGGTACTACGACAGTAATTTAACACGAATGACCATTGATACATAAAGGGCTTTCCCTGATTTAAGGGGTTTTGGGGGTATCTCCCTATTTAGAGCAATTAATAAGAACTTTCCTACCCCTCTTTAAAGGATTGCCGACAGATTCAAATGATTTTGATTTTTATTCTCTAAATCTTCAAACAATTAAATGAAATTAAGGGAAATATGAAATCAATTACCCCAGAAACGGAATATCTCAGCACCCGCCAAAGCGCCAAGGTTTTACAAGTTTCCTTGGGCACCGTTCAGAAAATGGTGGAATTGGGTGAATTAATTGCCTGGAAGACTCGGGGAGGACACCGCCGGATATTAGCCAGTTCGTTGGAGCAGCAGTTACAACGCAGAAAGAGAGCTATGCGCCAAAAGACAACCCAAAACTGCGTTGCTATGGGGATATTTAGAAGATCTGAAAATGGGCAAGAATTAATAGAGGCCATTGCCGATTGGCAGCTCAAAGTGGATATGGAAATGGCAGTAGATAGTCTAGAGGGTCTCATGAAAGCCGTATCCATAGCCCCTGATTTGATCTTTTTGGATGCCCTTATTCCCCCGGTAGAGCAAGTCCATTTAATCCATTATCTTAGTAAAAACAAGGATACACAGCGCATACCTATTCTAGTAGATGAAGGTTTTATTAAGCTACATCCTGGCGTAGTCACTCTTGCGGATGAGAATTCAGGCGGCAAACCCCCGTTAAGCGAAAGCATCAAAAAGGAACTCAAAAACGGCCTTATTGACCTCAATCCGCTCATTATTGGCTATCCAGCCACCAATCCAGAAGCAGAGGGAAGTTGGACCCATGGAAGCAGGCATGAATTATTAGAGCCACTATTTGTTGAGGCCCTTACTAGGAAGTGCGCATAACATTTAGCCAGATAGGAACGCCGAATCAAACAAAAAGGCCGCAATTTGCGGCCTTTTGTATTAAATCCCAACTAAAACAAGGATTTAGATTAAATAACTACTGCGATCTCTACCCTCAATCCACTTAGGCGCCTTGCCGCGACCAGTCCAAGTTTCACCTGTAGAAGGATTGCGATATTTAGGGGCAACCTTGCCGCCAGCACTCTTAACGCCCGCTTTACGGCTAAATAAGTCAGCAGCAGTTAGGTTGTATTGCTCAATAATGACCTTTGCCTTGGCGATACCATCTGCCTTTTCTAGGGCAATTGCTTCTTTAATCTGTTTATCCAACTGCTCGCGTTGGGCTAAAAGCTCTTTATAAGAAGGCATATTGTTTTCACTCTCCGAATAATAAGTAGATATATGCAGCGTAAATAAACTGCATTAGAGAGTGATTATATATAAATTAAACTGCCTGACAATATATATTATTGAGATTATTAACCTATATTTATTAGTGCTATATCAATTAAATTAAATAAAAGACATAATCCTTATAAATACTATGCTTAATTAAGGTGCACTCGATTTTCTAAGCATAAAGGTTCCGCTAGATTTAGCGGTTATCTCCCCCGCCTCATTCAAAACAATCGCCTCACAATAGTTAATGGTTTTGCCCGGCTTCAAAATGGTGCCTTCAACGGCGATTTTGCCCACGCTAGGCCGTAAAAAGCTGACGGTCATATCAATCGTCATTGCACCAAGAGGAACGTCAGTAGTGCTTCTAGCTGCTGCTCCCATCGCAAAATCGAGCAAGGTCATAATGACGCCGCCGTGGGCAATTCCAAAGCTATTTTCATATTCAGGTCTAATCTCCAGGCTGATCCGAGACTTGCCATCTTTTGCATATTCAGGAACTACGCCTAAGTGCGCTAAAAAAGGAATCTTGAGTCCAAAATACTCTGTGGTTTTATCAGTGCTTGTCATGAAATGAATTCTGAAAGTATGGGATGAAGTTGAATGGTCGGGGCGAGAGGATTTGAACCTCCGACCACATGCACCCCATGCATGTACGCTACCAGGCTGCGCTACGCCCCGACGAAAGACAAAATTGTATCAGTAACTATTTAGAGAGAATCTGCAGAACTGCTTGCAATTCTTCGCGCAGACGAAGGTCGCCGCGAGCTTCTTCCAGGCGATTGCGTGCGCCGCTAATCGTAAAACCCTCTTCATAGAGAAGTGAGCGGATTTTTCTGATCAGGACGACTTCGTGATGCTGATAGTAGCGACGGTTACCACGTCGTTTTTGCGGGCTTAACTGGGAAAACTCTTGCTCCCAGTAACGCAGGACATGCGAACGAACGCCACACAGATCTGCTACTTCACCAATGGTGAAATAGCGCTTGGCAGGTATTGGGGGAAGTTGAGAGCTCAGCAGTACTGAGCCAGCATCAAACTCGGTTTTCTCGAGCATGTGACTCCACTACATCTTTAAGCTTTTGACTGGCGTGAAAAGTTACTACGCGTCTAGCAGCAATCGGAATCATTTGACCTGTCTTTGGATTTCGGCCAGGACGAGCCGATTTATTGCGCAACTGGAAATTACCAAAACCAGAAATCTTTACTTCTACGCCCGTCTCAAGTGATTGGCCAATACGGTCAAAGAAAGCATCAATCATGTCTTTCGCTTCACGCTTGTTCAATCCAACCTGGTCAAAGAGAGCCTCTGAAAGCTCATTCTTAGTAACGGTATCGTTAGAAATCAATTCGGTCATTGCTAGTCTCTTTGGTAACTAATTATTTGATTTATATCTAATACTAAACCTAGCGCAAACGGGCTGCGCACTTTTTCTCAACGGCAGCCAATAAAGCAGCCATTACTGCATCAATTTGGGGATCTTGCAATGTTTCATTAGGGTTTAACAGGGTGACACGGAAAGCTAAACTCTTCTCATCGTCAGCCATGCTGCTCGAGCCCGCCTTTGGCTTGAACTCATCAAAGAGCTCAATATTGCGTACAAAATTCTGTTTGCTCGCAGCCATGACATCTAGCAAAGATTGCGCGGAAACACTTTGCTTCACTACCAATGCCAAATCTCGTTGCACGGCAGGAAATTTACTTAACTCTTCAGGTACAGGTAAACCGAGTTCACGAATAGGCTCTAAATCTAACTCAAACAACACTGGTGCTTGGGGGAGTTCGTACGCTTGTTGTAAGCCTGGGTGTAATTCACCAATCCAACCAATGGCAATATTGTTTTTGCCAGCCTTCAAAATCACCTGTGCTGAACGACCAGGATGTAATGCTGGATGCTGTGCGGCTTCTGTCACGAAATGCAGTGGATCTAAAACGCGCTCAAGATCACCCTTCACATCAAAGAAATCTACTGCACGCGTTGCATTGGACCACTGCTCGGGTACGAATGAACCATAAGCTAAGCCGCCGATTTTTTGCGGTTGATGAAAACCTGCCACTTTGCCGGCTTCTTCTTGCACATTAGGGTCGCGCTTAAATACGCGGCCAGTCTCAAACAGGCGAACACGCCCTGCTCCGCGGTTTAAATTGGCTTTAAGGTTACCTAGCAAGCCACCCCAAAGATTGCTACGCATCACGCCATATTGATTGGCGATCGGATTGAGCACCTTAATGAGATCTTGCTCTTTAGCGCCAGCAAGACGCTGTTCACTTTCAAGGTCCGTAAAACCAAAGTTCACAGCCTCTTGGTAACCTTGCAAAGCTAAGCGCTGACGCAGTAAATGAATACCACGCTTCGCTTCCGCTTTAGCACTCATCTTCAATGAGGCTATTGGTGGTTGATCGGGAATATTTTCGAAGCCGTACATGCGTGCGACTTCTTCAATTAAATCTTCTTCGATTTCGATATCAAAACGATAGCTTGGAGGTGTAATAACAAAAGCATCACCCTCTTGCTTGAATTCAAAACCGAGACGCTTAAATACATCAGCCACTACTTCACTTGTTAGCGGAATGCCGATGACTTTTTCAGCTCTAGACAAACGCATTTTGACCGGCTTACGCTCTGGAACATTGAGAACCTGATCATCCACTGGGCCTGCTTGACCACCGCAAACCTCAATGATTAAAGCACTCAAATATTCCAGGCAATTAACTGTATTTTGTGGATCTACGCCGCGTTCGAAACGGTGAGCCGCATCAGTGCTGAAGTTAAAACGTCGAGCACGGCCCTGAATAGCTGAGGGCAGCCAATAAGCTGCTTCAACATAGATATTCTTAGTGTCATCTGTTACTGCGCAGTGATTTCCCCCCATGATGCCTGCAAGTGCTACTGGACCGTTCTGATCAGCAACTACGCCTGCTTCTTGCATCTTGCCTGCAGAGTCCGGACCTTGCAAAGTCACTGTTTGACCGTTGAGAAGCTCCAGTGTTTCACCAGCTTTTGCCCAACGAACATTGATGTCGCCATTTAATTTATCGATATCAAATACGTGGGTTGGTTGCCCCATTTCTAACATCACATAGTTAGAAAGGTCGACCAAGGCAGAGATACTTCTTTGACCAGCATTACAAAGACGCTGAATCATCCAATCGGGTGTTTTAGCTTGCGGATTCACACCACGAATGACTCGACCAGCAAAGCGTCCGCAAAGCTCTTTATTTTCTACTGTGACTTTACGCTTATCTTCGATTGTTACTGCAGGCGGAGTCCACTTTGGCGCACAGAGTGCAGTGCCAGTGATTGCTGAGACTTCTCTTGCCATCCCCATTAATGAGAGGCAATCAGCTTTATTTGGTGTTAGCTTAATGACGTAGATTTGATCATCGAGATTGAGATATTCACGAATATCTTTTCCGACTGGTGCATCTTCAGGCAATTCTAAGATGCCTTCATGATCATCGCCCAATCCAAGTTCGCGACCAGAACACAACATGCCTTGGCTTTCTACGCCACGTAGTTTGCCGACTTTAATCAGGAAAGGCTTGCCGCCCACTTCTGCCGGAGGCAATTCAGCGCCAACCATTGCGCAAGGAATCTTGATGCCAGCGCGCGCATTAGGTGCGCCACAAACGATTTGTAACTCTTGACCAGTACCTGCATCCACTTTGCAAACACGCAAACGGTCTGCGTCAGGATGTTGCTCAGCAGACAAAATTTGTGCAATCACAATCTTAGTAAATGCTGGCGCTACTGAATGTTGCTCTTCAACTTCTAAACCCGCCATAGTCATTGCATGACCAAGCGCATCACTATCAAGCGATGGGTTTACATACTGACGGAGCCAAGATTCAGAAAATTGCATAGCGCGATCTAAGATTTAGTAATGCTGATTTGGTTATGCGGGGAACTGCGCCAAGAAACGCAGATCGTTTTCGAAGAAGAGACGTAAATCGTCAACGCCATAACGCAACATGGTTAAGCGCTCCAATCCAGATCCAAAGGCAAATCCGGTATAACGCTCTGGGTCAATGCCCATATTGCGCAATACGTTTGGATGCACTTGCCCTGCTCCGGAGATTTCCAACCAGCGGCCGGCAAGCTTGCCGCTACCAAAGGCCATATCGATTTCAGCCGATGGCTCAGTAAATGGGAAATAGGATGGACGGAAACGAACTTGCAACTCGTTTGTTTCAAAGAAAGTTCTTAAGAAGTCTGTATAGACACCCTTGAGATCTGCAAATGAAACACTCTCAGCAATCCATAAGCCTTCAACCTGATGGAACATCGGTGAATGCGTTGCATCGCTATCAACGCGATAGGTTCTACCAGGGGCAATCACTTTGATTGGCGGCATCACATCTGCGTTGGCGTATTTCTTAACATGCTCGCTCGCATAGCGAACCTGAATTGGGCTGGTATGCGTGCGCAATAACAAAGGCTTCTCGTTGGAATCTTTGCCATCGATATAAAAAGTGTCCTGCATAGAACGAGCAGGATGATTCTCGGGACTATTTAAGGCGGTGAAATTAAACCAATCGGTTTCAATTTCAGGGCCATCTGCTACATCAAAACCAATCGAACGAAAGATCTCTTCAACGCGTTCCCAGGTGCGCATCACAGGATGCAAGCTACCTACTGCTTGACCACGGCCAGGCAAGGAAACGTCAATAGATTCCGCAGCAAGACGTTGCATCAACACAGCATCGGCCAAAGCTTGGCGACGCTCTTGTAATGCAGCTTCTACTTGGGTTTTGATTTGATTAATTTGGGCGCCAGCACTCTTGCGTTCCTCAGGCGACATTCCACCAAGCGCTTTTAAACGCTCAGTGAGAACACCTGACTTACCGAGATACTTGGCTTTCGCGTCCTCTAGAGCTGCCGCATCGGCAGCCCCGAGGAAATCACGTTTAGCATCCTCGACAATGTGGTCGAGAGAAACCATTGCAGCTTAGTTTAGAAAACTAAGATTAAGCTGCAGCGTTTACTACGGATTTGATCCGAGTAACCAAAGCAGCGAAAGCCGCTTTGTCAGCAATGGCCATATCAGAAAGTACTTTGCGGTCGAGTTCGATCGCAGCTTTCTTCATACCATTCATGAATACGCTATAGGTCATGTCATGCTGACGAACTGCCGCGTTGATACGAGCAATCCACAAAGCGCGGAATACACGTTTCTTGTTGCGACGGTCACGATATGCATATTGACCAGCACGCATAACCGCTTGCTTAGCAATACGGAATACGTTCTTACGACGGCCACGGTAACCTGTAGCGGCATCGGTGATTTTCTTATGACGGGCTCTTGCTGTAACCCCACGTTTGACTCTTGGCATTTAATTCTCCTAATCTAGTCTGAGGTTAAGCGTATGGAAGCATAGAGCGAATTGACTTAACGTCAGCTTTCGCAACTTCTGTGGAACCACGGAGGTGACGCTTATTCTTTGTGGTCTTCTTGGTGAGGATGTGGCGTTTGAAAGCCTGACCTCGTTTAATCGTTCCGCCTGCGCGAACCGTGAAGCGCTTTTTAGCGCTACTCTTGCTCTTCATCTTGGGCATAAAGCACCCCTTCAATTACTTGTGCAACATAGGTGGTAACCGACGGTTACTCTTCCTGTACCCAGAAGCACTTCAAACTACCGGCGCCTTTCAGCGCCTCCCTACATAAGAACCAGGTAGAACCTGATTACTTAGCCTTACGAATGGGGGCCAATACCATCACCATCTGGCGGCCTTCCATCTTTGGAAACTGTTCGACTTGGCCGTATTCAACGAGATCCAACTTCAAACGCTCCAACATTCTGACTCCGATTTCTTGGTGGGCCATTTCACGACCCCGAAACCGCAGCGTAATCTTTGTCTTATCGCCATCTTCTAAAAAGCGGATTAGATTGCGTAGCTTCACTCCGTAGTCACCATCATCAGTACCAGGGCGGAATTTAACTTCCTTCACCTGAATTACCTTTTGCTTCAGCTTTGCTTCATGCATCCGCTTGGCTTCTTGGTATTTGAATTTGCCGAAGTCCATGATGCGGACTACAGGTGGTACAGCCGTCGGAGCAATTTCAACCAGGTCGGTTTCTTTCTCTTCTGCTGCAGCCAAGGCTTCACTCAACTTAACTACACCGATGGGCTCTCCATCAATTCCAATCAAACGCACTTCAGGAGCAGTAATTTCCCGGTTAATGCGTTGCAATTTTTCAGTAGCGATCTTCTTAATTCCTTTAAAAAAACAATAAAAACCGTTCTAACCCTAGCTAGGCTCGGGTCCGACCTTCTGGGATATATCCTGCTGGAGTCGGGCAACGAAGGCATCAATAGGCATTACTCCTAAATCCACTCCGCCACGGGCACGAACGGCTACCGTATTACTTTCAGATTCTTTATCCCCTACAACGAGCAAAAACGGGATCTTCTGTAATGCGTGCTCGCGTATTTTATACGTAATTTTCTCGTTCCGCAAATCGGATTCGACTCTAAACCCTTGTTTTTTCAGCAATTGCTGCACTTGTTGTGCATATGCAGCAGAATTTCCTGAAATATTGAGGACTACAGCCTGGGTCGGAGCAAGCCAAACCGGCATGTTTCCAGCGTGATTTTCGATCAAAATACCAATAAAACGCTCTAAAGAGCCCACAATTGCCCTATGAAGCATGACTGGAGTCTTACGGCTATTGTCTTCAGCCACGTATTCAGCACCTAAACGGGCTGGCATGGAGAAGTCCACCTGGATCGTGCCGCACTGCCATGTACGCCCAATAGAGTCCTTGAGGTGATATTCGATCTTTGGACCGTAAAAAGCACCTTCGCCTGGCAATTCTTCCCATTCCTGGCCAGAGGCCTTCAAGGCGCCGCGCAGAGCATCTTCAGCCTTATCCCAAATGGCGTCATCGCCAACGCGTTTGGCTGGACGTAAAGCAAGTTTTACGGCGACCTCGGTAAAGCCAAAATCTTGATAAACAGCACGAACTGCTTTATCAAATGCGGCCACCTCAGATTGAATTTGATCTTCGGTACAGAAAATATGACCATCATCTTGTGTGAATCCACGTACGCGCATCAAACCATGCAAAGCGCCCGATGGTTCATTGCGATGACATTGACCAAATTCACCAAAGCGTAATGGCAACTCACGATAGCTATGCAAACCAGAGTTATAAATTTGTACGTGACCAGGACAGTTCATCGGCTTTAATGCATAAGCACGATTTTCCGACTCTGTCGTAAACATATTCTCTTTGTAGTTTTCCCAGTGGCCGGATTTTTCCCACAGACCACGATCCAAAATTTGTGGCGCTTTAACTTCTTGGTAGCCTTCTTGCTGATACACGCGACGCATGTATTGCTCAACTTCTTGCCAAATTGACCAACCTTTTGGGTGCCAAAAAATTAAGCCTGGAGCTTCTTCTTGGAAATGAAATAAATCAAGCTGTTTACCAAGACGACGATGATCACGCTTCTCAGACTCTTCAAGCATATGCAAGTAAGCATCTTGATCTTCTTTACGTAACCAAGCTGTACCGTAGATACGCTGCAGCATCTCATTCTTGCTGTCGCCACGCCAGTAAGCACCAGCAAGCTTCATCAGCTTAAATACCTTGAGCTTTCCGGTAGAGGGTACGTGCGGGCCGCGGCACAAGTCGGTGAACTTGCCTTCTGCATAAAGGGAAACATCTTCGCCTTGCGGAATGCTGGCAATCAATTCTGCTTTGTAGTTTTCACCCTGCTTTTTGAAAAACTCAACAGCTTCATCGCGCGGCATTACGGTACGCGTTACTGGCTCATCTTTTTTAGCGAGCTCAGTCATTTTCTTTTCTAAAGCAACTAAGTCATCTGGAGTAAATGGGCGGTGATATGAGAAGTCATAATAAAAACCATTCTCGATCACTGGGCCAATCGTAACTTGCGCTTCAGGAAATAATTCTTTTACAGCGTATGCCAATAAGTGAGCAGTTGAGTGACGAACAATCTCTAATGCTTCAGGACTCTTATCGGTAATGATGGCAAGCTGACTATCTTTATCAATAACAAAACTGGTATCCACCATCTTGCCGTCAACAATGCCGCCTAAAGCGGCTTTTGCAAGACCACTACCGATGCTTTGCGCAACATCCGCTACGCGAACAGGCGCCTCAAACTCACGTTTTGATCCATCGGGCAGAGTAACTACAAGCATGATGACCCCATCTTATTTACTGAACTTCATTCCTAACTTCTTTCCCAAAAAGAAAGCGCGGTAGCTTGTGGGCATCCGCGCCTCTTTGAAGTCCTTAATGGCACTTCTTTTGGGTCTTATTCGTTGGTAGGCTCGATTGGACTCGAACCAACGACCCCCACCATGTCAAGGTGGTGCTCTAACCAGCTGAGCTACGAGCCTATACAGCCATAGAGTTTATCACCGGCGACGCACTTGGGTGACCCCTTTGACCTCTTCTAGGCTGTTTTGAACCACTCGCAACACTTCAGAATCCTTCACCTCAACCGTTAAAAGGATCTGAGCCAAGCCCTTTTTGGCTGATTTACGTAAATCAATCACATGAACGCCCTGCCGCGTGAGAATCTCAAAGAGCTCCCGCATGAGCTCAGGTCGATCTAAGCCAGTTACAACCAAATCTGCTGGGAATACCCGTTTTTGCTCCTGATTGACGATAGGATCTGCTGCTGAAGCTGTCCAAGCTGTTTGAATTACTCGCTCCGGGGCCCTTTCCAAAAGACCTCTGAAGGTTTTGCATGAGCGTCGATGAATCGACACCCCTCTACCTTGAGTCACAAATCCGGCAATAGCGTCTGGAGGAACAGGTCTGCAGCAACGCGCCAACTGCGTTAACAAAGAATCCACCCCAACCACCAAGACGTCACCACCCCGCCCAGATTTATGCGTGCTACTACGCAAGACAATTTCGGGTGTGACAGGAGTAGCCTTTAGTTCTGGGCTTGCTTCGTTTTTACTCTCTACAGTCTTGGAAGACTGCCCCGCTTCTTCATCATCCAAAGCATTAAACCAAGCGCGCACTCTTTGGCGCGCTCTTTGCGAGCGCAGGTAATTTTTATCAGGGCTAATCCAGTCGCGTGATGGACCGCCATGCTTGACCGCAATGATTTCAACTGTTTGACCATTCTGCAGGGATGTCTCCAACGGCACCATAGCGCCATCTACTCTTGCGCCTCTACAACGATGACCAAGATTGGTATGCACCGCATAAGCAAAATCAATTGGCGTTGAGCCCTTCTCTAATGAGATCACCTTACCCAAGGGAGTGAGCACATAAATATGATCGTCAATCTCATGGTGCTTAAGTTGCTCCCAAGCATCTTCCTTCCAAGAGATGAGCTGACGAGCCCAGGCTATTTGCCTCTCGTAAGCTACCTCTGCGCTGTGCGTGCCTTGCTGATGGTTGGCACTGGGCTTATTGGTTTTGGTTGGGTTAGGTGGCGTCGCCATTCCAACATAAGCACCCTCCTTGTAACGCCAGTGTGCTGCCAAACCATACTCAGCTTGCTGATGCATTTCTTGTGTACGCACCTGAATTTCAAATGCAGTACCGTCATCATTCATGACTACGGTATGCAGGGATTGATAGCCGTTGGGTTTAGGTCTAGCAATGTAATCATCAAATTCACGCGGCACTGGTTGCCAAACGTTATGCACAATACCCAGCACGGCATAGCAAGACTTCACATCATCAACTAAAACTCGAAATGCTCTAACGTCATAGAGGCTGGCAAAATCTAAAGACTTGCCTTGCATTTTTTTCCAGATGCTATAGATGTGCTTAGGTCGCCCAAGTACTTCACCATCAATTTGCGCAGCCTTGAGCTCTTCCTGCAGCTGCAAAACAATTTGATCAATAAAGGATTGGCGCTCAATACGTTTTGCATCGAGCATCTTGGCTATCTCACGATAAGTATCTGGAGACAGCGCCCGGAATGCTAAATCCTCCATCTCCCACTTCATCTGCCAAATACCAAGACGGTTGGCTAATGAGGCATCGATATTGAGAATTTCTTGCGCCCAAGCAGCTGGCATCTCGATTTTTTCCTGGGTGACCCAGCGCAGGGTCTGCAATCGAGATGCGAGATAGATCAGCACCACCCTTAAGTCATCACCGAATGCTAAAAGCATTTTGCGGAGCATTTCTTCTTGGCCAGTAACACTTAAGCCACCATCGTCACGCATCAGCTTTGCTTGGGCCTGGCGCAAACCTCGATAACCAATCAGTAACTTAGCAGGCTCTTCACCAATAAGCTTGATAAGCGCTTCTTTGCCGTGGGTGCGTGCAATATTGCTTGCCGCAATGAGGGTTGCTTCATCTAAGTTGAGAGTTTGCAGGATCTGCGAAACCCCAAGTGCGTGTGATTCAGCAGGCTCGCCATACCAAGCATCCTGAAATACTGCTAGCTTTTCGGGGTTAGTGGGAGCATTTGCCATCGGCAAAAATGAAATAAGGAATTAACTAAAGAATTCTTTTGCCAACGCAATTTGTTCGGGCTTTACAAATGCAGGAGCATGACCTACGTTTGGAATCTCAATACTGCGCGCATAAGGATTTACTTTGCACATTTCTGCTACCGTTGCTGCTGACAGCAAATCGGAATTACCGCCGCGCACAATCAACATTGGAATATGAATTTGCTTGAAGGCATGCCACATCGCCATTTCACCTGCCTTGGCCATGATTGGATTAACTGAAGCAAAAGGTACTGAGATATCTGGGTCGTAATGCATAATCCATTTACCTTCTTTCTGAATCAACATAGGTCCGTTATAGATTTCCCACTCTTGCGCAGTGTGCTCGCCAAAACTGGCGCAGATTTCATTCAAGCGAGAAAGAGCATCTTCACGATTGGCAAACGCAAAGGGCTGACCTACGTAAGAACCTAAACGTTTGATGGCCTCAGGCTCAATTCTAGGGCCCACATCATTAATTAGCATGCGACGTATTGGCGAATTTGGCATTGCCGCATAAACCATTCCAATAAGACCGCCCATAGATGTACCGAACCAGTCCACTTGTGAAACACCGAGCTTTTTAACTAGCGTAGCAATGTCAGAAACGTACTGTGGCACGGCATAAAGCATTGGATTACTAAGTCGATCTGAATCACCCCTGCCAACAATATCTGGACAGACAACGTAATAGTCTTTGCACATCGCTAGCGCGAGAGTCTTAAAGTCACTGCCACGTCTTGTAAGGCCATGAACACACATCAATACTGGATTACCTGGATTGCCCCATGCGTGATATGCCATGCGGTGTTTTTCATCGCCACTAGTGCAATCCACATAAAAAGTTTCGCCGTCATGAAATACATTTGCCGCCTGCGCTTCATTGTGAACTTCATGACTGGCGTGATCATGCTCATGATCATGGTCCTCACCAATCACTTCGGGCTGCAAGGTCACATGATCGATACCATGTTTATCTAACAGCATTTCATTAATTCTAGACATGATCTGAGGCCATTCTTGAATATCGGCAATTTCAATATGACCAATCAATGCTGGAAAGCTAGGGGTCATTTCCCAGACATGAAGATCATGAACAGCCAATACGCCGGGAACATTTTTTAAATCAGTGCCTACCTGCAAATAATCGATGTGGAGCGGCACTCCCTCCATGAGGAAGTGATATGACTCATGAAGAATGGAGATCGTGGATTTCAGAATCAAGAGTGAAACCAAAATAGACAAAATGGCATCGATTGGCATCCAGCCTGTTAACTGGATAACTACACCAGCAATCAGTGCGGCGATTGATCCCAGCAAATCACCCATGACATGTACTAAAGCTGCGCGGGTATTCACACTCTTCTTATCGCGTGATAACACCCATGCAACCACGATGTTCATCAACAAGCCAATGGCAGCAACAACCGTTACGGTAAGACCGTCTACCTTATGTGGCTCATAGAATCGACTAATTGCCTCAACCATAATCCACACGACTAAGGCCAACATCACAATACTATTAACAAATGCAGCTAAGGCCTCCGCCCTTCCAAATCCAAATGAATGTTTTGGAGACGGTGGACGACGGGAAATAATTTGCGCCAACAAAGCCAATCCGAGTGCTGCCGCATCGGTAACCATGTGCCCAGCATCAGAAATCAACGCCAATGAATTGGCGAAGTATGCTGCCGCCCCTTCGACACCGGAAAAGCCTAAAGTAAGTACTAAGGCAATTAACAGTAAATTTTGATTGGAGACTTGCTTGCTATGGGTGTGTTTTGCATCACCCTTTTTATGAGCATGCAGCGAAGGATCAACACCAGAATTCATCTTTGGTGTCGAGGGCTTTGAGTGAGGAAAATGGAATCCCGACATAGTGATTCCATTATTTCATTCATCTGGATAAATTGCTCAGAAACCCGTTGTATCAACAGGGGCACCTGTCTTAGCAATAACTTCTTCTTTGGTTACGCCAGGAGCGAGTTCTGTCAACTTTAAGCCCTTAGGAGTAATGTCAAGAACACATAGATCTGTAATGATCTGACTAATAACGCCCACGCCCGTTAAAGGCAATGTGCACTTAGGCAAAATTTTGAGCTCTTCTGTGCCATCTTTTTTCTTAGCAACGTGCTCCATAAGCACAACAACGTGCTTTACGCCTGCTACCAAGTCCATCGCGCCACCCATGCCTTTGACCATTTTCCCTGGAATCATCCAGTTGGCCAAATCGCCGTGTTCGCTCACTTGCATTGCACCCAAAATTGCAATATTGATTTTGCCGCCACGAATCATTCCAAAAGAATCCGCAGAAGAAAAAATGGATGAACCAGGCAAAGTAGTAATGGTTTGCTTACCAGCATTGATTAGGTCTGCGTCAATCGTTTCTTCGGTTGGAAATGGGCCAATACCCAATAAGCCATTTTCAGACTGGAGCCATACTTCCATATCCTTTGGTACATGGTTCGCAACCAATGTAGGCATACCAATACCCAAGTTCACGTAGTAACCGTCTTTTAATTCTTTAGCAGCACGTGCTGCCATCTCATCTCTTGTCCAAGGCATTTCGATCTTCCTAAATATTCTGTTCTATTGCTATTCGTGAAATTACGCTTTTGCAGTCATCGTGCGCTGCTCAATGCGCTTCTCTGGCGTTGTATGGAGCACCAAGCGGTGTACATAGATACCAGGCGTGTGAATCTCATCCGGGTGAAGTTGACCGTTCTCAACAATCTCCTCAACTTCAGCCACTGTAATCTTGCCAGCCATTGCCACAACTGGATTGAAGTTACGTGCTGTATAGCGGTAGACCAAGTTACCAGACTTATCTGCTTTCCAAGCTTTCACCAAAGATATATCCGAAACGATTGAACGCTCCATGATGTATTTTTCACCATCGAATTCTTTTTCTTCTTTACCTTCGGCAACTAAAGTGCCAACACCAGTCTTGGTATAGAAAGCAGGAATACCGCAACCACCTGCGCGTAATTTTTCAGCTAAGGTTCCTTGTGGCGTAAATTCCAACTCCAACTCACCTGCCAAATACTGACGTTCAAATTCTTTGTTTTCACCCACGTATGAGGCAACCATCTTTTTGACTTGGCGCGAGTTCAGCAACAAACCTAATCCGAAACCATCAACGCCAGCATTATTTGCAATAGCAGTTAAGTTTTGAGCACCCAAATCCTTCACTGCCTGGATCAAAGCTTCAGGAATGCCACAAAGACCAAAGCCGCCAACGGCTAATTTTTGTCCGTCTTTTAAGATATCCCGCAAGGCATCAACTGCCGATGGGTAAGTTTTATTCATAACTTTTGTCCTAATATTGCCAAAATGGGTAAAAAAGCAATCATAACGCTTCAAGCCCATTGATTAAGGTGGTCTTGGCACTAATTCGGTTTTTGACAGTTGGAACTAAACTATTAGGGCTGAAAAGCACTATTTTTGAGAAATTTCGGAGAAATTGAATGAATGCTGCTGAACTGGTAGAGCAATTTGGTCCCAGAGACTCCATGGACTATGACTTAGTCATTGTTGGGGGTGGGCCTGCAGGCTTATCAGCCGCCATTAAAGCCAAGCAACTGGCCAATGCCTCCGGCAAAGAGATCAGCGTATGCGTTCTTGAAAAGGGCTCAGAAATCGGCGCTCACATTCTTTCTGGCGCGGTGATGGATCCAAAAGCGCTTGCTGAGTTATTTCCAGATTGGAAAGAACTGGGTGCACCATTAGAAACAGAAGTAACTCAAGATCAGTTTTTATTCTTGACCAGCGATAACTCTTATCAAGTCCCGAATTGGATGTTGCCCCACTGCTTTAAAAATGAAGGCAACTATATTGTTAGTCTTGCAAACGTGACACGTTGGCTAGGGCAACAAGCAGAAAATCTTGGCGTTGAAATCTTCCCAGGCTTCCCAGCAGCAGAAATTCTCTATAACGATCAAGGCGCAGTTTGTGGAGTGATTACTGGCTCAATGGGTTTGGATAAAGAAGGTAATCCAACCGATCAATTTCAACTTGGTATGGAATTGCGTGGCAAGTACACCCTCTTTGCTGAGGGTTCACGCGGCCATCTCGGCAAACAGCTCATCTCCAAATTTGCATTAGATAAAGATGCCGACCCACAAAGCTATGGCATTGGTATTAAGGAGCTCTGGGAAGTGGAGTCCTCCAAGAGCAAGCCTGGGCTGGTTGTCCACACGGCAGGCTGGCCATTGGAGAGCGATACCTATGGCGGCTCATTCCTTTATCACCTAGGTGATAACAAGGTTGCAGTTGGCTTGGTGGTTGGCCTCTCATATAAGAACCCTTACCTTTCTCCTTTTGAAGAATTCCAACGCTATAAGTTGCATCCAAAAATTCGTGAAACTTTTGAAGGCGGCAAGCGTATTGCTTATGGTGCACGTGCGTTAACTGCAGGCGGCTTAAACAGCCTGCCAAAAACCGTGTTCCCTGGTGGCGCACTCATTGGTTGCGATGCTGGCTATTTGAATGCATCACGCATCAAAGGCAGTCATGCCGCCATTAAGACAGGCATGCTTGCTGCAGAAGCGGCAGTCGCAGCGATTAATGAAAACCGTTCTGAAGATGTTTTATCTGCTTACCCAACTGCATTCCAAAATAGTTGGCTACATACAGAACTCAATCAAGCGCGTAACTTCAAGCCATGGATGTCAAAAGGGCTCTATCTCGGCACCCTCATGGTTGGTTTGGAACAGAAGTTGTTGGGCGGTAATATGCCTTGGACTGTCCATCTAAAACATGCTGACCACGAATGCCTTGAGCCCGCTGCTCAACACAAGCCCATTGATTATCCGAAGCCAGATGGGAAGATTACGTTTGATCGCCTCTCATCCGTATTTATTTCCAATACGAATCATGCCGAGAATCAACCTATTCACTTAACTTTGAAGAATGATTCGGTGCCTGTGGATGTGAACCTTAAAACCTATGCAGGCCCCGAGCAACGCTACTGCCCTGCTGGCGTGTATGAGTACGTAGAAACTAACGGCAAGCCACGCTTGCAAATCAATTCTCAGAACTGTGTTCATTGCAAGACTTGCGATATTAAAGATCCAACTCAAAACATCGTGTGGGTTACGCCAGAAGGTGGCGGCGGCCCGAACTATGCTTCCATGTAATAAATACAGCCCCGGTTATATGCCGGGGTTTTTCATTCAAAACACGATTCAATAAATAGCGTTATATTTAGCTCATGATGATCTTACATACCATGCTTCGCGTTGGCGACTTGAATCGCTCCATTGATTTCTACACCAAAGTATTGGGTATGAATTTACTGCGCACTACTGAGCGTCCTGAGCAAAAATACTCACTCGCTTTTGTGGGATACGGCAAAGGTAATGGCGATGGACAAGCTGAGATTGAGTTGACCTATAACCATGGAGTTTCTAGTTACGAGATGGGAACAGCATATGGTCATATAGCCATTGGTGTTCCTGATGCATATGCTGCATGCGCCAAGATTAAGGCGGCTGGTGGCAATGTCACTCGTGAAGCTGGACCAGTAGCTGGCGGCGACACCATCATTGCATTTGTTACCGATCCTGATGGCTACAAAATAGAGCTTATTCAGCGCTAATCGTGGCCCAGCCCGATTCATATCAATTAGAAATACTTGATCGCTTAAGCGATATCCCTTGCCAGGACTGGAATGCTCTACTTCCTTCTGATGCAGGACCCTTTCTGCGTCATGAATTTCTGAGTGGCCTAGAAGAAACGAGTTGTGTTGGCGGCAATACCGGGTGGCAAGTTGCGCACCTACTCCTAAAAGATCATGGCCAACTGATAGGCGCAATGCCTCTGTATTTAAAACAACATTCGTATGGCGAATTTGTATTTGATTGGTCATGGGCTCAGGCTTATGAGCAGCAAGGTATGCAGTACTTTCCAAAGGCCCTCTGTGCCATCCCCTTCTCGCCAGTACAAGGCTCCAGAATTCTTAGCGCCAGTCACATTGATGCCGATATGGTTAAGCAGCATGTCATTACAGGGTTAAAAACTTTAGTTGTACAAAACAATCTGTCTTCAGCGCATGTTTTATTCCCTTACGCCTCAGACTCTAAAAGCCTTCAAGAGCAAGGCTTCATGCTACGTGACTCAGTGCAATTTCATTGGCATAACCAGAGCTTTGAGAACTTTGAGCAATTTTTAGCAGTCCTCACAATGAAGCGCCGCAAGAATATTCGGCGTGAACGCGAGCAAGTGGCAAAAGAATCTATTAGCTTTAGGCATGTGTCAGGAATATCTTCAACCAATGATGATTGGGAATTTTTCTATCGCTGCTATGAAAATACATACTTAGAGCATCGCTCTAATCCATATCTCAGTGAGGCATTCTTCAAGCTATGGGCACAGCGAATGCCCGAGAACCTTCATTTAATCATTGCTGAACGTGCGGGAAATCCTATTGCTGCATCATTACTAGTCATAGACCCCAAAACCTCCAAGGCTTATGGCAGATATTGGGGTGCGATAGAACATATCCCCTGCTTGCACTTTGAAACTGCCTATTACCAAGCCATTGAATACTGCATTTCCAACAAGGTACAGACCTTTGAAGGCGGCGCACAAGGTGAACACAAGATGGCGCGCGGCTTCTTACCTACTACGATTCAATCAGCCCATTTCATTGCCGATCCCCGCTTTGCCAAAGCAGTACAACACTTCTTAGATCGAGAGCATCAAGGGATTGGGGCTTATGTTGATGAGCTAGCCGAGCACAGTCCTTTGAAATCGTCTAAAGTACAGCCATGAATTCTGGAAGCAACGACACCAAATCAGCCTCGCAAGATGGCTCTCACTCCCTATCGACTGGGGATAATGAGTCCGACTCCCCTTGCATTGGTGTGTGCACCACTCTTTACGATGAAATCTGCCAAGGATGCGGTCGCACTCTCGGAGAAGTCAGTAATTGGGTTTTCTTTTCTCAAGAAGAAAAGGATTCAGTGTGGAAGCGCATTCGCGAAGAAGGTACTGCGACCCGCTTTCAACGACAAGCCAAAGAAAATAAGCCCGCGTAGGGGCTTATTTTTACTAACAGGTTTACTGCTGAACTTAAATTAGCCAGCCAATGCTTGGCTTCGTAAATACTCTTCGTAAGTTCCGGAGTAATCCACTACAGTGCCATCCATCTTCACCTCTAAGATGCGATTAGCCAAAGCAGATACAAACTCACGGTCGTGAGAAACAAAGATGAGCGTGCCGTCGAATTTCTCAAGTGCAATTTGCAAGCTCTCAATGGATTCCATATCCATATGGTTTGTCGGCTCATCCATTGCTAGCACGTTATATTTTTGGAGCATCAATTTACCCCAAATCATTCTGCCTTTTTCACCACCAGAGAGGACCTTAACGGACTTGCCAATATCGTCACCAGAGAACAAGAGGCGACCTAATGTGCCACGAATCACTTGGTCATCGTCACCAGTATTGCGCCACCAATTCATCCAATCCATGAGTAATTCGTCTTTTGCGAACATCTCAGTATTGTCTTGAGGCATCACACCAACATTAGCATTTTCAGCCCACTTCACATCACCGCTATCAGCAGCAATACCTTCAAAGCGCTTGCTTAGAATAGTCTTGAGTAGTGTCGTCTTACCAGCGCCGTTTTGTCCAATGATGGCAATCTTCTCGCCAGCACGAACACCTAATTTGAAGTTCTTGAAGATAACGCGGTCATAAGCCTTGGTTAGCGCATTGCACTCTACCGCCATGTTATGCAACTTCTTCTCTGTATCAAAACGAATGAATGGGTTTTGACGTGAGGAAGGTTTTACTTCAACAATCTCAATTTTCTCTAACTGTCTTTGACGTGAAGTCGCTTGACGTGCCTTAGAAGCATTTGCTGAGAAGCGTGCTACGAAAGCTGCCAATTCAGCAATTTTTTCTTTAGCCTTAACGTTATTGCTCAGTTGTTGTGTACGTGCCTGTACAGATGCCAGCATGTAGGAATCGTAGTTTCCTGGGTAGACCTTGAGCGTTCCATAGTCCATGTCGGCCATGTGCGTACAGACTTCATTGAGGAAGTGACGATCATGGGAAATGATGACGATGGTGCTCTTAATTTGATTGAGGATGTCCTCAAGCCAATGAATGGAGTGAATATCCAAGTTATTGGTTGGCTCATCAAGCAAGAGAACGTCTGGATCAGAGAACAATGCTTGCGCTAGCAATACACGCAATTTCCAACCTGGCGCAACATTGCTCATTGGGCCGTTGTGTTGCTCAATAGGAATACCAATGCCTAATAACAACTCACCTGCTTTTGCTTCAGCGGTATAGCCGCCGTATTCGGCGTACTTACCTTCAAGCTCAGCAGCCTTCATGTAATCTTCATCAGAAGCATCTGGATTAGCGTAGATCGCATCGCGTTCTGCTGCAGCCTTCCACATCTCTTCGTGACCCATCATCACTACATCAAGAACGCGCACATCTTCGTATGCAAATTGATCTTGACGCAATTTACCCAAACGAATACCTGGGTCTAAGCTCACGTTCCCACTAGTTGGCTCAAGCTCGCCACCTAAAATTTTCATGAAGGTCGATTTACCGCAACCGTTTGCGCCGATGAGGCCGTAACGATTACCGCCGCCAAACTTCACGGAAATGTTTTCAAACAGAGGCTTTGCCCCAAACTGCATGGTGATATTAGATGCTGACAGCACGGATGTTTTCTAGCTTTCTGAAATTCAATAGTTACCCCGGAGGGGCAAAGACCGTTATTTTAACGGCTTAGACGTCTTTGTTGGCAGGAAGCCGTGGTCTTACTTAGACTTTGACCCTAAATGGGGTGAAATTCGTATGAATATCGTAGAAATCCTCGTTTTCTTTACGTTTGAGGTAGTTCACGACCAAGTAAGTCAATGGGGTTGCCAAGACCTCCCAGGACGTCTTGAGAACGTACTGCGCCAAGGCCACCTGAATGATTTCATGGGTTGGCCAGATACCATAAAACGCCAGCATATAGAAAAAAGAGGAGTCGACCATCTCACCTACCGCTGTAGAGCCGATCGTGCGCATCCATAGAGCACGGCCCTGGGTCCAGATCTTCATCTTTGCCAATACATAACTGTTGACCAGACTTCCGCACCAGAAAGAAAACATGGAAGCCAAAGCAATACGCCAAGAGTTTCCAAATACCGTTTCTAGCCCGTGCTGATAATTAGCCATATAGTCGCCAGGAGCAACCGGTAAGGCAATGACTATTTGCGCCATGATTGCGGCAAATGCGAGAGCAGCAAAGCCAGCCCAAACTGCTCTGCGGTCGTATGCGTATCCATAGACTTCCGTCAGGATGTCACCAAAGAAATAGGCGATGGGGAAAAATAGAATTCCTCCACCAAATGGCACAGCCCCGAAATACGGAAGATCAATTACAGCCGCCTTACCAGCGCCAATAAAGTTCGAGCACAACAAAACGACCACAAAGGCAGTCAGAATGAGGTCGTAATAGCGATGGTGACGTCTAGGCGAGTCCATAAGTCCAGAAAAATGGATAATAGAAACAGAATATCTGCATTCCTGAAAATTCGCAGGGCGCAGGCAAAAAGTAACTACAACACCGCATAGAGGATGACAAGGCAATGAGTAAAGTAAGTTTTAACTGGGCAGACCCCCTACTTCTTGATACCCAGCTGACTGAAGAAGAGCGCATGGTTCGTGATGCTGCCGCTGAATATGCTCAAGGCCGCTTAATGCCACGCATTCATGATGCCTATCGTAATGAAACCACCGATCCTGCTATCTTCCGTGAAATGGGTGAGCTTGGTCTTTTAGGAATCACCATCCCCGAACAATATGGTGGAGCAAATCTCAACTACGTCTCTTACGGCTTAATCGCTCGTGAAATCGAACGTGTGGATTCTGGTTATCGCTCCATGATGAGCGTGCAGTCTTCCTTGGTGATGGTTCCGATTAATGAATTCGGTAGTGAAGCGCAGAAGCAAAAATATCTTCCTAAATTAGCCAGCGGCGAATGGATTGGTTGCTTTGGTTTAACCGAACCTAACTATGGCTCAGATGCTGGCGGCATGATTACTCGCGCCAAGAAGGTTCCTGGCGGATTTTCTTTGACTGGCTCCAAGATGTGGATCTCCAACTCCCCGATTGCAGATGTGTTTGTGGTCTGGGCAAAGAATGATGAAGGCATCATTCGTGGCTACATCCTTGAAAAAGGCATGAAGGGCTTAAGTGCGCCAAAGATCAGCGGCAAGATGGGTCTGCGCGCCTCAATCACCGGTGAAATCGTCATGGACGAAGTGTTCGTGCCTGCTGAAAATGAATTTCCAGAAATTGAAGGCCTTAAAGGTCCATTCACTTGCTTAAACTCAGCACGCTATGGCATCGCTTGGGGCGCCCTTGGTGCAGCTGAATGGTGCTGGTATGCCGCACGTCAATACACCATGGATCGCAAGCAATTTGGGAAGCCACTCGCCGCGAATCAATTGATTCAGAAGAAATTGGCTGACATGCAAACTGAGATTACTTTAGGGCTTCAGGGCTGCTTACGCCTGGGTCGCATGAAAGATGAGGGCATTGCTGCTCCAGAAATCACTTCCATCATGAAGCGCAACTCTTGCGGCAAGTCTTTAGATGTTGCGCGCATGGCACGCGATATGCATGGTGGTAACGGTATCTCAGATGAGTATGGCGTTGTGCGTCACATGCTGAACTTGGAAGTCGTTAACACCTACGAAGGTACTCACGATATTCACGCCCTTATTTTAGGTCGTGCACAAACAGGTATTCAGGCCTTCAGTTAAGCGCCCAGCTTGCTTGCGATGGCCTTTGCTGCTCTGGCAAAGGCCTCATCACTATCATCATCTAGTTGTACAAAATTCTCAATTCTGTATTGAGGAAAGTTACGGACAATAGATGATTGGTAGGATGGGTCGTAATGCTTTACTAGCAACTCTTCAACGAGCTCCGGAAAATTACCCGCATCAATTGCCTCATTCCATTTAGCAATCTGCACTTTTCCATAATGAGCAGTCAGCAATGCTAACTTAAGCTTGAAATTATCGGTATCGGTTAGAAAGTGATGGTATTCACGAATTAACCAGGACACTCGTGTTTGAGTGCTCGATCTCAATTCAATACAAGACCCATTGCGAATTTTTTCCATTAAAGCATCAGGTACGTGCAATCCCCCTACCTTCTTGCTTTCGGATTCCACAAATACTGGCTTAGCGGGATCAAGCGAACGCAAGGCATTCCATAGCGCAGTTTCAAAGCCTTTTTGCGATGGCTGGTCTTCATTAGGCTCATTACCAAGCACCGAGCCACGATGAACTGCTAGACCCTCCAAATCAAGGATCTGAGCCCCTAATGCACCGATCTCTTGCAGCACTCGTGTTTTGCCACTGCCCGTCATTCCACAAATGACCTGAAATGAAAATTGACCGGCTGCCTGGTCTAGACCATCAATCACCGTACGACGAAAACCTTGGTAACCACCTTCTAGCTGTTTAGCTTTCCAACCAATCCGATTGAGAATGTGAGTAAAGGCGCCACTGCGTTCACCACCACGCCAGCAATAAATTAATGGACGCCATTCACGGGGTAATTCTAGAAAGTGATTTTCAAGATGAGTAGCAATGTTTTTGGAGACCAACGCTGCCCCTAGTTTTTTAGCCGCAAATGGAGACTCTTGTTTATAAAGCGTTCCTATTTTTGCGCGCTCTTCATTATCAAGAACGGGGTAATTAACTGCGCCAGGAATGTGATCTAAAGCAAACTCTGCTGGAGATCTCACATCAATCACGAGATCAAACTGATCTAGCTCAGATAAAAATTGATCAACTCGTAAGATATTTGGATTGCTGGGTTGCACGATAGACTAGCGCAACTTTTGCAAAATATGCTCAGGCCAAGGCGCTGATTTATTAGTGGTCAAATCTACCCAAACCATGGTGGCGCCACCAATAGCCGCCTCGACTTCAGGCGAGGTAGTTAAAGCCATGCTGGTATAGACGTCCAAACTAGTTCTGCCAATGGCGCCAATGGAGGTCTTTAATATCAGCTCACCTGGGAACGAGAGTTGTTGATAAAAGTTACAAAAGCCATTCAGCATCAACATGGATTCACGACCAGGGGCAACCTCGTAACCCATCGCAGTAATCCATTCACAACGAGCCTGCTCCATGTAGCGAAAGTAAATGGTATTGTTCACGTGTCCATACGCATCCATATCGCCCCAACGAATAGGCATGATCATCTCATGTACTAATTTTCGTTCTTCGGGAATGGTGATGCGCATGGTTTAACGAGTGCTCTTTAGATTAACCAAGTTGCAAAGCAAGTTGGTACAAATTAGTAGAGCGTGCGCCAGAGCGACAAAAAGCAAGAACTGGTCCAGGTAAAGTTTTTAAGAGGCGCGCCATTTCTTGTACTTGAGCCGGAGTGAATGCACCTGGCACCACTGGTAAGTAAACGTAATTTAAGCCCAGCTTTTCTGCTTCGGCTTGAATTGCAGCATTCAAAGGTTGGCTTGGACCACCCTCACCGTCAGGACGGTTATTAATGACGCTCTTATAGCCTTGTTTAGCAATTTCAGCCAAATGGCTTGGGTCTATCTGACCGAGAGTGCCAAACTGAGCGTTATGGCAAGAAATAGGAAGACTCATAAAACCCTCTACATTCAATAAATTATGCGATAGGGTTGATTTTAAATCAGGGTTGACTCAGAGGTTTGGCTTGCTTTTATGGGCCGTAAAGAAGCGCTCGCAAATCTCCATGCCAGCTAGCATGGCAACCACAAACACCAAGGCCTTAAGGTGGCCTGCGCCTAGAGCAACTAGGGCTGGACCAGGACAAAAGCCAGCGATTCCCCAGCCAGCCCCAAAAATTAAGCTACCAATAATCAATGGCTTGGTAATGTCTCTACGTGTAGGGATATGCAATGCCCCACCAAAAAAAGCTTCAGTTCTTTTGCTAACAACGTAGAACCCGGCTAGACCAACAATCACGGCACCCATCATGACAAACATTAACGATGGATCCCAGTTACCGGTTAAATCCAAAAATGCCAAAATCTTCTGTGGATTGCTCATGCCGGAGATGATCAAGCCCCAACCAAACAGCACACCAATTGCGTACTGTCCAAGTAAGCTGAAATGTTTTCTCATCTCAAACTCCAATCAAGTGACGCAGCACGTAAACAGTGATAAATCCTGCACCCATAAAAGAGAGCGTGGCAACTAATGAACGTGGCGATAAGCGTGAAAGGCCGCAAATACCATGGCCACTAGTACAGCCTGAACCATATTGAGCACCAAACCCAACCAGAAGACCGGCAATCACAATCGCGATCCAATCCGCTTCAATTTCCACTACCGGGAATATGCCAAAAAATAACGCTGCCAGAAAAGGTGCGGTTACCAAACCCAGCACCAGAGCAACACGCCATGCTGAATCAGTCAATTTAGGGTGCAGCAAACCAGAAACAATTCCGCTAATACCCAAAATACGACCATGTAATAAAACATACAAGGCCGCAGCAACCCCCAGAATCATCCCGCCTAATAAGGAAGGAATGGGGGTAAAAGACATCCAATCAATTTGCATTATTCAGCCGTATTTAAAATTAACTGCAAGGGTTAGGAGCAAGGCGTATTTGTAAATAACGTAGACCTAAATAAGCCCCAAAGATAAATCCAGGCAAGGCCAGCAGTGAACCAACGGCAAGAGTTGAGATACCGCTCAAGCCCTGCCCTACTGTACAGCCTAAGGCAGTCACACCACCAAAGCCCATCAGTGCAGCGCCGACTAAATGATTGGCTGTATCTTCAGTATTACGAAAGGATTCCCAACGAAATGATTTAGTTGCAATTGATACTGCAGTAGAACCCAAAATCATTCCTACAACAGCTGCAATACCCACTGTGATTACTTTGGATGTATCGCTATACATCATCAACCAATCCAAGGAATAGGCATAAGGTGCAACAAACGAAAGGCTTTCCATGCGACCTGAATTCGTTACCAAAAATACTTCTTCTAAAGTATTTGGATCCTCGGCAACATATCCTAGATTGCCTGATACCCACCATACAGCACAGATTGCCAATCCTACGGCAATGCCTGCAAATAGATTTTCAGCAGTCCAAAATGCTTTGCTAGCTATGGCATAAGCAATGAATGCTGCGCCAATGATCAAGCCTAGAGCCAGATGAAGTTGAGGACGAGCAATGCCAAGAGGTGCGCTTAAAAGACTAGGTAAATCCTGTGGGGTATTAAAGGCGATAAAAAACGTATCCAAAGTATTGATGCGTACCACGCCTAGGAAACCGCGCATTGTCATATAGGCAGTCAATCCGAGGACCATAAACACTACGATGGACTTTAAGTTACCGCCACCGATACGGATCAAGGTTTTGCTGCCGCACCCTGACGCTAAAACCATACCCAAGCCAAATAAAACGCTTCCAACGATTGTGGAAAGCCATAAAAATTTATTGCCGGTATAAAAACTTTTGAGCGGATCAATCAAGCCAAGGTAAGACATCAAGGTAAAACCAATAATGGCGACACCGATAGCTAAGAACCATTGTTTTAAACGACCCCAGCTAGACATGATGAAAATGTCAGAAACTGCACCCATGCTGCAAAACCCAGTCTTCTGCATAACGGCACCCAGAAAAAAGGTGATGGCAAAAGTAGCCCAGAGAACAGACTTGCTTAAAGAACTAATATCTACAACATCCATAGCGATCAAATCTTGAAAAAATTAAGGTTTAAATTTGTAAAACTGTTTATTGAGAAAAGCGGTGACATCCGCTTCATCCTCGGGGAACAGATCAAGCCGTAGTTCGGTATTGCATAGGCCAACCATCTTTTTCAAGTCAGCCAGCGACTTCACCTTACTATCAGAGCGTGTGTAAATCATGTCGCCATTACCAAAGCCGGTTTTCTTGGCATGACAGGCGTAGCACTTTTGCTGGTCTATGGTCTTGCCATTAGCCAAATCTGGAGCGGCAAGCGCTGGAGTGCTAATAAGCGCACTGAAAGCAATTGCTGAGATAGATCGGAGAAAAGTCATTTTCATTACAAATCAAGGATTTAGCATTAATCCTCTATTTTAAGGCCCAATGGCTGAATTTGCCTTACTTGCTTGTCTTACTCAGCCTGGATCGACAGATAGACGTTATAGGCATTCATGCGGTTAGCAGCCCTAAACAGCGGCATCCCCTCGTATTCAGACCAATCAGCCTGTTTATAGGCATCCTCGAAAGGATCTAGGTTAATAGCGGCTTCAGACATGGACTCACGCAAATACTTAAGGTAATTCCTGGTGAAGGCGATGTCTTCAGCCGGTTTAACCGAGTAATTGCCGTGCCCTGGAATCACAATATTAGGGTTGAGTTTTTCAATCTCATCTAGAGCAATCAGCCACCCCTTGCTATCGGCGTTCCCAACAAATGGAATGCGGCCTCTGAAAACCAAATCCCCCGCGAACAATACCTTTTCAGATGGCACATACACCATCAGATCTTCAGGAGCATGCGCAGGTCCAACCCTACTGACAAAGAAATCTACCCCACCAATGGTTAGCTTGGTTTTTTGATCCACCCATACATCCGCAGAGATTAATTTAGTATTTGCATTAACCCAAGGAGCAAAATCGATTCTTGAAGCTATTAAGCGTTGCTTAGCGGTTTCAGAAGAGAGGTAATTTCTACCCTCACCTTGCGCATAGATTTTGGCACCAATCTTTTTAAATTCTTGCAAGCCATAAACATGGTCGGCATGGTAATGACTCACGATGAGAGCCACTATCTTTTGCGGTGTAATTTTCTTGATTTCAGCAATGAGCTTTTGTGCAAGAATCGGCGAACCCAAGGCATCAACAACAACTACTCCACCTGGCGTAACAACAAAGCCAGCATTAGAAATAAAGTTTTGGTTAGCACTACTTCCCATTTCTGGAAAGCCTTGTACAAAATAGGTATGGGGAGCTACCTGGACAGGTTTTAGTGATATCGCATCAACAGGCTTGCCCTGACCAAAAGCCGAACTCAGAAAGATAAGGGATCCCATCAGGATCCCCGCAAGACGTTTGAAGCAATTCATATAAGACTGTTTAAGGCTTGATGTAAGCAAAAC
Source organism: Polynucleobacter sp. 86C-FISCH (assembly GCF_018882415.1). GTDB lineage: Bacteria > Pseudomonadota > Gammaproteobacteria > Burkholderiales > Burkholderiaceae > Polynucleobacter. The sequence goes on along the minus strand of NZ_JACVOL010000001.1, from coordinate 1,698,915 downwards.
CATCTTTATATTGCAAATCGGCAACACGAACTACACCCGATGGCGTGAAATCAGCATCTAAAGTGAACTGGTCTTTTTTCAAGTTACGATTCTTGAGCGTAATCTCGCAAACCTCAAACTTCACACCGCGAGACTTCAAAGCGCCAACTAAAGGTGCGTACTCCACATTATTCTTTTTATCTTTCGCTCCTTCCATCATGATGTCGACGCCATTGGCATGGGTCACCACAATAATGGTGGTTTGTGGCGCTACATCTAAATGATTACGGATATTGCGCAATCCCTTTAAGCCCTGGGACTCTGCATCATCAATGTGGTAAACCACTTTTGTATTACCTGTAGATTGAGCTGAAACTAAAGAACCAAAGCCAAGCGAAAAAGTCAAAACAGCAATGATGGAAAGTAGTTTTTTCATTTCACGTCCTATGACTTAAATTAGATCGAAACCATACCAGGATTGTTTGCAACACCCTTAATGATTGGCTCATTGAGCTTGACTGCTTTAACCACTTTGACATCGCGCAAGTGACGTTCCATTACATCCCAGATTGCCTCGCCACCAGCATTCTTTGCCTCTTCGCTAACCGGCGCCCAGCCTGCCACTTTATAAGTCTTACTAGCCTCAATTGGCTTACCGTTTAAGCGCATATCTGTAATACGCTTACCGGCTGTTTGCGCAGGATCAATGGTGTATTGCATGCCGCCAACGCGAACCATGTCACCACCCTGCTGATAATACGGATCTGGATTAAACAAATTATCTGCCACGTCCTCAAGAATGGTCTTGATGGTTTCACCACTCATATTAGTCACCGTGGTGTACGGATAAGTAATCGCCGTTTGATCCATCAGATTCTCGCGTGTGATTGCTTGACCTGGCAACAGGCTGGTTCCCCAGCGGAAGCCTGGTGAGAAAGCAATCTCCGCATTCTTCTGCGCCATGAGCCCATCTAGGATAAGTTGATCAAAGCTACCATTAAAGTTGCCACGACGATACAAGAGGCCTTCAGTAGTGGCTAATTTTTCATTTAGCTTAGCTTCGAATGGCGCTCTAATTTTGGTGATCAACTTACTCATCGTTGGATCAGCAGGAATCATATTAGAGAAGATTGGCAGTAACTTATATCTAAAGTCGACTGGCTTGCCGCCCTTCACGTCAAAATCAAGTACGCCCAAGAACTTGCTATTGGAGCCCGCATTGGTAACAAGCGTTACACCACCCGCATTCTTTACCTTGACCGGAATAGGCACACCATCATGAGTATGGCCACCTAGAATTGCATCTAGACCACGCACGCGCGATGCCATCTTTAGGTCAACGTCCATACCGTTATGCGACAGAAGCACCACTACCTTGGCCCCTTTAGATCTAACTTCATCAATGGTCTTTTGCATATTCTCTTCTTGAATACCAAAGGTCCAGTCTGGGGTGAAGTATCTTGGATTTGCAATCGGGGTGTACGGGAAGGCCTGGCCAATAATGGCAACCTGAATACCGTTCTGCACTTTCATGACATATGGGTTAAACACCATATCGCCAAAGTCAGATGTCTTAATATTTTGAGCGATAAATGAAACCTTACCTTTGAAATCGCCATTCACGATTTCCATTACGCGCTTCTCGCCTAAGGTCATTTCCCAATGCGGCGTCATCACATCTACGCCTAACGCCAAAGCAGCATCAACCATATCCTGGCCGTTGGTCCAAAGAGACGTACCAGAACCTTGCCAAGTATCACCGCCATCCAATAAGAGCGAGCCAGGGCGATTTGCCTTGATTTGCTTAATCAATGTAGCCATATGGGCGAAGCCACCCATCTTGCCGTAGTTCTGGGCTGCAGCAACGTAATCCAAGTAAGTAAATGCATGGGCGTCACGTGTACCTGGTGCAATGCCATTGGCTTTGAGGAAATACTCGCCAACTAAGTGCGGAGTCTTGCCCTCTTGCCCACCAATGCCAAGGTTTACGTTGGGCTCGCGAAAGTAAATCGGCAATAGTTGCGCATGACAATCCGTGAAATGCAAAAAGTGGACATTACCGAATTTGGGTAAGTCATAAAACTTTTGCGCGTTTCCTTGAGCATTAACAAAATTGGATTGCAGACTCATTCCACCTGCAGATGCAATGGCCAATGCCTGCAAAAATTCGCGGCGACTTAAAGACATAAGATTCCCCTTGTGAAAACAGGCCTGTCGGCCTGTTCTTTGATTCGTTATTGATTAACTGGAGAGGCAGGATCAAGCAGTAAAGCCATGACATCCTGAATCTGCTGCTCATTTAAGAGCTTGAAGTGTGCAAATCGTGGCATATTGCTACACGCGTTATACGCCTTGGAATTATTAATACGATTCCAGGTATACGTAACCACTTCAGGTGAGTAACCGCGCATTTTTCCGTAACCGGTTAATGATGGTCCGATGTTTCCATAAGAAATCTCTTTAGGGTCAATCTGGTGACAGTTATAGCAACCACCGCCAATTACGGTATCAGCTTTATCAGTCCAGGTTGCACCGCGACCACTTTGTGCAATTTTCTCGCCATTCTTCCAGTCGCCAATATATTTGCCATCAGAAGGCTGCTTGATGGTGTCCATATTCATTTTCTGAATCTTGTCGCGCATCTTCTCGCCCTGTTTGCTATTTGCAAACACAGGATCAGAGCAAAACTTCTGGGTTGCATCTTGATCGATACGATCCAAGCCTGCAATACCTTGAGCTTTAAAGCTGTCGGCCATCATTTTGTTGAACTTTGGATCGTTCTTTTGTTGAGCTACAGCTACGTTATGCAGCAAGCTAGAAGCAACAATAAATCCAGCAATAGTTAAGAGCTTTTTGATATTTGTATTTTTCATGATCTTTATCTCTTATCTCTTAACGCTTTAATCCAGGAGTTTCAACTGTTCCGCCGTTGGCAGTCTTTGCCATATACATAGACAAAGCAATCGTTACATCTGAGCCATAAATTGGGAATGGGAAACGCTGCTGACGATAGCAATCGTTCAAGCGCTGTTGCATAGTCCAGAACTGACCGCTAGAAACGCGATACGCCGGCCAATAACCCCATCCGAGAGCGGCGCCCTTTTGCTCGACTAAGTTAGGCAAATCTTGCAAACGAATACGTTTACCGTTTTCAGCATGGCAAGATGCGCATGAGAAATCCATTGGACCACCCTGGAAGAAGAATGCGCGCTTACCGAGCTCATACATTTCTTTTTCTTTGGGATGATTCGTGCTCACCTTAATTTTGTCGCCTTTAGATGCAGTGACTACGTAAGCAACGATCGCCTCCATATCCTTCTTAGGACCTTTTTGGAATGGGGCATCAATCATTTCTTGCGGATCACGACCTTGAAGGACTTGCATACAAGTCATCAAACGTGATTCGAGGTCTTGCACCTTGTTGGTATCTTTAAAGTAGCGCGGCAACTGAGCTGCTGCGCCCTTCACTACGCCAGCGCCTAGGCCTAAATCACACTTCTCAAGAGTGGCGTTTTTAGGGCCTGCTGGTTTTTTCCATAGATCTTCACCGGCTGCTTCATAGAGCTCCGAAGGGTTGCCGTCAGCGATCATCTCGCGATATTTAGCGATATCGTCTGTTGCACTCTTTTGCGCAGAGACTGAAGATGACACTATTAATAAGGTAGCCAACAATCCAGAGGCCAACCCTAAAGTTAATTTACGCTGCATTTGCAACCCTTTCAAAACTCAGGTGATAGTAAAAATCTATGGAGACGAGCAATTAAGAAGCGGTTGCTTCGTCGGTGCGCTTGTCACCCTTGCTATCTACCCAGCTCACAACAATCTTGTCGCCCTTAGCGCCCTTGTATTTGAAGTTCAAGAATGGATCCTTAGAAACCGCTGGACCAAATTGACCATTCAATACATCTTTGCCGTTTGCTTTGACATTGATTGTACTGATGAACCAAGCTGGAATTGTTTTGCCGGAAGCGTCTTTACGCTGGCCAGATTCCATGTCGTGTTTCATCAAAATTTTTACATCCACAATTCCACCGTTCTCAGCAGCTCTAACGCGCATTGGATCAGCCATGTTTTCCTCTTGTAATCTAGTAATTAATTAATGGTATTCAGATAGATTGGGGGATTAACCGCCGCAACCACCTAAAGTTACTTTCACTTCCTTAACAGACATGCTCCATTTGCCATCGGCTTTTACCAAGGCGTATACATTGGAGGTCTGACCCATCTTGATACGTGTAGTAACAAATGGCTCAGTGCCCGCAGGAATGAAGAATTGAGCAGCTAAGGCGCTTGGGTTCTTCTCAACCAAGATTGCCATTTGCTCTGCTTTAAGGGTGGTTGTAATGCCGACCGGCACAACTGCACCATTTTCTGCGATGTCAGGGGCATTCAAAGTAACTGCACCAGACTTCTCTGGACTACCTGCACCCAAGATCTTAAATACATCGTCAAGGCTCTTGCCTTCAAAAGCGGCTTTATTCCACTCTTGAGCTTGGGCCACGCTAATAAGACCCGCAGAAGCCATCAAGCCAAATACGGCTGAATATTTCAATAAACTGCGTCGCTGCTGATTCATAAAAACTCCTTAATTAATCTACTCTTAGTATCAAATATAGCGGTATTTCAAAAAACCTTCCGTAAATCTATTGCCCTGTTAGCATCCAGCGGACGAGAGTGGCCCCATCCTCATCAGATAGCTGCGCCTGGGGTGGCATTGGAATGGCTCCCCAAACCCCAGAACCTCCACTTTTGACCTTAGCCATGAGCTTTTCTTGCGCCCCACTTTGACCTTTATATTTAGCCGCAATATCGGTAATGGACGGCCCCACTAACTTCGCATTTGGTGCATGGCATGCTGAGCAGTTCTCATTTTTAAATAATGCGGCAGGACCCTTCGTAGTGGCCGCATGTGTATCCGCAGCATGGGCTAAGCCCTCACCCGAAGAACCGGGTAACTTATCAATTGGCGGCTTAGTTGAATCTGAGCCGCGATATGGTCCGTACATGCGGTTTTGCTCGGCTATGTTGCCATGGGCATTTCGCGCAAAGTCTGGCAAGGTTGAGCCAATCTGCACAAACTTCACGCAATTAATCATGCAGGATGAACCATTCACATCTGGTTTACCGTTAATACTCCAGAAACCATGATTACGCGTCATACCATTGCGATTTGGCATCTTCTTTTGCACATCAGCAATATTGGTATTGCTCAAGACAAAATCATCTGGAACGATTTCGCCTAAGCTCAAAATAAATGCAACGAGTGCATATGTATCGTCCGGCGTTAATGACCTAGGTGCATTCCAAGGCATTGCTCTGTAGATATAGTCCCAAAGAGTAGAAACCGTAGGCACCTTCATCAAAGTAGTGCGCTGAGGTTGTTTGCGATCAGCCAGTGATGCAACCCTTCCAGTCTTAATATCGTCAGTTGTTGTTCCGCCGGCAATCGGTGTAAAGATTTCATTTGATTCACCGAATACACCATGACAACTAGCGCATTTAGCCTCCCAAATGACTTGGCCCTGAGCTACCGAACCAGACCCCTTTGGCAAACCCTTAAAGTCCGGGCGCACATCAATATCCCAAGCGACCACCTCTGCTGGTGTTGCATTACGCCCAATTCCAGGAAACTTTGCGGAGCCCTGAGTGCTTTGCGCATAGGCAGCATTCGCAACCAGCACAGTCGCAGCGACTAGCCCTAGATGAGCAATTGATTTAACCAACTTGTACATTGCTCACCTCGCCATTTGAATCTAATTTCCAAGACTGTATTGCGTTGTTGTGATAAATCGAGCGATTGCCACGAACATCACGTAATGCTTTGATGGATGGCTGAACATAACCTGTATCGTCAATTGCTCTTGATTGCAAAATTGCCGGAGAGCCATCCCACACCCAATCAATATTGAAACGGGTAATCGATTTAGTAAGGACTGGAGTTTCTAAGCGTGCCGTACGCCAGTTATTGCCACCGTCAAAAGAAACATCCACGCGCCTAATCTTGCCGCGACCTGACCAAGCCATACCACTGACGTTATAGAAACCTTTGTCCAGTAATTGCTGACCGCCAGAAGGCGTTGTAATAACAGATTTACACTCTTGAATCGAGGCGTACTGGCGATGCATGCCGTCTGGCATTAGCTCAATGTAGTGAACCGCCTCATCTTTAGTGTTCCATGGCATATCGCCTACCTCGAGGCGACGCAACCATTTGACCCAGCTAACGCCTTGCACTCCAGGCACTACCAAGCGTAATGGAAAGCCATTCTCTGGACGTAGCATCTCGCCGTTCATACTCCAGGCAACGATCGTATCTTCAAGGCAAGCCTCAAGATTGATTGTGCGGGTCATACCAGAACCATCACCACCCTCAGCAAGTAAAAACTTACCTTTTTTCAGATCGGCACCGCATTCTTCGAGCAATACTTTCAGTGGTACCCCCGTGAACTCACAGCAAGACAACATACCGTGCGTATATTGGACAGTAGGCACTGCAACGTTACCCCACTCTAGACCAGTATTTGCTCCACACTCAATGAAATGTGTACGAGAAACGGAAGGCAAGCGCATCAAGTCGTTCATCGTGAAGACGCGAGCATTTTTCACCATACCGTTCACCATCAATCGATGGGTCTCAGGATTTAAGTTGTACCAACCTTGGTGATGACGCTCAAAGTGCAAACCGTTTGGTGTAATTGTTCCGAATAAGCCTTGCAAAGGTGTAAAGGCAACCGATGCTGCTGATACACGCGTCAAACCTGGTGACTCACGACGAATTAAATTAGCCTCATAAATTGAAGGCACACCATAAGGCATTGTGGCCACGTTTTTACCAAGGGTAGTCTGCCATTCTTGCTTCTCCAGAATTGCTGGATCGCCTTCGCCAGCAGCAAAGGCCATTGGAGCAGCTATACCAGCCGCTGCTCCGCCCAAAGCTGAAAAGAAACCTTTGCGCAAGAAGCCACGACGGGTTTCATCAAGGCCATTGGCATTGATGTCTGCAATTAATTCTTGGGAGACAAAGTGCTCAGGCGCCTTTACCAAGCGAGCCCTGTTCGCTGGCTTCTCGACTGCCGAGATGTCATTAGCACTTAATTCAATTTGCTTATCTGTCATAGAAACTTCTATCTAAAAAATTAATGAATGCTTTCAGCAATTTTGCTGCATACAGATTGGCAAATATCAACCGTAGCATTATCTGCAATCGAGTAATAAACCGTTACACCTTCTTTGCGCCTCAGCAGTATTCCTGCTTTGTGCAATGCCATTAAGTGTCTTGAAACGTTGGCTTGACTAGATCCGCACATCTCAACAACCTCGGACACTGATTTTTCGCCACTGCAAACGGCATACATGATGCGTAAACGTGAGGGCTCAGATAAAACATTGAAATAGGCAGCCACTTTTAGAAAGACCTTCTCCATCTGCTTGGGAGATAAGTTCTTTGTCGCTTTTTGCACTCTAGCTTTCATGCGGCCTATCTATATGAATATATGCGTATAAAGACATATTTAACTCTCAAGGGTGGCCGCTTTATATAGTGAGATACCCTTACGGGATCTACAGATACAATCAATTTGTGGATATCGAAGCCCTTCTTCTCTCGCTAAAGCTGGCTATATGGACCCTGGTCCTAATCTTGCCATTTGGAGTTTGGGTAGCTCACTCACTCCAAAGCATGGGCAAGAGCAGGTCTTGGGTAGAGGCAGCCTTAGCTCTACCGCTGGTTCTGCCGCCCACCGTTCTGGGCTATTACCTCTTGGTCGGATTGGGTGGGAAGAGCGTTTTCGGCATTCCTTTGGTCTTTTCCTTTACGGGCATCCTGATTGCCTCCCTGATTGTCAATTTACCGTTCGCCATTCAGCCAATACAACGCGCCTTTGAAGCCATTAATCCTGAAATCCGTGAGGCAGCCCAAGTCAGCGGTCTATCTAAATGGCAAATCTTTCGCCTCATTGAATTACCGCTTGCTTGGCGCGGCATCACTAGCGCTGCTGTACTGACGTTTGCGCATACCTTGGGCGAGTTTGGAGTCATTCTCATGGTGGGCGGCGCAATTCCTGGTGAAACCAAGACAGTCTCTATCGCCATATACGACAAAGTGCAAAGTTTTGACACCTCTGGCGCAGGTGCTCTATCGCTCATTCTTTTGGGTACATCTTTGATCGCCATTGCCCTTTCATATGGTGTATTTAGTCGCAAGCCCGCGACTTCTAAAAAGTGGAGAGGCTAATGCTGAAAATTAAGCTCTCCCAAAACATTCCCAACCCCTTGCAACTCAACATTGAATGTATGCCGGGTGAATTACACGCCTTGGTTGGCCCTTCAGGCAGTGGCAAAACGACTGCCTTGCGAACAATCGCTGGATTAAATCACGCTGAGAGCGGAAAAATTGAATGCGATGGGCAGTTATGGTTTGAAGCTAATGATGTCAGCGGCATCACCACCTCCTTGAGTCCAGCCGAGCGATCATGCGGGTTCTTATTTCAGCAATATGCCCTCTTCCCGCATCTCACTGCGCTAGAGAATGTGTGTATTCCGCTCTACAACTCGGTTGCAAATCTTGCCGAACGTAAAGTAAAAGCCCAGCAATGGCTTGAACGCATGGGCATTGGCGAGCTCGCAGAGCGCATGCCAAACCAACTGTCTGGTGGTCAGCAACAACGGGTTGCACTTGCTAGAGCTTTAGCGCGCTCACCCAAAATTTTATTACTAGATGAACCGTTCTCCGCAGTAGATGCGCCAACGCGTCAAGGTCTCTACAAAACATTAGCTGAACTACGCAAAGATTTAAATATTCCGATCCTCTTGGTTACCCATGATCTCCGCGAAGCAGATTTGTTAGCGGATCGCATCACCGTCATTGACCAAGGGGTAGGCTTGCAAACAGCGCCACCTCAAGTATTGTTTGAGAAGCCCAGAAACTCTCGTGTTGCTGAACTAGTAGGTATCAGCAACATGTTTGAAGGTGTGTTTAATGCTGGGGTGTTGGCTTGGAATGGAAGTCAGCGAGTATTTGAAGTGGCTGACAAAGGAAAGATTCCTCCCAATACAGCTGTTGCGTGGGTTATTCCTGCTGGAGGATTAAGCCTTCATGCCACATCTAGCCCTGAGAGGATTGAAGCAACTGTAGAGCAAATCAGCACTCTAGGTCAGGTAGCAGTTATTCAACTTCGAACGCTAGAAGGCTCCCACTCAGTACTCTGGGAAGCATCAGCTGCTGAAGTAAAACGTTTAGCGCTAGAGGTTGGAAAAAATAGTTACGTGCAAATCGATGGCAACAAGATTCATATCATGCCACTTCGCCCCATCAATGATCCACGCCGCTTTACGAATTAAGCAACCAATTACTTTTTAGCAACTAAGCCCAAGATTGCAGACATGCCGGTATGCCTTGGCCCCTCTGAGAGCTCTTTCTCATAACTCATTAGTTCAAGTATCTGAAAGTCTTTAGCAAGGCTTCTAATTAATTCTTCAGTGTAGAGGTGTTCTATTAAGCTTGGTCCACCAGTTTTATATTCCAACTGCTTTGGAGTGTAGCCCTGCAGAATAAAGATACCGCCAGGCTTGAGGGCCTCATAAGTTTGCTTAAAGATGCGCTCACGCATTACTGGATCAGCAAACTGAATAAAGATGCCAACCACTGCATCATAAGTATTGGCTTGCCATGCAAAACTATCCGTATCTGAGAATGAATACTCAACCTCAACTTGATTGTCTTTGGCAAACTGCTTTGCTTTAGCTAGCGCAATATCAGAAGCATCAAAACCAACTACCTGCATTCCTTGTTTAGCAAGCCAGACACCATTACGCCCCTCGCCATCAGCGATGCAAAGGACTTTGTCTTTTGACTTCAGATACTGATTTGCCTTTTCAACAAGATATTCGTTGGGCTCTTTGCCAAAGATGAATTCTTCTTTATCAAAGCGTTCATTCCAGAACTGGGTAGCGTCAGAGAAACCCATGGGCTTATCTTGATGGATCTGATTATTTTTTGAGTCCACCAACGAGGTCATTCTTTAAATCGTTGATGTTTTCTAGACCAACTGCAATACGCACTAAGCCATCCGTAATGCCAGCAGCTTTTCTGGCTTCAGGCGGCACGCGGCAATGCGTTGTTGTTGCTGGATTGGTGATAGTTGTACGTGTGTCACCTAGGTTTGCTGTAATCGAGCAAAGCTTGGTTTGGTTAATGAGCTTGAACGCAGCTTTCTTGCCGCCCTTCAGCGTGAAAGACAGAATCGCCCCGCCCTCTTTTTGCTGGCGCTTAGCCAATGCATGTTGAGGATGCGACTTCAAGCCTGGATGGTATACACGCTCGACACCAGGCTGCTTCTCTAGCCATTGAGCTAAGGCAAGCGCATTCTGGCTTTGTTGCTTCATACGAAGCTCTAAAGTCTCGAGGCCCTTTAGGAATACCCAAGCATTAAATGCAGACAGTGTTGGTCCTGCGGTACGCACATATGGGAATACTTTACCCATGATGAAGTCTTTGCTACCCACGATCGCACCACCAACCACTCTGCCTTGACCGTCCAAGTACTTAGTGGCTGAATGAATAACGACATCCGCACCAAGTGCCAATGGTTTTTGCAAGGCGGGCGTACAGAAGCAGTTGTCTACAGCAAATAATGCTTTTGCTTTTTTGGCGATCTTTGAAATTGCTTTGATGTCCGCAATCTCAGTCAATGGATTGGAAGGTGTCTCTAGATAAAAGAGTTTGGTATTTGGTTGGACAGCAGCTTGCCATGACTTGGTATCAGCCAAATCAACATAAGTCGTAGTAATGCCAAAGCGACCCAAGATATTGGTGAACAACTGAATTGTTGCACCAAATACGGAGCGAGAGCAAACAACGTGGTCACCTGCCTGCAGATGCGCCATCGCCAATGTCATGATGGCAGCCATTCCAGAAGCAGTTGCAATACAAGCCTCGCCACCCTCTAGAGCAGCCAAACGATCTTGGAACATGCTGACTGTTGGATTGGTAAAGCGGGAATAAATAAAACCTTGATCAGCGTGAGCAAATCCATCTGCTGCTAATTCAGCGCTATCAAAGCAAAAGCTTGAAGTGAGGAACATCGCCTCGGAGTGTTCTTGATACTCAGCAGTACGACGTGTGCCAGCGCGAACCGCTAGGGTCTCTAGGGCCAGCTTAGAAAAATCAGGTTTTTTGCGTGTGGTTTTGCTCTTCATGATGCTATTTTGACACCGAATTGAGGAATTGCCTCGTGTGAGGCAATATCCTGTCGCTTTTTAGTCTTCGGTAGCTAAATGCAGGTGAAGCTGGGAGCGAGCGAAGTCACTCGAATCCTTTTGACGGTCGGCCTTAGCAGCTGAAGTATTTCTGGCAGCTTCCAAAGCATCCAAATAGGATTCGGTAATATCGCCCGTGACATAGAAGCCATCGAAGCAAGAAGCCTCAAAGTTCTGAATATCCGGATTAACATCCCTTACTGCCTGCTTCATGTCTTCAATACTTTGATAGATAAGTTGATCCGCACCAATCATCTTGTTGATTTCTTCATCAGTGCGGCCATAAGCAACCAATTCACTACGTGTAGGCATATCAATGCCATAGACGTTCGGGAAACGCACTGGAGGCGCAGCAGAGGCAAAGATCACTTTCTTGGCACCAGATTCGCGAGCCATTTGTACGATCTCGAAGGAGGTAGTTCCGCGCACGATAGAGTCATCCACGATCAGCACAGTCTTATCTTTAAACTCGATACGCATCGCATTGAGTTTTTGACGAACTGACTTCTTACGAACAGCCTGCCCCGGCATGATGAAGGTACGACCGATGTAACGGTTTTTAAAGAAGCCTTCGCGGTAATCCACACCTAAATTCTTGGCTACCTGCATTGCTGCTGGACGGCTTGAGTCCGGAATCGGCATCACCACATCGATCTCGTCGACATTGGTCTCTTTGCGAATCTTCTCAGCCAAGTAATCACCCATGCGCATACGCACGTTATAGACAGTGACGCCATCAATGGTGGAGTCTGGGCGAGCCATGTAAACATACTCAAAGATGCAAGGAGTAAGCACTGCATTAGGTACACACTGACGTGAATAGAAATTGCCATCCAAATCAATATAGATTGCTTCGCCAGGATTGACGTCACGTACAAATGTGAAGCCCAAGCCTTCGAGAGCAACAGACTCAGATGCAATCATCCACTCAGGGCCTTGCGGCGTATCAATTCTTCCAATACAAAGAGGACGAATGCCGTACTGATCGCGGAAAGCCAACAAACCATAGCCGGCAATTAATGACACAACCGCATAAGAACCTTTAACGCGACTGGTGACTCCAGTAACGGCATTAAACATTGCGCTCTCATCAAGAGCTGCGCTATTGGTTTCTTTTTGTAGTTCGTCAGCCAATACGTTCAGCAATACCTCAGTATCGGAACTCGTATTGATGTGACGACGATCACGATACGCCATCTCAACACGCAGACTTGGCGCATTGGTTAGATTGCCGTTGTGCGCCAAGATGATGCCGTATGGTGCGCTGACATAAAAGGGTTGCGCCTCTTCTTCGCTGCTTGCTGAACCAGCGGTTGGGTAACGCACCTGACCAATACCCGCATTACCTACTAGGCTGCGCATATTGCGTGTTCTGAAAACATCTCGTACTAAGCCGTTGGCTTTATGCATCGTGAACGAATTACCGTTCATCGTCGCAATACCTGCGGCATCTTGACCGCGATGTTGCAAAAGCAACAAGGCATCATAGAGAAGTTGATTTACTGGTGAGTGGGAAACAGTTCCGACGACGCCGCACATATCTCTAGATTCCTATTGTTAATTTAGGAGTAATGGTAGGGGTAACTTTAGGCATTGCATCACCCATTTGCTTTGCCCAGTCGGCAGGAAGCCAACCTTTAATTAAACCGGTTGCCATATCAATTGCTGGTCTGGTAATGGCATTTTTCCAGGCCATACTTTGCGGAATGGGAGTGAGTGCAGCCAAGGTAGCAAGCACTACAACGATCAAGCCACCACGAATCACACCGAAAATCAAACCCAAAAAACGGTCAGTCAAGCTCAGACCTACTGACAAGATAATTTTTTGCACTACCCCACCAAACAAGCCACAAATGATGAGTGTCAATATAAACAGAATGATGAAACTTACACCCAAACTAAGCAACTCATCCAGGTGAAATGTAGACAGCCATTCTGTAGAAAGATAATTGCTGTAGTGATAGGCAACCCAAGCTGCAGCAAACCAAGATGCTAAAGCAAGCACCTCTTTAAACAGGCCGCGTGAGATACCAACCAAAGCGGAGATCAAGAGCACAACTAGGGTGAAGTAATCCACCGATGTTAGCTTGAGGGTGGATAAGTATTCCATTACTGCTTACCGGATTCGACGAGTCTTGGTGACAGACCCATCGCCTTAATTTTCTTCTCCGCTGCTTCGGCGGACTCTTTATCGGTGTATGGGCCTGCTCGCAGTACATACAACTTAGCACCATCAGTACCAGTCTTATTTAAGACATAGTTTGGAATCTTTTGATCTTTGAGTTTTGCAATCCAACCTTTAGCACGCTCTTCCGATGCAAAAGCACCAATCTGAATAACGTACTTACCTGAACCGTTTGTAGTGGTAGGTTTGGTTGCGTCATCTGTTTTTGGCTTGTCTGCTTTGGCAGCACTGGCAGCAACTACTTCTTCACCGGCCGCCAAACCTAATGCGCCAGATTTATTTGCTGCGGGCGGCGCTGGCTTAACTTCGGTCTTGGCATCCGGTTTTGTTTCCGGCTTTACTTCAGGCGCAGGTACGGGTGCTGCTGCAACTTTGGGTGCTTCTTTAGCACTCTCAACAGGGGCTTCTGCTTTTGGTTTTTCTTCAGGCTTAGATTCAGTGCCGGGGATTGGCAAGCTGGTCACGATATTTACGGCGATATCGTTTGGAGCTAACTTGGGCTTGCTATCCAAAATACGAGGTAGGCCAACTACTGCAATTAAGACCAATACAGCTGCGCCTATCAGACGATGACGCGCTCTTTGTTGTTCTGGATCTTCGGTTAGGGCTAACTCTTCAGCTTCTGCTGCACGCTGAAAACTACGTGGTGCCGCTCTTTTGGCGGTGCGACCACCCCTTGAATCAAATTCAAGGTCATCAGACTGGGTTTTTCGCTTAAAAAAGCTTGGTAAACGAATCATGGATCAGTGGGCCTGGTTGTTTCGGTAAGTCATTACGCCTGCAACGGTATAGAAGGATCCGAAGGTGACAATTCTATCACCCTCACCAGCCTGAGATAGCGCTTTTTGATACGCTAAAGCGGGATTTTCAAAGATTTCGATGCCACCATCTGACCCATTTTTAGGCTTTACACCCATGCTTTCAAGCTTCTGGGCTAGGAACTGCCCTGAAGCCGCCCTAGCTGTCGGTAAATCCGTGCAAAACCAGAAATCCACGATATTCAAAAGGGGCTTAATGACGCCTTCGATATCTTTGTCGGCCATTGCCCCAAAAATGGCATAGGTATAGGGGTGATAGCCCATCTTATCCAGACCTTGAGCCAAGGTAGCTGCGGCATGGGGATTGTGAGCCACGTCCAAAACGACCGTAGGCTGTCCAGGAAGAACCTGAAAGCGACCAGGCAGCTCCACTAGAGCAAAGCCATTACGTATGTCCTGAGCACTTACAGGCAAGCGCTGATGCAGCGCCATTAAGGCGGCAATAACAGCGGATGCATTAAGAATCTGATTGGCGCCACGCAGTGCTGGATAACCAAGACCACTAAAGCGCTTTTTACGCCCTGCCCAACCCCACTGCTGTTTATCACCTTGGAAGTTGTAATCACGTCCCTGCAACCAAAGATCACAACCCAGCTTTTCGGCATGGTCGATGAGTGTTTGTGGTGGCACAGGGTCACCACACACCGCAATATGTCCCGGGCGGAATATGCCAGCCTTCTCCAAACCAATCGCTTCGCGTGTCCCACCTAAGAAATCCGCATGATCAATATCGATACTGGTCACGATCGCGCAATCAGCGTCAACAATATTGACAGCATCTAAACGACCGCCCATACCCACTTCTAATACAACGGCATCTAGATTCGATTTAGAAAATAGATGCATGATGGCTAAGGTGGTGAATTCAAAATAAGTCAACGTTGGCGCGTCAACCAAACTAACGCGCGCATTTTCTACAGCAGCGAAATGCTCAAGCAAGATATTGTCTTTAACATCCTCGCCATTGATACGAGCGCGCTCATTAAATTGCAGAAGATGTGGTGAAGTGTGGCAACCAACACGGTAACCGGATGCGAGAAGAATGCTTTCCAAGAAGGCGCAAGTGGATCCTTTGCCATTGGTGCCAGCAACCGTAATCACTGGACAATCGAAATGCAAATCTAATGCTGCCTTCACACGATTAATACGCTCAAGCCCCATATCGATACCGACAGGGTGAGCAGTTTCGAGGTGGCTAAGCCAAGCCTGTAGGCTAGAAAATAAAATGGGGGCTTGGTGTGCGGAGCTCAAGCGCTTAAACGGCTGCGCTACCCGCTATCGCAGGCTCAGGAAGCTTTTGCAGCAAAGCCAGCAAACGGGCAATTTCACCACGCATCTGACGACGATCAACAATCATGTCAATGCCGCCCTTTTGCATCAAGAATTCTGAACGCTGGAATCCCTCTGGTAATTTCTCACGCACAGTTTGTTCAATCACGCGAGGACCAGCAAAACCAATCAAAGCTTTAGGCTCCGCCATTACAACGTCACCCATGAAGGCAAAGCTCGCGGAGATACCACCCATCGTTGGGTCTGTAAGAACGCTGATGTAGGGCAAACCTTTTTTGGCTAATAAGGTCAACATCGAATTGGTCTTAGCCATCTGGAACAGAGATAACAAACTCTCTTGCATACGTGCACCGCCAGTAGCAGTGACACAAATGAATGCACACTTCTTATCAATTGCCTCTTGGACACCGCGGGCAAAACGCTCACCCACTACAGAACCCATCGAGCCACCCATGTATTGGAATTCAAAACATGCAGCAACTACAGGAATCGTTTCAATCTTGCCGCCCATCACAATCAGAGCTTCAGATTCACCAGAAGCATCGTTTGCTTCTTTAATGCGGTCTGGGTATTTTTTGGAATCTTTGAACTTCAGTGGATCGGTTGGATAAATATCTGCACCGATTTCATAGCGACCTTTTTCATCTAACAGACTGTCTAAGCGTAGACGTGCACCGATGCGCATGTGGTGACTGCATTTTGGGCAGACTGATAAATTCGCTTCGATGTCAGTGCTGTAGAGAACAGTTTCGCAACCGGGGCACTTAACCCACAATCCTTCAGGAACTGATTTGCGATTCGCAGGATCAGTGTGTTGAATTTGGGGTGGGAGTAATTTATCTATCCAGCTCATTAGTTTTTAACTATCCAATGCGTCGCGAATCTCACGAATGAAGGTTTCCAGTGATTGTACCGCCTGGCCAGGGGGCGCATCCTCTAAAAGGCGAATAATTCGGCTACCAATCACCACAGCATCAGCGCTGGCCGACACAGCCTTGGCGCTAGCGGCATCGCTAATTCCGAAGCCTACGGCGATTGGAATATCGGTTTCTTCACGGATTTTCGGGATGATGCTGGCTACGTCCTGGGTATTGAGGTGAGATGCACCTGTAACGCCCCGCATAGAAACGTAATAGATATAACCAGAAGCTATTTTGGCAGCTTCTTTTATACGTTCATGGGATGAAGTCGGTGCCAATAAGAAGATCGGATCAATACCTGCAACGCGCATACGAGCTGCGAAATCAACACACTCCTCTGGAGGGTAATCAACCACTAGAACACCGTCAACACCGGCAGCTTTTGCTTCAGTTGCAAAACGCTCTGCTCCCATTTGCTCAACTGGATTTGCATAGCCCATCAACACCACTGGAGTGTTGGCGTCCTTCTTGCGAAACTCTTTCACCATCTCTAAGCAGCTATGCAAAGTGACGCCATGCGTTAATGCGCGCTCTGATGATCTTTGAATCACTGGACCATCTGCCATTGGATCTGAAAATGGCACACCTAATTCGATCACGCTTGAACCACCGCGTACCAATGCATGCATGAGTTCAACAGTTTGTTTTGGATCTGGATCGCCGGCAGTAATGAAAGGAATTAATCCTTTTTTACCTGTTGCTTTTAGCTCCTTAAAGAGCGCTGTAATTTTTGACATAGCTATTTTATTTTTCTATTTTTATTTTTTCTTTTTAGCCTTCGGAGCCTGTTGCTTGAGCAACGGTATGCATATCTTTATCACCACGACCAGATAGGTTAACCAAGATCGTCTTGTCTTTTGGCAATGTCTTAGCCAGCTTGCAGGCATAGGCAATGGCGTGAGAAGACTCAAGCGCAGGAATGATGCCTTCAATACGGCAACAGTCATGGAATGCTTGCAATGCTTCTTCGTCTGTAATTGCCACATAGTCTGCACGACCAGAATCTTTTAACCAAGCGTGTTCAGGGCCTACTCCCGGATAGTCCATGCCAGCAGAAACAGAATGGGTTTCAGAGATCTGACCATTCTCATCTTGCAATAAGTAAGTGCGGTTGCCATGCAATACACCAGGCTTACCTACGCATAACGCTGCAGAATGTAAGCCACTGCCTAAGCCATGACCCGCTGCCTCAACACCAACAAGTTTTACCTCTGGGTAATCAATGTACGGATAGAAAATACCCATCGCATTTGAACCACCGCCTACACAAGCGAGAACGAAGTCCGGTTGACGACCAGTCATCTCCGGCATTTGCACTTTGCACTCTTCACCAATCACGCTTTGAAAATCTCTCACCATCATTGGATAAGGATGCGGTCCTGCAACAGTGCCAATAATGTAGAAAGTATTGTCGACGTTCGTAACCCAATCGCGCATCGCTTCATTGAGCGCGTCTTTCAAGGTCTTTGTGCCAGATTCCACTGGAACGACTTTGGCGCCGAGCAACTTCATGCGGAATACGTTTTGCGCTTGACGAGCTACATCAACAGAACCTTGATAAACCGTACAGTCCAAGCCAAAGCGGGCGCAAATAGTAGCTGTGGCAACGCCATGCTGCCCTGCTCCAGTCTCAGCAATGATGCGGGGCTTACCCATACGCTTAGCCAACATTGCTTGGCCAATCACGTTATTAATCTTGTGTGCACCAGTGTGATTTAAATCTTCACGCTTGAGATAGATCTGCGCACCACCGAGCATTTCACTCCAACGCTTAGCGTGATAGACCGGTGATGGTCTGCCTACAAAGTGCTTAAGTTCGTAATGAAACTCTTCAATGAATTCTGGATCGTGTTGATATTTTGCATAAGCCTCTTTGAGCTCATCCAATGCATACATCAATGTCTCAGAAACAAATACGCCACCATAGGGACCAAAGTGTCCTCGTGCATCTGGCTTATCGTACATAACTACCTCTTTTGATTTGGTTACAGCAAATTATTGGGATGATGTTTTCGCATCAGCTGCGCGCACTGCCTGGATAAATTGAGCCATGAGCGCAGGATCTTTAACACCCCTGCTGATTTCTACGCCACTACTGACGTCAACCGCGCAAGGATGCAGGCGTGCAATCGCTTCGCCCACGTTGTGCACGTTCAATCCACCACTCAAAACGACCCGAGGCGCGTTTTCGCTTACCCATGTCTGCGGTATTCCTTGCCAATCAAAAGGAACGCCTCCGCCACCATATCCCTCGACGAGGGCATCCAGCAGAAAAGCGTTTGCTTGACCATATTGTAGGGAAAAATCATCAAAAGCGAAGCCTGTTCCTACACGGGCGGCCTTCATCCAGGGCTCGCCAGCAGCAAGCTGGGCACAGCGCTCTGGGGTCTCATCCCCATGAAACTGCCATAAGGTGATCGAGGCAGCAGCCCGAATAGCGGCAAATTGCTCATCTGTTGCGTTTACAACCAATCCAACAGCATCTACCCCTGCTGGGAGCCTAGAAATGAGCTGGGCAGCGATATTGGGGCTTACAGCCCGCACACTTGGGGGATAAAAGACAAAGCCAACCGCATCCACGCCTGCAGCAACGGCTGAATCCACGTCAGCAGACGTCTTTAAACCGCAGATTTTGACCCTAGTTCGGCCGGGAGAATGTGTCAGTAAGCCCATAAATGAATGATAAGGCCTGGGGCCTATTATTTCTCTTGCTTCCCGATAACCTTGGCGGGTAGCCAGGAGTTTTCCAGCAATGGCTGTGGAATGGCAAATTCTTCGGGATAAGTAATTTTGGCTAAGTACAGACCATCCGCCATAAAGGTCGGAGCGGCAATTTGCCGATTCTTGGCTGCCAACACTTCTGTCATCCATTCTGGCTTTTGTCTGCCCTGCCCGATTTGCAAAAAGCATCCAACAATATTGCGGATCATATGATGCAAAAAGGCATTTCCACGGATTCGAAAATAAACCCAAGGCTGCTCAGAAATAATCTCAATGGAGTAAATCGTTTTTACTGGGGTTTTACTCTGACACTCGGATGAGCGAAATGAACTGAAATCGTTCTCGCCAATTAAACATTCAGCGGATTTTTTCATTGCATCTACATCAAGCCAATTGCCTAGCGGCAGCATTAAATATCCAGCACGCGAATGCGACATTGGTGAACGACATGGTCCAGCCTGTAATGCGTAAATATATTCGCGCTCATATGCTGAGAAACGCGCACTAAATTCATCGGAAACGGGTTTAGCCCAGTTCACCACAATCGATGGTGGCAAGAAGGAGTTGACACCTCGTACCCATGAAAAATCTTCCCGCTCGACATTGGTATCAAAGTGCACAACCTGCCCCAGAGCATGAACTCCAGTATCCGTTCTACCTGCGGTGATGGTGTGTATGGGATGTTCTGCACTCGCCTGCTCACCAACAAAAGCAGAGATTGCTTTTTCTAATTCGTCTTGTACGGTGTTGTGATTGACCTGAGTTTGCCAACCAGAATATGGGCTGCCGTCATACTGAAGGCCAAGGGCTATTCGCATATTAGGTATTGCGATGCGAGATTTCTGCCAACAAGCCCTGTGCTTCAATGGTAATTGCAGGGTCAACCGAATTGCTCATGCGGAGTACTTCATCCAAAGACTTTTTAGCGGCAGAAAAATCTTCAATCGTGATGTAAGCGCGTGCCAAATTGAGTTTGACGCGCAAGGTATCCGCCAGAGAATTAGAGGCTGGGACTTCCGTAACAGATGGCACTACATTTGCTGGCTTTGAAAGATCAAGGTCGATTCCCTCAAACAATGCCTTAGCACGAGCTGGCATTTCAAAAGAAGATCCTGTAGCAGGTTTCTCTTCTTGATGTCTTTCTTCTTTGCTTGCTTGATGGGTATGCGTAAGAATACTTGGCGCCTCTGAACGACGAGCATTACGAGCTAAGCCCCACAGAAGTAGACCAGTTAGTGCGATTAAGCCAATGGCCAAAATAGCTGGGCCAAAGCCACCTAAGCCAAAATTACTATCTACCGCCTTCTTCTCTTTTGATTTATCTAAGAGTCTTTGTAGATCGGCAATATTCTTTTCTAATTCAGCGACACGGGCTTTAGTTTGCTCAAGCATCTTCTCTTGAGCGACCAACTCTTCGGTGTAACGACGCTCTTGCTCATTACCCTCAGCACTTGAACCAATCTTTAAGCGATCTTTAGGTGCTACTTCCCCCGGCTTGGCGGCATTTGATCCAGTGCCTGCATTGGCACCCTTTCCATCATGCTCAGCACGCCACTGTTCATTGGCATCAGCAACAAATTGATTTGCTTCTGCAGGACTGATTGAGCGCAACAATGCCTGACTTGGCTTAGTTAACTCAGCGCCAGCAGCCAGGCGATTAATGCTGCCGCTAGCAAAAGCATCCGGATTGGCTTTATACAAAGCCATCATGGTTTGATCAAGAGTGGCGCCCTCTAGTTGAGGTGCAATGGTGGCAGCAATCTCAGATAAGGTTTGACCTGGCTTTACGGTGATTTTTTGTACATCACCCAGCAATAAAGTAAATGTCTTAGTGAGGCTTCCGCTCGACCAATTGAGATTTACCAATACATCTAGAAATGGATCATCCGTCATAGGAACAGAGTCAACGGTTTCAACGAGCACCATTAACCGCTCTTGACGATTGCGATACACCATCGCTTGTGGATTTAACTGCAGTATCTTTTGAGAGATTCCGAGGCGCTCATATGCAGCCTTATTCGGCATCGCCACATTCAGACCGGATAGAGCGGCCTGCTCATCAGCCCCTACCCGAATAGGAATTTCTACTCGCAATGGTTCGCCTGGGCGAGACTGGAGTTGCGGCGCACCTAAGGAGATTGCAGCGGCGTTGAAAGACCAGCTTAGCCAAACAAAGCAAAGGAGCTTTAAAAAGCTTGATTGGCTAAGACGTAGCATCAACTTCAGATTACTTTTCGAGCAAAATGCGGAGCATGCGACGCAATGGCTCAGCAGCGCCCCACAGGAGTTGGTCGCCAACCGTAAATGCACCTAAGTACTCTGGACCCATTGCCATCTTATGCAAACGACCGATAGGTACAGTCAGTGTGCCGCTGATAGCTGCAGGAGATAAATCACGCTCAGTTGTTTCACGATCATTTGGAACCACTTTGACCCACTGGTTATCAGCGGCCAAAATTGCTTCGATCTCTTTGAGTGGAATATCTTTTTTGAGCTTTACAGTCAAACCTTGTGAGTGGCAGCGCATCGCACCAACACGCACACATAAGCCGTCAATTGGAATACTGCCTGGCGTGCGGAATGCTGGACGACCCAAGATCTTATTGAACTCAGCTCCACCCTTCCACTCCTCTTTAGTTTGACCGTTCTCAACAGGCACATCGATCCAAGGAATCAAGCTACCTGCTAATGCGGTGTTGCGGAAGTTTTTCTTCGGAAAGTCAGAAGAGCGCAATGTCTCAGTAACTTTGCGATCAATATCCAAAATCCATGATGATGGGTCAGCCAATTCAGTAGCAACGCTGTCACGCAATGCGCCCATTTGCAGGAGCAACTCGCGCATGTTCTGTGCACCAGCACCAGAAGCCGCTTGGTAAGTCATGGCGCTAATCCACTCAACCATGTCAGCCTTCACCAGACCGCCCATAGCCATCATCATTAAGCTCACGGTGCAATTGGCGCCGATCCAATTCTTGCCACCAGCAGCTAAAGCTTTATCAATCACTGGACGATTCACTGGGTCCAAGACCAATACAGCATCATCTTTCATGCGCAACGCACTGGCAGCATCAATCCAATGACCATTCCACCCTGCAGCGCGTAGCTTAGGGAAGATGTCGTTGGTGTAGTCGCCACCCTGGCATGTCAAGATGATGTCACAACGTGACAATGCTTTGATGTCATTGGCATCTTGCAAAGTGCTTTCACTCTTAGTAACTTTTTTACCATTAAGTAGTGGCACTTCACCACCGGCTTGGCTGGTGCTAAAAAATACTGGCTCAATTAGATCGAAATCCTTCTCAGCGAGCATACGTTCCATAAGAACGCTACCAACCATACCGCGCCAGCCAACTAAACCAACCAAAGGTGTTTGTGTATTTGCCATGATGTTAACTATCTAGTGAATTTGATTTCTGTTTAAGTTTGTTATGTTTCTTATACAAGTGCTGCAACAACAGCATCGCCCATTTCAATGGTTGATACTTTTTTCGTACCTTCGGTATAAATATCAGCCGTACGCAATCCTTGCGCCAATACTTTCTGAACCGCCTTTTCAATACGGTCCGCTTCACCAGGCATTCCTAATGAATAGCGCAACATCATGGCAGCAGACAAAATTGTTGCCAATGGATTGGCGATACCTTTACCGGCAATATCCGGCGCAGAGCCATGACTTGGCTCATATAAGCCTTTATTGTTCTTATCCAAAGAGGCAGAAGGCAGCATACCAATCGAGCCAGTCAACATAGCTGCTTCATCAGACAGAATGTCACCAAACAAATTACCGGTGACTACTACGTCAAATGCCTTAGGCGCTTTAACCAACTGCATTGCAGCGTTATCGACATACATATGCGACAACTCAACGTCAGGATACTCTTTTGAAATACGAATCATCACTTCACGCCAAAGTTGTGAAGTTTCTAATACGTTCGCTTTATCAACGCTGCATACTTTCTTGCCGCGCTTGCATGCCGCTTGAAAAGCAACATGTCCAATACGCTCTACTTCTGGCTCGCTATAGTGCATAGTGTCAAAGCCTTCACGAGCACCTTTAAACAAGGGTAACTCTGAAGTACGAATACCGCGCGGCTGACCAAAATAAATATCGCCATTAAGTTCACGCACAATCAAAATATCTAAGCCGCCAATAATTTCTGGCTTAAGACTTGATGCAGCAGTCAGCTCTGGGTAGCAAATCGCTGGTCTGAAGTTGGCAAACAACTCTAAATGTTTACGCAAACCTAAGATCGCTTGTTCAGGACGTAGTTCGCGCGCAAGGGTGTCGTACTTCCAATCCCCTACCGCACCAAACAAAATAGCATCGGCTTTTTTAGCTAGCTCTAGAGTTGCCGGCGGCAAAGGATGACCAGCAACGTCATAAGCAGCTCCACCAACTGGAGCTTCTTCTAAATCAAACTTTGGGCCAAGGGCTTGGAGAACTCGAACGGCTTGAGCAACGATTTCCGGGCCGATACCATCGCCCGGTAGAACTGCAATTTTCATGAAAGGCCTTTAAATCAACGAAATTACGGCAATTGTGTCGCAAGCCAAGGCATCTTGAGGATGCGCTCAGCTTCATAAGCCTTGATTTTATCTGCATGTTGCAGAGTTAAGCCAATATCGTCTAAGCCATTAAGAAGGCAATACTTCCTAAAGGGGGCAACATCGAAGCTATAAGCGGTGCCATCAGGGGCAATGACTTGCTGAGCCTCTAGATCAATCGTCAACTGGTAACCATTGAAAGCCATGGTTTCATTAAAGAGGTGATCAACCTGCATTTCAGTCAAAACAATGGGTAAAACACCATTTTTGAAGCAGTTGTTATAAAAAATATCAGCAAAGCTTGGGGCGATAACCGCTCTAAAGCCATATTGGTCTAAAGCCCATGGCGCATGCTCACGGGAGCTGCCACAACCAAAGTTCTTACGGGCCAGCAAAATGCCTGCGCCTTTATAACGAGGCTGATTGAGGACAAAGTCTGGATTAATCGGACGAGTGCTGCAGTCTTGACCAGGTTCGCCATGGTCTAAATAGCGCCACTCATCAAAGAGATTTTGCCCAAAGCCAGTCTTTTTAATGGACTTTAAGAATTGCTTTGGAATGATGGCGTCGGTATCCACGTTCTCGCGATTAAGCGGAGCAACTAAACCTTTGTATACCGTAAATTTTTCCATGATTCGACTTTTGCTCTATTTGCTCTAATGATTTACTTCACAGGAGTAACGACAACGTCCTTACCCTTTGTTTGAGATTGATTGCCTTGTTGTGTATTGCTTGATCCGCCCATGGAAGTTCCCATGTTTTGCAAATCCTTACCCATGCCTTCCATTGTGCTGCTACAGGCTGAAATCACCAAGCCAGCAATGCCAATAATGGCCAATCTGGAAATTAAAGAGAGTGAAGAAAATTTCATCGATCAGTTTCCTTATGAAATCTTGCGAACGTCAACAAAGTGACCTTCGATTGCAGCAGCAGCTGCCATAGCAGGACTTACTAAATGAGTACGGCCGCCATTACCCTGGCGACCTTCGAAGTTACGGTTAGAAGTTGAAGCGCAACGCTCGCCTGGCTCCAAGCGATCAGCATTCATTGCTAAACACATAGAGCACCCTGGCTCACGCCATTCAAAACCTGCGGCTTTAAAAATGCGATCCAAACCTTCACGTTCCGCCTGAGCTTTAACCAAACCAGAACCTGGAACCACAAGAGCCAACTTCACATTGGCCGCCACTTTCTTGCCTAAACGATCCACCACTTTTGCGGCAGCACGGATATCTTCAATGCGGCTGTTTGTACAAGATCCAATAAATACTTTATCAATAGCGATGCTACTGATAGGTGTATTTGGATTGAGGTTCATATACTGCAACGCACGCTCCATAGCAGAACGCTTGTTTGGATCACGTTCTTTTTCTGGATCAGGAACGCGGTCGCTAATTGCTAGAACCATTTCTGGAGATGTTCCCCAAGTAACTTGTGGAGCGATTTCTTCAGCACGCAGTTCAACCACAGCATCAAATTTTGCATCTGGATCAGAGTGCAAAGTTCTCCAATACTGCAAGGCTTGCAACATCGCAGGGCCCTTAGGCGCATACGGACGACCTTGAATGTACTCAATGGTTGTTTCATCTACAGCAACTAAACCAGCACGTGCGCCAGCTTCAATTGCCATATTGCATAAAGTCATGCGCCCCTCCATCGAAAGCTCGCGAATAGCTTCGCCAGCAAATTCAATGGTGTAACCAGTGCCACCAGCTGTACCAATCTTGCCGATCACGGCAAGAACAATATCTTTAGCGGTAGAGCCTGGCTGTAAACGGCCATCGACTTTTACCAACATGTTCTTGCTCTTTTTCATGAGCAAGGTTTGCGTAGCCAATACGTGCTCGACCTCTGAGGTGCCGATACCAAACGCCAAAGCACCAAAGGCGCCATGAGTACTTGTATGAGAATCTCCGCAAACCACTGTCATACCAGGCAAAGTTGCGCCCTGCTCTGGTCCAATCACGTGAACAATCCCTTGACGGGTATCGTTCATTTTGTATTGGGTAATACCAAAGGCATCGCAGTTTTGATCTAAGGTATCAACTTGCAACTTAGAAATTGGATCAGTAATGCCTTCAGAACGATCCGTTGTTGGAACGTTGTGATCGGATACCGCCAGATTGGCGGAGATGCGCCAAACAGGACGGCCAGCTAAATTTAAACCTTCAAATGCCTGAGGGCTGGTTACCTCATGAAGCAACTGACGATCAATATAAATCGTGGCTGTGCCATCCTCTTCAGAGTAAACAACGTGGTCATCCCACAATTTGTCATAAAGCGTACGAGACATGAGTGACCTTAAAAAACCTTATTTACGAACTGTAATGTTTGGAACCTTACGTGCTGTTTCGCCAACATACAACTGACGTGGACGGCCAATCTTGTACTCAGGATCAGTAATCATTTCTTCCCACTGAGCAATCCAGCCTACTGTTCTTGCCAAAGCAAAAATACAAGTAAACATTTCTGTTGGGATGCCTAAAGCGCGTTGAACGATTCCTGAGTAGAAGTCTACGTTTGGATAGAGCTTGCGACTTACGAAGTAGTCATCTTCCAAAGCAATCTTCTCGAGAGTCATTGCCAACTTGAACAATGGGTCATCTTGCAAGCCCAATTCATTCAATACTTCATAGCAAGTCTCACGCATCAATTTAGCGCGTGGGTCAAAGTTTTTGTAAACGCGGTGACCGAAGCCCATCAAGCGAACGCTAGAGTTCTTGTCTTTTACTTGAGCGATGAACTCATGAATCTTATCTACGCCACCTTGAGCTTGAATCTCATTCAACATCTGCAAGCAAGCTTCGTTTGCACCACCGTGCGCTGGGCCCCAAAGGCAAGCAATACCAGCAGAAATCGCTGCAAATGGATTTGTGCCTGAAGAACCGCACAAACGCACAGTAGAAGTAGAAGCGTTTTGCTCGTGGTCAGCATGCAATGTGAAGATGCGATCCAAAGCGCGTACCAATACTGGGTTCACTTTGTACTCTTCACATGGTGTTGCGAACATCATGCGCATAAAGTTTGCTGTGTATGACAAAGAGTTATCTGGATAGATAAATGGCTGCCCCACGGAATACTTATAAGCCATCGCTACTAATGTAGGCATCTTTGCGATCAAGCGAATTTGGGCAACTTCACGTGCATGCGGATCGCTGTAATCAATCTCATCATGGTAGAAAGCAGCCATTGCACCAACCAAGCCAGTCAACACAGACATTGGATGCGCATCACGACGGAAGCCACGCAAGAAGAATTGCATTTGCTCATGAACCATGGTGTGGTGCATGACCATTTCATCAAATGCTTTTTTCTCAGTTGCGTTTGGCAATTCGCCATTGATCAAGAGGTAGCAAACTTCTAAGAAGTCACAGTTATTTGCTAAGTCTTCAATTGGGTAACCGCGATAGAGCAACTCGCCCTTGTCGCCATCGATGTAGGTAATTTTGCTATTGCATGATGCAGTAGACAGAAAGCCTGAATCGTAAGTGAACTTACCGGTCTGACCATAGAGCTTACGAATGTCAATTACGTCAGGACCTACTGTCCCTTTGTAAATTGGCAGATCAATATCTGGTGTTCCATCCGAAAACGAGAGTTTTGCCTTGATGTCCGATTCAATCATTTCTAATCCTTAGTCATTCAAAATTATGATTAATACACTATTCATTCATGCATCTATACGCTTACCGCACCAAAAGGTTGAATTACTTCTCTCTCAACCTCTGTAAAACCAGTTTGAAAGAGTTTGTTTGCATCTCTTTCTCCAAGCTTGCTACAGAATCTTTGCGACCAATCAATAAATCCATTAAGTCGTTGTCATCTAGAGCCAATAGCTGGGTTAATACTTTTCCATCTTCAACGCTTAACTGAGTGCCATAGCGCTCAAAGAAACGCTGCAGAATTAAATCGTTCTCTAGCAAGCCCCTGCGAGCGTCACTTTTTAAACGATATAACTCTGCATTGCCGAGGGTCATACTGCCCTACGAACCATCAACTCCTTGATCTTGCCAATTGCCTTCGTTGGGTTCAAGTGCTTAGGACAAACGTCCACGCAATTCATGATGGTATGGCAACGGAACAAGCGGTATGGGTCTTCTAAGTTATCTAAACGCTGCGCAGTTTCTTCGTCGCGGCTATCGGCAATAAAGCGATACGCCTGCAACAAGCCAGCTGGACCAACGAACTTATCTGGATTCCACCAGAATGATGGGCATGAAGTTGAGCATGATGCGCACAAGATGCACTCATACAAACCGTTCAACTCTTCACGCTCTTCAGGACTCTGGAGACGCTCTTTTTCAGGAGGCGGATTATCGTTTACCAAGTAAGGCTTGATAGACAAGTATTGCTTGAAGAACAAAGTCATGTCGACGATCAAATCGCGCACAACTGGCAAGCCAGGCAATGGGCGCAATGTGATGACCTTAGGCAAAGTCAACATATTGGTCAAACAAGCCAAGCCGTTTTTACCGTTGATGTTCATTGCATCTGAACCGCACACGCCTTCACGGCATGAACGACGATAAGAAATGGTTTCGTCTTGCTTCTTCAAAGAAATCAAAGCGTCCAACAACATGCGCTCGCCAGTGAGTTCTAACTCATAGCGTTCCATGCGTGGAGCTGCATCGACATCTGGATCGTAGCGGTAAATTTCGAATATACGGATATCACTCATTTTCTATTTCTCTTCGCTTAGAAAGTACGTTCTTTTGGAGGGAAGGACTCAACCGTTAAAGGCTTCAAAATAACTGGCTTGTATGTAAGCTTATTGCCTTCGCTGTACCAAAGGGTATGCTTCATCCAGTTCTCATCGTCACGATGCGGATGATCATCATGTGAGTGAGCACCACGACTTTCTTTGCGAGCTGCCGCAGAAATCATAGTTGCGTTTGCAGTCTCAACCAAGTTAGCCACTTCCAAAGCTTCAATACGTGCTGTATTGAAAATTTCAGATTTGTCTTTAACCCATAAGTGCTTAGCGCGCTCAGTCAATTTAGCCATTTGACGAACACCTTCGTCCATCAACTCTTGATTGCGGAATACGCCAGCATATTTCTGCATGCACTTGCGAATATCGTTTGCAACGTCTTGTGCGTACTCGCCTGAAGTTGAGTTATCCAACTTCGCAATACGCTCCAATGTTTGCTCACCAGCATTAGCAGGCAATGGCTTGAATTCGCGATTCTTGAGATCAAGGCCAACAATGTGGTTACCAGCAGCGCGACCGAATACTAAGAGATCGAGCAATGAGTTTGTACCCAAGCGGTTCGCGCCGTGCACAGAAACGCATGAACACTCACCAATTGCATACAAGCCATTCACGATTTCATTGTGAATACCATTTGCAGGCACAACTACTTGACCATTGATGTTGGTAGGAATACCACCCATCTGATAGTGAATTGTTGGCACAACTGGAATTGGCTCTTTAGTAACGTCAACGTTAGCAAAGTTGATACCAATTTCATAAACAGAAGGCAAACGCTTCATGATCGTGTCGGCACCAATGTGTGTCAAATCGAGCACAACATAGTCACCGTTAGGACCGCAACCGCGCCCTTCTTTAATTTCTTGGTCCATTGAGCGGGATACGAAATCGCGTGGAGCCAAATCTTTCAATGTTGGCGCATAACGTTCCATGAAACGCTCGCCATCTTTGTTACGCAAGATACCGCCTTCACCACGGCAACCTTCTGTCAACAACACACCTGCACCAGCTACGCCAGTTGGGTGGAATTGCCAGAACTCCATATCTTCCAATGGAATGCCAGCGCGAGCTGCTAAGCCCATGCCGTCGCCGGTATTAATGAATGCGTTAGTTGATGCGTCCCAAATACGGCCTGCACCACCAGTAGCCAACATCACAATCTTGGCTTCCAGGATGTATACCTGGCCAGTTTCCATCTCGAGAGCAGTTACACCAACAACATCACCGTCATCATCACGAATCAAATCGAGCGCCAACCATTCAACAAAGAAATTGGTTTTTGCGCGGACGTTACGTTGGTACAAAGTGTGCAACATTGCGTGGCCAGTACGGTCAGCAGCAGCACAAGCACGTTGCACAGGCTTCTCGCCATAGTTTGCTGTGTGACCACCGAATGGACGCTGATAAATCGTGCCATCTGGGTTACGGTCAAACGGCATACCAAAGTGCTCTAACTCATAAACAACTTTTGGAGCTTCACGACACATAAACTCGATCACGTCTTGGTCACCTAACCAGTCGGAACCTTTGATGGTGTCGTAAAAGTGATAGTGCCAATTGTCTTCACTCATGTTGCCCAATGAAGCACCGATACCACCTTGTGCAGCAACAGTGTGTGAACGTGTTGGGAAAACTTTTGTCAGAACAGCAACATTCAAGCCGGCTTCAGCCAACTGCAATGAAGCGCGCATACCTGAACCACCTGCTCCAATAATCACCGCATCAAAACGGCGGCGTGGCAATGATTTTTTAATTGCAGTCATCGAATTACACTTTCCACAAAATTTGAACGGCATAGGCCGCACAGGCTACGAGATACAAAACGGTTAACACTTGAAGTGTCAAACGAATGCTGACGGGCTTGATGTAATCCATCCAGATGTCACGCACGCCAATCCAAGCGTGATAGAACAAGCTGATGAAAGCCAAGAGTGTTAACAGCTTCATTACTTGACCGCTGAACAAGCCAGACCAGCCCTCGTAGGAGGCGCTACCAGTGATGCAGTAGTCAACTAACAAAACAATCGTAAATACCACCATCACAATCGCAGTAACGCGTTGGATGATCCATTCTTTAAGGCCGTAATGCGCACCGACAACTAAGCGCTTTGGTCCGATTTGATAAATAGGCATGAGATTTCCTTAAATGATTAGCGCTTAGTACAAGCCGAACATTTTGAGACCAACTACTGCAGTCAAAGCTAGACCAATAACAAGAACAATAATGGCCGAACGATTAGCTTCAGACTTCTCTACGCCGATTTCTAAATCGAGCAAGAGGTAGCGGATACCAGCACAGAAGTGATGTAAAAAACACCAGATCAAACCGAGGCAAATAATTTTTACCAAGATGTTGCCGGTAAAAGCCTGGAATTTTTGATAGCTCAACTCAGAGGCAACGCTCTGATCGAAGAGATACAAGATAAATGGCAATAAGAGGAACAATGCTGCTCCACTAATGCGATGAAGAATTGACACTTTACCGGCCCAAGGAAGGCGGTATTTAATCAACTGGGCAAGACCAATATTTTTATAAACAGGTCTATCTTTTTTTACTGCTTGCTGTGAATCAACCATGGGTAATCTCTATCTTTAGGTGGAGGTTCAGTGTGGTTTTGTTGTATCGCAACATATTCTATTGGAAACCTTAGGGGTGGTGGGGATTTTTTGGCGTTTAAAGGGGTTAATTACTGGTTTTTACTGATTTGCTTAGTTCAATTTGTTCTCGTAATGCTGCTCTGAAGTGTCGTATCTAGCGTGACGAATTTCTACTGGTTTATTCCCGTAGGTAAATGCCACCCGCTCTACAGAAAGGAGTGGCGCACCCTGCGGTAAATGCAGGTGCTTCGCTAAAGTCTCATCAGCAGCCACAGCCTTGATCTTTTCTTCTGCGCGCACCATGTGAGTAGCGTACTGACCCTCATAAAAGGCATATACCGGGCCATGCCAAGCATTGAGAACCTCTAAATCTAAGCCCTTAAAGCGCGCCCCAGGAAGAAAAATCTCTTCAAAAACAATGGGTTTACCCGCAAAGCTCTGCACCCGGTCGATATGAATGATGGGGTCGCCTGCCTTTAATTTAAGCAAATTGGCCACATAAGGGCTTGCTTTGGTGTTTTCGCAGGATAAAAACTGATTGGTAAGATGAAATTTCTCGCCGGAGTCTGGGGCTAAGCGTAAAAAACGGTACTGCCAGTCATCCTCTTGATGGGTGGCAACAAAAGTACCCTTCCCTTGGCGACGCACTAGGAGGTTTTGGGCGGCAAGCTCATCAATTGCCTTGCGAACCGTACCCTGGCTGACGGCATAACGGGCTGCCAGCTCCATTTCACTGGGGATAGCCTCGCCTGGAAGCCATTCAGAGGCTTGCAAACTGGTCAAAATCATCGCCTTAATCTGCTCGTACAGAGGGCTAAATGAGGCAACAGGCAAAGTCACATCAGACAAATTAACTCCAGACCGCGTCAATTGGATAAAATTCTAGGTAATTCTAGTCTTATATAAGACATCATTGACAGTGTAAAGCTAAAGTCCCTACACTTGAATGGATAATAGAAAAGTTTTCGTAAATTAACCCTCTTAACCTTCTTCTGGAGTTATTAGTAATGGCAAAAGCCCCAATGCGTGTCGCCGTAACCGGTGCAGCCGGTCAAATCGGATATTCCCTTTTATTCCGTATCGCCAATGGCGACCTTTTGGGCAAAGATCAGCCCGTAATCTTGCAATTGCTTGAGATTCCTGATGAAAAAGCACAAAAAGCCTTAACTGGCGTGATGATGGAGTTAGAAGACTGCGCATTCCCGCTCTTGGCAGGCATGACAGCTCACTCAGATCCAATGACAGCGTTTAAAGATATCGACGTTGCCCTTTTAGTTGGCGCACGTCCACGCGGTCCTGGCATGGAGCGTAAAGATCTACTCTCCGCTAACGCACAAATTTTCACAGCACAAGGTAAAGCATTGAATGCTGTTGCTAAGAAGACTGTAAAAGTATTGGTTGTTGGTAACCCAGCAAACACTAACGCTTACATCGCTATGAAATCTGCTCCAGATATTCCTGCGAAAAACTTCACAGCAATGTTACGTCTCGACCACAACCGTGCACTCTCACAATTGGCTAACAAGTTGAATAAGCCTGTTGCTGATATTGAGAAATTAGTTGTTTGGGGCAACCACAGCCCAACAATGTATCCAGACTATCGCTTTGCAACCATCGATGGCAAGTCAGTTAAAGACTCTATCAACGATGCAGCATGGAACAAAGATGTATTTATTCCTACTGTTGGTAAACGTGGTGCAGCCATCATTGAAGCTCGCGGCCTTTCTTCTGCAGCCTCTGCAGCGAACGCAGCGATTGATCACATTCATGACTGGGTACTCGGTACAAACGGCAAGTGGGTAACTATGGGTATTCCTTCTAAAGGCGAATACGGCATTCCTGCTGAAGTGATTTATGGCTTCCCAGTAGTTTGCGAAAACGGCGAATACAAAATGATCGAAGGTTTAGAGATCGATGAATTCTCCCGTGAGCGCATGACACACACCTTGAATGAATTACTCGAAGAGCAAGCTGGCGTTAAGCACCTGCTCTCATAAGGAAAATTCACACATGAAAAAAAATCTTCTCGCCATTAGCGTAGTACTTGCAAGCCTTTTAGGCGCTGTAAATGCTAGCGCTAGTGAAGAAGTAATTACATGGACTTGTCAGGAAAGCAAGCAGTTCAAAACTACTGGCACTACTGAAAAGGTTCGCTTAACTTGGGAATCTAAATCTTATGATTTAGAGCGCCAAACTTCATTGCCAGGCAGCTTGCGTTACAAGAATATGAACTCTGGTTACGATCTTGTAGTGCTAGGTAACAAAGCAATGTTGTTTAACATCAAAGCAGGTGTACGTCTTGCCGATTTCTGCCAAACAGCAGAAATGAAATCTGGTAAGTTGCCACACTTGTTTGCTGGTGCGGAACCATTTGTGCAGAATTAATTTCTCACGTTGCATTAATTAAAAAAGCCGAGGATTCCTCGGCTTTTTTATTACTTAGTTTCCTATTTCTTTAGTGAAACAAAGGCTGCTGTGACGGAGCGTCATCTGGCATTTCAGCATGTACTGCTTCGCCAGAACGATCCGGAAATAAAGGTGCGCCGCAGTCGTCACAGAGCTCTGGATCAAATAGCATGGCATGACGGAAGACATCTTCCACTCCAGCATCATGCAAAGCATCGCAAATTTTCTTGATCGGACTCTCATCATCCGATAAATCATTTAAAGCATCACTTGCCACGCTCTCGCGATCATAGAGGGGCCAGATCACGCCATACATCACTTCCGAAGAGCCCTTTGCGCTAAATGAAATTCGGTACTCATCGGCCTGCTCTTCGCCAAATGCACCTACAACGCAAGACAAGCCCGCAGGGAGAATGCCGAGAGTGCTCTCGAGGAAATTCACCGCTGCACGAATACTCAAAGGACGAACATGCTTATCTGCTAAGCGACAGTTTGTGAAATAGGCCTCAGGCAGAAGAAGCTCGAACTCACAGCCCGGCAATAAAGAAGCTATTGGCTCTTGCATGGCATTTTGCCAACCAATCAAACTCACGCCGCGCTCTTGACGTGCTGGTGGCTCAGCCTGCCAACGGAAGATTGGGGAGCCAACAGGTGCGCTTAAGGCCGCAATAATGAAACGAGGATCAGCTAATACAGCAATAGTTTCTGACATGTCGCGCAATTCAAGCTTGACGTCTTTTCCAGAGATCGCTGCACTTGCCAATGACTCTGTGAGGATACGAGTTTGACAATGCGAATGGGGCATTTGATCAATGCTATACAACCAAGGAACAATCGCTATGCGTGTGTCCGTTGAAGCAATAGCGCTATGCAAGGCCTGAGCTGTAGACTCAATAATGTTGACCGGCAATGGGCCTGAAGGGATCTGGTAACGCGTGTGAGCAACGATAGGCAGCGCTAACAACAACACATCCCACTCCTGCCCTTCATGCTCGATCCTTAAGGATTCGGCCAAGGTTTCGGCGATATCAGCGAGCACCTCAAAAGCTACCGTATTAATTCGGAAGGTTTGATCCAGGGCGGCGTCGATCACGTTTTGATTCTGACTTTTAAGCAAGCGCATCAAGCGCACATTCAAACGCTCTTCCCAAAAACGGTCTTCAACCTGACTCCCAGAAGCCGCTAAAGAAATAGCGTCAGCAACCAACTTCTCCACCTCAGGAGAATTGCGTTGTGATGCTTTGGTGCGATGAACGGCCATTATTTTCTTTCTGCCCTTCTAAATACAGGCTTATCTACTTTAGATTCTGCGGCATAGTATTTATACCCGTCTAAGTTAAAGCCTTTTAAATCCGCTGGATCGGTAATACGATTCTCAACTACATAGCGCGCCATTAGGCCACGAGCCCGCTTGGCATAAAAAGAAATGATCTTGTACTTACCGTCCTTAGCATCCTGAAATACAGGAGCAATCACTGGGCAATCCAATTCCTTGGGTTGAAGGACCTTGAAATACTCTTCAGAAGCCAAATTCAGTAGTACGGGCTTCTTTTGTTTTTCTAAAACCTTTTTGATGGCATCAGTCACCCTACCACCCCAAAAGGCATAAAGATCCTTGCCCCTGGCATTCTTAAATGAAGTGCCCATCTCTAGTCGATATGGCTGCATCAAATCCAAGGGCTTTAGCGCACCATAAAGACCTGACAAAATCCGAATATGGTCTTGAGCAAAATGTACGGACTTGGCGTCTAAGGTTTTGACATCAAAACCGTCATAAACATCACCATCAAAAGCATAGATCGCCGGCTTGCTGTTCTCTTCGGTAAATTTCTTAGACCAATCCCGATAGCGTCCAACATTCAATATGGCCAATTGATCGGATAAGCCCATAAGCTTGGCAATATCTTGAGGGGCCAATTTCTTCAAGTCGGCAATCAGCTTGGCTGATTCAGAGACAAACTCAGGCAAAGTTGGCGCCTTGACCTTGACTGGGGTCTTGTAATCCAGGGATTTAGCAGGTGAAAGGACGATCAGCATGGCACAATTTGTTTATGTATTTTTACCATTCTAGCGACTACCGGCTATATCCGCTCTAAACGACCGACCACCACCCTGCGCCTCCATGAACCCACTAGAGACTCCCTCTTTTCCAAGTCGCCTGCCAAAGGTGGGGACCACGATCTTTACGGTGATGTCATCTTTAGCTGCGGAACACAAAGCCATTAATTTGGGCCAAGGTTTTCCAGACTTTCCCTGCGATAGAAAACTGATTGCCGAAGTCAATGAAGCCATGTTGGCTGATCGCAATCAATATCCGCCAATGATTGGCATTGCAGAACTTCGTAATGGCATTAGTCAAAAGATTCAAAACTTATATGGTCATCACTACGATGCTGATACTGAAATCACTATCACTGCGGGCGGCACGCAAGGCATCCTGACAGCAATACTCGCTTGCGTTAGTCCGGGCGATGAAGTCATCATCATTGAACCAGCGTATGACAGCTATCGCCCATCCATCGAATTAGCAGGTGGCAAAACGATTGCCGTTTCTTTGCAAGTGATTCGTGATGAGCATGGGCAAGTCGCC
The DNA here is from genome assembly GCF_018882415.1 of Polynucleobacter sp. 86C-FISCH. Classification (GTDB taxonomy): domain Bacteria; phylum Pseudomonadota; class Gammaproteobacteria; order Burkholderiales; family Burkholderiaceae; genus Polynucleobacter. The sequence continues at coordinate 1,662,896 of NZ_JACVOL010000001.1, read as the reverse complement.
TCTTATGAAATTCCATGGGATGCATTAGCCAAGTCAATTAACTCCAAAACCCGTTTAATCATTATTAATACTCCGCATAACCCTACCGGGATGATTTGGAGCAAGGCTGACCTAGATAGTCTCGCGAACTTGGTTCGCAATACTTCCGCATTGATTTTGAGTGACGAAGTCTACGAGCATATGGTCTACGATGGAGCGCAGCACCACAGTGTTGCATCCCATCCCGAGCTTGCAGCTAGAAGCTTTCTGATCTCTAGTTTTGGCAAGACCTATCACGTTACTGGCTGGAAAGTAGGCTATGTGGCTGCACCACCGGCACTAACTAAAGAGTTTCGTAAGGTTCATCAGTTCAATGTATTTACTGTGAATACGCCAATGCAATACGGTCTAGCAACATATCTTGCGGATGCAGAACATTATTTAAATCTCCCCGCCTTTTATCAAGCTAAGCGTGATTTTTTTAGGACGGGCTTGGGTAAGACTAAATTTAAATTGCTGCCTACTCCAGGCACTTATTTTCAGTGCGTTGACTACTCGGCATTGGGCATTCCCCAGGCAAAACTCAATGAGGCTGAATTTTGTAAATGGCTTACAACAGAAATTGGGGTAGCCGCCATACCAGTCTCTGCTTTTTATGAGCAAGCGACTGAATCTGGCGTCATTCGTTTTTGTTTTGCGAAACAAGATCAAACACTCACAAGCGCCTTACAACGTTTAGAAAAAATCTAAGGAACATCATGGCAAATAAGAAATCAGCCGTAATTGATGTTTATAGCTGGCCGACACCAAATGGCCACAAAGTGCACATCATGCTGGAAGAATGCGGCTTTCGATTGGGCAAGGATTGGATCGCTCACCCCATCGATATTGGTGCAGGCGATCAATTTGTCCCTGATTTTTTAAAGATTAGCCCCAACAATAAGATTCCAGCGATCGTCGATCCCAATGGTCCTGATGGCAAACCCATTAGCCTTTTTGAGTCAGGCGCGATTCTTCTCTACTTGGCCGGCAAGACTGGCAAATTCTTGCCTCAAGATACTCGTGGAAAGTATGAAGTGCTGCAATGGCTGATGTTCCAAATGGGTGGCTTAGGCCCTATGCTTGGGCAAAACCACCACTTCCGCCTGTATGCACCTGAGAAAATTGAATACGCGATCAATCGCTATACGAATGAAGCTAAGCGAATCTATGGGGTGTTGGATAGTCAACTGAAAGATAATCCCTATGTAGCGGGGAAAACGTATTCGATTGCCGATATTGCGATTTATCCATGGACGCGTAATTGGAAAAATCAAGGCATTGATATCAATGAGTACCCGCATTTCAAACGATGGTTTGAAAAGATTGGTGCGCGACCAGCAGTAAAGCGTGGTTGCGAAGTATTGACCGCATTACGGAAGCCTTTGCACGATGCCAAGGCTAGAGAGCAGTTATTTGGTTCAACCCAGTATCAAAAGAGGAAATAAGATGAGTATTCAATCAGTCGGTGTAATCGGTGCAGGCACCATGGGAAATGGTATTGCACAAGTGTGTGCAGTTGCCGGCTTAGATGTCGTCATGGTTGATATTAATGAGGCAGCGGTTCAACGCGGTCTCGAGCAAATTAGCAAGAGTCTAGATCGTCTCGTCAAAAAAGAAACCTTAACGGTTGAAGCAAAAGATGCGGCACTCAAGCGCATTAAAGGCAGCACTTCTTATAACGACTTCAAAGGCCTAGGTTTAGTCATTGAAGCTGCCACTGAAAACCAAGCAGTCAAAGAAAAAATTCTCAAGCAAGTAGATGAGATTGTGAGTAAAGACACCATCATTGCTACCAACACTTCTTCTCTTTCCATTACCAAATTAGCAGCACTTGATTCCAATCCTGCGCGCTTTATTGGTATGCACTTTTTTAACCCGCCACCCTTGATGGCTCTGGTGGAGGTAATTCGTGGCTTGCAGACCAGTGACGCGACCCATGCTGCCATTATTGATATGGCTAAGCGCGTTGGCAAAGAGCCAATCACTGTTAAAAACTCTCCAGGATTTGTAGTCAATCGCATTTTGTTGCCGATGATTAACGAGGCCTTCTTTGTTTTATCCGAAGGACTTGCTAGCCCAGAAGATATTGATGCCGGCATGAAGTTAGGTTGCAATCAACCGATTGGCCCTCTGGCATTGGCAGATCTGATTGGTTTAGATACTTGCTTAGCAGTAATGGAAGTCTATTTTGAAAACTTCAGCGACTCTAAATACCGCCCTTGCCCACTGCTTCGTGAAATGGTTGCGGCTGGATATCTCGGTCGCAAAACAGGTCGCGGCGTTTACACCTACGATAAATAATTTTTTACTTTAAATAACGAAACCATCTCATCGTGAACCCCATTCCACCTTTAGTACGCAAACTTGGTTATGCAGGTCTTATTCCATTTATTGGACTAGCTTTAATGGTGCAATTAGCACCCACACCAATGAACTACTTGAGCGCTGAATCCTTAGCAGGTTATGGGGCTGTAATTACTTCATTTATGGGGGCCTTACATTGGGGCGCTAATTTGCACCTCTTGGGTAAAGCACCTGCTGGAGATCGCTGGGAAGACCGTAATGCCTGGATCTGGGGCGTTATTCCAGCGCTAGTTGCTTGGGTAGCACTACATATCTATATACCTGTAGGTCTACTCATCCTTGCTTCCACCCTGATTATTCAGCGCAATATTGATCAGAACACCTATCAATATTATTTTTCTGATGAAGCTACTCGCTCTGCATTTATGACGATGCGTAATCGCTTGACCTATGTTGCCGCTGCATGCCTAACTTGGGCATCTGTAGTGATTCTTTTTATTCAAGCATGATGCAATGAGCAGTCTTTTTGATAGCACTCCGCCACCACCCTTAGCGGAAGCTCTGCGTCCAAAAACGATTGAAGAAGTCATTGGGCAAACCCACTTATTAGCCAGTGGTAAACCCCTCAACTTAGCTTTTGCTTCAGGCAAACCTCACTCGATGATTTTGTGGGGTCCCCCAGGTGTTGGCAAGACAACGCTGGCACGTCTTTCAGCAAAAGCATTTGATCGTGAGTTCATAGCTATCTCTGCAGTATTAGCTGGTGTAAAAGAAATCCGTGAGGCTATTGAGCAAGCCCAACAGAACATGGCCCAGTACGGCAAGCAAACAATCTTGTTTGTGGATGAGATCCACCGCTTTAATAAAAGCCAGCAAGACGCCCTGCTACCCCATGTGGAATCAGGCTTATTTACCTTTATTGGCGCCACTACTGAGAACCCTTCTTTTGAAGTGAACTCCGCTCTCTTATCGCGAGCTCAGGTATATGTATTGAAGTCACTCACGCCAGAAGAGTTGAAATTACTCTTTGATCGTGCGTGCCAACACGCAATGCCTGATGTGCAATTTGAGTCTGCTGCTATTGATACGCTTATCTCGAATGCTGATGGCGATGCTAGGCGTCTATTGAATCTGGTTGAACAAGTACGCAATGCAGCACTGACACCGAATGCTGAACTCAAGAACGTCGATCAACAATTTATTGAAAACGCCCTCAGCGCTCAAGCACGACGTTTTGATAAAGGTGGCGATCACTTCTACGATCAAATCTCCGCGCTACATAAATCTGTACGTGGATCCAATCCCGATGCCGCCTTGTATTGGTTTTGCCGCATGCTCGACGGTGGCGCAGATCCCCGCTATCTAGCGCGTCGCATTATCCGCATGGCATGGGAAGATATTGGCTTAGCAGATCCAAGGGCTATGCAATTAGCCAATGATGCTGCGCAAACCTTTGAAAGACTGGGCTCACCTGAAGGTGAACTTGCTCTAGGACAAGCAGTGGTCTATCTTGCCGTTGCCTCCAAGAGCAATGCTAGCTACAACGCCTTTAATGCGGCACGAGCTTTTGTCGCACAAGACCAATCTAGAGGCGTGCCAAATCATTTGCGCAATGCCCCAACAAAGCTAATGAAAGAGCTTGGTCATGGCAAAGAGTATCGCTATGCCCATGACGAACCTCATGGCTATGCTGCTGGTGAATCCTACTTACCCGAGGGCATGAAAGAGCCGCACTGGTATGAGCCTGTTGAACGTGGGCTTGAGTCTCAGATTAAAGAGAAGTTGGCTTTCTTAAAAAAGCTCGATGAAGAGCATAAGAAGAAGTAAAGCGATATGAGCACAAAAACTTCGGCTACTTTTTATTACGACATTGTTTCGCCGTTTGCCTATCTTTACGTTAAGCAAAGACATCGCCTTGAGGGCAAGCTAGACATCAAGCCAGTTCCGATTCTGTTGGGCGGCCTACTCCGCGCTGCTGAAAACAAGGGCCCTGGTGAGGTTGCAGCTAAACGTCCCCACACTTATCAGTTCTGCGTATGGCAAGCAGAGAAGCTAGGCATCCCTTTTCGCTTTCCGGAACATCATCCGTTTATGACGGTTGCTGCACAACGTCTTCTAGTTGAGCAGAATGCTGACTGGGCAATGGTAGAGCGCGCCTTTGATTATGTGTGGGTAGAAGGCAGAGATCCCAATCTATCTTGGTCAGAATTTTGCACATACTTAGGTTTGCCTGCTGACACCCCTAAACCTGAAAATCCAGAGGTAAAAGCAAAGCTCATTGCCAATACCAACCAGGCCAAAGCTGATGGTGCTTTTGGAGTGCCAGCTCTGATAGTCAATCAACAGTGCTTTTGGGGAATCGATACGATCGACTGGGTCTTGGATTACCTTGCCAGGCCTGGCATGTTTGAAGAGGCCTCTTACGCCTATGCTGGTAATGTGCCTAATGGCCTAAGCTGACGATACAGCTTCATTCACCCATCATGCAGTAATGAGCAATACAATCAATTTAAGTCACTTTCATATTGTTTAAGGAGTTCTTATGCGTAAGCTATTAGCCGCCCTCGTTGTTACCCTTTCTTGTTTTGCCAGCCAAGCTGCAATTGCTGGACCAAAGGTGGAATTTAAGACAAATATGGGGAATTTCGTAGTGGAGTTAGATGACGTTAAAGCACCTAAGACCACTGCTAACTTCTTAAATTATGTGAAGAGCGGTTTTTACAACGGCACAATCTTCCATCGCGTAATTGATGGCTTCATGATTCAAGGTGGTGGCTTTACTGCAGATCTAAATCAAAAGCCAACCAATGCTCCAGTGGTTTCCGAGGCGCAAAACGGTTTAAAAAACAATGCCTATACGATTGCAATGGCCCGCACTTCCGATCCTGACTCTGCAACTGCCCAGTTTTTTATTAACGTTAAAGACAATGTAGGTTTAGATTATCCAAATGCGATGGGCAATGGCTATACCGTGTTTGGCAAAGTGATCTCTGGCACGCAAACGATTGATGCTATTCGTAAGATCCCAACCATGGTTGCCCCAGCGCCACGCATGGGTAGAATGGCTGACGTTCCAAGTCAGACTGTGACCATCGAATCCGCCACGATTCTGAAGTAATCTGAACTTACTAGGCACGCCGCAATGATTTTGCTCGATGACGCGCAAAGCACTGCGGCCTCGCCTACTAGCCGCCTCTATGAAAATGCACTCCACTACTGGCGCGTACTTCCTAGTGGCGATAACGCTGTAGATTTATCCGCCACCCAGAAATGTCTTTCTGAAATCTCTGAATCTCTCGCTAGAGGTGAATATGTTTTGGCTGCATTTGCCTATGAATTAGGTAGGCAAATACACAAGCTTCCCCAGAGACCCTCTTTATCTGATGAACCACATCCATTAATAGAGGCTTGGGCTTTCTCAAGCTTTAAAAAACTGTCCAAGCAAGATGTTGATAGCTACATCTCAGAAAAGCTATCCTTGCTTGAGAGCTCTCAACGTTGTGCAGGCGTAATGGATGTTCAAGAATCGATATCTGAGGATCGTTTTACGGCAGATATCAACGCCATCCAGGAATACATTCGTAGCGGTGATAGCTACCAAATTAATCACACCTACCGCATCAAGGGTGAGACCTATGGAGCTCCTTTAGCTTTATACAGTCGCTTACGGGATAGGCAGCCCGGTAGATTTGGAGCTTACATAGAACATGAAGGCAACTTTCTACTATCTCAGTCTCCGGAACTCTTCATTGCACGCGATGGCGATACTTTAAAAGCCATGCCCATGAAAGGCACTGCCAGTGCTTTATCTGCGGTTGCCAGCGCTTTATCTGATGACCCGAAGAATCAAGCAGAGAACGTCATGATTGTTGACTTACTGCGCAACGATCTCAGCCGTATCTCTTTACCGGGTACGGTAACGGTACCCAATCTTTTTGAGGTAGCAAGACATGGTGATGTTTTGCAGATGACTTCTACCGTGCAAGGTCAAATTAAACCTGATGTCAGTCTCTTTGATATTTTCAAGGCTGTTTTTCCGTGTGGCTCTGTTACTGGCGCCCCAAAGAAACGCAGCATGGAGATTATCCAAGAGCTTGAACCCGAAGATCGAGGCTACTACTGTGGCGCTTTAGGCTGGCTCGACCCCAACGGCAACTTTGCCTTTAGCGTACCTATTCGTACAGTTGAAATTGCGACAGATAGTCAATCCCACGCCTCCACTTTCACTTTAGGTGTCGGCGCTGGCATTACCAATGACTCCGATGTCAAACAAGAGTGGCAAGAATGTCATATTAAATCTGCCTTTCTGATGGATCTTCCAAGCGCTACCGGCTTGTTTGAAACGATTGCAGTAATACATGGTGAGCCGCAAAGACTTCAATCACATATACAGCGCATGCGTGCCTCTGCTTCAGCATTAAGAATTTCCTTTGATATTACAAGTGCAGAAAAGTTAGTTCTGGACGCTTGTGCATCATTTGATAAAAACTTGTCTCATCGATTAAGACTTGATCTTGCGGCCAATGGAGCGCTTTCTATTTCAAGCGCCGTCATTCACCAGACAAATGAACCTGTCAAAATATTCTGGGCTAAAGACATCCTGCCTGGTGATGTAACGATGCATTCAGGGGATGCGCTACTGCGACACAAAGTTAGCGAAAGAACTCTTTATGATCAAGCATGGCAAGAAGCTACTAAGTTAGGCGGTTTTGATGCTCTATTTTGTAATGAGCAAGGCTTTGTGACAGAAGGCGGAAGAACTAGCATTTTTGTTAAACCTCAAGGTAGCTCTGATTGGCTTACGCCCCCCGTCTCAGCAGGTGTTCTGCCCGGTGTCATGCGTGCCGCTTTGCTTGCTGATCCCAAAATGAATGCCCGTGAAGCCAACCTGACTATTAATGATGTTTCAATGGCAGATGAGATTATCCTTAGCAATGCCCTTCGTGGCGCCATCAAAGCCCATTTTTAGAAAGTCAGTATGAAGTATTGTCCTAACTGCGCTGCTGTATTGACGATCAAAATTCCAGTCGATGATTCTCGTGAACGCCATGTATGCGAAGCCTGCGGCAGCATTCATTATCAGAATCCTCGCAATGTAGTGGGTAGCATTCCTGTATACGGGCAGCAAGTGCTCTTATGTCGCAGAGCGATTGAGCCTCGTCATGGTTATTGGACTCTTCCTGCAGGCTTTATGGAGTTAGGAGAAAGTACGAGTCATGGTGCCGCTCGCGAGACTCTCGAGGAGGCTGGTGCTGAAGTAAACATTGGACCGCTCTACTCTCTTCTCAACGTGCCCCATGCCGAGCAAGTACATCTATTTTATTTAGCAACGATGAATGCACCAGAGTTTTCTGCTGGTGAAGAAAGTCTTGAAGTTGCACTCTTTAATGAGGCTGACATTCCGTGGAATGATTTAGCCTTCCCCACTGTCAAGCAGACCTTGGAATGGTTTTTTGCCGATCGCGCTGCAGGTAACTTAGAGACCGGTAAAGAGTTTCATGTGCGCAGTCGTGACATCTTGCCTTCCGAAAGAATTTAAAGAGTCGCTATGGGTCAGATTGCCTGGCTAGGGCCGCATGACCCTTTCCCTAATCCTCTGCTAGAGGCTGATCCAGATCCTAGCGTTCCTGGATTGATTGCGGTGAGCGAACAAATATATCCAGGACAACTCGCGCGCGCCTATCAACAAGGTATCTTTCCTTGGTACTCCGATAACCAGCCAGTACTCTGGTGGTCACCAGATCCTAGAATGGTTTTAAAGCCAAGCAACTTTAAATGTAGCGATTCCTTGCGAAAAATTATTCGCCTCTTTTGTCAAAACGCCCAATCCCAAGTAGAGGTAGATCGTGATTTTGGTGCTGTCATCCGCTCTTGCGCAACCAGTGCACGCAAAGATCAAGACGGCACCTGGATTACCCATGAAATTATGGATGCCTACACGGCATTACATGAGCAAGGCAATGCTCACAGTATTGCCGTAATTGAGGATGGTCAGCTGATGGGCGGACTTTATTGCGTTTCTTTTGGAGGTATGGTTTTTGGGGAGTCCATGTTCAGCCGCAAGACCAATGCGTCCAAAATCGCCCTAGCAGCCCTCAGCGCCTGGTGCCTAGCCAATGAGGTATACATGATTGACTGCCAGCAAGAGACGGCTCATCTGCTTTCTTTGGGCGCCGCACCCATACCGCGTAAAGACTTTTTAGAGCAACTGCAAGTTTCTTTAAATCAAACTAAGATTGATCAATCTTGGACATTTGATAAAACGATCTTGCATCACTGGCTATGACCCAGCTCAAAGAACTTCCTCTAACTACTCTGCAGTTTTATGCGACTGCTCCATATGCTTGTAGCTATCTTCCAAATAAGACTGCTCGCTCTCAAGTGGCTACGCCATCACATTTGATTCATGCGGATGTCTACAGTGATTTGTTAAATGCTGGGTTTAGGCGTAGCGGTCTGTATACCTATCGACCCTATTGCGATGAATGCAAAGCCTGTATTGCGACACGCATCTTAGTAAATCAATTTATCCCCTCACGAAGCCAGCGCCGCGCTCAGAAAAAACACGCTGGTCTTGAAGCTTCAGTATTAAATCTTGGCTACCAAGAAGAGCATTACCAACTCTATCAACGCTATCAACATGAGCGCCATGAAGGTGGAGATATGGATAGCGACGATCAAGACCAGTACATGCAATTTTTATTGCAAAGTCGAGTGAACTCCCGCATTGTGGAATTTCGGGACGGTCCTCATGATCCGCATCCAGGTCGATTACGCATGGTCAGCATGATCGATATCTTGGAACAAGGCATCTCTTCGGTTTACACCTTTTATGACACTTCAAGCCATGCCGCTAGCTATGGTAGCTACAGCATTCTGTGGCAAATCGATCAGGCGCGGATCTTGGGTTTGCCTTACCTTTATCTTGGCTACTACATCAAAGAAAGCAACAAGATGTCATACAAGATTAACTATCAGCCTATGGAGGGGTTGATCGACGATCATTGGCAGCCGCTGTCTGAGTCATAATATCTACCCATGATCGATCGCTATTCCCTTCTACGCCCTTGGCTCTTTTGTATAGACCCTGAAAAAGCCCATAACCTCACTCTGAGCAATATGGATCGCGCGCAGCGCTGGGGATTATTAGAGCGCTTGGTAACTAAGCCGATTAACGATCCACAAATGCTTTGCGGTATTGAGTTTCCAAACCCGGTTGGCCTTGCTGCCGGATTAGATAAAGATGGCAAACACATTGATGCACTGGCCGCATTGGGATTTGGATTTTTAGAAATCGGCACAGTGACGCCCCGCCCGCAGCCTGGCAATCCAAAACCTCGCATGTTTCGCCTTCCTGAAGCACAGGCCATCATCAATCGCATGGGCTTTAACAACGATGGTGTTGATGCCTGCGTCACCAGAGTACGCCGTTCTAAGTTTTGGCAAAGCGGCGGTGTTCTTGGTATGAACATTGGCAAAAATGCCAGCACGCCAATCGAAGAGGCTTCCCGTGATTACGTCTTAGCCATGGAAGCCGTCTACGAAATCGCCACTTATATTACCGTCAACATCTCCTCCCCGAACACTCAAAATCTGCGCGCTCTACAAGGCGAAGAAATGCTCCGTGAATTACTTGGCAGCCTTGATGAAGCTCGAAAGCGTTTATGCGATCGCTATGGCGTTCGTAAGCCACTCTTCCTGAAGATTGCACCGGACTTAGATCATGGCGATATCAATCTCATTGCTGATCTACTACTTGAGTTTGGTATCGATGCAGTCATTGCTACCAACACAACCATCTCCCGCGATGCAGTCAAAGGAATGGAATTTGGCGAAGAAGCCGGCGGCCTATCTGGTGCACCCGTTCGTAATGCCTCCAATATCGTCATCAAAGCTTTAAAAGCTAGACTTGGCAATCAACTACCGATCATTGGCGTTGGCGGCATCATGTCCGGTGCTGACGCTAGAGAAAAGATCATGGCTGGCGCCAGCCTAGTCCAACTCTATAGCGGCTTAATCTATCGCGGTCCAGACTTAGTTAACGAGTGCGCCACCGCCCTCAGGCAGCCCTAAAACGCCCTTAAAGAGCCCCAATTGAGGGGCTTTTTTATTGCTTGTCCCATAAAATGGCATTTCACAATATGCAATTTCGTCTGAAATCGCTACAATAAGCCCTATGAGCACCAGTAAAACCATCAAAACTCCCAAATCTACCGGTGAGGTTGGCAAAACAGCCATCCAGGTAGTGGAGCGCATGATGAATTTGCTAGATGCGCTTGCTGATCAAGAGGACTCAAGCAGCCTCAAAAACCTTGCTGAACTCACTGGCCTCCACCCTTCTACTGCTCACCGCATATTGAATGACATGGTTGCCTGCAGGCTAGTTGAGCGTGGTGATGGCGGCACTTACCGTCTTGGCTTAAAGCTACTAGAGCTTGGCAATTTAGTGAAAGCAAGATTGTCAGTTCGCGAAGCAGCGCAGTTACCAATGCGTACCCTACACAAGCTCACCGGTGAAACAGTGAACCTTTCTGTTCGCCAAGGTGATGAAATTGTTTATGTTGATCGCGCTTATAGCGAGCGCTCAGGAATGCAAGTTGTCCGTGCTATTGGCGGTCGTGCGCCCTTGCACCTCACCTCAGTTGGCAAACTCTTTTTAGCTAGCGATGATCCTGGTCAGGTTCGCGCCTATGTCACACGCACCGGCCTATCCGGACATACTCGCAATAGCATCACAGAGTTAGGCAAACTCGAAACTGAGCTCAATCAAGTACGCAAAGTGGGCAATGCTCGCGATGATGAAGAATTAGAGTTGGGTGTGAGCTGTTTAGCTGCAGCTATCTTGGATGACACCGGGAAATTGGTTGCCGGCTTATCCTTAAGCGCCCCAACCGACCGTATTCAGGCAGATTGGCTGCGCGCTCTTCAAGAAACCGCCTTACAGATCTCCAAAGGCATGGGCTTTAAACCCAAATCTGCCGAACCAGGCAGCGCAAACTAGTCTTACATTAAGCGACGAATTGGCTGCGCGCCAGACGGCATACGCTCATACCAATCACGCACACGTACGGCATCAGCAAAACGAGATTGTGTTCCCACAGAATCTAAGAACACTAATAACAAAGGCGTGTTATTTACTCTAGCCTGCATCACCAAACATTTACCAGCAGCATTAATGAAGCCAGTTTTTTGCAGGCCGATATTCATATCACCAGAACGCACTAAGCGATTGGTATTCAAAAACTTTTGCGGACGTTTTGCAATCACCATGGTCAGGTCCGGCCAAGTTGAAAACTCACGAATGGTTTTATATTGATATGCGGCACTGAGCATGCGCGTCAGATCTTCTGCTGTTGCAACGTTCTCACTCATGAGACCAGTTGGGTCCGCAAAATGAGAATGGTCCATGCCAAGCTCTTTTGCTTTACGGTTCATAGCACCCACAAATGATGAAACACCGCCTGGGTAATTTCTTCCCAAGGTATATGCAGCACGGTTCTCAGAGGACATTAAAGCGAGCAGCAAGGCTTCTTCACGAGTCAAAACAGTACCGCCAGCTAAGCGTGATGAGCGATAACTCGCTACATCTTCAGAGTTGATTACCAAAGTTTCATCTAATGGCATCTTGGCATCTAACACCACCATCGCTGTCATTAACTTAGTAATGGAGGCAATTGGCAAACTGACAGAAGGGTTCTTTTCAAAATACACTTCTTTAGTATCTTGATTAACTACCATCGCTACGCTAGATTTGAGATTCAGATCGTCATGTTGCCCGCGCAATCCCAATGCAGTTGCAAGAGATGGTCTTGCAGGTACAACCGGCTCAGTTGAGCGCGTTACTGTTACGCGAACGGTTTTAGGTTTCTTGGAAGTCTTGGTGCCTGTCTTAGTGGCTGCTTTAGTAGTAGTTTTGGCTTGCTGTTTATCTTTATTAGCAGCAATTGCAGGTGCATTCGCCATAGCGCCAACCGCAAAAATTACTGCCAAGGCAAAAAGCCACAATCGATTCAAACGCATCCCAAAATACCTTCCAAAACTTTCAACATACGGAATGATAATTAATTTCCTTGAGCAAGGCAGTTTTATTCGCCCCAATCCAGGTCATCCACTCATCAAAATCCACTCTTACTAATACGGCCCTACTCTGCAATTGTCGCCACTGTATTAGCCTGACGCGCATTTACAAGCACTACCCCCGTCATTGTTAGACATAGACCAACAGCCATCAACAAGGTAAACGGCTCATCAAATAACATCCAAGCCATTGCAGCAGTTGTCGGTGGCACTAAATAGAGAAAGCTGGTGACTTTGGTAGCAGCCCCCTTGCGAATCATCATGAACAACAAACTGATTGATCCAATCGATAAGGGGAAGATGGCCCAGAGCAATGCGCCAATAACGGAGGGGTTCCAAACCATCTCACCTGATTCAAACAAATACATACAGATAAAGCACAGCGCAGCTGAAACGCCAAACTGAATAGATGAGCCGGCACGCAGGTCAAATACCGGGCAGTATTTCTTCTGATACAGAGTGCCAAAGGTAATAGAAAGCAGACCTCCAAATGCGAGCGCGTAACTCGCCAAAGGAATATGCGTAAAACCAATCTTTTCAACCACTACTAAGGCGACACCAGCAAAACCAAATCCCAGACCAATCCATTGGCGCGGCGATACCCTCTCTGATATCCAGGCAGCAAACCAGGCAGTCACAATTGGCTGAAGTCCAACAATGATGGCGACCAACCCAGCCGTCATTCCCAATCTGACCGCAAACCATACGCCGAGCAAGTAACCAAACTGGAGCAAGATGCCAGCAACGGCAATATGCTTGATTTGAGACCAGCTAGGCCAAGTGATTCTCCACACTAAGCTTAGTGCTGCCATCGCAGCCAAAACCCCTGCAAACCGCCAAAACAAGAAGGTTGCCGGCTCTACATATGGCATTGCTAAACGCGCGATCACGAAACCCGTACTCCAAATGAGTACAAATATCGGGGCAATCGCGTTGTCTAGCGTAAGCTTCATAAGTAACTTGCTGAAAATAATAGGATTTTTTACTGAATCTTCGATTTTAGGCGCTTTTGTCTACCCACCCCATTTATATCCAAGATTGGTAAGATATGCTGCAACGCAACATATATGCCATATAATTTATTAATGAGAGTACATTAGGTAAAAGCCTAAAGTCAGAATCAAAATAATTACCAAATGGAAAGAGACCGAAATGAACTTAACTCCAGAACAAATTGCAGCAGCACAAAAAGCAAACCTAGAGACCTTGAGTGGATTAACCAATCAAGCTTTGCAAAGCATTGAAAAATTAGTAGAACTGAATATGCATATTGCTAAGCAAAGTTTGAGCGATAGCATGAATAGCGCCAAGAAAGCATTAGAAGTAAAAGACATTCAACAGTTACTCGCCCATCAAGCTGAAGCAGTTCAGCCAATGGCAGAAAAAATTATGGCTTATAGCCGCCACTTATATGAGTTAGCTCACGAGACTCAAAACAGCTTTACTCAATCTGCAGAAAAAGAGTTTCAAGCAGGCCAAAAGAAAATCAACTCTTTAGTAGAAGAGTGGACTAAGAATGCACCAGCTGGATCAGATGCGGCTGTGCAAGCCATGAAACAAGCTATCGCTTCTGCTAACAATGTATTTGAGACTAGCCAAAAGGCTGTCAAGCATGCAGTTGAAGTTGCACAAACTAATCTGAATAGCGCTACCGAAACCGTATTAAAGGCTGCCGATACTGCGAGCAAAACTACGAAGAAGAAATAAAGTACTGCAGAGTAATCTGCAATACAAAAGCCCCGATAACTCGGGGCTTTTTCTTTTGCGATTTAAAGATTTCTTTTAGGATTTCTTTTTCACTGGCGGTAGATCAGTGCAATGGCCATGGGCCGCTTCAGCCGCAAGACCTACAGATTCACCGAGGGTTGGATGTGGATGAATAGTTTTACCAATATCCACCGCATCAGCGCCCATCTCAATAGCCAGACACACTTCACCAATCAAATCACCGGCGTGTGTGCCAACAATACCGCCACCAATAATGCGATGAGTAGTTGCATCAAAAATGAGTTTTGTGAAACCTTCATCACGTCCGTTAGCAATCGCTCGTCCACTAGCTGCCCATGGGAATAAACCTTTTTCATAGGCAATGCCTTGTGCTTTGCACTGCTCTTCTGTTAAGCCAGCCCAAGCTACTTCCGGATCGGTGTAAGCAACCGATGGAATTTGCTTCGCATCGAAGTAGGATTTTTCGCCAGCAGCTGCTTCAGCAGCAACGTGACCTTCGTGCACCGCCTTATGAGCCAACATCGGCTGACCAACTAAGTCACCAATTGCAAAAATATTGGGGACATTAGTGCGCATTTGTTTATCCACTGGAATAAAGCCGCGCTCATCTACCTGCACGCCTGCTTTACCAGCATCAATCTTCTTGCCATTTGGAGTACGACCCACTGCAACCAATACCAAGTCGTAGGTTTGCGGTTCCGCTGGCGCATTCTCGCCTTCGAAACTAACCTGTATGCCATCAGACTTCACTTCTGCTTTGGCGGCGCGAGTCTTGAGCATGATTTTTTCAAAACGTCCGGCATTGAACTTCTCCCAGACCTTTTCTAAATCACGATCAGCACCAGCCATGAGGCCATCCATCATCTCAGCAATATCAATACGTGAGCCCAGCGTGCTGTAAACAGTCGCCATCTCTAGACCAATAATGCCGCCACCGATTACCAACATACGCTTTGGGATACTCTTGAGCAATAGTGCGCCCGTACTATCCACAATACGTGGATCTTCTGGCAAGAAAGGCAACTTCACTGGCTGACTACCAGCAGCGATGATGGCCTTCTGAAAGCGCACCACTTCTTTTTTACCAGTGAGGTCTTGGCCAGTACCGTCGGTTAACTCAACCTCGACATGGTTCGCATCTAAGAACTTACCCAGACCACGAACTACTTTGACTTTGCGAGCCTTTGCCATTCCAGCAAGACCGCCAGTTAATTTGGCAATGACAGATTCTTTATAACCACGCAATTGATCAATCTCGATTTTCGGCGCGCCAAATGTAATGCCATGCTTTGCCATGGTCTTCACCTCATCCATGACAGATGTGGTGTGCAGCAATGCTTTAGATGGAATACAACCAACGTTTAAACAAACGCCACCCAAAGTTGGGTAACGCTCTACTAAAACGGTATTCATCCCCAAGTCAGCACTTCGGAATGCTGCACTGTAACCGCCGGGGCCAGCACCAAGCACTAATACTTCACATTCATGATCAACCTTGCCGCTGTACTGCCCTGCTACTGCTGCAGGTGCAGCGGTCATTGTTGGAGCAGCCGGAGCTGGTGCCACAGGAGCTGCAGCAGGTTTAGCGGCAGGCGCCGCACCACTTGCTTCGATTTCTGCAATCACAGAACCTTTGCCAACCTTATCGCCCAACTTAACTGCAATGCTAGTAATAGTGCCTGCAGCATCTGCTGGCACTTCCATTGTTGCTTTGTCTGATTCGAGCACCAAGAGCGGTTGCTCTTTTTCAATAACGTCGCCGACTTTCACCAGCACTTCGATAACAGGTACATCTGAATAGTCACCAATATCTGGCACGAGAATTGTTTGCTTAGCCATGAATTCCCCTTACAGACTAGCGCGACGGAAGTCGGCCAAGAGCTGAGCAATGTACACATTGAAGCGAGTAGCCAAAGCACCGTCAATCACGCGATGATCTGCTGACAAAGACAATGGACAAATGAGGCGTGGGACAAATTGCTTACCATCCCATACCGGCTTCATCGCAGCCTTGCTAACACCCATGATGGCTACTTCAGGTGCATTGACGATCGGTGAGAAATATGTACCACCAATACCGCCTAGAGATGAGATCGTAAAGCTCGCGCCTTGCATTTGATCAGGCTTTAATTTGCCGTCACGAGCAAGGGCTGCTAGATCTGAAGTTTCTTTGGCTAATTCAAAGATGCCTTTTTTATCCGCATCTTTAATGACAGGCACAACCAAACCAGTAGGAGTGTCTGCGGCAAAACCAATATTGAAGTATTTCTTCAGTATCAGATCATCGCCATCCAAAGAGCTGTTGAACTCGGGATATTTTTTCAATGCTGCTACTGCAGCCTTCATTAAGAAAGCAAGCATCGTGATCTTGACGCCCTTCTTCTCATTCTCCTTATTAGTGAGAACGCGGAATGCCTCTAAGTCAGTAATGTCAGCATCTTCGTGATACGTCACAGCTGGAATCATTACCCAGTTACGACCCAAATTGGCTGCTGTGAGTTTCTTAATACGATTTAGTGGTTGACGTTCAATCTCACCAAACTTTGTGAAATCCACTTTTGGCCAAGGAATGAGATTCAAGCCACCTAAACTGCCACCGCTAGAAGCAGCCGCAGGACTTCCTACTCCGCCACTCATTGCTGCTTTGACAAATGCTTGTACGTCCTCTTGAGTAATGCGCCCCTTTGGACCTGATCCTTTAACTTGATCAATCGTGACGCCAAGCTCGCGAGCAAACTTACGAACAGATGGGCTTGCATGACTTACTGCTGCGTCTACTGGCGGAGGAGTATTGCTCAGTGGAGGCGGTGCTGGCGCTCTTGCAATCGGAGGCTCAACAGTTTTAGCTGCTGGTGCCGCTGGTACTGCGCTGGCGGCTACTGGAGTAGCTACAGACGCTGAGGATCCACCTTCCAAAATCAACACAACAGATCCCTCGGAAAGGTTATCGCCAACTTTCACTTTGACCTCCTTCACAACGCCAGAGTGTGACGAGGGAACATCCATGGTGGCTTTATCAGATTCAAGTACAACGATAGATTGTTCTTTTTCAACCTTGTCGCCGACCTTCACCAAAACCTCAATTACAGGGACATCTTTGTAGTCACCGATATCAGGAACTTTGATTTCCATTGGAGATCCGCCAGAACTGACTGGCGCCGCAACTGGTGCTGTCGCAGGAGCGCTAGCAGCTGGTGCTGATGCTGCAGCCGCTGCACCCTCTTCCAAGGTAATGACAACAGAACCCTCAGAAAGGTTGTCACCAATCTTCACTTTGACTTCTTTGACAACGCCAGAGTGTGATGAAGGAACGTCCATGGTGGCTTTATCAGATTCAAGCACAACGATGGATTGTTCTTTCTCAATCTTATCGCCCGCTTTAACCAATACTTCGATCACCGGCACATCTTTGTAGTCACCGATGTCCGGGACTTTGATTTCAATTATTTGACTCATAGTATTTATCTCTTATCAAACCGTCATTGGGTTTGGTTTAGTAGTATCGATGTCGTATTTCTTAATCGCTTCTGCCAACTTAGAGCGATCAATCTGACCGGAGTCAACCAAAGATCTCAAAGCAGTCAGAACCACCCAACGACGATCTACTTCAAAGAAATCACGGAGTTTTTCACGAGTATCTGAACGACCAAATCCGTCAGTACCGAGCACTTCGTAGCGACGACCCATGTGCTGAATCGCTGGACGAATTTGCTCAGCAAATAAACGAACATAGTCAGTCGCAGCAATCACTGGACCAGCAGTGTCTTTGAGACACTTCTCAACATGGGATAAGGTTGGTGCAGCAGCTGGGTTCAAGAGATTGCTGCGGTGTGCTGCAGTCCAATCACGGCCGAGTTCAGTAAAGCTTGGGCAACCCCACAAGTCTGAAGCAATACCCCAGTCTTTATGCAAAATCTCTGCCGCTTCGATAACTTCGCGGAAGATTGTTCCAGAGCCTAAAAGTTGTACGCGCAGCTTTGCGTTGGCGTCGCCAACTGACTTCAGCTTATACATACCCTTAATGATGTCTTTTTCTGCACCCTTAGGCATTGCTGGATGAGCATAGTTCTCATTCATCAAGGTAACGTAGTAATACACGTCTTCCTGAACTTCCAACATGCGACGCATACCATCCTGAATAACTACTGCTAATTCGAATGAGAATGTAGGGTCGTAGCTAATACAGTTTGGAACTGCACCGCTCCATAGATGGCTATGACCATCTTCGTGTTGTAAGCCTTCGCCGTTCAAGGTAGTTCTACCAGCAGTACCGCCAAGCAAGAAACCGCGGCTACGCATATCGCCTGCAGCCCAAGCTAAGTCACCAATACGTTGGAAACCAAACATGGAATAGAAGATGTAGAAAGGCAACATCGGTACGCCATGGGTAGAGTAAGAAGTAGCGGCAGCGATCCAATCGCACATACCACCAGCTTCGTTAATACCCTCTTGCAAGATCTGACCAGTTTTATCCTCTTTATAGAACATCAATTGATCGTGATCTTCCGGGGTGTAGAGCTGACCTAACTGATTCCAGATACCCAATTGGCGGAACATGCCTTCCATACCAAAAGTACGGGACTCATCTGGAACAATCGGAACTACACGCTTACCGAGCACCTTATCGCGCACTACGGTGTTAAGCATACGCACAAATGCCATCGTTGTAGAGATCTCACGACCCTCAGAAGTGGCTTCAAGTAAAGGTGCGAAAACATCTAATGCTGGAACAGGCAAGCTCTCTGCTTTCATGCGACGCTGCGGCAAATAACCACCTAACTCTTGACGGCGCGCTTTCATGTACTCAAGCTCTGGACTGCCTTCAGCGAACTTCACTAATGGCATCTCGTCTAACTGCTCATCTTTAACTGGGATTTCAAAGCGATCACGGAAGCGACGAACGTCATCATCATTCATCTTCTTCGCCTGGTGGGCAATATTCATCGCCTCGCCTGAGCCACCCATACCGTAACCCTTAATGGTATGAGCCAAGATCACGGTTGGCTGCTCTTTATGATTTACCGCTGCATGAAACGCTGCAAATACTTTATGAGGATCATGGCCGCCACGATTGAGCTGCCAAATCTCATCATCACTCCAGTCGCTGACTAAAGCTTTTAATTCTGGAGTGTTGAAAACGATCTCGCGAACGTAAGCACCATTCTTAGACTTCATTGTCTGGTACTGACCGTCAACGATCTCGCCCAAACGCTGCATCAAGATGCCTTTTTTATCACGTGCAAATAAAGCGTCCCATTGACCGCCCCACACTACCTTGATAACATTCCAGCCTGAGCCACGGAACTCACCCTCAAGCTCTTGAATAATCTTTCCGTTACCGCGTACTGGCCCATCTAAGCGCTGCAAGTTACAGTTAATAACAAAAATCAGATTGTCGAGTTTTTCACGACCGGCCATACCAATGGCGCCCAAAGATTCTGGTTCATCGGTTTCACCATCACCCAAGAAGGCCCAAACTTTGCGACCCTGCTCTTGAATAAAACCACGATCTGTTAAGTACTTCATAAAGCGAGCTTGGTAAATCGCCATGATCGGACCCAAGCCCATCGATACTGTTGGGAACTGCCAGAAGTCTGGCATCAACCAAGGATGCGGATAGCTAGAAATTCCTTTGCCGCCTACTTCTTGACGGAAGTTATTGAGCTGACCCTCTTCGAGGCGACCCAACATATAAGCACGTGCATAGACACCTGGCGCTGAGTGGCCTTGTACAAATATCAAATCACCACCATGCTCTGGTGATGGTGCATGCCAGAAGTGATTAAAGCCAACGTCGTATAAAGTCGCCGCTGATTGGAAAGAAGAAATGTGGCCGCCAACGTTGGTATCTTTATTAGCGCGCAAAACCATCGCCATGGCATTCCAACGAGTGTAAGAACGAATACGGTGCTCTACATTCTGATCACCAGGCAAGCGTGCTTGGTTTTCAACTGGAATCGTATTGATGTAAGGAGTCTCAGCATGGAATGGCTGAACTACCCCGTTTACACGCGCATGAGAAATTTGTTGATCAATAAGATAGGCAGCTCTTTCTGGCCCCTCATTGCGAATCACGCCATCGAGCGCTTGCAACCATTCTTGAGTCTCACCCGGATCAGCGTCCTGAGCGTTCTGTTTGCCTAATACTTGGTCTGGAACCGCTGCCATCTTTAGTCTCCGTTAAATAGTGCTTTATTTGTCATTAACTCTATAGGCAATATTCTAGGAAGGTATATGGGTGTAAACAAGCAATTTTCCACATAATGATAATATTTCTCATAATGTGGTAATTTATTGCAGTGCAAATAAGAATGGCTATATAGACCAGAAATCCCGTTTCAGGGGTCGCAATAGGGCAAAATGCTTTGTATTCATGAAAGTTTCAGCCTCCACCAACCTTTTCCTTCGGCCATTGAAATGGCTCCGCAAAATACGCGGATTTAGGCTTGTTTACACCCCTCTGATTGCGATTGTGATTTTTACTGCAGTCATGGGCATTATTTTGGGCACCCTGCACTTACAAGAAAAGAATCAACAAGAAGCGGCGCTATTTAGAGAGCTATCTTTTGCCAAGCAACGTATTCAATCTCGATTTGCTAGCAATCTCGATGCATTAACCACAATCAATCGCGAAGTGTCAGCCAGTGAAGATCAAGTCAAATTCAAGCAAATCGCTAGAGAACAGGCAGATGATCTAGTTGTTAACAATCATGAAATAGTCAAAATCATTTGGCTAAACAACCAAGCTCAGCGTGAATGGGCAGCGCCAAACGAAACTGGCAAATCGGATTGGATTACTAAGACTCAAAATGATCAACCCGTTAATACTGGTCTTGCATCCACCATTGAGCTGAGCAGAGTAACTGGTCGAGCTGCCTTTAGTCCTTTTATCTCGTTGAATCTTCCAGGCGATGAGCCAATCAACGCAGAGAGAAAAATTGTTTTCTGGCAAGTAGTACCCAATATAGTCAGCGGGGAAATTGTGGGTTACTTGGCAGCGCTCTACACCACCCAAGGGATTTTGGATGTCATTCCCGGAGAGCTCAAGTCCTACTACCGCTTTACCCTCATTACCGACAACGAAAAAGTTCTGGCGATCTCCTCTGATAAAGGGACTCCTAAAAGAGCTTTTAGCAATCAGACCAGCTTAGATATCGGAGTATTGAGCCCGAATATCACCTTGCGGATTGACACCTATCCTCCGCCCACTAACCTCACCTTCAGGATGTTGATTGGTGTTGTATTAGGATTAAGTATCTTCGTGATTTGGAGCTTGTGGTCCGTCCTCAAGCAAATGCAAGTGCGTCAAGAAGCCGAGGCAAGTCTGCGCACAGAAACCACTTTTCGTAATGCGATGGAGAACTCCACTCCAGTGGGTATTCGTGCTCACGATATGGAAAAACGCATCACCTATGTAAATCGAGCCTTTTGCGAAATGACCGGCTGGACCTCCGAAGAATTAATGGGCCTCACCCCACCGTTTCCATTTTGGCCAGATAGCCGAAGAGATGAGCTTGTAGATAAGATGAACCGAGCTCTGCAATCAAGCATCAGCGGCAGTATGAAGATTGGCATCGAGGGTGCGATCCTGAAGCGCGACGGAACTTTGATCCAAACCCGTACATTCATTGCGCCATTGATTAATGAAAAAGGTAAACAGACTGGCTGGGTAACTTCCTTAATCGATATTTCGGAGCCGAAGAAGATTCGTGAAGAATTGGCTGCGTCACAAGAGCGATTTACCACCGTTCTAGAAAGTCTAGATGCTGCAGTGTCTGTTGTCTCCCTGGAGACTGATGAACTGCTGTTTGCAAACCGCTTCTACCGAGAAAATTTTGGCAATGATTCCAAGGGGCACTTTCAGCTAGCTCATCAAGATAAAGAAATTGATACCCTGCACAACATCGCGCAAGATCTTCAGGACTACATACGTGATGGCATTCCGACCTCCTTCCTTTATCAGGAATCAGAGTCAGAAGAAGTGCAATTGACTGATGGCAGCAATAAGTGGTTTGAAGTCAGACGACGCTTCATCCCATGGGTTGACGGCCATCTTGCACAATTATTAGTTGCTACCGACATCACCGCTCGTAAAGAAGCTGATGATTTGGCACTCCAACAACAAGAGCGCATGCAGTTCACCAGTCGCCTCACCACCATGGGTGAGATGGCCTCTTCATTGGCTCACGAGTTGAATCAACCACTCTCCGCTATTTCAAATTACTGCAATGGAGTGGCGAAACGTTTAGAAGGCAATGTCGATCCTGCCATTACTAAGGAGATCTTGCCAGCGCTGGCCAAAGCCTCCGAACAAGCCCACCGCGCCGGAACGATCATTCAGCGGATTCGAGGCTTCGTTAAGCGTAGCGAACCTCAGCGTAAAGCAGCATGCGTTTCTGAAATCATTAATGATGCAGTTGGCCTGGTTGAAATTGAAGCGCATCGTCACCGCCTAACCATTAACTCGGAGATTGCTGAAAATCTTCCGGTAGTTAATCTCGATCCAGTCCTGATTTTGCAGGTGGTGGTCAATCTACTGAAAAATGCGCTTGATAGCGTACGGGAGGCCTACCCCCTCTCCTCACGCTGGTCAGCCCCTCCAGTGAAGATTACCGCCGATTTGGACACCAGTATTTTCCCTGCCATGCTCAGAATTCAGGTTATCGATGGCGGGGGCGGAATACCAGAAAACGTACTGGAACACATGTTTGAGCCGTTTTTTAGCACTAAATCCGATGGTATGGGCATGGGGCTCAATATCTGCCGCTCTATTATTGAATCCCACCATGGCAGGCTTTGGGCCACCAATGTCCAGGACTCCGAACAGACCAAGCTGGTCGGCTGCACCTTTACAATACTTCTACCCCTGGAATCCCCTGGAACCAAGGCCAATACTTAATATTGAATTTATAGGTTTACCTCGCGAGAACTGATATGAACTTAAGTGCTACTGCAAAACCAAACCAAGCTGAAGTTGTCTATGTTGTTGATGATGATGAAGCAGTTAGAGATTCCCTCACTTGGCTTTTAGAAAGCAACGGCTATGTTGTGCGTTGCCATGCAAGCGCTGAACGTTTCTTACAGTCTCTGCAAAGCACTGATAAGTCCACTATCTCTTGCGCCATTTTGGATGTGCGCATGCCTGGTATGTCAGGCCTTGAATTACAAGAGCGCTTAACCGCTGAAAATTTGCCAATGCCAGTAGCCTTCATCACAGGTCACGGTGATGTTTCTATGGCGGTATCTACTATGAAGCGCGGCGCAGTAGATTTCATCGAGAAACCATTTAAAGAAAATGATCTTTGTGGTTTGGTAGATCGCATGCTTGCTAAAGCTCGCATTGACTATTCACAAGCAAGCCAACGCAAAATTACTCAAAGCTTACTCAGCAAACTGACTGGACGTGAACGTCAAGTGCTCGAGCGTATCGTTGCTGGTCGCTTAAACAAACAAATTGCTGATGACCTTGGCATTTCTATCAAGACTGTTGAAGCGCACCGCGCCAACATCATGGAAAAGCTCAACGTCAATACTGTGGCAGACCTGCTCCGCTTGGCTTTATCTGATCCACAACCTAATTAATATCAGGGTCTTGAGATGCCAGCGCAATTATTAGACGGAAATGCACTCTCTAAAAAGCTTCGTACAGAGATTGCAGCTCGTGGTGCAATCGTTACTGCCAAAGGCACTCGCCCTGGCTTAGCCGTCATTGTGGTTGGCGACAATCCTGCCAGCGCAGTGTATGTACGCAATAAAGTCAAAGCTTGTGAAGATGTTGGCTTTCATTCTGTTTTAGAGCGCTACTCTGCTGAACTTGGTGAAGAAGAGTTACTGGCTCGCATTGCTACCCTGAATGCAGATCCTGCTATTCATGGAATCTTGGTGCAACTCCCATTACCAGAGCACATCGCGTCTGAACGTGTACTCGAAGCAATTGCTCCCGAGAAAGACGTAGATGGCTTTCACGTGGCGAATGCTGGCGCATTAATGGTTGGACAGCCAGAATTCAAGCCATGCACGCCTTATGGCTGCATGAAGATTCTAGAGAGTATTGAGTATCCGATTCGCGGCGCACGTGCTGTGATTGTTGGTGCATCTAATATTGTGGGTAAACCAATGGCCATGTTGCTGCTTCAGGCTGGTGCAACCGTCACCATCTGCAATAGCAAGACACGTGACCTGGCACACCATACAAAGGATGCGGATATCTTGGTCGTTGCTACCGGCAAACCAAAGATGATCTCTGGCGATATGGTCAAAAATGGCGCGGTAGTGATTGACGTTGGTATTAACCGCCTGCCAGATGGCAAGCTTTGTGGTGACGTTGATTTTGATACCGCCAAGTATGTCGCCGGCTGGATCACCCCCGTTCCTGGTGGCGTTGGTCCCATGACCATCACGATGTTGCTAATGAACACCCTAGAGGCTGCTGAAAAGGCATCAAAGCACTAAGGATTTGACTGGGACTTTTGGCAAAATTGCTCCCAGTCCATTAAGCTAGAGGGATGACTACATCCCTCGTTAACACCCTCCCCGCTGAATTACAAAAAAATCCTCTGGTTACGTTTGGACGTGGCATCGCTGCCTACTCTGAAGTAAAGCCTGAGCACATTGCCCCAGCAATCGAATACCTATTGAAGCATGCACAAGACGCAGTGGATGTTGCGGTAAATCCGAATACAGCACCAACCTGGGAAACGCTGGCTGAACCACTAGAAGATGCTACCGAGTCTTTCGGTAGATCTTGGGGTGTGATCTCTCACCTTAATAGTGTTGCTGATACACCAGAATTACGCGCAGCCTATGGAGAAATGTTGCCCAAGGTGACTGCTTTCTTTTCAAGTCTTGGACAGAATTTAGATCTCTACAAGAAATTTAAAGAACTCAGCAAGTCTCCTGACTTTGCAAAACTGAGTTCAGCTCAGAAGAAAGTGATCGAAAACTCTTTACGTGATTTTCGCTTGGGCGGCGCAGAGCTGAGTGATGCAGACAAACCGCGTTTTGCCCAAATTCAGGATGAGCAAGCAACCTTAGGCAAAGCCTTTTCTGATCATGTCTTAGATGCAACCGATGGCTTTGTGCATCTTGTAACTGATAAGGTGGATCTAGTGGGGCTGCCTGAGGATGCAGTTGCTGCAGCCGCAGATACTGCTCAGCAAAAGAAACTGCAGGGCTGGGCATTCACACTGCACTTCCCTTCTTACTACCCAGTCATGCAGTACTCAGAAAATCGCGCCCTCCGCCGCTTGATGTACGAGGCCTACGTAACGCGCGCTTCAGAGCTGGCGCCACAATACGGCAAAGGCAAGCTGGATTGGGATAATACGAAAAATATGCTTGAGCAACTCAGGCTGCGCGATGAAGAAGCGCGAATGCTGGGATTTAAGAACTATGCTGCACTGAGCTTGGCGCCAAAGATGGCCAATAGCGTTGAGGAAGTCGACTCCTTCTTAACCAATTTCGCCCAGAAAGCAAAACCATTTGCACTCAAGGATTGGCAAGAACTTTCCGAGTTTGCCAAAACTGAACTTTCAATTACAGATGGCTTAGAGCCTTGGGATGTTGCATTTGCTTCTGAGCGATTGAAGCAAGAGCGTTACTCATTCTCAGAGAATGAATTGAAACAGTATTTCCCATTACCCAAAGTATTGGATGGACTCTTCCAAGTGATCCAAACTTTGTTTGGCGTAAAGATTGAAGCAGCCAACCTACCTATATGGCATGCTGACGTGCAATCCTTCTCAGTAAAGAATGCCAAAGGCAATATCGTGGCCTACTTCTATCTCGATCCCTATGCTCGCCCCGGCAAGCGTGGCGGCGCTTGGATGGATGATGCCCGCGGTCGCAGAGTATTACCTAATGGAGAAATCCAAGTACCTGTAGCGTATTTAGTCTGTAACTTTGCGCCTCCGGTGAAGGTTGATGGCGTCTTGCGTCAGCCAACGATTACCCATGATGATGTAATCACCCTCTTCCATGAGAGTGGTCACGGACTGCATCACCTCTTGACCCAAGTGAGCGCTTTAGGTGTTTCTGGAATCAATGGGGTTGAATGGGATGCGGTTGAGCTACCAAGTCAGTTTATGGAAAATTTCTGCTGGGAATGGGAAGTCTTAGAAAAGATGACTGCTCATGCTGAAACTGGTAAGTCTTTGCCGCGTGAACTCTTTGAAAAAATCTTGGCCGCCAAGAATTTCCAAAATGGCTATATGACCCTGCGCCAAATTGTGATGTCATTAACCGACTGGCGCCTACACTCCAGTTTGGATACCAAAGATGCGAAAGATCAAGCGGTACTCGACCTCTCAAGAGCGATTGCCGATCAATTTAATGTCATCCCACAGCCTGCTATTTCTCGCTGGATTAATACCTTCAGTCATATCTTCGCAGGTGGCTATGCAGCAGGCTATTACAGCTACAAATGGGCAGAAGTTCTATCGGCGGACGTTTACTCCGCCTTTGAAGAGGCTGCCAAGCTTACTGGCAGCGTCCTAGATGAAAAAACGGGTACTCGTTATCGAGAAGAGATCTTGGAAGTGGGTGGCAGCCGTCCGGCAGCCGAATCATTCAAGGCCTTTAGAGGCAGAGAGCCGAGTATTGATGCTCTGCTTAGGCATGGTGGCTTGGCATAAGTGATGCTGGATTGATCAAGCAGAAAAACCACCCTCGGGTGGTTTTTCTGCTTCTTGACCTATGAATTTGAATAGTTCTTTTTAATTTGATTTCTATTTTAGTTTCTGACTTAGTTTTTTGGGCAACCATTCTCTAGAGGCTTGCCTGCTACTCGATCCTTAACCCAAGATAAATACATCGGCGCAGAAACACCGGGGGTTGTAAAGTGTGTTTGTTCCCCTGGTAGCTGATTCCTGCCTACATTTGCACCCATGGCGCACATTTGCTTTTGATATAGCTCATGCATGATTGGCGGAACTGCAGTATCTTTTGTTCCCCAGTAAATCACGACTGGTGCTACTGGCTTTACGGGCTTCACACTGCCAGCAACAAAAGACTTCAACCATGCTACTGAGTTGTTCGGCTGAGGCTTAATCAAAGACTTATATTGATCTCCATAAGCATAGCTAAAGCTATCAGCCATCACGTGAACACACTTATTACGGGATAACTTATCCGCAACCTTTGC
Source organism: Polynucleobacter sp. 86C-FISCH (assembly GCF_018882415.1). Lineage (GTDB taxonomy): Bacteria > Pseudomonadota > Gammaproteobacteria > Burkholderiales > Burkholderiaceae > Polynucleobacter. Next base: position 1,635,625 of record NZ_JACVOL010000001.1, on the reverse strand, counting down.
GCCTTCATCGGTCAACACATCGGTTAACTTCAGATCAGGAAAGGCTGCTTGAGCCCCCCAAAGGCCCATCATATAGTGAGCAAACAAAAATACATTGGAGACATTAGCCTCAGTAAATCCATTCATGATCTTCATTGCGCTAGCATCATCGGATGGAACATTTGGAATCACAGCGGCCACATCATCTGGTGCCAAGGCAACAAATCCTAAATACTCCAGATTGTCTGCCGCAGTGCCCTGAAGAGCCTGATAGTCAGGCAGACTAGCTGCTGCAATCGTTGCTCCACCACCTTGAGACCAACCATAAATAATCGTCTTTTTACCAGCGCCAACTTCTTTCATAGAGCTAGCTGCTCTTGCCGAATTGATAGCATCCCTACCGTTAGTTCCAGCAACCGCATACTGATGCTTGCCGCCACCGCCCTGCCCCTGATAATCAGTGGCAACAATGACATAACCTTCTTTAATAAATTCTTCTACGTTTGGAATGCCGTAGTCAGTCCACGAATTACCATCCATTAGAAAATATTCGTTTAAAGGAGCTGTTGGGTTGATGATTTGTGATGGGCCGCAATTCTGAGCTGAACCAGTAGTGCCATGTGCCCAAGCCAATATCGGCCGACCTTCTTTAGGCGCCTGCCCAATGGGGGAAATGATTAATCCAGTCGCAATCGTCTTACGTTCAGCAACATCCGAAGAAATATAAGCAATCTTCCAAGCTTGCGCACCTTTGACGGAAGTTTCTATTTTTTCCTTCTTGATGATTTGCCCTAACTTCCCTTCAGGAGCCATTTTCATGACAGAGGCATAAAAAGGTGGCATTGGTGGGTCGGCATAAACAGCGAGAGAAAGAATACTCAGTGCCATACCGAGCGCCAAAACAGAAAGGCGAGTGATTTTTTTCATGGATATGATGAAATGAGGTTCTAAAACCTCTATTAAACACCAAGCCAAATAGAAATTAGGGCTATCTAAGCTTTTTTAATCGTTGCGATTACAGGCGCATGGTCTGAAGGCTGCTCCCAGGTTCTGGGCTCTTTATCAACTACGCTAGCGGTGCATTTTTCTTTAAGCGCTTCACTGAGAAGGATGTGATCGATGCGCATACCGGCATTTCTTCTGAAGCCCATCATGCGATAGTCCCACCAACTGAAGGTTTTTGGTAGCTGCTCAAACATTCTGAAAGAGTCTGTTAAGCCCAATTGAATCAATTCTTGAAAGGCTTGACGCTCCTCTGGAGAAACCAGGTTCTGCCCGATCCACTTAGAGGGATCATGCAGATCATCATCGGTAGGCGCAATATTGAAGTCCCCTAACAACGCTAAACGTGAATTCTGCTGGAGCTCTTCACCTAACCAAGTTTGCAATGCTTTAAGCCAACTCAGCTTATATACGAATTTATCGCTATCAGGCGATTGCCCGTTTGGAAAATATGCAGAGACCAACCTCATTGGCTGGGTTCCCGCAAAAGGAATCGTGGCAGCCAAGATTCTCTGCTGCTCATCTTCGAAGTTTGGAATATTTCTAATGGGTTTTAGAAAGCTAGTTGCTGTGTCAGAGGCAATCGGTGCTAGCGCCGCCTTGCGAACAATGATGGCCACACCGTTATACGTCTTTTGGCCTGCCGCTAGACTGAAGTAGCCAGCATCCTCAAGCTCTTGATGAGGGTAATTATCATCCGTGAGCTTGAGCTCCTGCAAACACAATGCATCAATAGGCTGCTGCTTTCTTTCCTGATCCTGCAACCAACGCAGGACTTGTGGAAGGCGAACCTTTAATGAGTTCACATTCCATGCGGCTATGCGAACTGAATCAGTCATCAATTCCCAACTCTTGCAACTTACGGGTAATCGTATTACGTCCAATACCTAGACGTTGAGCAGCCTCCACTCTTCTACCGCGCGTTACTTCAAGAGCTGCTTGTAATACCGCTTTTTCGAAGCGTGCAGTGAGGGCGTCAAAGACTTCCTTATCGCCATCCTGCAGCATCTTGACAGCAAGACGTCCTAAGCCACTCTCCCAGTCACCCGAAGCAACTTTAGTCGCAGCGGGATTGCTTGGCGAGGACTCGCCATGAAGAATCACGGGTTGCTCGCTAGCCTCTGCAACGATATCGGCAGGCAGATCACTTACCCCAATCACATTGGCAGGCGTCATTACTGTTAACCAATGACACAAGTTCTCTAATTGGCGCACATTACCTGGAAATGGCATGGCGCTGATTTCTTTTAAAACTTCATCAGAAAGCTTTTTAGGCTCAACACCCAATGACTTTGCACAAGTGAGCATGAAATGACGGGCTAACATCGGAATATCTTCGCTACGCTCACGCAATGAAGGCATGCGCAAACGAATGACATTCAGGCGATGCAGTAAGTCTTCACGGAAAAGCCCTGCTGCAACTCTTGCATCGAGGTTCTGATGGGTAGATGCAATGATGCGTACGTTGGCCTTGATCGGATCTTGTCCGCCAATGCGATAGAAATGACCATCAGACAAAACTCGCAGTAAACGGGTCTGCAAGTCAAACGGAAGATCGCCTACCTCACCTAAAAACAGGGTGCCGCCATCGGCCTGCTCAAAGCGACCGCGACGTAGCGTTTGCGCGCCAGGAAAGGCGCCACGCTCATGACCAAACAACTCAGACTCCAATAAATCTTTTGGTACTGCCGATGTGCTCAAAGAGACAAATGGACCTTTAGCGCAAGGGCTGTGCTTGTGCAATGCATGAGCTACCAACTCTTTGCCGGTACCAGACTCGCCAGTAATGAGGACCGTTGCATTGGATTGAGCTAAACGACCAATTGCACGAAAGATTTCTTGCATGGCTGGGGCTTGACCAATGATCTCAGTAGCATCTTGGCGCCATGCGGTTAATTCTTTAGATCCAGAGTCATTGCGAATACCCTGCTCAACTGCACGATGAATCAACTCCACAGCTTTTTCAACGTCAAATGGTTTGGTGAGGTACTCAAATGCACCACCTTGAAATGAAGAGACAGCTGAATCCAAATCCGAGTAAGCCGTCATGATGATGACAGGCAAATTCGGATGGCTAGCTTTTACATGCTGCAAGAGATCTAAGCCATTACCGCGCGGCATGCGAATATCTGAAATCAGTACCTGAGGAGATTCCTTCTCCAGAGCATTGAGAACATCATTTGGATTAGAGAAACTCTTATGCGGAATATTCTCACGCGATAACGCTTTTTCTAAGACCCAACGAATGGATTGATCATCGTCAACGATCCAAATTGGTTTCATGATGCTTTCTCCTGCCTACGGTATGGAATTTGAATATGAAAATCGGTACGACCAGGACGGCTATTACAAGAAATAAAGCCCTGGTGCTGCTGAACAAAGGTTTGCGCCAAAGTAAGACCAAGGCCACTACCGCCCTCTCTACCCGACACCAGCGGGAAGAAAATGCGTTCAATAATTTCTTCTGGGATACCTGGCCCGTTATCAATCACATGCAGATCCATCGCTAACTTGTATCGATGCTTAGCAATCGTCACTGAACGTGCCACACGGGTCTTAAGCTCGATTTGCGCAACACCACTTTGAATCTCTTCAGACAGAGCTTGTGCTGCGTTATGAACAATATTGAGAGTCGCCTGAATCAACTGCTCACGGTCTCCCAATACATCTGGCAGGCTCGTATCGTAATTACGAATAATTTTGAGTCCCTTTGGAAACTCAGCCAGAACCAAGCTACGCACACGCTCTAAAGCTTCGTGCACATTGAAGGATTCCATCACGTGCGCCTTGCGATGTGGCGCCAAGAGACGATCCACTAAAGTCTGCAGGCGATCGGATTCTTTAATAATGACTTGCGTGTACTCCCGCAAACCTTTATCTGGCAATTCGAACTCGAGCAGCTGAGCCGCTCCACGAATTCCACCCAATGGGTTTTTAATCTCATGCGCTAAATTGCGCATCAACTGTTTATTAGCTTCAACCTGCTGCGTTACGCGTTCATCGCGCTCACTACGCAACTGCTGATCAATCGGAAACCACTCCATCATGATGAGAGTAGGATCCTCGAGGACCGCCACAACCACGTGTGCCGGTATTGACTCATGATGAATGCTGCCAGGCAAGGAATGCAAGATCATTTCTTGGCGCTGCGCCAGTACATGCCCCTGCTTCACTTCACTAATCATGACTCTTAATGCTTCATTGTCGCCAAATAAATTGTGCACAGATTGACCCTCAAGTGATTTACGTGAGAGGTCCAAAGCTGACTCAGCAGCTGGGTTCACGTACACCAATTGTTGGGTCTCAGCCTCAAATACCACGATGGCATTGGGCATCTGATCAAGCAATGTCGGAAAAAAAGGAGCAGCCGAAGCTGCTCCCTTGAACGAATTGCGCAACAGACCTGCGCTCAAGTTCTCTCCTTCGCTTACAGGGAGTAGTACATATCAAATTCGATAGGATGAGTAGTCATACGGAAACGTGTGACATCTTCCATCTTCAAATTGATATACGCATCAATCATGGACTCAGTGAATACACCACCGCGAGTCAAGAACTCGTGATCTTTCTTCAATGCTTCCAATGCCTCTTCCAAGCTCGCGCAAACGGTTGGGATCTTTGCATCTTCTTCTGGTGGCAAGTCATACAAGTTCTTGTCAGCAGCTTCGCCTGGATGAATCTTGTTTTGAACGCCGTCCAAACCAGCCATCATCAATGCAGAGAAGCAGAGGTATGGGTTAGCCAATGGATCTGGGAAACGAGTTTCGATACGACGACCCTTAGGACTTGGAACGTGTGGAATACGGATAGAAGCAGAACGGTTACGTGCTGAGTAAGCCAACTTCACCGGAGCTTCAAAACCTGGCACCAAACGCTTGTATGAGTTTGTACCTGGGTTAGTAATCGCATTCAATGCCTTAGCGTGCTTGATGATGCCGCCAATGTAGAACAATGCGAATTCTGACAAGCCTGCGTAGCCGTTACCAGCAAACAAGTTTTCTCCATTCTTCCAAATAGATTGGTGAACGTGCATACCAGAACCGTTATCGCCAACTACTGGCTTAGGCATGAAAGTTGCTGTCTTGCCGTAAGCATGAGCAACGTTTTGAATTACATATTTCTGCCAGATAGTCCAGTCAGCGCGTTGTACTAATGTGCTGAACTTAGTACCCAATTCGTTTTGGCCTTGACCAGCAACTTCATGGTGATGAACTTCAACTGGAATGCCCAATGATTCGAGAATCAAACACATTTCAGAACGCATATCTTGGAATGTATCTACAGGAGCAACTGGGAAATAGCCGCCTTTTTTGCCTGGACGGTGACCAGTGTTGCCGCCTTCGATTTCAGCTGCTGAAGACCATGGAGCTTCTTCGGAATCAATCTTCACGAAGCAACCCTGCATGTCAGCACCCCAACGAACGCCGTCAAAAATAAAGAATTCTGGTTCTGGACCAAAGTAAGCTGTGTCGCCCAAGCCAGTACTCTTCAAATACGCTTCAGCGCGCTTAGCAATAGAACGTGGGTCACGGTCGTAACCTTTGCCATCAGCCGGCTCGATTACGTCACATGTCAGAACCAATGTTGGCTCTTCATAGAATGGATCAATGTAAGCAGCTGTTGGATCTGGTTTGAGCAACATGTCTGATGCTTCAATACCCTTCCAACCAGCAATAGAAGAACCGTCAAATGCATGACCGCTCTCAAATTTGTCTTCGTCAAAAGCAGAGATAGGAACTGTCGTGTGTTGTTCTTTACCCTTTGTGTCTACAAAGCGGAAATCAACGAAAGTACATTCTTTCTCTTTAACTAACTTCATCACATCAGCGACGGTCTTCGTCATGCAAATCTCCTCTATTAACTAATTCGGAATTAAAACTTAAGGCATACACCCTTGTTTATTCCAGGCACCAAACATGCCTTATGGATGTATGTAATTTACTGAAGCAAACAAATGGGAACTCTCATTATTGCACTGTTTAAGTGCTGAAATACCCCTCATACAAGCTCAAATACCCCTATTTGCACCTTTTTAGTGCAAATAGTTTTAGGTGATGTCGTGGATTTCGTAACCCAGCTCTTGGGTACCTGTTCTTAAGGCAATCCAGGCGCTTTCTAGGAGGTCGGCATTGCCTTTGATGCCCAGCTCAATATGGCGCTGAGCGTACACGCCGCCCCTGGTGGCATCACCTACTGATGGCAAGCTAAAGACCTTCACCCCAGGAAAATTGGCCTCTATGCGCTCCATTAAGGGGGTCAAAGTTGATTCAATCCCCTTCGGAACAATAAAACTCTGCTCAGCCCAATTCTCTTGGTGGAATAGATCCTTGTAATGGGTATCCAAACACCATGCCATCATCGGCGCCGCCATTACCGGAAAGCCCGGCACAAAGTGATGCTCCTGAATTCGAAAGCCCGGAATTTGGTTGTAGGGGTTTGGAATGATTTCACTACCAAGCGGAAATTCGCCCATCTTGAAACGATGTTGATTTTCTGGAGTGTTGAGATCTGCCTTAATCGGATCTCCTTCTGCCATCGACTGAATTCTGCCGGCAATCAATTCTTTTGCAGTTGGATGCAATTCAATTTTTGTACCCAAGGCTAATGCAGCGCATTGACGAGTATGGTCATCTGGCGTTGCGCCAATACCGCCAGTACTAAACACGACATCGCCGCTTGCAAAGCTCTCCTTTAGCGTGGCAGTAATTTGCGCAGGATCATCAGCAACATACTTAGCCCAAGCAAGGCTGAGGCCACGCTCGTTAAGTAGCTCAATCATTTTGCTCATGTGTTTGTCTTGACGGCGACCTGACAAGATTTCATCACCGATCACGATTAAGCCGAAGCGACGTTGCGCTGCAGCTGCTACATCTTTTGGTTCGTCTATTTCAACTTTTTTCATTTCATCAACCATCTAATTTGCCATCGTATTAACCGTGATACGGAAGTTCCATATCCACTACACGCGATTCCACGGTCAGCGCTTTATCCAACTCTTCTTCTCTCAGCTGCTTTAGTGCATCCAATAGGAAGTAACTAAACCACAAGGCAGCAAATACAAAGATCAAAGAATAAATCCAAAGCGCTATAAAACTTACGATCGGGAATAGCACCAAAGCCAATGCCGAGGTGGCCCAAAAGAATGTAGGAACTGCACCTAGCATCCCCGAGGCAATGCCCATGCAGAGTAAAGGCCAGCGATATTTTTCAAGCAAGAGATCGCGCTCTTCCGAGCTAGCATGTTTAGCCAATACGTCATAGGACATGAGTCGCATCGTTAACCACCCCCAGAGCAAGGGAGGTAAGACAGCGACAAGTGGAGGCACCCACCAAACCGGCAGAGTCAACATCACGAGAGCCAGGCAAATAATGGCCGACCACAATGAGTAAATCAAACTGCCGAAGAACCCGCCGCCTTGTTTACATTCAAGATCATGAAATTGAGAATTTCTTGAAGCAATTTTGACAATTGCAGGGACGGTTGAAAAGGCAATGAATACGAGCAAGCTGATTGTGATCAGCGGAATGATCAGCATGACAAAAAATAATGGCGCTATCCATGCTCGCGCGTTATCAAATCCCGCCCAAACAAGACCTTCTTGAATCCAGCTGGTAAATATCGAAGTTGTCAGAAAGATACTTAATGCTTCGAGTGCAGGCGTCCATGTAAGCCAGATAAGACAGCCCCACAGCACGGAAACAATCAGAAATGGTCTTAAGCTGAGCCACAACATCCGTGGATGCATAGTTCCAACCAAGGCCATACCAAATGATTTAAATACCTGCTGCAAGCCGACCATACAACTCCTATTGCCTTGAGACTTGAAGTCTACTTGGGCATGATTTCTTTAAAGGCATGAACAAGGCCTTGCCACTGTTGAGTAAGGATATTTTGCGAAACCGTTAGGTTTCTTACCCCCGTAGGATAGACCTCTTTAGGGAAGATAGCTGTTCTAAACAACATATCCCACCACGGAAACAAAACACCAAAATTGCAGCCTCCTAAAACACCAGGCTTACCTTTGGCTTCATGACCATATCCAACGGCATGGTGCATACGATGAAACATAGGCGATACCAATAGATATTTAGCAGGCCCTAAATGGGTCTTGATATTGGCATGCTGCCAACTTTGCAGAAATTCACTCAAAGCAATTAGCAAAATGAATTGGCCTGGCGATACTCCAAACATCAACGCAACAAAAGACATCACCACTGCCCGCATGATGTCATCCAGTATGTGATTGCGATTATCAGACCAAGCAGTCATGACTGTTTGGCTGTGGTGCAAAGCATGCAACTGCCACCACCAGTTAAATACGTGTGATGCACGGTGGTAGAGATAGTCTACGAAATCCAGCAATATTAAATAAATCAGGAAGCTAATAGCCGGAATAGAAGTTACACCAGGCCACCATGACTCGACGTTTAAACGATCGAAACGGAAATCGTGCAGGATGGAGTCGACCCCAAAGAAGAATCCAGATAAGGCGATGAATACTAGGCCATGAAAAATTCCCAAGCGATGAAACAAGGTATACAAGACATCTGCCCTGCTGGCTTTCGCAAAACGCTCTTGCTGCTCTGCTGGCGCTAGACGCTCCCAAGTCCTTAAGACAACAATAATCAAGAAAATTTGGATGCAGCCAAACAAAAACCAATCAAGTCCATCAAATACATCTTCAGCCCAAGCCATTAAATCGAATTGATATAAAACGGGGGCTACTATATTTGCAAACAGAAACTCCTGAACGCTAGCGTACGCGGCTGAAATTGCAGAAGTGATTGCATTGAGATCCATACTTTATTTTGACTGATTTACAGGATTCTTGGGCAGCAGTCCAAAGCAGAATCCGCGAGCCTTGAGATTCACAATGAGCTGCTCCAATACGGCGGGCGCCCAAGGGTCTTTTCTGGACCAAATCCCCAAATGAGCCATGGTGATATCGCCATCCTTAAGATTGCGGCTCGCCTTATCCAGAAGAGTGCCGTTGGGGTGTTTATCAGAGTTCAGCTCATCACCCAAAAATCCAGCAGGATCCCAACCGATATGCTCATAACCACACATATTGCCCATGCGAATCAAGGTAGGAGAAGTTTTGCCGCCAGGTGCACGCCATATCTTTTGAATCGGGTGATCGGTAAGCTCTTGAAAACGCTGATCTACACGGCGAATTTCTTTACACATAGCTGCCTCGTTATAGAGGACTGTCATGCCTGCCTTAGGTCCAAACTGAGGTTTTTCAAACACTTCACCTTTAGGACCATCTTTTACAAAATAAGTATGGTCATAGGTATGACTACCAAAGTGATGTCCCTCTTTTACGCGTTCTTGCCAATAAGCCTTCCAAGAATCGTCTAAAGAAAAATCACCGCGGAGAGTTTTCTCATTCGCCAAGAAAAATGTAGCTTTTACATTTTGTCGCTTCAGAATTTCCGCCACCTTTTCTGCGACTGCCATATTGCCAGTATCAAAAGTAAGGTAAACCTTTTTATTACACTCTGCAGCTTGAGCAGAGGCGCCCAATGAAAAACAGCCGAGCAAGAGCACGGCTGCAATACTTATGAATGCCTTATGACTCATGCATTTCATGATGATGCTTACTCCCATCCAGCCCTTGGGGTAAAGAAGACTCCATGAGGCGACTTACCCACCGGAATAACAGTAACTAACTTCATGGTTGGGATATCGATGACTCCAACCTTTTTTGAGAAACGGAAAGTGACCCATAGCGTTTTTCCGTCAGGAGTGATTTCCATATCGTCTGGTCCCGCTGGGAGCCCAGTGATGTCGCCAACCTTTTCCAGGGTTTGCATATTGATCAGACTAATCGTGGAGGCAATACGGTTACTCACAAATACATGCTTCTTATCCCCTAGAGGGCGGAAGTTATGCGCGCCCTTCCCTGTTGGGATGCGTTTTACTTCTTTGCGATTTTTCCAGTCGATCACCTGGACATTGTCTTCGCCAGTAATGCCAACCAATAAGTACTGATCACCAGGCGTCATCCATAAGCCTGCAGGCACTTTACCTGTCGGCATAACCCACAAGACATTTTGTGTTTCAAGATCAATGGCAGCAAGCTCGTTTGAGTCTTGCAAAGTAATGAATGCAATTTTGCTATCGGCTGTAAATGCAATATGGCTTGGAGTCTTTGCCAATTTCACAGTCTTCGCTAATTTGAGATTTGCGCCATCAGCAGCATAAATATCGACACGGTCTAAGCGATTGCCATTTGCCACAAACCATTTGTGATTTGGGGAGTATCCAATTTGGTATGGATCGATGATGTTTGGAATTCTGCCAGTCAACTCACCAGTTGTTGGATTCATTAAAGCCACATCATTGCCTGCTGCATTTGCGATCAGCAAAGTCTTTTGATCTGGCGTCAACATCAGATGGTGAGGTTCTTTACCAACTGGAATGGTTTTGATGACTTGACGAGTAGGCATATCAATCAAACTGACTGAAGCTTCGCCAGAATTGAGAATCACCGCCAACTTAGGCTGATTTACAGCTACTGGTGCTGCAGCATTACTAGCTTGCGCAAATGCGTTTTGATTGGCTAAAAGGAGGGCCAATAAAGCGGAGGTCGCAATTGTGCGAAAACCTCTAATCTTGATAAATGTATACATACCTCCATTGTAAGCAATCAGGAGGCCCAAAATGACCTCTAGGCTGCAATGGATTTGACTTAGCGCAAGCTGGCTAAAACCTTTTCAAGGCGCTTTAAGGACATCGGGGTTGGTGTTTTCAGCTCCTGGGCATATAAAGCCACCCTCAGCTCTTCCAGTTGCCAACGAAAATCCGTTAAGGCCTGGTCTTCGGCCATTGCATAGGATGAGCCACCCTTAGTTCCCTGTATCAGTTTTTGCCATGGACGCGCCACCGATTCCCAATCTTTTTGACACTGGGCATCGCGACTTGGGTTAGAACGTAATTTATCAATCCGCATCGCAATGGCTTTTAAGTAGCGCGGCACATGTACCAGCTGGGCATACGGTATCTCTGCAACAAATTTGGAAAATATCAAGCCTTGCATCTGCGCCTGAATATCAGCATAAGCACTTGGTGATGCAGTTTTTGCACTGGCGATCTTTTTCTGCAAATCCGCATGGGCTTGTAATGCATTTAATGCATGACGAGAAATCTCTTGGGCGATGAGCGCTAATCTTGGTTTTCCTGCTTGTAAGCGCTCTGTAAATTGCTCAGCATTAACTGGCAATGGCTCAGTCATATAAGCACGCTCAAGAGCTAGATTCAAAATCTGATCAATCAATCCCTCTACTGAGCCCACATTAATAAAGAGCAGGCCTAATTCTCGAATACCGGGCAACTGTTTTTGCAAAGCCTTAAGCGTATCTTTATTGCTCAGAGCAAATAGACGGCGCAGCCCTAAACCATGTTGTTTACGAGCTTCCTCTAGATCATCAAACACCTCAAGATCGCAGAAGTCGCCGCGGTCAACTAATGCGGGATAACCAAATAAGGTTTTATTGCCTTTTTGTATTTCTAATGTTTCAGGCAGCTCACCAAACTCCCAGGTACGGTAACCGCCCTGCTCCACCTTACGAGTCGTATCTGCAGTACTTTTACCGCCAGTTGAATTGGCATTAGTTCTTTCGCCCACCGGAGGCTCTACGCCTAACTCGACCTGGGCCGTTTCCTGAGCAATTGCTTGGAAAGCGTTTCGGGCAGTCTGTCCATACTCAGAGCGTAAGCGCGCTAAATTGCGCTCCACCTCTAACTGTCGCCCATGCTCATCGATCAAACGGAAATTCATAGACGAGTGCAAAGGTAAAGCTTCAGGCCTGAAGTCCGTGCGCTTAATTTCTAATCCACGCTCTTTGCGGATGTCGCCAATCAAACTATCTAAGAAGTCACCAACACCAAATTGCTTTTCTTCTAACTTGCGCTCCAGAAAAGATTTAGCGTAATCCGGTAGCGGCACACAATGACGGCGAAGTTTCTGAGGCAAAGATTTGAGCAGGAGAAGCACTTTCTCCTCACACATGCCGGGTACCAACCACTCGCAACGACGTCCATCCACTTGGTTTAACTGCGTCAACGGAACAACAAGTGTCACACCGTCTTTCGGGCTTCCAGGTTCAAAGTGATAGGTCAGGCTAAGTTGCGCACCGCCCACCAGCATCGTCTTAGGATAACGATCTACAGTAATGCCTGCCGCCTCATGGCGCATCAGGTCTGCTTTTTCTAGGCGAAGTTGAGCATCCAGCTCACTTCCCTGATTTTTATCTTCTCCGCTTTTTTTAGCCAACCACGCTTTAAGGCTTTCTCGACTACATACTCCATTGGGAATACGAGACTCATAGAAAGCAAATAGCAACTCATCATCCACTAAAACATCTGGTCGACGTGAGCGATGCTCTAAGGCTTCAATCTCTTTAATGAGACGACGGTTATGCCAAAAGAATCCAAACAGATTTGGGTATTTTTTCTTGGCATCCGTTTCAGTCTCGCGTTGCAACGCTGGAGTATCCATGCGCCCAAACATTTCTTCTTGGACTAAAGCCTGACGAATGAATAACTCTCTAGCTTCATCGGGATTATGAGGCTCATAACGCACGCGGCGGCCATGGTAGATCGGTAGGCCATATAAGGTGCCACGTTCAAACGCCATGACCTCGCCCTGACGGTTATCCCAGAATGGATCACTCAAGGATTTAATTAGACGATGTGCAGCAACCCGCTCCACCCATTGCGGTTCAATCTTTGCAATTGTTCTGGCATACATGCGATTGGTTTCTTGGAGCTCTCCAGCCAAAATCCAGGCACCTGCCTTTTTGCCAATGGTAGAGCCAGGCCAGATAAATGGACGTATACCTCGGGCACCAATGTAACCGCCGGTCTTGCTATTGCGATCCTGGGATTTTTCATCTTCTTCTTTTTTAGCGACATAACCAAGTAAGCCGGTCAATAAAGATAGATGAACTTGTTCATAAGTTGCGGCTAGGCCATTTTCTTTCCAGCCCTTCTCGCCCAGCATCGTATGGAGTTGACCATGGACATCGCGCCATTCGCGTAAGCGACGGGGTGACAGAAACTTACTCTTGCAAAGATTCTCTAGCTGACGATTGCTGTGCTTATGTTGCAAAGCATCCTGATACCAATTCCAAAGCTTTACGAAACTCAAGAACTCAGAGCGCTCATCAGCAAACTGAAGATGCGCTTGATCTGCAGCGGCCGCCTGATCCATAGGCCGATCTCTTGGGTCTTGCGTAGCTAGGGCTGAAGCAATGATGGTTACTTCCTTTAAAGCGTTCTGCTCTTTTGCGGCGAGCAACATACGTCCAATGCGAGGATCTAACGGCAAGTCCGCCAACTGCTTACCAATAGCAGTGAGTTTGAAGCTGTTGTTGATATCCTTGCCGTCTACTGAATCAGATTCATCAAATTCAATTGCACCTAACTCATCTAAAAGTTGTACGCCATCTGCAATTGCTCTGCCAAGTGGCTTATCAATAAATGGAAAGTGCTGAATCTTTGGCAAGCGTAAGGAGCTCATGCGCAACAACACTGCTGCCAATGAACTTCTCAATATTTCCGGGTCAGTAAATTTAGGGCGGCCTTGGTAATCTTGCTCGCTATACAAGCGCACGCAGATGCCATCCGATACACGACCGCAACGCCCCGCCCTTTGATTAGCAGCCGCTTGAGAGATCGGCTCTATTTGGAGCTGCTCAACCTTATTGCGGTAGGAGTAGCGCTTTACTCTAGCTAGGCCGCTATCAATCACATAACGAATATTGGGAACCGTTAATGAAGTCTCTGCTACGTTGGTAGTCAGAATGATTCTGCGACCATTGCCCGGACTAAATACTCTTTCTTGCTCGGCAACGGACTGACGAGCAAACAAACTCAGAATCTCCGGATGAAAGCGTTGCTGCAGGACATGATCTTTACGCAAAGCTTCTGCGCAGTCACGTATCTCTCGCTCGCCCGGCAAAAATACCAATACATCTCCAGCGCCAGCGGCGCCTTCACGCCATAAGCTAGCAATCTCTTCGGTAACGGCATCCGGAATTTCTTTGGCAGTCTTGGATTCTTTTTTACCATCAGGCCTGGCGTCTGGTTCCAGTGGTGCATAGCGCTGCTCCACCGGAAACAGTCGACCACTGACCTCAATTACCGGTGCTACCTTGCCATTCATGGCAAAGTGCTCTGCAAATCGCTGGGCATCAATCGTTGCTGAAGTGATGATCAGCTTAAGATCAGGACGCTTAGGTAGGAGCTGACGCAAATAGCCCAATAAGAAATCAATATTGAGGCTGCGCTCATGCGCCTCATCGATGATGAGCGTGTCATAAGCGCGTAGCTGTGGGTCACGCTGCGTCTCGGCTAGCAAGATGCCGTCTGTCATCAGTTTGATAGAGGCTGTATTGCTAGTCTTGTCGGCAAAACGCACTTGGTAGCCAACATCCTGGCCAATGGGTGAACCTAGCTCTTGAGCAATGCGCTTGGCTGTGGCAGTCGCTGCGATCCTGCGCGGTTGGGTGTGGCCAATGAGCTTGCCACCATTAATGGTGCCTCGCCCCAAGTCCAGACAGATCTTTGGAAGCTGCGTTGTCTTACCTGAGCCCGTCTCTCCGCACACAATGACCACCTGGTGGCTCTGCAGGGCATCCTTGATCAGCTGGCGCTGACCAGAGACCGGCAATTCCTCCGGAAAGCGAATATCTAGCTTCCGCAAGGTGTTGGAAGCAGGCACAGGCTTTGGGATTGCTTTGGGTTTTTGTTGGTTTATAGGCTCTTGCACCCTATAATTTTCTCACTATGCCGACAAATGCACCAAACCAGGCCTCATTGGCCGAAGAAACGACCTCCAACTTCCCTTTTGTGGGGTGGCTGCGTGATGTTGCGCCCTATATTCATAGCTTCCGCGAAAAGACCTTTGTGATTGCTTTTGCGGGTGAACTCGTACAAGAAATCGGTCTTGAGAACCTGATTGAAGATATCGCCATGTTGCATGCCATGGGCATGCGTATTGTTTTGGTTCATGGCATTCGCCCGCAAATTGAAGAGCAGCTCATGCTCCGCAACATTAAAAGTAAGTTCGGTAAGAGTGCTATGCACAGCTACCGGATTACCGATGCCGCTGCACTAGAGTGCGTCAAAGAAGCTGCAGGTGAATTACGTCTGGATATTGAGGCGGCATTTAGTCGCGGTCTTCCAAATACACCAATGGCTGGTTCACGCATTTCAGTAATCTCTGGCAACTTTATTACTGCAATGCCGGTAGGTGTTGTTGAGGGTACTGACTACATTCATACAGGACTGGTTCGTAAAGTGGACTCTGGTTCGATTAGACAATCCCTTGATAGCAACAAAATTGTTTTGCTTTCGCCTTTAGGTTTTTCACCAACGGGTCAAGCATTCAACTTGGCTTATGAAGATGTAGCGGCATCTACTGCTGCAGCACTCAAAGCAGATAAGCTGATTTTCTTAAGCCCATATGCCGGTCTTAAAGATGCTGAGGGCGACTTCATCACTGAACTGTCGATGCCACAGCTACAAGAGTATGTCGCACAGAACAAAGACATGGACTTTGGCATGAAGGGCCTATTGAATACTGCTGGTAGAGCGATTCGGGCTGGTGTTAGCCGTGTTCATTTCCTCCCATGCAATCAAGATGGTGCCCTGCTGGAAGAGCTCTTTACCCATGATGGTATCGGCATGATGCTAGCTTCATCCGATATTGAGAACTTACGTGAAGCCAACCAGGACGACGTTGGCGGCATTTTGCAATTAACTATGCCTCTAGAAGATGAAGGCATTCTGGCTGCTCGTGGTCAAGATGTGATTGAGCGTGATATTCAGCGCTTCTCCGTGATTGAGCATGATCGTGTTCTCTTCGGTTGCGCAGCACTCTTCCCCTTTCCGAATGGCGTTGGTGAGCTAGCATGTCTTGCTGTTGATCCAGATGTTCAAGGATCAGGTGACGGTGAGCGTCTGCTAAAGCGTGTTGAGATGCGCGCCAAACAAGAAGGCATCAAAAAATTATTTGTTCTCACGACAAGAACCGAACACTGGTTCTTAAAGCGCGGCTTTAAACGGGCGTCAGTGGATGACTTGCCTGAAGAAAGAAAACAAATTTATAACTGGGACCGCAAGTCCATGGTTTTAACTAAAGATCTATAAGAAACGCTAGAAATACTAGAAAGGCATTACAGATGGCACGCATGGTTCAATGTATCAAACTCAATAAAGAAGCTGAAGGCATGGATTTCGCCCCTCTTCCTGGAGAGCTGGGTAAAAAGATTTGGAATCAAGTCTCAAAAGAAGCTTGGGCTGGTTGGTTAAAGCAGCAAACCATGTTGATTAATGAAAATCGCCTCAATATGGCAGACCCACGCGCACGCCAATACCTCTTAAAACAGGTAGAAAAGCATTTCTTTGAGGGTGGCGCTGATACCGCACAAGGTTACGTACCTCCGCCAGCAGAATAAATATTCATTACCTTTTAATTAAATATTGATTTGGGGTGTTGACACCCCCAAAGATAAGCGTAGGATGAAGTCGTGGTGAGGCAGTTATAGTGCCCCGCTACATTGGCGAAAGCCAATCTTAATAAGTACATCTATGTGCTTATAGGCTAAGGAACTAAATACCTTCCGAGCGCCTGCGCCATGCAAACCATGGCAAAACAACCCGATGGGGATACCCCGTCGGGTTTTTTATTTCCTAAAGAACGATACGCTCAACACCTGCAGCATTGCTCACTAGCAAAATATTGGCTTTTTCTTTGGCAAATAGGCCCACGGTGATTACGCCAGCAATTTGATTAATTTGCGCTTCCATCTGAACTGGGTTGGCAATCTTTAATCCTGCGACATCAAGAATCCACCCACCGTTATCAGTCACGAATGGCTCGCTAGGTGTTTGATTGAGATCGGCGCGAGTATTTTTCACTAAGCGGAGAGTCACCTTGCCGCCAAACCTCTCCAATTCGCGACTCACGACACCTCGAGCAAGAGGTATGATTTCTACTGGCAGCGCAAAGTTACCCAGCACAGGCACTTGCTTTGATGAGTCACAAATACAAATGAATTGCTTTGCCATTGAGGCAATGATTTTTTCTCTCGTGAGCGCCCCACCGCCACCTTTAATCATGTGTCCGGCTGGATCGATTTCATCTGCACCATCAACATATGCAGGCAAGCCTTGCACATCGTTTGGGTCAAGCACTTTAAAGCCGTGTTTTAGCAAGCGCTCCGTAGTTGCATTAGAGCTCGATACTGTCCCTGCAAAATGATCCTTGTGCGGAGCTAGCGCATCGATAAAGCAATTGGCAGTAGAACCGGTGCCTACACCCAAAACCTGTCCAGCGGGCAACTTGAGAACTTCATCTTTGGCCGCCTCACCTACCATTTGCTTGAGTTGATCTTGATTCATATAGCTATCAAACGCCTTTACTGGAACTGAGTAATTAATCCATCTATCATATGATATTCACAAGTAAACCACTTTAGAGCATTGAGCAAGCCCATGAACAGCACCGCCTCAGCATTAAGCCAGTTAGAACAACTCAAGAAACTCACTACGGTTGTAGCCGATACAGGCGATTTTGAGCGTATGCAGGCCTTCCAGCCGCAAGATGCGACTACCAACCCCTCACTGATTCTGAAAGCAGCTCAGCAAAGCAATTACCAGGATTTAGTGAAGTCTGTAAAAGCAGCCTATCCAGGTATGAGCCCAACCGACCTCGTGGATTACATCCTGGTTGCGTTCGGCCTAGAGATTTTGAAGATTGTCCCTGGTCGCGTTTCTACTGAAGTGGATGCCAGACTCTCATTTGATACCAAAGGTACTGTTGCCAAAGCAAAGCATTTAATTGCCCTATACAAATCTCATGGGATCGATCGCAAACGCATTCTGATTAAATTAGCCGGCACATGGGAAGGCATTGCTGCCGCCAAAGAATTAGAAGCTCAAGGCATTCATTGCAATATGACTCTACTCTTCTCTTTAGTTCAAGCAGCAGCCTGTGGCGCATCTAATGCCAAATTGATTTCTCCATTTGTGGGTCGCATTACCGATTGGAATAAAGCTAAGCTTGGTGCTAACTGGAGTGATACAGCCAATGGCGGAGCAAATGATCCTGGCGTGACTTCTGTGAAGAGAATTTTTCATTACTACAAGCACTTTGGCATCCCAACTGAAATCATGGGCGCAAGCTTTAGAAACACCAGTCAGATATTAGAGTTGGCAGGCGTCGATTTACTAACCATTAGCCCTGAACTATTGGCTGAACTTCAAAGTAGTAATGCGTCTGTTGAGAAAAAACTTAATCCTGCTAATGCTCAAGCAGCATTGCAGGCGGAAGGCATTACACCCCTTAAGCTCGATGAGTCCAGTTTCCGCCTGCAGCTCAATAACGATGCCATGGCGACCGAGAAATTAGCTGAAGGTATTCGGAACTTCTGCGTAGATACTGAGAAGCTAGAAGCACTACTCGCTAATTGAGACTTCAATACTTTTAATAGGAAAAAGAAAAGCCACCCGAAGGTGGCTTTCTCGTCATTGCTTAGGCTCTATTGATAAAAGAGAGTAAAAGCATTCGCACCAGCTACATCAACGTCATATGAGTTGATCGTCTTGATTTCTTTAACTTCCTTCAGCTTATTAATATCAATCACTGACCAATTCAAAGCATTAATAGATCGAACATAGAAAAGGTTTCTAGTTAGATCCTGCAAAAAGAGGACCCAACTAACTTCAGTAGATTCTGTATCGCTACCAGGACCATCGCCCGCTGCGCCTGCCTCATCGATAGTAAGGTCGAAACAACGATCAAAGTTATTCATGATGTGTCCTAATGCAACAATGGCTTCATCAGGAGTTTTTGCCTTACGAACATAATTTGAGTAAAAAGCGGCTTTTACAAATCTTCCTGCAGAGGTCTGAGCAGAAGGTAATGCAGCTAATGCGCTACCTGCGTCAGTTGAAGCGATATTGAGTTTTCCGAGCTTTCCGGCGTTTGGATTGATGTTGGAAAAAGTATAGTTATTTAAATTTTCTAGGTGCCATGGAAACGGCGGCTGATTTGTCATGACATAAACCGGATTGTCATATACGTTTACTTTATTGTCATAGAACTCAATGACAATGGCCCCACCGTTTTTATCAAAAACAGCATAGTGCTCTTGATAAGGGGTATTTCCAAAGTCTGGCACTAATGGCAACCAAAACTCTGTTTCACCACTGAGCATTGCGGCCTTAACCTCGGCAACATTTTTAAAGCTACCCAAAATCCATGTTCCAAGATCATTCACAGAGAGTATTTTTGATGGGTCATTACCAACAGGTGGAGAGCTTGACTTGACAAGCGTCTGAGCGCCAAAGGAGAGCCCTTGATCATTGGCCCCTTGAAACACTGCTGGAAACTTTGCTTCAGGAATCGATTGGCCAACAAAGGCCAAAATTGGATATTGGGTGTTGAAAGTTTTTCCCTGTTTGCCCTCTGGGGTTAAGGATGCAACCGCGGTTCCAGCCGGCATATATGAAATTTGGGTCGGCATGAGGCGCGAGTACTCAATACCACGGCCAAGATATGCCTTGCCGTCAGCATCGAACGTTAAAAGGGATGTACACATAACTGCCTCC
The DNA here is from genome assembly GCF_018882415.1 of Polynucleobacter sp. 86C-FISCH. Taxonomy (GTDB): domain Bacteria; phylum Pseudomonadota; class Gammaproteobacteria; order Burkholderiales; family Burkholderiaceae; genus Polynucleobacter. The sequence continues at coordinate 1,616,019 of NZ_JACVOL010000001.1, read as the reverse complement.
TATATATTAAGAAAATAAACCTTAGCAAAATGCTGCTAACTAATGCGTTGGAATTAATTTAGATAAATCAAGGGCGTATCCATTAAGACCGCCCAAGAAGATTTGTACGCCAATTGCCAATAAGATAAAAGCGAGCAATCGCATCAATACATTAGTTCCACTAACCCCTAATAACCTCTGAATACCAGAAGATTCTCGATAAACAAGGTAAACGCTTATCGAGAGCGCTACTAGCGCTAATGTGGCACCAATTAATGCTGGCATGTGATCAATATAATGGAAATCTTTAGTACTCTGCTCAGCTGCGGCTAATGAAATTGCAGTTGCAATAGATCCAGGTCCAACCGTCAAAGGCATTGTTAAAGGGAAAAAGGCGCTACCTGCTGCTGTAGCATCAGTAAGCCCTGACGATTGACTTGAATTGCTACCAGATGAACTTTGTTGGTTGAGTAAATTCCAGCCCACTCCAATAACTACTGCGCCACCAGCAAGCTTGAGTGCAGAAAGTGAAATGCCAAAAAATAGCAGTAACTGAGGACCTATCAACATCGACCCAAAAAGCAAAAAGAAACAATTAACACTGACACTTCTTGCTAGCTTCTTTCTAACATCCTCAGAGCAGCCCTGAACCATATTCAGAAAAATTGGTCCATCGCCCAGGGGATTAATAATTGGGAAAAGAGCGGCAAAGACTGCTACAAACGAGGCAAAGGCAATTGAAAACATGTTGATGTGGGGCTCTTACATAACAGAATAGGGATAAATTAACAGTCCAAACTGGCATGCACTACGTACCTGAGTACAGTCAAGCCAATATATTGGTCTAGTAGAATGAATTCATCATTTACCGAAGTATTTAATGCCGCCATGAATGCAATAGCAGCTCTAGGAATAACCTACCTTCTAATTACAATTTGCTCCGCCAGCATTTTGTATTTTTCATTTAAAGGCAAAATTGATGCATCAGGTAGGTATTTCTTTCTCAGCGAGCTAGCCATCCTGCCGGGAATATTTGGTGTTGCCCTCAGCAGCATCAATCCTGAATACCTAGGAACAACATTATTTTTAATTATTAATACCTCCGTTTGGGTCACGCATATATGCGTTTTATTTAGCATTTATGCTCTTTGGGGCGAAACGAGTTCTAGTAAATTTTTCCTATCAATTAGTTTTGGAATAATCTATGCAGTAACAATAGAAATTTTTCGAAGTACCAACCCCACAATTCAAGTTACTACATTAATTGCAAGCACTGCAGATGCCATATTTTGCTTTTGGGCTTTTGTAATATGCAGATCGACTCAGGATAAAGAGTTAAAAGAAAACTTGTTTTTTAGCTGGATTAAGAATATTGAGTTGATGCTTGGCCTATTTGCCTGCATTCGAATTCTGAGCTGTTTTTCCGATGCTCCAATTAACCCAAGGCTACCCACTTCCGCAGCAATCACTTTTTACATTCTCTTTTTGATTTTGAATGTATTTCGCTATATCTCGTACCAATCACTCAGAATTAGCTGGGTCGACCATAGAACATATAGCATCAACCCCCTTAATAGAAATCTAATGGTTGTTACCCAAGAAAAAAATAGTCTTCTACAGGGTTTAATCGCATCAAATAGAGTCATTGGTATTGGCGCCCTAGCCAGCTCCCTTGCCCATCAACTTAGCCAACCACTTACTGGCATAGGTCTTCAGGTCGAAACCTTGAGGCGTAATTTGAGTCAGCGCGGTAACAATCATGAAGCTGTCAGCGTTCTAGATAAGGTCAACTCACAACTAAGCAAATTAACCAGCCTTGTAAAGAACCTTAGGCAGCTATTTAATGCAAACTATCTTGATTTTCATGAGGTGGATGTAACTTCAACTGCGAATGAATTATTGGAAATCATTGAGCCCACTCTCGAAGCGAAGAAAATTTTACTTGTAAAAAATATTGCTAATAACACTGCAATTCTGGGTGATGCTATTCAAATTCAGCAGGTGCTGATTAATCTAATTAACAATGCAATTGACGCCATTGAGATAGCAAATCCCACATCACGTGAAATTAAGCTAAGCATTGGTCATGAGACTCAATATGTCGTCATTAGCATTGAAGATAGTGGCGACGGAATTGACCCAGAATTGCTACCTTCTATATTTGAGCAATTTAAAACCACCAAAAAAGAGGGATTGGGGATTGGGTTATGGCTGAGTAAAACCATTATTCAAAAGCATCAGGGCATTATCTCCGCTACAAACAGCCCTAGTGGTGGCGCTATCTTCACCATCAAAATCCCTTTGTTACAAGATTCACATGAAAAATCATAGAGTAATCATCGTAGATGATGATCTAGATATTCGTGATGGCCTTCATGTATGGTTGTCTCAAGATTATCTAGTAGAAATATTTGATTGTTCAGAGTCATTTTTAAGTGCCATCAATGATTTTGATTTTGAAGATGGCTTAGCCACCTGTTTGCTACTGGATTTTCAAATGCCAGGTATGAATGGGGTTGAACTACAAAAAACTCTTAAGCAAATTAATATTGAATTTCCAATAATTTTCATGAGCGGCAATGCTCAACAGTCTGACGTCATTGATGCTTGGCATGAAGGTGCGGTTGACTTCATCTTAAAGCCATTTACGCCAGGGAAAATAAGTGCCTCCCTAGAAAAGTTATTTAATACAGCCAAACAAAATCAAGAAAAGATAAAGCCTTCTGAAAGTGATCGGACACGACTTGCTCTCCCCATCACCCCAAGAGAGGCTCAAGTTCTATTGCTACTAGGAAATGGGCACGAGCAACAAGAAGTTGCAGAGATTTTGGGACTGTCCCTGAGAACAGTGAAGATGTATCGTACTTTTTTGAAGAATAAACTTAATCTTCATACTCTGATGGAGTTGGGACGATACTGCGATAAACATCGGGCATCTATTGAAAAACATGCAATGCTTAAGCAGACGTTTGATTAAGCAAAGCACCAAGATCATCTATCAAATAATTTACGTCGCTTAAAGGCCGATAGCGGGCCATCTGCGTCAAAAGAAAAGCCATCCTAAAGGATGGCTTTGGTAACAATTTTGGCAGCAACTAAGACCAATATCTACTTCTTGCCAGTATTAATGCCCAGTATTGAGTAAGCCGGGCAATTACCAATCATTCCCGTCAACAAAGGAACGATCCCTATCCAGGCCCAGGGGCCGGTGATACCAAAACCAGCTAAACCCATTAGCGTAACGCCAACAGTCATTCGCAGAACGCGATCTGTGTGTCCCATATTGCATTTCATATGAAGCTCCTTATTTTACTTGGCAGCTTTGTCAGATACTTTGGCTAGGCGCTGTCTTAATGCCTCATACAAGCATACGCCACTTGCAACAGAGACATTCAAACTTGAGACCACGCCCTGCATAGGGATACGGACTAGCTCGTCACAGTTTTCTTTTGTGAGGCGACGCATGCCCTCGCCTTCGGCCCCCATGACAATACCAATAGAGCCCGTGAGGTCGATATCGTAGATTGACTTAGTCGCTTCATCATCCGTACCAATCAGCCAAACTCCCGCTTCTTGCATTTCTTTCATACTACGGACAAGATTGGTAATAGTAATTACAGGCATGACTTCAGCTGCACCACTGGATACCTTGCTTACGGTGGCGTTAATAGATGCCGAGCGATCTTTGGGGATCACAACAGCATCTACACCAGCGCCATCTGCTACACGCAGACATGCACCAAAGTTATGGGGATCAGTTACACCATCTAAAACCAAAAATAATGGTTTCTTCTGCGCGCTCTCAGCATCTTCAACCACTTCGGTAATGGTTCTTGCAACAGTCATTTTTTCAGCCAAAGCAACTACGCCTTGGTGACGGTCATGCCCAGTTAACTTATGGAGACGTTCAGCGTCTGCTGCATGCAAACGCTCGCCCAGAATCTCTTCGGCTTGCTTTAAAAAATCACCCATGCGCCTGTCGCGACGACCAGAATCAAAGTACACCGACTTCAAGCTACCTGGATCTACCCGCAAACGAGCTTGCACTGCATGGAACCCTACTAATATTTGTTTCATTTTCTTTTCTAACTTAATTTCTACACAGAGCGTCTTTATTTACGGCGTGCTTTAGTGCTGCGAACTGGAGGCTTGCTACCGGCTGGTTTACCAATAGATCTTCCAGGCTTGCTGGTCTTGCCGCTTTTACGAGTTGCCTTACTCTTAGACTGGTTAGCACCCAATGTGCCCGCAGATTTAGCCGCATTCACATTGATACCACTAGGCTTTTGCGGAACCTTATTATCCGGGCGACTCTTTTTAGAAGCTGCTTTTTTATTAGGTCTACCAGTATCAGTTGCCAGTAAGAGCTGACGACGATTGGATGATCCGCCGGGCTCTGCCCCAACTGATTTAACCAAGCTAAATTCAATCTTGCGCGCATCTAAATCAACGCGACTTACCAATACATGCATACGATCACCTAAGCGATAACGTATTCCAGTTCGCTCACCGCGCAACTCTTGGCGTGCTTCGTCATATTGGAAGTAATCACCGCCGAGTTCAGTGACATGCACCATACCTTCGACGAACAGATTTTCCAACTGAATGAATAAACCAAAGTTTGCTACGCCAGTGACTGTACCCGCATACTCTTGACCTAAATGGTCTCGCATGTAGTAACACTTGAGCCATGCCTCAACATCACGAGAGGCTTCATCAGCACGACGCTCATTCGATGAACAGTGAACACCTAATTGACCCCAGATTGGCAATGCGGCATTTGCGCCCTTAGGTGCTTTTGCACCCTTGACACCAGCTTTTGCATCACTTTGGGATTTCTTGGCATTGACTGCATTCTCACGACCCTTACCTTTGCGTGGCAGAGTGAGGTTAAGAGGCACCTTCGGTGGCAAGACTGGTACGTAAGGCTTTTTCTGCAGGATTGACTTGATCACGCGATGCGTTAGCAAGTCGGGGTAACGACGAATTGGGCTTGTGAAATGAGAATACGCTGGATAAGCTAAGCCAAAGTGGCCTTCGTTATCTGGCTGGTACATCGCCTGCTGCATAGAGCGCAACACAACCGACTGCAGCATATTAGCGTCAGGTCTCTCTTTAATTTCACGCATCAATTTAGCGTAATCGCGTGGCTTAGGTTTCTCGCCGCCGCCCAATGAGAGACCGGAGGTTCTGAGAACTTGGCGCAAAGTAACCAACTTTTCTTCTGATGGCTCACCGTGAACACGATACAAGCTGAGGTGCTTATTTTTATCAATGAAGTCTGCAGCACAAACGTTGGCAGTCAACATGCACTCTTCAATTAAGCGGTGCGCATCATTGCGGAGACGTGGCTCAATGCGCAGAATCTTGCCTAGCTCGTTACTAATGATTTGAGTCTCAGTTGTTTCGAACTCAATAGCGCCCCGCTTCTCACGGGCAGAAAGCAAAATCTTAAACAACGAGTAGAGATTTGTTAGTAATGGGCGGAACTGTGCAAAGCGAGTTGCTTCAGGACCCTTGCTATTAGAAAGAATCTCCCAAACAGTGTCATAAGTGAATCTTTGTGCTGAGTGCATCACTGCTGGATAGAACTGATATGCCAACACAATGCCGTTGTTATCCACTACGGAATCGCAAACCATACACAAACGATCTACACCCGGATTAAGAGAGCAAAGACCATTCGAGATCTTCTCTGGCAGCATTGGGATCACACGCCTTGGGAAATATACCGAAGTGGCGCGCAACAAGCCTTCATCATCCAATGGCTGGCCTGGTTTGACGTAATGAGATACGTCAGCAATCGCCACGATTAAACGCCAAGCCTTAGTCTGGCCGTACATGACGGGTTCACAGTAAACCGCATCATCAAAATCTCGTGCGTCAGCACCATCGATAGTAACCAAAGGCACATCACGCAGATCAACGCGACCTTCTAGATCAGCCTGCTGGACTGTATCTGGCAAAGCTGTCGCCTCTTTCATGGCAGCAGCTGAAAACTCATGAGGCACGCCATACTTACGCACAGCGATCTCGATTTCCATGCCGGGATCGTCAATCTCACCTAAGACCTCTACTACGCGTCCAACTGCTTGGCGATAGCTATCTGGGTAATCGATAATCTCGACACTCACTACTTGGCCTAATTTGGCATTGCCCTGACCTTTTGGTGGAATCAAAATGTCATGGCCGATGCGCTTATCTTCTGGCGCAACAATCAAAACACCGTTTTCATTTAAGAGGCGACCGATAACTACTTTATTAGCATGCAGAACAACTTCAACGATTTGACCTTCAGGACGACCGCGGCGGTCTGTACCAAGAACCCTAACATTGACTCTATCGCCGTGCATGACGCGAGACATTTCTCTTTCAGATAGAAAGATATCTTCACCACCGTCATCGGGAATAACAAATCCAAATCCATCTCGATGCCCTTGAACTGTACCTAAACGGTCAGCCTCGCGTGGCACCAAGTCTTTTGCTTTACGCATTTAATTCCTTCGGCAATACATGCCCTGTCTATATATCTAGAGATATCTATTTTTGTTATAAATAAGGCTACTGTATCAAACCACCAAGTCCGATGGGAAAAAGCCAAATGGGGCCAGAAATGACCTAGAAATGCCCATCCCTCTATAATAAAGGCATGCCCAGGTGGCGAAATTGGTAGACGCACCAGCTTCAGGTGCTGGCGATCGTAAGGTTGTGGGGGTTCGAGTCCCTTCCTGGGCACCAAATAGCTTAAAGTCACCCTTATGAGCCTGAATAGAGGGTTCTGTTGCTCCACTGCTGAACCCAACTGATTACCAGTCCATAGACTCCAAATTGAACCCCGCCCTACTCAAAACCTCGAGCAAGAAGAATAAAGGGATTAGCCTTTTTTCAGCCACCGCCCTTGGTATCGGCGGGATGATGGGTGCAGGACTGTTTTCTCTGTTGGGCACTGCAAGCGCTCATGCTGGAACACATATTCCGCTGGCCTTTTTGCTTGGCGCCATTGCTGCGTCCTTCTCTGTCTATTCCTACGCCAAATTAGGTGCCACCTTTCCTAGTAGCGGAGGAGCTGCAACATTTACCGTGATGAGTTTTGGCCCAGGCGTTATTTCTGGTGGTCTCAATATATTTCAATTTATAGCCTACCTAATAGCTGCTGCGCTTTACGCTGCCGGCTTCTCTGAATACGCCAATACCTTGCTTGGCGGCAATTTATCGCCACTGGAAGTAAAGTTTGTTAGCACTGGCATAGTGGTTTTTTGCGCCGGCATTAAATTACTTGGCACTAATTTTGTTGGCAAGGTAGAGGCGCTTGCGATTGGCTTTGTGACAATTGCCCTAATACTCTTTTCTATAGATGGCATTTATGTTGCCGATATAGGCGCACATAAGATGTCGAGCTGGTCTATCAATGGTATCGCTATTGCTACAGGTATTTTGTACATCAACTATCAAGGCTTTGGCGTAGTCACTAACTCTTCTAATGCCATGCAAGAGCCTCGCAAGGAACTTCCGCTGGCAATGTTTTCAGCGCTTGTGTTGGTAACTATTGCCTATGTTCTAGTAAGTACCGCAGCCATCCTGCTACTCTCCCCCGCCCAAATGGCAGCCTACAACGGCCATGTATTGGCGGACGCAGCCCAAATAGTGGCCGGGAAGACAGGTTTTGTTGTAATTGGCGCCTCTGCCCTCTTAGCTTGCGCTGCAGCTCTAAATGCCACGATCTTTGCCGCATCTAATATCGCCGCTGACATGGCTAATAAGAACTCGATCTCTAAAGCACTTGGCGATTCCGTCCTAAAAACAGGGTTACGCTCTTTAACTGTATCTACCGTTTTGGTTATTGCTTTGGTATTAGCTTTCCCGCTAGAGGTAGTTGGAAAAATGGCGAGTCTCGCCTTTTTATTGGTCTACGCCGCAATTACCTTTGGGCATATTCGTGTACGGAAGCAAACAGGCGCCAAGCTTTGGCCACTCTGGACAGCAATCATCATCAACTTAAGCTTATTTTTGACTTTATTTATCAATGTGATTGAGAGCGCTAGAGGAAGTGCAATCGCTCTCATTGCTGCCTTAATTGGATCTTTTGCGATAGAAGCTACTTCTCGTAAATTTCTGAGAAAGAAATTACAAGCCCATTGAGCGGTGCAAGATTTTTGCTTTCATTTCTAACCAGAGACCTTCAAAGTCTTCGGTCTTTTCTTCGGACAGCTGAATAGGAGCAAAGAGACCTCCAAAAATAATGGAGCCCTTCTTGACTAGAGTCTTCTCAAACTCTCCCAAGCCAATTGGCTTATCGTCCATATCCCTAGTGAGCTGAGCAGAACAAACTATTGCTTCAGCATCATCCCTATCAATCACGGCAAACTCAATATATTGCTGATTTTTTTCAACAATCACCAGAGTGCCACGAGCATAGCAAACAGCATCATGCTGCTGAACGATATATGCCAGAAACTGATTCTTTTCCTCCTCTTTCTCAAAAGGGAGATCATCTATAAAGAAAAGGTATTGATCACCCTCGCCATTTACCAAGGTAAACACCTTCGGCACTACTCCATGGCCCAAGGCCAAATTACGGTAATAGGATGAAATTTCTACAGCAAGATTTTCAGAAAATAAGTGCATAGCAATTTAAAAGAGTCTTACTCTTTACGAGTTTTAATAGATTCGATGATTTTATAGAAGGCATCAGGCTGTACGGAGTTCTGTCCTTTAAAAGGTTGATCTGTAATGACCAATAGAGAAATCAAAGCTCCCATGGTGACCGGCAGAATCTTCAAACCAAAGAAGAATGAGTCGGAAGGCAGGAATAAGGTATTAATGCCCATGAGCGCAAACATACAAATCAGAATGACCACCCAAAATAGGCCTGGCAAGCGAATAGTCGAGCGCTCAATACGAGCCTCCCTGCTTTCTGCCACTTCTTCTGACTTCTTAATGATGTCGGTATACATGGCTGTTTGACGATTGGTATGAGGCTCAATCGCCATCAGTTTTCGGGAAATACCCCGCCACAACATATGAGTCTTGGAGCTTCCCTCACCCTTTTGCAATAAAGCCCATTCGTCATTGACGATAGAATTCATATACTCAAATAACTCGGCGCGTACAGGCGCAACGGATGGATCACCAAAGCGAGTCAACAGGCGGTCCAAGTTATTGATACGTCCCGCCTCTTGAGAAACCAAGGTCTGAACTTCACGAAAATTCGTTTGCGCTTGATTGAGTAAAAAACCAATCAATAAACCACTTAAAGTAATGATGGATCCAAAAAGACCCAAGCCCAATCGAGTGCTATCTTGGGTTGGCGCAAAGATGGGAATGTATTGCAGCAGACGTGGCAATACATCTAGCAAAGTAACAAAAAAGAGAACCAGTATTAATAAAATTTGGACATTACTTTTTTTGTATATCCAATTGAAGAACGCATCTTCACGTCGAGTATTCATAGAGCCTAGTTATTGATATATTTATTTAAAAAATTGAGTGTTCGCTCCCAGGCCAGCTGCGCTGCCTCTGCGTTGTACTTCAAGGGAGATAGGCCACGGGTATCTGATTTGGGATTAGCGAAAGCATGTTTGGTGTCATAGCGATGGAACTCGTAATGAACGCCAGCCTGCTTTAACTTTTCCTCCAGTTGATCTACGCCGGAGATCGGGAAGAAGTCATCATGTAATGCCCAATGCGCTAGCATCGGCTTAGTAATTGCTTTTGCATCCACATACTCGAGGGGTGGGTTGCCATACCAAACTATTGAGCCATCAAGCTCTGGTACATTGCAGGCAGCCAAGATGGTGAGTGCACCACCCATACAGAAGCCCGTTACCGCAACTTTGGCACTCCCGGTAGCTTTTAGATACTGAACGGCGCCACGGATATCCTGGCCAGCAGCATCACCAAAATTCAGATCACCCATCAGATGCTCTGCTTCATTGGCTTCAATCGCCAATTTACCGCGATATAGATCTGGCACCAATGCCCTATACCCAGCACTTGCAAGACGATCAGCTACCGCCCTGACCTCATCATCTAGACCCCACCACTCCTGAATCACAACAACTCCTGGAGCATTAGACTTATCGGCCGGCTCAGCAAGGTAGCCTTTTACAGCTTGTCCATCGGGTCTTTTGAATTCAATCATGGGTATCTCCTTATGCTTTTTTCGTATCAGAATGAATATATCCTACCAGCCAGAAAGTGAGCAACCCGCAAATTGCGGCGCCATAGCCCACGAGGTTGTAGTGCTGCATCATGCCATCAGGCCCAATAGTGACTATCCAACCAGCCAAAACCGAAGCAATGCCAGAGGACAGCATTTGTACTGAGCCAACCAAACTCATAAAGGTTCCGCGAATCTTGTTTTCCACCACTTGACTCACCATTGCCATTGCCGGAATCATTCGACCAGATACCAGAATGAAAAATGCGGTTGAGTTAATCAGCACAATCCACAACGGCGTTACCGGTAAATTGGTTGTTACCAACAGCGGTACGAGACTCACAATAGCCAAGACTCTGAAAACAGTAACTTTCCCATACTTATCTGACATATGCCCTATAAAACGAGAACTCATCAGGGTGGCTACACCGCCGCACAAGTAAATTAACGAAATATAGGAGTTACTAATTCCAACATTGGATGTGAAATATAGGGCGATATAGGGGATGACCGAGAACCCTGTAATCATAATGAGTGCCATAAAGACAAAGGCTTTGACATGCTGAGGTGCAATCAAGATCTTCAAAACCTGACTCAGTCGACTGCCTTCATGAACATGATCTAAATGCCCTGCGATCTTGGGAATATTGCGATAGCCCAAATAAAGAATCAGACTTGAAATTAAGGCAATAAAAAAGAACGGTGCACGCCAACCTAAGCTTGGAATATGGTTTGCAAGAAATAATCCCAAAGGAACTCCTGCAACTGTAGACACCGAAAATGCAGCCATTACCGTACCTAGCGCCTTACCTCTTCGCTCAAATGGAATTGAGTCGGCAACAATGGTTTGTACTAGCGATCCTAGAATGCCGCCAAAAGCACCGGCAAATGCGCGAGCAATAAAAAGCGCTTCATAGTTAGGAGCTAAGCCACAAGCAAAAGTGGCGATGATAAAGAGCGCATACAAACTTAGTAGAAGTTGCCTACGCTCAAATCGATCTACATAATAAGTTGCAAAAATACCTGCAGCTGCTGCGGCAAAAGTATAAGAAGAAAGCAACAAACCAAATTGATGCGTGTTGATATTGAGCTCCCGAATAAATTCAGGACCCAAAGGCATCATGATCATGAAATCCAAGATGTGGGTGAACTGTATGCCCGCCAAAGAAAACAAAAAGAAGCGTTCTCGCTTCTTGGTTTCAGTCATATGGGGGGCGGTGTTCAAGGGATGCTTTACTTGGCTTAATCAATATGACATTATCAACCCTGATAAGGAAACTTGCCTGCCTTAAACTAAATGAAATTCGCCTAACTTATGTCCATTTCTACTGAAATCATTACCCAAGCAACGCTAGGCGGAATCCCGCTTCTGCCGTTACTCAGGGATACTTTTTATGGGATTCTTGGTCTAATTCTTGTTCTTCTCTTTCATGGAAGCGGGATTAATTACATCATGCTGCGCTTTGAGAGGCTAACCATTGGAAACTTGAAGCTTAAGCAATACAACCGCGTATTTTTTCATTTTTACGCATCATTTTTCTTCATTGCCTTGATCCATATTGTTGAAATAGTTATCTGGACTTTCTATATTATGGCCCTCAACTTAATGGATAACGGTATTCAGACATTACTATTTGTGGGTAGTTGCTACACCACGGTAGGATTTGTTGAAGATATTTTGCCGACAGGCTGGAAGAGTCTTGCCTTCTTTATTTCTTTCTCTGGATTATTTGCAGTGGCTTGGACTACCTCCGCCATGATTGGCATGACCAATTCATACAAAGCCGCTTGGAATCTCAAGCACCACCAGAAAGACCCTAGCGCTTCTTAATATAGTAGCCATAGACACAGCGATTCCCGTCTCGTGACGGGTTGTGTGTGTCATGAATTACGCCATTAATAATGGCGGTAAGATGCTTAGAAACCTTAGCTATCAGGACTCCATCGGGCAACTCATCAGGTCGTAAATGAACTTGGCAACCCGCCCCTATCTTCATTGTTGGCACCCATTCAAACCCCTGAGCCAAGATGTAGTCATGAAAGACATTACGGTGATTGCCATTCCTAGGTGATGCCCCTTTGACGCTTAATCTCTTGGCAAGACGATCGTTTTTGACTAGCGCATATCTTTCGTTTGCAAGTCTGAGATCTTCATACACTTGCATGTAGGGAAGATTCGCTGCAATCGCAATAGATCTAACAACGCAATCCCCTGCCCCACCTTTAAAGCCAGCCTTCTCCCTACCACCATCATTTAACTGAAATGAATACTTGGGGTACGTTTTAGAGAATGGGTTCAGAAATCCGAACATAGACATGGGCTAATAAAAAATGGATTTGCTTTGTGGGCAAATCCATTCTGATCTAGAGCGCTAAAGAAGTATTAAGCGTGAGCCTTCTTTACTTCTAAACGCCAAGCGTGCAACAAAGGTTCTGTGTAGCCATTAGGCTGCTCAAGACCTTTAAAAATCAAGTCACTAGCTGCTTTGTAGGCATAAGAATCCTTGTAATTTGGCATCATTGGCTTGTACAAAGGATCGCCAGCATTCTGGCCATCAACCACTTTAGCCATACGCTGCAAAGTTTCATTCACTTGGTCTGCAGTCACAATGCCATTGAGTAACCAGTTAGCAATATGCTGACTGGAGATACGCAATGTTGCACGGTCTTCCATCAAACCTACGTTATGAATATCAGGGACCTTAGAGCAACCAACGCCTTGATCGATCCAGCGAACCACATAACCCAAGATACCTTGGCAGTTGTTGTCCAACTCTTGCTGAATCTCTTCTTTAGACCAGTTAGCCTTTTCCACAACTGGAATGGTCAACAAATCATTGATTAAGGCTTCAGCTTCAGCTTGAGTATCGAGCTTTTCCATTTCTTTTTGGAGTTCAGCTACGTTTACTTGATGGTAATGAAGTGCATGTAAGGTAGCAGCTGTTGGTGATGGAACCCAAGCAGTGTTTGCACCTGCTTTTGGATGAACAATCTTCTGCTCAACCATGGCTTTCATCATGTCTGGCATCGCCCACATACCTTTACCGATTTGAGCGCGGCCACGCAAGCCACAATCCAAACCTGCAAATACGTTACGACGCTCATAGGCTGACAACCACTTGCTGGTTTTCATATCACCCTTGCGCATCATTGGACCTGCATACATTGCAGTGTGCATCTCATCACCAGTGCGATCCAAGAAACCTGTGTTAATAAAGGCAACACGTGCACCAGCAGCAGCGATCGCCGCCTTGATATTTGCGCTCATGCGACGCTCTTCGTCCATGATGCCAAGCTTCACAGTGTCAGCTGGCAAGCCGAGTAATTTTTCAACGCGGCCAAACAGTTCGCCTGCAAAAGCCACTTCTTCTGGGCTATGCATTTTTGGCTTAACGATATAAACAGAACCCTTACGTGTATTGCCAATCGCTTGGCTTGCTGGACGATTGATATCGTACAAAGCAATCAATACAGTCACTACCGCATCCAAGATGCCTTCGTAGATTTCTTTACCCTCACCGGTAATGATGGCCGGGTTAGTCATCAAATGACCAACATTGCGGAGGAACAAGAGCGAACGGCCATGTAATGTCACAACACCATCTTTTGCATCAACAGCGCCAATGCCGGCTTTGTATTTACGGTCCGGGTTGAGCGTACGAGTAATCGTCTTATCACCCTTCTTCACTTCCTCAACCAAAGTACCCTTGAGGATCCCCAACCAGTTTTCATAGGCAACAACCTTGTCATCGCCATCCACTGCAGCAATAGAGTCTTCCAAATCCAAAATAGTGGAAAGCGCAGCTTCCAATACAACATCATTGATGCCTGCAGGATCACTAGCGCCAATCGTTTTGCTCTTATTGATTTCGATATCAATATGAATGCCATTGTTGCGCAAGAGGATTGAGCTTGGTGCTGAAGCTTCGCCTTGATAACCAACAAATTGCTTCTCGTCAGCCAAACCTGTTGTTGTGCCATCTTTTAACTTCACAGAAAGCTTATTGCCATCAACTGTGTATGCCACTGAATCACGGTGTGAGCCTTTAGCCAATGGAGCTGACTGATCCAAGAAGTTACGTGCATAAGCAACTACCTTTGCACCACGAATTGGGTTGTAAGCACCTGCCTTAGTGGCGCCATCTTCTTCGGACAGAACGTCGGTGCCATAAAGGGCGTCATATAAAGAACCCCAACGCGCATTAGCGGCATTCAATGCATAGCGCGCATTGAGAACTGGAACCACCAACTGAGGGCCAGCTTGCAGAGCCAACTCATCATCCACATTCTTGGTAGTTGCAGTAATTTTTCCTGGAACATCAACGAGATAATCAATCTCTTTCAAAAACTTGCGATATGCAGGCATATCGGTAATTGGGCCTGGATTTGCTTGATGCCATTTATCCAAATCCGCCTGAATGCGGTCACGTTTAGCTAGCAAGGCTTCATTTTTTGGCGTGAGATCTTTAACGATTTCATCAAAACCCTTCCAAAAGTCGGCACTCTTAATGCCAGTACCTGGAAGCACTTTGTCTTCAATAAAACGATATAAAGGGGTTGCCACTTGAAGGCTATTGCAGGTAGTGCGCGCAGTCATGTTGTTATCTTCTTATGCAAAAGTTAATAAATTAAATTGAGTCGGTTATTTTCCATTAACCCTGAAAAGGGTGCTGGAGGAGAATGGTTTCATCACGCTCTGGACCGGTAGATACCATTGCGATTGGCTTACCAGCCACTTCCTCGATACGACGCAGGAAGTTTTGTGCCTCAACAGGCAGCTTGCTCCACTCACGAATACCAAAGGTTGTGCCCTTCCAGCCTGGGAAATCTTCATAGATTGGTTCGCAGCGAGCTACTGTTTCTGCACCACGTGGCAATACATCCAACTTCTTACCATCGAGGTTGTAGCCAACACATAAGCGAATGGTTTCAAAGCCGTCTAGAACGTCTAACTTAGTAATGCAAAGACCAGACAAGCCGTTGATCTGAATGGAGCGCTTCAATGCAGCAGCGTCTAACCAACCAGTGCGGCGTGGGCGTCCAGTGACAGAGCCAAATTCTTTACCTACTTCAGCTAAACGTACTCCAACTGGATCTTGTTTAGCAGGATTGTCGTGGTCATAAAGTTCGCTTGGGAATGGGCCGGCACCAACACGGGTGCAATAGGCTTTAGTAATTCCCAAAATGTATTGCAATGAATCTGGTCCAACACCTGAACCAGCAGCAGCATTACCTGCTACGCAGTTACTGGATGTAACGTATGGATAAGTACCGTGGTCGATATCTAACAATGTGCCTTGAGCACCTTCAAACAACAAATTCTGACCAGATTGCTCAGCGGCATATAAAGCACTAGAGACATCCACCACCATTGGCTTAAGGCGCTCCGCGTAAGACATGGCTTCAGCCAATGTCTTCTCGTAGTTCACTGGCTCAGCGCCATAGTAATTGGTAAGCATGAAATTGTGATATTCCAAGTTCTCACGTAATTGCTCAGCAAATTTTTCTGGGTAGAACAAATCTTGTACGCGCAATGCACGACGCGCTACTTTGTCTTCGTAAGCTGGTCCAATGCCGCGTCCAGTGGTACCGATCTTCGCTTCGCCGCGCTTCTTCTCGCGTGCATGGTCAATTGCCACGTGGTACGGCAGAATCAATGTAGTTGCTTCAGAGATTTTGAGGCGTGATTGAACATCTAAGCCTGCAGCTTCTAATTCGCCAATCTCTTTAAAGAGCGCTTCTGGTGAGAGAACTACGCCATTGCCGATATAGCAAATAACAGACTTATGCATGATTCCAGATGGAATCAAACGCAAAATTGTCTTCTTATCGCCAACAATGAGTGTGTGTCCAGCATTATGACCACCCTGGAAGCGAACTACTGCTTGCGCATGATCAGTTAACCAATCTACCACCTTACCCTTGCCTTCATCACCCCACTGGGTGCCAATGACAACTACGTTACGACCTTTAGCTTGCTGCTTTGAAGACATAATGAAATCCAAAAAGATAATTACAAAATAAGTTAACTGTTCACTGCTTTAATTTAATTACTGCCTTACTTCTTTTTTACTTCCCAAGAGTTGCCCTGCTTCACCAACTCTCGGTCACATTCGTATTCGGCAGCCTCAAGGGTTGTGCCTGCTGGAACTTGTATCACTACCTCACCCTGACCTCTAAGGGTGGCGATAGCCTTGCTTAATTCTGCATCGTCGATCCAAGGGGCAATGATTGCCAGCTTGCGAATACTTAAAGGCGATAAGCTTGCCAGCGTTAGCAGATCCAAAGAAAAACCAGTAGCAGGACGTGGACGTCCAAAGGCTTGACCAACATGATCATAGCGACCGCCTCTTGCAATCGGCTGCGGTAATTGATCAACATAGGCAGCAAACATCACACCGCTGTGATACTGATAGCCACGCAAATCCGCCAAGTCAATACTGAGCTCTAAATTGCCAGACAGTTTTGCTGCAGCTGACACTAAACGCTCAAGATCCGCTAAAGCCTGATCAATAGCAGCGTGTTTAGGTAAGTCTTTTTTGGCCTTTGCCAGCACTTCCGCACAAGGACCGTTCAACTCGGTCAAAGACATCAATGCTTTTGCAATATTTGTTGGCAAGCAAGTTGCCCATTGAGTTAGACGTGGACGATCCTTGCTTTGCAAGAGACCATACAAAGCTTCAACTGTTTCTTTATTTAAGTTCTGACCGTCTAAGATGCCAGCCAAAATGCCCGCATGAGACAGATCTATATAGACCTTCTCTAAGCCGGCAACAGACAATGTTTTGAGTAATAGAGTAATAGCCTCTAAATCCGCTTCCCAGGTAGAGCATCCATAAATCTCAGCGCCCAACTGCAATTCTTCACGAGCAGAGCTGCCCACTGGAGTGCGAGCGTGCGCTACAGAGCCTGCATAACAGAGACGAGTAACCCCGGCACGATTTAAGAGGTGTGCATCAATGCGAGCTACTTGCGGTGTCATGTCCGCACGCAGACCCAAGGTACGGCCAGATAACTGATCTACTAACTTAAAGGTCTGAAGATTGAGATCGGAACCGGTACCCGTTAATAAAGAATCCAAGAACTCCAAAATTGGAGGAGCAACTAGTTCATAACCATAAGACTGGTATAAATCCAAAACGGCACGACGCAATGACTCAACCTTGCGAGCCTCAGCAGGCAAAACATCTGCAATATCTTCAGGAAGTAACCAGCGATTCATGATGTGAACAATTTGCTTTCTTATTTTTTGTGCAGGAACTTGAAGAACTCGCCGGTCGGCTCAACCACCATCACGTCTTTCTTATCCTTGAAAGAACTTCTATAGGCCTCTAGGCTCTGATAGAACTGAGCAAACTGTGGGTCACGACCAAATGCCTCTGCATAGAGTGCGGTTGCTTTAGCATCGCCTGCACCTTTAATTTTTTGGGCATCACGATAGGCTTCCGCCAAAATCGTATCGCGTTGACGTTCTGCATTTGCGCGAATCTTGTCTGATTCAGCAGCACCCATAGAGCGCAACTCATTAGCAACACGCTTGCGCTCTGCTTCCATACGGCGGTAAACAGAATCACTAATTTCAGCCAATAGGTCAACACGCTTTAAGCGCACGTCCACAATCTCAACGCCGATATCAGATGCGTCATCCGCAACCTTCTTGCGAATACCCTGCATCACCTCTTCACGCTGATCAGAAATCAACTCACGCACAGTGCGCTTGGTGAACTCTTCATTTAAGGCTGAGCGAACCAACTGAGTTAAGCGATCCTGCGCCAAGCGCTCGTCACCCTTAAAGCTAATGAAGAACTTACGTGGATCAACAATGCGCCACTTCACATAAGAATCTACCAATAAGTTTTTCTTCTCAGCAGTAATGAAACGCTCTGCTTCTGGATTGTCAATAGTCAAAATACGGCGATCAAAGAAGCGAACGCTTTCAAATGGTGCCGGCAACTTCACTTGGATGCCGGGATTCTCAATCACGCGAACTATCTGTCCAAAAGAAAACACCACAGCATACTTACGCTGATCTACAACAAAGATGCTAGAGGACAAGACATAAATGAGTGCAACAAAGCCAATGCCTGCCGCAATTAAACGATTTGCATTCATTATCTAGACTCCCTATCGCGACTACGGAGGCCATCACGCTTATCTGCAGAACTATTGTTAGTTGAAGTGGCGTTAGAGGATGAGCTTGCACCAGTGGCACCACCTACCGTCACACTTCCTGTTGGGGTGGTTGCTCCAGATTGAACCTGTGCATTGGCAGCTTGAGCACTTTCCGCACTCACCTGTGCAACGATCTTATCGAGTGGGAGATATAAAAGACTATTGCTCTTAGTGGTATCAACCAAAATCTTAGTAACGTTGTTGTACATCTCGCGCATGCTATCGATATACATACGATCACGCGTCACTTGAGGAGCCTTAGAGTACTCAACCAATACTTGTTTGAAGCGTGTGGCATCGCCTTCTGCGGTAGCCACTACACGGGCCTTATAACCTTCAGCCTCTTGAATCAGACGTTCGGCAGTGCCTTTAGCCCTTGGAATAATGTCATTCGCATATGCCTGACCTTCACTCTTTAAGCGCTCTTGATCTTGACCAGCTTTCACTGCGTCATCAAAGGCTGCTTGCACCTGCTCCGGTGGCTGAACGTTTTGCACAGTCACGCTCGTCACATAGATACCAGTCTTGTAGCTATCCAAAATCTTCTGAATGGAGTTTGCTAAATCAATGCCGATCTTTTCACGACCTTCATACAGCACGGTATCCATCTTGCTGCGTGCAACGATTTCGCGGACGGCTGTTTCAGCAGCTTGTACTACTGCAGCATCAGGATCGCGGTTGTTGAATAAATAATCAGTAGGATCTTTCAGGCGATATTGCACGGCAAAGCGCACATCGATAATGTTTTCATCCTCAGTCAGCATGGAAGAATCTTTTTGATTCGTCGCTTTAATTAGGACTGGGCGCCCTACTTCTACAGAACGAACACCTGATAAGTTCACCGTCTCTTCAGACTGGATTGGCCACGGCATGCGCCAGTTAATACCTGGCTTCGCGGTGTAGTCGTACTTACCAAAAGTCAGAATGACGCCAGCTTGACCTTCTTGAATAATGAAGAAGCCACTGCAAACCCACATAAAGAAGACAACTGCACCTGCAATCAGAATGCTTGCCTTTGAACCGAATGGATTGCTGAAATTGAAATTAGGTGCGCTGATGCCGCCGTTACCGCCGCCACTACCACCACTACCACCTCGTTGTGAAGGCGGAGGAATGTCAGTGCTATTCGGCTTATTAGATGGTTTGCTAGCAGAGCCAGGAGATTTTTTGCCGCCAAAAATGCCAGCAATTCTGTCGTTGAAATCTCTCCAGAGCTCATCCAAATCTGGAGGGCCGTCTGACTTATTTGGCTGACTGTTTGGCCGATTGTTTGGTTGAGTCTCTACAGGCTGATTAGTTTCTGGATCGGCTTTTGGAGCTTGATCGCTTCCCTGCCCATCTTTAGCATCTTTAGATCCACCGGAATTGTGGCTATTGCCCCAACCGGGATCGTTGACCGAAAACAGTCCTAGAAATTTACGCGTCATTAGAAAAATAGCTCGGGTTGGAAATCGGATTAAATTCAGAAGTTTCTGGTCGTTCAGGTAATGGCTCTAAAAACTCATCCGGGGCCAATTGCTTCTTGGCGCGGTTGTGCTCGACCCTTATTCTATCAGTCATTTGAGAGCATTCGGCGAGGGCGGAACGAAGCAAATCAAGGCCCAAGCCAGACTGGGCTGACAGGAAAACCTGGCTAGGAAAGCCCTGCCCATCCCGCTCTAAAACAGCCCCACGGGTAAAGGTTTGGGGCATGAGGTCGATTTTGTTCATTACTTCGATCCTGGGGATGTCATCGGCCCCAATTTCCTCTAAAACAGCCTCAACTTCAGCCTTTTGCTCCCTAGCTACGGGGCTACAAGCGTCTATGACATGCAAAATCAGGTCAGCGTGGATGGTTTCATCCAGGGTTGCCCTAAAAGCCTCTACCAGCTGGTGGGGTAAATCCCGGATAAATCCCACCGTATCGGAGACCACAATCGACCCGACACCATCTAAATGAACCCTTCTTGAGGTGGTATCGAGGGTGGCAAATAGCTGATCAGCCGCATATGTCCCCGCTTTGGTTAGGGCATTAAAAAGGGTGGATTTGCCGGCATTGGTGTATCCCACCAAAGAAACCGAAAACACATCCTTGCGATTTCGAGCACGTCTTTGGGTTCTTTGTTGGCGCTGTAGCTTTTCTAATTCATTCTCAAGACGCTTGGCCTTGGTTGCCAACATCCGGCGGTCCAATTCCATTTGCGTTTCACCAGGACCACCACGCACACCAATACCGCCACGCTGACGCTCCAAGTGACTCCATGCTCTTACCAATCGAGACATGCGATATCGCACTTGCGCAAGTTCAACTTGCGTCTTACCAATGTGACTTTGCGCTCTTTGACTAAAGATGTCCAAAATCAAACCAGTGCGATCCATCACATGAAATCCAATGTGACGTTCTAAATTTCGCTGCTGCGTTGGAGATAAAGGATGGTTGAAGATTGCTAGCTCTGCGCCCTGCTCTTCCATGACCCTTTTGAGTTCATTGGCCTTACCTGAGCCAATAAATAAAGCAGGATCTGTCCTGCCTTTGCGGGCAATAACACTGGCTGCGGGTATGGATCCAGCGCTATCAGCTAAAAGACTGAGCTCAGCCATGCTGTCAGCAAAATCTTCGCGCCCTGTGTCTACTCCAACCAGAACGGCACGTGCCGCATCAACTCCAGTTTTATACAGGGCTAGCTTCTTCTAAACGGAAATCAATCGCACGAGCAGGAACAATCGTCGAGATTGCGTGTTTGTAAACCATCTGCGTCACGGTATTGCGCAAGAGGACAACATACTGATCAAAAGATTCAATATTGCCCTGCAACTTAATGCCGTTTACGAGATAGATCGAAACAGGTACATGCTCTTTGCGCAACGCATTGAGAAATGGATCCTGAAGTAATTGAATTTGTTTGTTATTCATACTGCCCCTTATTTATCTTTTCTGAACTACTTTTTTCGGAGTCTTGCTTTTTTAATTAAATATCAATCTTTACGACAACTTCTACATGAGCCCTCTATATTGGGCTGATTTTCGAAAAAATCAAGCCCATATCAATTTGAAGGTAAAAGCTTATCCCAAATTAACGCTTTTTGCCCTTTTTGCCTTTATCAGCATCCACATAGGGGTTTTTGGCCGTATTCATCTGAATCCGCAAAGGCGTACCGCGTAACTTAAAGACATCCCTAAAGCGACCCTCTAAGTATCGCTTGTAGCTATCAGTCACACCACTCAAGGATGTGCCATGAATGACCACAATTGGGGGGTTCATACCCCCTTGATGGGCATAACGCAATTTAGGACGTCCCATGCCAACGCGTTTCGGCTGCTGATGCTCAATTGCTTCTTGCAAGATACGGGTCAAACGTGGAGTCGGCAACTTAGCCATAGCTGCAGCGTATGCAGAATCCACATCTTTAAAGAGCTCTTTTAGGCCTGTGCCTTTTTTGGCTGAGATCGGATGAACGTTTGCAAAATCTAAGAAGCGTAGTTTTTGTGCAATCTCTAAGCGAGCGCGTTCTTTTACGTACGCATCAATACCATCCCACTTATTCACTGCCACCACTAGCGCACGGCCAGCTTCAACAATAAATCCTGCGATATGAGCGTCTTGCTCAGAAATATCTTGCTGCGCATCTAACATCAAGATCACGACATTACAGTCAGCAATAGCCTGCAATGTTTTGACAACAGAAAACTTTTCAATCGCTTCAAACACTTTGCCACGGCGACGCAGACCAGCGGTATCAACCAGAATGTATGGCTTACCGTTGCGTTCAAAGGGAACTTCAATCGCATCGCGCGTTGTGCCTGGCATGTCAAATGCAATTACACGCTCTTCACCGATTAACTTATTGATCAATGTGGATTTACCCACGTTTGGACGACCTACCACCGCAATCTTCATTGGGCGATTTGGATCGTTTGCTAATTCATCTTCATCTGGTTCTGCGATGCCTAGAGAATCCAATGCATCATCAATCAAACCACGCACGCCATCACCGTGAGCAGAAGAAATTGGGAAAGGTTCGCCTAAACCCAACTCATGAAAGTCTGCTGTGACAACGCCTGCTTGCATGCCTTCAGTTTTATTGACTGCCAGAATGACTGGGCGACCGGTCTTACGCAAGAAGTCTGCGATGACACGATCTTGTGGCGCCATTCCTAAGCGGCCATCCACCAAGAAAATCACAATATCTGATTCAGCAACAGCCTGCTTAGTCTGCTTTGCCATTTCGGCAACGATGCCGGTCTTAGCAACCGGCTCAAAACCACCGGTGTCTACGCAAATAAATGCACGTTCACCAATGCGGCCTTTGCCGTAGTGTCGATCTCTGGTTAAGCCAGAAAAATCCGCCACCAATGCATCACGTGAACGCGTTAAGCGATTAAAGAGAGTCGACTTCCCTACATTGGGACGACCGACGATAGTGATGACTGGATTCATTTTGGACTGTACGCCGCTATTTTTCCACCTTGAGATTGAACCAAGATGAGGCCACCTACCGCAATAGGGGCAGCCGAGATTGGACTACTGTCGTGACGAATACGTGCAACCATCTCACCATTCGCCTGTGAAAATGCATGGATGTAACCCTGGGCATCACCCATTAACAAAACTCTACCTACTGCAAGCGACTCACCGACGTCACGGTAAGTTAACTTAGTATTTTCCCAAACCTGAGTGCCATCCTTGGTTGCAAAAGCAGTGACATAGGATTTATCGTTGGCCGAGAAAACCATGTCCGTACTTTGGGAGGTGCCGGTATAGCTTGAGTAATCCTTGAACCATAAAAGATTGCCAGTACGCGCCTGACCACAGCCAATACGGCCTTGATAAGAAACGGCGCAGAGAATCTCGCCTTCCATACTAGGTTTAGCGGTAACGTCATTCAAGCGCTCAATTTCTGAAAACCCTTTTGGAAACGATACAGGGGTCTCCCAAACTAATCCGCCATTGGCAATCGCAATCATGCCAAAACGTCCACCTGCAAAGCCAGTAACAATCACTTCGTTACCGATGGCCAACATGCCATAACCCACACGCAATGACAAAGCAGACTGCTGACGCTGATAGGTCCATTTTTTGGCGCCAGTTTGCGCATCCAATCCAATAAAACGATTGTCTAGGGCGCGCACAATCACTACGCCACCCGCAACTACTGGCTCACTCAATACTTCGCTGCCGACGCTGACTTTCCAAATCTGCTTGCCTGTGTCGTCATAAGCATAGACAGTGCCTTTGGTAGTCACAGCAACTGTGGTGCGACCATCAGAACCAGGGCCAACAGACAAACGCTCGGGAACAGATGCCTCCCATACCTTGTTGCCTGATGCCAAATCTATTTTGGCCAAGTTCCCTCGATGAGAAGCGGCATATACAGCGTCACCAGCAACAACGGGATGAAAGTTAAAAGTTTCTGATGAACCAACGCTAGTTGACCATACCGGTTGCAAATCAAATTGATTCGTAACCGTAGTCAGTTCGGCAGGCTTTTTCACACGAGAGCCACCGGAACAAGCGACTAAAGCTATTACCACGGAACCCAATACCAAGGCAGCGCCTAGGCGCATCGGCAAACGCTTCATCTCTTTAGTCATCACTGAGAAACCCCTCCAACAGCATCTAATTTAACCTTCAAGAGACGGCGCGCCTCCTCTGGAAATTCTTTTGCTTGATCCAACTTCTTCCAAGCTTCTTGATAACTCTGCTTAGCTTGATCATTTTTCTTTTGCGCTAAATACCAATCGCCTCGACGCTCAAGCCAGAGGGACTCAAAACCAGCGATAGGTTTCTGATTCAGAATTTGATCTGCCTCAGCGAAATCCTTTTCCCCACCCTGCTCAATTAACTGTGTCACTAAACGTAACTTTGCCAATGCCAAGTAGCCATCATTTGAAGCATTCTTAGCGGCCCAACGTAAATAATCTAAAGCTTTATTGCCATCACCCGCATCTGATGCGATACGCGCAGCAATTAAGCTAGACATCGCCGCATAAGGTGTACGGCCAAAATCTTTTTGCAAATCATCTGCAGCACGCAAGGTTTGATCTTTATCACCCTTAGCAATTGCACCAACCATCGTTTCATATAGCTTGGAGGCTTCAAGCGCCTGACTATTGCGCCACCACTGATAACCACTATACGCAGCATAAGCAAATAAAGCAGCAGTAATCACACCTGTAATGAGATTGCGATATTTTTGCCAAAACGCTTTGAATTGGTCTAATTGTTCTTGTTCTTCTAGATCTAAAGGCATGTCAATCCAAACTAATTAATAAGTAATTTATAAGTATTAGGCTAATTCTATTCGGAGGCGCCTACCAAGGCATCAATTGCTGCTCCCAAGACATCATCTAAAGGAATAGACTTCTGTTCACCTGTGCCGCGCAGATCCTTGAGTTGAGCCTCGTTCTTAGCCAATTCATCAGGACCAATAATGACCGCAAAGGCAGCCCCACTACTATCCGCCTTCTTCATTTGGGACTTAAAGCTAGCGGATTGACCATCTGGAGGGCAGAAAAGAATGGTATCGATTCCAGCACTACGTAAACGCTCGGCAATAATCATGGCGGCCGTTAAAGTCTCACCGCCCTGGTGCAAAACAAAAATATCGCATTGCGCCTGGGTTTCCGGCAAGGAACCAGAAACTTTCTTGAGCTCAAGAACACGCTCCATACCCATTGCCCAACCACATGCAGGAGCAGCTTTGCCGCCCATGCGTTCAATTAAGGGATCATAGCGACCACCACCAGCGATAGTGCCCTGCGCACCTAACTCTTCTGTCACCCACTCAAATACTGTGAGGTTGTAATAATCTAAGCCACGAACTAAGCGGGGATTAATTTTGCAAGGGATGTTATTCGCTTTAAGCAAAGCTTGTACCGCATTGAAATGCTTCAGCGACTCTTCACCCAAGAAATCCAACAATTTCGGCGCACCTTCGATCAAGGCCTGCATCTCTGGATTCTTAGAATCCAAAATTCGTAAAGGATTTGTAAGCAGACGGCGTTGTGAGTCTTCGTCCAACTGCGATTTGTTCTTCTCAAAATACGTTACCAGGGCTGCACGATGCTCTGCACGCTCAGGCGCCTGACCCAGAGAGTTAATCTCTAAACGAACGCCCTTCAGACCTAGCTCATCCCATAGGCGCTGGCCCATGAGAATAATTTCTGCATCGATATCAGGTCCAGCAAAGCCCAAGGCTTCAATACCGAACTGGTGGAACTGGCGATAGCGACCACGCTGTGGACGCTCATGGCGGAACATCGGACCCGTATACCAGAGACGCTTTGGTCCTTCGTACAGCAAATTGTTCTCAATCACGGAACGCACTAATGCAGCTGTACCCTCTGGGCGCAAAGTCAATTGCTCGCCATTCAAACGATCTTCAAAGGAATACATTTCCTTCTCAACGATATCAGTCACCTCACCAATACCGCGCTGAAATACCGCCGTAGCTTCCACAATAGGCGTTCTCAAAAATTCATAGCCATAAGCGCGCGTGAGATCACGCAAAACATGTTCAAGATGCGCCCATTGAGCAGCATCGGCTGGCAGCAAATCATTCATGCCGCGTACGCCGTTAATCTTCTGCGTTTTTTGAACTTTATCTTTTACGTTTTGATCAGTCATTTTTATTATTGTTTTGCTTAAACCTGTTTAAACCTTAGCCGCGTAGTTTTGTTTTACGTATTCATCCACAATCACCTGGAACTCTTCGGCAATTCTCTCACCACGCAGCGTTTTTACTTTAACCCCATCTACGAACACTGGGGCAGCTGGGGTTTCTCCAGTACCTGGCAAGGAAATACCAATATTGGCATGCTTACTCTCACCTGGGCCATTGACGATGCATCCCATGACGGCCACATTCATATTCTCAACGCCAGGATGAGTTTTCTTCCAAACCGGCATTTGTTGACGTAAGTAAGACTGAATATTGGCTGCTAATTCTTGGAAAGTGGTACTAGTTGTTCTGCCGCAACCAGGACAAGCAATCACCATCGGCGTGAAATTACGCAGGCCCATGGTCTGCAATATCTCCTGCGCAACAATGACTTCGTTTTCTCGAGGAGCGCCTGGATCAGGTGTTAACGAAACACGAATCGTGTCGCCAATACCTTCTTGCAACAAGATACCCATTGCTGCAGTTGAAGAAACAATTCCTTTGCTGCCCATGCCTGCTTCAGTTAAACCCAAATGCAATGGATAGTCAGAGCGACGAGAGAGATCGCGATATACCGCAACCAAGTCCTGCACATTACTTACTTTGCAAGACAACAAAATTTGATCAGGGTTCATCCCAAATTCAACCGCTTTTTCTGCAGACTGCAACGCAGATTGAATCAAAGCCTCAATCATCACCTCTTGCGCAGTTTTTGGGACTGCTAAAGCCGCATTACTATCCATGATCGAAGCCAAGAGATCTTGATCTAAGCTGCCCCAGTTCACACCAATACGAATCGGCTTGTCGTATTTACATGCGGCTTCAATCATCTGAGCAAATTGTGGATCACGCTTCGCGCCCTTGCCTACATTGCCTGGATTAATGCGGTACTTAGAGAGCGCCTTTGCGCACTCTGGGAAATCATTTAATAAAGTGTGGCCGTTGTAGTGGAAGTCACCAATGAGTGGTACCAAGACATCCATCTTGTCCAACTGCTCACGAATATAAGGAACTGCAGCAGCTGCTTCTGGTGTATTGACAGTAATGCGCACCATCTCTGAACCAGCACGCGCCAATTCTTTTACCTGGATTGCTGTGCCAACTGCATCGGCAGTATCGGTATTGGTCATCGACTGCACACGAACAGGAGCATCTCCTCCAACGGTAATGATGTTGGTTTTCCAGGCAACAGTTGCCTGACGCGTAGCTCGCTTAGGTGCTGGACCTAACGGCAATGGTGGCAAAGAATTATCAGAGCTCATTGGATCTATTAATCAGGGTCTAATCTTTAACTTAATTTTTTGAGCCACTCAATGGGGTGCTCATTTGACTGCTCATTGGATTCCACTTCTTCGATTTCAATCTCGGCGCTATGCACATCACGCTCACGAACTCGAGTGCGATCTACTACATCCCCCGCCAACTGGCCACAGGCAGCAGCAATATCATCGCCACGAGTCTTGCGCACTGTCGCCACCATGCCGGCATCCAGGAGAATGCCCGCAAAGGCATTTACCCGCTGGGCTGACGAACGCTTGAGACCGGACTCTGGGAACGGATTAAATGGAATGAGATTGATTTTGCACTTAATGTTTCTGAGCAAGCGCACCAATTCTTTTGCTTGGATATCAGAGTCATTCACGCCATCGAGCATGCAATATTCAAAAGTTAAAAAGTCTCTTGGTGCGAATGGCAAGTAACGCTCACAAGCGTCAAGCAATTCACGTAGAGGATATTTTTGATTCAAAGGCACTAGTTGATCGCGCAATGCGTCGTTCGGCGCATGCAAGGAAACTGCTAGTGCCACTGGACAATCTTGTGCCAAGCGATCAATCATCGGCACTACGCCTGATGTTGAAACGGTCACACGACGACGGGACAAACCATAAGCCCTGTCATCGAGCATGAGACGCAATGCAGAAACAACGTTGTCGTAATTGAGTAATGGCTCGCCCATTCCCATCATCACCACATTGGAAATCACACGACCAGTATGTTCCCAACCTGGAGTAGGAAATTTTTCAATACGACGAATTGCTTCTGGATCATTGCGCAGAAGATGTTCGGCAAACCAAAGTTGACCGATGATTTCACCAGAAGTGAGATTGCGCGAGAAGCCTTGATGCCCAGTTGAGCAAAAACGGCAGTTCACTGCACAGCCCGCTTGAGAAGAGATACACAAAGTGCCTCGATCATCCTCAGGGATAAAAACGGACTCCACCGCATTGCCAGCGCCCACGTCCAGCAACCATTTGCGGGTGCCATCTAGCGCATGCTCATCTTTAATTACGGGGAGAGAAAGTACTTCTGCTTTATCTAGCAAAGTCGCTCTAAAGCTTTTTGCTAAATCACTCATGTCATTGATGTCTGATACACCACGTTGATGTATCCACTGCATGAGCTGCTTTGCCCTAAAGGGCTTTTCATTCAACCCCGCGACATACGCTGCCATTTGGTCAGCGTCAAAATCTAAGAGATTTACGCGCGGGGAGGTCAATGCGCCTACTTGTAGATAAATAGGTTACTGATTAACGATTGAAAACATTCATGCCAGGGAAGAAGAATGCAACTTCCACAGCAGCTGTTTCAGGAGCGTCAGAACCGTGTACAGCGTTTGCATCAATGCTGTCAGCAAAGTCAGCACGGATTGTGCCTTTTTCTGCTTTCTTAGGATCAGTAGCGCCCATCAAGTCGCGATTCTTAGCAATAGCGCCTTCGCCTTGCAAAACTTGAATCATGACAGGACCGGAGATCATGAAGCTCACCAAGTCTTTGAAGAAAGGACGATCTTTGTGAACGCCATAGAACTGCTCAGCTTCGTTTTGTGACAAATGCGCCATTCTGGAAGCAACGATCTTCAAACCAGCAGATTCGAAACGGTCATAGATTTTGCCGATGACGTTTTTAGCGACAGCATCAGGTTTGATAATAGAAAGGGTGCGTTCAATTGCCATTCAAGACTCCAATAGTGATTTCAAAGGTATTTGCCAGCTTGGGGCTATAAGCCACCCCACTCCAGCGACCCCCGAATTATACATTGCCTGACCGTATTTACCCCTATGTCCGTAGGGCTAAGCCCTTGAATTTACAGGGCATAAGCCTTTAATTTGTAGGTCTTTCACATGGGGGCTTGAAATTTAGGCGTTTTGTCTATACTTACTGTCAATAGCCCTATATGGGCTCTTGTAATAACTATGAAAAAAGAAGGAGTCAATATGAGTGATCTGAACTCTTACGGCTTTGGCCAAACCGGCTCAATTAGTACCGTCCAAGTACGCAACCGCGTACTCCGCAATACCTATGCGCTCCTAGCGCTATCCATGGTGCCTACTGTCATTGGCGCCTGGCTCGGTGTTGCCATGGGATTGGATCTCTTCGCAGGTAGCCCATTCATCGGCTTTATCGTGTTCATGGCAGTTGCCTTTGGCTTCTTCTGGGCAATTGAAAAGAATAAAGACACTGGTGTAGGCGTTCTCCTACTCCTCGGCTTTACTTTCTTCATGGGCATCATGATGTCCCGCTTAGTTGGCTACACACTGAACAGCTATAGCAATGGTGCAACTCTCATCATGTTGTCATTCGGCGGCACTGCTGCAATCTTCGCCACTATGGCAACCATTGCAACTGTAAGCAAGAGCGACTTTGCTGGTATGGGCAAGTGGCTCATGGTTGGCGTGCTGCTCTTGATCGTTGCCTCATTAGCAAACATCTGGCTGCAGTTACCGGCTTTGATGCTGACTGTGATGGTTCTAGCTATCGCAATCTTCTCAGCCTTTATCTTGGTTGATGTACAGCGCGTGATCAACGGTGGCGAGACTAACTACATCATGGCTACATTAGCTATTTACTTGGATGTGTATAACGTCTTTACCAACTTACTTGCCCTCTTGGGTATTGTTGGCGGTAACAAAGATTAAGCAATACTAAGAACTGAAGTGTGATGTTCTCTAAAGGCGCCTGCGGGCGCCTTTTTATTTGCTACAAAATAAGCTTCGTGCGAATTGTTTGCGACTAGAAACTAAACAGCTACAAACATACTCACAGCATAAGACAGCGCCATCAAAATAAATAAGAGGGCAAAACTATCTGAGGCTTTCATGACAAACTCCCAAAAGTAATTTACGGGCATGGCAGCAATACATCTCTGCACAAGCTCAATCTACTCTTGGGTTGGGGCCAAGTATTTACCCGGCGCACTGGATTTAGGCGCTACGCACTAAATTGGGGCAATCTAGGATGAACTAGAGGCGATCAAAAACCGCCATAGACTCCACATGGGAGGTGTGAGGGAACATATTGATAATCCCTGCACTACTCAAGGAGTAGCCTGCTTGATGGCACAGGATCTCAACATCCCTTGCTAGCGTTTTGGGATTGCAGGAGACGTACACAATGCGCTGAGGGAGCAAGTCACTTTGCTGAAGGTGTAATTCAGCTAACGCCTTGCAAATCTCCATCGCACCTTCGCGTGGTGGATCCATTAGCCAGCGCTCTGCTTTTCCCCAGGATGCAATCGTTTCTGGGGTCACTTCAAACAAATCACTTTGCATAAAGCTTACTTTATCAACCAGGCCGTTATGTTCGGCATTGGTTTTGGCTCTAGTGGTTAAGCTTGCTAAACCTTCTATGCCTAAAACTTGTTTTGCTTTTCTGGCAAGCGGTAAGGTGAAATTACCAATGCCACAGAATAAATCGAGCACACGATCCGTTGGCTTTACTTCAAGCAAGCGAATCGCCCTACTCACTAATGCGCGATTCATCATGTGATTGACCTGCGTAAAGTCTGCCGGTTTAAATGGCATCTCGATTTCAAATTCAGGTAGCCGGTAACAAAGCTTGCCAGTCTCGGGATAAAACGGTGCTACCGTCTCAATGCCTTTAGGCTGGAGCCATATCCACACCTGATGCCGATCGGCAAACTCTCGCAGCAGCTGTTCGTCATCAGACGTTAGGGGCTTGAGATTACGAAACACCAATGCGGTAACTGGTTTTGATTTTTTAGGATCATCCGACTGAGAATCTTCTGGCTCGCCAACCGCAATTTCAATTTGCGGCATACGATCGACGATGGACAAACCCATCACCAATTTGCGCATCTCTGGCAATAAGTCAGATACGTGCTTTGGCAAAATCTCACACGCAAGCATGTCAGCAACATAGCCGCTCTTACCTTCATGAAAGCCAATGAGTACCGTGCCTTTTTTGATAGAGCGATTAACGGCGCTGAGGCGTGCACGATGGCGGTATTCCCAAGTAGGTCCGCCCATAGGACGCAGAATTTCTCCTGGCTTTACTTTGGCAATGTGATGCAGATCGTCTTCGAGTACACGCTGCTTCATGGCAACTTGCGCACGTATATCTAAATGCTGCATCGTGCAGCCACCGCACACACCAAAGGCTTTGCATTTGGGTTCAGCCCGAAACACAGCAGGCCTCAGAATATCGCGAACTTTAGCTTTGCTAAAACGGGCTTTATCACTGGTGATGGTGTAAGTTACTAGCTCAGTTGGCAACGCGCCTTTAATGAAGATGACTTTGCCACTTTGACCCTGAGCAAGCTCTTCCTCATTAGGCATTAAGCGTGCAATCCCCTGAGCATCAAGATCTAAGGCTTCAACTTTGATTGGCTCAGTCACTTCAATATTGACTGGCTTATCCCCTCTACGCATCAGCTGAAAAACCCTGGAGATATTCTTGCCATTGAGCGCCATTAGGCTCTTTAGCTTCTTTTTCTAAATAGGCTTTTACAAACTCAATCTCTTCTTGGTACTCCTCGAGAGAGAAGCCACCGCGCAGCAACTGAAAGCGGCAATACATGAGATAAGTGTTGACCACATCAGTCTCACAGTAACGGCGAATATCATTAATCTTGCCATCCTGATACGCGGGCCATACCTGGCTGCCGTCCATGCCCATCTTGCCTGGGAAGCCGCATAACTTAGCCAAGCCATCAAGAGGCGCATTGGCGCGACCATTGAATTTAGCTAGTAGATCCATCATATCGAGATGACGCATGTGATATCGACTAATGTAGTTATTCCACTTAAACTCACGGCTATCAGACTCTTGGCTCTCGCCCATCTCCCAATAACGTGGTGCTTGAATGTGATTTGCTAGAGCGCGATAGTGCAATACCGGCAAGTCAAAGCCACTGCCATTCCAAGAAACCAATTGTGGCGTGTATTTTTCAATGAGATCAAAGAAGGCCTGAACCAAAACCTTTTCATCATCTTGTGGGGTACCTAGGGTGCCCACTTTAATTTGTGGCAATCCCTCTTTAGTGGTTCTGCGTATCACGCAAGATATAGCGACAATCTTTTGCAAAAACAAGGGCAAAAATTCGCTGCCGGTTTTGGCCGCACGATCGGCCATGGCTTTGCTAGCCACTTCGGTATCGCTCATGGATTCTGGAAAATCTTCCAGACGACGCAATCCCGCTACATCAGGAATGGTTTCAATATCAAATACGAGAACAGTTGCCATACTTACTTAAGGCAACGTTACTGTAGATACGGCGTTGGATTAACTGGTTTTCCGTTAACGCGTAATTCAAAGTGCAACTTGATTGCATTGGCGTCTGTATCACCCATCTCAGCAATCCTCTGACCCTTACGAACGGCATCACCCTCTTTTACCAAGAGCTTGCTGTTGTGGGCGTAAGCAGTGAGATAAGTATTGTCATGTTTAACAATGACTAGATTGCCGTAACCACGCAAGCTATTACCTGCGTAGACCACCTTGCCATCAGATGCTGCAAGAACAGGTTCGCCGACTTTACCGGCAATATCAATACCTTTATTGGTCTCGCTAAATTCAGCAATCACTTTGCCTTTAGCCGGCCAAGATAAACGGATGCCAGGCTCAGCTACGACTTCAGACTTTGCTGGCTCTGGAGAGGTTGCTGGTGAATCAGACTTGTCTGCTGCGGGCTTCTTATCCGCAACACGTGCAGACTTAGTTCCCGCAGGCGCTTTAATCAAAATCAAATCACCAACCTCAATCACATTCGGATTGAAACTAGGATTAGCTGCTTTATTCCATTGCACAACATCCCGTGGCGCTTGACCATTATCTAAAGCAATGCGCGCTAAGGTATCGCCTTTTTTAACTCGATAGTAACCAGGCGGTGTTGGCTCACTAGATCCACCGCTGCGATCAGTCACACTAGCAGGCTTCGTACGGGGCGTAGAACAACCCACCATCAACATCAATGATGCGGAAATGAGCGCAATGAAGAAAGGCTTAAATAAGGTACTTGGCATTAAATTGATTTCTGAATTGTTGAATTCATCATAAAACTCATACTACCCCTGATTGTAAGGGGACAAAAAAGACCCCGTCCAGCACAGTTCTTTGATAGCGCTGAGAACTCATTCTCTCCACCATCACAAGCTGCTGCTCTTTGTCATTTTTGGCAACTGGAGCTACTAGGCGGCCACCAATCGCCAACTGGTCCAATAAGGCATCTGGAATGCCCAATCCTGCTGCAGCCAAGATGATCCCGTCAAATGGTGCCGCTTGGGGTAAGCCCAAGATACCGTCACCATAGATTAGGCGCAGATTATTAATCCGAAATGGGCGTAACTTCGCTCTAGCCATGTCATGCAATGGGCGTATACGTTCAATTGAGTAAACCTCATCTGCCAGCAAACTAAGAACTGCCGCTTGATAACCGCAACCAGTTCCAATCTCTAGAACTTTGCCAAGCTTGTGCTTAGGCTTATGAAGCAATTCAATCATGCGTGCCACTACGGATGGCTTAGAGATAGTTTGCTCATGACCGATAGGCAAAGCCGTATCTTCATAAGCCTGTGCATGCAAACCCGCGTCCATGAAGGCATGACGTGGAACGGTAGCAATTGCCTCTAAAGTTTTGCCATGCTTAACACCGCCAGCATGCACTTTTGCAGCTAGCGCTTGCCGATAGGCAGCAAAGCGTTCTGTTGGAGCTTTCAACCGCGATCCCATCCATTTGCGCGCATTGCTGCTAAACGCGCATGATGCGTTAAGTCCAACTGCATTGGCGTAATAGAAATACAGCCTTCAGCAATCGCATGAAAGTCGGTACCTTCGGAACCCTCTTTGACATCGCCCGCAGCGCCAATCCAGTAAATCTTGTCGCCACGAGGGCTGTCTTGCACCACTACTGGCTGCGAATGATGGCGATTGCCCAGGCGGGTTACGCGCCAACGATAAAGATCGGCGTAGGGACGATTCGGAATGTTGACGTTCAGCAGTGTTGCTACGCCATCAGCATGATTTTTGCTTAACGCAGAAACCAGCATTTGCGCTACTACATCGTGCGCTGCTTTAGCGGCATCTTCAATACGATTCCAACCGCGATCAATTTGTGAGAATGCAATGCCCGGCACTCCAAACATCACACCCTCAACAGCAGCAGCTACTGTGCCAGAGTACAGAGTATCTTCACCCATGTTCTCACCTTGGTTAATGCCAGAGATTACCAAATCAGGCTTCTCATCTAAAAAACCAGTCATGGCAACGTGAACACAATCCGTCGGCGTGCCATTGATAAAGAAAAATCCATCACGCTCACCACCAGCCACTCGATGAATCGAGAGAGGTCTTGAGAGTGTTAATGAATTTGATGCACCACTATGGTTTTGCTCGGGAGCGATCACCGTAATCCGACCCAAAGGACGTACCGCATTTACCAGAGCCAATAGGCCAGGAGCTAAATAGCCATCATCATTGGAAACCAAGATGTGAGGTTGACGATTGCTCATGAATATTGGGTTCTTTCTATTTTTCTGAATGTTTATATATTACTAGCTGGGGTCAGGGAGCGCGCTCTAAACCAGCCATATATCACTGGCAACACCAAAAGCGTCAAGATCGTAGTGGTTACCATACCGCCCACAATGACTAATGCCAAAGGACGTTGCGCCTCCGACCCAATGGAGTGCGATAAAGCAGCTGGCAAGAGGCCAAGGCCTGAGAGTGCGGCAGTCATCAACACTGGGCGAACACGCAATGAAGCACCCTCCACCATGATGTCCTTCATCTGACCATGTTCTGTAGCAGCTGTCTTATTAATAAAGGAAATCAGGATCACGCCATCCTGAATGGCGATACCAAAGAGCGATAGGAATCCAAAGAATGCCGAAATACTCAAGGTCTCACCTGCTAGATGCAAAGCAATCACACCACCAATAGCAGCAAATGGCACATTAATCATCACAATGAAAGCATCACGGAAATTACCGAATGCACTCACGAGCAATAAGAAGATACCTAATAATGCCAACGGCACAATTAACATCAACTTCTTCTGCGCTTGCTTCATTTGATTGAACTGACCATCCCAGCTAATCGAATAGTTTGGCGGCAAAGTAATGTTCTTCTCTACCAAGAACTGAGCATCTTCTACAGCGCTACCTAAGTCACGGTTACGAACGCTAAACTTAATCGCAATATAGCGCTTACCAGCTTCGCGGTAAATAAAGAATGGGCCATCCGTTAAGCGAACACTGGCTACCATTGACAAAGGAATCTTGGTACCGTCAGGTGCCTCAACCAGTAAGTGACCAATATCAGCCACGTCATTACGGCTACCTTCATTCAGACGCACAGCAATACCAAAAGTTTTTTCATCTTCAAGTAAGTTAGTCACTGCAGCGCCACCAATAGCGTTTGCTACTACCGTCTGAATATCATTCACATTAATGCCGTAGCGCGCAGCGCGATCACGATCAATCTGAATATTCAGCGTAGGCTGACCTAACTCCTTCAGAATGCCCTCATCAGCTACACCCCGAACTTTTTTGAGCTGATCAATGACTTCATGTGCTTTTTGATCCAAAACCTCAAGGTCAGTGCCGTAAATCTTGACTGAGTTTTCGCCCTTAACGCCTGATAAAGCTTCGTTAACGTTATCTTGAATATATTGAGAGAAACTATAAGTAATACCAGGAATCTTATTGAGCTCAGTCTCTAAATGCGCAATCAAATCCTTCTTTGAGGACCCGCTTGGCATCTTGTCCGGACTCTTTAAGTAAAGACCATATTCTTGGTTAAACACACCAGTAGAGTCGGTACCATCGTCTGGACGACCAATCTGTGCAGCAACCTTTTCAATCTCCGGTTGCTTCATAAAGGTTTCGCGAAGTTGATTGGCAATCTTGACTGAATAATCGAGATCGACTGTATTAGGCAATGTCACGCGCAACCAAATATTGTTTTCTTCCAAGGTTGGCAAGAAGGCTGTGCCTAGGCGAGTCATGCTTAAGAGCGTGATTCCCAATACAAAGACTGCCACTGAGAAAACGGTTAATGGACGGTCCATCCATCTTCTTAGCAAAGGCTTGTAGCTATCCAAAATCTTGGTAATGAAAGATGGTGGCTTGTGATGTAGATTTTCACCAAATACCAGTGAGATCATTGCCGGCAAGAATGTCAGGCTAAGAATCATCGCTGCAATCAAGGCAAAGCCCATCGTAAATGCCATTGGCTTAAAGATGATGCCCTCTACGCCACCCATGAAGAACAATGGTGAATACGCGACGATGATGATGCCAGTGGAATAAATCATGGCACGCTGAACCTCACTGGTTGCCAAAATGATGCTTTGGTTCAGACGCTTACCGCCCTCCTCTAAGTGACGCATGACGTTTTCCGTCAGAATCACTGCCGAGTCAACGATCACACCAAAGTCAATTGCCCCCAAAGAAATCAAATTGGCAGGTACGCTCCATAAATGCATTTGAATAAATGACACACAAAGCGCTAGAGGGATCACCGCAGCAACTACCGC
The DNA here is from genome assembly GCF_018882415.1 of Polynucleobacter sp. 86C-FISCH. Classification (GTDB taxonomy): domain Bacteria; phylum Pseudomonadota; class Gammaproteobacteria; order Burkholderiales; family Burkholderiaceae; genus Polynucleobacter. The sequence goes on along the minus strand of NZ_JACVOL010000001.1, from coordinate 1,579,294 downwards.
AGCTGCACGAATATTTCCCAAGAAGAAGAATAGAACTGCCAATACCAGAGAGATACCAAAGAACAAGGTGTGTTTAACGGTGCCGATCGTGATATCCAACAGCACCTGACGATCGTAGAAAGGCTTTACCTCGATGCCAGGAGGCAGAATATGTTTATTAATGTTTTCGACAGTATTGCGCACACGAGCCAATACTTCAGTAGCGTTCTCACCACGACGTAAATAAACAATACCCTCAACCGAATCGGGATTGTCGTTGAACTGGAACATGCCCAAGCGTGGCGCATTGCCAATCTCTACCCGCGCTACATCACCAATCCGAATGGGGACGCCATTATTGATTGTGACTACAACCTGCTTGATGTCATCGATATTCTTCAGAAGACCTACACCGCGCACCACAAACTGCTGCTCACCACTAGGGAGTAAGCCGCCACCGGTATTGCTATTGGCATTGGTGAGGGCTGTAATTAACTGATTGACTGATACGCCCTTAGCCTGCAAGCTTTCAGGACTAACAATGACTTGATATTGACGAACCTTGCCGCCAAAAGACGAGACATCAGCTACACCCGGGGTTTGCTTAAGCTCTTTGTAGATCTCATAGTTTTGCAAGGTCTTCAACAAAGTTGAAGATGCATACTCAGAGCGCACTTCGTAACGCATGATCTCGCCAGTCGCATCTGAGTCAGGGCTAATACTGGAAGTAACACCCGGTGGAAACGCAACGTTTGCTAAGTTAGCTAAAAAGGTTTGACGGGCCTTGAATGGATCGGCAGTGTCATTAAATTTGAGAGTAACAACAGATAAACCAAAAAGCGATACCGAGCGAAATGCTTGCAAGCCCGGAATACCTGCCAAAGCGTTCTCTACCGGAATAGTGACCTGCTGCTCCACTTCGGTGGTACTTCTTCCTGGCCACTGTGAAATCGCTTGAATGGTTAATGGCGCGACTCCAGGATAAGGCTGTATTGGTAACTTACTCAAACTGAGCATACCCAAACCAAGCAGAACGATGGACGCAAAAATGACAAGCGCACGCTTCTCAACTACCCCTCGAATAAAGGAGGTGAAAACGCTCACTTAGTCCTCCTGCTTTGCAAAACGATCGTTTAACAAAACAGCGCCTTCGGATAACACTTGCCAGCCTTGCTCTACACCTTCGGTGATTGCAAAGCTCTTGCTATTGAGGTCATATCCTTTAACAGGTACGCGACGGAAAGTTTCTGGGCCAACTTTAACGATGGCGTAACGATTTTCACGTACTCGCACAATAGCGGACTGCGGAACCACTACAGCATCTGCCGTACCTGTAGTTAACGAGCCTGATGCAAACATGTCTGGGCGCAAGAGATCATCCGTATTTTCAACATCCGCACGAATTAATAAAGCGCGGGTTTGTGGATCAACCGTTGGCGAAATGTAATTGGCATAAGCAACGAATTCTTTTTCTGGATAGGCTTCTAGGTGCAAGACCATCTTTTGACCTTGTTTGATCAAACGAAAATCTTGCTCAAATACATTACCCAAGAACCAGAGCTGCTTAGGATCAGCCAAAGTCGCAATCACATCGCCAGAACTCACGGCAGAACCTGGCTCGACATTACGCTTAACCACAACCCCTTTTAAAGGGGAGCGCATGATTAAGTTATTGCTTGTCTTACCGGTAGATTCGATACTTTTGATATCACCATCGCCTGCGCCGAGATTTCTCATACGATTTGCGGCAGCTTGCTGAGTAATGCGCGCATCACCCAATAAGTCACTCATAGATTTATTAGCCTCGAGAACTTTGGCAGTTTTAGATGAGAGTAAGTATTCTTGCTGGGCAGATAGGAACTCGGGGCTATAGAGCTCGACGATTGGGGAGCCAATCTCTACTTGAGCACCGTCGAAAGCATAAATACGCTCTACGCGACCAGGTGCACGAGCTGACAAGACTTTAGATTTCTCTGCATTAAATGCCAAACGTCCTGGCACTTTGATATTAACGGGCACTTGCACTTTTTCAGCCGTCTGAAAAACATAGATTTCAGGATTGAGAGTCACTCCAGGAAGCTTTAATTCCAAGACGCCACTACTTTCAACCTTAAGCGCCTTATCGGAGGCTTCGATTTTTACAGCACGATTGACGTTGGTTACACGCCCTACTACGATGCCCAAAGACAAAATAGCAAAAGCAAAAGCAGCCAGACGAACGCGATAACGATTCTGCGGTGATAGATTCCAATATAAGCCTGCCAAGCCAGCAGCAGCCACTTTTGCATGGTGCGTACCGTGATGCGCGCCTTTATGCAAAATAGGCTTAACCTTTTCAGTTAAGTGCTTGAGAAACGAAAGAATTTTGTCTTTCAAAACTGCTCCTTAAAAGGGTTCTTTACCCGCTGACACCATTAATACCGCCTGCGTTTGCATTAGATTGCTCTCAGCCTGAGCCAATGCAATTTCCAAGTTACGCAGCTGTGTTTGCGCAGTCAATAAATCATTAAAGCCTTGGCCATTATTTGAATACTGAGTCAGACCTACCTTGTAAGCTGCATCAGCCTGCGGTACTTGGCGCTCTTTTAAAAACTGGGTTTGATTCTTAGCCTGCTCGTAAGCGGCATAGGCTGTATTTACAGCTAAGACGATTTGCTGACGGTTTGAGATGTTGCCCGCTTCTGCAGCCGCTTGATTACGCTGCGCTTGCTCTACCCCATACTTTTCCTTAGTAAAGAAGTACAGAGGAATAATGAGATCTAATTCAAACTGATAAAACAGCGCGCCATTATTTGCTGAGAATGGTCCGCGCGGAGTGTAGGATGAACCAATCACCTGAAAGTCTGGCAAGTAAGCCTTCTTAGCTAAATCCACACCTTTGCGAGCTGCATCCAACTGGAGCGCCGAACTCTTTAACGATGGATGACTACTTTCGGCGTAATCTTCCAATTCAATTAAAGTTGGGACGCCATTCATAGCACGTCGAACATCGCCACGTAATACCAATTTTTCACGAGAGTGGCGGCCGACCAATGTGTTGATGTTATGCAAAGCTACGTTGAGCTGACGCTCTACATTGAATTGATCTGCTTGCGCTGCGCTTTGTGCTACTTGGGCGTTCAAATACTCAACATAGGCAGCAGCGTTATTGGCATAACGTGCTTTTGCTACATTCTTGATCATCTCCAAACGAATGACAGATTCCTTTAGAACCGCCAATTGCTTCTGTGAAGACAAAGCGCTGTAGTACAGGGTTGAAAGCTGAGCACCCAACTGCAAGTAAGTAGATTCGGAGCTTGCTAACAAGGCCTCAGCATTGGTATCGGCAATATCCGCAGCAAGACTCTTTTTGCCTGGAAACTGGAAAGGTTGCGCTACAGAAATAGAGTTATTACTACTAATGCCACCGGGATATTGCTGTGATGGCGCATTTGCTCCGCCCAATGCAAACGGTGAATTCACCGGCATACCAGACCATACCAACCCTACTTGTGGATTCGCTGGTGCATTAATTTGCGGAACAGTCGCTTTGGCAGATAAATAGGATTCACGCAATGAAGACAGCTGCGGATTATTTACCTTAAGCTCATTCCATAGCTGACGCAAATCCATTTCCGTCGGGCCTGATGCAATTGGCTTGGCGTATATCTTTGGGGTATTCGCTTTTGTTACTGGGGCAAATAATTCTGCGGCTTTAGAGTTTGTACCCGCCTTTTGATCTTGTGCACCTAACTGAGCACCAATCGATGGCGGCGCAGCTAAAGAGGTATCACCGGACTGAACTGTAACGCTTGCTGGCGCCTCCCCTACAGAGGTCTGAGCGAACACTAAAGATGGAGGGACTGAGGCACAAAGAACGCAAGCGAATACCGCAAATGATGTCTTGCTTTTGAGCGGTTTAACTTCGCTAGTTATATTTTTGCCGAGAATCAACAAATGCCACTGCCTCTAAATCAATCAAATGCTGTTTTTATAGCCCCAGATGCAGATTTAGATCAAATCTATGCCCGTTTAAGGGGGTTTTATGAATTATAGGTGACAAAAGTCAAAAGTCTAAATATTTGGATTCTCTAACTTATTGATTTTAAAGATAAAAATTATCACTAATGTCAGCAAAACCCTTAAAACTCGGCATGAATCCTAAAAGATAGGATATTCACCGGGCCGCGAGCAGCGTTGTAGGCGGGATTATTGATGTGCTGAAAATTCAAACCAGCCAAGACATTCTTGATCACAGTGGCGTTGTAATACACCTCTCCGATTCGCTCTGGGCGATAAGAAATTGTCTGACCAGGACCAGCATAGTCGCCAATAAAGTAAGACACGCCGCCAGATTGCAAATAGTTTTTGCGATAACTGGATAAACCGTTTTGCATCATCGAGATGCCAATCGTATCTTTAGGTCGACTCCAACTTGTGCCATTCAATCCCATGCCTACTGATATGGAGTTATCCGCCTCAGTAAACGACATCGTTTCAGTATGACCATCAGAAGTGAAGGCGCGACCATAGATGCCTAAGTCTTTTGTTAAAGCCTGTTCGCCATTAATACCAACACCGGTTTTGTATTGATAGTTAGTTCGTACATTATCAATTGCTTGTGTACCTTGGGCGTTATTAGTAACCACATAATTTGTTGCATCCTGAAAACGCGCCAGAATCATTCGATTACGATAAGCAAGCACGCTCACCTTACCCGGTAAGTCTGCAATATTGTGTTGACGCTCTACTTCAATTTGATCTCCATAGGTATTGAATATTTGCCAATTGAGATCACGGCCATTAGGGGACTTTGGAGCCAGCATACGGGAGGCTCTCATAACCCAATTACTGAGGTACCATTCACCCGCCAAGCCAGTACTATAGCCACGTGCGTCGGCAGCGTAGTCATAAGCTAGATAGGTCATATTGCCCCAGTTCATAAACTGAATACGAGGGTCTTTGGCGTATTTACTATCGTCAAAAATATCTAAAGTAGAAAACTGTCCAGCGGTAACTACAACACGATTACTGCTAACAGTTTGTGTAATTTGATTGGCTTCGTTTTCGAGAACAACTTTATCGCCCTCTTGATTAATAGTTTGACGCAGAAATGCGCGAGCAGAATAAAACTTTGCGTTAAGGCCAGCTGCTTTTGTCGCCTCACCGTTAGAAAATCCGCCAAGACCAACTAAATCAGAAAATGGCACGCCAGATACCACCTCTGGATTGAAATAGATATCTGTGTTTGGGGCTAAGCGTGCACCAAAAAATAGAGTGCCTGACCAGGTATAGCTCATCGACTTCGATGAAGAAAGGCTATTTTCTCCAGAGTAGCTGGATGTGAAATTGCTGTAACGCTGATTGATATAGGTTGTTTGACCGTGAATATTTACAGGCAAACCAAAAAGCGTTCCTTCGGTTGGCAGATCATCAATAGGCGATGCAAAACTCGCAATTTGATCCGAGCCAGATCCCGCCTTCTGCGCAAATGCAGTTGCTCCGAAAAACGTGCAAATCATGCTCAACAGGAGGAGTAGATAAATCTTGCGGGTCATTCACAATTTCTAGTTGGGATGCCAGTGCTATGCATTAGCAACATGCCGATAGGAAAACGAGGCAAACACAGCTTGGGATTGAAGCCCAAGGGTGGCGCAGACCAAATTATCCCCAAAAAGAGGTAATTTACCTAGTCTTTATGACGTAGCAATGACGGATTGATAAAGGATTATTGATGGCTTGGGCTTGAATTGGGCTTTAGGTGTGCCCTCAAAACAACTTACCACCTAGATTGAACAGAATTAACGGCGATCCATTAAGGCACGAGCTAGTGTGCCGGCATCAACATACTCAAGTTCACCGCCCACTGGAATGCCGCGCGCAATGCGAGTCACCTTAATGCCTTTAGATTTGAGAACCTCACCAATGTAATGGGCAGTTGCTTCGCCCTCACTGGTGAAGTTGGTGGCCAAGACTACTTCCCGAATGGGCACACCGGTATCAGGAGTCTCAATACGATTGAGTAGACGATCAAAGCCGATTTCATTTGGACCCATGCCATCGAGTGGCGACAGACGGCCCATCAGTACAAAGTAATTGCCTTTAAAGCTGAGAGTCTGCTCCACCATGACTTGATCAGCTGGAGTTTCCACAATACAAAGAAGTGATGGGTCACGACGCTCATCAGAGCATGTGCTGCAAATCTGTGTTTCTGAAAATGTATTGCAACGAGCGCAGTGCCCTACCGTTTCAACCGCTTCGCCTAATGACTGAGCTAGTACAGCTGCGCCATTGCGATCATGCTGCAAAAGATAGAACGCCATACGCTGAGCGGACTTAGGGCCTACTCCAGGAAGCACGCGCAAAGCCTCGATCAATCGACCGAGTGCATCTTGAGGTGCTTCTATGCGTGCCATTAAGAATTCAACTAACTAATTAAGTTAGAACGGCAACTTGAAGCCAGGAGGCATTGGCATACCGGCAGTAGCGCCAGACATCATCTGTGCACTAGCGGCTTCTACTTGCTTAAATGCTTCTGTATAGGCGGTCACGATGAGGTCTTCCAACATCTCGCGATCATCCATTGCGCCTGGATCAATCTGCACGCGCTTAAGTTCGTATTTGCCAGAGATCGTTACTTTAACTAAGCCGCCAGCCGCTTGGCCAGTCACTTCCAACGCAACCAATTCGGCTTGCGCAGTTTTCATCTTCTCTTGCATCTGCTGAGCCTGTTTCATGAGGCCAGCAAGTCCACCTTTCATCATCGCTTTATTTCCTTAGTGCTTATGTATTGATATTTAAATTAAAGAGGCTGTATTGAGTGACCAGATTAAAGTGGCTTTACTGAACCACCAACGACCTTGGCACCAAACTCTTTTTCCAATTGCTGAATAAAAGGATCGGCAGCAATCATTTGCTCGGCGTTCATTCTTTTTTCTTGATGAATCTGTGCATCAACCTTTGCAACGGTTTTGCCTTCTACTTCACCTTTTTCAATCACGATCTTCACCGGCTTACCAAAGTGCGCAGTAAGTGCATCGCATAAACGACCAACAGAAGCTTCGGAAGCCAGCTGCGGCATTGGCGTCACAATCGTTGCACGCACTCCAGCCGCTGAATCATTCCAATCTTGCAGCTCCGTCTGAAACGCTAACTGCTGCACTAAGCCTTTAACTGGCAGCTGACGCATCAATGCATGCCAATCGGGACGTTCTGCTGAGCTAGCTACGGCAGCTGGTGCACTAGGAGCGGATGCTGGCGCCGCTGCAGGCATAACTGCTTTAGCAGCAGGCGCTGGTGCAGCCGCTCTGGATGCTGGTGCAGCAGGTGCTGGACGAGTGGTATTTACTGGTGGGGCCGATGGTGCTGGAGATGAACTACCTCCTCCACCATTGCCTGGACGAAACGCCAGCATGCGCAAGAGCGTCATGGCAAAACCAGTTTGCTCATCTGGTGCAAGCGATAAATCTGGGCGGCTAGTAATCGTAATTTGATAGAAGAGTTGCGCTTCTTCTTTTGTTAATTGAGTGGCTAAGCGACGAATCTCGCCCGCTTCTGGCCAATCATCCAATACAGACTCTGGAACAACTTGTGCTGCTGCAATCTTTTGCAACAAGCTGGATAGATCTTGCAATGCCAATGAGAAAGACATGCTGCGCTCGCCCATTTCATTTGCAACAGAGAGAAGGCTTGCGCCATCTTTAGCAATTAAGCAATCCAGAATGCGAATGAGATAGGCATCGTCTAATGTGCCGAGCATGCCGCGCACAGACTCTTCAGTCACTTTACCGGCGGCATAAGCAATAGCTTGGTCTGTAAGTGATAAGGCATCACGCATAGAGCCTTGGGCTGCTTTGGCAAGAACACGCAAGGCATTGACTTCGTATTCGACTTTTTCTGAGGCAAGTACTTTTTCTAAATGCTCAACGATGAGCGGCACTGGCATTTGCTTGAGATTGAACTGCAAGCAACGTGACAAAATAGTTACCGGGATCTTTTGCGGATCGGTTGTAGCCAAAATAAATTTGACGTGCTCTGGAGGTTCTTCCAAAGTTTTCAGCATGGCATTAAAGGCATGATTGGTGAGCATGTGCACCTCGTCAATCATGTAAACCTTGTAACGACCATTGCTTGGTGCGTAAGCAGCTTTTTCTAGGAGAGCGGCAATATCGTCGACACCACGATTACTTGCGGCATCCATCTCGATATAGTCAACAAAGCGACCAGCGTCGATTTCCATGCAAGCCGGGCATTTTCCACAAGGCTCTGAAGTCATCTTGCCGGAACCATCGGATCCCGTGCAATTGAGGGCTTTTGCCATAATTCGGGCTATGGTGGTCTTACCTACCCCACGGGTGCCAGTAAATAGCCATGCATGGTGCAGGCGACCCTGATCCAAAGCATGGGTCAAGGCCTTGACCACATGGTCTTGACCGACTAATTCAGAGAAGGTTTTGGGGCGCCACGAACGGGCCAATGCCAATGCTGTCATGTCTTACATTCTAACAAGCTAAAATGGAATTGGATGGGCCTCCCCGCATGGTGGGTTGGATAACCTGGTCAGGTCGGGAACGAAGCAGCCAAACCCAATTTCTGCCAGTGCCGGGGGTTTGGCTCATCCACCCTATTTCAGTTAACCGGAAGCGTTAATTTCGGTTGATTTAGCTTCACTGACTTAATCTCTTTAGCGTTGACATCCAACTTCTTAAAGTCAAATACATAGATATTGGTGTTTTCATACATCTTGACGCTATAAGTCATATTCTTATTGTTGGCCACGACGCTCCATTCGGTTACTTCGTAACCACCAAGACCACCACCGTAAGGATTGCTTGCTGGCAATGTTACCGAGCCAGGCGGAATATCAAAGCTTCCTAGGATATGCCAAGCAGCATCACCCATTTGCGCAGTTGTAAAACTGGTTGGTACTGAGTTAGATAAAAACAGTGCACGAATAAAACGACTGGTGCTCAAGAAATCACCAGGCATTCCATGCAAGCCAGTGCCTGAGCTAGGTGCATTGAAAGTCGCACCATTAATTTTTAGTGGTGGCTTCTCGATATTAGAAAGATTTACATAGCTACCAATATCACGCAGGTGATACTCAAACGGTGGATCATTGGTCATGACGGTGGTTGGGTTATCAAAAATCGTCAATTGGCCTTTAACGTATTCCACCACAATGCTTTTGCCTTTAGCGTCATGGAAGGTGTAATGCACTAGTGGGGTGCCATTTCCATAGATAGCAAGCTTGGCACCATTGACTTTAATCTGCTGCAAGCCTGCTTTAATTTCATCCACAGTTGCAAAATTAGACAGCGCATAGGTGAGAACTTGAACTGAGTTAATGCTGTTCGCTGACTCAGCAGGAGAAACTGCTTGGTATTGAGCGCTGTTTGGAAGATTGAGAACGCCACCCATCAAACCTTTTTCATTCATGCCATCAACCAACTCTGGGAGACCTAATGGATTCATTCCGGCAACAGCATATTTAGTAGTCCAGCTACGACCAGAACCATATTGACCATCAGTACCAATTCCCTTTAATGCGTAGTTCTTAGGAATAGTAATGAGCTCTGACTTGAGTGGCATACCAAACTCCATGGTCCGACCATACACAGATCCACCATCACTACCCTTGAGCATGAAGCTAGTACAGGCATTGCTAATTAATGGTGTAAACGCCAATGTGGCAGAAACTGAAGCAGCAAGAATTTGCCTAGTCCATGAATGTTTCATGTAATTCCCTTTATGTAGACTGATATCTCAGGAAATTCTAACTGAATAGCTAGGCAAATGAATTCAATTATTTAGAAGATTTTCAGAATCCTGAAAATTCCCCAAATCATCCAAATAATGAGCAAAACCAGGACAGTTCGTGCATCCAAAGAAATTCTAAATAGTTGTAATTGCTTATGGGAACACTCAATTGACACTCGCAATGCAAGCCCTCCTCTATATAGAAGAGTTCAGCGTAGTGCCTTCAGATCAGATCGAGTAGGGTTTTAGGATGATTTAAATGTAAGTAAGTTGGTAGACCAGGCACAATAGATCCACGTAATCTTTTCAAAGTCCCTATGCCCCAAGCCATTATTTTTGATGTAGAAGCAACTGATAAGAACGATGCCGTCATTATTGAAGCCGCTTCATTAGACGTAAGCTCTTTAAATCCATTTGAAGTGGGCAATCCTTGGGTACAGCGCTACAACCCTGGTAAGCCGATTAGCTTGGGCGCTCTTGCTACACATCACATCATGGATGAAGAATTGGTTAATTGCCCTGCAAGCAGTTCTTTCCGATTACCTGCTGGCACTAAATATTTGATTGGTCACAACATCGATTTTGATTGGGTGGCTATTGGCAAACCTGAAGTTAAAAGAATCTGCACACTAGCGCTAGCCCGCAGCCTTTGGCCTGAGCTTGATAGCCATACTCAAAGCGCCCTGCTCTATCACTTCGAACGCGATACCGCTAGAGATCAATTGCGCAACGCGCACAGCGCACTAGCTGATGTATGGATTTGCTCCAAGATTGTTGGGCAAATTATTAATAAGTTGCACCCAGTCTCCTTAGATGCCTTTTGGGAAATGTCTGAGAAAGCTCGCATTCCGAAGGTGATGCCTTACGGCAAACATAAAGGTGAACTGATTAGCCAAATGCCCACTGACTACAAGCAATGGATGTTACGCCAGGACAATGTCTCCGAATATCTGCGCAAAGCCTTAGAAGCCAAGTAGCAGCCTTTACTAGGGAATAAGGAATCCGTGATTTCCTTATTCCCCCTCTAGGCCTACTGCTTGTTCTTTACTGATACTTGCGACTAAATACTTGCTGATTTGTACTTTCGTTGCGCTTAGTATTTTTCAATACCGCGCAATAAGACAAGATCATGATGACTGCCAGAGAAATTCCGTTGAAGTTGTTTAGTAAGTTACTTAATGCGTCCATTTGCTTCTCCTTTATGCGTTGTTACGTGTTATTTACTGATGAATTGATTTGTTACTGAATTCTTTATCTAGCCACTGGGAGCTCATCCCAGCGGGTGGTGTAGTTCGGCGATCGATTGTTTGATCTCATTTGCCACTCTTGTTTAGTGCTATTGGTTCCTGAAGCTGCGGATCTAATGGCCGCATTACCAAAGCGCGTATTGATTTCATCCACTGCTTTCATGAGATGAGCAGACTTACCTTTGGTTTCGATATCGTCAAACAAGGATTGCTGGGCTGTAGGCTTATCACTAATCAGATTCAGAATGACACCCGCTTTCTTATAGCGAAAGCTCGCTTGATAGATTTGCTTCAAGCCTGCTAGCGCAGCATTCGTCAACGTCAGTGTGTTATCTGTTGGGTCTACCAGTGGAATCGTGACGCTTTGATGGTGTTGCGGTTCGTTTTGCTTAAATGGATTGGTCTGAATAAATACTGTGAGCGCGCCCGTAGTACTGTTTTGCGCTCTGAGCTTTTCAGCTGCACGGGCCACATGAGTGGCAACCGACTGCGCAATCTCCGCTTGGCTAGTCACAGGTTTACCAAAGCTACGCGAGGCAATGATTTGTTGTTTGGCTGGCGCCACTTCTTCTAACTGCAGACAAGATGTGCCACGCAGTTCATAGCAAAGACGCTCCATGACTACACCAAACTGCTGACGCATTGCTTGTGGTGAAGCTTGCAAGAGATCAAATACGCTTTGAATATTTTGAGCTTTGAGTTTTTTGGCAATCTGCTTACCAACACCCCAAACCTCACCCACTTCAGTCTCACTCATCCACTGATAGAGCTCTTCTTTGGCCATCGCATTGACATCGCATACACCAGCAAACTGCTTGTGCTTTTTAGCCAAGTGATTGGCTAGCTTGGCTAAAGTCTTGCTGGCACCAATGCCTACACAAACCGGTAAGCCAGTGGTGTCTTTAACTTGCTCTTTGATCTTTTGACCCAACTCAATGGTGTCTTGATATTGCTTGAGGACAGTTTCGATTTGCAAGAAGCTCTCATCGATGCTGTAGACCTCTAAGTTAGGTGTAAATGTTCTAAGTACTTGAACCACCCGGCTACTCATATCGCCATATAGAGTGTAGTTAGATGATTGAGCCAGGATGCCATGCTTCTTGGCAAGATCCTTCATCTGAAACCAAGGCGTACCCATCTTCACGCCAAGCGCTTTAACTTCAGCGCTACGTGCCACAGCACAACCATCGTTATTCGAGAGCACCACCATTGGCACGTCTTCTAGCTTAGGCTGAAATACACGCTCGCAAGAAACGTAGAAGTTATTTACATCTACGAGTGCAAAGAGCGAATTTGATGAGGTGGATGTGGTTTGTGAATGGAGATTCATCTCACTTGCCCTCTTTGCTGTATCTAGTACTGGCATTGCTGTACTTGCGCACCACTCCAACAACTACACCCCAGATCTGCAACTCACTACCCTCGTTAAAGGTGATGGGTTGGTAATTGGGGTTTTCTGGTTGGAGCTCAATACGACCACGCAATTGATAAAGGCGCTTGATGGTGTATTCACCATCCACTACGGCCACAACAATGTCTTTGTGTTTTGGTTTAAGTGCTTTATCAACGACAACCTTGTCGCCGTCGCAAATACCCGCACCCAACATCGAATCCCCCTTCACGGTGAACATGAAGGTGGCTGGCTTGTTCTGAACCAGGTAATGGTTCAAATCCAAGCCATCCTCAGCGTAATCTGCTGCTGGACTGGGGAATCCAGCTGAAATCCGGTGACTCAGGAGCTTAAGCTCATAAGCAGCAAAATGCCCCGCCAAGGCTTGTGGTGCCTGGCTTAGAGTTACTTTTGTGGGGTTCATTACTTGCGTCATAGTCATTAATATACTGTATGTTTATACAGTATATGTAAAAACCGCAAAAACAGGGCTATTTTTGTTGTTTTGGGGCTATGACACCCCTGCCACCCCCTCTTTTCTGCCCTCTGCTCTAGCCATAAACCCCAAGTTCCCCATGCTTGCATTGGGCCCGAGGAATTGCATAATAGGTCTAGAAGTTACATCTTAAGTAGCTCATATAAAAACAATAGTAGGAGACACATGAAGACGTATAAGATCGCGTCCGTTCCGGGCGATGGCATTGGTAAAGAGGTTATTCCCGAATGCGAAAAGGTATTAAATGCCTTAAGCAAAAAACATCCTGAAGTCGCTTTCCAATTCGAGCATTTTGATTGGGGTGGAGATTACTATCGCAAGCACGGCATCATGATGCCTGATGATGGCTTAGAACCTTTGCGCTCTAAAGATGCCATCTTGTTTGGCTCAGCTGGTGACCCTGATATTCCAGATCACATTACTTTATGGGGCTTGCGTCTCAAAATCTGCCAAGGCTTTGATCAGTACGCAAACGTGCGCCCTACTCGCATTCTTCCTGGCATTGAAACACCACTGCGTAACTGCAAACCAGGTCAACTCGATTGGGTGATCGTGCGCGAGAACTCTGAAGGCGAATATTCTGGTGTAGGCGGTAGAGCCCATCAAGGTCATCCGATTGAGGTTGCCTCTGATATGAGCATCATGACGCGCGTTGGTGTTGAGCGTGTCCAGCGCTTCGCCTTTAAGTTGGCGCAGTCACGCCCTCGTAAGCACCTTACCGTAATCACCAAATCCAATGCGCAGCGCCATGGCATGGTGATGTGGGACGAGATCGCCAATATCGTTGCTAAAGACTTTCCAGACGTCACTTGGGATAAAGAGTTGGTCGATGCCGCTACTGCGCGCATGGTTAATCGCCCCGAATCTTTGGACACCATTGTTGCAACCAACTTGCATGCAGACGTACTGAGTGATTTAGCAGCCGCACTTGCCGGCAGCCTAGGTATTGCACCAACAGCCAACCTAGATCCGGAGCGTCGCTATCCATCGATGTTTGAACCGATTCATGGTTCTGCTTTTGACATCATGGGTAAAGGGCTTGCCAATCCAATTGGCACCTTCTGGTCAGCAGTGATGATGCTCGACTTCTTGGGTGAAAAAGCCCTGGGCGCAAAACTCATGGCAGCCATTGAAAAAGTGACTGCCAATCCAAAATTACACACCCGTGATTTAGGTGGTACAGCCATGATGAGTGATGTTACTAATGCAGTTATTGAGGAGATCTCCAAATGAAGTTATTTAAATTACTAAGTGGTTTAATTGGCGGCCTGCTGAGTGCTTGCTTGCTTTCGTTCGGTTTGTTATCTGGCGCGAGCGCCCAACCCTTCCCAGATAAAACAATTCAGTACATCATTCCCTTTCCGCCCGCTGGTGAGTCTGATTTGGTAGCGCGCTACCAAGCCGATATCTCTGCCAAGAAATTTAAGCAGCCTATGGTGGTTATGAATCGTGCTGGTGCAGGCGGCGCTTTGGTATGGAGTGCACTTAATACCTACCCAGCTGATGGCACGACTGTGGTGGGTGTCAATATTCCACATACGATCTTGCAACCACTTCAGGAAGGCATTCAGTACAAGACTGATGACATTAATGCGATCTACTACTATCACTACACCCCTGATGCTTTGATGGTCTCTGCAGATAGCCCTTATAAGACCTATCAAGAATTTATTGCGGCAGCCAAAAAAGATCCGGGCAAGATGTCCTTGGCTGGATCAGCACAGTTCTCCGCAAACCATATGGCAGTTGAGCGTCTGAATAAATTAGCGGGCGTCAAAATCAACTACGTACCATTTAAAGGTACTGGTGATTTGATTACAGCTCTAATTGGCATGCACGTTGATGGCGCTATGGGTTATCTACCTTTAGCGATTCAGCAAAAAGGGAAAGTACGTACGCTGGCGATTGCGACTGAGAAGCGTAACCCCGCTCTACCAGATGTACCAACCTTTAAAGAGCTTGGCTTGAACTGGGTGGACGGCGCATACCGCGGCGTAGCTGTGCCAAAAGCCACTCCACTAGTGCTCCAACAAAAAATGTCTGACTACTTTGCACAACTTAATGCCGATCCTGAAACCAAGAAGAAGCTAGAAGATTCCGGCTTTGTCATTGTGGATGTGCCTTTAGCAAAAATGCCAGCATTTATCAAAGAGAAAACCGCTCAAGCTATGGATGATGCAAAGAACGCAGGGATGATTAAGTAAATCCTTCATCTTGTTTATTACAGTTTTGATTTTTTCCCTAACTTCAAATAAAAAACCACCGCATTCGGTGGTTTTTTATTGAGCGTCTTTTGTTTTAGCAAAAAACAAAAGCGAGTATTGCCGGGTCATCCACAAAAGCATTGGATAGATAAATACTGACCCGATAAAACCAAGGCTGAGCAGTCTCTACGAATTCGACAATGATGGGGAAGCGTTCCATACCTAAATGATAGTGCCTTATGCACTACTTCACTTCAACTATCTCACCCTTAGATGAAATCAAGTAAGCCTTGTTTGGCCTGTCTTCTCGGATGCGCGCAAGTTCAGCTTGGTAGCCCTGCAACTGCTTGCGATACTTTTCATATTTCTCGCTACCTACCTCTGGAATCGTGAGTTTGTAATCGATGATGGCTAAATGATCATCCAGCTCCACTAAGCGATCCATGCGGTAGCTCTTGCCATCTTCGCTAGCGATATCAAGCTCATTCCAGGCTTGAACCCATTCGCCTGATGTCAGATAGCGCTGGAGTTCTGGAGTGCCCAAGACTGCTTTGATTCGAGTCAACAGTGTTTGCGCATGCTCTTCATCCACACCCAACCAATTCATGAGCTCTTGCTCGCTTGGCACGGGTGGCTTTGCTTGATTGCTAGAGTCTGGAGTAAGGAACTCAAGCAACTTATGAAAGTTTGTACCCTCTTCCAGAATTTCTGGGTCAGGCTCTGCTTTGGCTTGTTCTAAGACTCTTTCTGCAAGCTCCTTCGCTAGGACTCCACTCTCAATCTTTGCAATTGAGTCTTGATGGTTGCTCTTAGCTTGATCCCATGCAATCTGAAAGTGATCAATCTTAAATGGCCCACTTCCAAGCTCTAACTGCATATCGCGCTGCTCTAGTGGCATATCTTTAAAGTCAGGCGTATTCATATCTAGTACAGGAACACCTGCAGCCAGGGCTCTACCGTACCAAGAGCGCTCATTCAGCCCAGTCTTGCTACTGCTAGCAGCGCCGCTCAGCCATAGACCCTGCTTAGCTCTAGTCATAGCAACGTAGAGGAGATTCCAATTTTCATTCTGACTAACTTCATTCTCTTTTTTGAAGATGAGGCTACGCTCGCCTGTGAGCGTCTTGGAGGTATACAAAGAGAGATGCGTCGGGCTGTCATGCTCTGGCGACCAATCTAATAGAACACCTCGATGCGGTGCACGCCACTCCGTATTGTTTGCATCAAGCATGATGACAAAAGGTGACTCCAAACCTTTAGCCCCATGTATTGTCATTAAACGTACACGCTGATGACGATCCTCCTCCGACATCTCGCTTTGCTCATCAACTTCACCAATATCTTCATTTGCTTCGGCTTCAACATCACCCTCATCCGGCGTTTCATCATCATCGCCACGACGCATTGCGTTCATCTCATCAATGAAGCGACTTAAGCTTGGATAGCGACCACCATCCTGATTTAAGGCGAGCTCCAGAAAAGCATCTAGATTCGCCAAGACTTGCGCCCTGGCTAGATTTTGAGCGGCAACGGCATAACTCACTCGCAAATTACTCTCGTGATAAATCAAATCCAGTAAATCATGAACTGGTAATGCCTCGCCTAACCCACGCCAATGCTCTAAATACCTTGCCGCCTTCTGGGTTTGCGGGTTTTGACTAGCTTGTAATGCATCCCACCAGGAGCGATAACCTTGGCCATTGCCGCCAATACTCATACTGAGTTCTTGCATCTGCTGCTCGGTAAAACTAAAGATTGGACTACGCAGAATCTGGGCCAACGGCAAATCATGGCGAGGAGAAACCAATACTGTTAGCAATGCAATAAGGTCATCGATTTCTAATGTATTGAGAAGACCACCCAAGCGAGTACTGTCATAAGCTAAGCCCGCTTCACGAAGAGCTCTTTCAAACTGCGGCAAATATTTACGACGCTTTACCAGCAAGATAAAGTCACTTGCTCTTGCAGGGCGCCAATAATCTTTGCCGTCTTTTTTATCCATCACCTGGCGTGTTGCAATTACATGATGAATTAATCGACTAACTTGCTTGCCCTCTTCATAGCGCTGCTGAACATCACTAGTTTGACCAGAATCTCGAATCGCAACATCAAAAGCTGAGCCATAACGTTCTGGCTGCTCGTTCTCCACTCGCTCAATGAGGGGTAATAATTTTGTCTCACCATCTACTGCATAGGCTTCCGCTGGTAAGCCCTGTTGCAAAGGCTTCCAGGCTGTAGCTTGCTTGGCATATTGATAGCTCTCCGGCAAGACACCTGCCAAGAACACCCCATTCACCGCATCATTAATGGCCGGTGCATTTCTGCGGGTGGTATTTTGCGATAAGGCAGCCGCATTTAACTTTCTCACCAGAAAATCTCTAGCGCTATCAAATAGTCTTGGATCGGCACGGCGGAAACGATAAATCGATTGCTTAGGATCGCCAACAATAAAGACGCTTGGCATTGAACCATCATCGCCATAACCATCTAACCATGAGCGCAATATTTGCCATTGCAATGGGTTGGTATCCTGAAACTCGTCGATCAGAATATGTTTGTACTTTGCATCCAAGCGAGCCTGCAAATAAGAGGCATTGGCAGAGCTAGCCATTAATTGACTCACACCAATCTCTAAATCATCAAAGTCCCGCACACGCATGGACTCTTTGGCTTTTTCCATATGGGCAAGCATCGCCTCACTCATGGCAAACCATGCGATATTAAGATCGCGAATCAGGTGTTCGCTTTGCCAGGCAAATAAGTCTTGATAAGCATCTACCCAGCCATTGCGAATCTTCGTAATTTCTGTGGGATCAATATTCTTTGTATTTAGATACTTAAGCATTGGGGCTGAGGTCTTAGCAATGTCTGCCAAAGGAGTCCGTGCTTGAGTTAAAAAATAAGCTTGAAACTCATTGGCGATATCCATCGCCGAGCCATTGGCGTCATGATGCTCAATCACTTGCTTTAAGTACGCTGCTTTACCTACTTGGGTTGGGGTGCCATTTTGAAAACACTCATAGAGCATCTCTAGATCTTTTTTGGTACCAGGAAGCTTCCAAAAGACTTCAAGTGGATTGCTCTTGGCTAGGTAGGGCAAGATCTTTTCCAAACAATCTGCTGGCTGAATATTTTTAGCAATACAAGCGTCTTGAAAGAAAGTCCACGCGCCTCTTTGTTTAAAGAGACTGTAATTTCCCATCAAAAATTTTTGAGTCTCACTCGCACCAAACTCTGCCAGCAATACGTCATAGTGCTTTTTTAAATCCTCTGGCAGATTGCCCCACCAATCACCCATGCACTCTTCTTGTAGGCGCTTAGCATCCTCTCGCAGATTAAAGCCAGGCTGTACCTCTGCAGATACGGGAGCTGCACCAAGCAAACGCCCAAACCAACCATGAAAGGTATCAATCACGATAGCCTGCGGGCTAGATAGAACCTTGATGTATAAGGCTCTAGCCTGGGGTAACAATTGAATAGCCTCTTCTTTCGTTAGCCCTCTCATTTGTAATTCATGTGTAAGCGTTACGTCATCTGCAGTGGAAAACTCTTCCAATAAACCGTAGAGGCGATCACGCATTTCTTGTGCGGCTTTACGCGTAAAGGTCAACGCCAAGATCTCTTGGGGCTTTGCGCCGGCTAACAACAACCTGATCATACGAGCCACCAATAGCCAAGTTTTGCCGCTACCTGCACAAGCAGAGACGATTACAGATCTTTCTGGATTACAGGCCAGGGAATAATTGAACTCTTCGCTCACCACATCCCCTTTCTGCAAATGCCTCTAGCTTCACAGTATTGACATACGCTATCCGGTGCAAATGCTTGCATAGGCTTACGTGCCCATAAGGTATTTAAATCTTGGGTGATCTGCTCTGAAAACTCTGCCATCAGTTCCGGCATGTTTTCTACTGCATGCGCCCGGACACTTTTATCTTCGCCTTTATCCAAGTCAGCCCTGAGACTTACCCATTCAGCCTGCCCCACCATACGACCTGGGATATGAGCTGCAACCGCGTTTTCACTGGCAGCGCGGGCATAAATTAAGAGCTGCGGATCATCCAAGAGATTCTCGGCACGATCCACGATCTTTTTCATCTTTTGATTTTTATAGTCAATCACTGCGGCCGCAGTGCCATCAAATTGATGAATATCAAATCGATCAGCACGTCCTGCAATACGGATATCTCTTTGCACGCCATCGGGATCACTCAAACTTAATGTAAAGCCAACCGTTAGCTCGGCATCGTGATAACGCCAGCCCTCGCTTTCTCTTTGAATTTGCCAATCCACAAAACTAGGAATTTGTTTTTGCCAATCCCTTAGGGTTCCAAGCACTCTTGCGTCGCCTGCGATGAGGCGCTCAAACTCGTTTTCAGAGCATTTCATTAAATGCTCGATCATCCATTGACGACGCTCATCTGCACCGTCATGAATAGGTGAGTGAGATTTTTCATCCTCAGTTTTCAGCGCTTGAAAAAAGGTTTTGAGCAAAGCATGCAAAGTTTGACCCGCAAGGGAGGCATCAAAGCCTTCTTCGAATTCTTTTGCCTTACGCAATCCCAATAAGCTGCTAACGTAATAGCGGTAGGGACAATCCCGCAAAGCCTTATAGGCGCTGGGCGAGACCGTTACCGGAATCGCTAAATCTTTATCAGGCACGCTCACCGACATTTGCAGTGGTTGAGATTTGCCTTCATACGTCTCCGGCTTCACCTCTATCGCTTTCCAGTCTTTTAATTGGGTCTGTAAACGCTGAATCCATGCCGATGGACGTAGAGGTTCACCACTTTTACTTTTACTTTGCCAGAGAAGATCTACTTGCTTACAGGAGACCAGCAACTGAGAGAGGTCTCTAGCCTGCTGTACGTACTGAGCTGCAACTGTAGAAGACTTGAGATAGCGGTTCAGTGTGTCCGAGAAAAATAATGGGGGCTCAGAAAATGCTGGTAGCTGCTGCTCATCACACCCAATTAACACTACTGCATCAAATTGTCGTAAGCGTGTTGAGCTCAGAGGTAAGATACTCAGGGTTGCTTGCGCCTCTTTACCAGTTTCCTCATAAGTTGCTTCTTCGATAACAGTTTTTAGCAAGCTCAACCACTCCGGTAGGCGCATCTTCAGATTGCTATAGACGCCACTACTGAGATTAAAACTATTGAGAACTTCTAACAGCTGCTTACCAGCAGCATCGCTCTCTAGGCGCCCTGCCATACCGGTCTCTATTAGGTTTTTCTGCAAAAGATCGTATGCACTAGAACAATCCACCGATAAGTGCTGCCAAGCGACGTGGAGGCGTCTTACAAACTTAATGAGGTCGATTAAATGCTCGTTGGGCGAGCCGCCATTTGACGCAGCATACTTATTTGCTCGCTCAATCGCTATGAGAAAAGTTTCCCACCCAGACTTGGCCTGACTCGCAATCAAAATATCTTCAAGTTGAGCAAGCAGACCGATGCATGCCTCAGGGGGTTTATTCAGGCTATATGGAAGATCAAAATAAGGGTTTTGCAAAAACTCTAATAGCGCACTCGCGCTAGGCCCCTCTTTGGGTGCACGTATCAACTCAAGCCAACTATCAAATGCAGCTGCCGCTCTAGTGGTAGATAACTTCCAACCGGTTTCATCCCGGATTCGCAGTGCGCTGCCTAGGCGACTTAATAAAGCGCGCGCCCTTCGAGCTGCTAAACGATCCTGTGCAACCAGGGCAATATTTTTCTTGCCAGCAATAAGATGAGACTCAATCGATTTCGTTGCAGCCCATGCTAACTCTTCAAAGCGTCTTGCTGCCAGCAAGCGCCAAGCATCATTTCTATTGGCTTGAATATTGCTACTCACTTGAGAATCTTCTACAGGGTTTGCAGATGCGATATGTCCCTCTGCATCAAGCCCACAAAGCGCCTCAGACCACAGAGCCACTGAATTCCAGTCTAAATCTACGCGCACCACTGGAGCATATTGAGCATATTCATTAAGGTAGCGATCAATTAACTCTTGATCTACCGGCTTCGGATCCGCCGTCTGCACCCAAATGAATGGACGCACATTGCTATGCTGTTTTTCCGCATTGGAATTTGCCAATTGCATATGTGCAGCCATTGCCAAATGTTTGCGTATCACTGGGTCGCCAACGCTGCTTAAATAACGCCAGAAAGTGAGTAGTACTGCAGACTCTTCATCTACAACATTGCGCGAGAGTCCTACATAAGCTTTAGCAATCGCCTGATCTAAAACAAGCTCTACTTTTTTCAGCCAAGTCTCTGTATCCAAGGCATGCGTCTGCAGCAATTCATTTAAATCGCTCTGCAATTGCGGAATAACTGCCTCAGATAACGTGTCGCACGCATCGATCACTGCTTGCGCCAATCCCCATGCACCCGCTTCGCTTTCTACTTTGAACCATGCTTGCAAGGTTTTGTGTTTGCGCAAATTGACAAACACCGATAACCATCTCTCTAAATCTGTTTGCTTCTTTGGAAATTTCCATGCGCCTGGTGCTGCTTCTAGCCAATCCGTAAAACTAATGACTTGGGGCAAGAAGGCAATACTGCTTGGTAAGTCTTTGGGTCGGTTTTGCTCTAAAGCTGCCCTCACCCCAACCAGAGGCCCTGCGGTGCTGAGCACCACTAAGGGGCGCTGATTGGTTTGCACTGCACAATCCCAGATGCCTTTTGCCAATTGGGCAAGCGCTTGGCTATTAGGCGTGATTGCCCAAGCTTGCGGCTGCTTTTGGTCAGAAATGGTTGGGAAAGACTGAGACATGAAGTGTGTATTTATCTATTTTGAGCAGAACGTTCCGCTTATTGCTAATATAAGCGTTGTAACGACATAATTAAATAACTCGCTAAATAAGTCTAAATAAGGAATTTTCATGAGTGCCGGCATTAAATATGTAACTGACGCCTCTTTCGAACAAGACGTCCTCAAGTCCGATAAACCTGTTCTGCTCGACTTCTGGGCTGAGTGGTGTGGTCCTTGCAAAATGATTGGTCCGATTCTGGAAGAGCTCGCTGGCGAATACGGCGATAAGCTACAGATCGCAAAAATGAACGTGGATGAGAACCAAGGCGTACCTGCC
The DNA here is from genome assembly GCF_018882415.1 of Polynucleobacter sp. 86C-FISCH. Lineage (GTDB taxonomy): Bacteria > Pseudomonadota > Gammaproteobacteria > Burkholderiales > Burkholderiaceae > Polynucleobacter. The sequence goes on along the minus strand of NZ_JACVOL010000001.1, from coordinate 1,557,162 downwards.
CAGTTCAATATTCGCGGCATTCCTACCCTGATCCTCTTCAAAAATGGCACCGTGGCTGCTCAAAAAGTAGGCGCTTTGGCCAAATCTCAGTTGACTGCATTTATTGATAGTCATCTGTAAATAGTCTCAGACCACAGGTTCACCAGCTGAGCCTGTGGTTTTTACCGATTTACCGTAGTTATCAGACCCGTGTTTTAGTGTAGTATTACTCAAACGCACTAATCAGTGCCCCGATTTCCAGCAATTTACCTCCCCCTTCTTTAGCAAATTCCAAAATTCTGTTTTTCCACATCTGCGTGATCTTGATCAGCGCAGCGATACCTCAAAACAAATCCATCCCATTCTGATTTCCCCTTTTATTTACACCCGAGAACCACATGCAATTAACTGAACTCAAAGTCCTCCACGTATCCGCTCTGCTAGAAATGGCAGCTAGCTTGGAGATTGAAAACACACAACGGATGCGTAAACAAGAATTGATGTTTGCCATTCTGAAAAAACGTGCGAAGGCTGGTGAAACAGTATTCGGCGACGGCACTTTGGAAGTATTGCCTGATGGCTTTGGTTTCTTGCGCTCACCTGAAGCCTCTTACATGGCTTCTCCAGATGACATCTACATTTCTCCTGCGCAGATCCGCCGCTTTAACTTGCACACTGGTGACAGCGTTGAAGGTGAAGTGCGTACACCTAAAGATGGTGAGCGTTACTTTGCATTGGTAAAGGTCGACAAGATCAACGGTTTGGCTCCAGAAGCCCTCAAGAACCGCATCATGTTCGAGAACTTAACGCCTTTGCATCCGAATCGCGTGATCAGTCTAGAGCGTGATATCAAGGCGGAAGAGAATTTAACTGGCCGCATTATCGATATGATCTCCCCTATTGGTTACGGCCAACGTGGCTTGATCGTAGCGTCACCGAAATCCGGTAAGACCGTGATGATGCAGCACATTGCACACGCAATCTCTGCAAACAATCCCGACGCCATTCTCATCGTGTTGCTCGTTGACGAGCGCCCTGAAGAAGTTACTGAAATGCAACGCTCCGTTCGCGGTGAGGTAGTTGCTTCTACTTTTGATGAGCCAGCTGTGCGTCACGTTCAAGTTGCCGAGATGGTGATTGAAAAAGCAAAACGTTTAGTAGAGATGGGTAAAGATGTGATCATCTTGCTTGACTCGATCACTCGTCTTGCTCGCGCATACAACACGGTAGTTCCTTCATCAGGCAAAGTACTTTCTGGTGGTGTGGACGCAAATGCATTGCAACGCCCTAAGCGCTTCTTCGGTGCCGCACGTAATATTGAAGAAGGTGGTTCATTGACCATCATCGCTACCGCCCTGATTGAAACTGGTAGCCGCATGGATGACCTCATCTATGAAGAGTTCAAAGGTACCGGCAATATGGAAGTTCACCTTGAGCGTCGTTTGGCTGAGCGTCGTGTTTATCCATCTATTAACCTCAATAAATCTGGCACCCGCCGTGAAGAGTTGCTGGTTAAAGCTGAAAACCTCCAGAAGATCTGGGTATTGCGTAAATTACTGGCCGATATGGACGATATCGAGGCGATGAACTTCATCGTCGATAAGCTCAAATCCACCAAAAATAATGGCGAATTCTTCGACTTAATGCGTCGCGGAGGCTAATTTAGGGGTCCAGAGGGCTTTTTAGCCCTTTTTGGACCTCCAAAATGCGCTTTGTTGTTGATTTCATGGCATAATTTCGCCTTTACTGCTTTTAAAACCTGGGAAAGTATTTAAGTCAATTTGGCTCAAACGGCTACCCGCTCATAGGACTCATAATGAAACCTGGCATTCACCCCGAATATCGTGAAATCGTCTTTGTAGACGTTTCTAATAACTTCAGCTTCAAGACTCGCTCCACAATGGCTACTAAAGAGACCATTAAGTGGGAAGATGGCAATGAATATCCATTGGCCAAGATCGAGACTTCATCTGAATCACACCCTTTCTACACTGGTACCCAGAAAATTATGGATACCGCTGGTCGTGTTGAGAAATTCCGTCAGAAATTCGGTACCAAGGCTGTTGCTAAGGCATCCGGTGATGGCGCTGCTAAAACAGCTGAGAAAAAAGCTGCTGCTGCAGAAGCTAAAGCTGCTGAAAAGCCAGCTAAGAAGAAGGCTTAATACACTTCTATTCGCAGGGTATGTGAAATACCTGCTCTGCGAGATAATCAAGGCAGCGTTTGCTGCCTTTTTTATTTTGAACTGCACACATGGTCAAACTTACCGCCGCTGCCACTAAATCCATTCCGCGCATTATTATTTTTGCGCTGACTTTGGTTTATGGTTTTGCTGGCCTCTTCTTTCGGGATCCCTGGAAAAACGAAGATGCCATTGGCTTTGGCGGCATGTGGACACTCTTTCGTGGTGACTCTATCGACTGGATAGTTCCACATTTAGCTGGTCGCGACATCTCACTCGGTACACCACTGCCCTACTGGATTGGGGCGACTCTCATTAAATGGTTTGGCCCACTCATTGGCGCTGCCAATGCTGCTCGTTTGTATTCCGCAATTTGCTTCTTTGCTGCCGCACTGGCTATTTGGTATGCAACCTATTTATTAGGTCGTCGTCGTGAAGTGCAACCAATAGCTCTAGCTGTTGGTGGTCAACCAGATTTGAAGAGTTACGGCATGACCTTGGCCGATGGTGCCCTACTCATCTTCTTAGCTTGCGTAGGTCTTGCTCAGCGCGCCCACGAGACAACGCCAATGATGGCGCAACTGATGGGTATCAGTATTGTTCTTTATGGGACTGTGCGTGGTTTAGATAAACCATGGCAAGGTGGTTTATGGACTGGTCTTGGTATTGCCATCGTCGCACTATCAAGCAACCTTACCTTGAGCTTAATCATTGTTAGCTCAACTATTATTGCGGTCATTGCTAGCAATGCAAAGTTGCGCTTTCGCTGGACTCTCACCAGCACCGTCTTAGGCTTAATTGGTTTTGCAATTTGGCCTTTGGTTTGGTACCTGACTGATCTTTCACCACAGTGGCGACATATTGCTGAAGAAGGTTGGCGCAACATGCCAGAAATGCGCGCTACTCCATCTATCGAATCTCTAGGATTCTTAAGTGTGAACTTCTGGGCTTACGCCTGGCCTGTCTGGCCACTTGCAATCGTTTCACTTGCTCACTGGGGTCGTACAAAGGAATCTGGCGCATGGCGTGCTCCACACCTCGCTATCCCATTGAGTTTATTTATTGGCAGCTTGATTTATGTTCTATTCCGACTAGAGGCGAATGAGCATGACTTGATGATCTTAATTCCAAGTCTTTCTATCATTGCTGCATTTAGCCTGCCCGTTCTTAAGCGTAGTGTGATTAGCTTTATTGATTGGTTTGCGATGTTTAGCTTTACGCTCATTGCTCTGGCCATCTGGATTATTTGGCTAGCAAAAGTCACTGGCTATCCAGAATCTACTGCGGCCAATATTGCACGCCTACTTCCGGGATTTGAGAGTCAATTTAATATTCTGGCATTTGTTGTGGCGCTCGTTACTACAGGCGTATGGCTTGCAGTTGTTCGATGGAGAACTTCACGCGCTCCAAAAGAAATTTGGCGCTGCCTCATCATTTCAGCATCAGGCACGACCCTCATGTGGGTTCTGCTAATGAGTCTGTGGCTACCAACTATTAACTACGCCAAAACCTATCGTCATGTTTCTGCGCGTTTAGTGCAAATGGTTCCTTCAGGGGGTGGCTGCGTTGACACCAGTAATCTGGGCTTTGCTCAGCTAGCCTCTTTTGAATACTTCTCCAAACTTGACTTGCGCGATGATCCGAATTGCCCTTGGATGCTTACCCACAGCCAATCTGAGGCAAAAGCCTACGCGCAATTAAACAATAAGAAACTCACCCTACTTTGGGAAGATCGTCGTGCTGCTGACCGCGACGAGCGCTTGCGCCTTTACGAAGTAATCCCAGAATAAATCGTGCTGCACTTTAAGTTATCGCGCCTACGCGAGGATATCCCCTCCTTACTAAAACTGGCTGGGCCATTACTTATTGGGCAGTTAGCCGTTATTGCCTTTGGTGTTCTAGACACGGCAATGACAGCGCGCTACTCAGCTGATGACTTAGCAGCGCTCGCCATGGCTTCTGCCATCTTCATCAGTATTTATGTTGGCTTAACGGGTGTGATTTCTGCACTCGCACCAATTGCAGGTCAACTATTCGGCGCTAAACGATTTTCAGAAATCGGTGAAGAGGTTCGTCAAGCAACCTGGCTCGCTTTAGGGCTGAGCGTTTTAGGCTGCTTCATTTTGCTCAACGCGGATCATTTGCTTGCCATCTCGCAGATGAATGCTGCGATTGAAGGCAAGGCAAAGCTATATCTCAATATCCTAGCAATTGGCTTACCTGCCAGCATGGGAATGCGCGTCCTGATGGCGCTTCACAATGCAGTATCTCGCCCTACCGTGATTACAGTAGTGCAAATCATCGGCCTAGCGCTTAAATTACCCCTCAATCTGCTCTTTATTTATGGTGGCTTAGGCATTGAGGGTATGGGTGGTCCTGGTTGTGCAGTTGCCACGGTAATCATCAATTGGTCATGGCTACTCATGACTTTAGGCTTTGTCTTATTTGATCGCTTCTATAAGCCATTTAAGATCTTTACGCGCTTTAGCATGCCCAACTGGCACCGCATCTGGACTTTATTGAAACTCGGTGCGCCCATTGGCTTTAGTTACTTGATTGAGGTGACTTCATTCACCTTCATGTCTCTATTTATCGCCCGCCTTGGAACTACTGCATTGGCAGGCCATCAAATTGTGGCGAATATGGGGACCGTTATTTATATGGTGCCACTCTCCCTCTCGATTGCGACGATGACGCTAGTATCCCAATCCATTGGCGCTAATAAACCTGAGCGCGCTGAAGAGATCGGTTGGTCTTCCGTCTTCTTCACAACTGCACTATGCATCAGCATTGGTATTACCGTTTGGATCTTAAGAGTTCAACTACTTGATTTATATGATCCGCCAGCGGAAGTGAAGGCATTCTCCATTCCCCTCTTTTTGTTTATTGCGTTTTATCAAGTGTTTGATGCACTACAAATTACTGCGGCATTTATTTTGCGAGCTTACCGAATTGCTTTTTGGCCCATGGTCATCTACGCAGGCTCGCTTTGGGGTGTCGGCCTTGGTGGCGGCTACCTCATGGGCTTTAATGTCTTAGGCAATACGCCTGAGTTCTTGCAAGGTGCCAATGGCTTCTGGGCGGGCAATAGCCTAAGCTTAGCTTTGGCTGCATGCTTTTTACTCTACCTCTTTAGAAGAACGGCGGAGCGCTATGAAAAAACGCATCCGCCGGTAGAGGTTTAATAAAAGGCTTTGCGCCTTTTACATTTCTGCTCTCTTACTTATAAACCTTCAAAGTAGAAGCATCATCATCTAAACGTCTCTTCAGATTGCGCTGCTGTCCTGGAGATCCAGGGTTATTGGTAATAAAGTTTTGATCAGCCAAATGCTTGCGGACATCTTCCGCCAAATCCAAAGAGGCTACCTTCATTAGCTTCGCGTTACTTGGTTTGTGACCAGTATCTCTACCGTCGATTTGAACATCCTTGCCTTCTCCTGAAGCCACAAATGAAGCAACGATTTGGGATGTCTTGGTGTCCACAATATTGAAGTCTACGGTCACCTCAAGTGTTACCTGTTGCGAGGTAGATTTTGTACCCGGGATATCTGCCACATTATCTGTGCTAGAAATTTCAGCTAATACGCCATACAGCACATAGTCTGCATCACCAAAATCACCCGCCTTAATACGTTTGACGATATCAAAGAACTCGTCCCCTTGATTGGGCGCAGCTACCGTAGCCTTAGCTTGTACTACTTTATAGCCAGACTTAATTAATAGACCACGAATAGGGTTAGCCAAGTAACGCAATTCGCCATACTCGCTATTGCTTTGATAGCCTGACTTCTTCATGCTTTGGGTGCTTGCACTCGATGAGCTTGAGCCTGGTGTCGCAGCATCAACTACCGGCGCTGGAGGCGCACCTGTGCCAGGGCTTGTAGCCTTTGGATCAGATAAGTCTGTGAACTTCACTGGAAATGCAGATGAATTTGCACCACCCGTAATAGCAGAGGCATTTGCTTTATCGGCATCCACTTCAATTGTCTTTGGTGCAATTGTTGAGGAGATGCTGTTGCCGGTAGTTGTTCTAGTCTCTTCAATAAAGGTTAAGTTCTTGCCCTCTCTTTTGAAGTAGATATCCGTCACAGCAATAGATTTCGAATCAGCCTTGAGGGCCTCGGCATTAATGACTGGATTCTTGGGTGGATCAGCGGGCCTCTGACCAACGATCGCCGATTCCGCACTTGGAGCAGGCGGCTTAGTAGCGCAGCCAGCCAAAAAGGCTATGCCCACACTTGCGCAAGCTAATAAAGTTCTTTTACTTAATTGCATTCAATCCTCTACTGAAATATTTAGCGTATTAGCGCGTTGCAGTCTTACGAATCTCTTTTTCATCAGCCCACTCAAGCAGGCCAGATTCGTTATTAATGAGATTTAAGTTAAAGACGTAATAAACATCTTTTACATCCTTCGTATTCTTCACAATAGAAGCAATCGATCCCTCAATACGATATTGAGCGCCTTGCATATTGCCAGTTTTGGCAATTGTGCTGTTCTTATAAAGGCCTGACTGATTCTGGCGCTTGAGTTCTTCTGTTTGATTTTGCATTTCAGAGACGCTAACGGCAAAACGCACTTGACCACTCTTCATCAGTTGCGTGCGGATCTTATCGGTAATCACGCGCGTATCAATGTATTCAGAAGTCTTATTCTTCACGTCTGCCAAGGTCACAATTGGCGCATCCTTGCTTCCAGAGATTGCTTTGGACTGCAGCAATGATCTTGTCATCGCTTCAGCAATCATCTGCAAATCAGTAGAGCCATAATTAGCATTCACTGTCTCGACAGCTTTGGCATCGCCGTAACGTACTTGTGGTCCTGAGCAAGCAGATAGAGCCGCTACAGATAAAACAATGGCGGATAAATGGATGGTTTTGGTATTCATAGTCATTTTCAATCAGTCCTAATATCTTCAATAAGGTGTTTTATTTGTATTGGTTTAACTCAAAACGAAAGTCAGTGGCATCTGGCGTTGGGGCTATACCCATAATAACGGTCGTCTGACCTTTGCCAACTGTCACAGGCTTCCATGCCTCTTCATCTGTCACTGCCATGCCATTTTTACCAAGCCATTTGAAGCGATACGAAACGAGATTGGATTTACTCTCATTCAAAATCGTCACTTGTGCAGTTAATATGCCATTGCGCACCAGACTTCGCATATCGGTAATTTGAATGCTATCCGTGTCACCCATCCGCACTGTCATGTCCTTCATGGATGGTGTTGAGCTACACGCTGCTAGCGCAAGTGTAGTCAGAAGAATGGCAAGGTACTTATTCATCGAGGTCTTTCCTAATTAAAAAGCTGCTGAAAGCTGTTTAGCAGATTGGGTGGCTCATACGGCTTCACCCCTTCTATATTACCGCTTGCGGGGGTCTCAGAAGGTGTGGGAGTCGAGGTGGGATTGGGGTTTGAGGCTGGGGCTGGAGTTGGCGTCGCTGGCTGAGCTACGGCAGGCGTAGAAACAGTTGCTTTAGTTGCAGTAGGCGCCGGCAACTCTGGAGCAACCTCCTCAGGTTTTGGGTCCTGAAAACTTCCCCATAACTTCTTGAGGCCATCCATAGCACTACCAGAGGGTTGTGATGGCGGCAATATAGATGAAGATGCAGCTGGGGTTGCTACAGGTGTTGCGGCTGGAGTAACAGTCTGACTATTGACAATGGGTACAGGAGCAACCAATTTAGGCGGCAGAGCTGCAGGATCATTTGAGGTGAGCACTGTAGCCTTATTTCTGAACATCCGAATGTAGACCACGTTATACCCACCAACCAAATTAACTGTTTGGGAAGCTGTGACACCAGATGGCAAAGTGTATTTAAGAACAGTGGGGCCAATTGGCAAACCCATTCTGGCCATATACGTTTGTGCTGGCAAAGTTGACCAGTGGCGCACATCGGTCACATTGATCGCCTGCAAACCATATCCCGTGATCATTCCGGCAATAGCCCCAATAAGAGCGGCAGTGCCATTGTTTTGGTTATTCTGATTGCGCTGATTGGCGGCTTGTTGTGCGGCGCGATCTGCCGCATATTGAGCAGCCAGTGATACCAATGCTCTTGAAGAAGCCCTTAAGACATAGGCTGGCATCTCATCACGCAAGTTCTTGCGAGCCATAGCATCAATATTCGCAACCAATTCAGGATTGGCCACCCTATCACCTAACTGAATCAATGAAGGTCTAAAACGCTCAGTAGATTTTTCAATCACAGGAAAAGTTAAGGTGATGAGCTTTGAATTGCCACCGATATTAAATGTTTGGCTAATTTGATAAGGAATAATTTTAGGCATATACCCTGTATCAATCACGATCAAGGTATCAGCAAAAGTTTTTTTACTACGATTAGCAATATTGGAATCTAGCTTAGCAATACTGGTTTTAAAGAAATTGACTTGTGGGCGCAACTCGATTGCAAGGCGATACCCTGGAGCAGCCATGCTAGCCTCACCTTGTGACTCATGAATAAAGCCTGACAAGTAATACGCTGCTGGATTTTGATAAGAGTTCTTGAGGCTACGCGTTTCTTCATCATCCAATAAATTAATTGGATAGCCGCTGATGTTTTCAATGCGACTGGTAGCAGCCTGAGTATTGGGATTGGCTTGCTGCTCACGCTCTACTTTAGATACTGCAGTGACTTTGCTTTGAATGAGCTCTTCAATCACCTTTTCACGCTGCGCCATCTTTTTCGCCTCTACCATGGCGTCATCCCAGCGGCCTTGTGAGAGATGATTTAAAGCTAAGGCCTGACTTAACAAAGTCACTTCATAAGGCTTGGGGTCGTACTCACTACTAAAGCCTTCAGACAAAACATAGGAGCTAGCGCCTGAAAAAGAGCGCCTTAGTTTGTCGCTAGTCGTTAACTCCCAACGACTGACCAATTGGTCGGCAGCCAATAGGTTTTGTGTGCTGCTTGGGATCTGAGAAGGACCCTGTAAGCGCTGCACCTCACCCATCTCCATGTAGTAGAGGGTATTTTTATCCTTGAATGCACCCTGAATGACAGCCGCAGTGTTCTGCAAGTCTCCGTTTTTGAACGGCTCCTTAGATTCATTCATCTTCAATTGCTGAGTCTGCGTTGCGCAGCCAACCAAGAAAGTGACTGTCAGCGCGATACCGAATTTAGAAAAGTCTAATGCTGAAAATTTAAGCAAATTGATAGGTTGGTGAATAGAGTAGAAAAACAATAATGCCTTTATTGAACTGTCATCCATTTAACGCCTGAAAACAGCCTGAAGCTGACATAAAAAGAGTTTATTACTCTAATTTTGCGCCAGATTGCTGCACCACCCTACCCCATTTAGCTGCTTCCGAAGCAATTAACTTGGAAAGGTCCTTGGAGCTGCCAGGGGCTGGATCTAGGCCGCCAGCCAAAAGACGGGATTTAACCTCGGAATTACTCAAGGTGTGGCGCACCATTTGATTCAGTTGCTTTTCAATATGTGAAGGCAAATTCGCTGGTGCCATCAAAGAAAACCAAGAAACCGCTTCAAACCCAGTTAATCCCTGCTCAGCCAGAGTAGGAATTTCTGGGGCAGCTTGAGAGCGCTTGAGAGTGGTTACTCCGAGGGCCTGCACTTCCCCAGCCTTAATTAGGGTCAAAGAGGATGAAAGGTTATCAAATAGCATGGAGATACGGCCGCTTAATAAATCTGGCAACGATTGGGCGCGGCCCTTATAAGGAATGTGACGAATTTGAACGCCGGCCATTTCTTTAAATAACTCACCTGACATATGTAGTGAGGTGCCGACTCCTGATGAGCCAAAAGTCAATTGATCTGGCTTTGCTTTTGCTAACTCAATTAACTCATGAAGATTATTGACGCCCAATTTTTTATTCACAACAAGTACGTTGGGTGTACTAGCTAAAAAACTAATGGGTGTGAAATCTTTTACAGGATCGTAAGAAAGCTTTTCATAAAGAGCGCCATTAATCGCATGAATACCAACAGTACCAATCAGCAAGGTATATCCATCGGGATCACTCTTCGCAACTAGGTCAGCACCAATATTGCCGCCATAACCTGGCTTGTTCTCTACCAATACTGGAACCCCTAAGCTTTGCTGCCAATTTTCAGCGAGTACGCGGGCTAAGATATCTGGTGCGCCGCCTGGAGTAAAGGTGACAATAATTCGAATTGGCTGCTTAGGCCAAGCAGGCTTTACTGCCGATTTAGATTGCGCATGAGCACTGACAATCACTAGCAACCCTAGACAGAAAAGCAGGACATGCTTAAAAGACTTATGGAATTGCATATTTGATGACCGCAGAACTAGACCGAGGGGTCTAAGTTAAAAACCAAAGCGAGAGCGTAGCCACAGCCAACCCTCGTATTTCACGGGGTCATCAGCACAAGGACCGATACCGCATTCCAGCAAGGTGGAAACAAGATTTCCGAATACCAACAAAATGAAAAGAATAACTAAAGTATTTGCGAACCAGGAACGTGAACGCACATCGCGATTAGGCAACATTAACAACACTGCCAAACCCAGCAATAAACCGGTATAGCCAACATAAGCCCAAGTATAGAAATGCAATTCTAAAAAGGTTTTACCAAAGCCTTTGTCGCCCGGCAAAATATGTAAGAACACCTGGCGCAATGAAACCATCATCCCCACTAGGCCACCAATAATGCCCCAGCCATAATGAGAAGAATGCGCACCACAGCGAATATTTAAGACCAATGCAAAACCAATAATCACAAATCCAATGCGTTGCATTAAGCATAGCGGGCAAGGCAACTCACCAAAGTAGATTTGATCTACAAATGCATAGGCCAGCATGCCAACAACAGCCAGCAGCGCAAGTTGATTACCCAACGCGGCTAATGAAGGAAAAGAATGTCTGCTCATAATCGATTACAGACTAATGTTGAGATGGCTATTTGCATGAAAACGAAACCAAACCAACAGGATTCCAATAGTAATTGCCAAAAGTATTAAGCCTGCAAGGCGCTTCTCAAACCAGACCAATACAAGTCCGATAAAAGCCGTCAGGAATGGCAGAAACATATACATAAAGGAATTCTAGCGCAGGAGGGTCTGTGTATGGATAAAAACTCTATTACAGGGCTTGGGAAGTGGTCTTTTCTCGATTTAAGACACTTGCCTTTGATTAGAATAAGCCTATGACTGTCAACTCCACCCCACCCTGCTTGGATTTACAAATCGACGGAAAAATTGCGCGAGTTATCTTTAATAATCCCGCAGCCCGTAATGCACTTACTTGGCCCATGTATGAAGAGCTAAAACAGATTTGCGACTCACTGGCAAAAAACGCCGATATTCGAGTAGTCATTTTTCGGGGAGCGGGAGACAAAGCATTTGTTTCGGGAAGTGATATTCAACAGTTTGTTGAACTCAAAGAGAATGAGGCTTATGAAGTAGCTGTCGATCATATCTTTGCCTCTTTACAACAACTACCTATGCCAACGATTGCCATGATTGAAGGTTTGGCAGTGGGTAGCGGACTTTTAATGGCAACCGCTTGTGACTTTCGAATCTCTACACCCGAAGCGCGTTTTGGTATACCAGTAGCCAAGACCTTGGGTAACTGCCTATCACCAAGCAATCTGTCCTGGCTCGCTACTCACCTTGGCGTACCTACCGTGAAGAAGATGTTACTCACTGCAGAACTTATTAAGGCGCCAGAATTATTGAAGTCAGGTTTTCTGTATCAAACAATAGATGCATCAGAAATAGATGCGGCAACGAATGCGCTGGCGCAAAAACTTTCTTCACTAGCGCCGATCACTCAAAAGGCAAGCAAGCTGGCGTTGGCGCGTCTACTCCAAAGCAACCTGCCTGATTGCACAGACCTCATGCGTGAAACTTACAACAGCAAAGACTTCAGAGAGGGAGTGAACGCCTTCTTAGAGGGTCGTTCACCCCGGTGGATTGGCAAGTAAGTCAGGGCTGCCGCCCTAGCTCTTAGAGTTTAAAAACTCCACTACGATTTTTACAAACTGATCTGGAACCTCAACATGAGGTACATGACCGACATTCTCAATCGGCACCAGTTTTGCATTTGGAATAGCTGCCTGTGCTTTTTTTCCTAACTCCGGAAAGTTACCTAAAGACTTAACAGCCTCCGGCGGTGCAAAGCGACGTCCAAATACAGTGCGATCCTTCTGGCCGATAACCAATAACACCGGCATCTTTAGTTGCGGCAAGTCATTCACCACTGGTTTTTCTGCAATCATCTGATAGGTCAACACAGAAGTCTTTGCATAAGCTGGATAGTCTGGGCCTTTTTGTACTCGTACATACACCTCTACAAATTTTTCGTAACTAGGCTGCCAAACCGGAAAATAGGTTTGTAGAAAACGACGGTAGCTAGTTTCTGTTTGCGCCATTTCTAACTTAAGAAGATCTTCATTCTTCTGCGGAGGAATATCTTTGCTGTAATCCTCAAGACCCAGCGGATTCTCTAGGACCAACTTTTGCACTGTTTGAGGATATAGGCGTGCGAAACGAACGCCAACCATTCCACCCATTGAGTTAGCAATAACTGATACCCGTTGGATATTGAGAGACTTTAATAAAGCCTGAGTATTGGCAGCTAAATCATCAAAGTGATAAGCCACATCAGGCTTAGAGGACTTGCCAAAGCCAATCTGATCTGGCGCAATTACCCGGTAACCCGCCTTAGATAGCCCAGCAATCGTTGGCGCCCAATAGTCGCTAGAAAAGTTCTTGCCATGAAACAAAACCACCACACCCTTTTGCTTGCCCAAACCAGCAACATCCATATACATCATGCTGGCTGGTTGCCCTTGTAAAGAAGTCTTAAATTCCTTTAAGGGATAGGGATATGGCCACTTACTTAAGCGCAAATCTAATGGGGCTGCATCAGCATAGAGACTGGCTGGAGGAGTAGGCTTACTAGCTTGCTCATTATGAGCGCAGGAAACAAGAAGCAAGGACAGCGCTCCCGCTGAACATATGAAGCCTATTTTCTTAAGCAAACTATTCATCAAGCAAACCCCTTTTGAATTTAGATAACTTTTGTCTTTAAATTAGGTAAGCCCGCAACGCTACCTTCAAGCACATCGCCTTTTTTCACAGGGCCTACTCCTGCTGGCGTGCCTGAGAAAATGAGGTCTCCCGGCTCCAAAGTAAACAGAGTGGAAAGATAAGCAATCGTATCGGGTACGTTCCAAATCAGTTGGTTGAGATCGCCTTCTTGACGAACTTCGCCATTCACTAATAGTTTGACTAAACCTTTAGCTGGATGCCCACACTGGCTGGCTGGAGTAATCTCACCACAAGGTGCAGATTGATCGAACGCTTTGCCGGTATCCCATGGGCGACCCATCTTCTTTGCTTCGCCTTGCAGATCGCGCCTAGTCATATCCAAACCAACACCATAACCATAGACATGCTCAAGCGCTTTATCTGCGGGAATATTTGCACCGCCCTTGCCAATCGCTACGACCATTTCAATTTCGTGATGAACATCATTTGATAAGTTGGGATAAGCCATATCTTTACCATCAGTCACAATGGAATTGGCGGGCTTCATAAAAAAGAATGGCGGCTCACGATCTGGATCATGACCCATTTCACGAGCGTGATCAGCATAGTTACGGCCAACACAATAAATGCGATTGACTGCAAAGCGACGGGTATCTCCCGTTACCGGCAACGAAACTACCGCTGGGGGATCAATCACAAATGCTGAGCACATAAAAACCTTTCTATGAATTTTGCTAAATGAGTGTTTTATTTCTGATGAGTAGAAGTATGGCGCAATTTCAATAACAAGATACTGAGAGCCAGGGCAAAGGTCAATGCATTTGCCATGATCAGTGGCCACTTCTCAATAATGAGGCCATAGATGAGCCACAAGCCCACGCCAACTGTAAACAAGGAATACATCCCTAGCGATATACCCGATAGATCCTTGGTTCGCCAAGAGCGAATCGCCTGAGGCAGAAAGGCAATCGTAGTTAAGAATGCAGCGCAATAACCAATAATCTCAATTTGATGGGGCTCTAAGGTCATTTAGTCATTGCAGTTAGGGTAATTTATGTTCATCCTCAGTATTACTCTATCTCACCGACAATCAGTTAATGCTTTTTCATACCCGCTTTGCGTGCTTCAACTTCTTTATTGATGGCGGCGATTGTTTTAGCGTCGGGTGATTTCCAATTACCGCCTGAGTTATTCACCATATAGACCAAAGCATCTGCAAAGCCTTGAATGCTGAGATTAGGATTGCCGCCTTTAGGGGGCATGGATCGAACGCCATAGTAGGCATGAGCAGTGAGTTCTACTTGCCCCTCGGCAATTAAAGGTGCCCACTTAGCCTTATCACCAAATTTAGGGGCATTCAAAACACCCGTACCGTGGCAATTGGCGCAGACTTGTTTATAAGTGCTCTCACCAGATTGCGCGTTAGCAATTTGTAAAAACGTAGCGCCGAATAAACAAGGCAAGATAAAGATAAAGGACTTTAAGCGCATCAGGGCACCCTCTTAGTAAATGGATGACTAAGAATGTATCTCAAATTACAGAGATCTGCCTACACCCAATAAAACAATCAGGCTAGGCCGAGGGCGCTAGCAATCTGATAGGTGATAAATGCAGCAATATAGGCCAATCCAAAAAGATAGCTCAACATAATGACGGGAATCTTCCAACCCCCCGTCTCCCGCTTGACTGCTGCAATAGTAGATAGGCACTGAGGGGCAAATACAAACCAAGCCAATAAAGAAAGTGCAGTAGCAAGAGACCAGCCACTGGAAATCAAAGGAATCAAGGCATCTGCTGCATCCGCACTTGAGCTGGACAATGCGTATACCGTTGCCAAAGAACTCACCACAACCTCTCGAGCTGCCATACCAGGAACCAGGGCAATGCTGATTTGCCAGTTAAACCCAATTGGCGAGAACACATAAGCTAAGGCTTGGCCTAACATACCAGCAAAACTATATTGAATAGGCGACCCTGTTGCACCCTCCGGAGGCAATGGGAAACTAGACAACACCCACAAACCAATTGTCATTACCAGAATAATGCCGCCGACGCGACGCAAGAATATTTCTGCGCGTTGCCATAAGCTGATTGCCAAATTACTTAAGCGTGGCATGTGATAGCTAGGTAACTCCATCATCAGCGCGTTCATCTTAAATTGCTCACTCGTAAAGCGCTTCAGAATCCAGGCAACCGCCATCGCCCCCAAGATTCCAGCAAGATAGAGCAAGAACAAAACTAAGCCCTGCAGATCAATACCAGCCCAGAGCTTTTGCTCTGGAATAAACGCGGATATTAATAGCGCATAAACCGGCAAGCGCGCAGAACACGTCATCATCGGCGCAATCAGAATGGTCACCATACGATCACGCGAATTCGAGATACTTCTGGTGGCCATGATTCCTGGGATTGCACAAGCAAAGCTCGAGAGCAGCGGAATAAATGATCTACCAGAAAGACCAACCGATCCCATCACTCTATCCAAGAGATACGCGGCTCTTGGAAGATAGCCAGATTCTTCCAGTAACAGAATAAAGAAGAACAAAATCAGAATTTGCGGCAAGAAGATCACCACGCCACCTAAGCCAGCCAAAATTCCGTTGATCAATAAACTACGCAACCAACCATTAGGGAGCAATTCAGCAATATGGCCACCAAGGTATTCGACTGCATCCTTAATGAGATCCATCGGTACAGTCGCCCAACTAAAGACCGCCTGGAAAATGCAAAAGAGTAAAACCACCAAAATAATGGGGCCAAGAACTGGGTGAAGCAATACTGCATCGAGGCGATCGCTTAACTGGTCGGGAATGATGCGATCTAACTTCAAGTTTTGCAGAATCTTTTGCACTTGCACATTGTCCGATTCGGTATGCGCAATATGAGAAGCCACATTCTCCATAGTGGCATCACCTGTGCCAGAACGGAGACCATCTAAATTTCGCCAATCGAGATTGGACAGAAACTGTTTAATCTCATCAGCACCATTGGATTGAATGCCAATACTGGTAAGCACAGGCAGGCCCAGCTCATTTGATAGCGCAGCAGTATCTATTTGCAAGCCTTGACGCTTGGCGATATCGAGCATATTGAGCACTACGACGCAAGGCAAGCCAAGACGCTTTGCAGCCAATACCAAGCGTAAGTTACGGCGCAAATTAATTGCACTTAATACGCAGATCACTAAATCAGGGCGCTTCTCCCCTTCCGCCCTACCAAGCAATACATTGCAAGTTACCCGCTCATCAAGTGATCTTGGATACAGGCTATATGCACCCGGTAAATCAAGAACGCGAATATTTTTTTCTGAGTCTAGGGTCAGACGCCCTTCTTTGCGCTCAACAGTAACGCCAGAATAATTAGCCACCTTTTGGCGACTACCAGTCAATAAATTAAATAGCGCTGTTTTGCCGCAATTGGGATTACCCAAAAGCGCTACGAGTGGCTCACTAGAAAAAAAGTGGACTTTGGATTCAGACATGCTGCAAAGATTCAACCAAAATCATGCGCGCTTCCGATTGGCGTAAAGCAAAAGTTGAAGCGCCTACGCGAACCATATATGGACCCTTACCAAGCAAACCTTTGCGCAATACAGTGACTTGCTCACCAGGTAGAAAGCCAATGTCTTCTAATTGCCCTTTAATTTGGGGCGCACCTTTGGGCACGTCCACCTCAGTAACGCGATAAAGACTGCCTAAGTCGACTTGGTCTAAATTCATTAAATATGCTGTTTAGCTTGTTTAAAGCCCATTATAGCGACAAATGAGAATGAATATCATTCGTTTAAAGGGCTGACTATCTGGCAATAATGCCTCTTTTGAGGCGCCTAAGGCTTGATCCAGAACAAATGGTGGGGGATTAATATGCCCTTCAGTGGTTAAGGTGTGCTGTAACCATATTTTTGTAAGATAGCTTTTGCTTTAGGCCCCTGCATAAAACGATACAGGTCCTGCGCCTCTTGAGGTGCGCCTTTAATCAGCACCATCCGCTGCTTAATAGGCTCATACATTTTTGTATCAACCGCCACATAACTCGTTTGCTTTAACAGTTCCGGCGACCTTGCTAATGAAAATGCAGTAAAGCCAAGATCAGCGGCGCCACTAGCTACATACGTAGTGGCGGATCCAATATTATCGGCATAAACAAGCTTGTATTTTGCGAGATCCCATAGACCTTCCGCTTTTAAATACTGAACAGCTGCCCTGCCATAGGGTGCAAGTTCAGGCTTAGCAATTGCTACCTTATTGGCCTTACTAATTGCCTTAGCAATGTCCGACTTACTATCCAACAAATAAATACCAGAAGATGTTTTGGTGATGATGACTAACTTACCAATGGCGTACACCGAGCCATCATCCACTGTCTTGCCATTTTTAAAGAGTTCAAGTGGAAACTGCTCATCAGCCGCAATAAATAAGCTGAAAGGTGCTCCATTCATAATTTGCGCAGCGAAATTACCGGATGAGCCGTAAACCACTCTCATCTCAGGCTTACCAGTAGATTTAAATTCAGCGGCAATCTCCGCAAAAGCATCTTTCATATTGGCTGCAACAGCAATAGTGGCAACCTGTGCGAATACGCTACCGGTAAAGGCAAAGAATACTGCGAGGAGGATAAAGATCCGCTTGGTCATGTCGAATCCATTCTAGTGGATTCATTGGTCCTTAGAAAACTATAGCCAATCCTGAATTTGCCTATTGAGACTGACCGCTTTATATCCCGGTGTTTCACCGGAGGCACTTCGAATCTTGCGTATCAACTTAGAAGATGCTGACTGAGCAGCCATCTCCTTATGCATAGCCACAAAGAAAATCTCATCCTTGAGAGGCACAAATCCAAGGCCGTTTTCTAGAGCTATATTCTTCACCCCTAAGCCCACATCAGCCTTACCTGCAAGAATCGCATTGGCTACGGCTGAATGGGTAAATTCCTCATGGAGATAGCCATTAATATCTGAGGGGTCGATTCCCTCCTCCATCAATAGGTTATCCAACAACAAACGAGTGCCGGAGCCGATTTGGCGATTGATAAAGCGTACTTTTTTGCCAATTAAATCCTCAACCGAACGAATTTGAAGTGGATTTCCCTTTTTCACTATCAAGCCTTGAATACGCTTCATCACAGGATAGATTTCAATATTGTTTTTTGATAGGCGCTGATAAATTGCTTTTGAGTTATCTTGATCAGAGACATGATAGCCAGCAATATGCGCTTCGTTACTGAGAAGCCTCTCAAGAGATTCGCCTGAACCTGCAATTTTGAGTTCAAGCCCCTGAATTTCTCCAGCTGCCTTTTGAATAACTGAATCACTGCTGGAGAAAAATTTCCAGCGCACGCTTTCTGACTTTTGTATTTTCTTAATTTCTTTTAACAACCTATCGTGATACTGGGCATCATGCTTTAAGTGCTCAGCCTGCATATCTTCAATAAACTGAATTAAAAAAGTTCCAAATTCAGTCAACTCGGAACCATGACCCTTAGTCCGAATAATCAGCGGCATACCTAATTCAGCTTCGACTTGATTGAGCTTGCCCCACGCTCCTCTATAGGAAGTGCCTGATTTTTTACTAGCAACCACCAGGGAGCTTCCCTGACCGATGTCTTTGAGCAGCTGAGCGAGCCAAATCAGATCGACAGAAGCCCTTCCATCGACCTTGGTATTAACAATCAACGTGGGGCGGACTTCAATTTGCATATGTAATTGTTTGCATATTCATTAAGTATTAATGTATGCGATCATATCCTTTTAATCAACCCTTTCGAGTGCAAATATGAAAAAAATGTTCCGGAGACTATTCCTTGCTACCCTCGTAGCCCTATCCATTCCTGCAGCACAGGTTTATGCGCAGGAGAAAAGCATTGTGGTTTCATCCACCACCTCCACTGAGCAATCAGGCCTATTCAATTACATGCTGCCCATCTTTAAGATGAAAACTGGCATCGAAGTCAAAGTGGTGGCAGTAGGAACTGGCCAGGCTCTAGATATTGGTCGACGTGGCGATGCTGATGTCGTGTTTGTTCACGATAAAGTAGCTGAAGAAAAATTTGTTGAGGAAGGTTTCTCAACAAAACGATATGAAGTGATGTACAACGACTTCGTCCTCATTGGACCTAAGTCAGATCCAGCGAAAATTGCTGGCGGCAAAGATATTCAAGTAGCACTTCAAAAAATTGCTGCTGCACAAGCACCATTTGTATCTCGCGCTGATAAGAGTGGTACTCATGC
The DNA here is from genome assembly GCF_018882415.1 of Polynucleobacter sp. 86C-FISCH. Classification (GTDB taxonomy): domain Bacteria; phylum Pseudomonadota; class Gammaproteobacteria; order Burkholderiales; family Burkholderiaceae; genus Polynucleobacter. Next base: position 1,537,793 of record NZ_JACVOL010000001.1, on the reverse strand, counting down.
GGCTGAATTGCGTTACTGGAAAGGTGCTGGCGTTTCAGTCTCTCCCGGTCCATCTTGGTATAAAGAAACTGGCTCCGGCATGGGACCTGCCCTGAACACTGCATCCGCAATGAATGGCTACATCTTGGCTGACCGTGGTACTTGGCTCAGCTTCAAGAATCGTGGCGATCTCGCAATTTTGGTTCAAGGCGATCCAAAGCTATTTAATCAATACGGTGTGATGCTAGTAAACCCAGCTAAGTTTCCTCATGTGAAAAAGGTACAAGGTCAGGAGTTTATTGATTGGCTCATCTCCAAGAATGGTCAAGACGTGATTGCTAGCTACAAGATTGATGGCGAGCAATTGTTCTTCCCTAATGCTAAGAAGTAATCAGCATGAAAAATAAGAAGCCCTTCATTACCCTAAAGAGCCTAATGGCCAGTGTTGCCCTTAGCGTAGGACTGCAAACTGTTATGGCACAAAACAATCCTATAAAACCTGAAGCAATTTATGGGCAAGGTAGCCAAAGTTTTAAATTGGCTACTGGCAGCCCTGGGGAGCTAGGGCTTCTTCAAGCGCTTGGAGAAGCGTTTGATAAAAAAGAAGGTGCTCGTCTAGTTTGGATTAAAGCAGGTAGCGGTGCCTCACTAAACCTTCTTAAAACTGGGCAAGTCGACATGATCATGGTGCATGCCCCTGATGCAGTGAACAAGGCCATTGCAGATGGTTGGGCCACTAACCGAACGCTGATTGGCTCCAATGAGTTTTATATTGTTGGCCCAAAGAATGATCCTGCAAATATCAAAACTGCAAATAGCGGTGCTGATGCCTATTCCAAGATAGCCAAAGCGAAAGCAAACTTTATTTCTAGGGGTGACAAATCAGGCACCCACCAAAAAGAGATGGAAATCTGGAAAAAGGCAGATGTAACACCAGAAGGTAGCTGGTATATCGTTACCAATGACTTTATGACAGCCTCCCTCAAAAAGGCGAATGCAGAGAATGCTTATTTCATGACAGATAGCAGTACCTGGGTTGCCGAGAAAGATGTGGCGCCCAATCTGCAGATTCTTTATCGTGGCGATAAGTTCCTAGTAAACACTTACGATGCCTTGGCTGCACCCGCTGGCAGCACTCAGAATCGCGAAATTGCCGTGAAATTCATTCAATTTGTTGCCTCAGATGAAGGTCAGGCCATCATTCGGAACTACGGAAAATCAAAATACAAAGAGGCTCTTTATAATGATGCTGCATATGCAAAGCAATACGTTCATTAGGAGAAATCATGGAACTGAAAGTCAAACTTAGCGCTCGTAATACCCTAAACGGAAAAGTAGTCGAGCTCAAAATGGGTCAAACCACTTCTCATGTCAAGCTAGATATCGGCGGTGGACATATTGTGACTGCCTCCATTACCAATGAAGCGGTTGACGAACTTAACCTCAAGGTTGGTGATCAAGCTTGGGCTGTTATCAAAGCCTCTGATGTCATGATCGCCAAAAGCGCGTAAATCAAACCTGCATTAAGTAAAAAAAAGCCCGCGTTAGCGGGCTTTTTTGTTACTGGCGTACCGCCCAGATAATTCAATACTGCGACATCTTTATTTCTTTGGTGTTACAAAGCCGATAGCTGTGTCGTCAATGAACTCAATCATCACGTCATCACCAGCTTTAAATTTCTCAAGACCGAGAACAGCTTGATCTACTTTAACTTTTTGCTTCTCACCACTAGGCATCGTAAAAGTCACGATACGTGTCTTTTGATCAATTGTTGAAATCTTTACGGTCGCATATACAGTATCTGTAGTCTCTTCAAATGGCTTAGCAGAACCTTTACCCGCCACTACCACTGAGCGCACACCAGATACGCCAGGTTTTTGATCTTTACCAACAGCTGTCAAGCCAACAGCAATCGCTTGAGCATGCTCAACCAAGAATACGTCGCCCTTTTTAACCTTATCCAAATCATTAACAGATTTAGCAACATTCATCTGCGCCAAATTACCGTTAGCATCTTTCAATACAACGATGCGCTTCTTTGCGTCTACTGAATCAACAGTAGCACTCAAAACTACAACGTCAGCTGCCAAAGGCATCATTTTTGCAGGGAGTTGCGCAAACACCGAGCTTGCAAGGGTAACGCCTGCTGCTGCAAATAAACCAGCCAATAAAGATTTCTTCAAGATAACTCCTAATGAGTAAAAGGTTTCAGAGGGGCCCAATACAGAGCCACAATTCATTGTAACCATGGAATGAACCGTTTTTAGTGCGGCAGCGAACTATCTGCCACCCTCACTTCTTTGGTAAATTGAGCGGGAAATCAAAATAAAGGCGTGAGTGATCTTGGAAATACTGCTGAAATCATGGAAAGAGGCTGAAGCAAACGCCTTTTTGGTGCGCCAGGAAGTTTTTATCCTAGAGCAAGGCGTTCCAGCCGAGCTTGAATTGGACGAGTTTGATTCGTCAGCAACCCATGTCCTAGCCTATCAAGACGCGCACTGTATTGGCACAGGAAGACTTGTGAATTTAAGCGCTAAGCAGGCTCAAATTGGACGTATGGCAGTCTTAGCCAAATTCAGAGGAAAAGGCGTAGGGAAGCAAATCCTGCAAAAGCTAGTAGATCTAGCCGCCTCTCAGGGGGTGCGGGAGATCATCTTGCATTCCCAAGTCAGCGCAATCCCTTTCTATGAAAAACTGGGTTTTCAAGCTCAGGGGGGCGTCTATGATGAGGCCGGAATTCCACATCGTAATATGATGCTCACATTAGCAAACTCAGATTAATAAGCAATGACTACTAACACCACTTCAGCCCCTTCAACTTTTACTTACGTTCATCGAGTTTGCTATTCCGATACGGATGCTGCTGGTTTTGTGTATCACGGTCGCTATTTGGAAATTTTTGAACGTAGTCGTGCAGAGTGGCTTTCCCAACGAGGCTTAAGCCCTACCAAGCTTGCAAATGAGTTCACCATGGTCATGCCCTTACGTGAGCTCACCATGAACTTCTATAAGCCAGGACGTCTGGATGATTTGCTTTACATAGACCAAGTGATTGAGCACCGTGGCCGTACACAAGTGACTGTTAAGCAGACGGCGCAAAGAAAGCTTCCTGATAGCGAAGAGTTCCAAGTAATTGCTAGCGCTGTCTTGCATATCGTCTGCGTTGATACCAATACTCTCAAACCCAAAGCTTGGCCTGATTGTGTATTTCAAGATGAGTAATGCATCTAATGGAACAAACCATGTCTGACGGAAAGCTACTGACCTTCGTAAAAAAGCTTAGCCTACTGCTTGAGCAAAAGCCAAGTGAGGCTGTGATTTTTACTAATGGAAAAAAATTACTTGAGAATCTCATTGCCATAGATGATTGGCTTCCCGATGAATTTACTAAGCCCCACCCCCAGTATTACCAGCAATATCTTTTATATGCAGACCCCCTAGATCGCTTCTCAGTTGTGAGCTTTGTTTGGGGCCCCGGACAAAAAACACCCGTTCATAATCACACCGTCTGGGGAATGGTTGGTCAATTGCGCGGCCAAGAAAAAGGTACGCCTTACTATCGACAAGCTAATGGCGAATTTAAACCTGGTGAATCCTGCGTTAGCCCACCAGGACATGTAGATACAGTCTCGCCCGCTACCCATGATATTCACGTAGTGGAAAACAATATGAGTGACCAGACTTCAATCAGCATTCATGTCTATGGCGGCAATATTGGACGCATTCATCGCTCCGTATTTGACCCTGTCACTGGAGCAGAAAAATCTTTTGTCTCCGGCTACGCCAATTCCGTCGTACCAAACCTCTGGAATCCAGCTTAATCAGGTAATTCTCGAGCTTTTGGGTCGATGACTTAAAATAGAGGCTCTTACTGCAAACGCACTGGCGTGGCAGCTCACCCCATTGACCGGGATAGTCGATTTTTAAGTACGTTGAATACGGGTCAATACTTTATTGGCCCCTATGCTATTTACAGATCTTGGTTTATCAGAACCCATTCTTCGCGCTATTGCCGAAGAAGGCTATACCAGCCCCACACCGATTCAAGCTAAATCGATTCCTGCCGTTTTAAAAGGTGGCGATCTATTAGCTGCAGCACAAACTGGTACAGGCAAAACCGCCGGCTTTACTCTTCCAATTCTGCAGCGTTTAACTTCAAGCAAGGCAAGTTCAGGCAAGCGCTTATTGCGCGTTTTAATTCTGACGCCTACTCGCGAATTAGCTGCCCAAGTCCAAGAGTCTGTCGTGACCTATGGCAAATACACCGGCTTGAAGTCGACAGTAATTTTTGGCGGGGTTGGCGCCAATCCACAAATTAAAGCGATTGCTGGTGGTCTCGATATTTTGGTTGCGACGCCAGGACGCCTATTGGATTTAATGTCACAAAATTGCGTATCTCTTAAAGATATTGAAATATTAGTTCTCGATGAAGCGGATCGCATGCTCGACATGGGCTTCTTACGGGACATTAAGAAAATCTTAGCCGCGCTACCAAAGCAACGTCAGAATCTTCTCTTCTCAGCAACCTTCTCTACCGAGATCAAAGCACTGGCTGATGGATTACTAAATGCACCGGAGTTGATTGAGGTAGCTCGCAGCAATAGCACCAACGAGGCAATCGCCCAACTCATACATCCAGTAGATAGAACCAAGAAGCATCCATTATTAGCCCATCTCATTAAGAGCAACGACTGGCAGCAAGTGCTGGTCTTTACTCGTACCAAGCATGGCGCTAACAAATTAGTAACGCAGCTAGAAAAAGATGGCATTACTAGTATGGCTATTCATGGCAATAAGAGCCAATCCGCCCGCACGAAAGCATTGGCCGACTTCAAGGCAGGTAAGTTAACAGCCTTAGTTGCTACCGATATTGCAGCACGCGGAATTGATATTGACCAACTACCCCATGTTGTTAACTACGATCTACCGAACGTCTCTGAAGATTATGTACACCGTATTGGACGTACAGGACGTGCAGGATCAAACGGCGTAGCAGTATCTTTAGTATGCGTTGATGAACATCAGATGCTGAGAGATATTGAAAAACTGATTAAGCAAAAACTACCGCAGGAAGTGATTGCAGGTTTTGAGCCTGATCCGAATGCAGTGGCACAACCCATTCAGCTGCGTAGTCAACAACATCAGCAATCCAGAAAGCCAAGACCTGCTGGTGCCGGTGGTGCCCCAACTAAAAAGACTCCAGCAAAGCGCGGTAGCCCACCTAAAAGAAGCTTTAACCGTTAATTGATTAGATAAAATATCTTTATACATTTAAGTATTAGCCTCATTCAACCCTTTTATTAATTTTTACCAACATGACTACATCACGCCGCTCAGCTATCAAAACAATTATTGGTGCATTTGCTGTTCCTACACTCAGCCCAATCACATCAGTCCTTGCTCAATCCTCATCCGAGTGGACCACCTATGAGATCGTGACTGAAGTTAATCTTGAGTCTCCCAATGGAACTGCGGAAACCTGGATTCCATTGCCATTAATTTTGGATACAAACTACTTCAAAACATTAGCCATCCGCCCTGAAGCTAGCGACCCTAAAGCTGTTAATCAAATTTATGAAACGCCAAATAAACAAGCTCGTATGCTTTGGACTAAGTGGGACAAATCCGCGAACAACCATTCTGTAAAAGTATCGATGCTGGTGAGCACTCGAAATCGCAACCTAGATTTTTCCTCACCAAATCCAGCCCTCAAACTCTCCAAAGAAGAGCAACGCTTTTGGACCCGTGGTACAAAATACCTCCCTACTGATGGCATCGTAAAAGCAAAAGCTCAAGAATGTATCGCCAACTTACCAGCCAATGCGTCTGATGTTGATAAAGCTAAAGCCATCTATAACTGGGTAGTGGATAACACACACCGCAATCCTAAAACCCGCGGCTGCGGGCAAGGTGATGTCAAGCTCATGCTTGAAACCAATAACCTTGGTGGCAAGTGCGCAGACATTAATGCCGTATTTGTAGCGCTTGCACGAGCAGCAGGCTTGCCAGCGCGTGATGTGTACGGAATTCGTATTGCCGACTCTGCTCGCGGCTACAAGAGTTTGGGTAAAGGTGGTGACATCACCAAGGCACAACACTGTCGTGCCGAGTTTTATGCCTCAGGCTTTGGCTGGGTTCCAGTAGATCCAGCAGATGTGCGCAAAGTCATTCTTGAGGAAACTGGTGGCTTAGCGGTTACTGATCCAAAGGTCATTGCTATTCGCGATTACCTCTTTGGAAATTGGGAAATGAACTGGATGGCCTATAACTATGACCATGACCTTACCCTCCCTGGTTCTGCCCTAGGTAAGAAAGGTGAGATTCCATTCTTAATGTATCCACAAGCTGAAAACACCGAAGGTCGCTTTGACTCACTCGACCCGGATAACTTCAAATACAAAATTACCAGCAGACGCATTGGTTAATTTATTAGCAAAACCCGTAATGTTGTTATTTATGTCTAAGCCAGTTCGAGAACTTGTTCTTGTTCTGGCTTTTTCTTTGCTTACGCTTACTAGCTACTCAGTCAAAGCAGAATGGCGGCCTGCAACTCAACTTGGACTGTCGCAAGTAGCGCCATCCCTTGAGCTCAATAACCTTTCCGGCAAATCGGTCGATATAGCCAAGCTCAAAGGTAAAGTTGTTGTAGTGAACTTTTGGGCAAGCTGGTGCGAACCCTGCCGAGAAGAATTTGAAGAATTAATTCAGCTACAAGAAAACTATGGTCCCAAAGGGCTTGTTGTTTTAGCTGTGAACCTTGCTGAAATGAAGCCGCGCATTATGCAGTTTCTAAAAGGAAATGGCTTTTCAGAAAATAGCATTGAAATATTGCTTGATCGCAATAGCATCACCTATAAATCCTGGAGGGCTCGTGGCTTACCAACCACTTTTCTTATCAGTAGAGGCGGGAAAGTCGAGGGGGTATGGATCGGCGCTATCGAAAACATAGACAGCAATGAAGTTAAAGGGAAAATAGAAACCCTTCTTCGTCAGTAAACAACACTTCTTCTGCTTCTGATACCCTTGTTATATGAATACATCAAATACAACTACTGAGCCACGCCTCACTTCCCTCTCACACGGCGGTGGCTGTGGTTGCAAGATTGCCCCTGGAGTTCTTTCTGAGATTCTGAAGAATGTTCCGCAGCTACCCTTTCCAAAAGAATTGCTGATTGGCATTGAAACATCTGACGATGCTGCGGTTTATCAAATTAATGAGTCGCAAGCCATCGTCGCGACAACCGATTTTTTCATGCCGATCGTAGATGACCCATTTGATTTCGGAAAAATTGCAGCTACCAATGCAATTAGCGATATCTATGCGATGGGTGGCACTCCTTTGTTTGCGCTTGCCTTAGTTGGCATGCCAATTAAAGTTTTATCAAACAAAACCATTGCTCGCATCTTGGAAGGTGGCGCTGAAGCTTGTCGCAGCGCTGGTATTCCTATTGCTGGTGGGCACACAATTGATTCTGTTGAACCTATTTATGGATTAGTAGCAATTGGCATCGTTGATCCTAAGCGCGTAAAGAGTAATGCCAGCGCAAAACCGGGCGATGTACTCATCCTAGGTAAACCACTAGGCGTAGGAATTCTATCGGCTGCCTTGAAAAAAGATCTATTAGGGCCAGACGGATATCGAGAGATGATCTCCAATACCACCAAGCTCAATGCTGCAGGCCCTGATCTAGCTAAGCTGGCTGGCGTGCATGCCCTAACTGATGTCACTGGATTTGGCTTAGCTGGCCACACTCTAGAGTTGGCACGCGGTTCTAACTGCACTGCACATATTGACTGGAGCCAAGTACCCCTGCTCTCTAACGTACAGACACTGGCTGATGATGGCGTGATTACTGGCGCCTCAGATAGAAACTGGCTTAGCTACGGCAATGAAGTCGGCATCCCAGCAGACTTCACTCCAGCTCAACGTGCTTTATTAACGGATCCACAAACGAGCGGTGGACTGCTTGTGTCTTGCAGTCCTGATAGCGTCAAGGAGGTGTTGGATATCTTTAATCAACATCATTTCTTGGGCGCCCGCGTCATTGGTCAAATGGGCAAGCGCCAAGACAAGCCGTTAGTTATTTCTTGAGATTAAATACGCTTGAGAAATCAAGCTGACCATTTCCTGCTTTGCTGTGAGTTTCATAAAGTTGCTGAGCTAACTTTCCAAGCGGAACACTAGCATCTAGGTTCTCGGCATTTTCAACTGCCAAGCCTAAATCCTTGAGCATAAGGTCAACGCCAAAACCACCAGCGTATCCCTTTGAGGATGGCACATTTTCCATAACGCCTGGACAAGGGTTATAAAGCTCCAACGCCCAATTGCGCCCCGAGCTCTTCGTCATGATGTCAGACAGTACCTTGGGATCAAGGCCATTCGCAATACCTAAGCGCAGCGCTTCACTCGTGCCAAGCATCTGAATACCCAAGAGCATATTGTTGCAAACCTTAACAGTCTGCCCCGCTCCATTGGCGCCTGCATGAAAAATATTCTTGCCCATCTTCTCAAGCACTGGCCGGGCGCACTCTACCGCCCCAGTATCACCCCCAACCATAAACGTTAAGGTGCCAGCTTGCGCACCAGCGGTACCACCAGAGACGGGCGCATCAATCATGACAAAACCTTTTGCCTTAGCTGCAGCAGCAACTGCTTGCGCTACCTTAGGTGAAATGGTTGAGCAATCAATCAGTAAAGTTTTAGGATTAGCGCTTGCCAACAAGCCTGTATCACCAAGATATAAACCTTCAACATGACGTGACGCAGGCAGCATGCTAATCAATACATCAGCATCTTTTGCCGTGTCGTTGGCATTAGCCGCAACGATGCCTCCCGCAGTAGCAAATGCATCTAATTGACCCTTTGCCAAATCAAAGCCTGATATCTGATGACCCGCTTTTAATAAGTTAAGGGCCATTGGTAAGCCCATATTGCCAAGTCCAATAAATCCGATTTTCATAATGCTCCTAGTTTTATTGTTTTCTTGAGGCTAAGTATTTCACGCCCTCAGATCCATATGATTCTGCATGAGGCTGCTTAAATTCCAGATGAAAAATTTCTCCAGCTTTGTAAATCTTACTTAGGCCATCAATCACGATGGTGATATCGCCTTCGACAACAAGAGCCTTAACTTCAAATGGATGCTCATGAATGCCAAGCTGCCCCTTGGGCGCTTGCTGAACCTCTACTGGCTCAGGAAAACCATCCCGACGCAGTAACTGTAAAAATTCCTCTGAATTCATGCCTCAACTATAGCGTGGATATACTCACCTGGCATTGAGCAATTTTCATGGGGAGTCATGATGGTAAAAGTAATTGGGTTGATTGAATTGCGGGATGAAGGTGCTTTTGAGCAATACCGCTCCCAAGTAGGCCGGACCGTAGAGCTATACAAAGGCTCAATCAAAAATCGGGGCGCCGTTGCCGACGTTTTTTGGAATGAACTTGCTTGTGCGCAATTCAGCGCATTCGTAGAGCTGGAATTTCCTAGCGCAAAAGATGCGAAGACTTGGGCCAACAGCCCTGAGTACCAAGGACTTGTACCCAATCGCAACAAAGCAATGAAGTTGACCCTATTCAGTATTGCAATATAAGTCCAGTCGATCCACTCTTAAAGCTCAGGCACTAGAAATAAAAAAGCCTAGCTCGCAAGCTAGGCTGATCAATCAATATGGGGTAAGAATTACTTCTTCGCTTCCATTGCCTCTTTAGCAGCAGTGATTTCTTTACGACGCTCTTTACAAGCACCGGCGATTTCTTGCAAGGCTTTGCGTGCGCGCGCAGCAGATGCCTTAATACCTTTTTCAATAAATTTTTCGTTTTCAGCTTTGTATGTTTCGAAAGCAGCCAACAATGTATCGTGTTGTGACATCTCGTCTCCTATTAACAAATGAATATTTATACTGACAGCAAAATCAGTATATCCCTATAAAAACCACAGGAAATCACCCCTTAAATCAGGGATAACTCTTATATTGGTGGCTTCAGCCAAAATAGGCTGATTAATAAATATGACTCGGGGACAGACAAAATGATCAGAAATGTCTTTCTATTGGTTTTTGGCGCCCTCATTGGGCTCTCAGCCAATGCACAAACTACCTCCTGGCCCAATCCCAGCAAGCCAATCACGTTTATTAACCCCTTCCCTCCTGGAGGGGCTGTAGATGCCTTTGGACGCCCTCTTGCTAAGCAACTATCGACCCAACTGAATGACTCTATCGTGGTTGATAACCGCGGGGGTGCTGGCGGCACAGTCGGTGCTGCAGCTGCAGCAAAAATGGCACCGGATGGTTATACCTGGCTTCTTGGTGCAGTGCATCATTCAATTGCGCCAAGCATGTACACCAGCCTCTCTTATGACATCACCAAGGAATTTGAGCCAATCGCGATTATTGGCAGCGTTCCCCATGTCATTGTTGTGAACCCTACTAAGTTTCCGAAAAACGATCTGAAATCCATCATGGAAGAGATTCGTAAATATCCAGGTAAATACAACTACGCATCTACAGGTAACGGTACCTCACAGCATTTAACAGGTGAACTCTTTAAGATGCAGAACAAATTGTTCATTACGCATATTCCTTACCGTGGAACAGGGCCAGCACTTCAAGACCTCGTTGCAGGCCAAGTTGACATGATGTTTGACACGCTAGCAGGTGCTGCACCTTTCATCAAGAATGGACAACTTATTGCAGTTGCAGTGGCAACCTCCAAGCGAGTGGATGCGTTTCCAAACGTACCAACCGCTCAAGAACTCGGGATCTCCAATTTCATTGTGTCTAGTTGGTACGCCATGTGGGCTATTAAAGGTACACCTAAAGAAATCGTTGAAAAGATGAGTGCCGAAGTACAGGCAGCACTTGCTTCACCTGAAATTAAAGAACGCTGGGCAAGTATGGGAGCTACAGTTCCCAAGATGACACGCCCTGAGCTTGCCGCTTACATCAATCAAGAAATTACTCGTTGGGGTGATGTAGTTAAAAAGTCCGGCGCTAAATTAGACTAAAAAAATAATACAAATTTATCAAGAGACAGCATGACCATTCAGATCAAAAACCATTCCTTTGTTCGCAACAAGCTTATCAACAAAGAAGAGATTGCATTCTTAGATGTACGTGAAGAAGATCCTCACGCACAAGAGCATCCCCTTTTTGCTGCAAACCTACCCCTTTCCAGAATTGAGATTGATGCATACGCCAAGCTGCCAAAGAAGAGCGTACCCATTGTCACCCTAGATGATGGCGAAGGATTTTCTCAGCTTGCAGCACAGCGCTTGGTGAATTTAGGATTTACAGATGTTTCCGTATTTGATGGAGGCGTCAAGGGCTGGAAGGAAGCAGGCGGCGAAGTGTTTAAGGATGTGAATGTACCTAGCAAGTCTTTTGGTGAATTTGTAGAATCAAAGCGCCATACACCCTCTTTATCTGCTCAAGAGGTGAAACAATTAATTGATAGCAAAGAAGATGTTGTAGTTGTAGACGTTCGTCGTTTTGATGAATACAACACTATGAGTATTCCAACTGGGATTAGCGTGCCTGGTGCCGAGCTTGTTCTCCGCCTTCCTGAATTGGCCCCCAACCCTAAAACTAAAGTGATTGTGAACTGCGCCGGTAGAACCCGCAGCATCATCGGCACCCAGTCACTTATTAATGCTGGTATCCCCAATGAAGTGAACGCCCTTCGCAATGGCACGATTGGTTGGACGCTAGCTGGACAAGAGCTTGATAAAGGCCAGAGCAGAAAATTTCATGAGGTGAGCGACGACACAAAAAATGAAGCAGCAATTCGTGCTCGCAGTGTTGCCGATAGAGCGGGTGTCAAGCGCGCTAGCCTTGATGATGTCCAGACCTGGAAGACGCAATCTGATCGCACTACTTATTTCTTCGATACGCGCACTCCAGAAGAATATGAGGCAGGCCACCTTCCAGGATTTCGCTCTGTACCAGGCGGACAGCTTGTACAAGAGACTGAAATGGTTGCTCCAGTTCGTGGTGCCCGTGTAGTCCTAGTAGACCCTAGTGGCGGTGGAGTACGCGCCAATATGCCAGCCTCTTGGTTGGCGCAAATGGCCTGGGATGTCTATGTTCTTGATGAAGTCCATACCTCCAGCCTCACGGAAAAAGGTTCATGGCAGGCGCCTTTACCGGGGCTCCCAAAAATAGAAACTGTAGATGCGATCGCAGTTTCTAATTGGCTCAAGAATGACAGCAACACCATTGCAATTGATTTCAGCACACATGCTAATTACATTAAAGGGCATATCCCAGGAAGCTGGTATGCCCTACGCTCTGAACTTGCAGAGGCGATGAAAAAAATTCCTCAAGCAGATCGCTATGTCATCACAAGTTCGCCAAGTGAGTTAAGTCTTTTTGCTGCCCAAGAATTGCAAGCCCTCACCGAAGCAGAGGTGCTTGTTTTAGAGGGTGGTAATGCAGCCTGGACGAAGGCAGGATTGGAGCTTGAGAAAGGCCCAAGTCATTTGGCCTCACCTCCGCTGGATCGCTACAAACGCCCCTATGAAGGTACGAACGTAGACCCATCTGCAATGCAAGCTTATCTGGACTGGGAGTTTGGGTTGGTAGAGCAGCTAGGCAAAGACGGAACTCACCACTTCTGGGTTCTATAACTCTTGATAGCCATTCATCAATCGTTGTCGCCTTTTCGACTGCTAGCCTGCGTTTTTATTTTTTTAGGCCTTTGCGCCTGCGAACGAGAAACATATACAAGCTGGAATTGCAACTCTGCAACTGAGACCAAGATCCCCATGGTGCTTCGAAAAGCCCAAATGGAACTACAGGGGAATATATTTGACTATTGCGGCAGCCTTGGAAATCAAAGTTACTTTGATCAAAAATGTCCTGCTCAGATTAATCAATCCAACATTACATTTACGCCCTCTACTGGGCTACTTGCAAAAAAAGACCAGGCACTGCAATGTGCCGCGTTGTAACAGTAATCACCCATAATTAACTCATGAACCGTCTCAGCCCCAAGAAATTACTTCTCACTAAATGGACGGCCGTAAAGCCGATTGCCAAACAGAAGCATTTCTTAGTTAGTAAGGTGATTCTTCCCGAGCCGCCAAGCGAGAAGATTGAATTCATTGAAATCGAGGCCGTCTATTCTAAGAAAACAACCCTCATTGCATGGCGTGACCTCACCAATAGCGAGTTATGGTTACAGGGCTGGCAATAAAAAACCGCCTCAGTAGCGAGGCGGTTTTAGACATCAAAATAACAGCAATTAAGATTCGTCAGACTTCTTTTTAGTTGGTGATTTTTTTACCAAGTCATCGATACTCTTTTCAGCTGTCTCGGCCACTTGATTAACAATTCGACGGCCCTCCTTAAACATGTTCTGACCAGTCACAGACATTTCATGAACAACCTTAGATAATTTGTCAGCATGGGCTGGCATTTTATTTTCAGCATCTTCAAGCCAGGTTACTAAAGAGCTACGAACCTTCTCAAGATGCTTCTCAGTTTCATCGGCAGCCCCTTCACCAAGATCTTTCAATACTGATTTCACCTTTTTTTGGTAAGCTGCCGCACGTTTTGCCGTCTCTTTGGCAGCCTCCTCTTGCAAGTCTTTTAACTTAGCTAGATCATTTTTCGCGGCAGACTTAGCGCTATCGAGAGCATTCTTCATGCCCCACTCAATCTCTGCTAAATGATGTTCGCTTAATTTTTTTGCCGCCTCTAGCAATGTGTGCGAATAATCAAATAATTCTTTTGCTTTTTCACGTTGCCATTTTTGAAGTTCTTTTGCATCCATTTTTATGCTCCTTTGAATGAAGGTTAATAAGGCTTTGATACTTAACTCTATACCCAATTTGATGAACTGCCAATTCCCCGAAATTACCGCATTAAAATGACAATATGACTACAAGACAATCCGTTTATGACAGAATTGGTGGAATCGACAAAATCGATGAATTAGTAGATCGTTTTTACGATTTAATGGCCTTGGAGCCAGTTTTTAGCGATTTGCGGGCAATGCACCCCCAAGATCTTTCGACCTCACGAGAAAAGCTCAAATTTTTCCTGACCGGCTGGATGGGTGGTCCTGATATCTACTCACCAAAGTATGGTCACCCCATGCTCAGAGCTCGTCACCTGCCATTTAAGATCGGCTTAAAAGAACGCAATCAGTGGTTAGCGTGTATGTATAAAGCCATGGAAGAATGCGGCATTGAAGGCAATGTTGCGAAACAACTTGAAGAATCATTTTTCAACACTGCAGACTGGATGAGAAATCAGCCAAACTAGCGATTGGTTATTTACAGTGATTGTGCGCAAGCAAATCCACTTGCCCACGCCCACTGGAAGTTATGGCCACCTAAATGGCCAGTGACATCAACGCATTCACCAATAAAGAATAATCCCGGGTGATTACGCGACATCATGGTCTGCCCATCAAGCTCCTTAGTGTCTACGCCGCCTAACATTACCTCTGCTTTTTTCCATCCCAGAGTACCCGCTGGCTTAACTGACCAGTTTGTGATGAGCTCTTTGAGTGCTTGACGATCTTTTTTAGAAACTTCAGCCCACTTACGACCCGTTAAACCTTTTTGATCGGCAAATGCTTTAGCTAAGCGCTGCGGCAAAACAGAGGCCAAAATAGTTTCAGTAAGTTTTAAGCGATTCTCTTCATTGTTAAAGAGTTCATCACAGTTAAATCCACCGGGACGCTCAATTGCCCCCAGCCAATCAATATGAATCGGCTCGCCCTCCTCCCAATAGCTACTCGCCTGGAGAACTGCTGGGCCTGATAAGCCTTTGTGAGTGAGAAGCAGGTCTTCATTGAATCTACAGGCACCATAACGATGCCCTTTGGATCCCGAGGCTATTCTGACGGGAACGCTCAGACCGGCCAAATCATTGAGATTCCCAAAATTATCTGCAGTAAATGAAAGCGGCACTAGAGCAGGTCTTGGGTCGACTACTTTTAACCCAAACTGCTTTGCAATATCCAAAGAATAGGCGGTAGCACCAATAGCAGGAACAGGCAAACCACCCGTAGCCATCACCACAGACTTTGTCTTTTCAACACCCATATTGGTATGCACTATCCACTGATCGCCATCCTGTGCAATAGATTGAACTGTTACGGGATGACGAATAGTTACTTTGCCCTTGGCACATTCAGCAAACAGCATCTCAATAATTTGCTTGGCAGAGTCATCACAGAACAATTGGCCTTGGTGTTTCTCGTGATAACCAATTTTATAAGTGGCAACAAGCTTGATGAATTCAGAGGATGGATATCTAGCAAGCGCACTTTTAACAAAATGTTGATTGAGGGATAAGAAATTGGCTGGACTACTATGCAGGTTTGTGAAGTTGCAACGACCGCCACCGCTAATACGAATTTTTTCACCCAATACTTCTGCGTGATCCAGTACCAGCACCCTCTTACCCAATTGACCTGCAACGCCCGCACAAAAAAGGCCCGCAGCACCACCGCCGATAACGATGGCATCCCAAGTTTTACTCATGCCTTACTCAAAACGATCGATGATGTCAGATGAGATCTTTAGCTTTCTCATATGAAGCTTGGTATAGGCCTGACGGAAGTTTTTAGTCATCGAGATCATGACCGATGCAGTCCATGCAAAAGAAAACATTCCAGAAAAAGCGATGATGACTGCCAACATTTTCCAGCCATCCGGAAGAATATCTTCCATGAAGCCCATCGCAGTATAAGTACTACCGCTAAATAAAATGCTTTGACCTAATGCTGGCAGCAATTTGAATGCGTATAACGCAATACCCCAGATGAGTATTTCAGCAATGTGCGTTAGAAATAATAAGAATACGCTGATATAAAAACAGAGCGCTACAGAAGAGTATTTTTTCTCAGCCAGATACAAAAATGTTTTTACCTCATAGCGCTTAGCAATCTGGAGCAACATTACGCCATGAAACACCATGACCAATAGGAGCATAGCCCCACCCAGCAGATAACCAGGAAGATCAAGAGATGTAGCGAGATTGGCTTGCGAAGGATTCATATGGGTGATTTTACAGGCGCCCTGTCAGCCTAACTGATACCAGTCTCGAATCACCTGCCAAGCCTCCTCTGCCGTCTCGGAAAAGTGAATGCTTTGCATATCTTCTTGATCAATCACACCAAATTCCACCATGTGAGCAAAATTCACCATCTCATTCCAGTAGCTTTTGCCTACCAATATCACCGGTATAGGGACAACCTTTTTGGTCTGTATGAGCGTCAAGACCTCGAACAGCTCATCAAACGATCCAAATCCGCCTGGATAGGCCACGATTGCCCTGGCTCTCAACATGAAGTGCATCTTACGCAGAGCAAAGTAATGAAAACGAAAACTTAAACCAGGGCTGATGTACTGATTTGGGTGCTGCTCTCTAGGAAGGCTGATATTAAAACCAATAGTTTTGTCGCCAGATTCAAAAGCACCACGGTTAGCGGCCTCCATAATGCCAGGTCCGCCGCCTGTACAAATATGAAGCTTGTTGGAGTCTTTTTTCTGTGTTGAATTGTATGAAGCCACTAGAGCGCCAAACTGACGAGCAGATTCGTAATATTGACTATGTAATAACGCTTTATTAGCAGCTGCTATCTCGTCTGAAGTCTTAGCATTTTCTTTGAGGACTAATGCTTCTGCCTCACTCACAAAACGCGTTGAACCAAATACTGTAATCGTGTGCTCGATACCATGTTCTTTGAGCAGTACTTCGGGCTTAAGTAACTCCAACTCAAATCGAATGCCCATAGTTTCTCTTCGAGCCAAAAAGGCCTCATCATCAAAAGCAAACTTATAAGAGTCATCAGAGTCTTGCTCTGAGATTTGACTTTGATGTAGATTTAAAAACTCGGTGATCGTTTGCGAGTTATGAATGGGCAGCTTTGGACTCATATGACAACCTTTTGGGGTAATTTGGACCATCTTAACTCGCGTCCAAAATAAGTGTTAATACCTAGTTCAACCAAGGATACGGGCTTCTAGGGATTATCGGGATTTACCCAGAGCCCATCCCGAGTTAATATTGATGTAATTTCAATCCAATCGAAGGAAAAGCAATGAGCAACCGTGCAATTATCATTATGGTACTAGTCTTAATTGGTGCCACCGCCTATTTACTAATCAAAGGCGACGGCGACATTGATATGGGCGGTGAAAAGCATGGTGCTGAAGCTGCGCACATGGAAGATGCAAAGAAAGATGCGCCTGCCGCTCCTGCAGCAGCCCCAGCAGCTCCTGCAGCTGACGCTAAGAAGTAATTCTTTCCTCTGCATATAAAACCGCGGTCCGCCGCGGTTTTTTTATATCCACTTTTATAGCCATGAAAACCATCGACTCTTCTACCCTCTCTTCCTTTGCCCCAACCGCAACTTTGCGTGTTGGCATCAATTTGGGCAACCCAATTCTTGCAAATGAGGGGCCCAATACAAAACGACTTTATGGCGTAACGATTGATATTGCAAATGAGATTGGCAAGAGAATTTCTCTACCAGTGCAACTCACGCCCTTTAAAACTGCTGGCGCGACTGTGGATGCAGTCAAGACTGGAGAAATCGATTTGGTATTTGTAGCAATTGATCCAGTGCGTGGTGCCGATATTAGCTATACCCCAGCCTACATTCAGATTGAAGGTGCTTACATGGTCAAAGCCGATTCAAGAATTAATAACAATGAAGAGGTAGATGCTGTTGGTAATGAAATCGTGGTTGGTAAGGGCAGCGCCTATGACCTCTACCTGTCCCGTGAGATCAAGAATGCCACCCTGCTCCGTGCTGCCAGCTCGCAAGCTGTTGTGGACGACTTTATGTCAGGCCAGGGCAATATCGCAGCAGGGGTAAAACAGCAACTAGAGAGTGATGCAAAACGCTACGAGGGTTTGCGCATGCTGCCCGGACGTTTTATGGTGATCAATCAGGCAATTGGTATTCCGAAGGCTCGCACTCACTATGAGAGCGCTACTGCCTACTTAAGCAATGTCATCAACGAGCTAAAACAATCTGGTTTTATTGCTGACGCTATGAATCGTCACAACATTCAAGGCGCTAAAGTAGCTGACTAAATTTGCACCTCTCTAGCACTGATAGGTATGCAAACGCTCAGGGATGATGACATTGCTCCAATGCAACCCATCCCTAATGCATTCGGCTAACACCGAAGAAGACTCTGGCTCTCCATGTACTACGAAGACAGTGCTCGGCGCCTTTTCAAATCCCCTCAACCAATCCAGCAACCCTGCCTGATCGGCATGAGCCGATAAACCGCCGATTGTATGAATGGAGGCCTTGACCGGAACCTCCTCGCCAAATAAGCGCACTTTCTGCACCTTATCTACTAAGCGCCTACCAAGACTGCCGTATGCCTGAAAGCCGGTAATCACAATTGCGTTTTGCGAGCGCGGCAAATTACTAGCCAAGTGATGAACAATGCGGCCAGCATCACACATGCCACTAGCAGAAATAATAATGGCACCGCCCTTAAGCTTATTCAATGCTTTAGATTCTTCTACATCGGCAATAAAACGAAGATCTACTGCATCTGGATTATTTTTGTACCACTTAAAGGTTGTTTGCGACTGACCATCTAATTGCGCAAAAAAATGCTGAGTGAGATGGGTTGCTGCCGTAGCCATCGGCGAGTCCACCCAGATACTTAAATGGGGTAAGCGCCCTCTTCTCACCAAGTCAATTAACAAAAAGAGTATTTCTTGAGTTCGTCCGACCGCAAAAGCTGGCATCACCACATTGCCATGCGCAGTCATTGTGGAAGTAATCACCTCGACCAACTCGTCTTCTGTATCTTGGAGACTACGATGAAGTCGATCGCCATAAGTTGACTCAACCACAACAACATCCGCCTTCTGAATTAAATCAGGATCAGGCATGAGGACTTTACCCTTCATACCAATATCACCTGAAAACACACAACGTTTTTTCTCGAGCCCATCTTCAGTGATATCCATGACCGCTATAGCCGAACCTAAAATATGTCCAGCGTTACGAAACTCCAGCTGTACACCCGGCGCTATTTCCACTGACTGCCCATACTCCAAAGGCTCAAACTGGGTCAGCGTCATCTCAACTTCTTCCCTTGAATACAGTGCAACCGGCATTTCCCCGTGCCACTTACCTGCTTTTTTCTTTCTCTCCGCCCGTTCCACATCGGCACGCTGTAAATGAGCGCTATCCAACAAAAGAATTTTTAACAACTCAAAGGTAGCGCTAGTGCAGTAGATCAGCCCGGAAAAGCCTTGCGCGCACAAACGAGGTAGCAAACCACTATGGTCAATATGCGCGTGTGTGAGCACTACAAAGTCGAGGTCTTTAGGTGCGAATGGCAAAGGCTCAAGGTTCTTATTAGTTGCCTCGCGGCCACCCTGGAACATGCCGTAGTCAACCATGAAACGCCTTGGCTTCCCAGAAAGCATGACTTCAACCGAATGGCGTGAGCCCGTTACCTCGCACGCCGCACCAAGAAATTGAATCTTCATATGATCAGCATACTCTTTCCTATAATTAGCTCAAGAGCTTTGCAATCAGAGCGATACTAATCAAATGAACTCTCAACCAGCCACACTCGATACCCTGAAGCTAATTAAGCTTCTCAAGCGAGAGCCTGCAGAACATAAAGGCAATGCCGGTAAAGTTGTTTTAATTGGCGGCGCACCCGGCATGGCTGGTGCACTGATTTTGGCGGGTAATGCCTGCTTACATCTAGGCGCAGGCTGGACCATTCTAGAAATACTTGACCCAGCATCAGCACGTGCCGATGTAAGCCAACCCGAACTCATGATTCGTCTTGCTACATTGGATATTCAAGCAAGCCTTGCTACTGCCAAACCTGATGTAATTGCTATTGGCCCAGGTCTCGGAAAATCGGAGTTAGCATCTTGCTGCTTGCATGCAGCTCTGGCATACCCAAGCATCCCATTAGTGCTTGATGCCGATGCCCTCAATCTCATCAGCGAATCTCCTGAGTTACTTAAGCAACTTCAGATTCGTAATCAACAATTTCCTAACTCTACCGTTCTTACACCACACCCAGGGGAAGCGGCAAAACTCTTAAGGTCTACGACCGAAAAAGTGCAGTCAGATCGCATGAAATCCATCCAACAGCTTGTTGAATTAACGCAATCGATCGTAGTGCTCAAAGGGCAACATACTCTGATTGCCTCTCCAGAATATCCCCCAGCACAATGCCTAGCAGGTAATCCCGGCATGGGAACGGGAGGCATGGGCGATGTTCTGACAGGAAGTATTGCCGCCATCGCCGGCCAAGGTGTACGGCATCAAATCAATTTATGGCAGGCAACAGGGATTGCGGTTGAGCTCCACGCTAGCGCAGCAGATAGCTTGGTAACCAAAGGGGTTGGCCCTATTGGCCTTACTCCCTCCGAGACCATTTTAGAAATGCGATCCCTACTAAATAAACTGTTATAAATCTTTATGCATTCAGTAAGCGCAGCACATCATCACCGACGTTACCTTTATGGCATCTTGATGGCCGGGATCGGCTCTATGCTTTTCTCAGGCAAGGCGATTTTGGTAAAACTCGCTTTTGGTTATGGCGCAAACGCAGAAACACTCTTAGCTTTACGCATGCTCATGGCACTCCCCTTGTTTTGGGGGATCTTCTGGTGGGAATCTCGTCGCAAGACGATGAGCCCAATTACCTGGCTTGATCGTGGCAAGTTATTTTTCTTGGGATTCTTGGGCTACTTCCTATCTAGCTATATTGATTTCTTGGGTCTCCAATACATCTCGGTTGGTTTGGAACGCATCGTCCTCTATCTCACACCAACTATTGTTCTACTTATCTCTTACTTTGCATTAAAAAAACCAATTTCCAAACTGCAGTGGTATTCATTGATCGTTGGCTACATTGGGGTATTTATCGTATTCATACAGGATGCTAGCTCTTCAGGACTAAGCGCCTGGCTTGGAATGTTTTTAGTGTTTGGTAGCGCCTGCTCATATGCAGCCTACATGATTGGTGCAGGAGAGATGGTCAAGCGTATTGGAAGCGTTCGCCTTGTCGTCTATGCCAGCTCAGCCTCAGCCATCTTGAGCATATTGCAATCAACCATTCATAATCCGACTGCCATATTCGAGCAACTCCCACAGATTTATTGGTATAGCCTATTGAATGCAAGCCTCTGCACAGTCATTCCGATGCTACTCATCATGATTGCCATCAATCGCATCGGATCACCATTGGTGGCGCAAGCGGGAATACTCGGCCCTGTATCTACTATTTTTATGGGATATTTAATTCTGGCCGAGCCAATCACTTGGACGCAAATTAGCGGAATGACTTTAGTGATTGCGGCTATGTGGCTATTAGTGCGCAATGATGCGCCAACAAAAAAGTCACCAGATCCAAAAAAATCTGATGACTTAGATAGTACAGAACCCCTCAATTAGGGGAAATCAATTTACTGAGCTGCTGCGTCGGCGGGTGCTTTAGATTTCTTCTTGGATTTCTTTTTAGACTTTTTCTCAGCTTTCTTTTCTTTCTTAGCTTTTTTCTTAGCTTTCTTTTCAGCAGATTTCTCGCTTGGGGCAGCAGTCGGTGCAGGAGCTGGTGCAGCAACAGGTGCGGCAGCTGGGGCAGACGCTGGCGCTGGGTCGGCAGCCATCACAGAAGTTGGGGCAATACCGATAGCAGCAGAAATCAGACTAGCTAGGCTCAAGCGCGCAATACGAGAAATCATGTAATTCTCCGAGAAAGTTTGTGGATAATTTAATAATACTCAAAAAATTGAGATTAATGCTTCATTTTTATAAGGCTGGACATGAGTGATTTTCCGAGCGACATCTTTACTGAACCACAAGGCTATTCAGTAAATACCCTAGAACAGCTGGGACCTTTGACTGGCATGGCAGGCATCTGGGAAGGCATTCGTGGTTTAGATGTGAAGCCCAAAGCCGAGGGGCCGAAGAAACAAGCCTATGTAGAGCGCATTGAACTACAACCTATTGATCCCCAAACCAATGGTCCTCAATTGTTTTATGGCTTGAGATATCACACTCACATCACTAAGCCCGACCAAGTAAAAACCTATCATGATCAGGTGGGGTATTGGCTATGGGAGCCAGCGACCGGCAACATCATTCATACCCTCTCGATACCGCGAGGCATGATCACGATGGCAACTGGCAAAGCTGCGCCCGACGCAAAGCAATTTGAGTTACTCGCCAAAGAAGATGATCGATGTGCGGGCATCTCATCGAACCCCTTCCTAGATTACGCGTTTAGGACAGTCGAGTTTCGCATTCAGGTTTCAATTAATCATGATGGCACTTGGTCTTATGAACAAGACACGGTCATGAAAATCAAAGATCAGGCAGAGTTATTCCACCACGTAGATAAAAATACGCTACACAAGA
The DNA here is from genome assembly GCF_018882415.1 of Polynucleobacter sp. 86C-FISCH. Classification (GTDB taxonomy): domain Bacteria; phylum Pseudomonadota; class Gammaproteobacteria; order Burkholderiales; family Burkholderiaceae; genus Polynucleobacter. The sequence goes on along the minus strand of NZ_JACVOL010000001.1, from coordinate 1,515,427 downwards.
TTGGCGAGGCAACGCCTAATCCTCTTGCTAGATGAATCTGAATTTGATTTCGGTAAATGTAAAAAAGGCCATCATGTGATGGCCTTTATTTATATTACTTAACTCCCGAAGTCTTTACGCAGGCTGTGCTTCAGTCTCGGTAATTTTTTCTAGCGCTGCTTCAAGATGACCAACAGTGCGGTCAACATGAGCCAATTTTTCTAAACCAAACAAACCGATACGGAAAGTACGGAAGTCTGGACGCTCGTCACACTGCAAAGGAACACCTGCTGCAGTCTGTAAACCAAGGGCAATAAACTTTTTGCCAGACTGAATGTCCGGGTCCTTGGTATAGCTAACCACTACGCCAGGAGCCTGGAAGCCCTTGGCTGCTACAGAGTCATAGCCTTTAGAAACCAACAGGTTGCGTACTTTTGTACCCAACTCTACCTGCTTGTCTTTAAGTGCCGCAAAGCCGAGTGATTGAGTTTCCTTCATCACATTACGCAAAACCTTTAAAGCATCTGTAGCCATGGTGGTGTGATAAACATGACCACCCTTTTCATAGGCTTCCATGATCTGTAGCCACTTTTTCAGATCCATCGAAAAGCTGCTGCTTTGTGTAGCATCAATACGCTCGCGAGCACGATCACCCAAGGCGATCAGTGCGCAACAAGGTGAGCTACTCCAACCCTTTTGAGGTGCAGTAATCAGCACATCCACATTGCAAGCTTTCATATCAACCCACATTGCACCAGAGGCAATGCAATCCAATACAAATAGACCGTTTACTGAGCGCACTGCCTCGCCTACTGCTTTGAGGTAATCATCTGGAAGAATGATGCCGGCTGAAGTTTCTACGTGCGGTGCAAACACTACCGCTGGCTTTTCCTTCTTAATATATGCCACCACTTCCTCAATCGGAGCAGGAGCAAATACACCTTGTGTGGAATCTTCTAACTGGCGACCTTTAATCACCGTGACATCCTTGGTGATGTTCGCCAAATCAAAGATTTGTGTCCAACGGTAGCTAAACCAACCATTGCGCAAAACTAAACATTTTTCATTATTGGCAAACTGACGAGCAACCGCCTCCATGCCAAAAGTGCCGCTGCCGGGAACAATCACTGCTGAACTAGCGTTATAAGCGTCTTTTAAGACGCTTGAAATATCAACCATCACGCGCTTAAATTCTTCAGACATGTGATTTAAAGAGCGGTCGGTATAAACAACCGAGAACTCCAATAAACCGTCTGGATCAACGTTGGGAAGTAAGCCTGGCATAGTAATTTCCTAGGGATTTCAGTGATTAGCCCTAAATGATACTGATTTAAGTCTTTTTTGGGGGCTTGAGGGTAAAACCCTGTTTAAAAGGCCTTTTTTTGCCCGTTTTCGGCCTGCTACTTTCCAGTTTTGGAGGAAATGGCAATCCCGGCAACGATTAATGCAAACGCCAAACCATGAAATAGTTGCGGTGGCTCACCCAGCATGGCGGCCGACAATAGCGCCGTAAACAAGGGGATGAAGTTCGCAAAAAAAGCAGCAACCGTAGGTCCAGCTCCATTGACGCCCAAACCCCAGCAACGATAAGCAATGAGAGATGGGCCAATAGCAACAAACAAAATTAAAGATGCCATCCACCAATTTAAGTCGATGTAAGCATGACCAGCGGCAATTTCAAAACCATCAAAAAATCCTGTCCATAAAAGACCGACAGTCACTTGAGCCATTAAAAATTCAGCCCATGGCCATTGGCGCTCAGAACTCGATCCAGGGCGACTTAGCATCCAGCTATAAAAAGCCCACAAGATAGTGGCCAGCATAATTAAAAGATCGCCGATCACCATTTCCATAGACAACAGCGTTGCTAAATCACCGCGTGTTAATACAATGCCAACGCCAAGCAAACTCACTACTGCGCCAATCATTTGCAGGATGCTCGGCTTTACTTGATAAAACACTGCGCCAATAAATAACATCCAGATCGGCATGCTGGCGCCAATTAAGGTGACATTGATGGCGGTAGAAGTTTGCAGTGCCAGGTACAGGAGCACGTTATAGCTCCCCACCCCAAATAAACCCAAGAGTAAAAAGCGTTTTTTGTTTTGCCATAAAGCACTTCCAGGCATGAAGACACGCCAACCCAATGGAAGCAGAAGCAAAGCAGCCAACCCCCAACGAACTGCGCTTAAGGTAATTGGAGAAATACTCCCTACCAATACGCGGCCAGCAATGGCATTACCAGCCCATAAAGCAGTAGCCAATAATAAGTAGGTAATAGTTGCGAGATTAAGCTGGGGCATAGGGAGATTTATGAGCGGGAACGGTTATTTAGCGTCCCCAAACAAGGGATACCCTAGCATTGTAGAAACAAATCCCCCGGTATTGCTAAGATAGAGCTTAAATTAAGCTTTTGCTCTAACAAAATAGCATCAAACAGAAGGATTTATTGTGGCAATCATTACCAACATAGAAGACTTGCGGGTCCTCCACCAAAAACGCACCCCCAAGATGTTCTACGACTATGCAGACTCTGGATCATGGACAGAGTCCACATATCGCGCCAATGAGTCTGACTTCCAAAAAATTAAATTGCGCCAACGTGTAGCGGTCAATATGACTAACCGCACGACTAAGACAACCATGGTTGGTCAAGAAGTTGCCATGCCGGTTGCACTCGCACCTACTGGCCTCACTGGAATGCAGCATGCTGATGGTGAAATCTTGGCCGCTAAAGCTGCTGAGAAATTTGGCGTGCCATTTTGCCTGTCTACGATGAGTATCTGTTCAATTGAGGATGTGGCTGAACGCACTACCAAGCCATTTTGGTTTCAGCTTTATGTGATGAAGGATCGTGGCTTTATTGAGCGCCTCATTGAGCGCGCTAAGGCAGCGAAATGTTCGGCACTTGTCCTCACTCTAGATTTACAAATCTTAGGTCAACGCCATAAAGACTTAAAGAATGGCCTCTCTGCTCCACCTAAGCTCACCATTGCCAATATGATCAATATGGCGACTAAGCCACGCTGGTGCATGGGAATGGCAATGACGCCGCGTAGAACATTCCGCAACATTGTTGGTCACGCCACCGGTGTTGGCAATATGTCTTCACTCTCCTCTTGGACTGCAGAGCAGTTTGACCCAGGGCTCAACTGGGGTGATGTTGAATGGATTAAAAAACTCTGGGGTGGAAAGCTCATCATCAAAGGCATCCTTGATGAAGATGATGCACGCTTAGCCGCAAACTCCGGGGCAGATGCATTGATTGTTTCTAACCATGGTGGCCGTCAACTCGATGGCGCAATTTCTAGCATCAAAGCATTGCCGGGAATTGTTGATGCCGTAGGCAAAGATATTGAAGTCTGGATGGATGGCGGCATACGCTCTGGTCAAGATGTTCTAAAAGCTTGGGCCTTGGGTGCACGCGGCACAATGATCGGTCGCCCATTCTTGTATGGCTTGGGCGCGATGGGTGAAGCAGGCGTAACTAAGTGTTTAGAGATTATTCACAATGAACTCGATATCACCATGGCATTTACAGGTCATCGTGACATTCAGAATGTGACTAAAGATATTTTGTATCCAGGAACCTTTTAAATTTTTCACCTTCTCAACTACCCTCTTGCTGTCTTTGGCGTATCGCTTGTAGTATTCGCTTTCGCTGTATGGTTTGGGCATACAGCGCTTAGTCGCTATCGCACCAAAGACACCGAAACCTCTGAAGATCTAGGCATCATTCAGACGGCCACATTGACTTTGCTGGCCCTCATCATTGGTTTTACTTTCTCAATGGCTATCGATCGCCATGACCAGCGGGAAATTTTTGAGGAAGGCGAAGCAAACGCCATTGGAACTGAGTACTTGCGGGCAGACCTTCTTCCCCCTAAGGCCTCAGCCGCCACTAAAGATCTATTGATCCAATACATCGATCAACGCATTCTGTTTTACTCCAAACAGAGTCCAGAAAAGATTCAGGAAATTCGTAGCAAAACAGATCAACTGCAAATGGCTCTCTGGAACGAAATCCTTCCTGTTGTTCGCACTAAAGACACTCCTGCAATTGCGCTAGTCGCCTCCGGTATGAACGACGTCTTAAATTCTCAAGGTTATGTTCAGGCCGCTTGGTGGAATCGCATTCCCTACACCGCCTGGGCGCTAATGGCTGCCATAGCGGTTTGTGCAAATTTATTAGTGGGATTTGGTGCGCGTAATTTTCAGAAGAATACGGCCCTCTTCATGATCTTCCCTTTTGTTGTTTCAGTGTCATTCTTTTTGATTGCTGACATTGATAGCCCAAGGGGTGGCGTAATTCGAATTGAAGCCAAAAATTTAGTAGCACTTAAAAATAATCTAACTCAGCAGATGGAAAAAGCCCAGCCATCAGTCGGTATTAAATAAGCTTCACCATAAAGGCGGTCCAGATGAAACGTGTAGTGGATGTTTTTAAAAACCGTGGTCGCGAGTTGGTTTGGACCTACGTCATTCATCTTCAGAATGACGAGGACTTTCACCCCGGACAGTTAGACTTTGAAGTAGAGGCCCTTAGACTCTCTCAGCTAGATAAACGCGGCACTACGAATGAACTTAGCGCCAGAGTTCGGCTCAATAACTGAGGTTTAGGCGCTTTTGGGGGTAAATTACCCCTGGTATTGCCAATGTTAATGAGATTCATTATCATTTATGATGAATCAACCTAATAACGGCATCCCCATGACTCGCACCAAATACCATCCAGCCTCCATATTCTTTCATTGGTTTGTTTTCATCCTCGTTGTGGCCGCCTTTATCGTGATTGAACTTAAAGGGCAATTCCCCAAGGGAAGCGAACCGCGCGAACTTTGCAAATCAGTGCACGGCGTTATTGGACAGCTCATTTTTTTGGCCATGGCTGCTCGCTTAACGATCCGCCTCATTTATGGCGTTCCACAACCCACAAACCCAAAACCTGTAATTGTTTCACTGGCTAAGGCAATGCATTGGCTGCTCTATGCACTTCTCTTGATATCCCCTATCTTCGGCATTCTGTATTTTCAGTATGGCGGCAAAGAAATCCACTTCTTTGGTTTGGTATGGCCTCAGCTAGTTACCCCAAATCCTGAGATGAAAAAATTAGCTGAAGGGATTCATGAGTTTTTAGGAAATTCACTCTATATTTTGATTGGCATTCATGCTATCGCTGGACTATGGCAACATTACGTAATTAAGGACGATACACTTCGTCGTATGTTGAACAAAGTAAATGCATAAACTAAAGCTGGGGTAATGATTAAATGAAGCCACTCTCTAAAAAAGCCAAGATGGCTGTCGGCTGGACAATCTTAATGACCGTCATTGGAACCGCCATGTTGCACCAGTGGCAATTCTTTGCGATGGGCTGCGCGTCCATTGCCTTATTGCTTGTAGCGAATCACTACGATCTTCTAAAAGATCCTGAAGACAAAAAATAATCCCACCTATGTGGGGGTGGGATTATTGAGATGCACCCCAAAGTCTGGGGCTTATATTAAAGAGTTGGGTAATCGGTGTAGCCGGCTTCACCGCCACCATAAAAAGTAGCGCGGTTATAAGGATTTAAAGTAGCGCCTTTCTGGAATCTTTCCGCCAAATCTGGATTAGCAATATATATACGGCCATAAGCTACTGCATCTGCTAAGCCATCCTCTAGAACCTTCTCACCCATAGCTTGGTCATATCCACCAGCAGTGATAAATTTTCCTTTATAAGCTGCACGGAACATTTCAGATGTAATGGGCGCATCTTCATTCACTTGATCACCACCTCCTGCACTAGTTGAGCGAGGCTCAATCATATGTACATAGGACAGGTTATACGTGTTGAGCTTTGCAATCGCAGCAGTAAACAAGGCAACTGGATCACTATCACCCATATCGTTAAAAGTGCCGTAAGGCGAAAGGCGTACACCAACCTTATCGCTTGGGAATACTTTGCAGACTGCCTCGATGACTTGACCCAATAAACGCAGGCGGTTCTCAATAGAGCCACCATATTCATCGGAGCGTTGATTGGTTTTATCTTGCAAGAATTGATCTAGTAAGTAGCCATTAGCAGAATGAATTTCAATGCCATCAAAGCCTGCAGCCTTTGCATTTTGAGCTGCTGCCTCAAACTCTTTGAGTAAACGAGCGATATCTTCCACACTCATCGCAGTTGGTACTTCATAGTCATGCAGCTTCCAATCAGCGCCATAAGTTTGACCTGATGCAGCAATAGCTGAAGGCGCCTCAGGTGCACCCTGCTCTGGATGCAAAGAAGAATGGGAGATGCGGCCTACATGCCATAACTGCGCAACGATTGATCCGCCCTTCGCGTGAACAGCCTCAACGATCTCTTTCCATGCAGCAGTCTGTTCTGCTGAATAAATTCCGGGTGTGGCGGGATAGCCTTTGCCCAATGGAGAAATTTGAGTTGCCTCAGTAATAATTAATCCAGCGCTAGCACGCTGTGCGTAATACGTTTTTGCTAATGGGTTTGGCACATCACCAGCCACCGCACGCATTCTAGTAAGCGGAGCCATGACTAGACGGTTTTTTAATTGAATTGAACCGAGACTAACCGGTGTGAACATGATTTCTTTGCCTGACATTTGCTGCCTTTTTGTAGTAATAAATTAGATGATGGACTGTAACAAGGATTGGTAATTTCTGCTGAGCAATGAATATGCTTAATTAGGTGCGCCCAAATTGTTCACGAATGCAATTAGCCAGCGCATTAAATTCTTGGGTATGTGCCGTCGATGATCGCGCAACCAAAGCAATCACCCTCTTAGGTGCAGGCGATGCCAACTCCTTCGCCACTAATTGAGAGTTATTCAATAAACTGCTCTTGACCGCCATGCCAGGAAGCAAGGCGATCCCAAGACCTGACTCGACCATCTGTAATAGGGTTAGCAAACTCGTTGCCTCCAAGCCTTCAGCCTTACGGATATCGGTTCGCCTGCAAGCTTGCAAACTATGCTCTCGCAAGCAATGCCCCTCCTCTAACAATAGGAGTCGCTCAGCCATCTTGGCCGGCAAGGTTACCTCTTTACCTTTTAAAGCAGGATCACCCTCTTTTGCAACCAACCAAAAGTGATCATCAAACAATTCTTGTACAAGTAGCCCACTGACGTCATATGGCAATGCAATCAAAGCAAAGTCCAACTTGTGCTCTGCAAGTCTTGAAAGTAGATTTGCTGTGAGATCTTCCCTCAGAGTAATTTTGAGATCCGGAAATCGCGTACGGACTTCAGGCAAAACTACGGGCAATAAGAATGGAGCGATAGTTGGTATAACTCCCAAACGAATTGTGGCGGTCATTGGCTTACCTGTTGCGCCCGCATACTCCACCAAATCTTCAGAAGCAGCCAAAATGAGTTTTGCGCGCTCAAGCACCTCTAAGCCAATCGGGGTAATCGAAACATTTTGGCGATCACGTTCCACTAAATGGATCCCTAGCGCATCTTCCAACTCCTTTAAGCCAGCGCTTAATGTCGACTGCCCGACAAAACAAGCTTGCGCAGCTCTGGTGAAATTGAGCTCTTTAGCCAAAGCAACGAAATAACCCAATTGCCTCAAAGATGGTGAATAAGCCATACATACCCCTTGTTATCGATTTATTAGATAAATACTATCATAATGATTTACTGGACTGATAAATAAATTAAGCGCACACTACATCCATGGTTGAGAAAGCAGCAAATAAGACTCAACAAATCGCACTTAATGAAAAGGAATCAAAATGGCACGTCCAGAGATCAAAACCATTCACAACTTAGAGTCCGCCTTTGCTGGCGAATCTATGGCGCATATTAAATATCGCTACTTTGCCAAGTTAGCTCGCGCGGCGGGCGACGAAGAGACAGCCAAAATATTTGAAGCAACTGCCGAGCAAGAGGTAATGCATGCATTTGGTCACCTAGACTTACTCTACCCTGCCAATACAATCACACCAGCACGCGCCTTAGAGATTGCAATTGAAGGTGAAACTTATGAATACACAGAAATGTATCCTTCGTTCCGGAAAACGGCTGTAGAAGAAGGTAATGCAGCTGTAATTCAAGAGATTGATGAGCAAATCGCTGAATCAAAAGAGCATGCAGAGCAGTTTCAGGCGGTATTGGCAAAAGCAGCAAAACGCTTCGCTGCATTAGCTAATGTTGAAGAGCGCCATGCAAACCATTACAAACAGGCTTTAGAAAAAGCAAAGGTTTTTGCTGCTCAATAAGAGTAGCTCAGAAATAAATAGCAATTAAATTTAAAATGAATGAATTATTTAAGGAACCAGCATGAAAACTTACCAATGTATCGTATGCGGCTATATTTATGATGAAGCAAAAGGAATCCCTGAGGATGGTATTCCAGCTGGAACGCTCTGGGCTGATGTACCCGAAGACTGGGAATGCCCTGACTGCGGCGTTGCAAAAGCCGACTTTGAGATGGTTCAAGTAAGCTAATACCCATTCATCACAATTAACTCTGTTTATTTTTCGTCATTTTGGAGAGCTCAGCTTTGGATCAAACTACCCCTCAATCCGGTTCCGCGATTGTCATCATTGGCAGCGGATTGGCTGGCTACACTGTTGTACGAGAAATTCGTAAACTGGATAAAGTAGCACCCATCACTTTAATAACAAGAGAGCCTGGTTATTTTTATTCAAAGCCAATGCTCTCTACTGCACTTGCCAGCAAGAAAGAAGCAATGCAACTCGTCTCTACTGCAGCCGATGGTATGGCAACACAATTAGAGATGACGATCTTAGGTGAATGTGATGTCAGCGGGATTGACTCTAATACTCAAACAATTAAAACCAGCAAGGGCGATCTTCCTTATGGAAAGCTGGTTATGGCATTAGGAGCGGATCAAATTCGCTTGCCATTACAAGGTAGCGCTGCCAACGAAGTCTTCACCGTTAATGATCTTGAGGACTATGCCCGTTTTCGCACTGCTATCGAAGGCAAAAAGAAAGTTGCCATACTGGGTGCGGGCCTGATTGGTTGTGAATTTGCCAATGATCTTGTGCTGGGTGGATACGAGGTAGACGTTATTGATTTAGCTCCTCAGGCCTTAGGCCGCCTATTGCCGGAAGCAGCGGCGCTTGAGTTACAAGGAAAGCTAAGTGCAGCCGGAGTACGTTGGCATCTTGCTACAACTGTAAATGCCATTGACCGCAAAGGAGATAGCCTACAGGTGTCCTTGGAAAATGGCAGCACGATAAATTGCGATGTATTTTTGTCTGCCGTAGGTTTAAAACCGAGAATTGAATTAGCCAAAGCAACTGGCATCAACGTTGGGACCGGCATTCAGGTCAATCGTGAACTAGAAACCAATATCAAAAATATCTTTGCAATAGGAGATTGCGCAGAGGTGGATGGTTTGGTTTTGCCATACGTCATGCCCATCATGCAAGCAGCACGAGCATTGGCGCCAACCTTATTGGGTCAAGCCACACCACTCACCTACCCTGCAATGCCAGTGATGGTAAAGACCCCTGCTTTACCCACCATAGTTTCTCCACCAGCAAAGGGTGCTGAAGGTAAGTGGACTACCACCCCAGTAGAAGGTGGTCTAGAGGCCCGCTTTGAATCTGCAGATGGTAAGTTGTTGGGCTTTGCATTAATGGGTGCGGCCACAGCACAACGTGGCGCCCTCACCAAAGAACTGCCAGCCATACTAGCGTAAGAAATACCGATACAGCAACAAAAAGGCCCGCATTGCGGGCCTTTTCTTTATGCAGCTAGTGGCGATTAAGAAACAATCACGAACCAAGTTGTGTTGTGTGATTGTGCAACCATCAAGAACAACATCGGGATAGATAAAACTGTATTCAAACGGGATGTCAGCATCGCAACGCGAGCAGACTTTGCCTTTACATCGGCTTCAACAGCTACGATGCCAAGGGCACGCTTCTGATTTGGCCAAATAATGAACCAAACATTAAAGGCCATGACTAAAGCAATCCACATACCTAAACCGATTGCACGGAACGGCGCTTGCAATGTGAAAGCTTGGTGCAAGTAGCCACTTAAGCCAGCAACGATCAAACCTGTTACTACAGTAAACAAAGCTGCGTAACGGAACCAGAACAATGCAGTTGGAGCAATCACTTTACCAATCGCTGGTTTTTGCTCATCTGGAATCTTTGGCATTGAAGGAATTTGCACAAAGTTGAAATACCAGAGTAAACCAATCCACATCACGCCAAACATCACGTGCAACCAGCGGAATACAAACGGGAGCTCAGCAGAACTAAAGTTTCCGCCCAAAGCAAAGATGATTAAGACAAGAAGAACAAAGCCTGCAAGAACAGTACGTCCCAGCGAAGTTAAGATAGAGGTCATGAGGGTTTCCAGAGATTGAAATATTATTTAGCGAAATTCTGGCTAGCAAAATCCCAATTCACCAGATTCCAAAAATTTTCCAGATACTTTGGACGCGCATTGCGAGTATCGATATAGTAGGCATGCTCCCAAACGTCGCATGTCAGCAGAGCTTTAGCATCAGTAGTAAGCGGAGTTGCTGCATTGCTAGTGGAAACTAGATCGAGACTGCCATCCGCCTTCTTAACCAACCATGCCCAACCAGATCCGAAAGTTCCTACTGCGCATTTGGTGAATTCTTCTTTGAATTTATCAAATGATCCCCACTTAGCATTAATGGCATCGGCCAATGCACCAGTAGGAGCTCCACCGCCATTTGGCTTCATACCAAACCAATAAAAAGTGTGATTCCAAACTTGGGCTGCATTATTAAAAATACCACCTGATGACTTTTTAACAATCTCTTCAAGGGTAGAGTTCTCAAACTCAGTGCCCTTAATTAGGTTATTCAAATTAGTGACATATGTCTGATGATGCTTACCGTAGTGAAACTCCAAAGTTTCCTTAGAAATATAGGGCGCTAAAGCATCAAGAGCGTACGGCAACTGAGGTAAGGTATGTTCCATTTGTATTCCTTTTAATTACATTAAGAGCAAAAATATAGGTTATTTTTGAATAACTATAGACTATTCTGGCTTTTTTGTTTGAGGGGCAAACAAATTCCGCGAGCCCTGATAACTTAAGGCCTGGTTAAAAAAGAAATGCCGGCAATAGGCTCGCCGGCATCCAATAAGACCAGAGGTTCTGCAGCTTATTGCGCCGTCCAACCACCGTCCATATTCCAAGCCACTCCACGCACCTCAGAAGCGTCAGGCCCGCACAGAAATACTGCCAAGGCAGCCAATTGCTCTGGAGTAACAAACTCACCGGATGGCTGCTTTTCAGATACCAGGGCAGTTTTCGCAGCTTCATTAGAAATGCCTTCACGCTCTGCGCGCGCATCCACCTGTTTCTGTACTAGCGGGGTCAAAACCCAACCTGGACAAATTGCATTGCAGGTAATACCGGTGCGGGCATTTTCTAGAGCGGTAACCTTAGTAAGACCAATAATGCCGTGCTTTGCAGCTACGTAAGCAGCCTTCTGAGTAGAGGCTACTAAACCATGTACGGATGCGATATTGATAATGCGACCCCAATTACGCTTCTTCATTCCAGGTAACGCATGATGCGTCGTATGAAATGCAGAGCTCAAATTAATGGCGATGATAGCGTCCCACTTATCAGTCGGAAACTCTTCAATATTTGCGGTGTATTGAATGCCGGCGTTATTAACCAAAATATCCAGTGAGCCAAAACGCTTTTCTGTCTGCTTGATGAGGTCTTCAATTTCAGCGGGCTTACTCATATCGGCACCGTGATAATCAACTTCTACTCCACATGCTTTGATTTTGGCGATGGCTTCATCTTTCTCACCAAAACCATTAACCATGATATTGACGCCTTGCTTTGCTAATGCAATAGCCATCCCTAAGCCAATACCGCTAGTAGAGCCAGTAACCAGGGCAGTTTTACCTTTTAATGTAGACATTTCTTTTACCGTATCAAGTTAACTAAAGGGCTGTTGAATTTACCCAAAAACTTGATGTTACAGGATCTGGGGCTTAGATCAGATGTAGCCATCTGCCCAGCTGATGCCAAAAGCTATCTGGAACCAGAGTGAGGAGCCAAGTAAATAGAATGAAGCGCAATAGCTTGCCTATAAACATATAAATCAAGCATGGCTGCCAGGGAAGCTTTAACCATCCCGCTGCCAAACATAAGGGGTCACCAAGACCAGGAAGCCAAGAGAGCAACAACAGCTTGGGACCCCAGCCCTCTAGCCAACGCTTAAGACGACTATTGCTAGGCTCATCCATTGCTTTAAAGCTATTGCGAGCAACTACTCCAAGCCACCAATCCACCATTCCGCCCAATGTATTACCTACTGTGGCAACCATAATCGCAAGCCAAAATAAGTGAGGGTTTAGAGTGATGTAGCCAAACAAGATAGGCTCGGAACCTGCTGGTATTAATGTGGCGGAAATGAATGCACTGATAAATACCGCTGGTAACCCAACGGAAGGCATCCCAAACCAGGCAAAGAAATGCTCGAACATATGCTCCATTAAGACCAAGCCCCTATGACATGGGCACGCAAACAAATGGACTTAATCCAATGGCATAGGTTGTTGGCAATTATGGCGCCTTCATTTGCTCTCATAGAGCCTATTTTGCCTTGTTTTGGTCAGGATCCAAGATTTCTAAATCTTGCTTAAACTATCGTCTGTATAGGCAGTTAAACCATAAAACTTATAAATTGAGACTTCCATGAGTTACCCCATTCCAAAGCCAGACCAATATCAAGAAATGCGCGAAGCATTACGCGACCTCTGCGGCTCTTTTGACTCCGCTTACTGGCAAAAAATTGATCACGAAAGAGGCTATCCAGAAGCTTTTGTAGATGCAATGACCAAGGCCGGTTGGTTGGCTGCCCTCATCCCAGAGGAATACGGTGGATCAGGCTTAGGCCTCGCCGAAGCATCCGTCATCATGGAAGAGATTAATTTTTCTGGCGGTAATTCAGGCTCATGCCACGGGCAGATGTACAACATGGGTACCTTGTTGCGTCACGGCTCAGAAGCCCAGAAAAAAATGTATCTTCCTAAAATTGCATCAGGCGAGTTGCGCTTGCAAAGCATGGCTGTGACTGAGCCGACAACGGGGACCGATACAACTAAATTAAAAACCACTGCAGTTAAAAAAGGTGATAAGTATGTGGTGAATGGCCAAAAGGTTTGGATCTCCCGCATTCAACACTCTGATCTGATGATCCTGCTGGCTCGCACTACCCCCATCAGTGAAGTGCAGCGTAAATCAGAAGGTATGTCGATCTTTATCGTGAATCTTGCTGATGCTATTGGCAAAGGTATGGAGGTTCGGCCAATTGCCAATATGGTCAATCATGAAACCAATGAAGTATTTTTTGACAACTTAGAAATTCCTGCTGAAAACCTCATTGGCACCGAAGGTCAGGGCTTTAAATACATTCTGGATGGATTAAATGCAGAACGCGTATTAATTGCTGCTGAATGCATAGGTGATGCTTACTGGTTTATTGATCGCGCACGTCGTTACGCCAATGACCGAGTTGTATTTGATCGACCTATCGGTAAAAACCAAGGCATTCAATTTCCGATCGCAGATAGCTATATTGAAACTGAGGCAGCCAATCTTATGCGCTTTAAAGCCTGCGAGCTATTTGATAATCACCAACCTTGCGGCCCTGAAGCCAATATGGCTAAGTACCTTGCAGCTAAAGCATCTTGGGAGGCTGCGAACGTGTGCTTACAAACCCATGGTGGTTTTGGTTTTGCTAATGAATATGATGTTGAACGTAAGTTTAGAGAAACTCGTCTCTATCAAGTGGCGCCAATTTCAACCAATTTGATTTATTCCTATATTGCTGAACATGTTCTTGGCCTACCAAGATCTTTCTAAAAAGTAACCATATGAGCGTTCGTCCATTAGATGGCATTACGGTTGTTGCACTAGAACATGTCATTGCGGCACCATTCTGCACTCGCCAATTGGCTGATTTGGGTGCGCGCATTATTAAAATTGAACGCCCTGGGGGCGGAGACTTTGCGAGAGGTTATGACACTCAGGTTGAGGGACTCTCCTCTCACTTCGTTTGGGTCAATCGATCTAAAGAGAGTTTGACGCTTGACCTCAAGCAAGACTCTGCAATGGCAATCTTAAAAAATTTATTGAAAACCGCAGATGTCTTTATCCAAAACCTTGCGCCTGGTGCAGCCTCTCGTATGGGTCTGAGCCCAGAGGTTTTGCAGAAAGATAATCCTGGATTAATCACCTGCGCTATCTCGGGTTACGGCAATGATGGGCCTTATCGCGATAAAAAAGCTTATGACCTCTTAATCCAAAGCGAAGCAGGATTTCTTTCGATTACCGGAACACCAGAGACGCCAAGCAAAGCTGGTAACTCAATCGCCGACATTGCAGCAGGAATGTATGCCTATACGAATATCTTGGCAGCATTGCTACAAAGAGGAAAAACTGGAAAAGGCTCGGTGATTGATATCTCCATGCTTGAGGCATTAAGTGAGTGGATGAGTTTCCCAATGTATTACGCCTACAAAGGTGCTGAGCCGCCACCAAGAAATGGCGCATCACATGCAACTATCTACCCATATGGCCCCTTCAAAGCAGGCGATGGAAAGACTGTCATGCTGGGCCTTCAAAACGAACGTGAATGGGTGCAGTTTTGCGAGATAGTTATAGAGAATCCCGCACTAGCTCAAGATGAACGCTTTGATCGCAACTTCAAGCGTAACGAAAAACGTGCTGAACTCCTAGAAATCATTAATGCTTGCTTTAGCAAACTCAGCTCAGAGCAATTAATCGCTCGCTTAGAAAAAGCACAAATTGCAAATGCCCATCTCAATGACATGGCAGGTCTTTGGAAGCATGAGCAACTGAAAGCACGTAATCGCTGGACTGAGGTTGACACGCCAAATGGCTCGATAGCCGCCCTTTTACCTCCAGGCCTCAATGACAGCTACGATTACCGCATGGATCCTATACCTGCAGTAGGACAGCATACTGACGCTATCCTCAAAGAGCTCGGAATGTCAGAGTCTGAGATAGCTTCTATGCGGGTTAGTGGAGCAATTTAAAGCAGTGGTGAAGTAAGGTGTGCAGCATTCTCCAGGTAACGACGCCAGGTTGGTCGTTTTGCCCAGGCTTTTGGATCAACATAATCTGATTGCGCTAAATAAGATTCTATTAACTTCTCTAATTTGGCACAGAAATCAACGTTGTAAACAATGAGGCTGATTTCAAAATTAAGACGTAAGCTGCGTTGATCAAAATTAACTGAGCCGAAGATGGCAATGCGCTTATCAATTAACAGACTCTTCGTGTGCAGTAAGCCGCCATGGAACTCCGCAATAATTACTCCGGAGTTCATCAAATCCTCATAGAAGCTCTTACTACTCCAAGCCACTAGCGTGGAATCATTAAGCTTAGGAACGATCAAGGTGACCTTAACACCTCTGGCTGCCGCAGCCATCAACGCCTGGATTAAACCATCATCCGGACCAAAATAAGGCGTTGTAATAACCAACTCTTCACGAGCATCCATAATGGCCGATAACAAGACCTGATAAAGAATATCGTCACGATAAACCGGGCCAGAAGAGAACTCTTGAGCTATAGCGCCTCCTACATGAGGCGATGCCGGTGGCTCGCGATCCCTAAAATTCGTAATGTTTGGGTTATCAACACTCCAATCAAATGCAAAGGTCAATTCAAACTGGGCAGCTACTGGACCTTCGATGCGCACCATCGCATCTACCCACTCACCCACGCCTGAGTCCTGCTTAAATGTGCGCGGATCAACCAAATTCATACTGCCGGTCCACACTACAGCACCATCAATAACGAATATCTTGCGGTGTAGACGTAAATCGGCGCGACGGAACTGAAAGCGGCCAATCTGAATCGGCAATGCCTCCGTTACTTCAATCCCAGCCTTGCGAAAACGTGCCGGCCATGGAGACTTAAACCAATTTTTACTGCCTAAAGAATCCAGTAATACACGACAGGCTACGCCGCGCTGAGATGCTGCAATTAAAGCTTCGCAAACTCTATCGGCATCACCGCCCAAAGCCCAAATATAAAACTCTAGATGCAAACTTTTTTGGGCACCATTAATCTCATCAATAAAATTTTGCAAAATTTTGAGTGAATTGGTATGCAATTCAATCTTGTTGCCTGCCACTACTGGTGAGCCATTTTTGGACTCAGCTAAAAGACTGAGAGCCCTTCCCTCAACTGGCAACTTCTGCCTATCAGCCGCAAACTCCTGGCGCATTGTCTCGGTAATTTTTTCATACTCGTGATTCATGCGAACAATCTTGCGGGTAAGCTTTCGTCCTACAGGTCTTTCGCCTATCAGAACGTAAAAGGCAACTCCCAAAAGGGGTACTAATATCACG
Source organism: Polynucleobacter sp. 86C-FISCH (assembly GCF_018882415.1). Classification (GTDB taxonomy): domain Bacteria; phylum Pseudomonadota; class Gammaproteobacteria; order Burkholderiales; family Burkholderiaceae; genus Polynucleobacter. Next base: position 1,499,076 of record NZ_JACVOL010000001.1, on the reverse strand, counting down.
ATCAGAAACCATGCGAATGCTACACCCACTGGTCTTCTGGCTGAGATCAAGTGAAGGCCAAACAAAAGCACAATGAGGATGTGTACGATTGGAACCCATATTAGAGAGAATCCAAAAACGGATCCGAAAATAAACGACAAAATATTCATACAAGTTCCAATTCAGCAGTAATACCTAGATGATCTGATAGCTTCAGCCATTCATGCAAAATTTTTGCAGAATGAATTTTTAATCCACGCACATAAATCCTATCCATAGGAAGTAATGGCTTCACACTCGGAAAAGTTTTCGCCGGCGAACCAGTAAGCACCTCAAATACCTCATCAAAACCAGCGGCTTTCATAGGCGCACTCACACGATTGCGCCAATCGTTGAAGTCACCTGCAACGATCGTGGGTCCATCTTGAGTCAAGTTTTGAATATGTCGAATAATAGTCTCCAGCTGCCGCTCTCTGCCGCGCTCGAAGAGTGCCAGATGCACGCAAAAGCAATGAATAGGCTTATCGATACCTTCTAACCTAGTAATGCTGTGCAACAACCCACGACCCTCAAAGCGATATGCTGAGATATCGTAGTTATTTCCTTTTTGTTGTGGATGTCTGGAAAGAATCGCATTGCCATGATGCCCATCACGATATTCCACATTCTTTCCATAATGCCAGTGCTGCCAAAAATCCTCAGAGAGAAAGTGAGTTAACTCTGTCAGCGGCCATTGCTCAAAGCGCCTTAATCTTCCTCGGTGCTCCTGTTGCAATTCTTGCAAAAAAAGGAGGTCTGGATAATGACTGCGCATTTGCTGGCGCAACTGATAAATCGTGGCATGTCGATGCAAGGGCGATAAACCCTTATGAACATTCATGCTTAAAACCGTAAAGCGGGAAGAGTTAACTAGACTCATTAAAACTGCCCTGCTGCGCGCTGACGACGAACGCGTGCCAAATAGATTTCACCTTCGACCAATTCTTGGCACTGCATACATTTATTGCATATAGAAGCCTGCTCACGCAACTCGTCAATAGAGTCGATCGGGTGAGCATCCAAATACTCACGCAAATCCACGTCGAGGACCTCGTTACAGAGGCAAACCACTTCAGCCATAGGTCGAAAATAGGGAAATCAATCTCATTACAGCCATTTTGCCATTGCCTTGATAGAATCTAGCGCATGTTGAAAGCTTTTCAGGACGCCCTTACTCTGCTTGCCCATCTAGATGGCGCAGTTTTGGGTATCGTCCTAGTCTCGCTGCAAGTCAGCCTGAGCGCCCTTTTGATTGGCACGCTTTTAGGCCTTCCAATTGGCGCCCTTCTGGCAACCGAGCAATTTACCGGCAAAAAGACGATTATTGTGACCCTCAATACCCTGATGGGTGTGCCTACAGTGATAGTTGGGGTCCTGGTATATCTCATGCTCTCGCGTACAGGCCCCCTGGGAGCCTGGGGCTGGCTATTTACAACCAAGGGGATGGTTGTGGCTCAGGCACTTCTAACAACACCCCTAATCGCCGCCCTTAGTCGGCAATTAATAGAGGACTCGTGGAAAATACATCGCGATTCCTTTTTAAGCCTCAGATTGCCTCCTTTATCGCGCTTTAAATGGTTGATATGGGATTGTCGCTTTTCCCTAACTATCGCTATCCTAGCGGGCCTAGCCAGAGCAATTTCCGAGGTTGGGGCCGTCATGATTGTGGGTGGCAATATTGATCGCTCGACCAGAACTATGACAACGGCTATTGCTCTTGAAACAAGTAAGGGCGACCTTCCGTTAGCACTTGCTTTGGGAATCGTGCTTTTAGGGATAGTTCTAATCGCTAATTTATTTACACTTATTGTTCGTCAAGTGGCGGAGCGCCGTTATGGTTAATTCCGTTGAAAATTTTGAGAAGTTCATTGAGCTCAAAGACATCATCGTCAAGAGCAATGGCAGAACAATTCTCAATATTCCACATGCGATTATTCCAGCAGACAGAATTACTGCTTGTATTGGGCCGAATGGTGCTGGCAAAACGACTTTTCTCAAGGTGCTTGATGGTCTTATCAAACCAGATAGCGGCACCGTCACCTACTCTTTCAAAACCAATACTTCATTAGTTTTGCATCACACACCCATGATTAAAGCTTCTGCAGCCGCTAACATTGGGATTGTTCAAGATGTCGATTCAAGCATCACCAAATTAGACATCCAAAAGGTTATGGATGAAGTTGGTCTCAGCAACTTAGCCAATAGTCCAGCACATAAATTATCTGCCGGCGAAAGACAAAAATTATGTCTTGCAAGAGCTATTCTTCTCAAGCCGAATTTAGTTTTATTAGATGAGCCTACTGCAAATCTTGATCCCAACACTACCGAACAGGTTGAAGACCTCATTCGAAAATTTGATCAGCATGGCGCGGATGTGATTTTTTCATCTCATCAACTGGCTCAAGTACAAAGACTCGCTCAGCACATCATCTTCATTGACCAAGGCGAGATAAAAGAAAAGGGACCCGTAGGCCCCTTCTTTGAAAATCCCCTGACAAATGCAGCTAAACGCTACTTACATCAAGAGTTGCTGTCCGACTAATTACTTAGCAGCAGGTGCTGCTGGGGCTGGTGGTGCAGCTGCAGCTACCGGCGGAGTAAATGGTGGAGGTGCAGTACAAGCTCCTGGAGCTGGAGTTCCAGGCATCCTAAACTGATCTGCCACCTTGTTTTGTGACAAACATAATTTGTAAGCATCTACTCTACCGCTATAAGCCGTCTTCGCTTTGGCTAAAGCTGCTGCTTCCGCCTGCTCAGGAGTCAATGGAGGTAGTGCAGCAAACGCTGCAGTTCCAGCAAAAGCACAGAATGTGAAAGCAATGATTTTTTTCATGGCTTAACCCTTTTTATTAAGATCGTCGTACCAAAGCTCATGGTGCTCTTTAGCCCAAGTCGCATCTACATAACCAGTCTTCATGCCATCGATTGAACCTTGCATACCGATAGTACCGATATAGATGTGCCCCATCGCCAGTGCACTCATCAAGATAGCAGCACTGCTATGAATAATGTTTGCAATCTGCATAGTGCCACGTGTGTATTCAATAGTCATGAACGGTACGATCATATCGAGCACAAAACCTGAGGCTGAAATTGTAAGACCCAAGAATGTCATACCAAACCAGAACCAGAATTTCTCACCAAAGTTAAAGAAGCCTGCTGGCACATGCTTGCCATTCAAAATGCCACCGAAGTTCACGATCCAATTCATATCACCTTTGCCTGGGATATTCTTACTTACAAAGAGTAAGAAGAAAACCACAACAGTGATCGTAAACAAAGGTCCTGTGAAGTTATGAATATTCTTACAAACATCTAGGAAAGAGCCATAAGCTGCTCCACCCATCAAAGGCATTGCAAAATATTTGCCGTAAAGAATCAATAAACCAGTAAATGCCAAGGCTAAAAAGCTGAAAGCCATCAACCAGTGCACCAAGCGATCAAAAGCGCTGAAGCGTTTGATTTTCACGCCTGACATTGGCTCATGTAACTTGATAGAACCTTTAAGGGTATACATCGCAACTACGCCAAAAAACGCAAGTGCTAGCAACCAACCGCCGTAGACTGTGATTACACCGTTACGAATCACGCGCCATTGCTGACCAGCACGCTGAATCAGTACGCTAGCCTCTTTGTCAGGAATGCTGACATAGTTATATGGATCGCTATTGGCGGAAGTAAAGATAGATGGGTTCGCTGGCTGAGCTTGTGCTTGCGTTCCATTGGCCAAAGCATTTGGATTGGCCGGCACAGACAATGGCGGAATATCTACTCCGCTAGCAGATGGCAGCGGCGCCATCGGTGCACGCTCAGCGAAACTGATCCCGCTTGCCAAAGTCAGCGACAAACCTGCGGTCACTACTAAAGCGCGTAGAACTTTTGAAAATGATCGTTTCATACACATGTCCTTAAACGTTTTCGTTTTATTTATAGTTATTTAGTTGATCACTTAACGCGACTGTATTCGTTTTGACCTTGGGTACGCTTGTCAACAGACTCAGTCCAACTAGCCTGATTACCCGGCGTCCAGTTCTTAGTCATAAAGCCATTATTGGCACCCATGTAAGGAGCAACGTCTGGACGTTTAGCAGCCTTAGCAGCAATTTCTGGAGGCTCAGAGCAAGCAGCCAACAACCCTGCTGCCGCAAAACACAATCCGAGAGTTTTGAAATTAACTTTCATTATTTAGCTCCTGGAATTTTTGCAGCAGGTGTTGGTGTTGGCGCTGGTGCATCTGGGCCACCGTAAGCAGTAGTCCAACCAAATGCTTTAGATCCTGGATATTTACCATTCTTTTCACGCATCGCAACACGATTATTGAAGATGCCAGAAATAATGTCGCTGTCACCACCAATCAATGCCTTGGTTGAACACATCTCAGCGCAAAGTGGCAACTTACCTTCTGCCAAACGATTGCGTCCATACTTTTCGAACTCAGCAACGCTGCCGTTCTCTTCCGGACCACCGCTACAGAATGTGCACTTATCCATCTTGCTACGGGTGCCAAAAGCGCCCTTGCTCAAGAATTGTGGTGCGCCAAATGGGCATGCAAAAGAGCAGTAGCCGCAACCGATACAGATATCTTTATCGTGCAACACAACGCCCTCATCGGTGCGATAGAAGCAATCTACTGGGCATACCGCCATACAAGGTGCATCGCTACAGTGCATACATGCAACTGATACTGATTTTTCTTGACCAATGATGCCGTCATTCACCGTTACAACGCGGCGACGATTAACACCCCAAGGCACTTCGTTATCATTTTTACAGGCTGTGACACAACCGTTGCACTCAATGCATCGCTCTGTGTCGCAAATAAATTTCATTCTTGCCATTGTGTTCTCCTGACTTTATTTTTTGACTTAGGCAAATTTTTCGATTTGGCACATAGTGGTTTTGGTCTCTTGCATCATCGTCACCTGGTCGTAACCATAGGTTGTTGCAGTATTGACCGCCTCACCAAGAACCACTGGAGCCGCGCCTTCTGGGTAGTACTTACGCAAGTCATTGCCCTGCCACCAACCAGCAAAGTGGAATGGCACCCAAGCTGTTCCTTGATCGACACGCTCAGTAACCAATGCACGAACTTTGATTCTTGCACCTGTAGGTGATTTCACCCAAACATAATCCCAGTTCTTAATGCCGCGATCTGCTGCTGCCTTAGGATTAATCTCAACAAAGTTTTCTTGTTGAAGTTCAGCCAACCATGGATTTGAACGAGTCTCATCACCACCACCCTCGTACTCAACCAAACGACCAGAGGTCAGAATGATTGGAAACTTCTCATATAACTTCTGATTCAAGTTTTGATCTTGAACAGTCTTATAGAGAGTTGGTAAACGCCAGAAATTCTTCTTATCCGCAGAAGTTGGATACTTACGCATCATCTTCTCGTTAGTACTGTAGAGGGCTTCACGGTGAATTGGAACTGCATCTGGGAAGTTCCAAACTACTGCGCGTGCTTTCGCATTACCAAATGGATGGCAACCGTTTTTCATCACAACGCGCTGGATACCACCAGATAAGTCGGTCTTCCAATTCTTACCTTCAGCAAGCTTCTTCTCATCTTCAGTTAACTGATCCCACCAACCAAGTTTCTTCACGAACACGTGATCAAACTCTGGGTAGCCGGTAGTAATCGCAGAGCCCTTAGAGCAGGAACCGTCACCAGCCAACAAGCTCACACCCTCGCGCTCAACACCGAAGTTGGCACGGAAGTTACCGCCACCCTCCATGACGCTCTTACTGGTGTCATAGAGATTTGGTGAACCTGGGTGTTTGATCGCAGCTGTACCGTAGCAAGGCCAAGGCAAGCCGTAGTAATCGCCAGTAGTGTCGTAACCAGTAACTGGATCTACACCACCACGAGATTTCAGGGTCTTCGGATCAAATACTCCAACCATTCTCATGTGTGCTTTGAGACGCTCAGGAGTTTGACCTGTGTAACCAATAGTCCAAACGGAGCGATTGATTTCACGCAAGATGTCTTCGATTTGAGGCTCTTTCCATTGCTTACCAGCAAATTTAGAGTTCAGCATCTTGTAGTTCTTGGACAACTCTTCGCCGAAGCCAAGGCGGTCAGCAAATGCTTGCATGATCACATGGTCAGGTACAGATTCAAACAATGGGTCGATAACTTTCTCGCGCCACTGTAAAGAACGATTGGATGCTGTCGCGCTTCCGCATGTTTCAAACTGGGTTGCTGCTGGCAACAAATAAACATTACGGTTCTTGTTTACTACATCACCCTCTGCTGCAGGCATTGCTGCCATAGCTGCAGTAGCACTTGGGTATGGATCAACCACAACCAAAAGATCCAACTTATTCATCGCGCGCTTCATATCCAAGCCGCGAGTTTGCGAGTTAGGAGCATGACCCCAGAAGAACAAGCCTTTAACGTTAGTCTGTTGATCGATCATGTCGTTCTTCTCAAGAACGGCATCAACCCAACGAGAAACAGTAGTTCCAGACTTCTCCATCATGTCCGGCGCATAGCGGCCTTTAATCCATTCGTAGTCAACACCCCAAACAGTTGCGTAGTGTTTCCATGAGCCGGCAGCTAAACCATAGTAGCCAGGCAATGAGTCTGGGTTAGGACCTACGTCAGTTGCACCCTGAACGTTATCGTGACCGCGGAAAATATTTGTGCCGCCACCAGATTTACCAACGTTACCTAATGCCAACTGCAAAATACAAGATGCGCGAACCATGGAGTTGCCAATGGTGTGCTGTGTTTGACCCATACACCAAACAACCGTACTTGGACGATTCTTAGCCATGGTTTCAGCAGCTTTGTACATTTGAGCTTCAGGAACGCCGCAAGCCTCTTCCACAGCAGCTGGATTCCACTTCTCCATAACCTCTTTACGAATCTCTTCCATTCCGTAAACACGGTCATTGATGTACTTCTTATCTTCCCAGCCATTTTTAAAGATGTGATACAGAAGACCGAACAAGAAAGGAATGTCTGTACCGGAACGAATGCGGATGTATTGATCTGACTTCGCTGCTGTACGGGTGTAGCGCGGATCAACCACGATCACTTTGCAACCATTCTCTTTAGCGTGCAACAAGCTCAACATAGAAACTGGGTGAGCCTCAGCAGCATTTGAACCGATGTACAAAGCAGCCTTAGAGTTCATCATGTCGTTGTAGCTATTGGTCATCGCACCATAGCCCCAGGTGTTTGCAACACCGGCAACTGTTGTGGAGTGACAGATACGAGCCTGATGGTCTGTATTGTTTGTGCCAAAGAAAGAGACCCACTTACGGAGCAAGTAGGCCTGTTCGTTGTTGTGCTTTGATGAACCGATAAAGAACATTGCGTCCGGAGAATATTTCTCGCGAATACCCTTCATCTGTGCAGTAATTTCAGTTAAGGCTTGATCCCAAGAGATACGCTGATACTTTCCATCAACCAATTTCATTGGATAACGTAGACGATAGTCGCCATGACCGTGCTCACGCAATGCTGCGCCTTTTGCACAATGAGCGCCTAAGTTAATAGGAGAATCGAACACGGCGTCTTGACGTACCCAAACACCATTCTCAACAGTCGCGTCAACCGCGCAACCTACTGAGCAGTGAGTACAGATGGAGCGTTTAACCTCAATCTTGCCCTTACCGTCGAGCATTGCCTTGCTTTGCTCTGCAGATGCTTTTTGCACAAAGCTTAATTGGCTAGCAGCGATACCAGCACCAACACCTACGCCAGAGCGTTTAAGGAATGTGCGGCGATCCATCGTTGGCACTGCGGCTTTTAAACCTCGTGACAAACTGCCAATCAGACGTGATGTTGAACGACTGCTTTGTGGGGTATTGGATTTACGAGTCAGACTCATATGGTGTCCCTGAGAAAGTTTTTGTATTTATTAATTAACTGTTAAGGCAATAACTGGTGAAACTAATTAAATCAAAGTGGTTTCGTAATACTTACGCATGTGTGCAGTCATTGTTTGACCCGCATCTTTCACCGTTTTGGTGCTACTAATTTCTTGGATGACTGCTTTACCAACCGGAGTTTGGCTAGCTACAGCAACAGCACCTACTGCAGCGCTTGCACCAATAAAGAAATTGCGGCGCGATGGCTTCGCTTGGTCACTTAAAGCAACTTTGGATTTAGTGCTCATGGCATGCTCCTATCTAGTTTTTCTTGATTTCGGACAAGTGTAATTGGTAATTGCATTTTTCGCATATTGTCATAACGAAATATATATAAGGCTTACCCTCTATTGCACTGCAACATTAAATCATGTCAAAGCCCTGACCTTCGATCGCTAGGAATTCTCTGGTTAGCGCGGCAACAGGGTGATACAAATGCATCTCTGGAATCCCTTCTATTGCATCGCACAATTCGTCATACCAGGGGCGGATATGCTCATTGAAAAAAACCCTTTGATTTGTAAGGTTTGAGACTTCAACATCATCCCCAGCAATTAGGTATCGCATGACTTCACAAAGCGCGGAAATATGGTCCTCGGTTTCAGTAACCTCTTCGGCTGCCTCAAGCCCAAATCCCTCTAGAGCTTTGCGAATATTGACCAAAGGCTTCTCATTGAGATGGCCTGCCATATAAAAAGAGCCATTTAGAACAACATTAGGTTTACCAACGCTAATGAAATTCAAATCAAACTCATCATGCCAAGCCTTGGCAGGGTTATTTTTGGCAACTTCAACCACATCCATCCATACTTTGGCTAGTGGCGCTTCGTTAGCGGCATCTTGCTGATCCGCTGTAGCAGCGATTTGATCTAATAATTCTTGATCGGGTGGCATCTGAAAAAAGCGCGCAATCAAGCCATATAAATCTGCTCTTGCCAAATCCTCTGGCAAACCAACATCCCCCACTTCGGTAGATGCATTTTCATTAATTAAGTCTTTTGCTATTTCGCTCATGTTTCTTTTTTCACCATATCTACTACGCGACAATCACTACACATCTTCAATCGATCCATTGCTGCCCCAGCAAATGCGCCATGAGCGCCCAACTTAGTCAGCATCAAGTCAACCATCTTCAATGTTCCAAAAGGTTTTCCACAGCTAATGCAATGGAAAGCCTGGGTTTCATTCAAAGTGGATCTCTGTTTACGCTGCTCTACAGTCTGCAAGCGAGGCGCAAGAGTTAAGGCCTTTTCTGGGCAAGTTTGCGCACAAATACCGCATTGAACGCACTGCTTCTCAATAAAGGAAAGGATGGGCTCATCAGGATTATCTAAAAGCGCACCTTCAGGGCAACTGCTTACACAAGACATACACAAGGTGCAGGCATCTTTGTTAATTGTTAGTCCGCCCAATAATGAGGACTTGGGAAGCGCCACGCCTGCTTCAGGTAAAGGCGTCTTCGCTTGCTTTTGCAGATGCTCTAAAACAGCTTCTAATGTTTCTCGCTTTTGATTGGATAAGCCCATGCTTGTGGGAGTGCAAATTGAATTTAGCGAGCCGCGTTGACGTAATGCGCCCATTGCCTTTGATGCTGTTGCCAAATCATCGGTGGAGCTTGCCAGTATCAACTGAACACGCTCATCAAAACCATATGCTTTCAGAATGCTATTAGCTAATTCTGCCTGCTCTTCGAGAGCAGCACGGTATGCAGGATCTTCATCCCCACTTAGCAACAAGATGACTTCAGCAAATCCATAGGACAAGGCACCTAGCCACAAGTCCAAACCAGTCGAAGCGATGTGTTCAATGCCATAAGGAATTACAAATGCAGGAAGGCCTTCAAACTGCTTTGGCATGATGTGCGAGGATCTACCCAAGCCATCAATCATTTGAGTACCAGCTTTTAACGTGTGCAACAGCAAACTAGGGGCCATTGCTTGGTTAAGTTTTTTAGCTTCGGCTGTAAATACATTCGCCACTGTTTTTAATTCTTTGCCCTGGTGAGAAACACTCGGATAGCTGTAGCTCATGGCACCAGACGGGCAGGAAGTAGCACAGGCGCCACAGCCCATGCATAGATTTGGATTTACTTCTACAGAGCCTTGGCCATTTTTAAAGATGGAACCAATAGCACCGGTTGAGCAAACATCAATGCAAGCACTGCAACCTACTTTGCCATTGCGACCATGCGCACAAATCTTTTCGTTATAAGTAAAGTATTTAGGCTTTTCAAACTCACCCACCATATCTGACAATTGGTTTACAGCCAATGCTTGATCCAAAGGATCAACGCCAGGAGCAAAGTAGCCTTGCGGGGTTTGACTCATGCGCATTTTAGGATCAACACGCAAATCCAAAATCAAATCAAATTCAGAATTGCGTCCGCGCTCTTTTCGATCAAATGAGATAGCGCCAATACCAGCGCAGGCAGTAACGCAGGCACGATGAGATTTACATTTATTCAAATCAATCTGGAAGGAGAGATCAATAGCACCTTCAGGACAAACTTCTACGCAGGCACCACAGCGGGTACACATCTCTGGGTCAATCGGATTTTGCAAATCCCAATCAACTGAAAAGTTACCGAGATATCCATCTAGCTTAGTAACAGCGCCTGTATAGATTGGGTAGCTTCTATTGAGTGGCAAATCACCAGGCTCGGTACATAAAACGGAGACGTCTAAAGATGGACTTAATTTTTCAGCCCAAGGAGTAGCTTGGGAACCAGCACCAACAATCAGCAACCTGCCCTGGCTTTCATAATTCACCACTGGAACTGGGTCAGCTTCAGGCATATCAGCCAAAGCTAGTAGTGCAGCAATCTTGGGTCCCGATACTTTTGCTTCTTGCGTCCAACCGGCAACTTCACGGATATTTACAAAACGCAGTGGGGCAACTAGAGGCTTCTCAGCTTGATCCGCTAACTCACCAAAAAGCGCAGCTTCTTGTGTACACGCTACTACTACAGAATCTGAGCCCTCAAGAGCCTTCAAAAAGGATCCGACTTCTTGTCTACATAAAGAAGTGTGCATCGGCACGCCGAGTGCTTTTGCATCCAAAGGCATGGTGCTATTACAGTTACAGACTAATTTTTGACTCATGCGCTATCTTCTTAAGTTTTTTTCTGTTCAGGCTCAATTGACGGTTCATTTGGCACTCCATCAACTTGAGCAAGAGGGTTTTGCTGGGGGGATGTTAAATCAGTTTGCTGTTGTACATCCAAAGCATTCGCCTCCAGCTCAGGATTAGCGGCCTGAACTTCAGTTTGCCGGGAAACTGGGGATACCTCTTTAGCGGAGTCATCAGCAGTCTTGCTGAAAAGATTCAGCATATCGCTCTGCACCATTCTTTCAAGCATTCCTGGCGGCAGAGGGTCTGGTTTGCTGTAATCGTCAATGTAGATATCTAGCCCATCCATGATGTTGAAATGGGGGTCAGTGAACATTTTCTTTAAAGCAGCCTGTTGAACAGTAGGATCGACATCCGGCTTCATAAAGGCAGAAAAATCGGGGTCAAAGCGATCGATCTTCGCAACATCGTCTAACGTAGGTAACGGCGGGGTCTCCTCTGCAGCTTGCTCAACAGAAGCCACTGGAGTCGCCTCTTTGGGCGCCTCAGTTTTATTCTCTACAGGATCGGCTTCTAATCCAGCCTTGCGCTTAGACCAACGACCGAGAAACCCATCAGCCATTATTCCTCCGCAGGGCGTTGTGCACCCTTAAATGATGCAGGCTTATGACGCTTTTTAGGCTCTGGATGATATTTTTCATTTACATACTCTTGTAGCCAAGATGCATGTTGCTCACTCATGGGAACCGTATCAACTGACTCTCCTCCATCTAGCAAGCGAGCTGCTTCGTTATAACTAACGCAAATACGATGCGGAATTGCGAATGACGATTCCGCCTTTGCCAATTCAAGAGATTGCTCGTCGACATAGCGCTCAATATCTTCCTCAAGACGCCACATCACAAACCAGCTTGGGGTTGTGGCAGAGACGTTGAGGTAGTAACCCTCAGCCTCATCAGGAAAAAGATCAAGTTCGTAGCCAGTAAATAGCCAAGACTCTCCCTCGGCATCGCGCCCAAGAAACTGACCTGAAATAGCATTGCTTTGTTTGCTATTAAATTGCCCCAAATCTAGCACTACCTCTTGAGGCGCCCAGCGGTAAGAAACCCATGGGTTATCAATATTTTGTTTACGCATTAATACAGCAAAGCGCATAAATGTTCAGGGCCTTAGGTGTTTTGAACAACAATGTTCGGAAATTTACTGCTCATATCTTTGGATAGAGTAGCAACACGGATAGCAACCTGTCTAGCAATGCCTTTATATATCGCGCTAATTGCACCGTCAGGATCCGCAACCACTGTAGGACGACCAGCATCTGCCTGCTCTCGTATAGATAGATTCAAAGGTAGATCACCTAAGAAATCCACTCCATACTCTTTGCACATCTTTTGGCCACCGCCAGTACCGAATACATGCTCTTCGTGCCCACACTTTGTACAAACGTGGGTGCTCATATTTTCAATGATGCCGATGATAGGCACGCCTACCTTTTCAAACATCTTCAGGCCTTTGCGAGCATCTAACAACGCAACGTCTTGAGGTGTAGTAACAATCACTGAGCCAGTAACGGGAACTTTTTGCGCAAGAGTTAATTGAATATCACCAGTACCTGGTGGCATGTCCACAATTAAATAGTCCAAATCACGCCAGCGGGTTTGACGAAGCAACTGCTCGAGTGCAGAAGTCACCATTGGGCCGCGCCAGACCATTGGCGCATCATCATCAATCAAAAAGCCAATTGAACTTGCCTGCAAGCCATAAGCCTCCATTGGCTCAATCGTATTCTCTTCAAGAGAGTCTGGTCTACCAGTAATACCCAACATCATTGGCTGACTTGGGCCGTAAATGTCTGCGTCCAAAATACCAACCTGCGCACCTTCGGCAGCAAGCGCTAATGCCAAGTTCACAGCTGTTGTCGATTTACCAACGCCGCCTTTGCCACTAGCAACCGCAATAATATTTTTTACACCAGGCAATAGCTTCACGCCACGTTGCACTGCATGCGCAACAATTTGACTAGATATATTGACGCTGACATTTTTAACACCAGACAATTCGCGCAAGGCATTGATAACTGATTTGCGAATCGAATCAAACTGACTCTTAGCTGGATAGCCTAGTACGATGTCTAAAGAAATATCGCCATCTTCTACACGGAGATTCTTTACGTTTTTTGCGGTAACGAAATCAATCTTAGTATTAGGATCAACTAAGCCTTTGAGTGCTGCCTGGACTAACTCTGGTGTAACCGACACAACCTTCTCCTATGCTGAACAATTCCGAGGCTGCTGCCTCAGAGCGATTAACTGCTTAAATATATGAATAAGAGGGTAGATTAACCGCGCCAGCAAAAATTTGCTTACACGCGCCAATAACAACGAAATCTACATTTAATTTATTACCGGAAAGCCAGCGTCCGTTATGAGTTGACTGGCCTGCGTTTCAGATAATGTCGTTTCTAGGTTGACAGTCTGGCTCGCCAAGTCGGCCTGAACTTTGGCTTGAGGGTCCTGAGCCTGAATTGCTCTCGTGACCGCATTAATACAGCCCCCACAAGTCATCCCAGATACTTTTAAAGTCAACATATAGGCCTTTTTGATGTAAATACGGCTTGCATGCAGTAGATTATCTTCTATATGAACCCCCAAATAGACACTAAATCAGAGCTATTTACTCTGGATATCGGCGGGATGACCTGCGCCTCGTGTGTAGGCAGGGTTGAGAAGGCTTTGGACAAAATGCCGGGCGTAGAGGCTGCCAGCGTGAATTTGGCAACGGAACAAGCCAAGGTGCGCTTAAAAGCAAATTCTGGGCTCAATGCGGACGACCTTATCGCCACAGTCCAAAAAACAGGCTATGAAGCAAAAATCAGTAGCCCTCATCAAATTTCAGTAACGGCACCCTCTAAGCTGTTTTGGGGAGCAGATGGTTTGGGGCGCGTATTGCTGGGGTTCGCCCTCTCCGCACCACTTTTTCTCCCGATGCTCCTCATGCCTTTTGGCATACATTGGGCGCTTTCGCCAAAGTGGCAACTTCTGCTTGCCACTCCAGTGCAATTCTTTTTGGGATGGCGTTTTTATAAAGCAGGCTTCAAATCTCTCATGTCGGGCGTGGGCAATATGGATTTGTTAGTAGCGCTCGGCACAAGTGCAGCATACGGCCTCAGCATCTATCAAATGATTGCATCACCTCATGCGAGTCACGAACTGTACTTTGAAGGATCTGCGGTCATTATCTGCATGGTTTTACTAGGCAAATGGTTAGAGGCCAGAGCTAAGCAACAAACTAGCGAAGCAATTCGTGCATTACAAAAGTTGTGGCCGGAGCATGCCAAAATCATTGAGCGAGATATTGTCATCACTGAGAACTCTGCCTTAGATCAATTTCACGACCTACCTTTAGATCAGGTATTTCCGAAAGACCGTGTCTTGGTTCTGCCCGGCGAGCGCATACCAGTGGACGGCATCATCCTACTTGGCAATAGTCACATTGATGAATCACTACTCACTGGAGAAAGTGATTCAGTCAAAAAACATATCGGAGAAAGAGTCATCGGCGGCTCACTCAATGGCGAAGGTGTCTTGGTCATTGAGGCTCAAGCGGTGGGCGTTGAGAGCGTACTTTCTAAAATCATCTCCCTGGTTGAAGATGCGCAAACCCAAAAGGCACCAATACAAAAATTGGTAGATCAGGTGAGTGCTATTTTTGTTCCTAGCGTGATCGTGATTGCAATCATTACGGGATTGGCAAACTGGTTTTATTTGGACTCAGCATCTATTGCTATATTGAGAGCAGTCTCTGTACTCGTGATTGCTTGTCCATGCGCACTAGGACTTGCAACGCCAGCAGCCATCATGGCAGGAACCGGGGTGGCAGCGCGTTTTGGAATTTTAATTAAAGACCCACAAGTTTTGGAGTTGGCGCATCGCTTGAATGTTGTTGCGTTTGATAAAACGGGAACACTCACTGTTGGCAAACCAAGACTACTGAAAGTCATTTCTTTTAGCGGATCATTTTCTGAGAATGACATTCTGGCAACAGCTGCAGGTCTTCAACTTGGTAGTGAGCACCCTCTTGCAAAAGCACTTCTAGACGCCGCCAAACAAAATGGCTTGACCCCAATAACGCCGACTGATAGCAAAGCATTGCCGGGCATTGGCATTAGCGGCAAACCTAGCGCTGGTGCTCTTGCTGGACAGAGCCTTACCCTGCAAAGTATTGCATCCCTAGAGAGCAACCACCATCATGCCGAAATACTAGGAAAGGCTCAGACTTGTTTTGAGGCCGGTCAGACTGTTTCAATCTTGATGAACAATGAAGCGCTCACTTCGCCAATTGCCATATTCTCATTTGGGGATGAGCTGAAAGAGAATGCTCAAGAGGCAATTACCTCATTACGCCATCTCAATATTCGCGCTGTAATGCTCTCTGGTGACAACATCGCTGCTGCAAATCGTGTTGCAAAAAATATTGGCATTGAAGAAGTATTTGCGCAAATAATGCCAAGCGATAAAGCAGAGATTATTCGCAAACTTCAATCCAAAGATGGACATCGCCAATTTGTTGCGATGGTAGGCGATGGTGTCAATGATGCGCCCGCCTTAGCTACCGCAGATGTTGGTATGGCCATGTCTACTGGTACTGATGTTGCAATGCAGGCTGCTGGCATCACCTTAATGCGAGGCGACCCCACATTAGTTGCAAATGCGATTGATATCTCTAAGCGAACCTGGCAAAAAATTCAGCAAAATTTATTCTGGGCTTTTATCTTTAACGCCACCGGCATCCCCTTGGCTGCGCTGGGCTACCTCTCGCCGATGCTGGCTGGAAGTGCCATGGCGCTGTCTAGCTTTTGCGTTCTGAGCAATGCGCTCTTACTCAAGCGCTGGCGCCCTACTCACTACTAAAAACATCTTTTTAGTACGTTTTACTTATTTTGTATTCTTACGAATTAATTCAATATCGCCATAAAACGCTCGTGTCTCTGACTTAGTGTTATCGGTATCCGTCAGTAAAGCAATGCCAATGACTTCACCAGGCGCTTCGCCATAGGCACGCTTATAGTCAGCAGCTAAATCACGCTGGTGTTTATGCCACTGCCCTAAATTGTCCCAACCAGAATCCACCACAATCATTTTGATACGAGAAGTATGTGCATTTGTAATGATGGTATCGACAGGTGATTTTCCAGACCAGATATACATCAGCGTGGCATACGGCATCTCTTGACCACTAATGAGATTGGCCATCTCAAAAGTCATTTTTTCTTTTAAGGGTAGCTTGGACTTATTGCCATCAAATGCAACCAAAATACGGAGCGGCGCATCGTCAGCATAACCATCGGCATTGTCAGCATTAACGATTGGGTTCAGCGCCTTCCATTCCCATTGCAATAGTAGGTTGGATGCCTGACGAGGACGCAACTTCACCGCCAATCCAGATGCAGAGGTTTTCGAATTTGCACTCAGCACTGTTTTTCCTTGGTAACTCTCAAGGCGATACACCGTATTCTTTTTAAAGGGTGCTATGCGATAAAAATTCCACCCGTTTGGCATGCCGTTTCGGGCTGTCTCAGCAGAGAATTTAGGCAGCTCCTCTTGGGCCGGCAGCTTTTCAGCATTAAATGGTTGACCGGCTTCGTTTTGCACCGAATCACCACTTAAGCCAGCACAGCCGACCAACATAAGGATTGTGCTGAGAATTAAAAATAAAGGGGCTCGCTTCCACATGCCTTAATTGTCCCAAAGATTGCTCGATGTGAGTCTAAAATCATCTAATGCGCCATCAATCACCCTCAAGCTGGGCCGTAATCTGCGTCTTTATTGCCGCGGTGGTGCATTTGGCCCTTGGTTTTTCTATTGAGTTCTCAGTAGATGAGGCTCACTACACTTTATATGCCCAACACTTGGCTTGGAGCTATTTCGATCACCCTCCGTTAGTAGGTTGGATTCAGTGGCCTTTGGTTGCCCTAACATCCTCAGAGGGTGTTATTCGCTTTATCCCAGAATTGCTGTGGATCATTTCTTGTTATTTGGTTTATCAAGTCACGATTGAGCTTCATCGTCTAATTCAAGGACGTAATGCTGGTTACCTCACTAGCGCACTACCATCAGCAAATTTATGTGGTCTTTTGGCAGTGTTAATTATTACTACTGCACCGATGCTACATGTACTAGCAATTGGTTTATTGCCCGATACCCTGCTGGCACCGTTAAGCCTTGGTCTGATGCTAATGGCACTTCGTTGGCTTAGGAAAGATCAATTCAGCATTGGTGATTGGATTGTGACTGGCATCTTGCTCGGCCTCGCGGGCCTTAGTAAATACACCGCCGCATTTACAGCGTTTGCATTGTTGTTTGTATTCCTCAGTTCACCCAGAAAATCTTGGTTTACAAAAGCAGGCTTCTGGCTAGCAGCATTGGTAGCCCTATTGCTCATCTCACCCGTGCTTTATTGGAATTGGGTTAATGACTGGATTTCATTTAAATACCAGCTTGCCCATGGGGGCGGCGGCGAATGGCTTTGGCGCCGACTGGCTGCGTACATTGGCATTCAGATTCTCGTCTTTGGACCGCTCTTCATATTAGGTTGCGTAATCTTTATAAAAGACTGCATGCATGGGGCAAAGCTTTCTCTAGTTGCGCTTTTAGGATTCTTTTTTATTCCTTTTGTAATTTTTACTAGCTTAGCGGGTGGAGGCGGTCTTCCTCACTGGACCTCACCTGCATGGTTCTGTCTCGCTCCTTTTGCCGGAATTGGTTTAGCAAAAGCATGGGCAATGCAACATCGTCAATGGATTCGCGTTTTGTTTTTCATCCAGATTGCAATGTGTTGTATCGGCTTTGCTTATGTCTTATCGGGAGGCATTAATACGGCCTCGATTAAATCGAATCCAATTGCCGATTTATATGGATGGAAAATTGCGGGTCAGAAAGCAGCGGAGATTACTAAAGCCACCAAAGCAAATGGCATCGCTGTTCAAAACTGGACCTTAGGTAGTCGCGCTGCTTGGTATGCATCGCCTACCCCGGTATTTGTCTTAGATCAGAGGCAAGATCAATTTGACCTCTGGTTCGGCGAGATCCCGATTGGCGCAAATATCCTTCTTATTAGCTGGTCAGGTATGACTTACCCTCTGCCGGTAGGCAATAAGTCCGCCTTTGAGGCATGTCAGCCCCTTGATAGTCTTGAAATTGAGCGATTTGGTCGAATTTTGTCCAAATTTGACTTTAGCCTTTGCAGCAACTGGCGGGGACCAGGTACTTCAGAGTAATTCCCTCAAATTCAAGACCTTAGGCGCCCAAGGCATTATCCTTACGCTTATGAGTTCACAAGCCAAACCCACCCCAAAAACCCAATCGGGGTGGAAATCCATTCTCAAACGAGCTTGGCCCACCATTCGGGTTCTTCTGTCCATTGCATTGCTTTGGAAGGCTACTAGCGGAATTGACTGGCATGCATTAATGGATTCCCAAATAAAGATGGAGCCAATTTGGCTAGTTGCAGCCGCTATTGCTATTTGCTGCGCCTTTATCTGCGGAGGATTGCGCTGGGGTTTTCTTATGCGGAGTGTTGGATTCCAAGGCAATTTAAGAAATTACATTGCCCTCTACTTTGCTGGCGGGTTAATCAATCAAGGCTTGCCCAGCACATTAGGCGGCGATAGTTATCGCGCAATTACAGCAACACATTTAACCAACAGCGATAGCTTGAGCGATACAAAAGAGCTTGACCAAGAGCTGCATCATTCCGTTGACCTAGAGCATGCAGCCCCAAAATTACGGCTTAGCTTTGCAATGACCCTAGTTGATCGTCTATTGGGCCTGGCTGGCAATAATTTACTTGGCGGTCTTGGGCTAGTTCTAGGCGGCGCAACGCTCGCTACTTGGGGGCAAGATTTGGGTTATGTAGTTTTAGGGGTGATGATTATTTCGGGGGTGCTAATTGGATTGGTATTGGCATGGGGCACAAGCCGTCAATTACTACAAAAACTTTTAGACCGCCTGCAAATGAATAATGCGATGCCAGGAATTAATCTAGCTTTTTCTTGGCCAATGAGCATGGCTCAAGCCGTATTCGCAATTGGAATTCATGGTTTTATTATTTTAGCTTTTGGGTTCTGTCTCAGGGCATACGGTGCTGAAGCTCCAATCTCCAGTCTCATGATTGGCTTACCTGCCCTCAGCCTTCTACTGATGTTGCCGATCAGCATCTCTGGATGGGGATTGCGTGAAGCCACTCTTTCTTCAGTCTTGGCCTTATGGGGTGTGAATCCATCATTAACAGTACTGGCCTCCATCAGCTATGGAGCAATTACTGTTTTGTCAGTTCTTCCTGGCGCCTACTTTTTATTAAAACGAAAATAATTTTTTAGAGCAAAACTATGACTATTAGCGTCAACACTATGCGCGCCATTGATCATTGGGTCGGCGTACCTCTATGTGCAATCGTGAGTCCTGTTATTGCTTTGATTGATGGCATTAAGAATATATTTAATCGCGGGCCGGAGACTCCAAAAAAATTACTCTTTATTGAACTTTCTGAAATGGGTAGCGCGATTTTGGTAGACCCAGCAATGCGCAATGCGCAGGCCCGTGGAGCAGAGATATTTTTCCTTATCTTCAAAAGCAATCGTGCCAGCCTCACTTTGCTCAATACTGTTAAACCAGAAAATGTCTTCACAATCGATTCATCAAGCCTGGGTGGCTTAATCAAGGACACCCTGCTCTTTCTGATGCTTGCTCGCAAGCATCGTATTGATACCGTTATTGATTTGGAACTGTTTTCACGCTTCACAGCTTTACTAACTGGCATGTGTGGCGCACGCCGTCGCGTTGGTTATCACATCTTTCATGGCGAAGGCTTGTGGCGTGGTTTCATGTTGACCCGTAAGGTCCATTACAACCCACACATTCACATTACCAAGAATTTTCTGTCATTAATCCATGCAGCCTTTGCTCAAAAGATTGAAGTTCCTTTTAGCAAGATTGAAATTCCAGATTCAGAGGTTCGCTTAGAGCAGGCCATTATCAATCCAAGCGTTTTAGGAAAAGTTCGCGAGCGAATTGAGAAGCTAGCTAAAGAAGCCAACATCCATTACGTGCCTGGAAAAAATCGTCTCATTCTGATTAACCCAAACGCGAGCGATCTTCTGCCACAACGCCGTTGGGCACAGCAGCGTTTTTCTGAGTTAATTCAAGCCATCCACCAGAAATACCCAGATGATCTAATTCTCATTACTGGATCGCCTGCTGAGTTTGCCTATGTAGAAAAAGTTCGTGATGTAGCAAATGTTAAAAATGCACTGAACTTTGCTGGGCAGGTTAGCTTTGCTGAGTTACCACCCCTTTACACCTTATCCGATGTGATGGTGACCAACGACTCTGGTCCAGGCCATTTCTCAGCGGTAACTCCATTAAGAACTGTTGTTCTCTTTGGCCCTGAAACTCCAGCCCTCTATGGCTCTGTTGGCAACTCCATCGCCATCACCGCTAACTTGGCTTGCTCTCCTTGCGTGAGCGCCGCTAATCACCGTAAAACACCTTGTCATGACAATGTCTGCATGCAAGCCATCACCGTTCCACAAGTACTAGATAAAGTGATTAAGCAATTACAAGATGCAGATCAGGCAAAGGCTCGTTAAGCCGCATGAGTAAAAATGCAATACCTGGGTTTGCTTGGTTTATCCCGCTAGCCCCGCTCGCACTTGCAGCCATCATCTACTTTGGCGACCATCAGAGCAGCAGCTTTCTTTTTATCAATCAATTTACCCAGCAGTTACCAGACACACTTTGGGCTTGGCTTACCTTCCTAGGTAATGGCTGGGGTGTTTTTGCACTAGCTTTCCCGCTTTTACTATTAGCGCCAAGAATCTTAACTGCAGGCATATTTGCTGGCGCTATAGCGGCCGTAACAAGCTCGGTATTAAAAGGCATATTCAATCTACCAAGACCCGCGGGCATTTTGACTGAAGGAAGTTTTTATCGCATCGGTGAAGTACTGCTTCATAGAGCATTTCCTTCAGGTCACACCCTTACAGCATTTGCCATTGCCAGCGCTTTCTATTTCTCAGCATCCAGAGAAAAAAGGGCGCCACTTCTGCTTTTATTTGTCCTAGCTGCATTCGTAGGGCTTTCGCGTAATGCTGTTGGAGCGCATTGGCTCACCGATGTTTTAGGGGGAGCAGGATTTGGTATTTGGTGCGGCATGATTGGAGCATGGTTAGCCAATCTTTTCCCGGAGAACCAGCTGGGACCCAAAAAGATATGGGCTCACATCATTGCACTTGGTGGTGTTGTAGCAACCTACTCTCATTTCACCCAAAAAATGGATCTTGAATTAAATCAACCACTGCAATACGCTTCGATCGCCATTATTGTGATTACGCTTGTGCTTTATGGCAAAGCGCAATTTACTCAAGCACGTCCAAAATGAGCGCGATCTAATATGTTTAGCTACAGACATGCGTTCCATGCTGGCAGTCATGCGGATATCCTGAAGCATCTCACCCTGATTCATTTAGTTCAGTACCTACAAGAGAAGCCTGGCGCTCTCACGATGGTGGATACCCATGCAGGTGCTGGCATTTATAGCCTGCAAGACGGTTTCTCAACTGTCAGCAAAGAAGCAGATGGTGGAATTTTTCGCCTCACTCAATATATAGAAACCTGCAAGCATGCGAATACGCCAATTCCAGAAAGTATTTTGGAGTATTTGAAATTCATCAACGCAGAGAATATTGATGGGCAACTGACAACTTACCCCGGATCCCCCTTTATTTTGGCGCGTCTATTGCGCCCGCAAGATCGTCTTAAGTTGTTCGAATTACATCCTAAAGAGATTGATATTCTTCGCCACAATATTGGCGAGCTGAAGCAATCAAAACAGATTGATATTTATGCCGAGGATAGCTTTTCCAGACTTAAGGGATTGCTCCCCCCTCCTAGTCGGCGTGGCTTGGTATTGATTGATCCCTCTTACGAGGATAAGCAAGACTATCGCTATCTTGAGGCCGCCATGGAAGAGGCATTGCAACGCTTTGCTACTGGCTGTTATGCAATCTGGTACCCCGTGATTTCCAGAAGAGAATCCATCGCCCTGCCTGATCGTCTGAAGAAAATTGCCGCAACGCATAAACGCTCTTGGCTCCATACAGAATTACGAGTTGAAAATGCGCCTGGTGAACGTCGTCTCCAGTCTAGCGGCATGTTTATTATTAATCCACCTTGGACCCTAGAAAAACATTTGGCTCAAGCCTTGCCTACCCTAACGAAAGCTTTAGGCATTAATGGTGGCGGTCAGTTTTTACTAAAAAGCTTTGAAGCGAAGAATTAGTCACGTAGGTTAATCATGACCTCGTTGCGGCGCATAAACGGCAAAGTCCAAGGCGGGTTGTAACGCGCAAAATTCGGAGTACCAGCACTTTGTAGATTCTTGGTCTTCATCCACTGCTCAAGCTCGAGCGTTTTCTCAGCAACTTTTTGGTCGTTATAAAAACCACTAAAGCTGATGACAGCCTTTTTTACTGCCGGAATTTGACGCAATTGCACCTGAGAATTTAGTGGCTTGGGAATCGTTTCCATTGTGTACTCAGCCGGCATCACAAACGACACAACCCATTTACCAGCATTTGACTCAATCCCCACAGGGGCAGTCATGGCAATCTTTGCATTCTTTACTGATTGATCTACTACCGTGACCGGTGCAGTCATCGCTATTTTTTCACTCACTTGGTTCTGACCAAATATATAGGCTGCAATTAAACGGAAGCCCTGGCTGGATGCCCCATCCAAATCGCCTTCAACCTGAACTTCGGCCACAATCATTGGCGCATAGGCGCGGATTTCAAAAGGAGGTTCTTTTTCAAGAACAGCGTACTTTGGCTCTTCGGTTGCCATGACTGCCCCTGTAAATGTAAATGCAATGAGAATGAGAACGCCCCTCAAAAAAGGGTGACTCAAAAGATTTCTAATGACTACCACTGGGACTTCAGCTCAAATCCATTTGGGTTGAAGCTTAAATTTGCCGAAGCACCAACAGGTAAAGTTAATTTATTCGCCTGATGCCCAAATGGAAGACCAGTCAAGATTGGAGTCTCTTCTGGCAAACGCTTGCGAATCGCCTCTATAGCACGCTCCCACGAATAACCTTTATCGTTATCGTACAAACGGTAAGCGGAGAATCCGCCCAGCAGAATAGCGCCCTGATTTGCAAGTATTCCCGCATCCAGAAGCTGCATCATCATTCTCTCAATCCGATAAGGATGCTCATTAACGTCCTCAAGAAACAAGATACCGCCTTGCGTTTGCTTATTGCTAGGAAGGTAAGGTGTGCCAACCAAACCCGCTACAACAGTTAAGTTTCCACCCCATAGCAGACCTGTGAGGGAGTTAGTCTTTGCTTTACCCAAGAAAGCTTGCGGGGCTGATACTTCACATTCCAGCTTGCGGCCTTCAATAGCACTTTGAAAATGCTGCCACATGAAGGCATCTGGCACTACTGGAGCACCATCATCCCCAAGCCGCCCAAAGTCATAATTAAGCATTGGTCCAGCTAATGTCATTGCACCTGTTTTTGCCAATAGACCCAGCTGAAATACGGTGAAGTCACTATGACCGCATACTTGCAAACCATTTTGAATTGCTTTTGCAATCGCGCTCCACTCAATGCCTGGGAGCAAGCGATGAAGGCCATAACCGCCACGCATTGCCATCACTAAGGCACGTGGATCTGCATTGGATAAGTGATTGAGCTCCGCAAGACGCGCGTCATCACTCCCTGCAAATCGCTCATAAACTCGATTCACACAATCTGTGTTTTCTACAGTAATGCCTTGACCCTCTAACCAATTGATACCAGCTAGAGGGCTTTTGCTATCTAAACTTGCTCCAGATGGAGCAATCAGGTGAATGGATTTCAACGTCGTCCCTTAAAAAAATCGCGCAACAACTGACCGCACTCTTCACTCATGATGCCACCTTCTACGCTAGTCTGATGGTTAATTTGCTTAGAAGCAAAGATATCTAAAACACTGCCTGCTGCGCCTGTCTTAGGATCTGACGCCCCATAGACCACACGATCAATCCTAGCATGGAGCATAGCTCCAGAACACATTGCACATGGTTCTAGAGTGACATAGAGAGTACTGCCTGGAATACGGTAATTTTCTTCAGCCAAAGCGGCATCTCTTAGAGCCAGCATTTCAGCATGTGCACTAGGATCGTGGTTTGCAATTGGCTTATTAAAAGCTTTGGAAATAACTTGGCCATCTTTGACCAATACAGCACCTACAGGAACCTCACCTGATTGCGCTGCCAATTGAGCTTGCTCAATTGCCATGCGCATATATTGCTGGTCAAGCTCAGCTTGGGTCATTTAGGCAGAGTGAATATCAGCCCAACAATTGGGCGTCTCGTAAAGACGAATAGATGAAAGCTCTAAGCGACCACCAAAAGCCTTGCTAAATACAGGTTGCAAAATGGCAAACGCTGCATTAGCAAGATTTTCTACAGTAGGTACATGCTCCATGATGACGGTCTTATGGTTAGGCAATGTCGCCAAGAAAGCAACCAATCCCTCATCCTCTTTTGCCACTAAAAATGCATGGTCCCACAACTCAACAACGTATTGATTGGTTAAACGTTTGATATCGCCAAAATCCAACACCATTCCGTCATCCGCTTTGCCAGGATGATCTGCCACCTCACCAGTTAACGTCACCTCTATTGCATAGCGATGCCCGTGAAGATGACGGCACTGTCCATCATGATTCGGAATGCGGTGGCCAGAGTCGAACTCGAGGCGGCGGGTAATGGAGATGGCTGGTTGTTTATTTGTCATGAAGTGCTCTTTTAATATATTTTCGCTTAGCTTATTACCGAATCCCAATCAGTTTATGAGACTGCAGACTCAATCTCCATAAAGGGCGTTTTTGACATAAGCTTACGGCCAATTCTGTATTACTTTTCAGGTCTGGCCCATCCATGGGCTGCAAGAAGCGATTGCGATAGTCCATCTTCTCAAAACGAGCCATGATCTTTTCTAAATCCACATGATCCTGTTGTGGAATAACTAGCTTTAGCTCGTCCGCTTGCAAAACAATTAAATCGGAACCTGCTTTAGGGCTTACACAAACCCAATCCACACCCTTGGGAACTTTCATCGTGCCATTGGTTTCAATAGCGATTGCAAAACCTTTGTGGTGAAGCGCTGCGATTAATTCGTCATCTAATTGGAGAAGCGGTTCGCCACCAGTAAAAACTACATAACGTTGCTGAGGTCCCGCAGAAGTGCTACGCCATGCAGTCTCAATTGCATCCGCAAGAGAAATAGCAGTATCGAACTTACCGCCACCGAAACCATCACTGCCGACAAAATCGGTATCGCAGAATTGGCAAATGGCAGTAGCGCGATCTTCTTCGCGACCGCTCCATAGATTGCATCCAGCAAAGCGGCAAAATACTGCCGCCCTACCAGCATGGGCACCTTCGCCTTGGAGGGTGGGAAATAGTTCTTTTACGGTATACATAGCAATGCACCTATTTTAAGCGCTTTGCTCACTTCCAGGAGATTAACTCCCACTCCTGGAAATCCTCCCAGTAGGCATTGGCCCAATATACGCCTGGGGTAATGTAGCGTCCAGAGCTTCTGCGAACCACCCACCGACCAATCTCCGGCGAAAACCATAACTCCTCACTCCGAATATTGCCAACCCTAAAGACGTCGTTACTGACAAAATACGGCATTTCATTATTGACTCGCAATACTAAAAACTCACCAGCAGGAGATTTAATGCGCTCCCACTGGGTTGCATCCATGCTAAGACCCCAGTAATAAGTGGATCCAGGATAAGAAAGAACCTCATATTGGGTGGTGAAGAATTTATTCCAACCAACCTGCAATTGCTCGGGCCACAAAGGTATGGCTTTAGTAAATTTCTGAGGAGGCTGCCAGTGAGCATCTTGAATGACATATCCCCAAGGCGACTGGATTTCATCTGGCAGTGGTCCCGCCTTAACTCCGGAGCGACTAATACGAACCTGATCGCCAACCGATATCACCCTCTCGGTGACAGTGTCCACAATCTCTTGGTTGAAAACATTGCGAACTTGATAGACCCATTCTTGACCAATCTTTGGCGTTCTTACTGCCGGGGGTGGCATAGGTTGCGCCTCAAGTCGACCTCTAGGAGCAGGTTGAGAAGAAATGCAACCCACCAGCAAAGCTGGTAGCGCTATCAAAAGTAACCTGCGGAAGGTATTTACTTGTATGAAGTCAGCTGCCATTGATAACTATCTTCTAAATTAGGCATGCCTAATTGCCCCTGAATCATGTATGAACCGGACGACTCTTTGGCGACCCAACGACCAATACTAGGGGCAAACCAAATGGTTTGCTTACGAATGCAATTGACTTTGTTGTCATCATTACTCTCGAAGTTAATCAGGTTCTGATAACGTAAAGTTAAAAAGGTTCCCGCAGGAACGGTAATTTGCTCCCAACCATGTGCACTCATATATTCTTGCCACCCATAAGCATTTTCAGAGTAACCGCCTAAGCTATATTTGGTATTCAATTGCTTGCTCCAGCTTGACGTCAGCTCCTCAGGCCATAGGGGAATCGGTGGCTTGAAGCTCATGAGACGTGGCCATGATGTATCTAATTGCACTACGCCCCAAGGTCCTTGTATCTCACTTGGCAATTGACTGCCATCCTCATCTCTGCGCTCTATCACAATAGTTGAGCCAACACTTGCGACTCTTTCTGTAATTACTCCGCGGATCTTGCCGTCGAAAACATCACGCTTGACATATGTCCACTCCTGCCCAACTTGAGGTGCTCTCACGCTTGGAATAGGCTTTGGTTGCGCAACAGGAGTACCCCTTTGATAGGCTAAAGGCACGCCACAAGCGACAGGCGCTAAGGCAGCTGATGCAATAAAAGTACGACGCGATAAATTCATTTTCTTCTCCCGCATTAATCTTATTACTTCACGAAATTATTTTAAGTCTGAGGCCTGCGATCAGACTATCGGTACAGAGCATTCTCTATGAAATTCTTAGGGACAGTTGTCTTTGGAATAGTAATTCCCAAACCATCAAACCAGGACTGTGCTTTGATATCAAAGCCCACACCATGCATATAGTTATAAAGTGCCTTCCTCAAGCCCTGTCCTAATAAATCATGATCTACCCCTGCAGGGTCGATAAAGGAGACATCATTCTTAGCAAAAGTGATTTCGGGCAAGGGCACTAATTCAATTCCATACTCTTGTGGATTTAGCCCTACCGGAGAATGGACTGTGCAGATAAATCGGTGAAAGAATCCGCTTTGGATGCAGCCGCTCTCAAATAACTGCCTTACATACTCCAAAGCATCCACTGTTTCTTGCACAGTTTGAGTTGGGAAACCATACATCAGATATGCGTGCACCAAAATGCCTGCATCTGAGAAACCTTTGGTCACTTGAGCAACCTGCTCGACTGATACACCTTTTTTCATCAGATTCAGCAAGCGATCAGAAGCCACTTCAAGGCCACCTGACATAGCAATGCAACCACTCTGAGCCAGAAATTCAGCCAATTCTGGTGTGAAGGTTTTTTCAAAGCGAATATTGCCCCACCAAGAAATGACAACTTGACGACGAATAAGCTCCTCCGCCAAAGCCTTTAATACTTTTGGTGGCGCAGCTTCGTCTACAAAATGAAAGCCTGTTTGCCCAGTCTCAGCAACAATTTGTTCAATACGATCTACCAACAAACTCGCTGATGCAGTTTCGTAGCGAGAGATATAGTCAAGCGATACATCGCAGAAGCTACATTTCTTCCAATAACACCCATGCGCAACCGTAAGCTTATTCCAGCGACCATCGCTCCATAAGCGATGCATGGGATTGAGCATATCTAGAAGCGATAGATAAGAATCGAGAGGCAATCCATCCCAGGTAGCAGTTCCAACTTCCTCGAAAGGTATATCTGGCTCCTGCCAATTGAGGTATTGCACTTGATTTTTCGCATTGCGAATAAATGTACGCACCAATCTCTCAACAGAGCGCTTGCCAGCAAGATGATCTAGCAAGGCCAATAGCGGCCTTTCGCCAGAATCCAAGGTAATGAAATCAACGTAATCAAATATGCGAGGTTCAGAGAGCTCTCGCAACTCTGTATTGACATACCCGCCACCCAATGCAATCTTGATTTCTGGGTAAGCGCTTCTAATCACTTGAGCAATGCGTAAGGCTGCATACATTGCACCAGGAAATGGGACCGATAAAAGGACTAGGCTCGGCTGATGGCGCTCAATGGCTTGGTTGGTAAGCGCCTGCAAATGCATATCCATCAGCGTTGGCTTGGCATTAAGCGCATCCGCTAAGGGTGTGAAAGTAGGCTGGCTGCTTGCAAGTGACTCTGCATAGCGCACGAATTCAAAACGTTCGTCAACGGCATCACGTAAAACATCGGAAAGATCATTGAGATAAAGGGTTGCTAAATGACGCGCTCGATCTTGTGATCCAAGAGCACCAAAGGCCCAAGACAAGGAATCGCCAGCCTCCTCTTCATCAAACGCATCAAGCGATGAAAAGCGTGGTCCTTCAGGCAAAAAAGTTCGGCTATTAATACGATGGCTCAGGGTGCTATCGCGCCCCTGCAAGAAAGTAATTACTGGCGAGATTGTGGATTGATACGTAGGAAAGTAATCTAGAAAAAAGTTGACACTTGCACTACGATTCTCTTCAGGCATGCTGAGAGCTTGAGCATGAATTTCTGCCAAACCCTCGGGTGTAAAGAAACTGAGCACCAGAGCCAAAGCCAGATCCTCCTGTACAGCATCAATACCACGCGATCGCAAAAATCCCGTAAGGTAAGCCGTAGAGGGATACGGGGTATTGAGCTGTGTCATCGGAGGGATGAGGCTTAATACCTTCATGTGGCTATGCTCCAAGGAGACTTAACTCTTCAGACGTAAAGCCCGCTTGCTTGCGAGCCTCGATATTGAATGGTCCTTTAAGAACGGGTGCTCGATATTTCTCTGCTAATTCTCGATAAGCGACGATCGGAGATAGATTATCTTTAGAGCATAAGAAATTAAACCAGCGATTACCAATCAGCACGTGGCCGATTTCATCATTGAGAATAATCTCTAGAATCTCAACAGCGCGCACCTCTTTAATTTGCTTAAAGCGATCTCGAATTGAAGGAACCGCATCTAGCCCTCTTGCCTCCATTGTTCTAGGAACAAGCGCCATTCTGGCAATGACTGAATCCGTTGTTCTTTCAACCATCTCCCACAAACTATTGTGAGCCGGAAAATCGCCATAAGTAAATCCAAGCGAATGCAAATGCTCATTAACCAAGCTGAAGTGATAGGCCTCTTCTTTGGCAACCTTCAGCCAGTCTTCATAGTATTCCTTGGGCATATCTGGAAAACGCCAGATCGCATCCAAAGCCAAATTCATGGCATTAAATTCAATATGAGCTAAGGAGTGCAATAGGCCTGCCCTGCCTTCGGGCGTATCCATTCTTCTTTTGGGAACTAATTTAGGAGGTACGAGCTCCGGCTTTACTGGGCGACCAGGAAGAATGAGATCTTGAGAATCAATCTTGCGAGAAGTATCAAGAGTCACGCGCTGCTGTTGATATTCATCAAACAACTCAAGCAACTGACTTGCTTTAGTCTGCGCATCAGAGCTTGCTAGGATTGCGAGTGCTGTTGCTCGTAACTCAAACATAGGAATTAGCAGGCTGATTTAGCCCGCCCCTTATTCCCACTCAATCGTTGCTGGTGGTTTTCCACTGATATCGTATACAACCCGATTGATGCCACGCACTTCATTAATGATGCGATTAGAAACCTTACCAAGCAATTCATGTGGCAGATGAGCCCAATGTGCAGTCATAAAGTCTTGGGTTTGAACCGCGCGGAGAGCAACAACATATTCATATGTTCTACCATCACCCATCACACCAACAGACTTCACCGGCAAGAAGACAGCAAATGCTTGGCTAGTAAGGTCATACCAAGACTTCTGACTTGCTTCGTCGATCGTATTGCGTAATTCTTCGATAAAGATTGCATCAGCACGCTGCAAAAGACTAGCAAACTCAGCTTTCACTTCACCCAAGATTCGGACACCAAGGCCAGGACCAGGGAAAGGATGGCGATACACCATCTCACGAGGCAAACCTAAAGCAACGCCAAGTTCACGCACTTCATCTTTAAATAGTTCGCGTAATGGCTCGAGCAATTTGAGATGCATGTCTTCAGGTAAGCCGCCTACGTTATGGTGACTCTTGATCGTATGCGCGCCCTTCTTGCCCTTACCAGCAGATTCAATCACGTCTGGATAAATAGTTCCTTGAGCAAGCCACTTTGCATTCTGAATTTTTCCAGACTCCGTTTGGAAAATTTCAACGAATTCTTTACCAATAATTTTGCGTTTTGCTTCCGGGTCAGCAACGCCAGCCAATTCACCCATAAAGGTTTCTTTGGCATCGACACGAATGACCTTCACACCCAAATTGCGTGCGAACATTTCCATCACCATATCGCCTTCATTGAGACGAAGTAAGCCATGATCAACAAATACACAAGTCAGCTGATCACCAATAGCTCGATGAATTAAGGCTGCGGCAACACTGGAGTCAACTCCGCCAGACAAACCCAAGATGACTTCTTCATCACCCACTTGTTTGCGAATGTTCTCAACTGCTTCAGCAATGTAATCACCCATCACCCAATCAGGCTTGCACTTGCAAATCTCATGTACAAAGCGCTCAATGATTGCAGTGCCTTGGATGGTGTGAGTTACTTCTGGATGAAACTGGAACGCATAGAAACGACGCTCTTCATCAGCCATACCCGCAATAGGGCAAGACTCAGTTGATGCCATCAATTTGAATGACGGAGGCAATGTAGTAACAGAATCTCCATGACTCATCCACACTTTGAGAATGCCATGGCCTTCGCTAGTGGAGAAATCCTGAATACCTTTAAGCAAATTGGTGTGGCCATGCGCACGTACTTCAGAGTAACCAAACTCACGAGCCTTACCCAATGACTCAGCGGATGCAACAGCTCCACCCAATTGAGTGGCCATCGTTTGCATGCCGTAGCAAATACCCAATACAGGAACGCCAAGCTCAAAAACAATTTGTGGCGCACGTGGACTGCCGTCTTCAGTTACTGAGCTAGGTCCGCCAGAAAGGATGATGCCTTTGCCGCCCTGCTCTTGAATGAACTTACGGATAAATTCAGGATCACAATCGTAGGGATGGATCTCAGAATAGACTCGTCCATCGCGTACACGTCTTGCAATAAGTTGGGTTACTTGTGAACCAAAGTCGAGAATCAGTATTTTGTCGTGCACGAAAGAAACGGCCTTTATTTCAGCTTTTTTATTTGTTAATCGATATGGTAATTTGGCGCTTCTTTAGTGATCTTCACATCATGAACGTGCGACTCACGCACACCAGCTGAAGTGATCTCTACAAAATTGGCTTTCTCATGGAGCTCATCAATGGTTTTGCAGCCAAGGTAACCCATGGAGGAACGAATACCGCCAGTAAGCTGATGCAAGATCGCTAATACGCTGCCCTTATACGGTACTTGACCTTCAATTCCCTCCGGCACAAGCTTCTCAGCATTCGCAACAATGTCGCTTTGGAAGTAACGATCGGCAGATCCATCAGCCATCGCGCCCAAAGAACCCATACCGCGATAACTCTTATAAGAACGTCCTTGATACAAGAACACTTCTCCAGGAGCTTCTTCAGTACCAGCAAACATGCCGCCCATCATTACAGAACTAGCGCCAGCTGCCAATGCTTTTGCAACGTCACCAGAGTAACGTACACCACCATCAGCGATCAATGGAATACCTGTACCTTTAAGCGCAGTCGCCACATTCACAATTGCCGTGATTTGCGGAACACCCACACCAGCAACAATACGAGTTGTACAAATAGAGCCTGGGCCAATACCCACTTTCACACCATCTGCTCCATGATCGGCCAATGCTTTAGCGGCATCACCAGTAGCAATATTGCCGCCGATTACTTGCACATGAGGATAGTTTTTCTTAACCCACTTCACGCGATCTAAAACACCTTGGCTATGACCGTGTGCAGTATCTACCACAATGACATCAACACCAGCGCGCACTAACAACTCAATACGCTCGTCATTATCAGGACCAACGCCTACCGCCGCGCCCACGCGCAGCTTGCCTTCGCCGTCTTTACAAGCATTTGGATGCTCGGTAGCCTTCAGAATATCTTTAACGGTAATTAAGCCGCGCAATTCAAACTTGTCGTTAACGACCAATACGCGCTCTAAACGATGCTGACTCATCAAGCGTTTTGCTTCTTCTAATGAGCAACCCTCTTTGACAGTAATCAAACGCTCACGTGGAGTCATTTTGCTTTTGACTGGCGCATCCAAGTCTTCTTCGAAACGCAAATCGCGGTTAGTAATAATGCCAACCACTTCTTTGCCAACGAGAACTGGAAATCCAGAGAAACCATGTTCACGAGAAAGCTGAATAACTTGACGCAAAGTGACATCTGGGCTGATGGTGATTGGATCACGCAGCACACCAGATTCGTAGCGTTTAACTTTCGCTACTTCACGCGCTTGCTCAGCAGGCTTTAAATTTTTATGAATGATGCCAATACCACCTTCGCTGGCCATGGCAATTGCCAAACGACCTTCGGTCACGGTATCCATAGCTGCGGACACCAATGGTGTATTGAGTGAAATTTCTCGAGTTAACTTACTTGCCAAGCTGGCATCTCGAGGAAGTACCGATGAATAGGCCGGTACGAGGAGCACATCGTCAAAAGTGAGTGCTTTTTGAATGAGTCGCATGCAAAACCCCTAGTCGCAAAAACCGATTATAGCCTCCTAGCCTTTCTTTTAGCTGCGGCAGCCTGGAATTTGGCATCTTGGTTCTGGTTGGCCTTTTTACGCCGAACCGTCTTAGGGTCTATTAATAAGGGTGAGTAAAGCTCCAGGCGATCGCCGTTATAAATGGGGCTATCCCAGTCTTTGCGCTTCCCAAAGACCCCAAAGCAGCCCTTTCTGGCCAAAACCGGGTCATCAACTCCGCTGGCAATTCCAGCCCTAACTAAAGCCAATCCCACTGTTGCTAACTGACCTTCGTCCAAAAGCAGCTGAAACGGCTTGAGTACAGGCTCCCCCTGCCTAGCATCGCAAAGAATGAGGTTAATTACGCGCTCAGCCATAGAGCTCTTCAGCGCGCTTCACAAAACAATCCACAAAGGTGCCGGCTATATGACCAAAGACTGGTCCAATAATCTTGTCTAGGATGACACTCTTAAACTCCCAGTGCAGCTTGAACTCAACCTTACAAGCATCATCTCGTAAAGGAATAAAGTTCCATTGCCCCGAAAAATGCTTAAACGGGCCGTCCACAAAGACCATATCAATGGTTTCCGGGCGATGATTCACGTTACGCGTATGAAAGTACTGGGTAATGCCCTTGAAATGAATATTGATTTTGGCATCAAGCACAGTCTCGGTCTGCTCAAAAATTTCCACGCCGCCACACCACGGCAGAAACTCAGGATAGCGGGCAACATCTGTCACCAAGCCATACATGCGGTCGGCTGATTGGCCAATTAAAACGGTCTTGTAGACGTCTGCCATAATCGTTCTTGAGAGCTAAATAAATATGAGTATCGTCGATAACAAAAAAGCCTTCTTTGATTATTTTATCGAGGAGCGCTTTGAGGCAGGGCTTGTGCTGGAAGGCTGGGAAGTAAAAGCCATCCGCGCAGGTCGCGTGCACATCAAGGAAGCGTATGTCGTCATTCGCAAGGCGGAGCTATTCCTGATTGGCTGCCATATCACCCCACTCCTATCGGCCTCAACCCATATCGTGCCTGATAACACCCGCACCAGAAAACTACTGCTCAACGCCATTGAAATCCGTAAACTCATTGGAAAAGTAGAGCAAAAGGGCTATACCCTCGTCCCGCTCAACCTGCACTTTTCCAAAGGGAATGTGAAGTGTGAAATTGGCCTAGCTAGAGGCAAAAAACAGCATGACAAACGTGCGGCCACGAAAGAGCGTGAGTGGGAAGTACAAAAGGGACGCATTGCCAGAGGCGATTTAAACGCTTAATAACCCTAAAACTGGGGTAGACTGGCTTCAGGGCTAGTATCTGAGCATTTATGCACTAATTCGGTGCAATACGGCACCAAGCCGCTTCAAATCATTTATTCCAGCTTTTATAAAGGCATTAGTTTTGTAACTATGAAATTGCCTTTTGACGAAATGCTCGACGCCGCAGGCAAAGCGCGTCCCCACTACCAAATCTTTCATAACTGGCTGAAACAGCAAAGTGACACCCTTATGGGTCTCAAGCGTGCTGAAGCCGACCTCATCTTTAGGCGAGTAGGCATTACTTTTGCCGTCTATGGTGACGACCTAGGCTCAGAAAGAACCATTCCTTTTGATCAAGTGCCTCGCATCTTTACCGCTAAAGAGTGGGAACAACTTGAAGCAGGTTTACGCCAACGCGTTAAAGCGCTCAATCGCTTCATCTATGACGTGTATCACGATGAAGAAATCATCAAAGCGGGCATTGTTCCTGCTGAACAGATTTATAACAACGCGCAATACCGACCAGAGATGCGCAATGTAAGCGTACCGCGCGACATCTACGCACAAATTGCCGGCATCGATATCGTGCGCGCAGGTGAAGGCGAGTTCTACGTATTAGAAGATAACTTACGCGTTCCGTCCGGTGTTTCATATATGGTTGAAGATCGTAAGATGATGATGCGACTCTTCCCTGACCTCTTCCAAAAATATCGCATTGCGCCAGTTGAGCACTATCCCGATCTATTATTGGAATGTCTTAAGTCTGTAAAACCTGATGATGTTAAAAAACCAAACGTAGTTGTACTCACCCCTGGCATGTATAACTCTGCTTACTTTGAGCACAGCTATCTTGCACAGCAGATGGGTGTTGAGTTGGTTGAAGGTAAGGACTTATTTGTAAAGAACGAACAAGTCTTTATGCGCACTACCCAAGGCCCTGAAAGGGTCGATGTGATCTACCGCCGTGTAGATGATGACTTCTTAGATCCATTGGCGTTTCGCTCCGACTCCACCTTAGGTGTTGCGGGACTCCTATCCGCGCATCGCGCTGGTAATGTGACATTAGCCAACGCGATTGGAACCGGTATCGCTGATGACAAGTCAATCTATCCATATGTTCCCGAGATGATTGAGTTCTATCTTGGTGAAAAACCCATTCTGAATAATGTGCCAACCTTCCAGTGTCGCAAGACCGATGATCTGGCATATACCTTAGCGAACCTAGAGAAGCTGGTAGTAAAGCTTACTCATGGTGCTGGCGGTTATGGCATGTTAGTGGGTCCAGCCTCTACTAAAGCTGAGATTGAAGAATTTAGAACGCACCTCATCGCCAATCCAGATAAATATATTGCTCAGCCTACCTTGGCGCTTTCTACTTGCCCTACTTTTGTAGAGTCAGGCATTGCTCCAAGACATATCGATTTAAGACCCTTTGTACTGTCAGGCAAAACCATCAAGATGGTGCCAGGTGGATTGACTAGGGTTGCTCTCAAAGAAGGTTCTTTAGTAGTGAATTCCTCCCAAGGTGGCGGAACTAAAGACACCTGGGTGCTAGAGAAATAAGGAAAGAGTAAACATGCTTAGTCGTACCGCTGATTGTCTTTATTGGATGGCTCGCTATACCGAGCGCGCAGAGAATACCGCCCGCATGCTCGACGTAAATCATCAGACATCCCTACTTCCACAGCCTGCTGAGTTTTTAGAGCAAAGCTGGAAAAAATTGCTGACGATTTCTAAGTTAGAAGAAGCTTTTCTAAGTAAATATGATGTGATCAATCGCGAGAATGTGTTGGATTTCATGATTTATGAAACCAGCAACCCCTCCAGCATCGTCTCTTGCCTCTATGCCGCCCGAGAAAATGCACGCGTTATACGCGGCAAGATTACGTCCGAAGTATGGGAAACCCAGAACACTACATGGCTTGAACTACAGCGCATCCTAGAAGCGAGACATCAAGCTGACCCCAGCCGCCTTCTGGAGTGGGTTAAACATCGCTGCCATCTCTTTAGAGGCGTTCTCTATGGCACGATGCTTAAGAACGAGGCCTTCTACTTCATTAGCGTCGGAACGCTGCTGGAGCGTGCTGATAATACTGCCCGCATCTTAGAAACTAAATATGAAGATCAAGCAACGCTAAAGGTCCTTGGCGCTAAGAAATCCTCAGATGAAGGTACCGACGGGGAATTCTTTGATTTCTATCACTGGGCTGCACTGCTTCGTTCAGTCTCCGCATTTGAGATTTACCGTCAGATCTATTCAGACCAGGTAACGCCAAAACAAGTTGCCGAGCTACTGATCTTTAACAAACAAATGCCACGCTCTCTGGTGTGTTGCGTGAATGAACTCATTCCCCTTATTTCTGAGGTGAAGAATCAGCAATCCAAAGAAATTGAACGCTTACTCGGCAAACTTAAAGCAAGCATGGATTACTCCGATATCGATGAGGTTTTTGAGCAAGGCTTAGAGGAATATATTGAGTCTTTCTTGGAGCGCATTAATCATATTGCTGATGAATTTAGTAATGCATACCTCATCCCATTAGCGGTCGCTTAAGACTTCACCAGAGAATATATGCACCTAAAGATCCGTCACCGCACTGAATATCGCTATGAAATGCCTGTGCGTTACTCCATTCAGGAATTACGCCTGACTCCACCAGCCGTCGCAGGCCAGCAGATTGATAAATGGAAGATTAGCACTCCGATTAAGGCATCTAACTCCATAGATACTTTCGGGAACGTATGCAGCGTCTTTGTGCAAGAGACCCCCTATACCTCAATGATGCTTGAGGCTGAAGGCGAAGTTCATACACAGGATGCTTTTGAGTTCATTGATGATGCTAAATCAGTTTCCCCTTATTACCTTTTACAGCAAACCAATCTAACCGAGCCAACAGATGCTATGTTGGAGTATTTCTCATACAGCCTTCCAAATGAAAATTCTGTTGATCAAGTACTTAAACTCGCCGAGGCTGTTCAAGGTTTGATTGTGTATACCCCAGGACAGACTAACTTTGCCACCACTGCTGCACAATCTTTTGCCATGAAATCTGGCGTCTGCCAAGATCATGCTCATATTATGTTGAGCCTGTGTCGTGCCTCTGGAATACCGGCTCGCTATGTCAGCGGCTATTTCTTTGCAGAAGAATCTCCAAACCTTGCAAGCCATGCATGGATAGACTTTTGTAGCGACATTGAAAAAGGTATTTGGACAAGTGTTGATATCACCCATGCCTGCCTTATTGATTCACGTCACATCAGGCTAGCGGTGGGTCGCGACTACTACTCTGCAGCCCCTGTAAAAGGGGTGCGTACCGGAGGTGGAGGCGAAGAACTGAGTGCCAATATCTCCATTCAACAGCTGAGCTAGCCCATCTGGTTTTTAAGAGATAATCACCAGAAATAATGAAGAGGGTTAGAGAATGACGTACTGTGTTGGACTTTGCCTAAAAGATGGCCTTGTATTTTTGTCGGATACCCGCACTAATGCAGGCGTAGATCAAATCGGCACCTTCAGAAAAATGACCTTGTTCCAAGAAAAGGATCGTTTCTTCACCTTGATGAGTGCTGGCAACCTTGCCATTACCCAAGCCGTTAAAGAAATTCTATTACAGGGCCAACTCCTGAATGGGAAGAATCTTTGGACTGCTGAAAACACGCATGATGCCGCTGTTGTGGTTGGCGATGCTATTAAACAGGTGTACGAACGTGACCATAGGGCGCTGGAGAAAGCAGGAATCGACTTTAACTGCAATCTCATTTTTGGCGGACAAGTAAAAGGCGAAAGACCTCGCCTATTTAATATCTACTCAGCAGGTAACTTTATTGAAGCTACGCCAGAGACTTGCTACTTCCAGATTGGTGAATCCAAGTATGGCAAGCCAATTCTAGATAGAGTGTTGAACTTCAATACCTCATTGAATCTCGCAACCAAGTGCGCCTTGATCTCAATGGACTCCACTCTAAATAGTAATATTTCTGTAGGTCTGCCACTTGACTTACTCGTGTATGAAAAGAACTCCCTCAAAGCCAATAAGCTGGTTACGATGGATGAATCTAATCCCTACTTCCAGATGATTCATCAGCTTTGGGGTGAAAAACTGCGAGCAGCGTTTAACTCGATTTCAGAGCCAAGCTGGAGTGGTGCCAATAAGTCGAGCGCAATTTCAGCGCCGGCTAAAAAGATGGGTGCAGTTCCCGTTAATCGCCAGCCCGCAAAATCAAAAGCAAAGGTAGTAACTCCAGCTGCCAAGAAGTCAGTTAAGAAAACCAGCGTTAAGACAAAAGCAAAATAAATAGCTAAAACGCGCCTCTGCTTCACCAAACAAAAAGGCCTAGAACAATCTAGGCCTTTTGCTTTTTACGACTTCGCCAATTAGGCTTTTAAGTTCTTACCTAACATCTCCCAAGTAGCTACTACGCTATCTGGATTTAATGAGATGGAAGTGATGCCCTTCTCAACCAACCAACGCGCAAAGTCTGGGTGATCTGAGGGACCCTGACCGCAAATGCCAACGTACTTGTTTTGCTTACGACAAGCATCAATGGAGCGGGCAATCATGAACTCCACCGCTGGATCACGTTCATCAAAGTCGATTGCAAGCAACTCCATACCGGAGTCACGATCCAGGCCCAAAGTTAATTGAGTCATATCGTTTGAGCCGATAGAGAAGCCATCAAAGTATTCGAGGAACTGATCAGCCAAAATTGCATTGGAAGGAATCTCGCACATCATGATGAGGCGTAAGCCATTGACACCACGCTTGAGACCGAACTTCTCCATCATATCGATCACGCGCTTAGCCTGATTAATGGTGCGCACAAATGGAACCATGATCTCAACGTTATCTAGACCCATATCTTCACGAACGCGCTTCATTGCCGCGCACTCGAGAGCAAAAGCCTCGCCGAAATCTTCTGATACGTAACGTGATGCGCCGCGGAAACCTAACATTGGATTTTCTTCATCCGGCTCGTAACGTGATCCACCAATCAACTTCTTGTACTCGTTAGATTTGAAGTCTGATAAACGAACGATTACCGGCTTTGGATAGAAGGCAGCAGCAATAGTAGCCACACCTTCAACCAACTTATCTTCGTAGAACTGACGTGGGCTAGCGTAACCGCGGGCCACACTCTCAACTGCACGCTTGAGATCTGGGTCAATGTTTGGGTACTCCAATACTGCACGTGGATGCACGCCAATGTAGTTGTTAATAATGAACTCGAGACGAGCTAAGCCAACACCAGCATTCGGAATTTGACAGAAATCAAATGCCAATTGAGGGTTACCAATATTC
Source organism: Polynucleobacter sp. 86C-FISCH (assembly GCF_018882415.1). Classification (GTDB taxonomy): domain Bacteria; phylum Pseudomonadota; class Gammaproteobacteria; order Burkholderiales; family Burkholderiaceae; genus Polynucleobacter. The sequence continues at coordinate 1,459,677 of NZ_JACVOL010000001.1, read as the reverse complement.
ATCGTGATCTTCACTGGAATCTCTGGCAATACACCGCGAGATACTTCAGTAACTTCGGTTTCGATCAAGCCATCATAAATATGACCTTCATCACCTTCAGCGCAAGAAACTGTCACCATCATGCCGTCTTGCAAATGCTCAGTAGCATCACCGCAACCAACTACCGCAGGCACACCTAATTCACGAGCAATAATCGCGGCGTGACAGGTACGGCCACCACGGTTAGTCACAATCGCAGAAGCACGCTTCATGACTGGCTCCCAGTTTGGATCCGTCATATCTGCAACTAATACGTCGCCAGGCTGAACACGATCCATCTCGCTTGGGTCACGAATAATGCGGACTGGACCAGCACCAATCTTTTGACCGATCGCACGGCCTTTTGCCAATACCTTTGATCTACCTTTTAACTTGTAGCGCATCTCTACTTGGCCTGCTGCCTGACTCTTCACTGTCTCAGGACGCGCTTGCAAAATATAAATGCGGCCATCTTGACCATCTTTACCCCACTCGATGTCCATTGGACGACCGTAGTGCTTCTCAATGATCACTGCATACTTAGCCAACTCGGTGATGTCCGCATCTTCCAATGAGAAACGATTACGCTTCTCAGGAGCCACATCTACTGTCTGCACTTTTTCTGCAGAGCCCTTAGGTGCAAACTGCATTTGAATCAACTTAGAACCTAAAGAGCGACGAATGATTGCTTTTTTGTCTTTGGCTAAAGTGGTTTTGAATACATAGAACTCATCTGGATTAACTGCGCCCTGAACCACTGTTTCACCTAAGCCATAGCTTGAGGTAATGAAAACTACATCTTCAAATCCAGATTCAGTATCCAATGTGAACATCACACCTGCAGCGCCCAGGTCAGAACGCACCATGCGCTGAATACCGGCAGATAAGGCTACTTCCGCGTGGGCAAAGCCCTTATGCACACGGTAGGAGATTGCACGATCGTTATAAAGCGAAGCAAATACTTCGCGAATCTTCTTGAGAACATCATCAATACCCTCGACGTTCAAGAAAGTTTCTTGTTGGCCCGCAAAAGAAGCATCGGGCAAGTCTTCAGCAGTAGCTGATGAACGCACTGCGAATGAGCCCTTACCAGAGTCATCCAACACAGCAAATGCCTTGCGAATCTCTTCGTCTAATTTTGGTTGAAATGGCGCTGTTTCGATCCAGTTACGAATCTCTGCACCAGCTTGTGCCAATGCGCGCACATCATCAATATTCAAACCTTCTAAACGCTGCTGAATACGCTCAGTCAGATTGTTATGTTGTAGAAAATCACGGAATGCCAATGCAGTGGTAGCAAAACCTGTTGGGACACGAACCCCAGTAGAAGCTAACTGAGAAATCATCTCCCCTAGTGAGGCATTCTTACCGCCAACGGATTCAACATCCGTCATGCGAAGTTGCTCAAAAGGCAAAACATAGGCATCAGCCATACTGCTATTTTGTTGCTGTTGGTTGGACATAAAATACTCTCTAAAGATAAGGAAACTGGTGTAGCAGCCACCTTATATGGGGCATGCTTTAATATGATTCTATTGTAGTGCTGACCCCGACTTTTAAGCTAAATCTATGTCTAACGAAACCCGCATTGTTTTTATCGTTTCTGACGGTACCGGCATTACCGCCGAGAACTTCAGCCAGTCGATTTTGGCTCAATTTGAGGCCACTTTTAAGCATATTCGAGTGCCATTCGTGGATTGCGTTGACAAAGCCCATGATGCCGTCAGCAGCATCAATCAGGTAGCCAGTAAATACGGCGTTCAGCCCATTGTTTTCACCACTTTGGTGAATTCTGAGCTCAATGCCATTGTTGGGAAGGCAAACGGCCTCATCCTAGATATGTTCCAGACTTTCGTGGCACCTCTGGAGGAAGCCCTCGGCATGAAATCCACCCATGCCATGAACCGACTACACCACAATGCGGACACCGAGGCTTATAAGAACCGTATAGAGGCGATTAACTACTCCTTAGCGCATGACGATGGCCAATCCAATCAAAACTTGGCTGAAGCCGATGTCATCCTGATTGGCATCTCCCGAGTTGGCAAAACTCCTACGAGCTTGTACCTTGCAATGCAATATGGGATGAAAGCAGCAAACTATCCTCTTATTCCAGAAGACTTTGAACGGGGACAACTGCCGAAGGATCTAGTACCTTACCGCCAGAAAATCTTTGGACTCATGATTGATGCAGAGCGCTTATCTGAGATTAGGAATGAACGCAGACCTGGTAGCAATTACGCCAAGCTTGAAAACTGTCGTTATGAAATTAACGAAGCAACAGCAATGATGAAAAAACAATCTATTCCATGGGTGCTTACAACTAGCAAATCCATTGAGGAAATTGCGACCACCGTTTTACAAGCAATTAAGTCTGATAAAACGATCTTAGGATAAACAGAGATCATCCAAGTATATAAGCCAGCCAAAGTAGATTTCCCATAAATAAAAAAGACCCACTAAGGGTCTTTTTTATTAGCGAACTTGCGTTCTCCAATTAAAGGCTACATACCAACCAAAATCACAGCAGAAGTTGCTGCAGAAGAATTTTGGGTGACTGTTGGTCCTGAAGGTGTCGGACTTGGCGCCGGAGTTGCGCTAGAGCTAGAAGAACCGCCCCCTCCCCCGCAAGCTGAAAGCACGCCAATTAATCCCAATATTAGAATTTTTTGAATTTTCATAAATTAGATCTTTTGGCAAACGCCTGTACTTGGCAAAGTTCCAGTGCCAAGATTGGCGGTAGCATACAGAAGAGTGTTTCCAGAATTAACTGGCATCAAAGTAGCGGTAGCACCACCGCCACCAGTCAACCGCATAGTGTAGGACCCAGTAATTGGCCCCGTAGCAACGGTAAAGGTGCCACTGATATTAGAAACGCTTTGACTTGCACCGGCCTGATTAAATCGATTGGTAACTGAACTGGTGCTTGCGTATGTTCTTGCATCAAAGTCTACATAAACCATTGAGTTCATAAATACCTCGCTGCCAGTATAAGGAGCCTGCACAGCCACAGCATTACTATTTTCTAAGCAACCATACTTACCGCTAAGACCGGATGTCTGCGCTCGCGAGTCGTTAATTTTCATTCCAAAGATTGCAACGCCACAAGTAAAAGCTAGTGCGCCAAAGATAAATTTTGATTTTTGAGAAATATGAGTCATTTGCTAACCTTTAAAGTAGTAAATTTTAATAAAGAATTAATATTTATAAGAATCTAGATCGAGTGTATACCAAGCAAACTTAATTATTGTAATTATTAGAATAGATGCTTTTTAGGTACGTCTTGCTCTAATGGTCTCAAATAAACAAACAGCTGCCGCTGTTGAGACGTTGAGTGACTCTACTCTAGGATCAATAGGGATAGATACACCCTTAGCCTGAGCAAGAATATCTTCAGACACTCCTTGGCCTTCACTACCCATCACCCAAGCAACTGGATGCAGCAGATCTTTCTTTAGAGAGTACAAGTCATGTTCCGCATCGGCTGTAGTGGCCAATAATTGCGCGGTTACAGCGCTCAATACCTGCTGGTTAGACCAACCTTCATATAAATCTAGTAATTTGTGAGCGCCCATTCCGGCACGCAATACCTTGGCAGACCATAGATGGGCGCAACCAGACAATGCAATCACTTGTGTAAATCCAGCTGCAGCTGCAGTACGCAAAATTGACCCTACGTTTCCGGCGTCTTGCACGCGATCCAATATCACTACATCACCTTCTAAGGTTGCAATTGACTGTGGTGAAGTAATCGTTGATTTAGGAAGGTTTAATAGACCAGCAATATGAGGTGCGTTTACTAAATCCGATAGAAGATCCCAGAGTGCACTATCCAACTGAAATACCTTGGTCTCAGGACAAATCTCGAGATGTTCGTAGACGGCCTGTGAGATCTCTGTATTTTTTAAGCCCACTTCTGAAGTTAGAAGGGTTGTTAAAGAGGGATCACCCACCCAAGTTTGGACAAGATGAATACCTTCCAATAATGCTTGGCCGCTTGCTAACCTAGCCTTTTGCCCCTTCGAGCCTGTGGCTTGCAGGTTGCGAACCTCCTTAAATAAAGGATTCTCTTTGGAGGTAATGAGATCAAAGTTCATGGCTTATTCATAACTTAGTTTTCAATCGATTCAAGCACTTTACGTACCGGAGAAAAACTTCTTCTATGTTGATCGCATGCGCCATATTGCTTGAGCGCTGCAAAATGAGCCTCTGTTGGATACCCCATATGCTGTGCAAAGCCATATTCTGGGTGACGTTCATGTAGAGACATCATCTGACGATCACGCGTTACTTTTGCCACAATTGAAGCTGCGGATATAGCCGGCTCTTTAGCATCACCCTTCACAATTGCTTCTGCAGCAATTGGCAACTCCGGGCAACGATTTCCATCGATCAATGCTTTGTCAGGCCAGGCGCCTAAGCGGGTGGTGAGGTCTTCAATCGCCCGACGCATCGCAAGCATAGTGGCTTGCAGAATATTGATCTGATCAATCTCTAGCGGGCTGGCTTCACCAACACCCCAGGCCTTTGCCTTTTCCATAATTTGCTCATAGAGATATTCACGACGAGCAGCAGTTAATTTCTTGGAGTCTTTTAATCCTTCAATCGGATTATTGGGATCAAGCACTACAGCGCCAGCCACTACTGCACCTACTAATGGTCCACGCCCCGCCTCATCAACACCGCAGACCCAAATCAGACTCATGCGCTTACTTGCTTATTGCGATTATTGGCAATCGTTTGCGCCACTGCTTGCGCGACCAATAGGCCTGTGGGTCGACGCAGTGTTTCATGCATTTGTGCAAAGCGCTCTTTTAGCTCGGCCACTTTTACCGGATGCTCCAGCCACTCCTGCAGGGCATTAGCCAATTTCTCTGGAGTGGCATCATCTTGCAAGAGCTCGGGAACAACAAACTCTCCGCAAAGGATATTTGGTAAGCCTACGTAGGGTAAATAACCCTGACGCTTCATGATTTGTGCGGTTAACCAAGGTACCTTATAAGAAATCACCATCGGCTTTTTCCATAAGGCTGCTTGTAATGTGGCCGTACCACTGGCAATTAACACTACGTCAGAAGCTTCTAATACTTCATCGGCCATGCCGTCGAGCAAATCAACCTGAATATCTGGGTTGGCATTTTTTGCCTTGAGCAAAAGCTGCTCAAGAGGCTCGCGCAAACGTGGTGTCGCCACCGGAATTAAAAAGTGAAGTTTTTGACCTTTCAATCTCTTGGCCAATAACTGCATAGTTTCAAAAAAGACTGGTGCAATAAGTTCAATCTCGGATCCACGACTACCAGGGAGCACTGCAATGACTAAGCCTTCAAGAGAAGATTTTTGAAGCTTCAAGTGATGACTGATTTTTTCTCTTGCTAGCTGGATATTGGGCTCAAGCGGAATCTCGCTAGCTAATGGATGCCCTACATAAGTCGAGGCTACGCCTGCCTTATCATAGATTTCGGTCTCGAATGGGAAGATGCAGAGCATGCGCTCAACAGCTTGTGAAATCTTCTTAATACGCCCTGCTCGCCATGCCCAAATCGAAGGTGAAACTAAATGCAAAGTCGGAATGCCTACCTTGCGCAACTGCAATTCAACGCCTAAGTTGAAGTCGGGGGCATCTATTCCCAAATAAACATCGGGGCGCCCTTCATGCAGGAGATTTTGAATAAGTTCTTTGCGCAACTTCAGAATAGCCGGAAGTTGTTTGATAGCCTCAACATAGCCACGCACACTCAAAGTTTCCATGGGCCAATCAGATCGCATGCCTTCAGATTGCATGCGAGGACCGCCAATGCCGTACACCTCAAGACCGGACATATCCGGTATTTGATTTAGCGCACTAAGTACTGGCGCCGCTAATAGATCGCCAGAAGGTTCGCCAGCTACACAAGCTAACTTTGGCAAAGTAATTCCGTTACCGAATAATGCCGCGAGTAGAGGCGGCAATAAAATCGTGGAACTGAGCAAGCTTCTCGGCAGTTGCAGGATCACCCACAGAAGCAACTACCATCTTCTGAATTTCTACTTTAGCCTCTTCAAAACTCAGGCCATCTTTATAGAGAACCTTATAAGCTTGGCGCAACGCAGAAATTGTTTCGCTTGAGAATCCGCGACGCTTTAAACCTTCTACGTTAATTCCATGAGGGGAGGCCTTATCTCCAGCAGCAATCACAAACGGAGGAATATCTTGCACTAAAGCGGATGCGCCACCCAACATAGCATGTTGACCAATACGAACAAATTGATGAACGCCAGACATACCACCCATAATTGCCCAGTCATTTACTTGCACATGGCCAGCGACTTGGGCATTACTTGAGAAGATCGTGTGATTACCAACCTGACAATCATGAGCAATATGCACATAAGCCATGATCCAATTGTCATTACCAATACGAGTAATACCTTCATCCTGTGATGTACCGGTATGAATCGTCGTGAACTCACGAACAGTGTTGCGATCACCAATAATGAGTTGGGTTGGCTCACCACGGTATTTCATATCCTGTGGAGGACCGCCAATAGCAGCAAAGTGTGCAAAGTTATTTTCTTTGCCAATGGTTGTATAGCCCTCAATCACAGTATGTGAGCCAACTTTGGTTCCAGCACCAATCTTGACGTTAGGTCCGATTACGGAATAAGGACCTACTTCAACATCGCTAGCTAGCTCAGCCTTGCTGTCCACTACAGCAGATGCATGAATCCGAGTCATTACGCGCCTTTCGTACGTACCGCACAAGTGATATTTGCTTCTGCAGCAATCTCTCCATCTACAGTTGCCTTAACTGCAAACTTGTAAATACCAGCACGGCCCCGCTCTAATGTAGCAGTCATGATCAGCTGATCGCCAGGCAGTACAGGCTTTTTAAAGCGCGCACCGTCAATACCTGCAAAGTAGTAAATCGCATCCTCAGCACGCTCTTCAGAGAAAGTCAGCAATGCTGCAGTTTGAGCCAAGGCTTCAATAATCAACACCCCAGGCATCACCGGAAAATCAGGGAAATGACCTTGGAAAAAAGGTTCATTCATGGTGACATTTTTTAATGCAGTAATGCTTTCACGCGGGGAGATTTCTAGAACGCGATCGACCAATAAGAATGGATAGCGATGCGGAAGCAATTTAAGAATCTTGTTAATGTCGATTGCGATTGGTGTGCTCATAAATGACCCGCTGAAAAGTAAATATTAATTTTTGATTTATAGAATCTCAAGACTCTGAAGATTTGTTCTTATCCAGTAAGCGCAAGCGCTGACGTATTTTATCTAGGCCACGCAAAATAGCAGCGTTTTTCTCCCATGCGCCGTGGAGCATTGATGGGTATACGCCCGTGAAATGCTGACCAGGCTCTGTAATGGAGCGAATAATCGAAGTATTGCCAGAAACCGTTGTTCTATCTGCAATCGTCAAATGACCTGCAAAGTTAGCAGCGCCGCCAATGATGCAGAAATTACCTATCTTGGTACTGCCAGAGATTGCTGCACAACCCGCTATTACGCAACATGCGCCCACGATGACGTTATGCGCTATTTGCACCTGGTTATCTATCTTGGTACCAGCGCCAATTACCGTATCACTCATTGCACCACGATCAATCGTGGTTGATGCGCCGATCTCCACGTCATTACCAATGACAACACGTCCTGTCTGCGGGATCTTGACCCACTCTCCGCCCTTGGCAGAAAAATCAGGAGCAAAACCAAAACCATCGGCACCAATCACTGCACCACTATGAATAATGCAGCGCTCGCCAATTTGAGTGCCGTAATAAATTGATGCAGATGGATAGATCAATGTGTCGCTTGCAATAACGCTATCTTTAGCAACGCTAGTGTTTCCAAGTATAGAAACGCGCTCACCAAGTTTTACACCTGCAGCTATTTGCACAAATGGCCCAATATGGCATGAAGGTGGGACAGTGGCGGTTGGATCAATTACTGCGCTAGGATGAACTCCAGGCTCGTATTTTGGGCCGCTTGCTTTAGCAAAGTGTTGCGCCATTCTTGCAAAAGTAGCATATGGATTTTTGGCAACGAAATACACACGCTTCGCTGAATTGAGACTGGGATTTGCCTGCAAAAATTCAAGATCTGACTGACTAACAATCAACGCTCCAGCAACACTTTCACTAGCCTGCTGGCGATAGAGCGGATTTGATAAAAAGGATATTTGGTCGGACTGCGCTCGCTCCAATGGAGCGAGGCCCGTAAATGCGTGGGAAGCCTCCCCCACCAAGCTTGCTTGAAACTGTTCGGCCAGCTCAATGGCAGTAGGCATAAAACTTACTTCTGGCTATTTAAAGCCTTGATAACGTCATCGGTCACATCAGCCTTAGGGCTGACATAAGCTGCTTCTTGAACAATGACATCAATTTTTCTTTGTTCAGCAATTTGCTTTAATACTGCATTTGCTTTTTCTGCAATCTTTGCACGCTCTTCAAAAGTACGCTGATTGAGATCTTCGGTGAACTCACGTTGCTTGCGCTGCAATTCGCGATCTTGATCAGCCAACTCACGCTGACGACGAATACGTTCTGCTTCATTCATAACAGCAGCATCACGGTCTAGCTTTTCAGCAGCAGACTTAATTTTTTGAGCGCTGTCACGCAAATCATTCTGACGCTTTGTAAACTCATTCTGCAACCGAGTCTGCATTGCTTTAGCGAGATTGGACTCGTTAAATACTTTCTCAGAGTTCACAACTGCAACACGCGTACCGACGTCTTGAGCAAACACTTGAGGGGCAGCTATTGCTGTTACACCAGCAATAATGCCTACTTGAATCCATTTTGAAGGTTGATAGAACTTCATAAACTTTCCTTAAACAATTAAAACGCTGTACCCACTTGGAACTGTAAACGCTGGATATTGTCCGTTGGTTGCGACTTATACGGAATACCGTAGCTGAACTTCAAAGGTCCAAGCGGTGATATCCATGATAAACCCAATCCATAGGAGTATCTCAGAACTAAATTAATGTTTTCGCCGAAAGCATTACCACCGTCAACAAAGGTAAAGACACGTAAAGTTTTATCGGTACCAGAACCAGGAACCGGCACCGTGTACTCAAGATTGGAAACAATTTTAGACTGACCGCCCGTAGGCAAAATTTGGCCATAAATATTCTGGTAAGTTGGTCCAAGAGAACCTGGCGCATAACCGCGAACAGAACCAATACCACCAACATAGTAGTTTTTAGTGATTGGGAATGGGTGATTGCCATAACCCTGTCCATAACCCACCTCACCATTAAAGGACAAAATATTGGCTTTGGAGAAGGAGTGATACTTTTGATATTGCCCAAATATTCGATAAAAGGTCATATTCCCAGCAGGAGTTCCCGCCTCTGCGGATAGTTGTTCCAGAGAGCCTGAGGAAGGAATGAGCGAACTATCACGACCATCTCGCGACCAACCTACAGTTACAGGGACGTTGTATGTATTTAGTGTTGCAGGATATCCAGGCGCTGCGATGCCATAACTTTCCGCATAACTCAAATAAGGCTGGGGAGTATTTATAGTTGTTTTAACCTGAAATGCCTCCAGACCAGTACCAAAAAATACACGGTCCACTTCAGTGTATGGGACGCCAAACTTAATATTTGAACCTACAGTCTTAATTTGATAGTCAGGATCACCAACATAGTACAAGGGCTTAGATGAGCGATAGTACAGATCGGTATATCGACTAATGCCATCCTCTGTGAAATATGGGTCGTAGTTAGATAGGGTTAAGCTTTGATTGATCTTACCCAAAGCCATATTCAAACCAACTGCAGTACCGGTACCAAAGGCGTTGTCCTGATTAATACCCGCAGAGAGAATAAGCTTCTCTGTTGAAGAGAAACCAGCTCCAAGAGTCACAGCGCCAGTTGGCTTTTCCTTAACCTTTACATTGACATCAACTTGATCGGGAGATCCAGGAACATCCTCAGTAGTGACATCAGTCTCGGTGAAGTAGCCCAAACGACCTAAGCGTTTTTTGGATAGATCAATCTTGTCACTATCAAACCAAGAGCTTTCAAACTGGCGCATCTCGCGACGAATAACCAAATCGCGAGTTTTAGCATTACCAGTAATTGCCACCTGACGGACATAGATGCGACGCCCAGGATCCACCACCAAGGTGAGATCCACTTCAGCAACATCACGCCTGATATCTGGCTGTGGATTAATCGTCGCAAAGGCATAACCATAGGAGCCCAGGACTTCGGCAATTGCCTTGGTACTCTCAGTAAGCTTTGCAGATGAGAATGTGTCCCCAGGCTTCAAAACAATCAACTGCATTAATTCCGCTTCTTTACCTAGCGTCTCTCCTGCTAAGCGAACATCTTTAACGGTGAATTTTTTTCCCTCACGAATACTAATGGTGAGGTAAACACCCTTCTTATCAGGAGTAATCGATACCTGAGTGGATTCAATCACAAATTCGAGGTAACCACGGTTAAGGTAGTAGGAGCGAATAGTCTCCAAGTCAGCAGTTAATTTTTGCTTGGAATAGAGATTGTCTTTGCTATACCAAGATAACCAACCGCCTGTTTTTAACTGCATCTCACTTTTTAAAGTGCCTTCACTAAACGCTTCATTGCCGATGATATTAATTTCTTGGATTTTGGCAACAGGACCTTCGTCTATGTTGAAGTAAATAGCCACCTGATTGCGCTCAACTGGAGTAACTGTAGCTACAATCTCAGCCGCGTACAGACCTTTACCAACATATTGGCGCTTTAACTCTTGTTCGGCCTTATCGATCAGAGCCTTGTCATAAAAGCGGGCTTCAGCTACGCCAACCGTTTTTAATGATTTACGCACAACCTCTGGGTCAAACTCTTTCATTCCAGTAAATTCAATACGAGAAATTGTTGGGCGCTCCTCAACAATCACGATCAGAACGCTACCTTGCGCTTGGATCTGTACGTCTCTAAAAAAGCCAGTGCCATAGAGGGCTTTGATTGATTCGGCACCCTTCTCATCTGTAAAGGTATCGCCGACTTGAACGGGTAAATAACTAAATACTGTGCCAGGCTCTACACGCTGAAGACCTTCGACTCGAATATCTTTCACCACAAAAGAATCGGCCGCTGAAACATTCAAACTCAACCCGAGCGCAGAAAGAACCAAGACGCGAGCAATGAAACGGGCAAAAATACGGAAAGATAATGTCAGAGAATTCAAGGCGAAATATAGCGTTGTAAATCGTTAAACAATGCCAGCAATGACATAGAAATCAGCAAAATAAAGCCCAGTTTTTGAAACTGCTCCTGCATTGATATCGAAATCCGCTTACCGGCGACCAACTCCCATGCATCATACAGTAGCTGACCCCCATCAAGCATCGGAAAAGGGAGCAAATTCAGCAAACCAATGCTAATACTCATAAGCGCTAAAAATGCTAAAAATGGTTGCCACCCCACCTGAGCTGTCTTACCTGCCATATCCGCAATACTGAGAGGTCCGCCCAGTTGCTTTAAGGAGGTACTTCCAGTAAATAAACCAGCCATTAACCTTGTGGAGACCTTGGTGATAACCCATACCCTCTGCGAAGCAAATATGACTGCATCTAGAGGGCCCAATCTGAGCTCCTGCCACTTATCTAGTGGGCTGGGCGCAGGCAGCAAGCCCAGAGCCATCATTGGATCCTTTTCAGGGCTGATTTTCGGCAAATCTGTGGCATTAAAGGCTTTTACATGGCGAGCGCCCGACGGAGTTTGGAGCTCAAGTGCAAAACCATCCTCCCCAGTAATGGCATCCATCAGATTCCAGCGCAAAGCATTCCAGCTGGCAACAGGCTCAAATTCACCAAAAAGGGGCACGCTACCGGCTTGGGAGCCCAAATCCTGCCACCCAACCACCCTATCACCCTCGGCAACCCCCAGTTTGGCTGCTACCGAGCTTTCGGGGGGAGCCTGCAGTACAGCCGGTAATTGCGGTGCGCCAGCTAGATAAATACAGGCAAACAAAATGATTGCCAAGAAAAAATTGGCAAAGGGGCCGGCCGCTACAACCAAAGAACGTTGCCAAAGGGGCTTTTTATCAAAAGCCTGGCACTCGTCCGCTGGTGAAATCACTTGCTGACGATCTCTACCGTCCAATAATTTCACATAACCACCCAATGGAATTGAGGCCAACACCCACTCGGTTTTATTTTTTGCATGGTAGGTGTAAATCGGCTTACCAAAGCCAATCGCAAAGCGAAGTACTCGAACACCACAACAGCGAGCCGCTAAAAAATGTCCAAACTCATGAAAGCTAACCAGTACGCCCAGCGTTAACAAAAAAGCGGCGAGAGTAATCAATGCTTGCAAAGAATTTCCTTCACCACTACTTTTGCCGCTTCACGTGCTCGCGCATCAATACTTAAGATCAGTTCAAGAGAGTTCGCGCTGGATGCAGGAATAGCATTTAACACGCTCTCAACAACAGTTGGAATTTGCAAGTATGGCAATCCTTCATCTAAAAAAGCAGCTACAGCAATTTCATTGGCAGCATTGAGAACGGCTGGAGCAGTACCGCCTACTTTGGCAGCAGCAAACGCCAATGAAAGACAAGGAAAGCGCGCTAATTCGGGTTCAGCAAAACTCAAGGATGCCAGTTTCGTCAAACTCAGCGGCGCCACCCCTGCATCAATACGCTCTGGCCATGCCAAGCCATAAGCAATAGGAGTGCGCATATCCGGCTGACCTAATTGAGCCAACACGGAACCATCACGGTAACGAACCATCGAATGCACTACGCTTTGCGGATGAATCAATACTTTGATCTTTTCTAATGGCAAACCAAATAGCCAAAACGCCTCGATGACTTCAAGGCCTTTATTCATCATCGTTGCAGAATCAACAGAAATTTTTCTACCCATCACCCAGTTTGGGTGCGCACATGCTTGCTCAGGAGTAATACTAGCGAGCTGATCCAGCGGTGTATTTCTGAATGGTCCGCCTGAAGCGGTTAACCAAAGCTCCTCAACTCCATGGCGAGGATTTGACTCTTTAGAAAATTGTTCTGGCAGGCATTGAAAGATGGCATTGTGCTCACTATCAATTGGCAGCAGTGCACCGCCACCCTCTTTCATAGCGTGCATAAACAAATCGCCAGACATAACCAAAGCTTCTTTGTTTGCCAGCAACACTCTTTTGCCAGCCTTTGCTGCAGCTAATGCAGGAACCAATCCAGCGGCACCCACAATCGCAGCCATCACGGTATCGCAATGAGAATCGGTAACAGCACTAACCAGAGCTTCTGGCCCATATAAAACTTGTGTATTGATTTTTTTCTCAAGCAGAAGCTTACTCAAACGAGCGGCACCATCAGCGTCAGAAACAACTGCGATAGCAGGCTTGAATTCTGCGCATTGCTGAGCAAGCAAATCGACTTGTTTGGCTGCAGTAAGCGCAACTACATTAAAACGATCTGGATGTGCTCGGATCACATCGAGCGTATTGACGCCGATAGATCCCGTTGAACCCAGAATGGCAACCTGCTTTACTGACATCAGATAAACCCTGCTAAGAGCGCTGCGATCGGCATCGTCGGTATCAAGGCATCTACGCGATCCAACACTCCGCCATGACCAGGCAATAAATGACTGGAGTCCTTAACCCCTGCCAAACGTTTGAGTTGAGACTCAAATAAATCGCCAAAAATACTGAAGGCCGTTAATACTGTCACCATCAAGAACATTGGAATCCAGCCAAAGCGAATTGCCCATGCGCCGAATAAAGTAGATTCAAAAGATAAATAGTAGATACATGCAAATGCGTAAACATAGCAAAGTATTAAGCCACCAATTGCACCCTCAATTGATTTGCCTGGGCTAATTTGTACCGCAAGCTTACGTTTACCAAAGGCTTTTCCCACAAAGTAGGCGCCGACATCCGCAACCCAAACCAAAGCCATCGTGCTCAGCAAAAAGATCAGGCCTAGCTCCCGTAAAAACACTAACGCAAACCAAGTAGCCGGAAGCAATATGAGTCCAAGCACAACATAAAAGGGTCGCAACTTTTGCAAGGAAAGATTCATTCCTTTGGCCAATATGAATGGCGCAATAAAGAACCAAAATAGAACCGCAAGCAGTAATAAAGCAAACTGCCATGAGGCGTTTTGCATACCAAGCAAAAACAGAATAATAGCCAAGCAAAATAAAGCATATAGCCAAGCTGCACGCCCCGCCTCAGGAGCAAGCAAACGACTCCACTCCCAGGCAGCAGCTAACAAGGCCACTAAAAAGAAGCCGCCAATATAAATTGGTGGCAGTAGAAACAAGATAGGCAGAAGTACCGCCAATAAGACAAGGGCGGTAATAACTCTGGTTTTTAACATGGGAATGAGCTTAGTAATGAACTACATCAAACTGCATCGCTCATCGCTTGCGATGCAAGCTGAGCACTGGTACGACCAAAACGGCGCTCGCGCTGACTAAACCAGTCAAACGCTTTGTGCAATTCTTTCTCATCAAAATCAGGCCACAAGATATCCGTGAAATATAACTCGGTATAAGCTAGTTGCCATAACAAGAAGTTACTGACACGTTGTTCGCCACCAGTACGAATGAATAAATCTGGCTCTGGCGCGTAAGCCATCGAAAGATGTGGCTGAAGCAACTCTTCAGTAACCTGTTCTGGTTTTAAATTAGGGTTTGCCGAAAGACATTGACGCATTGCCTGCAAGATATCCCAGCGACCACCATAGTTTGCGGCAATCGTAAAAGTGAGACCCTTACACCCAGCAGTCTTTTTTTCAGAAAAATCCACCATCTCTTGAATGGCGTTATCAAAACGACTCAAGTCACCAATTAATCGCAGAGCAATATCGTTTTCAGCAAGGCGAGACACCTCACCCTTGAGAGACTTTAAAAATAGCTTCATCAAGAAACCCACCTCTTCAGGTGGGCGGCGCCAGTTCTCAGAGCTGAATGCAAATACGGTTAGATACTCAACACCAAGCTTGCGACACTCTTGAACAATTCTGCGAACAGCACCTAAACCCTCGGAGTGTCCTGCAACGCGAGGCATCATACGCTTACTGGCCCAGCGCCCGTTACCATCCATGATGATTGCAACATGGCGAGGTACAGCACTAACCTCTGGAATAGCTAAAGTTGAACTGGAGTGTTGAGTCATTAGAAGCTGAAGTTCAATCGGGTCTTTAAACCGTCATGATCTCTTTTTCTTTTTCAGCAATGATCTTGTCAATATCGACCACTGCTTTGTCTGTCATCTTCTGAATATCATCAGTAGCCCGACGCTCGTCATCCTCAGAAATTTCTTTGTCTTTGGTTAAACGCTTGAGATGCTCATTCGCATCACGACGTAAATTGCGTACAGCAATCTTAGTATCTTCGCCTTCGCTCTTTACAACCTTTGTTAACTCACGACGACGCTCTTCGGTCAAAGCAGGCATTGGAACACGAATTACCGTGCCTTGAGATGCTGGATTTAGACCTAAATCAGAATCGCGAATTGCCTTCTCGATTGCTGCGACCATCGTCTTTTCAAATGGCTGAACGTTGATTGTGCGTGCATCAGCCAGACCCAAGCTGGCAACCTGACTTAATGGAGTTGGATTGCCGTAGTAATCCACATGAATGTGCTCCAGAATTCCTGGATTAGCGCGGCCAGAGCGAATCTTGGCTAAATTGGTTTTCAAAGCCTCAAGAGACTTTTCCATCTTTTGATTGGTGGTGGTTTTAATTTCTGCTGCAGACATCAGGCCTCCTATTAAACGTGCACCAAAGTACCTTCAGGCTCACCTTGCACTACACGCATTAATGCGCCCGGCTTGAGAATTGAAAATACTTTGATTGGTAATTTACGATCGCGACACAGCGCAAATGCAGTTGCATCCATCACTTGTAGATTCTTAATTAACGCTTCATCAAACGTAATGGTTTTATATAAAGTAGCTGTTGGATCTTTTACTGGATCAGCGCTATAGATGCCGTCTACCTTGGTGGCCTTGAGCATAACCTCAACACCCATCTCAGCCCCACGCAGTGCGGCAGCCGTGTCAGTGGTAAAGAATGGATTGCCAGTACCAGCAGCAAAGATCACAACCTTGCCTTCGCCCATTGCACGAATTGCACGAGGGCGAATGTAAGGCTCTACTACCTGATCCATACGAAGAGCAGATTGCACGCGTGCCTCAACACCTTTTTGACGCAAGGCATCTTGGAGCGCTAATGAATTCATCATGGTTGCCAACATACCCATGTAATCGGCAGTTGCGCGATCCATGCCTGCAGCACCGCCAGCAACACCGCGGAAAATGTTGCCGCCGCCAATGACAATCGCTAGCTGTACTCCGCTATTCACAACCTCGGCGATTTCTTTGACCATGGAATCAATGGTGACTGGATTGATGCCGAAAGCATCGTCACCCATAAGGGCTTCACCAGATAGTTTTAGGAGGACTCGTTTGTAGGCTGGCATGTTTTCTATTTTCCGTAATTTGCCAAGTAATTAACTTACTTAGCTTATTGATCTTTAAGCACTTTTTAATATCTCCGCCAAATTATAAAGGGCTTGGTAGGGATCAAAGAAAAGGGCACAGAAACTAAGGTTTCCATGCCCTTTTGGGTATTACCAACCGGCTGGGGCAAGCCCCAAACCAGCTAATTAAGCAGTTGCTTTAGAGGCGGCAGCTACTTGTGCAGCAACTTCAGCTGCAAAGTCGTCTTGACGCTTCTCAATGCCCTCGCCTACAACAAACATGGTGAAACCCTTGATTGTTGTATTTGCAGCCTTGAGCATTTGCTCAACAGTTTGCTTGTCGTTTTTAACGAAAGTCTGGTTCAACAAAGAAACCTCTTTGAGGTACTTCTGAATAGAACCTTCAACCATCTTTTCAACGATTTCTGGTGGTTTGCCAGATTCAGCAGCTTTTTGAACAGCAACGCTACGCTCAACAGCAATTGCTTCAGCAGGAACGTCAGCCATAGACAAAGCTACTGGCTTCATTGCAGCAATATGCATCGCAACGTCTTTAGCGGCAGTGTCGTCGCCTTCAAACTCGACCACTACACCGATACGTGTACCGTGGAGGTAAGAAACCAACTTGTTGCTACCAGCGAAACGCTTGAAACGACGTGGCATGATGTTCTCGCCGATCTTACCGATCAATGCGCTACGAACTTCATCAACAGTTTGACCATTCATTGGCAATGCCAACAAAGCAGCAACGTCAGCTGGGTTCTTTTCAGCAACCAACTTCACGCACGCATCTGTGAATGCCAAGAAGTCATCGTTCTTAGAAACGAAATCTGTTTCGCAGTTCACTTCTAACAATGCACCAGTAGTGCCATTGATAGAAGCAGCAACGATACCTTCAGCAGTTACACGAGAAGCTGCTTTGCCAGCTTTGCTACCAAGCTTTACACGCAGAATTTCTTCTGCACGAGCCATATCACCATCAGCCTCAGTCAAAGCTTTTTTGCACTCCATCATCGGAGCATCAGTTTTGGCGCGTAATTCGCCAACCATTGCAGCGGTAATAGCGGCCATTATTCAGCGTTCCCTTCTTCAACAAACTCTTCTTCACCTTCTTTAACTGCTGTCAAGATTTCTTGAACAGAGTTAGCTTTGCCTTCGAGGATTGCGTCAGCAATGCCACGTGCATAGAGGGTTACAGCTTTGCTTGAGTCATCGTTACCAGGGATGATGTAATCAACACCTTCTGGTGAGTGGTTGGTATCCACAACAGCGATTACTGGAATACCAAGCTTGTTAGCTTCAGTAATAGCAATCTTGTGATAGCCAACGTCCACTACGAAAATCGCATCAGGAACGCCGTTCAAATCTTTGATACCGCCAAGCGCTTTTTGCAATTTGTCGAGATCACGGTCGTTAGTCAAAGCCTCTTTCTTAGAAAGCTTTTCCCAGTCGCCAGCTTCTTTAGCAACTTCCATATCTTTCAAACGCTTGAGGGAACCTTTAACAGTTTTGAAGTTAGTGAGCGTACCGCCCAACCAACGGCTGTCGATGTAAGGCATACCAGCACGAGCAGCTTCTTCAGCAATGATCTCGCGTGATTGACGCTTAGTACCAACAAATAAAATCGTGCCACGGTTAGCAGCAACTTGTTTTGCAAATTTCAGGGCGTCCTGAAACATTGGCAATGTTTTTTCCAAGTTGATGATGTGGATTTTGTTGCGATGACCGAAAATAAATGGGGCCATCTTTGGGGACCAGAAGCGAGTTTGGTGACCAAAATGGCAACCGGCTTCCAGCATTTGACGCATAGTTACTGACATAACTTCTCCTAAGGGTTGGTTCTAAAGTTGAGTCCTAGCTGCGCTAAAAAAACGCCACCCTGGAAGGCTCAACTCGCGATTTCAAGTCCAAAATAGACCTGAGACCCAAATTATAGCTTAAATATCAATGCTCTAGCTACCTTTACGCCCAGGTAGAACATGAGGCTTGACCTCAAAATGGCCTCCAGATGTCCTAAAAATGGGATATTTGCCTAATTTTTAGGCAATTTGAGCAAACCAAAACTCTCCAAGTCGTTGATAATCAAGGGATGAATAGTGTATTTACCGCAGAAAAAGACATCCAAGGGATGCGCGAAGCTGGCCGCTTAGCCAGCGAGGTTCTGGATCATGTGGCACCCCACGTCAAAGCCGGGGTTACAACAGGAGAGCTGGATCGGATTTGCCATGAATACATGCGCGATGTCCAAAAGACCATTCCCGCTCCGCTGAACTATCAACCACCTGGATACCCTCCTTTTCCAGCATCAATTTGCACCTCAGTAAACGATGTGATCTGCCACGGCATTCCTGGCGACAAAGTTTTGAAGACTGGTGACGTAGTAAATCTGGACATCACCGTTATTACGCCTGATGGTTATTACGGCGATACCAGCCGCATGTTCATGGTGGGTGAAGTTTCTGTCATGGCAAAACGTCTCACACAAATTACTTTTGAATGCATGTGGCTTGGTATTGCTCAAGTTAAACCAGGCGCATCACTAGGTGACATTGGTCACGTGATTCAGACGCATGCTGAGAAAGCTGGCTACTCAGTAGTACGAGAATATTGCGGACATGGCATTGGTAAAGTATTTCATCAAGACCCACAAATTCTTCACTATGGCAAACCAGGAACTGGTGAAAAGTTGGAGGCTGGAATGACTTTCACAATTGAGCCGATGATTAATGCCGGCAAAAGAGATATTCGCACCATGCCTGACCAGTGGACTGTCAAAACAAAAGATCGCAGCCTGTCAGCACAATGGGAACATACCTTGCTAGTAACTCAGACTGGTGTTGAGGTATTGACATGGTCGGAAGGCAGCAACCCACCACCTGATTGCGTTAAAGGCTTATCTTTTAGACCCGCTTTAGCAAGCGCATAAATTCATGAGCAAGCTTCAGGCAGCAAGCAAAATCACTGATGCAGCTAGCCTGCGTGCCGCTCGCGAAGTTGCTTACGACGAGTTTAGAAAAACACAAGCGGTAGGTAAGTTAACTAAACAACTTACTAAGATGAGCGATCAAATACTCGCCCATCTTTGGAATAACAGTGGCTTAAAAAACGAAGCCGCTTTAATAGCTGTTGGTGGCTATGGAAGAAATGCTTTATTCCCATCCTCTGATATCGACATCCTCATTCTTTTGCCGGAAGATGAAAAGCAGGCAATCGCCCTATCAAAGCAAGTTGAGCAATTTATTGCTAGTTGCTGGGATGTGGGTTTAGAGATAGGCTCCTCGGTCCGTAATATCGCTGAATGTATTTCAGAATCTGATCAAGATGTCACGGTACGTACCTCACTTTTAGAAGCACGCTTCCTTTGCGGCAAGAAAGCTTTATTCAAAGACTTTGCAAAAGCCTTTGAAGCAGCTATGGATCCAAAGGCTTTTTTCCAAGCCAAGCAAGCAGAACAAATTCAGCGTCACTACAAATATCAGAACACCCCTTACTCTCTAGAGCCAAATTGCAAAGAGAGTCCCGGCGGCTTGCGTGATTTGCAAGTGATCTCTTGGGTGAGTAAAGCCGCGCTATTGGGCGATACCTTTAAGGATCTACACGAGGCCGGCCTTGTCACGCAACGCGAACTGACTGAACTCAATCGCAATCAACGATTTTTAGAAACCTTACGTGCCAACCTCCACCTCCTAGCAAAACGTAGGCAAGATGTTCTGGCTTTTGATTTACAGGCCCCTTTAGCAGCGTCCATGGGCATCAAAGAAGAATCCCCAAGGGTTGCTAGTGAAGCAATCATGCGCCGCTACTATTGGGCTGCTAAAGCAGTAACCCAATTGAACGATGTTCTACTGCAGAACATTGAAGCCATTCTTTTCCCGCAGGAATCTAAAACCACTCACCCTATTCCAGGTGAAGGTAATGAATACTTTATTGAGCGCCAAGGAGTATTGGATATTACGGATCCGGAGCTCTTTCAAAAACATCCAGAGCAAATTCTGAGAACCTTCTTAGTATTTGCCCAAACATCTAATGTAAAGAGCTTATCGGCAACCATCTTCAGAGCGCTCTACAACGCCAGAACTAAGATGGATAGCAAATGGCGCAAAGACCCGATTAATCGCGCGCTTTTTATGGAGATCTTGAAGCAGCCTGAAGGTGTAAGCCGTGCTTTCCACCTGATGAATCGCAGCAGCGTACTAGGGCGTTACCTTCCAGCCTTCAGAAAGATTGTTGGGCAGATGCAGCATGACCTGTTCCATATATACACAGTCGATCAACACATCCTGATGGTGCTACGCAATGTGCGCCGCTTCATGGTGGTTGAACACACTCATGAGTTCCCTTTCTGCAGCAGTCTCATTGCTCACTTTGAGAAACCTTGGTTGCTCGTTATTGCAGCACTCTTTCATGATATTGCCAAAGGGCGTGGGGGCGACCATTCGCAACTAGGAAAAGCAGATACACGCAAGTTCGCTAAAGAACATGGCCTGGATAAAAAAGATACTGAGCTTTTAGTATGGTTGGTAGCTGAACATCTCAATATGAGCCAAACAGCTCAGAAGCAAGACATCACCGATCCTGATGTCGTGAAAGCATTTGCTAAAAAGATGGGTGATGAGCGTCATCTCACTGCACTCTACTTACTCACCGTTGCCGATGTTCGAGGTACTAGCCCGAAAGTCTGGAATGCCTGGAAAGGCAAACTCCTTGAAGACCTGTATCGCGCAACCCTAAGAGTATTAGGTGGAGCTAAGCCGGATGCCTCCTCAGAATTAGCGCAACACCAAGAAGAATCCAAAGCGAAGTTGCGTCTCTATGGCATTAACGATGATGCTTATGAAGACCTATGGAAGCAATTGGACGTTGCCTTCTTCTTAAGACAAGATTCTTCTGATATTGCTTGGCTTACACGCCATCTATTTAATAAAGTAAATAGTGAGCAGCCAATTGTCAGAGCCAGGTTATCTCCAATTGGCGAAGGGCTGCAAGTAGCTGTCTACGTAAAAGATCAAGAAGATCTGTTTGCCAGAATCTGTGCGTACTTCGAGAGACACGGCTTCTCCATTTGGGATGCACGTATTCATACGACGCGTCATGGCTATGCCTTAGATAGCTTCCAAATCTCTGGTAGTAACTTAGTGGATGAAGGTGGCAGTTATCGTGACATTATTCAGCTAGTAGAGTTTGAACTTACTGCTGCGCTAACGAATAGCGAGCCATTACCAACCCCAAGCATGGGTCGCCTCTCAAGACAATCTCGCACATTTCCAATTCAGCCACGCGTTCACATGGTTCCGGATGATCGCGGTAGATACTACACGCTGGCACTATCAGCAAGTGACCGCACCGGACTGCTCTACACCATATCTCGAGTATTAGCGAAGCATCAGGTATCAATCCACACAGCACGTATTAATACTCTTGGCGAGCGAGTGGAAGACGTACTGCTTCTTGATGCTGCTAACTTGGGTAAGAATCCCAAGCTACAGATTCAGCTTGAGACAGAGTTACTAGAGGCGTTAGGGGCTTAACCCAATTTAGCCAAGGCTCGCTGGATTCGAATGCTTTCGATATCACCGAAAGCAAACCACTTGCATTCAATATCCTCTGCTGATTGTTCTTGTCGCACGACTCGCAAACAATAAAGCAAATCAATATGTAAATGAGCGCCCTCGCCCTTTTTAGGATTTTCAGGGATCTCGTGAATATCAATATCAATCGGATCTTGACTGTCAGAGTCCAGTTCGCAGACGTAGCCAGTTTCTTCGTAAACCTCTCTAATTGCAGCCGCAATCGGAGAGTCGCCTTCATCAATATGGCCACCAGGCTGGAACCAGCGCTTGATATAAGGATGAAAAATTAGTAAAGCCTTACCATCCTTAACTACTAAACCGCTAGCTGTAATATGACCCTGGATGGTTGCGCGAGAAAATGGGTTTGATGATTCCAGAATGGCATCGCACTGGCTTTGATACTCCGTTTTTTTCGCCTCATCGGCAATACAATCAAAAATACTCATGTAGTACTAGGATTTATTGTGTTGGAACAATCGCACGATAAAGATTTGCGGCGTTATTCCCATTATCACCATAGCCAACATAGCCAGATACGCCATCGTACAAATAATTAAATCCTTGCAAAAAATTTCTTCCGGTATTAACAAAAACAATGCCGGAAGTGTCCTCGGAAACAATCACCGTTCCAGGCGTCATTGGATTTAATCCAGGATTCGTAGGACTTGTAACCACAAAGTTGTAATAAGCTGGTTGAGGCTGGGCCTGACTTGGGAAAAGAATGTCTATCGAAACACCAAGCGGCATATCTCCAGGTGCATAGCCATTGGCAGCAACTGGCGAAATCAACATCTCCCCAACCCCGGTATCCACCAGTGAAACACCTTGCTTGACAACTCCATTCACACCCACTGCTGCTGGTGCACTTTGCCATAGAGGCGTGGTAGATCCTAAAGTGGCAGGATTTTGTTCTAACTTAACAAATGCAAAATTTTTAGTTAACTCACTAGACATTCCCAAATAAACCCCTTGGTTGGTAAGCAACCAACCCTTACGGACAGTATTTAACGGAACATTCTTTGTATAAGTTAAGTTGGTAAAGGGATTGTTCGCAGCCGCAGACACCACATTCGGTGGCAAAGTAAATCCAGTGCCAGAATTAAACCCGATACCCATAAAGTGAATCCCAGTTGGAGCGCGCTTTGGCGTGCAATCCCTGGCATGATCAAGACAGGTCTGATCCGACACCCTTAGCACATCAACTGAAGCTTCAGCAACCACTTCGGTTGAACTAGACATCAAAGAAACTTTAGTGCGCCAGACCTCGCCACTCCACACGATACCGCTACTGCTGTAGGTCACACTACCAAGACCTTGGAGGATGTCGCCATCGCCCGGAGTGAAATATTCTGGAGATACAACTGTACCTGTCGATCCGGTATCCATTCCAAATGCCACGGCGCTTGGATGATCGCCAATCTTGGCGTATATCGAAGGGACTGAAGCAGTGGTAATTTGCCCATTAACATAAGGGAGGTATATGGTATTCAAGCCGTCATATAGGCCAGTCCAAGGGGTAAGGGTCTGAGGACTCGGATTGTTGCCACCACCCTCACTACCGGTACTGCCACCTCCACCGCAAGAAATCAAGGATGCTCCGAGAGCGATTGCAAAGACCAATACTAGTAAGCGAGTTTTCATAAGCGCTGAATAATGAATTTTATTTCAGCAAATCCAGCATTTCAGCTTCATCAATCACCGACACACCTAATTCTTCTGCTTTCGTGAGCTTGCTGCCAGCATCTGCACCAGCTACTACATAGTCAGTCTTCTTAGAAACTGATCCAGCAACCTTGGCACCCGCTTTTTCGAGGAGATCTTTTGCCTCATCTCTTGTCATTGTCGGGAATGTGCCGGTCAGAACAAAAGTTTTACCTGCAACGGCAGCACTAATCACTTTTTCTTCTACGGCGAGCTGCATTCCGGATGCTAGTAGTTGCTCAATTACCTCACGATTGTGTGCCTCTTGCATAAAGCTCGTGATGGAGTCGGCAACTACAGGACCAACGTCTTTTACTGTTAACAGGTCTTCGAGATTTGCATCCATTAATGCATGCATCGACTGATAGTGATTCGCTAAATCCTTGGCAGTTGTCTCACCTACGTGACGAATACCTAAAGCAAAGATAAATCGGGCTAAGGTGGTGCTTCTGGATTGGTTGATTGCTTGAATGAGGTTATCTGCCGACTTCTCACCCATACGCTCTAGGTTAGCTAATGCTGTGAAGCCTAATCTGTAGAGGTCTGCGGGAGTCCTGACTAGATTGTGATCTACCAATTGATCGACAATCTTTTCACCTAGGCCTTCAATATCAAGGGCTCTTCTATGAGCAAAGTGAATTAAAGCCTGTTTGCGCTGAGCCCCACAGAAGAGGCCACCACTACAGCGTGCTACAGCCTCATCTGCCAAACGCTCGATATGAGAATCGCAGACAGGACAACGAATTGGCATGACAAATTCTTTTGCATCTGCTGGGCGGCGATCCTTAATTACCGAAACCACCTCAGGAATCACATCACCTGCTCTACGTACTGAAACAGTATCGCCAATTCGGACATCTTTGCGTTTGACTTCGTCTTCGTTATGTAAGGTTGCATTAGTGACTGTGACGCCACCCACTTCTACAGGAGCAAGTCTTGCTACTGGAGTGATTGCACCTGTGCGACCTACTTGCACATCAATACCCAATACAGTTGTAAGTGCTTCTTGTGCTGGGTACTTGTGAGCGAGCGCAAATCTAGGGGCTCTTGATACAAATCCCAACTTAGCTTGCTCGGCGAATGAGTTCACCTTATAGACAACGCCATCAATGTCATATGGCAATGAATCTCTTTTGGCGCCAATCTCACTATAGAAGGCCAAGATCTCTTCAACGGAATGCAATACCTTACGCTCTGAGCAAACAGGTAAGCCTAGTTCAGCGTAAGCATTTAGTAATTCTTCGTGGGTTTTAGGCAGCCATGACTGAGGTTCTAGGGCGCCTAAGCCATAGGCAAAGAAAGACAATGGCCTTTTAGCGGTGATCTTTGAATCTAGTTGACGCAGGCTACCTGCCGCCGCATTCCGGGGATTGGCAAATTCCTTCTCACCCAACTCTGCTGCCTGTCGATTCATTTTCTCGAAATCTTTGAGATACATAAAGACCTCGCCACGCACCTCTAAGACTTGTGGAATGTTTTTTCCAGTGAGTTTGAGCGGAATGGCGCGAATTGTTTTGATGTTGGCTGTGACATCTTCACCGCTAGCTCCATCACCGCGAGTGGCAGCGGTTACTAATGAGCCGTTTTCATAACGAAGCGAGATTGCAAGGCCATCGAACTTGAGTTCACCAGCATAAGTGACATGATCTGAGTGGAGCGCCTCGCGACAGCGACGGTCAAAGGCAATCAATTCAGCATCTTCAAAGGCATTATTCAAAGAAAGCATTGGTACTGCATGAGTAACCGAATCAAACTCTTTTAATGCTGCCCCACCTACACGCTGAGATAAAGACTCTGGGGTAACCCATTCTGGATGAGCGGCTTCAATATCCAATAACTCGCGATAGAGGCGGTCATACTCAATATCAGGCAGGAGTGGATTATCTAGAACGTAGTAAGCATGCTCAAGGCGTGCGAGCTCGGCTTGCAAGAATGCGTAACGCTCCGCTAAATTTGTCGGACTATTGGACGACAAAGTAATTTCCTAGCTAAAGAGTCTGCTGGATGTAGAAGATCCAGCAGGAATGCCAGATTTCTCAAGATTGGCATAGAGAACATCAAGGTGCTGACGAATACTAATGACTGCAGCTTCACTTAAGTTAATGCCATTGTCATCTACCAAGCGGCCATGAGCAGCTTGGGCAATCTCCACACCCTCAGAGAGCATTCTTTCAAATGCGCGCTCATCTTGCGGAACTAAAGGAACCTCTAGCAACAAAGTGACTTGAGCTACGGACTTATTCGGATCCAAGTCAGCGCTATTGAAAAGCACAACGCCTTTGCTGAGGTATTCATATTGGCGTCCGTTACGAGATAACTTGAAGCCGCGTTGGCGCATGAGGGCATCAAAGTTACCCCAAGGGCATGGTTCATCAAATAGCACATTGATGCTCAACTGTATATCACTCTCAGCAGCCATCACATCTAATTCTTTAGCGCTTTCCAGCATGGTGCTGACGCTAGGCATATCAATTTGCGAGCCTAAAGTTTCAGCAAGGGACTGGGCACGAGAGCAGAAATCAGAAAGTTCCAAAACACCAATCGGACCTTTGCGGCTAGCCAACTGAATGGCCAGTTGTAACTCTGAATAAGATCCTTCAGGCTTTAATTCTTCCCAGTCTTCAGCAGCATCGACATCCGCGTTTAAACCTTCACACATCCAACGCGCTGTAGATTGGGCTTCAAGATCGGTCCAAGCGTTAATTTCTGCCAGAATTTCTGCGCCGCTTATGGCTTCATCAAAACGCAAGGTAATAACGCAATCGATGCGCGGATCAATCGCGAACTTTTCTGGGGCGGAAATTGTTGTTAAGGGCTCGCCAAAGCCAGGCTCTGCTCGACCAGATGCATCGCCATCCGCAAAGCCCTGGGAAAAGCTTGGCTCACGTGCAAAGCGATCATCTAAAGCATATTCGCTTTGCTCTTTTGCTTTACGGCGAGCACGAGAATACTTAATGTTTAGAACAGCTACTGCAATCAGTATTAAAAGACCAATAACAGCCAGCGCCAATTGCAAATCAGACAAACCCAACATCGTCATGATTTGTTCTACATACATTTAAGCAGCCTCTACCATTGATACCGCAGAAGAAATATCCACAGCAACAATGCGGGATACGCCCTGCTCTTGCATCGTGACACCAATCAATTGATGAGCGATTTCCATAGTGATCTTGTTATGTGAGATAAATAAAAACTGTGTCTTATCTGACATTTTGGCAACTAGATTTGCATAACGCAAGGTATTTGCATCATCTAATGGCGCATCAACCTCATCCAGCAAACAGAAAGGAGCTGGATTCAAAAGGAAGAGTGAGAACACCAAGGCAATTGCAGTCAAAGCCTTTTCGCCACCAGAGAGGAGGTAAATAGAGCTATTTTTCTTGCCAGGAGGCTGTGCCATCACTTGAACACCGGAATCCAGAATCTCTTCGCCAGTCATCACCAATTCTGCATGACCACCACCAAATAACTCGGGGAACAGTTTGCCAAAGTGAGCATTCACCTGATCAAAAGTACCTTGCAATAAATCACGGGTCTCTGCATCGATCTTGGCAATCGCATCTGTCAAGGTCTGCATCGCTTCATTCAAGTCGGCAGATTGAGCATCCAAGAACTGCTTACGCTCACGGGAACTGGATAATTCATCTAGCGCAGCCATATTGACTGGACCTAGGGATTGAATCTCTGTATTCAAGCGATTCACTTCGCTTTGCAATGCGCCAACTTTCAAATCGGGACTGAAGCTTGCTTCAAGCGCAGTGAGATCAGCCTCAGCATCCGACAATAAAGTAGCAAATTGTTCAAAGTTCAATCGTGCAGCCTGCTCACGCAATTGCAAATCAACCACTTTGTCACGCATAGGTTGTAGGCTACGCTCTACTTGCATGCGAGACTCATCAGCCTCACGCAATTGATGCAATAAAGCATCTTGCTCAGTACGTGCATTTGCCAAAGCTGCTTCGCGTGCGCTGCGTGCTAGCAATAAGCCCTGCAATTTATCTTGTGCCTCTTCATCGCTCAAGGTTTCGAGTTCTTGAGCGGCATCATCATGCTTATCTTGAATCTCCATGATCTGTGTACGCGCGGTACTTTGATCACGTTGCAAATCAGCAATACGCTGTTGCAATGAACGAGTAGCAAATGCCGCCTCTTGTGCAGCCATCTCAGCAGCACGGAGCGATTCACGCAAACGATCACGCTCTTCAGTAGAGCGCTCTAATTTTTCTTGAGCTACTTGTAAAGCTTCTTGCAAACCTTGCTTGGACTCTTCTGACTCGAGCAATTCGGCAGCAGACTGCTCTTGAGTCTGGCTTACTTGCTCCATCTGCTGACGCAATTCACTTAACTCACCCTGAATCTGCGCCGCACGTTGGCTGTACTGTTCTTCAGCCTGGGTCAACTGCATTCTTTCTACTTCAAAGCCATGCGATTCTTGAACGGCATGCTCAGCATTTTCACGAGCTTGCTCAGCCGCTTGATGGGCTGCCTGATAGTTCGCTACACACTGATCTAATTCGCCTTTGAGTTCGCTTTGCATCAACTGTTGCGCACGCAATTGTTTCTCGAGGCTCTCCATCTCTTGAGCACGAGCCAACATACCGGCTTGTTCAGAATCTGCTGCGTAAAGCTGCACACCAACACGACTAACCAAATGGCCTTGTTGAGTAACAAACGCGCCACCAGCAGGTAGTTTTTCGCGACGATGCAAAGCATCTTCGAGGCTGCTAGCAATATAAATATTGTCTAACCACTCTTGCAACACAGAAGTGAGCCTTGCTGCACCTGCACTTTGCACGCGACTCAATAATGGCGTGAAGTCAGCGGGAGCGGATGTATGCGCCGGAGTAATTTCTTCCGTGAGCAAAATTGCCAAACGGCTTGGGGGTGCATCATTGGCCAAGGCCAATGTTTCTTGGACACTCTTTGCAGTAACTGCGGCTAAACGCTCACGCAATACTGACTCAAGTGCAGCTTCCCAGCCACTCTCAACTTTGAGCTCTTGCCAAAGACGCTTACTTTCTTTGAGGCCCTTGCTTTCTAACCAAGGTCCAATCTTGCCTTGCGCCTGTACGCTAGCCTGCAAGGCAGTTAATGCAGTTAATTTAGCTTCGGTTTGAGCTAAATCCTGATTTGCTTCCTGAATTTTTTGCTGGGCAGCGTTACGCGCTTCATCAGCAGCAGGTACGCGTTGTTGAGTTTCAACGGCGCGATGCTTAGCTTCTTCCACTTTGCGAGCAGCCATTGTTTGACGATCAATCGCCATCTGCAAGGCTTCAGCATCCGGACGACGCAGGCCATCGAATTCCCCAACAAGGCGAGTCTCGCGCCCTTTCAATTCATCTGACTGAGCAGACATAGAGCGAAGGCGTTCGCCCAAACTTGCCAAGCGTTGCTCAATTGAAGCCAATGCATCACGTGCGCTATTTAGTTCGCGTGAAGCATTTTGATAAGCCTCTTCACGACTTGGCATTTGCTCTTGCAAGCCATTTAAGTCTGCCAAGAGTGTTTGCTCTTTTTCAGCAGCCAAAGAAAGCTCATGCTCAGTAGTGCGCTGAGCCTGAGCTGCATCAGTCTCTTGCACAGTCCAACGCTGCAGTTGCGCCTGCAAATCTTGAGTCTGTTGTTGCAAGCGTTGACGCGCTTCTTGCACATACAGAATCTGTGACTCAACCTGACTCACGTCAGAATTGGTTTGATACAAATCGCCTTGTGCTTGAGAAACTTTATCTTGCAATGCGTACTGCTGTGTGCGCATTGTCTCTAACTCAGATTCGACGTGGCGTAGCTTAGCGGTCTGCTCTTCTAGACCAACTTGCGTATCGCGGATACCGTTAGCATGACGCTCCTGCTCTTTACCGGCCTCGGTCTGACGCACAAACCACAACAGCTGCTGCTGTGATTTCATTTGCGTAGAGAGTTCGGCGTGACGCTCAGCAACAGTCGCTTGTTTTTCCAAGCGAGTGAGTTGTTGATCAAGCTCGCGCAAGATATCTTCAACGCGAGTTAAATTTTCTACAGTGTCTTCTAAACGGGATGCTGTTTCTTTGCGACGCTCTTTGTATTTAGAAACACCAGCAGCTTCTTCCAAAAACACGCGCAACTCTTCTGGCTTCGCTTCCAAAATGCGGTTGATGGTGCCTTGACCGATAATTGCGTAACCTCTTGGACCCATACCAGTGCCCAAGAAAATATCTTGAATATCTTTACGACGCACTACTTGGTTATTGACGTAATAACTCGAATTTCCATCGCGCGTTAAAACACGTTTGATACCTAATTCTGTAAAAGCGCTCCACTGACCTTGAGCGCGCCCTTCAGTGTTGTCGAAAATGAGTTCCACACTGGCACGACCAGATGGCTTACGTAATCCAGAACCATTAAAAATAACGTCTTGCATGGATTCGCCACGCAATTCGCTAGCGCGGGATTCGCCTAAAACCCAGCGAACGGCGTCAATAATGTTCGACTTTCCGCAACCGTTAGGACCCACAACGCCAATCAATTGGCCAGGCATTTCAAAATGGGTTGGGTCTACGAAAGACTTAAAGCCGGAAAGTTTGATGGATTTCAGTTGCACGGCGTACTTTGCAGGGAAAAAAGAGGTTCAAATAAAGGGGTAAAAATTAAAGCTAAAGTGGGAAGATGATAGCAAGCTTGAGGGTGCTTAGACGCGTTTTTGCCCCATCTATATAATGATAAATCTACCCTCAGGGACAAAATCCCTTAACAATCTGATAGTTAACTAAAAAGCATGAGCCAATCACCACAAAACATCATTGAACAAGCCTGGGAAAACCGCGCAAACCTGTCTCCAGATAGCGCCCCTGGGGATGTCCGTAATGCCGTAAATGCGGTCCTAGAAGGCCTAAATGCCGGCACTATTCGTGTGGCTGAGCGCCGTGACGTAGGTAAATGGGAAGTTAACCAGTGGGTTAAGAAGGCTGTTTTGCTCTCTTTCCGCCTAGAAGA
The DNA here is from genome assembly GCF_018882415.1 of Polynucleobacter sp. 86C-FISCH. Lineage (GTDB taxonomy): Bacteria > Pseudomonadota > Gammaproteobacteria > Burkholderiales > Burkholderiaceae > Polynucleobacter. Next base: position 1,428,993 of record NZ_JACVOL010000001.1, on the reverse strand, counting down.
CAACAAACCTATGAGTGCTGGCGGCTTTACCCAGTTCTATGACAAGGTTCCAAGCAAGTTTGAAAACTACACAGCAGCTGACTTTGCTGCTGGTGGCTTCCGAGTGGTACCCCCTGCCGTAGCCCGCCGCGGCTCATTTATTGGCAAAAACGCCGTTTTAATGCCCTCTTACGTCAATATTGGCGCTTATGTAGGTGAAGGCACCATGGTTGATACCTGGGCGACCGTTGGTTCTTGCGCTCAAATTGGTAAAAACGTTCACCTTTCTGGCGGTGTTGGTATTGGCGGCGTTCTTGAGCCAATTCAAGCCGGCCCAGTGATTATTGAAGATAACTGCTTTATCGGCGCCCGCTCCGAGGTTGTTGAAGGTGTCGTGATCGAAGAGAACGCTGTTTTATCCATGGGCGTCTATATCGGTCAAAGTACCAAGATCTATGACCGTGAAACTGGTGAAGTGCACTACGGTCGCGTACCAGCAGGTTCAGTCGTAGTTCCAGGCTCTCTCCCATCCGCATGTGGCAAATACAGCTTGTATGCAGCCATCATCGTGAAGAAGGTTGATGCTCAGACACGAGCTAAGACTGCCATCAACGAATTACTTCGTGATTAAGCCGAATCTATGAGCGCCACACTAGAGCTCACCGAAGCTCTCATCGCCTGCCACTCCGTTACACCGGCTGATGGTGGCTGCCAAGATTTAATTGCACAGCGTCTTCAAGCCATCGGCTTTCATACTGAGAGCGTGGTGAGTGGTCCTGAAAATTTTCAGGTAACGAATTTGTGGGCGATCAAAAAAGGCAAAGGTGGAGATCAAGGCAAAGTCTTGATGTTTGCTGGTCACACTGATGTAGTGCCCACAGGTCCACTAGAGAAGTGGACAAGCAACCCATTTACGCCAACGATTCGTGACGGCATGCTCTACGGGCGTGGCGCAGCGGATATGAAAACCTCTCTCGCTGGTTTCGTAGTGGCTACAGAGGAATTTGTCATTTCGCACCCTGACCATCAAGGCTCTATCGCCTTCTTAATCACCAGCGATGAAGAAGGCCCTGCCAACGATGGCACTGTCATCATGTGCGAACGTTTACAAAAACATGGTCAACGTTTGGACTACTGCGTAATTGGCGAACCCACTTCAGTGAATCAACTCGGCGACATGATTAAAAATGGTCGTCGTGGCTCCCTTTCAGGCAAGCTCAAGGTAAAAGGTATCCAGGCTCATATTGCTTATCCCCATTTGGGCAAAAACCCTATTCACCTTTCTGCACCAGCAATTTCTGCATTAGTGGAAACCGAGTGGGATAAAGGTAATGAATATTTCCAACCTACTAGCTTTCAGATCTCGAATGTACATGCTGGTACTGGCGCAAACAACGTCATCCCCGGCGAACTCGTTATCGACTTTAACTTCCGCTTCTCAACAGAGAGCAAACCAGAACAATTACGTGAGCGCCTAGAGAAGATCTTAAAAGACGCAGGTCTTGAGTTTGAAATTGATTGGGTATTAGGTGGTAGCCCATTCATTACTGGTGATGGCGACTTGGCTGGCGCATTACGCAAAGCCATCAAAGCAGAAACCAATGTGGAAACAGAGCTTTCAACTACAGGCGGCACAAGTGATGGTCGTTTTATCGCCAAGATCTGTAAAGAAGTTGTGGAATTTGGGCCTCTGAATGCTACAAGCCACAAGATCGATGAGTGCGTCATTGTGGATGACGTAGTACCGCTCAAAAATATCTATCGCAAGACACTCGAACAGCTTATCGCTTGATCGCTTAACTGTGCGCCCCTTTTTCTCCTAAAGAACCCTCCATCATGGACCCTGAGTCTCAGCAACGCCTTACCGTGAACCAGTGCATCAATCAGATTGCACAAAAACTCGAAGCAGGTAAATTGCATTACGGCCATGGGGCTATCGATGCACAAAGCGAAGCCTTGTGGATTGTGAGCAAACAACTTGATCTGAGTCCAGCGGAGGCGCTTGATCATTTAGACGATGCAATCACTGGAGATCAACAGAAAAATGCATCCACTGTTGCTGATACCAGAATCTCTACACGCAAGCCATTGGCCTATATCCTAGGCGAAGCATGGCTCATGGGTGTCCCATTCTTTTGTAACGAGCAAAGCATAGTGCCGCGCTCCTGGATTGCTGAGCTCATTGTCGATGGCTCACTAGAGCCTTGGTTACCAGCTGACGGCAAAGCGCTAGACCTTTGCACTGGTAATGGCTCGCTCGCAATCCTCTTGGCTTTATCTTGTCCAGATATACATGTGAGCGCCTGCGATATCAGCATGCCCGCACTCTCAGTTGCAGCGCGTAACGTTGATCGCCATAGCCTGAGCTCCCAAGTGGAGCTATTGAATGGTGATTTGTGGGATGCGTTACCTGAGCCCAACGAAGACAATCTCTTCGATCTCATTATTTGCAATCCGCCCTATGTGAATGCAGCTTCTATGAATGCGCTTCCAGCTGAATATCATGCTGAGCCAGAGCTTGCGTTAGCTGGTGGTGATGATGGCATGGACATCATTAGACGCATTCTTGCTCAAGCACCTGATTATTTATCAGAGCGTGGCGCCATCTTGCTTGAGATTGGCAATGAGTACGAGAACTTTAAAAAGGCTTTCCCACAAATTCCGGCAATCTGGATGGAGGTATCTGCTGGGGAAGAGCAAGTCTTACTGATTCAAGCAGAAGACTTGCGTTAAGACAGCAGAGTTAACTCAACTCTGCTGCTGCTGCGATTGCCTGATCAATTCGCTCAACTGGAATTACCTTAAGCCCTGGAATCTTTGTCTTAGGCATATTGGCTTTTGGAATGATGGCTACAGTGAAGCCTAACTTAGCAGCCTCTTTCAAACGCTCCTGACCACGAGGACATGGGCGAATCTCCCCCGCCAAACCAACCTCACCAAAGACAATCAACTCTTTTGGCAATGCCCGATTACGAATCGATGATTGGATTGCAAGCAATACCGCCAAGTCAGCAGCAGGCTCAGAAATCTTAACTCCACCAACCGCATTTAAAAACACGTCTTGGTCAAAGCAAGCAACTCCTGCATGACGATGCAATACCGCCAAGAGCATGGCTAAACGAGCCTGCTCCAAGCCAACGGCTAAGCGGCGAGGATTGGGCACATGTGCCGTATCCACCAAAGCCTGGATCTCCACCAATAAAGGTCTACTACCTTCTTGCGTCACTAACACACAAGCACCAGGAACCATTTGCTCGTGCTGTGACAAGAAAATCGCCGAAGGATTGGTAACACCCCGCAAACCTTTTTCTGTCATGGCAAATACGCCCAACTCATTGACGGCGCCAAAACGGTTCTTAATGGAGCGCACCAAACGGAAAGAGGAATGAGTATCACCTTCGAAATACAAAACGGTGTCAACGATGTGTTCTAGAACTCTAGGGCCAGCTAGATGACCATCTTTAGTCACGTGACCCACCATCAATACACAAATACCACTAGACTTTGCTGCTCGAGTGAGTTGCGCCGCACACTCACGAACTTGCGCAACAGAACCAGGAGCTGAACTCAAAACCTCAGAGTACAAAGTCTGAATGGAATCCACCACCAAAACTTGTGGCTTCACGGTGTCCATAATGGAAATCAGTTTCTCCAACTGAATTTCAGCTAAGACCTCCAACTGCGGGGCATCTAATGCAATGCGCTTTGCACGCAATGCAATCTGAGCGGCCGACTCTTCACCGCTGCTATAGAGCACATTCATACCAGCAGCACTCATCTCTGCAAGCGCTTGCAATAACAAAGTCGACTTACCGATACCAGGATCGCCACCCAAGAGCACCACGCCGCCCGGAACTAATCCGCCACCCAGCACGCGATCGAACTCCTCTACACCCGTGCTAAATCTTGGCAAGTCTTCCGCAGTAATGGCAGAGAGCTTTTGTCTTGGTAAGGATTGCGCTAGCCCCTGGAATCGAGCATTAGAGGTGGTTTCCGGAAGCCCCTCTTCCAAGGTGTTCCATGCTTGACAGGATGGGCACTGACCTTGCCACTTGGCAGAGGTGCCACCACAAGACTGACAGATATAAACCGTTTTGACTTTAGCCAAGAGTTGCCTAATGAAATTGAAATTAGTAAAACATTAATCGAGCTGAGTGCCCGCTTTATTTTCTTGCGCACGCTTAGGTGCATCTTTACGACGTTGCTCTAAATCAGCAGCTCGAGCGGCAGCATCTTTTTGCTTCTGCTCGAATTCAGCTTGGTTCGCAGCACGTTCAGCAGCTTTCTCTGTTGATGCTCTCTCAGCAGCACGCTTGATATCCTCTTGGTTCTTGAGGCTTTCGCGAAGCTTACGCTGGACTTCATGCAAAGCTACTTCTTGCTGGCGAATAGGGTCAATCTCTTTTCGATATAACGCTCGAGCATCCTTTAAACAAGAGTTAACCCAGTAGTTTTGATAGCACTCAGATGAAGCCTTATTCCAGCGATACTTTGCCCACTCACGCTGAAGCTCCAGCTCTTGCTCAATTCTGTCTAACTGCTCGAGCTCAGCTTCTTCTGCAGGAGTGGCTAATACAACGCCACTCAACGCAGTAGACAACAAAAATATTGAAATAAATATCTTTGATTGGAGCAAAAGATTCTTTCTCAAATCTCGACCTTTGCACCTAACTCAACTAAACGATTTGCAGGAATCTTAAAGAAGTCAGACTGACGGCCAGCATTTTGATACATCCAGCAAAATAATTTCTCACGCCAGACAGCCATACCAGGAACAGAAGTTGAAACAATAGTGTCGCGCGATAAAAAGAATGATGTGTTCATTAAATCAAACTTTAGCTCAGATGATTTCTCTATTAATTCAATAATCTGCCCCATATCTGGCGTCTCATTAAAGCCATAAACTGCGCGCACCACGTAGATCCCATTACCAAGATCTCTCAAAGTAATGCGCTCACTATCTTTTACATATGGCACATCCCAAATACTCACCTTTAAGAAAAATACTCGTTCATGCAACACATGATTGTGCTTAAGGTTATGCAGGAATGAAACAGGCAAGTAATCCACATGAGCTGTTAAGAAAACTGCTGTGCCCTCTACACGATGCGGAGGATGCATCATCAATGCATCTATAAAGCTCTTTAATTCAATGCCATTACTCATGGCGTTATGACGCAAAATCTTACGACCTTGATACCAAGTCATTAATAACAAGAAGCAAGCCGCACCCAACAATAATGGGAACCAGCCACCCTCCATAATTTTCAAAAGATTGGCTGTTAAGAAAGCAAGATCAACAATTAAGAATGCACTAATTACTAAAGTGACTAAAAGAGTGTTCCAACGCCACACCACCCGCATCACAATCGCAGCCAAAAAGGTCGTGATAATCATTGTGGTGGTAACTGCAATGCCGTATGCAGCAGCTAAGTTTTCAGACTTTTTGAACGCCAAAACAACTGCAATAACCAGAATCAACAACACCCAGTTCACAAGAGGCATATAGATCTGACCAATTTCCCTGTCGGATGTATGGCGAATCTTCATGCGCGGTACAAAGCCCAGCAATATTGCCTGACTGGTCATTGAAAAGGCGCCCGATATAACAGCTTGTGAAGCAATTACAGTTGCAGAGGTCGCTAAAAGCACCAAAGGAAATACAAAACCTTCTGGGACCATCAAGAAGAATGGATTGGTAATGGTCTCTGGGTTATTCAAAAACATTGCACCCTGGCCAAAGTAATTCAAGAGCAAACAAGGCATCACAATAAAAAACCAACCCATACGAATTGGCTTAAGTCCAAAATGACCCATATCAGCGTACAGAGCTTCAGCACCAGTCAGCACCAGGAATACTGCACCCAAAACAATAAAGCCTTGCAATGAGTGGTCTATCAAGAACTGAATAGCAAACAATGGATTAATTGCGGCAAAAATTGCTGGGTTCTCAATGACTTGATACAAACCCATCAAACCAATGGTTACGAACCAGAGCATCATGATTGGGCCAAAAAGTTTTCCAACCAAATCAGTCCCTGTCTTCTGAATAAGAAAGAGGATGACTAAAATAAAAATGGTGATTGGTATGACATATCGAGTGAGATCAGGAGAGATCACCTCTAGACCTTCGACAGCAGAGAGCACTGAAATCGCAGGCGTGATGATGGCATCGCCATAAAACATGCAGGCCCCAAACACCCCGGCCATGATGATGATCAGTGAGCGTTTTGAATTTGCAGGAGCCGTTCTTAGCGCAAGCGCCATAAGAGCCAAAATTCCGCCCTCGCCATGATTGTTTGCGCGCATCACAAACAGAACATACTTGAGTGAAACCACAATCGCAAAAGCCCAGAACACCATCGAGATCACACCATAGACAGCCTCTGGTGAAAACGGTATCCCATGCTCAGGACTAAAACATTCCTTAAGGGCGTAAAGAGGGCTTGTACCAATATCACCGAACACAACACCGATTGCGGCAAACATCAAGGATATGGAGGCTCCTTTCTTATGAGGATGATCCTCTCGAGAAATCTCCACAGGCCTTAATAAGGATGATTCTGAAAACTCAGGATTGCTAACTGACATTAATAAACCCTAGCGTGATGTTGCGTGGCAATATGTTACTCCTTCTAGAGACGCGTTAAATCCAGAATTTGCACTCAAAAACCGCTTATTTATGCGTTATTTGCAGGAATACCTCGACAGTGACCCCCAAAAAATGGTAGAATTTCAGCTTCAGACGCGGGGTGGAGCAGTCTGGCAGCTCGTCGGGCTCATAACCCGAAGGTCGTAGGTTCAAATCCTGCCCCCGCAACCAAGATTTACGTACTAAGCCCTTAATTATTAAGGGCTTTTTGCTTTTCTGGGCAACAAAAAAGCCCGATTTCTCGGGCTTTTGGACTATTTAGGGCTGGGTTTAATTCAAAACCTTGTAACCGCGCCCACTTAAACATCTCTTAACTACTGCTTCTTGGGCTTGATTGCCGGTAAAAGCGCCGCCTGCTCCGCCAATAACTGCACCCGCACCTGCAGCTTGGGCGATACCAGAGGCATTGCCGCCAGTTACCAACCCCAATAATCCGCCAACCACAGCACCAGCGCCGACACCTTTGGCCGCATTCTCGCCCATGCCCGACTGTTGTTGGGCGTAAGCCTGGCAATCACTTAGATCCTTTTCGTATGCCGCCTCATTGACGCCCTTCATATCCACCAGTGGGCGCACATTCGCCCCAGCGCAGCCAACTGTTACAGCAACCACCAAAGAAGATAAGGCGAGTAGCTTGTTCATATGCAAATCCTTTATTTAATTCCACATCTAGCGATGCCATAGTCGTTTTATATCATGCCTCCAAAAATGTGTCGAAGACTTAGCAGTATTTTTAAATAACCAAGTCTGAAATCCTGTTTCTGGAGTTTGATAAAAAGGAATATCTAAACCCCTGTAACGCGCTGTCACATCCGGATGTGGATGCCCATATCGATTTCGATAACCATTTTGCGCAAATGCTTGATCGGGATCTAATTGTTTTAGAAGCGCCAATGAAGAAGATGTTTTGCTGCCATGATGGGGTGCCATAAATATCAGCTCCCTTGCGCCAATTTCCTTAAGCATTTCTGCATCTAGCCGCTCTGTAATTTCTGCTTCACCCTGTTTTTCAACATCACCAGTTAACCAAAGCGAGCTTTGCGTATTGCGCACTTCCAGCACACAGCTCATCTCATTGGGTTTTCCAGGATATTGCTCCTGAAATACCGTTTCTTCATGAGGGTGCCAGATCACAAACTCCACGCCATCCCATATCCAGCGCTGTCCATAACGACAAGGAATGCTAGGAATCCTTCTCTGCTGCAAATTTTGCAGCAATGGATTGTTGCTAGGCAAAGATCCCATCATGGAATCAAACTGAATATGTTTTAGTAGTGTTGCAGCGCCACCCACATGATCACTATCACTATGACTAATCACCATGCGATCGATATGATCAATCCCCCTGCCTCGCAAATACGGCAAGATAATTCTCTGTCCGGCATCATCTTTTTTGCCTTGAATGGGTCCAGTGTCGTACAGCAGCCTTCTATTCTTAGTTTCAATGAGTACTGCAGTACCCTGGCCGATATCTAAAACGCTTGCTCTAAATTCTCCTTGAGAAATTCGAGATGCGCTCAATAGCTGGAGGGGTGAAATAAATAACGGTACGGAAAAAGCAATGCCTAGCAATCTTTGCTTCCATGTATCCATAATTTCGCCTGGAGGGATCGCATAAACAATACCCACTCCGGCGGCTAGCAACAGCCACCACTCTGGTTGCCTTGACCAAACTACAGAGCAACTCCAATTCGCCATCCATTCAAGAGCAATTGCTAAATATTCCATAGCTGCATGAGCAGGCCACATTAACCAGCGCCCAAAGAATTCCGGGAGTATTGCTCCGATGATTGCCAACGGCGTCACGATATAACTTACCAAGGGTATGGCAAAAGCATTTGCTAACGGCGAAACAACAGAAACTTGATAAAACCAATACAAAGTAAATGGCAACAGCGCCAATGTGACAACGGCTTGTACACGGCATGCCTCACGCAATGCTTGAGCAGTGCGAAGAGTCCAATGAACTTGCAACTCCTTCCCGGTGGGAATGCCCAGCAAACCAGACGAATCGCCCATCGCATACAAGATGGCCGCTACCGCACCAAAAGATAACCAAAAGCCTGGGGTATAAGGAGCCATAGGATCAATGAGCAGCACAAAAGCCAAGGCCCACCACCAGATGTCAAACGATCGAGGATTTCTACCGGTCCATAAAGCAAACGCTACAACACCGACCATGTACATGGTTCTCTGTGCGGGTATCTGAAAGCCAGCCAACCATGCGTAAATAAATGCTGTGATAAATCCAGAGAGTGCTGCAACCTTGCTAACTGGTGCAATCAGGGGCCAAGTACGTCTACGCCAAATAAAGGCCGCAAAAGAAGCGCCAACACCAGCCAACATCGTGACATGTAACCCTGATATGGAAATGAGATGCCCAATACCAGTTGCGTTAAACACTTGCCAATCATCCTGGTTGATTGCATTTTGATCACCCATCACTAAAGCAATGAGTACACCTACATACCTTGCATCATCTGGAAGCATAGACCGTATCTTTTTACGCAAGTGCCAACGCATCAGCTCCATACGCAACTCAATCTCAGTCCAAGCGATATCTTTATCTAGCAATAACTCCCCCGCCCTGACTGAGCCACTTGCGCCAAAGTCTTGATGAAAAGACCAGCGCTCAAAATCAAAGGTATAAGGATTAAGAGATCCATAAGGACGCTTTAACTTAGACTTGAACTTCCAGCGCTGACCAGGAATGATGTCCGGAATTTCTTGAGGATTTCTCCAGGCGGGCTGCCAACTTAAGTAGATTCGTCTTGGAAATAGATTAAGAACTTCTTTGCCCAAACTAGCGCTGTCAACCTCAAAAGAAAACTTTGCTCCCGACGAATTACTTTGCGGCAAAGCTGCTACCCTGCCCTCAAGATTTAACTCTTTGCCCTCCAACTCTATTGCAAGAATATTTTCCAAGCGGTTTTCAGCATATCGAGCATTCCATGCAAACCCCATTATGAATAGCAAACCTATGATTGCAATCTTTTTAATCAGCGTAGATTGATGAGTAAAGTAAATTACCAACAAACATAGAGCGCTGAATGTGATATAGGCAAATACCCAATTTTCGGGAACTTGCGGCAAAAAGAGAAGGAGCGATCCCCCGGCGATAAACGCCGTAATGGCTAAACGCAATGAATTAAGAGGCTAGATTGAGATTGGGTAGATCAGCGCAGAGAGCTGACCAGCGCGGCAATGCTTGCATCGCATTAGCCCAAACCGCAGAAGCAAACTCAGCATCATTAATATCTCGAATCAATGCCAATTCTTTTGCAATTCTCTCAACAAAAGCGGGTTCATTAAAGGCAATGCCTTCTTCTCTGAGCCACGCAGGCGGAATATCAGGAGAATCCGTTTCAGTCACGATGCTATCTAGCGGTAATTCTTTTAAGAGTCTTCGAATTTGCAGGGCACGCTCATAGGTAGCTGCACCACCAAAGCCTAACTTAAACCCAAGCTCAATAAATTGTTCGGCCTGCTGGAAGCTGCCATTAAAAGCATGGGCAATACCACCAGTGATATTGCGGCGACGCAAAGCTTTTAGGATTGCATCCTGTGAGCGACGCACATGCAGGACTACAGGTAATTGATACTTTTGTGCTAAATCCAATTGCACATTGAAAAAGAATTCCTGCTTATGAGGATCCAGATCCTCGACAAAATAATCCAAACCAATTTCACCTACACCCACAAAACGGGGATCAGAAAGTGATTCAACAATATGCTTCTCAAGCGTAGCGATATCACTCTCTTGCGCTTGATTCGTATACAAAGGATGAATTCCAAGGGTGTAAACCAAACCAGGAATCTCTTGGCTATATTGATGAGCCAATTCTTTTACGTGGGCACAGTCGGCCACCTTCACAGCAGGCAGAAGTATTGCTTTAACGTTTTTTTCTTGGGCAGCATGGATAACTGCAAGCAATGAGTCCGCAAACTCAGGAGCATCTAGATGGCAATGGGTATCGATCCACATGGGATGTCTACTCACACCGAGAATGGCTTTAATACTCCACGCTCTAAATGCAAAATCCGATCGCAACGTTTAGCGCGTATAGGGTCATGAGTCACGATCACAAAGGCAGTGCCTTGGTCGCGAGCAATATTCAACATCAAATCAAATACACCGTCAGCTGTCTCAGTATCTAGGTTACCTGTAGGCTCATCCGCTAGAACGCAAGCAGGATTACCAACCAAGGCACGAGCAACGGCGACGCGCTGACGCTCTCCACCCGATAGCTCGCCAGGAGTATGAAGCTCACGAGCTGACAAGCCAACCGCTTTGAGCATTTTGCTGGCGCGATCCATTGACTCATCATTACTCAGGCCGCGGATACGCAGCGGTAATGCAACGTTCTCGGCAGCGCTAAATTCATCTAAGAGGTGATGGAACTGGTAAATGAAGCCCAGACTGTGATTACGCAGCTGATCCAATTTCTTCACTGATAAGTTATTCAAATTCGAGCCAGCCAAAACCACTGAACCGGAGCTTGGATTATCTAAACCACCAAGAAGATGTAACAAAGTGCTCTTGCCAGAACCCGAGGATCCAACAATGGCAAGCTTTTCTGAAGGCGCGACATCCAAATCAATTGCTTTAAGAACCTCAACTGCAGTCGGTCCTTGACCATAAGTCTTAGCCAGGCCTCTGGCTTTGAGTACTAAGTTCTCTACATTACTCATAACGTAAAGCCTCCGCTGGCTGAACCTTAGCCGCTCTGCGGCTTGGATATAGAGTTGCCAATACAGACAGGCCAAAAGCCATCAAGCCAACCGTTAGTACATCACTAGCTCTGACATCAGAAGGTAGCTCGCTAATGAAGTACACCTCACGTGGCAAAAATTGCACTCGGAAGATTGCCTCAATCACTGGAACGATGACATCAATATTGAGTGCAATTAGCAAGCCTAAACCAACCCCGGCTAAAGATCCCAACAAACCAATCGATAAACCTTGAATTAAAAATATTCTCTGAATAAGTCCGGGGCTAGCACCCATTGTTCTCAGAATGGCAATATCAGCCTGTTTCTCGTTCACCGTCATCACCAAGGTAGACACCAAATTAAATGCCGCAACAGCAATAATTAAAGTCAGGATGATGAACATCATCTTTTTCTCAGTCTGTACTGCTGCAAACCAATTACGGTTAGACCTTGACCAGTCAGTTACCCATAGAGCTTGAGGCACGATAGCTGCCAACTCATTAGCAACCTCTGGCGCACGCTGCATATCATCGACCTTGACGCGCAAGCCAGATGGATCACGAAGCCTTAATAAGGCAGCAGCGTCCTTCCAATGCATGATGGCTAAAGAGCTGTCATATTCATAATGGCCGCTATCCACAATGCCAACCACCTGAAGTGTGCGCATACGAGGCATAGCACCCGCTGGAGTTAAATCACTCTCAGGAACAATTAAATTAATACGATCGCCAACGTGTGCACCAACAATTGCTGCCAGCTGTGCGCCTAAGGCAACGCCAAAACTTCCTGGCTTTAAATCATCAATACTGCCTGCAACAAATTGCTTTGGTAAGTCAGATACTTTGCCTTCTTCGCTTGGCAAGATGCCGCGAATTGCTACACCGCGCATCATGCTCTCACGACTAAGAAGCCCTTGAGAGCTCACCATGGGTGCCACACCAATTACATGGGGTTGGGCCGCCACCTTAAGTGCTAGCGGCTCCCAGTTTGCCAAGCCATCAGGTGCGGTAATTTCAACATGGGATAGAACTGACAACATGCGATCCCGCACTTCTTTCTGAAAGCCATTCATGACAGAGAGAACTACGATCAGTGAAGCCACCCCCAAAGCAATACCTGCGGTAGAGATTCCGGAGATAAAGGATAGGAAGCCATCACGCCTTCCCACCGTCTTGCGACGCTTAGATCGGGTATAGCGCAGGCCAATTTCTAGCTCAATAGGAAGTCTCAACATAGCCACAGTTTAGTGAATCGCGCGGGCAAACTGATGGAATACTCAAATGCCACCTAAAATCAGGGGAATGACTGCTAATTCCACCCCCACCCCAGGCCAAGTTCGCCGCTTTACCCTGTTACTTTCAGGGGAAGACGTCTTGGACGAGCCTGAAAGTAAGGATGGCCCAAGGCAAGGTCTACCCCATGAGCGCTTTTTGCTCGGGGAAGCGATGCCACTTGCCCCAGTATTGCTACTTGGGCAATCCAATCAAGCAGTCAATCCAACCGAAGTCATTGCCTGCCTACAACCAGTTCATCTACACGCCACACGAGACCATCTCATTTTGATGGGGCAAAACCAGATTGACCTGACGGTAGAAGAATCCGCCCAACTACTCAATGCTGCGCTCCCATTCATAGAAGAGGATTTTCAGAACTCTGTCCTTTTCCAAAACCAGCACTATTGGTTTATTCCTGCAGGACCTTTTTCTAGTCTTGCTAGCTATAGCATTGATCAAGCACATGGCCGCAATATTGATTGGTGGATGCCGCGAGATACCCACGAAGAAGGTATCGCTAAGCGTTGGCGCAAACTCCAAAATGAAATTCAGATGCTCTGGCATATTGGTCCAGTAAACGAAGAACGCGAACAACGTGGCATGCCCAGCATTAACTCGCTCTGGATTAGTGGTATTGGCAAACTGAGTGATGTTCGAGCGCCAGAAGCATTAAAACAATCACGGTGTTTGATGGGTCAGCACCCCATACTGACTGGCTTGGCAAGGCTTTTAGACCTTCCACACGAATTGACTTTGAATGAAAATAATCTAGCTGGCTCCTTTGCTTGGCTTGAGCAACCTCAATTGGCATGGCCACAACTCAGTGCAGCATTAATAAAAAAACAAATCGATGAAGTTGCTCTGATTGACTTTCCAAAAGGAAAGGTTCGTGAGCGCATTCTTACAGTCAAAGATCTTTATAAAAAATCTTGGGCCTTCTGGAAAAAGTCAGAGCCTCTGACCTGGAAAGAAATCACTCAGTGATGGTTAACGCATGAGTTTCGTATGAGCCTATTTTCTCAACGCCCATTTTCAGAACGTACTGCAACCTGGTTGGCGCAGAGTGGCTTGCATCCATTGCTAGCTAGGCTCTATGCTGCACGCGGTCTGCAGTCTCCTGAGGAGCTCTCGCTGGACTTAAAGCAGTTGATTTCACCGGTTGAGCTGAAGAACTGCATTAATACAGCAAGCTTACTAGCCGATATTCTCGAGAAAAAAGAGCCGATGCTCATCGTTGCTGATTACGACTGCGATGGGGCTACCGCCTGCGCTGTTGGTCTCCGAGGCTTACGCATGCTAGGTGGAGCAGATACTCCGATTCAATTTCTGGTGCCCAATCGCTTTACGATGGGTTACGGACTGACCCCCGAAGTGGTGGAATTAGCAGCACAGCAAACCCCTAAACCCAAATATCTCATTACTGTTGATAACGGTATCGCAAGTGAAGCCGGTGTTAATCGCGCCAAAGAGCTTGGGATGGAAGTTATCGTCACTGATCATCACCTACCTGGAGATCATTTACCCAAAGCACTGGCAATCGTCAATCCTAATCAACCGGGCTGTACTTTTCCAAGTAAAGCGCTCGCCGGTGTTGGCGTGATGTTTTATTTATTAGTTGCGCTACGTGCTGAACTACGCAAGCGCGGTAAATTTACCAGTGAAACTCAACCCAAGGTAGAAAATCTTTTAGACCTGGTTGCTTTAGGAACGGTCGCAGACGTTGCACAACTCGATCGCAACAATCGAGTACTCGTTTCCAATGGTTTAAAGCGTATCCGCGCGGGAATATCTCAACCAGGAATTCAAGCACTATTTCAGGCAGCTACACGTGATCCACGTAAGGCCAATACCTTTGACTTAGGCTTTGCTATCGGCCCCAGACTCAATGCAGCTGGTCGTCTGGCGGATATGACCTTAGGCATCCGCTTGCTTCTCACCGATAACGCCGATGAAGCAATGACACTTGCGCACGAGCTTGATCGTATCAATCGCGAACGCCGCGTGATTGAATCAGGCATGCAGGAAACTGCACTCTCCCATCTGGCTGAAGATCAGCTTTCTGGAACTATGTCTGAGCGCAATAGTATTTGCTTGTGGAATCAAGAATGGCATCAAGGCGTTGTAGGCATTGTTGCCTCACGCCTGAAAGAACGTTTTAATCGTCCTGCAATTGTGTTTGCACCAGCTGATGGCAATACCGGAGAAGAATTACGAGGATCGGGTCGTTCACTCACAGGCTTTCATTTAAGAGATGCACTAGATTTAGTTTCTAAACGCGAACCTGGACTAATCCTGAAATTTGGTGGCCACGCAATGGCTGCTGGATTAACTATTCGCAAAGAAGATTTTGAGAAATTCGATACCTGCTTTCAGCAAGTTGCATCAGAACTGCTCACAGATGAATTACTCGAGCGCCGCCATGCACATGATGGTGGTTTAGATCCTTCTGAATTTACCTCGGAAATTGGCGACCTATTAGCGGAAGAAATCTGGGGTCAAGGCTTCCCTCAGCCTGTTTTCTACGGAGAATTTGAGATTTCCCAGCAAAGCCTCATGAAAGAAAAGCATCTACGGTTGATGGTTCGACCCCTGGGGCTTGGGGCTAGCTCCAAGCCATTGACAGCAGTTTGGTTTAACCGCACACAAAGCCTGCCTGCCAAAGCCAGGCTAGCCTATCGATTGGTCACCGACCGCTATCAAGGTCAAGCTCGCGTTCAGCTGATGATTGAAGCCCATGATGAGGCCTCTGGAGCCTGAGGGTCTGCAGCAATAACCCCCTTATAATTAGGGGATGGAAGCTGAACAACTAAATATTATTTCGAATACCTTGTCCGATCTGCTCACCCGTGAGCAAGCTCTTCGGGGGTATCTTTGACTTCGACGTAAAGTCACGTCGCCTTACCGAAGTTAATTCAATACTGGAAGATCCCACGATTTGGGATGATCAAAAGAAAGCACAAGCGCTGGGCAAAGAAAAGAAATTGCTCGATGGCGTGGTTGCCACTCTTGCCGATCTCAATACCAACATTACTAGCGCTCTTGAGTTGTTTGATATGGCCAAAGAGGAAAGCGATTTTGAAACGATCGCCGCCATTGAGAAAGATGTTGAAGGCTACAGCAAGATTATTGGCGACCTTGAGTTCCGTCGTATGTTCCACAATGAGATGGATTCTTGCAATTGCTTTATCGATATTCAAGCAGGCGCTGGCGGTACTGAAGCCTGTGACTGGGCCAGCATGCTCTATCGCCAATATCTCAAGTATTGCGAACGCAAAGGCTATAAAACTGAAATTCTCGAGGAATCTGATGGTGATGTTGCCGGCATTAAAAGCGCAACTATCAAAGTTGATGGTGAATATGCTTATGGTCACCTCCGCTCAGAAACTGGTGTACATCGTTTAGTGCGTAAATCACCATTTGACTCATCAAATGGTCGTCACACTTCATTTGCCTCTATCTATGTTTACCCAGAGATTGATGATTCGATTGAGATTGAAGTCAATCCCGCTGATATTCGTACAGACACCTATCGCGCCTCTGGTGCGGGTGGTCAGCACATCAATAAAACTGACTCAGCAGTACGCTTAACCCATATTCCGACTGGTATTGTGGTGCAGTGTCAGAATGACCGAAGCCAGCACCGCAACCGTGCTGAGGCTATGACCATGCTGAAGTCTCGCCTCTATGAGCATGAGATGCAAAAGCGTCGCGCCGAACAAGACAAGCTAGAAGCCACCAAGACAGATGTAGGTTGGGGCCATCAAATCCGCTCTTACGTCCTAGATCAAAGCCGCATCAAAGATTTACGTACTAACGTTGAGATTTCGAATACCCAGAAAGTATTGGATGGCGATCTCGATGCCTTTATTGAAGCCAGCCTGAAACAAGGCGTGTAATAACCCCATACCCATTACTGCACCGCGATAAACATGAACGATAAAACTAATTTAGATAATGCCGCAGCTACTGAAGTAGTCGATGAGAATCACATCATTGCCGAGCGCCGTGAAAAGCTCTCTAAGCTTCGCGCTGGCGGCGTTGCATTCCCAAATGACTTTGTTCCTACGCATTTGGCATCTGACCTACATGCGCACTATGACAGCCTCACCAAGGAAGAGTTAGCAGCAAAGAAGGTTCATGTCAAAGTTGCTGGACGTATGGTTCTCAAGCGTGTGATGGGTAAAGCGAGCTTTGCAACCATCCAAGATCGCAGTGGACAAATTCAGTTCTATATCAATGATGAGTTGAGTGGTGCCGATGTCCATGGCGCCTTCAAGCATTGGGATATGGGTGACTTTATCTCCGCTGAAGGCAATCTGTTCAAGACTAATAAAGGCGAGCTGTCTGTTGAGTGCAGTAACTTGCGCCTCCTCAGCAAGTCATTGCGTCCATTGCCAGATAAGTTCCACGGCCTATCAGATCTAGAGACTAAATATCGTCAACGCTATGTAGACTTGATTGTTAATCCAGAAAGCCGCAATACATTTAAAGCACGTAGTAACGCGATCGCCTCATTACGTCGACATATGCTAGATGCCGACTTCATGGAAGTTGAAACACCGATGCTCCATCCCATCCCTGGTGGTGCAGCAGCTAAGCCGTTCATTACTCACCACAATGCTCTCGATATGCAAATGTTCTTGCGTATTGCTCCTGAGCTTTACCTCAAGCGTTTAGTAGTTGGTGGTTTTGAGCGCGTCTTTGAAATCAATCGCAACTTCCGCAATGAAGGCGTAAGCCCGCGTCACAACCCAGAATTCACAATGATGGAATTCTATGCAGCCTACACTGATTACCGTTGGCTCATGGACTTCACTGAAGGATTAATTCGTGCTGCAGCAATCGATGCACAAGGCACAGCTGTATTAACTCATCAAGGCCGTGAACTTGATTTGAGCAAGCCATTCCAACGCTTGACCATTACTGAAGCTATCCTCAAGTACTGCGGTCAGTCAGGCAAGAGCTATGAAGCAGCCCAGCTTGATGACATCAACTTCATTCGCACTGAATTGAAAAAAGGTGGTGAGAATCCAGATGCCCCAACCCTCAAGAATGCAGGCATTGGCGCACTCCAATTAGCACTATTTGAATTGGTTGCTGAAGAGCACCTCTGGGAGCCGACTTACATCATTGATTACCCAATCGAGGTAAGCCCACTCGCAAGAGAATCTGATACCCGCCCGGGAATTACTGAGCGTTTCGAACTCTTTATTACTGGCCGTGAAATTGCCAACGGCTTCTCTGAGTTAAATGATGCAGAAGATCAAGCCAATCGCTTCCGCAAACAAGTAGAGCAAAAAGAAGCGGGTGACGAAGAAGCAATGTACTTTGACCATGACTTCATTCGCGCACTCGAGTACGGCATGCCTCCAACTGGCGGTTGCGGTATTGGTATCGATCGCTTAGTCATGTTACTTACCGATGCACCAAATATTCGTGATGTGATTCTGTTCCCACATCTGCGTCGCGAAGAAGAGTAATTATTTCTAGAGTAGAAAAAGGCACCCTAGGGTGCCTTTTTTATTAATTAGGATTTCCTAAAGAAGGTAATTAACAATATCAACAAGAGAACCGTAAACCACAGCAAGGACCACTCTGGTACTTGTAATCCCAAAATAGCCGGGAGCTTTGCAGAACACAAACCATCCGCTTTGAATAACCAAGGAAGATTATTCGCTAGCTGAAATTGATTAATCCAAGTCTCCAAAGGATCTATTCCGCAGGATTCACTTGGGTGAGACAAGAGCCAAACATGATGGCCTGCTACTGCGGCGCCATATCCAGCAGCCAAAATTGCCAAGCCATGAAATAACTTTCTAAAGGGTGTAATACAGGCAGCTAACAAACAAGAAAAGGCGATCCCGAGATAGCCAACCCTTTGCAAAACGCACAAAGGACATGGCATGAAACTGACGCCTTGGTACCCAACCTGCTGCAAGACAATGGCAAACATCACCAAGCCCAAACTAAAAAAGGACAGGAATAAGTACTGGATTCTTTTCATTACTAGATGATAGCCAATAGGCTTTACCCCCTCTAAACATGCTCTTTATTACTAAAAGTCTGATCTATATCACTACAGAGTCCTATTTTTGGTGGGAATGGGCTCAATTTAAAGCTTTAAGAATGGGATAATTATCACTTTGCCACCCTCTAATTAATACGCATTTATGGCCGCATACAACACCGAAACCGTTTTGTCAGTTCACCACTGGAATGACACTCTTTTTAGCTTCACGACTACCCGCAATAAGGGTTTGCGCTTTCGTAGCGGTCATTTCTTAATGATTGGCCTGGAGGTTGAAGGCAAACCTTTGGTACGCGCCTATAGCGTTGCTAGCCCTAACTACGAAGAGCATCTCGAGTTCCTGAGTATTAAAGTTCAAGACGGTCCTTTAACTTCACGTCTGCAAAAGATTCAAGTTGGCGACCCAATTCTCGTTAGCGAGAAATCTGTCGGCACCTTGGTATTGGATGACTTAAATCCAGGCAAGCACCTTTACTTATTCAGCACTGGCACTGGTCTTGCACCATTTATGAGCATCATTCGCGATCCAGAAACGTATGAGAAGTTTGAAAAGGTTGTTCTTATCCATGGCGTACGTCTAGTAAGCGAATTAGCTTATGAGGACTACATTAAAAATGAGCTCACTCAAGATGAATACTTGGGCGAACTCATTCGCGAAAAACTCATTTATTACCCAACAGTGACGCGCGAAGCCTTCAAGCACACTGGTCGCCTCACTACTGCGATTGAATCCGGTCAACTCTTTAAAGATATTGGCTTGCCACCGCTTGATCCGGCAGTCGATCGCGCCATGATTTGCGGTAGCCCTTCTATGCTTAAAGAAACCTCTGAGATGCTTGATGCCAAAGGATTTAAGGTTTCACCAAGCCTTGGTCAACTCGGCGATTACGTCTTTGAACGTGCATTTGTAGAGAAATAATTCAGACGAATGCTCGAGTTTTTGCAGGGTTCCCTGCACTATATTTTTTCTGGCGCTTTAGTTGGTTTACTAGTAGGTCTCACTGGTGTTGGTGGCGGCTCTTTAATGACACCAATTCTGACGCTCATCTTTGGTGTAGCGCCAACGACTGCAGTTGGAACCGATCTCGCCTTTGCTGCACTTACCAAAGGCATCGGGACTGCTGCACATCGCCTCCATGGCAATGTGAAGTGGGATATCGTAGGCCTTCTCTGCATCGGCAGCCTTACAACAGCAACTGCCTCCATATTTGCGCTAAAGCAACTCGGTCCCATTTCTAAAGATTGGGTGCACCTCATCACCTTCTCCATTGGAGTTTCTGTTCTTCTAACCGCACTCTCATTAACCGTGAGAACCAGGATCCTAGAATGGGTAAAGAAAAATCCCAGAAAAATGCCTCATGGCGTTGGCTTAAAAATTGCAACGGTATTGATCGGTGGCGCCATCGGCGTCCTTGTCACCATCTCCTCTATTGGCGCTGGTGCAATTGGTGCAACACTGATTCTAATGCTCTATCCACACCTCAAGACCGCTGAAGTAGCGGGTACAGACATTGCCTATGCCGTACCTTTAACCGCCTTAGCCGGGCTTGGTCACTGGTGGTTGGGCAATGTGGATTTCAGCCTCTTGTTTGGCCTCCTACTAGGCTCTGTTCCAGCCATTTGGTTGGGTGCCAAGCTCTCAAGCACTCTTCCTGAAAAGTTCACCAGAACTGCTCTGGCAATTACTTTGCTCCTAGTTGGGATCAAACTAGTTACTGCTTAATTGTTGTATATATGCAATTTTGATATATACATATCAATAAAGATTGTTTGCTCGTCACCCTAAACGGCTGTACATTGAACCTAAATAACATTTAGGAATAGCAATCATGTCCCCCGTAAGAGAGCTCTACAACCCAGCAATTACCAAATTACTGCGTGAGCATGATCAATTACCTCACGACAAATTAGAAGAGCGCAAAAGTTTTCAGCGTCGCATCCTGTTCCTAATGAATGCCATTAAATATGCAGAGTTTGAAGATTCGTTTGCATAATTAAAAGCCTCAAAACCAAAAACCACCACAAGGTGGTTTTTTTATAACCCCAATCTTAGTCATTCGATTTCCTAATAAGCAATCCACTTTTTCTTGCTTCACAGCCTAATGATTTGCCTCTAAATTCCATTCATCTACTGAAAGGAATTGCAATGAAACACTCTGGCTTATCAAAAATATTGGCTGGCCTGCTTTTAGGTCTTGGCATCATCTCTGCAAGCTTTGCGCAGCAAAGTATTTTGAATGTGTCGTATGACCCAACTCGTGAGCTCTATCAAGATTACGACAAGGTATTTGCTGCCGACTGGAAGAAAACATCTGGGCAAGATATCTCCATCAAACAATCCCATGGCGGATCAGGCAAGCAGGCACGCGCAGTATTGGATGGTTTGGATGCTGACGTTGTCACGCTTGCCCTTGCTTATGACATCGATATTCTTGCGGAAAAAGGTTTAGTAGCTAAGGATTGGCAAAAGAAGTTTAAAGATAACTCCTCTCCTTACACCTCAACCATCGTATTCCTGGTTCGCAAAGGCAATCCAAAAGGTATTAAAGACTGGAATGATCTTACCAAGCCAGGCATCGAGGTGATAACCCCAAATCCTAAAACCTCTGGAGGCGCACGCTGGAACTATCTTGCGGCCTGGGCTTATGCGCTTAAGCAACCAGGTGGCAATGACGTAAAAGCAAAAGAGTTTGTGAAAAAACTCTTTGCAAACGTTAAGGTACTGGACTCGGGTGCGCGTGGATCGACCACCACCTTTACCGAACGTGGAATTGGTGACGTGCTTATTGCCTGGGAAAACGAAGCCTACTTAGCAGTAAAAGAATTAGGCCCAGAAAAGTATGAGATTGTCACACCGTCAATCTCAATACTAGCTGAACCGCCTGTCGCTGTTGTGGACAAAGTAGTGGATAAAAAAGGTACTCGTAAAGTAGCTACTGCTTATCTGCAAAATCTCTATACGCCCGAAGGTCAAGAGATTGCAGCTAAGAATTACTACCGACCACGCGATCCTAAGGTGGCCGCTAAATACGCCAACCAATTTGCAAAGGTGAAATTAATCACAATTGATCAAGTATTTGGCGGTTGGCAGAAGGCGCAAAAGACCCACTTTAATGATGGCGGTGTATTTGACGAGATTATTGTGAAATAACGCCTAAAGTATGTTGGCATTAAAACTAAACGGCCTGGAGAGTACTTACTGGGCCGTTTTTTCATTACCGCCGATCCTTATATTCATTTTGCGTATAAGTTAATGATCTTTTCTTGTTTCCCTTTTATTGGGGTCGACCCTAGACTCTCAGGATGTCTTCAGCAAAGAAAAATAGCATCTTCCCCGGCTTTGGTTTATCCCTCGGTTACACCATTATTTACCTGTCGATCATTGTTCTGATCCCCTTATCGGCGATCATATTTAAAACAACGAGCCTGACCTTCCCCGCATTTATTGACGCCGTTACTTCACCAAGAGTGATGGCTTCTTATCGCCTAAGCTTTGGTATGGCCTTATTTGCTGGCTTGATCAATGCATTTTTTGGGCTCTTACTCGCATGGGCCCTGGTGCGGTACACGTTTATCGGCAAGAATTTAGTAGACGCTTTGGTTGATCTTCCTTTCGCCTTACCAACTGCGGTAACCGGCATTGCGCTTGCCGCCCTCTATTCCAAGAATGGCTGGATAGGGAGATATCTAGAACCCCTGGGAATCAAAATTGCCTTTACTCCGTGGGGCGTTCTAGTTGCACTCATCTTCATTGGCCTGCCATTTGTGGTTCGAACAGTACAACCGATTCTCGAAGAAATTGAATTGGAATTAGAAGAGGCAGCCGCGAGCTTAGGCGCAAGTCGTTGGCAAACCTTTCGTAAAGTGGTGTTGCCGATCCTATTGCCAGCACTCTTAACAGGCTTCGCACTTGCTTTTGCCCGTGCTGTCGGTGAGTACGGCTCGGTCATCTTTATTGCCGGCAATATACCAATGGTTTCAGAAATTACCCCCTTAATGATTATTACCAAGCTTGAGCAGTACGACTATGCCGGAGCAACAGCAATAGCTTCAGTCATGCTTTTGATTTCACTGATTCTATTGTTGGGCATTAATGGCTTACAAGCTTGGACTGCTAAACGCACCGGGAGGACTCGCTAATGAGTTCAATGACCCGATTTGAGCGCAGTGCGGCAACTCGCGACTCTTTTATTGTTAAAGCCTTAGTATTGTTTTTGTCGCTCAGTTTTTTTGGCATTTTCCTATTGTTGCCGTTGCTCTCCGTATTTGCTGAAGCACTGCATAAAGGTTGGGTCTACTACCTCAATGCCATTGTGGAGCCAGATACTTGGTCTGCCATACAGCTCACGCTGCTCGCTGCAGCAATAGCCGTGCCACTCAATTTAATATTTGGTGTAGCGGCATCTTGGGCAATTGCTAAGTTTGATTTCAGGGGTAAACATCTGCTGATTACCTTGATTGACTTGCCATTCTCAGTTTCTCCAGTAATTGCTGGTTTAATTTTTGTACTGGTCTTTGGTGCTCAAGGTTGGTTTGGTGGCTGGCTCTCAGAGCATGACATCAAGATCATCTTCGCCGTACCAGGCATTATTTTGGCAACCATCTTTGTCACCTTTCCTTTTGTTGCTCGAGAATTGATTCCACTTATGGAAGCACAAGGACGCGAAGAGGAAGAGGCTGCGACAGTATTGGGTGCTAGTGGTTGGCAAACCTTTTGGCACGTCACCCTGCCTAATATCAAATGGGGTCTTTTGTATGGCGTCATTCTTTGTAATGCACGTGCAATGGGAGAGTTTGGAGCAGTTTCAGTTGTTTCTGGCCATATTCGTGGCTACACCAACACTATTCCACTTCAAGTGGAAATTCTTTACAACGAATACAACTATGTTGCCGCCTTTGCAGTGGCATCTTTACTTGCCTTATTAGCGCTTCTGACATTGGCTGCAAAGACCTATGTCGAGTGGCGCCTTAAATCCGAAACAAACGCACCGCCTGTAATCGAAGGACCACTATGAGTATTACCGTTCAAAATGTTTCCAAAAAATTCGGTGACTTTGTTGCCTTAAATAATGTCTCCCTAGACTTTCCGTCTGGAGAATTGGTCGCTCTTCTTGGTCCATCCGGCTGTGGAAAGACCACGCTATTGCGGATTATTGCCGGCCTAGAAACACCAGATGGTGGCAATATCATTCTGGATGGTATTGATACCTCAGCTACTCCGGTGCGCGATCGCCAAGTTGGGTTTGTGTTTCAACACTATGCACTTTTTAAACACATGACTGTTTTTGATAACGTCGCCTTTGGTTTAAATGTAAAGAATCGCAAAGAGCGTCCAAGCAAAGATGAAATTGCCCATAAGGTGCATGAACTTCTCAAGCTAGTTCAATTAGATTGGCTGCACGATCGCTTTCCTGCTCAATTGTCAGGCGGTCAACGCCAACGTATTGCATTGGCTCGCGCGCTCGCAGTTGAACCAAAAGTGCTATTACTTGATGAGCCATTTGGCGCGTTAGACGCCAAAGTTCGCAAAGAGCTGCGTCGCTGGTTACGCAAACTCCACGACGAACTCCATATCACCTCAATTTTTGTTACGCATGATCAAGAAGAGGCATTAGAAGTAGCTGACCGTATCGTTCTTATGAACAAAGGCAATATTGAGCAAATTGGTAGCCCAGATGAGGTTTACGATCACCCTGCCACCCCTTTTGTATACGGCTTTTTGGGTAACGTGAACTTATTCCATGGTCGAGTGGAAGGTGAAGGCATTCAAGTCGGCAAACATAATCTGAAGCATGATCAATCTGATTCCATCGCACAGGGAGCATCAGTACTGGCATTTGCTCGCCCCCATGAATTGGATATTATTGGTGAAAATGAGGGCAACGATGGTGTTGTTGCGGTTATTGACCGCATTCTTTCTTTTGGACTGAATTCTAGAATCGAGCTTTCTGCGATTGCCGGTGCTGATGCAAAGTCAGCACCCCAGTTTTATGAAGTAGAGCTAGCGAGATCTGAAGTTACAAAACGAGGGATAGCTGAGGGACAGCAAGTGCGCATCGTACCCTCACAGTTGCGCGTTTTTGAAAATACAAAATAAGCCGATTGCACCACAATAACTAAAAGATTGATAATCAAGCATGAACTTTCAACAACTACGTATCATTCGCGAAACTGTCCGCCGAAACTTTAACTTAACTGAAGTGGGGAATGCCTTGGCAACATCCCAATCCGGGGTAAGTAAGCACATTCTGGATCTAGAAGATGAGTTGGGAGTTGAGTTGTTTGTCCGCAAGGGTAAGCGCCTTCTAGGCCTTACGGAGCCAGGCAAAGAACTGTTGACTATTGTTGAACGCATCTTGCTTGACACCAAAAACATTAAGCAGCTAGGAGCACAATTTAGCCAGGCTGATAAAGGTCAGCTCACAATCGCTACCACTCACACGCAAGCGCGTTATGCATTACCAAATGTGGTTAGCCAATTTAAGAAAAAATTTCCAAATGTACATTTGGCACTTCATCAAGGCAGCCCACAAGAAATTGTTGAGTTATTACTTGAGGGTCGCGCAGATATTGGTATTGCTACTGAAGCGCTGGAAGGGATTCCTGAGCTGGTTACCTTCTCATACTACACCTGGCACCATACCGTGGTTGTTCCAAAAGGCCATCCACTCGAGGGTAAAAAGAATTTAACCTTAGAAGAAATCGCCGAATATCCAATCGTCACCTATCACGAAGGGTTTACCGGCAGAAAATCTGTTGATGAGACTTTTGCCAAGGCAGGCATCACTCCAGATATCGTAATGTCAGCGCTCGATGCAGACGTAATCAAAACCTATGTAGAGCTGGATCTTGGAATTGGCATTATTGCCTCGATGGCATATCAAGAAGAGCGGGATAGCAAACTAGCCCTCCTTGATGTTGGCAACCTATTCGAAGACAACACCACCCGAATCGCATTACGCAAAGGCTACTTCTTACGCGGATTTGCCTATGAATTTATTGAGCTTTGCTCACCCAAACTTGATGAAGCCAAAGTCAAAGCAGCCCTCAAGCCCGAAAGCGATATCGACCTCGATTGAGGGGGTGTTTTAGAAATGCAATACCCTTGGGGGGATAAAAGCATTACTTTTAGGTATAAAGCGATGACTTATATATATTTGTAAGTTATAAAAATAGCCAATAAACTGCTGAGTCAGAGCTGGAAAGACCTATTTGTCTTTCCCTCGGAGCATGTAAATGACCCAGCAAAACCTTCATAATACCCTCGAAAAACCAACTTTTTGGTCCATTCCAACAAGCACCCTTACTCCTGCGGAGCTTGCCGAAAAGTCTGCTGTTTTAAAGCAGCGTTTAACTGACATTTCCTCACGCTTTTCTGATGTTCGCTTTGCAACCAGCCTCGCTGCTGAAGACATGGTGATTACCGATGCTATTGCTAAGGCTGGCGCCAAGATTAAGTTATTTACATTAGCGACCGGCCGCCTTCATCAAGAAACCGTAGACATGATCAAAACTACTGAAGGCCATTACGGCATTTCTATTGAAAAAGTCTACCCACAAGATAGCGATGTTCAAGCTTTTATTGATCAATACGGTATGAATGGCTTTTACGATGGTGAAGAACCTAAGAAGGCTTGCTGTGGCGCACGTAAGATCAAACCTTTAAATGCCGCATTGCTTGGTGCAGATGCTTGGATTACTGGTCAACGTCGCGAGCAATCTACTACGCGCACCGAACTCAATTTAGAAGAGCTCGATGATGCTAGAGGTATCGCGAAGTTCAATCCTTTATTTGATTGGAGTGAAGCGGATATTTGGGCTTACATCAAACAAGAAGATGTACCGATTCATCCACTGCACCTCAAGGGCTTCCCCAGCATCGGCTGCGAACCCTGCACCCGTCAGGTAAAGAAGGGTGAAGATATCCGCGCTGGTCGTTGGTGGTGGCTGCAAAGCGACAGCAAAGAATGTGGCTTACACGTTAATAAATAATCAATCATTAAAACTTAGTAGAAACAACTTACAGAATGTCAGAACAAAAATTACTTGATGATCATTTAGATTGGCTTGAAGCTGAATCGATCTACATCATCCGCGAAGTGGTGGCGCAGTGCTCCAACCCAGCCATGCTGTTCTCCGGTGGTAAAGACTCTATCGTGATGTTTCACCTAGCACGCAAAGCCTTTCAATTTGGCGATCGCCCTGTAAAGCTGCCTTTTCCTATTTTGCATATTGATACGGGCCACAACTATCCAGAGGTGATTACCTATCGCGATGCAGTTGTTGCAAAGACTGGTGTGAAGCTGATTGTGGGTCACGTTGAAGATTCGATTAAAAAAGGCACTGTTCGTCTGCGCAAAGAGACCGATTCTCGCAATGCTGCACAAGCAGTAACCCTCTTAGAGGCCATTGCTGAGCATGAGTTCGATGCCTTAATGGGTGGCGCTCGTCGCGATGAAGAAAAAGCTCGCGCTAAAGAGCGCATCTTCTCCTTCCGTGATGAATTTGGCCAATGGGATCCTAAGGCGCAACGTCCTGAGCTCTGGAACCTCTATAACGCCCGCATCGCTAAAGGCGAGAACATGCGCGTGTTCCCAATCTCCAACTGGACAGAACTAGATATCTGGCAATATATTTCTCGCGAGAAATTAGAGCTCCCAAGCATCTACTACACACACCAACGTGAAGTGGTGAAGAAAAACAATTTATTGGTCCCGGTGACTGACGTTACCCCAAAAGCGGCTGGCGACGTGAGTGAAGTGCTCAGCGTGCGCTTTAGAACTGTTGGGGACATCAGTTGCACCTGTCCAGTACTCAGCACTGCAGCAACGCCACTAGAGATCATTGCAGAAACCGCCATTACTGAAATCACTGAACGCGGCGCAACTCGCATGGATGACCAAACCAATGAGGCCTCTATGGAGCGCCGAAAGAAAGAAGGCTACTTCTGATGACTGCCAATCAAAATCAAAACGTTGTTCGCTTCATTACCGCTGGTAGTGTAGATGATGGAAAAAGTACCCTGATTGGGCGCTTGCTCTATGACACCAAATCAATCCTGGTGGACCAATTAGAGTCCCTATCCAAAACTAAACATGCTCGCGTTACTTCTTCTGATGCGGGCGTTGACTTAGCACTTCTGACCGATGGTCTAGAGGCTGAGCGTGAGCAAGGTATCACTATTGATGTGGCTTATCGTTACTTCTCCACTCCTAAACGTAAGTTCATCGTTGCTGATGCCCCGGGTCATGAGCAATACACTCGCAACTTAGTGACTGGTGCATCTCAATCCGATGTTGCAGTCATTTTGGTAGATGCAACTCGCGTTGATCTCAACTCCAACCCAGCCACTTTATTGGCTCAGACTAAACGCCATGCAGCCATTGTGAATTTATTAGGTCTACGTCATGTGGTATTTGCCGTCAATAAGATGGATTTATATGAGTTTGATGAAAAAGTCTTTAACACCATCAAAATTGCGATTGAAGATCTGACTCAAAAAATTGGGTTGCCAAAGCCAACCCTAATTCCAATCTCCGCATTACTTGGTGCCAATGTCGTTACTGCCAGCAAACACACTCCTTGGTACAAAGGCCCCACTCTTTTAGAGTGGCTTGAGAGCTTAGACACTAGTCCCGAGTCTGAAAAGCTTGCACTCCGCTTCCCGGTGCAGTACGTTGCACGACAAGACGGTAGTGCTTCTGATGACTTCCGTGGCTACCTCGGAGAAATTGAGTCCGGCAGCATCCGCAAGGGCCAAAAGATTAAAGTGCTGCCAAGCGGATCTGAAGCAACCGTTACCGAGATCTATTTAGGCAATCGCTCAAGCAGCAAGCAAACCAATGGCAATAATGCGGTGGATTCAGCTGAAACGGGTCAAGCAGTAGCCATTCAATTATCTGAAGATATTGATGTATCACGCGGCTCTTTATTTATTAGCGCTGAAGATAGTCATCCACCAGTATTGAGCAAACAACTTTCTGCAGATTTATGCTGGTTAGATAGCGAACCACTTTCATTAAGCCGAAAATATGCTTTGAGACATACCACCAATACCGTTGGTGCAAAAGTGAAGAATATTCAACAAGTTTTGGATGTACAAACATTGTCACAAGCAAGTGATGTCCAAGCACTGTCCACCAACGAAATTGGTCGAGTTGATTTCATCTTGCAAAAGCCGATTGTTGCCGATCTATTTGATCAATCCCAGCGTACTGGCGCGTTCATCTTAATTGATGAAGCTACCAACCATACGGTCGCGGCAGGCATGATTCGCGAGGCGGTAGCGCAGTAAATCCTTTCTGATAATCGACATATTAAAAAGCCTCGCATTGCGAGGCTTTTTAACTTCATCATTATTTACAGCAACCTCCACCACCGCAATCAGAACCAGTTCCACATGAATTAATTCCAAGAACTGGATAGAGTGGGCAGAATCTAAATAGGCCTGTTGCCAAAGGCACGATGCCAACCCAACCCCACACACCAACTACATTGCTTGCTGCTAGGCCGATCAACACCAAACCTACTGCGATACGCAAAACGCGATCCATACCACCAACGTTACATTTCATTTACTTCTCCTTTTGAATGGTGCTGAACCTGACAACTAATAACAATATGTATATTTACATTATGTAATTTAACATATTAATTAATAAATAGGAAAAGAAAAAGCCACCCCGAAGGATGGCTTGAAAGATTTTTTTGGAGGTACTACCTAAAGAATGAACTACAAGTTCATATTAATCCTCTAGGCATCGGTACAAATTAGCTTTTGCATGATTACAGGGATAAGTGCATCAATCTGGTGCATTTATCCCTTATTTTTAGGGGTTAGGCTTCTTAATTGCCAGCGGTAAATCCTTGGTAGTGGCATAGAAAACCACCAATTCCACTGGCACAGAACCTTGATTGATGCCGTGATGCCACTTCTCAACCATCTCAATGACAACGTCACCCTTCTTAAAGTTACGCTGAATGCCACCCTCTTGGAATACCGTAAGTTCACCATCCATTACATAGGCGGCATTGATTGCGGGATGCTTATGAATCGGCAAGGCGGTTTGTGGTGGAATGGTAAATCGCATTACAGCAACTTCCGGCGCGCTTGATAGATAGGATGGCAATGAACTACCAGTCCAATCATTACCACTGCGAACCACTAATTCCGTCACTACCCCAGGATGATTTTCATCTGCGTGTGCTGGAATAACCGAAGCAAAAACTAAAGCAAATAGGGTTAGTGAGAATTTCACCAATCTCATAATGAAATCTTAGTGATTTTCTTTGGCGTGATTAATTGAGTATTTTGGAATTTCAATCACTAGATCCTGTTTTGCCACAATAGCCTGGCAAGACAAACGAGATTGAGGATTTAAACCCCAGGCACGGTCCAGCATATCTTCCTCATTTTCGTCTGGGGCATTAAGACTTTGAAAGCCCTCCTTCACAATCACATGGCAGGTAGTGCAAGCACACACCATATCGCAGGCATGTTCAATTGGAATGTCGTTCTCTAATAAAGCCTCACAAATCGAGGTGCCTGGAGCAACTTCAACAACTGCGCCTTCAGGACAATACTCACTATGCGGTAGGACAACGATTTGGGTCATGATTCTGTTCTGTTTATGTTTTATTGGGAATTACTTGTTTAAATTTCGGCAACATTCTTACCTGATAAAGCCTTCTGAATGCTGGCGTTCATACGTTTTTGTGCAAAGTCATCTGTTGCTTTAGCTGCATGATCGACCGCTTTTCGCACTACCGCACTGTCTGTCTCTTCATTCAAAATCTTTTGTAATGTTGCCATCTCTTGATCAATAACTGCTTGCTCTTCTGCATTAAGAAGATTGCGGTCACTATCGAGAGCCGTTTGAACGGCATCAAGCAAACGCTGAGCATTTACCTGCTCCTCACGCAAGGACCTTGAGAGCAAATCCTCTTTAGCGGAAGCGAAACCATCCTGCAGCATGCGCGTAATTTCTGCATCAGTTAAGCCATATGAGGGCTTGATATCAATCGATGCCTTAACGCCAGAGCCTTGCTCAGTTGCACTGACAGATAGAAGACCATCAGCATCCACCTGGAAGGTGACACGGATGCGCGCAGCTCCCGCAGCCATAGCTGGAATACCACGCAATTCAAATTTTCCTAGAGAACGGCAATCCTGCGCCAACTCACGCTCGCCCTGCACTACCTGAATAGCCAAAGCAGTCTGGCCATCTTTAAAGGTCGTGAAATCTTGGGCTCTAGCAACCGGAATCGGTGTATTGCGAGGAATAATCTTTTCTACCAGGCCACCCATGGTTTCAACACCAAGAGAAAGTGGAATGACATCCAATAAAAGCCACTCATCATCTTTGCTCTGATTACCAGCCAGCAGGTCTGCCTGCATCGCCGCACCTAATGCTACAACTTGATCAGGATTTAAATTATTTAATGGCTGCGTGCCAAATAGCTCACCGACAGCACGCTGCACATTCGGCATGCGAGTTGAGCCACCTACCATCACAACGCCTTTAACGTCCTCAGCTTTGAGGCCGGCATCACGCAGTGCTTTTTTACAAGCCATCAAAGTCTTTGCAACTAAATTCTGAGCGATCTCAAAAAATTGTGCTTGGCTAATACCAACGTTAACTACCGTACCATCGGCAAGCGTCTCATGAACGCGCGCTAAGGGATTGTGACTGAGTTGTTCTTTCGCATGCTTACAGGCCTGCAAGAGCGTGCGATGATCGTGTATTGATAGCGGCGGAAGCTTAGCTTGTTCAATCACCCAGCAATACAAGCGATGGTCGAAGTCATCACCACCTAGAGCTGAGTCGCCACCAGTAGAAAGCACCTCGAAGACACCCCTACTCATACGCAGTATGGAAATATCAAAGGTGCCACCACCCAAATCGTAGACGGCGTATACCCCTTCCGAGGCATTATCTAAGCCATAGGCAATTGCCGCCGCAGTTGGCTCATTCAACAAACGGAGGACTTCAATACCAGCTAATTTCGCAGCATCTTTCGTTGCCTGACGCTGTGCATCATCAAAGTATGCGGGGACTGTAATTACAGCACCGACGATTTCATCGTTAACAGAGTCTTCCGCCAACTGACGCAAGCGCGCCAGTATTTCTGCAGAAACTTCAATAGGGCTTTTATCGCCAGCTACTGTTCTTAACTTGAGCATTCCAGGTTGATCAACGAAATCATATGGGGCACTTTCAATATGCTCGACATCAAGCAAGCCTCTGCCCATAAAACGTTTCACCGAAACAATCGTATTCTTAGGATCAAGCACAACATTTTCAAGCGCTTCAAATCCAGCTTGAGTCCTACCATTAGGCAAGTAACGAATAACGGATGGAAGCAGCTCGCGCCCCTGGGAATCTGGCAACACCTTTGGCAAAGCATCACGCACAATTGCCACCAAAGAATTAGTGGTCCCCAAATCAATACCAACAGCAATACGGCGCTGATGTGGCGCTAGCGATTTACCGGGTTCTGAGATTTGTAATAAAGCCATAAGGGTTAGAGTGTAGCTTGTGAGCGCCTATATCAGAGCTGCAATAGTGTCATCTAGCTCAACCGCAAACTTATCAATAAAGAGCAGACCTCGAAGTAGCTCTGCTGCGCGCTGATAATTCTTGGCGCCGTCGATTGCCTGGGTAATTTCAGCAAGGGTCTCAGCTTTAGATTCCTCGACTTCTGCCATCAAGACTTCAAGCGCAGGCAAATCTTCTTCTTGCTCATCCAAATTCTCACGCCATTCCATTTGTTTCATGAGAAAAGCAGCGGGCATGGCGGTATTGGTTTCTAGCTTGGCATCAACCCCGTGAAGCTGGCAAATATATAAACCGCGTTGAATCGGATTCTTGAGAGTCTGAAAGGCGGTATTAGCCAAGGTTGCCATTTGCATAGCAATGCGCTGCTCCGAGTCGCTACCGCGAGCATGGCGATCAGGGTGCACTTCCCTCTGAATCGCTAGGTATGCCTGATCTAGAGCAGGCAAATCGATTTTGAATTGCTGATTTAATCCAAAGAAGCGAAAGTAATCGTCAGACGCGGAAGGATTCGCCACAACCACACTCATCTTTTACGTTTGGATTTTGAAACTTAAAGCCTTCGTTCAAACCCTCACGCACAAAATCTAACTCCGTACCATCTAAGTAAGCCAGACTTTTTGGATCTACAAATACCTTAATACCGTTGGACTCAAATACCTGGTCCTCAGCAGCGGGCTCATCAACATACTCGAGTTGATACGCCAAGCCAGAGCAGCCCGTTGTACGAACACCTAAGCGCAAGCCGCAACCTTTACCGCGCTTTTCTAAATTGCGGTTAACGTGTGCGGCTGCTTTGTCGGTTAAGGTGATTGCCATAGTTATGCCTGCTTATTTCGCCGGATGTTTTTCTTTGTAATCCGCTACTGCGGCCTTGATAGCATCTTCAGCCAGAATTGAGCAGTGAATTTTCACTGGAGGCAACGCCAACTCTTCAGCGATCAATGAATTCTTAATCTCAAGCGCTTGATCCAAAGTCTTACCTTTAACCCACTCAGTTACCAATGAAGATGAAGCGATCGCAGAGCCGCAGCCGTAAGTCTTGAACTTGGCATCCTCAATCACACCCTGATCATTTACGCGAATCTGTAGCTTCATCACGTCACCACATGCAGGTGCGCCAACCATACCGGTACCTACGCTGTCGTCACCTTTTTCAAAGGAGCCAACGTTACGGGGATTTTCATAATGGTCAATGACCTTTTCGCTATATGCCATGGTATTTCCTCTTTAATTTCTTTATCTTTATATCTCTTTTAATGTGCAGCCCATTGAATCGTGCTCAGATCGATTCCATCTTTGTACATTTCCCACAGTGGTGATAGCTCACGTAACTTGGCAATTTTTTCTTTCACCAACTTAATAGTGAAATCCACTTCTTCTTCAGTAGTAAAGCGACCCAAGGTAAAGCGAATCGAGCTATGCGCTAATTCGTCATTACGGCCAAGAGCTCTTAATACATAAGAAGGCTCTAAGGAAGCTGAAGTACATGCTGAACCAGATGAAATAGCCAAATCTTTCAGGGCCATCAACATAGACTCACCCTCAACATAGTTAAAGCTAATGTTCAGGTTATGAGGCACTCGATTGTCCATGTCGCCATTGACATAAACCTCTTCAATATCCTTCAAGCCATTTAACAAGCGATCGCGTAAGGCGCGAATACGCTTATTTTCTGAGGCCATATCGATACGGGCAATGCGGAATGCCTCGCCCATGCCTACAATCTGGTGAACAGCCAAAGTACCAGAACGCATACCGCGCTCATGACCACCGCCATGAATCTGGGCCTCAATACGAATACGGGGTTTACGGCGAACAAACAAAGCGCCGATACCCTTAGGGCCATAAGTCTTATGAGCAGAAAAACTCATTAGATCTACTTTGGTCTTTTCTAAATCAATTTCTACTTTGCCGGTTGCTTGCGCTGCGTCCACATGAAAAATAACGCCGCGTGAACGGCACAATTCACCAATCGCAGGAATATCTTGTACAACTCCAATTTCATTGTTGACGTACATAACTGAAGTTAAAATTGTGCCCGGCTTCATCGCCGCTTCGAGCTGTGCAAAATCAATCAAACCATTCGGCAATACATCTAAGTAAGTCACTTCAAAACCTTCGCGCTCTAATTCGCGACAAGTATCTAAAGTCGCCTTGTGCTCAGTCTTAACTGTGATGATGTGGTTGCCACGATCTTTATAGAAATGCGCCGCACCTTTTAAGGCCAAATTAATACTCTCGGTGGCACCGCTGGTAAACACAATCTCTCTTGGATCAGCGTGAACTAAAAGAGCAACCTCTGAACGCGCCCACTCAACCGCTTCTTCTGCAGCCCAGCCATATGCATGGCTGCGTGAAGCAGCATTACCAAACTGCTCGCGCAGATAAGGCAACATTTTGTCGACCACTACCGGATCAATCGGCGTAGTAGCTGAATAGTCCATATACACCGGGAAGTGTTTAGGGCTAAACATAGGAACCGGTTGTTTTGGAAGGTCTTTTGGTGCGTTCATGGTTTATTTATCTATAGGTAATACTGTTATTAACTTTGTCGCGCCAAGTTGAATACGGAATTCACTAGCGGTAATTTAGGGGCAACATCTTTTTTGGCTGCAAGTGCTGGAGCAGGCTTATCTGCTTTTGCGCTTTCAACTTTGATTTTCTTTTGGCGCATATCTTGAATCACAACGCCGCGGCCTTCTTGTTGCTGAACCAAATCTTTTAGGCTCACCGAGCTGAGGTACTCAACCATCTTGGAATTGAGATTGCTCCAAAGATCATGGGTCATACAACGACCATGATTTTCTTCATCGCTATGACAATTACCTTTACCACCACATTGAGTGGCATCGAGAGGTTCATCAACAGCAACAATAATGTCAGCAACGCTCACCTCGGAAGATGGTCGCGCTAGGGTGTAACCACCGCCAGGACCGCGAGTACTTTCCACGATATTGAAACGGCGTAATTTGCCGAACAATTGCTCGAGGTAAGAAAGGGATATTTTTTGTCTTTGGCTAATTCCGGCCAAAGTTACAGGACCATGCGTTTCACGCAGGGCTAAATCAATCATTGCGGTTACTGCAAAACGACCTTTAGTTGTAAGTCTCATATGTCACCTTGGTAATGGATTGTTATGGACAGCTCACAGTCGGGCGGGTAATACCCGACCATTCCACTCAACTTTAACATATTCCCTAGCAATCTGCTCGGGAATTATCCCAAAAATCCCTCTTACAAGCCAGGAATTAAGGGGGTAATCCTCAGACAGAGTCCCTGGATCTAGCCCCAAAGGCCATTTCTTTGACCTTAGTGAGCCTATCTCGAGTGCTAGCAGCCTTCTCAAACTCCAAATTCTTAGCTTCAGCGTTCATTTGCTTCTCTAGGCGCTTAATCTCAGCCGCTAGATCCTTCTCGCCCATATCCTCATAGCGAGCCCGCTCCTGCTCAACCTGCATCTCCTGACGCTTCTCTTTGACGTCGTAGACCCCATCAATAATGTCTTTAATGCGCTTTTGAACCCCTTTGGGCTCAATGCCATGAAGCTTATTAAAGGCAATCTGCTTGGTACGGCGCCTTTCGGTCTCCCCCATTGCCCTGCGCATGGAGTCCGTAATCTTATCGGCGTACAGGATCGCTTTGCCTCGCACGTTTCGAGCGGCTCGGCCAATCGTCTGGATCAAGCTGCGCTCCGAACGCAAGAAACCTTCTTTATCAGCATCCAAAATAGCCACTAATGAGACCTCTGGAATATCCAAACCTTCGCGCAATAAGTTAATACCAACCAACACATCGAAGACACCTAAACGCAAGTCACGCAAAATTTCTACGCGCTCCACGGTATCAATATCTGAGTGAACGTATCGCACCTTCACGCCGTTATCGGATAGGTAGTCCGTTAATTGTTCCGCCATACGCTTAGTCAATACAGTAACCAATACGCGCTCACCCACTTTCACGCGCGCATGAATTTGATCCAACAAATCATCTACCTGCGTACTTGCTGGTAAGACCTCAATTTCTGGATCGACTAATCCAGTTGGTCTAGCTACTTGTTCAACAACTTGACCTTGATGCGTATTTTCATAATCTGCTGGCGTTGCAGAAACAAAAATGGTTTGACGCATCTTCGTTTCAAACTCGGTAAATTTCAACGGGCGGTTATCCATCGCAGAAGGCAAACGGAAACCAAATTCCACCAAGGTATGTTTACGGGATTTGTCGCCGTTGTACATCGCATTGAGTTGCCCAATTAAGACGTGGCTTTCATCAAGGAACATCAAAGCATCATTAGGCAGGTAGTCCACCAGCGTAGGCGGAGCTTCGCCAGGCGCGGCGCCAGAGAGGTGGCGAGAGTAGTTCTCGATCCCTTTACAAAAACCCAATTCATTGAGCATTTCTAAATCAAAACGGGTGCGCTGTTCAAGACGTTGTGCTTCAACCAACTTACCATCTTTAACGAACTCATCTAAGCGAGTGCGCAATTCTGTTTTGATGGTTTCGATCGCTTTCAGAACAGTGTCGCGCGGAGTAACGTAGTGCGAACTTGGGTAAACCGTAAAGCGTGGAATCTTCTGACGAATTTTTCCAGTGAGAGGATCGAAGAATTGCAAACTTTCGATAACATCATCAAACAACTCAACACGCACTGCCAACTCATTATGTTCGGCAGGGAAAATATCAATCGTATCGCCACGCACGCGAAACACGCCGCGCTTGAAATCTAATTCATTACGGTCATACTGCATGGCAATGAGTCGCATCAAAATATCGCGCTGACTCATCTTGTCACCAGGGCGCAACGTCATCACCATGCTGTGATAGTCGCCCGGATTACCGATACCGTAGATTGCAGAAACAGTGGCAACGATGATGACATCACGACGCTCTAAAAGACTCTTGGTTGCCGACAAACGCATCTGCTCGATGTGTTCATTGATCGAAGAGTCTTTTTCAATAAACAAGTCGCGCTGAGGAACATAGGCTTCCGGTTGGTAGTAGTCGTAATAACTAACAAAGTACTCAACCGCATTTTTGGGGAAAAATTCCCTAAATTCGCTGTAGAGCTGGGCGGCTAGGGTCTTATTTGGGGCAAAAATGATGGCTGGACGACCTGTTCTGGCGATGACGTTGGCCATCGTGAAGGTCTTTCCGGAGCCAGTAACCCCCAAA
This sequence comes from Polynucleobacter sp. 86C-FISCH, assembly GCF_018882415.1. Classification (GTDB taxonomy): domain Bacteria; phylum Pseudomonadota; class Gammaproteobacteria; order Burkholderiales; family Burkholderiaceae; genus Polynucleobacter. The sequence continues at coordinate 1,391,616 of NZ_JACVOL010000001.1, read as the reverse complement.
AGCGTCTGAAAGGTCAATCCATCCTCAATACCCTCCACCAGAGCATCAATAGCCTGGGGCTGGTCTCCAGCAGGTGCAAATGGCTGATAGAGCTGATAAGGGGAGTCTGGGAAGGTCACAAACTTAGCTGGATCAAGGTCGTGGCCGGCCTCACCCAATGGATCTGCCGCCGGGCTTTTATTTACCGTTTTTACTTCGGAATTTGGAGCAATTTTGGGTAACTTAGGGGGCATCTCGGCTATCATTTCATCTGTGAGATTTCTTCACAGCGAATTTTGTACAAATAATGATTTTGCCGTTTTTCTTAGGAAATAGTTGATTCTGGCCTCAAAAACCGACAATTAAACTGAATTTAACGTCAATTACGAACAAAACCACCCTATAACCTTCAATTTCAAGCCCAAATGACCCTGTTTGCCTCAGTTCAATTAGCCCCTAAAGATCCTATTTTTGGCCTCACAGAAGCCTACGTTGCAGACCAACGCGCCGACAAGGTGAACTTAGGCGTTGGCGTGTACTACACAGACGAAGGCAAGGTTCCACTTTTAAAAGCAGTGATTAAAGCTGAAGAGGCAATTGTTGCAAAGCACTCACCACGCAGCTATATCCCAATCGAAGGACCTAACCCATACAACAGTGCAGTGCAAAACTTATTGTTCGGCGCTGACTCATCACTCATTAAAGATGGACGCGTTGTAACCGCCGAATGTCTTGGTGGTACAGGTGCCTTGCGCGTTGGCGCTGACTTTATTAAACGCCTCAACTTAAACGCACCTTGCGCGATTAGTAATCCCACTTGGGAAAACCATCGCGGCATTTTTGAATCTGCTGGATTTGAAGTGGTTGAGTACACCTACTTTGATGGCAAAACACGTGGCGTTGATTTTGACGGCATGGTGAAGTCTTTAGAGTCTTTCCCAAAGAACACTACCGTGTTGTTGCATGCTTGCTGCCACAACCCAACTGGCGCAGACATTACTGAAGCGCAATGGCGTCAAGTAATCGATATCTGCAAAAACAAGGGCTTGATTCCTTTCCTGGATATGGCTTACCAAGGCTTTGCAGCTGGGATTGAGCAAGATGGTGTTGCAGTTCGTCTCTTCGCTGAATCAGGCATGTCTTTCTTTGTATCGAGCTCTTTCTCCAAGTCATTCTCACTCTATGGTGAGCGTGTTGGAGCATTGTCTATCGTGACACAAAGTAAAGATGAATCTACTCGCGTGCTTTCACAATTGAAGCGCGTGATTCGCACTAACTACTCCAACCCACCAACTCACGGCGCGGCAATTGCTGCTGCTGTTTTGAATTCACCAGAACTGCGCAAGCTCTGGGAAGATGAGTTGGCAGAAATGCGTGATCGTATTAAAGCGATGCGTCACGGTCTCGTTGAAAAACTCGCTGCTGCCGGTGTAAAGCAAGATTTTGCTTTTATCGAGAAGCAACGTGGAATGTTTTCTTACTCAGGCTTAACGGCTGAGCAAGTTGAGCGCTTACAGAAAGAAGATGGCATTTATGCCCTCTCTACTGGACGCATTTGTGTGGCAGCCCTCAATACTAAAAATATTGATAAAGTGGCTAAAGCAATCGCCCGCGTCTTAGCGTAACAAGCGGATATCCTGAATTACCGGAGGCACCATGCTATATCAGTTACACGAATTTCAAAAAGCCCTACTTCAACCAGTTAGTTCATGGGCAAGAGCTGCTTCAGAAGCTTTTATTAACGCTTCTAATCCTGCTTCTAAAGTTCCAGGATCTGACCGTTTAGCAGCTAGCTATGAACTCCTCTACCGCTTAGGCAAAAACTACAAGAAGCCAGAATTTGGCATTCGCTCAGTGATGGCCCATGGCAAAGAAGTTGCCATCCATGAAAGAACTGCGATTGCAAAACCATTTTGCAACTTAGTGCGCTTCAAGCGCTTCTCCGATGATGTCGAAGTCATTAAGAAGCTCAAAGAAGATCCAGTCGTATTAATTGTTGCTCCGCTATCCGGACATCACTCCACGTTGTTACGTGACACTGTGCGCACACTCTTGCAAGATCACAAGGTTTACATCACCGATTGGATTGATGCACGCTTAGTGCCTGTTGAAGACGGTGAATTTGGTCTTGATGACTACGTCCACTACGTACAAGAATTCATTCGCACCATTGGCGCAAAAGATTTACACGTAATCTCCGTTTGTCAGCCAACAGTTCCAACTTTAGGCGCAATCTCCTTGATGGCATCAGCTGGTGAAGCAACTCCAGCATCGATGATCATGATGGGCGGCCCAATTGATGCACGCAAATCACCAACTGCAGTGAATAACTTGGCAGACCAAAAATCTTATGAGTGGTTTGAAAGTCACGTGATTTATAACGTGCCACCTAACTATCCAGGCGCTGGCCGTCGTGTATACCCAGGTTTCTTGCAACACACGGGCTTTATCGCCATGAACCCGCAAAACCATTTGCAGTCTCATTGGGATTACTTCCAAAACCTGGTACGCGGCGACGAACAGGATGCTGAATCACATATTCGCTTCTACGATGAGTACAACGCTGTATTAGATTTGGACTCCAAGTTCTACTTAGACACCATCAAGACTGTTTTCCAAGACTATTCATTGCCAAATGGCACATGGGAAGTAGCTGGCGAACTCGTGAAACCACAGGATATTAAAAAGACTGCGCTTCTAACTGTTGAAGGTGAGTTGGATGACATCTCTGGAAGTGGCCAAACACGTTCAGCCCATGCTTTATGTGCAGGCATTCCAAAAGAGAATAAAGACCACTATGAAGTTGCTGGTGCAGGACACTACGGCATCTTTGCTGGACGTCGTTGGCGCGAGAAGGTTTATCCAAAGATTAAGACGTTCATTCGTGAACATCAGAACACGAAGAAAACTGCTACTCGGACTACCAAGTCTGCATAAATTAAGGGCTCTTCGGAGCCTTTAATTTTAATAAGATCCCTGCAAGCAATTTCTATGAGCCAAGCCAATAACCTCATTGATCAACTTGAGGATATTCTTCCGCAAACGCAATGCACTAAGTGCGGATACCCAGATTGCCGCGGATACGCAGAAGCCATGGCTAGTGGCGAAGCCTTACCGAACCGCTGCCCTCCTGGCGGCATAGAGGGCATTGAACGCCTAAGCAAGGTTCTGATACCCATATACCCACAAGATGCTTTTGAACTTCACCCCACTATTGATCCAGAATGCGGCGTAGAACGCCCCCGTCCTGTAGCGTTTATCGATCCACAGAAATGTATTGGCTGCACGCTATGTATTCAGGCATGCCCTGTTGATGCGATTGTTGGCGCCTCTAAACAAATGCACGTTGTGCTGACCGAGTGGTGTACAGGCTGCGATCTCTGCATTCCCCCATGCCCAGTAGACTGCATCAGCATGATTAATGTCACCGGAGATAAAACCGGTTGGAATGCTTGGTCACCCGATCTTGCTGATATCGCACGCAAGCGCTATCACGAACGTGACATACGATTAGATCGAGAGCAAAAAGATAATGATGATCGACTAGCTAAAAAAGCTGCGGCTAAATTACAGTCCGTTAACAGCGAATCACCCCAATCCGAAGAAGAATTAAAAGAGCAAGAACGCAAGCGCGCCATTATTGCCGCAGCTATCGCACGCGCACAAGAAAAGAAATGATGAATCTAGAAAAGCGTCGTGCTTTTTTTGAGCAGCTCAAAGCGAATAATCCCAAACCAGAAACTGAGCTTGAATATAGCTCGCCATTTGAGCTATTAATTGCGGTACTACTATCCGCTCAAGCGACTGATGTATCGGTTAACAAGGGGACACGCAAGCTCTATAAGGTTGCCAATACGCCACAGGCCCTGTTAGATCTTGGTGAGGAAGGCGTTAGACCCTACATTCAGCATATTGGTTTGTTTAATTCCAAAGGCAAACATATTCAAGAGACCTGCCGACTACTCTTGGAAAAACATGGGGGCGAAGTTCCTCAGACTCGCGAAGAACTAGAGGCGCTACCTGGCGTCGGTAGAAAAACTGCGAACGTTATTCTGAATACCGCTTTTGGACAGCCTACCATCGCTGTCGATACTCATATATTCAGAGTTTCTAATCGCACAGGTCTTGCGCCCGGTAAAGATGTAGTTAAGGTAGAAGAGCAGTTACTCAAGCGCGTACCAAAAGAGTATCTACACGATGCCCATCATTGGCTTATTCTGCATGGAAGATATACCTGCAAGGCGCGTAACCCAGATTGCGCACAATGCATAGTTGAGCCACTATGTGGCTTCAAACAAAAGACTGGCAAAGGAAAAGTTCGTGGCGATATTTAACCCAACTCGTGAAGAAGTTCGTCGCTTTTTCTGTGACACCTGGAAGAAAAAGACTGAGAATCAAATTCTTGATCCGATGGAGACGCTCGCGAGTGATTGGATGGTTGAGCACCCTGAATATCACGACCTCCTTGCTGATCCTGAAGGCGCCCTAGGTCAAGATTACACACCTGAACGCGGTGAAACCAATCCCTTCTTGCATTTATCGATGCATCTCTCTATAAGCGAGCAGATCTCAATTAATCAGCCGCCAGGCATTAAAGAGATCGCAGATAAGTTATCGCAAAAGCTTGGCTCAATGCATGAATCACAACACGTCATGATGGAGTGCCTTGGACAAGTAATGTGGGAAGCGCAGCGCGAAGGTCAAGCACTCAACCCAGAGAAATACCTCGAGGCTCTTAAAAAGCTAGCTTAAGAAAGATTGGCAATGGCAGACTTAATAGCTGCCGGCAATTCTTGAGCTTTTTTTCTTCTGGCTTCTAACGTAGATGCTTGCGTTTCTTGAGTCTTCTTAGACCAAGCGGATCCAGGGAAAAAAGCATCATCTTTAAATCTGGGAATAACGTGCCAATGAATATGGGGAACCATATTGCCTAAGGCAGCAATATTGACCTTATCAGGGTGCATCACGTGACGCACGGCTTCTTCAACGGCAAAGACCAAGGTCATGAGGTGATCGCGCTCACTATGACTAAGATCAGTCATCTCGGCCACATGGCGATTCCAGATCACTCTACAAAAACCAGGCAGATCGGGATCATTCACCATGATGACTCGACAGTCATCACCGCGCCAAATAAGTTGCCCCTCTTCGGGCTTGAGTTCGTCTTTACAGAGTGCGCAATTAGTCATGGGAAGAATGTAAACGAAAACGGCATCTAAGTCACCCTTGTGGGGTAATTTAGATGCCGCGGCAGTATTGGTGTGTTACTGCTTACTACGTACTACTTAGGGATTTCTTAGTGGAACTGCTCTTCTTCAGTAGAACCAGTCAATGCAGTTACAGAAGACTTACCACCTTGAATAACAGTAGTTACGTCATCGAAGTAACCAGTACCAACTTCTTGCTGATGTGAAACGAATGTGTAACCACGATCACGAGCAGCAAATTCTGGCTCTTGTACTTTCTCGATGTATGCAGTCATACCGCGCTGCATGTAGTCTTGAGCCAAGTCAAACATGTTGTACCACATAGAGTGGATACCAGCCAATGTGATGAACTGATACTTGTAACCCATTGCACCTAATTCACGTTGGAATTTAGCAATTGTTGCGTCGTCCAAGTTTTTCTTCCAGTTGAAAGATGGTGAGCAGTTGTAAGCCAACATTTTGCCAGGGAACTTCGCGCGAATTGCTTCAGCAAACTGACGAGCAAACTCGAGGTCAGGAGTACCTGTTTCACACCAAACCATATCAGCGTATGCAGCGTATGCCAAACCACGTGAGATCGCTTGATCCAAGCCTTTACGTGTCTTGTAGAAGCCTTCAGCTGTGCGCTCGCCTGTCAAGAATGGCTTGTCATTTGCATCGTAGTCAGATGTCAACAAGTCAGCAGCTTCAGCATCGGTACGAGCCAAAATGATGGTTGGAACACCCATTACGTCAGCAGCTAAACGTGCAGAGATCAATTTTTGTACAGATTCTGTAGTTGGCAACAATACCTTGCCACCCAAGTGACCGCACTTCTTAACAGAAGACAATTGGTCTTCGAAGTGAACACCAGCAGCGCCTTGCTTGATCAATGCTTTGCTTAATTCGAATGCATTCAATACACCACCGAAACCGGCTTCAGCATCAGCAACGATTGGGGCGAAATATTCAATATAGCCAGCATCACCTTTATTAATGCCTTTAGCTGTTTGAATTTCGTCAGCACGTTGGAATGAGTTATTGATACGCTCAACCATCTTTGGAACTGAATCAACTGGATACAAAGATTGATCTGGGTACATAGCAGCATATGAATTGCCGTCAGCAGCAACTTGCCAACCTGACAAGTAAATTGCCTGAACACCAGCTTTAACCTGTTGCATTGCTTGACCACCAGTCAAAGCACCTAAACAGTTAACGTAAGCTTCGTTATTCACTAAGTCCCAAAGACGCTCTGCGCCATGCTTAGCTAAAGTGTGCTCAATCTTTAATGAGCCACGGAGGCGTACTACGTCCTCAGCCGTGTAGCCACGAGTAATACCTTTCCAGCGTGGATTGGTATCCCAGTCTTTTTGTAGTGCTGCGATTTCTGCTTTGCGATCTGCCATGTTTTTCTCCCTAAGTTAAACAAGTACTTCAAAATTTGAGGACTCTTAAGACCAGTTCAAGTCTTATGTCTTATATAAGAGTTTAGACAGTTCAAAAAAGCAAGCAAGCGAAATATGGGATATTTTTAAAAATATTTAGTTATTTAAATTCAATAACTTAAAGTAATATTTTTACAATGTGGAATGAAAGTCCATGGTTTGGAATAAATTCAGGGGCTAATGATTGCACTGCATTTTACGCAGCGTAATGACATTTCATATTATGAAATTATTAGAGCTCAACTAAGCGGTTTTTGGCGCAATACCGGCAGACACCTTAAATACCGTCGGAATGATCATGAGCTGGAAGGCAACAATACCCAGGAACAATGCATTTGGAAGGCCGGCATCCATAAAGAAACCAAAGATAAAAGGCCCTACCGCAGCACCCAAATCAATTCCCGAATAAACGATTCCGTAAACGCGTCCAGCAACGCCTTTTGGAGTTACCGTCTTCACCAATAAATCTCGTGAAGGAGCAACAACACCGTAGCCAAAGCCTAAGCCAAAAAATAAGATTGGAATAAGGCCAACTGGAATAAATCCAGCGCCTAGTAGTAAGCACATCACTATCGTTACGGATAAGCAGGATGTCACGATACGCTCAGGCGCTTTCAACTTTGCAGCTAAATATCCACCGAATAAAACACCACCAGCACTACCAAGTGCTAATAAGGTGATGTAATAACTTCCCACATCTAATGGTACTTGATAGATTGAAAATAATGCACTTGGTGCAAAGGATTGCAGACTTGAAGTAGAAGCCATGCTGAAGAAAAAGAAAATCCAACATAACCATACGGCAGTTAACTTCAGAAATGCGAATGCACTCTCTTGCACAACCCCAGGATTAGCAGCTTGATTGCTTGCGTGAGTATCGTCATGACGTTCTTTGACGTTATCTAAAAGATAGCTTCGATTGACCCACAAAACCACCAAGATACAAGCCTCCAGCAGGGCTGCGCTTAAGAATGCAATACGCCAATCACTGAATTGGGCAATGGCCACCATGAACGCTGGCGCTGCCGCCCAACCTAAGTAACCCGTGACTCCATGCATTGAATAGGCGTACGGTAGATTAGGGGGTGATACCTTGTGATTAATGAGTGTGTAATCAACAGGATGAAAAATACCGTTACCGCAACCAGCGATAACCGCCCCCATTAAGAGCATGGCATATCCATTACTTTGTGAATACACCAGAGCCGCAAGTATTAGCAAGCTAATACCGCTAAACAGAACTGGCCTTGCGCCAATGCGATCCACTAAAAATCCTGAGGCAGCTTGAGCAATGCAAGACACCACAAAGAAAACCGACATGAGTAAACCGAGCTCTGCATAACTCAATGCAAAAGCATCCTTCAACCATGGGAACATGGGAGGGAGTACTAAATGAAAGAAATGAGAGCTGCCGTGAGCTAGGCTAATGAGACCAATAACCCGGACATCACTGGCACGCCTACTAAGCGCAACAGTCATGTACCGAGTTTACTGGCGCAGGAATATTCCTGCTGAACTAATACAACTACTAGTTAGTGAACCTGACGGCTAAAGCTAAATTCGCCGGCCTTATCAACATCCACAGGAACTACATCCTTAGGACCGAACTTGCCTTCCAGAATCATCTTGGAAACAGGGTTCTCAATATGCTGCTGGATAGCCCGTTTCAGAGGCCTTGCTCCAAAGACAGGATCAAAACCTACCTCCGCAATCTTATTGAGGGCCGCATCGCTGACTTCAAGTTGCATATCAACCTTTGCCAATCGATCAGATAAGTTTTTGAGCAATATCTTCGCGATATTAGCGATATTGCCTTTGTCTAAGCCGTGGAATACCACGATCTCATCGATACGATTCAAGAACTCAGGACGGAAATGGTTTTTCAACTCCTCAAATACCGCCTCCTTGATTTCAGATTGCTTCTTATCAGTCATTGATTGAATCAAATGCGATCCAATATTACTGGTCATCACGATCACCGTATTCTTAAAGTCCACTGTACGACCTTGGCCATCAGTTAAGCGACCATCATCTAGCACTTGCAAGAGAACGTTGAAGACATCTGGATGCGCTTTCTCGATCTCATCGAACAAGATCACGCTGTAAGGATGGCGACGAACTTGCTCAGTTAAATAACCACCCTCTTCATAGCCAACGTAACCTGGAGGCGCGCCAATTAAACGCGCAACACTATGCTTCTCCATGAACTCACTCATATCAATACGAATGAGGTGGTCTTCACTATCAAACAAGAAACCAGCCAATGCCTTGCAAAGCTCCGTCTTACCAACGCCAGTAGGCCCAAGGAATAAGAACGAACCATAAGGACGATTCTCTTCTGCCAAGCCGGCACGTGAACGACGGATCGCGTCGGACACTGCGCGAATAGCTTCCTCTTGACCAACGACACGCTTATGTAGGAGCTCTTCCATCTTGAGCAATTTATCGCGCTCGCCCTGCATCATCTTGGAAACTGGAATACCTGTCGCACGAGAAACCACTTCAGCAATTTCTTCTGCGCCCACTTGAGTACGTAGTAACTTATTCTTCACTACGCCATCTTTGTCGCCTTTTGCCTCTGCAGCTGCAGCAGATTTAAGCTTAGCCTCGAGCTCAGGCAGCTTGCCATATTGCAACTCAGCAACTTGCTCTAACTTGCCATCACGCTGTAACTTGGCGATATCAGCCTTAACCTTCTCAATCTCTTCCTTCAGATTGGCAGCGCCCAGTACGGCACCCTTCTCTGCTTTCCAGATTTCTTCCAAATCAGCATACTCAGCACCAAGACGCTTGATCTCTTCTTCAATAAGACCAAGACGCTTTTGTGACGCCTCATCTTTTTCTTTTTTAACCGCTTCGCGCTCAATCTTGAGTTGAATGAGACGACGCTCAAGCTTGTCCATTACCTCAGGCTTGGAGTCAATCTCCATACGAATGCGTGAACCAGCCTCGTCAATCAAGTCGATTGCCTTATCTGGTAAGAAACGATCGGTAATGTAGCGGTGCGACAACTCAGCGGCAGCCACAATAGCTGGATCAGTAATCTCAATGCCGTGATGCAGCTCATAGCGCTCTTGCAATCCACGCAAGATGGCAATCGTTGCCTCAACACTAGGCTCCTCAACCATCACTTTTTGGAAGCGGCGCTCTAGCGCAGGATCTTTTTCAATGTACTTGCGATATTCGTCTAAGGTTGTTGCGCCGATGCAATGCAACTCACCACGTGCCAAAGCAGGCTTAAGCATGTTGCCAGCGTCCATTGCGCCATCGCCTTTACCAGCACCAACCATCGTATGAATCTCATCGATAAAGATAATGGTTTGACCCTCATCTTTAGCAACGTCACTGAGCACTGCCTTTAAGCGCTCTTCGAATTCACCGCGGTATTTAGCGCCAGCCAATAGCAAAGCCATATCCAACACCAAGACGCGTTTGTTCTTCAGTGTTTCAGGAACTTCACCATTCACAATGCGCTGGGCTAAGCCTTCAACGATCGCTGTTTTGCCCACACCCGGCTCACCAATCAGGACAGGGTTATTCTTGCCGCGACGCTGCAAGATCTGAATGGTGCGACGAATCTCATCATCACGGCCAATTACTGGATCAAGCTTGCCCATGCGAGCACGCTCAGTTAAATCCACGGTGTATTTCTTTAAGGCCTCACGTTGACCTTCAGCATCTGCACTATTCACTGATTCTCCTCCGCGCACTAAATCAATAGCCGCTTCTAACGATTTACGATTTAAGCTATTCTCACGAGCAACCTTGCCAAGCTCGCCTTTGTCATCTGCTACAACCAATAAAAACAGTTCACCCGCAATGAATTGATCATTGCGTTTGTTAGCCTCTTTTTCACATAAGTTCAGCCAATTACTGAGATCACGACCAACCTGGACTTCCCCGCTAGTGCCCTGCACTTCTGGAAGGTTGCTGATAATCTTTTCCACACCTTTTTCAAGGCCAGCGACATTGACACCCGCTCTTGTTAGCAGGCTCTTTGCACCACCATCAGAATCACGCAACATTGCCAGCAACACATGGGCTGGCTCAATATATTGGTTGTCTTTGGCTAAAGCGATACTTTGAGCCTCACTTAAGGCCTCTTGAAACTTAGTTGTTAATTTATCTATTCTCATTTATGCACTCCATATATCTATCTATAGAATATAAGGGCAATATCGCTAATTTCAAGGGTTTTACACCCCCTTTTTACTCAAATTTGACCCATTTTGACCTGGCTTGTTTACCTACTGGAATGTTCTGACGGCACGTACTATGCCGGCATTACAAACCGTCTAGAACATCGTCTAGAAGCTCACAACTCAGGGCAAGGCGCTCGCTATACAAGAGCTCGCAGACCAGTTGTCCTTTTAGCTACACAAGAGCACCCGGATCGATCTGAGGCCTCAAAGGCAGAGATCAAATTAAAGCAACTTCCCCGCTCTGAAAAGTTGGCATTCTTTAAAAACAAAAACCACCCTTGAGGGTGGTTGGTTTGCTATTTACTTGAATTTTAGAAAGCGTCTTTTACACGCTCGATCGCATAGATTTCTCTTAAATGCAGAGCTTGATAAGCTACCCGATCTTTAAATAATCCTGTAATCGTTTCTGAGCCAGGTGAAAAATTTCTCATAACATCTGCATTCAGGTTGTAAATAGGCCAATTTGCCTGACCACTCACATTTGGATTACCAGTTTTGGCAAATGCCGCCCAACTAGCAGATAACCTCTCTGACATTGCTTGATCCTGAGGGTTATTTTTATCCACAATCGGAAACCAGTCTTTTGGCCAAACATGCGTTTTCTTGAACCCAGCAATATCTTTTTCAATTCGATCGCATTGATTCACGCCAGTTAAGGCCTGCTTAGGAGCTTGGGTTACTAGCCCCAAACTACCAAAGACATACGGTATCTCGTATGTATGAGGCGCACCCGGTAAAGCAGCACGAATATTTTGAGTTAAGTAATCAAAGTAATAAGCGTAGCCGGGGGCAATACCATTCATGCTATTTGCCAATAATTTGGTACTGGCGCGATACATCAGATCCTGGATTACAAAAGAATTCAAAATACACTTATCTTTTACATTGGCATAAAGCTGCTCAATAATTTTTGGGTCTTCGTGAACATTCTTCAAAAAGACATCTAAGGCAGGCTCACCAGGCAACATGAAATCGCTATCAAATGAGTTTGTACCAATCATGAAGGGCACTTTCGCCTGCTTACCAGCGGCAAATAAAGGAATGGGGTCGCCCTTTAAAATCTGACCATCCACAAAAGGACCACCAAACTCACCAGCATAGTAAGAGTTGCCATCAAGGACTAGTTTTTGAACTGGTAATTTTCTTAAATCGGCTAACGATTTTGCGCCAAGTGCAGACATAAATTTAGCGCCTATATCTACCTCTGGTGTTAAGCCAAAACGCTTTTCAGTCATTCCCCTTAAAGGACTTTGTTGCGCGCTTTGGGCAATCGCCTTGTGGAACAATCCCTTAGCTGCATCAGAAACCATTAACCAGGTAACACTTCTACCACCAGCTGATTGACCAAAGATTGTTACGTTATTGGGATCTCCCCCAAATGCTTCAATATTCTTTTTAACCCACTTTAAAGAGGCAATTTGATCCATGGTGCCGTAATTACCTACTGGCTCACCCTTAGCTTTTGCTTCCTCAATCAACTCTTTTGAAGCAAAGAAGCCCAATGACCCAAGGCGATAGTCAACCGTAATAACGATGACACCATTCTTCACCAAATTGATTGGGGTGAACTGTGGATCTTTAGCGCCATCAACGATTAAACCGCCGCCATGGAACCAAACCATGACTGGCAAATTCTTATTAGGTTTAGAGGGTGCAAAAACATTGAGCTTTAAACAATCCTCACTACCTGGCAGTCCAAGACCATCGTTAAGATTTTTAATATATTGCTGCGGACAAGCACCACCAAACTTACTAGCATCACGTGTTCCACTCCAAGCAAGAGCTGGTTGCGGAGGGCGCCAGCGCAAGTCACCTACAGGAGGGGCAGCATAGGGAACGTTTTTAAAAACATGCATGCCGTATTCGTTAGCGCCTTGAAGGCTACCAGTGTCAACTTTTACAATAGGTCTATCCGCAGCAGCTACACCGACTGTAAATAGAAAGAGTAGCAACGAAATAATTTTCTTCATTTAAGTACTTTCAAGCAGGAAACTGTTTATTAAGAACCAGCCGTTAAATTAGCAACCGGAAGTGGTTGCCGTTGGAACGCTCACTCCGGCAGTGCCCGGCAAACTAGACCAGGCAGAACTAGATGAGGTTATTGGCAGCATGTATGCCCAGTGTGTAAGACCGCTAACTCCATTGCCTGTAGACATCTGCATTAAAAACGCAGGCTGACCACTTGATGTGGTAAGTTGCCCAGAGCCTACAGTAAGAGAGGCTCCATAAAAACCCAATGAGACAGAATTATTGGCTGTGACGGAACCTATGATTGTGGCAGCTGACCAGCTCGCACCATTATTCGTACTTGCAAAAGAACATCCCTGGAGATAACCGCCATTCGCAGATGTGATGTGCCAAATAGTTTGATCATTCACGGCGCTGACTTTTGGATTTGCAGAACCGCTATACGAATAAGCTAACAAATATTCAGTAGGCACATACCAATAAGTATCAACAAAAGCAGAAAGATCTTTTGTGGCCAGTGTAGATGGGGTTGATTGTGCGTGCACGCTATCACCCGCACCGCAACCCGTGAGACCTGCTGCTGAAAGAATCGACATGCACAACAAGATCCTGCCGACTAAGGTATTTTTCATTTTTCTTTCCACTTGGATAGCGCAACTTCATCGGTAACCCTAGCATCTACCCAACGAGCGCCTTCAGGCGTTTCTTCTTTTTTCCAAAATGGAGCTGCCGTTTTAAGGTAGTCCATGATGAACTCGCAGGCAGCAAAAGCTTCTCCCCTGTGCGCACTAGTAACTGCAACCAGAACAATTTGATCCTCAGGTAAGAGTGGTCCCACTCGATGAATCACTAGAGTTTGATAGATGCCCCAACGTGCTTTAGCCTGATCCAGAATTTCTTGTAATGCCTTTTCGGTCATCCCCGGGTAATGCTCGAGGGTCATGCCTTTTACCTGGCTACCGTCATTCATATCCCGGACAGTGCCCAAGAAAGAAACTACCGCGCCAACCCGTGGATCATTCTTACGGAGCGCTGCTATTTCAGCGCTAAGGTCGAAATCTTTTTCCTGAATGCAAATAGATGAATTGGACATGCTAGCCGCCGGTTACCGGAGGAAAGAAAGCTACTTCAGACCCATCTTGAAGAGCGGTATTGGCATCAACCATGTGTTGATTAAGGGCACAGCGCAATACCCTGCCCTCAGCTAATTCTTCAGACCAAGGGTTGCCGCGCTCAATAAGATGCGCCCTGAGTTCAGCTATCGTTTTCACTGTTGCTGGAATGGTAATGCTCTCTTGCGAGATGCCAAGAGCCTCACGCAATGAGGCAAAGAATCGTAATTCGAGTTTCATGAGCTAATCGTAAACCGATTATTTGAGGAGCGCATCAAAGGGAATGTATTTCACCAATTCACCAGCCTTAATTGGCTGATTTGGTGGGCAATCAACTAGGCCATCACCCCAAGAGGCGCTAGTGAGTACGCCTGAGCTTTGATTTGGGTACAGATCAAGGCCGCCTTGATCATTAATCTTAACGCGCAAGAACTCATTACGACGATCGGCTTTTAGCCAATCAAAGTCCGCACGCATTAAATACGATTGGGGAAGCTTGGCTTCGCGTCCCTGGAGTTTCAAAATAAATGGGCGAACAAATAATAAGAAGGTAACAAAGCTAGAAACTGGATTGCCAGGTAATCCAATAAACCAAGCTTCACCGTCTTTAGGCTCGCTTGATTTACGTACCGCACCAAATGCTAGCGGCTTACCCGGTTTGATGGCAATTAGCCAAAGATCCAATCTTCCCTCAGCAGTGACTGCAGGCTTAATATGATCTTCTTCACCAACCGATACGCCACCAGAGGTGATTATTAAGTCATGATCTTTACTGGCTTTTCGCAATGCTTCGCGTGTTGCATCCAAGCAATCAGGAACAATACCTAAATCCGTAGCATCACAACCCAAAGACTTCAGGCAAGCCAATAAGGTATCGCGATTGGAGTTATAGATACCACCAGGCTTTAATGGATCACCTGGAAGCGCTAACTCATCACCCGTAAAGAATGCCGCAACTTTCACGCGACGTTTTACATTGAGATGCGTTAAGCCAGCAGAAGCGGCAACACCTAACTCTTGAGGGCGCAAAAATGTGCCAGCAGTCAAGCAAGTCTTGCCAGTTGTTAAATCTTCACCACTACGACGAATCCATTGACCCGATGTGGGAGCAACATTAATAGTGACTTGATCGGGCTGATCCCCAACCGTGCAATCTTCTTGCATTACAACGGCATCGGCACCAGGGGGAACAGGAGCGCCCGTGAAAATTCTGGCAGCAGTGCCAGACTCTAATTGAGTTCCGATAGAGCCAGCCGGAATACGTTGAGCAATTCTCAATTTTTTTCCGGGTGTTACTGTATCTGCACAGCGAACCGCATAACCATCCATTGAGGTGTTATCCAATGGCGGTACATCCACCAAACTCTTTACATCCTCAGCCAGAACCCTTCCCAATGCCGCTTGAGTGTTTACCTTTTCGCTCTCATTGACTGTCACTGCATTTGACAGCAAATGGTCTAAGGCCTGCTGCGCAGTCAACATTGGTGGCTTTGTCATAGGATGATTGCTTGTTGCTTAAAGTTTTGGGTTAAGTCGATTAACCAAGATGCGTTGTAATGAAAGCTTTAACTTGATTCACATCGGCATCAATATTTTCTACGCGCTGCGGCTTAGATTTAATATCTTTAAATGCAGGTGGGCATTCAGCAGGTCGACCCAAAGCAATCTCAATGGTTTCTTCAAACTTAATCGGTAGCGCTGTCTCCAGCACAATCATTGGAATGCCAGCCTGTAGGTGCTCGCGGGCAACTTTCACACCATCAGCAGTATGCGTATCGATCATGACGCCATAGCGCTGATCAATATCACGAATAGTTTCTAAGCGATTCTCATGGGTGCTGCGACCAGATTGAAAGCCATACTTGCCCAGCTCTTTGAAAACAGCATCTTTAGAGATATCAAAGCCACCAGTTTCATCTACTTGCTTAAACATGCCTGCAGTAGCCTTGCCATCTTGACCCATGAAATCAAATACAAAACGCTCAAAGTTACTGGCTTTAGAGATATCCATGGATGGACTGGATGTATGAAGTGTCTCAGCAGACTTGCGCGCCCGGTAGATGCCAGTACGGAAGAACTCGTCAAGGACATCATTCTCATTGGTCGCCACAATCAGATGCTCAATCGGCAATCCCATCATGCGCGCAATATGACCGGCACAAACATTACCAAAGTTGCCAGATGGCACGGTGAATGACACTTTTTCAGCGCTAGACTTTGTTGCCAACAGATAACCTTGGAAGTAGTAGACCACCTGAGCCACTACACGACCCCAATTAATGGAGTTCACTGTACCAATCTGATTCTTCGCTTTGAAAGCGTGATCATTACTTACTGCTTTAACAATATCTTGGCAGTCATCAAAGACACCAGCCACTGCTAAGTTAAAAATATTGGGGTCTTGCAGGGAATACATTTGCGCAGATTGAAAAGCACTCATCTTGCCGCGAGGTGAAAGCATGAATACTTTCACACCCTCTTTGCCACGCATTGCATATTCAGCAGCACTACCAGTGTCGCCAGAAGTTGCGCCCAAAATATTGAGATGCTGACCTTTTTTCTTAAGAGCGTATTCAAAGAGATTGCCAAGCAACTGCATAGCCATGTCCTTGAAGGCCAAAGTAGGCCCGTTTGAAAGACTTAAAAGACCAATACGAGTTCCGTGCTCTTCACCCAACCAATGTATCGGTGTAATGTCCTTTGCGTTGTCCTGTGGACGTCCATTGCAGTAGACCTGCTCGGTATAAGTTTTACGCAAGAGAGCGCGCAAATCAGCCTCAGGAATATCGTCGGAATACAGACTTAAAACTTCGTAAGCCAAATCAGCATAAGACAAACCGCGCCAAGAATCTAACTGTGCCGCAGTAACCTTTGGGTATTGGACAGGCAAATACAGGCCGCCATCAGGCGCCAATCCGCCTAACAAAATTTCTAAGAAGGATTGTTGCGGACTATTGCCGCGAGTAGATTGGTAACGCATGTATTTTGCTGAGTTTTACTTAAGACAGATTTTCTAAACGGATCTTTACTACTTCACCGGCAACAGTTTTAAGAGCTTGAATCTCTTTAATCGCGGCAAGCATGTTCTTTTCTTTGGTTTCGTGAGTCAAGGCAACCAAATCAGTTTGGCTCTCACCTTCATCAGCCTCTTTCTGCAAGAGCGCATCGATTGAAACGCCATGTGAAGCCAAAATTTTGGTGATATCTGCCAACACGCCAGCTTGATCAGCTACACGCAAGCGCAAGTAGTAGCTAGTGGTGATCTCGCCAATTGGCAGCACTGGTGTGTCATGTACGGCATCTGCCTGGAAGGCCAAATATGGAACGCGATGCTCAGGATCAGCATTTAATAAGCGGGTAATGTCTACCAAGTCTGCGATCACAGCGGAAGCAGTTGGCTCAGAGCCTGCGCCCTTGCCGTAATACAAGGTAGTGCCAACAGCATCGCCAAACACTTGCACGGCATTCATAGCACCTTCAACGTTTGCAATCAAACGCTTCGATGGAATGAGTGTTGGGTGTACGCGCAACTCAACACCAGTTGGTGTTTTCTTAGCAATACCTAGCAACTTAATGCGATAGCCTAATTGCTCGGCGTATTTAATATCAATTGCGTCTAACTTAGTGATGCCTTCAATGTGTGCTTTTTCAAACTGCATTGGAATACCAAATGCAATTGCACTCATGATGGTCGCTTTATGCGCTGCATCTACGCCTTCAATATCGAAAGTTGGATCCGCCTCTGCGTAACCCAAGCGTTGCGCTTCTTTCAGTACAGTCTGGAAATCCAAACCTTTGTCGCGCATCTCTGACAAGATGAAATTGGTTGTGCCGTTAATGATGCCGGCGATCCACTCAATACGGTTGGCAGTTAAGCCTTCACGCAAAGCTTTAATAATTGGAATGCCGCCTGCCACTGCCGCCTCAAAAGCAACCATCACGCCTTTGTCATGCGCAGCTTTAAAAATCTCATTACCGTGCACGGCGATCAAAGCCTTGTTGGCTGTCACTACGTGCTTACCAGCAGCAATCGCCTCTAGAACCAAGTCCTTGGCAATTCCATAACCACCAATCAACTCAACAACAATATCAATCTCTGGGTTATTAATCACAGCGCGTGCATCACTCACCACTTGCGCACGATCCTTAACCAATTCTTTGGCGCGCTCTACATTTAAATCAGCAACCGTATTAATACGAATGCCACGCCCAGCGCGACGGGTAATCTCATCTTGGTTACGTTCGAGAACAGTGAATACGCCACCACCAACAGTGCCAATACCTAAAAGACCTACTTGAATCGGTTTCATGATGCCTTTGCTGCAGTTGAAGAAGCCTTACGGCTGTGCTTATTACGATAACGCTCCAGAAAACGTGCAAGGCGGCCGATAGCCTCCTTCAGCACATCCTCGTGAGGCAAGAACACTACGCGGAAGTGATCAGGTTTACCCCAGTTAAAACCGGAGCCCTGCACTAACAATACTTTTTCTTCTTTTAAAAGATCAGCAACAAATTGTTGATCATCTTCAATTGGATAAACCTCTGGGTCTAACCTTGGAAATAAATACAAAGCTGACTTAGGTTTCACACAAGTGACACCCGGAATATCGGTAATCAGTTTCCAAGCAAGATCACGTTGCTTCGCAAGACGACCGCCATCGCCCACTAAGTCATTAATACTTTGATAACCGCCTAATGCAGTTTGAATCGCGTATTGACCTGGCACGTTTGCACACAAGCGCATCGAGGCCAGCATGTTTAAGCCTTCGATGTAATCGCGCACCATCTCTTTATCACCCGAGACAATCATCCAGCCTGCGCGATAGCCACATGAACGGTAATTCTTAGAAAGACCATTGAAGGTAATAGTGACTACATCGGTCGACAAAGATGCAAGAGAAATATGCTTCTCACCGTCATACAACATCTTGTCGTAAATCTCATCAGCAAACAAAATCAAACCGTATTCACGAGCAATACTTGTTAACTCAAGCAAAACTTCTTTGGAATAAATTGCGCCAGTAGGATTGTTTGGATTGATCACCACAATCGCTTTAGTGCGTGGCGTAATTTTTTTACGCAGATCATTTAAATCCGGCGCCCAATCTTTGGATTCATCGCAAAGATAGTGCACAGGTGTACCGCTCGACAAACTCACAGCAGCAGTCCACAGTGGGTAATCTGGTGTTGGTACCAAAACTTCATCGCCATCATTTAAGAGTGCATTCATCGACAGCACGATGAGCTCAGAAACTCCATTGCCGGTGTAGACGTCATCCAAGGTCACGCCTTGAATGCCTTTTTCTTGGCAGTACTGCATGATCGCCTTGCGAGCCGAAAAGATTCCCTTGGAATCCGAATATGCTGAGGCGTTGCTTAAATTGCGAATCATGTCCAACTGAATCTCTTCAGGAGGATCAAAACCGAAAACCCCTACGTTTCCAATGTTTAATTTGATGATTTTGTGACCTTCTTCCTCCATGCGCTGAGCAAGCTCGAGCACCGGCCCACGTATGTCATAACAGACGTTATCGAGCTTTTGGGACTTTCGGATTGGTTTCACAATAAATTAAAGGGTAAGTTCTTGAAATATGAGAAAAAACAGCTAGCTATAATCCACATAATTATGACAGAGAGTCCACTTGAAGCTTCAATCTGACCCCCATTCCGGAGCGAATACGATCACTGGCTACGGCGATGGTTACGTAGAGATCAATAAGACTCCTTACGCCCATGCTGTTGTCCTGAGCTCGGATGGCGCCATCTCAGAGTGGTCAGCCCGGTCATTTGACGACTTGGAAGCCCATCACTTCTCGCAACTCATTGATTTAAAACCAGAATTAATCCTTATTGGGACCGGCAAACGCCAGCGCTTTCCTAAGCCAGAACTCCTTAAAGCCCTGATTTCCGCCAAAATTGGCTTTGAAATCATGGATTCCCAGGCCGCCTGCCGGACATACAACATCCTGGTGGGCGAAGGACGTCAGGTCCTGCTAGCTCTGATTGTGGAGCCCGTTTAATGCAATTTGGCCAAATTCGGCAGTCTTCAGCCCTGCATCCGGGCAAGATTTTGTTGTTGGTCATTATTTACGGCTTGCTGTGGTTTGGCACTTTGAACTACCGCCATCTCATTCCATCTGATGAGGGACGCTACGCAGAGATCGCCCGAGAAATGCTCGTGACCGGTGATTGGATTACACCTAGATACAACGGCTACAAGTATTTCGAAAAACCACCATTGCAAGCATGGGCTACTGCAGCAGCATTTCAAGTATTTGGCATTGGTGACTGGCAAGCACGTCTTTGGACTGCACTTACTGGATTTCTCACCATTCTCTTAGTTGGATTTACTGGCGCTCGAATTTATAACGCTCGAGCAGGATGGTTAGCCGCCGTTGTATTGGCCTCAAGTCCGATGTGGGTTATCAGCGGTCACTTCAATTCGCTCGACATGGGCTTGTCTGCTTTTTTAGTTGCTGCTTTGTGTAGCCTATTAATTGCACAAACATCTCACAATAAAAACAGTTGTAGAAATTGGATGTGGGCATGTTGGGCTTTCATGGCACTAGCAACTTTATCTAAAGGTGTTATTGGCGCCGCAATTCCTGCGATGGTTTTTATTGCTTATTCCATTAGTACTTGGGATTGGAAAATTTGGACTCGGCTTCGTTTATTTAGTGGAACTATTTTGTTCTTAGCAATCACTGCGCCTTGGTTTATTTTGGTGGCACAGCGCAATCCTGAGTTTTTAGAATTCTTCTTCATTCATGAGCATCTTCAACGTTTCACACAGGATGCTCACAGCAGAACAGGTCCTATTTATTACTTTGTGCCACTGCTACTAATTGGGCTGCTTCCCTGGTTTCTACAGATCCCAGGAGCAATTGCACAAGCCTGGAGCGAGCGCCGCCGTGAGTTTTCTGCTGGCTGGTTATTGGTCTGCTGGTTTGTAGTTATTTTTGCGTTCTTTAGCGTCTCACGTTCTAAATTACCCGGCTACATCATCCCAGTATTTCCTGCGCTTGCTTTACTCATTGGCAATCGATTGGATCGTTTACTTGGTCACACCAACACCATGGCTCTGTCATGGAAATTACAGACACTTGGATTTGCACTGCTTGGTTGCGTTGGATTTTTCTTTTTGGATGCCATCGGCAAACAAGCAAGACCTGATGAGGTTAATGCATATGCGCAATACACCTATTGGGTGATTGCTGCATTAATAGCGCTCATTATTTTTAGCGCTTATGCCGCATGGCAAAGTAAACGCAATGGTATTCAAAGTATCGTGAGTTTTGCTTGCGGATTTTTTCTGTGTGCCATCATTGCGGGAACAGGCCATGAGACATTAGGTCGTGCCGTCTCAGGTATTGATCTCGTAGAACGAGTGAAAGCATCCATTCCTGAAAAAGTAAATTTCTATTCTGTTCGTCTTTTAGATCACACCGTGCCCTTCTATTTAGGCAGAACGATGATCATGGTTGAATCCCCCGACGAGCTCGTGTTTGGTGTCAACCAAGAGCCCGATCTCTGGATGCCAACACTGGATGCATTTATTGCTCGCTGGAAAGAAGACCAAACGGCCTACGCCATCATGGTTCCAGAGCAATTTGAAGCACTAAAGGCTCAGAATTTTCCAATGCAAGAAGTTGATCGCGATTCACGCAGGGTCATTGTGAAACATCCAGATGCATCGAATGTGACGCAGTAACGCATTAAAGTAATATAAGACATCATGTCAGACTCCAGCCAACCATTCATTCCCTTTACACGTCCTAGCTTCAATCAAGAAACGATTGATGCTGTTTCGGAAGTATTGCGCTCTGGCTGGGTGACATCAGGGCCCAAGTTGGCAGAGTTTGAGGCAACTTTAAGCAACTACTTTGGTGGTCGCCCCGTCCGCTGTTTTGCTAACGGCACTGCAACGATGAAGATTGCCCTGCAAGTTGCAGGTATTGGTGCTGGCGACGAAGTTATTACTACTCCAATCTCTTGGGTGGCAACATCGAATGTCATTTTGAGTGTAGGCGCTAAACCGGTCTTTGTAGATATTGATCCAGTCACACGCAATATTGATCTCAATAAAGTTTCAGCTGCAATCACACCAAAGACGCGAGCAATCATGCCAGTCTATTTGGCTGGCCTACCTGTTGACATGGATCAGCTCTATGCATTGGCGAAGCAACACAATCTTCGTGTCATTGAGGATGCAGCACAAGCTTTTGGATCTCAATGGAAGGGCAAGAAGATTGGTAGCTTTGGTGACTTAGTCAGCTTTAGTTTTCAAGCAAACAAGAATCTCACCACTATTGAAGGCGGTTGTCTTGTACTCAATAATGCAGATGAAGCAAAGCTTGCTGAGAAGTTCCGCCTGCAAGGATTAACCCGTCAAGGTATGGACGGTATGGACGTCGATGTATTGGGTGGCAAAGATAATTTGACAGACGTCAACGCGGCCATTGGCCTCGAGCAACTCAAACAACTGCCTGCATATCAAGCGCGTCGTGCTGCTTTAGCGCGCCAATACTTTGATGTCATTCGCGCTGAATTAAAAGCTGCCGCATTAGAGAATTTGAAGTTAGAACTTCCAGTTGAAAACTTTACTGAAAGCAACTGGCACATGTTCCAAATAGTTTTACCGCTTGATCAGTTAAATACAGATCGCGCCCAAGTCATGACTGAGTTAAAAGATTTGGGTATTGGCACTGGCGTTCATTACCCCGCTATTACAGGCTTTACGCTGTATAAAAACCAAGGCTATAAAACCTCTGATACACCAATCGCAGAACGAATCGGCAAATCCATCCTCACACTTCCTTTATTCCCCGCAATGGCAGATGAGGATATTGGCCGTATAGCCAAGGGATTGATCGGAATTTTGCAGAAATACCGCAAAAACTAGCGTTATTGGGGTTGAGCCCTGAGAATCAGGCAAAATTGCTGGATGACTGCCAATTTAGTTGCCAACCCAACACTCAGTATTGTTATTCCCGTTTACAACGAGGAAGATGGTCTCCAAGCTCTCTTTGATCGCCTCTACCCGGCGCTTGATACGCTTGCCGCTAAACGCAAAATTACTTACGAAATCGTTTTCGTAAATGACGGCAGCAAAGATCGCTCCGCCGGCATTCTTTCTAAGCAGGTGGAATTACGTCCCGACGTCACTCGCGCAGTTTTATTTCATAGCAACTTTGGTCAACATATGGCGATCATGGCTGGCTTTGAATACGCCAAAGGTGAATACATCATTACCCTGGATGCTGATTTACAAAATCCTCCAGAAGAAATTGATGCACTTACCGAGCAACTGCTAAAAGGTCATGATTACGTCGGCACGATTCGCGCAGATCGTCAAGATAGCTTCTTTAGAAAATTCGCTTCACGCGCCATGAATCGATTACGTGAAAACATTACCCGTATCACGATGACTGATCAAGGCTGCATGTTACGTGGCTATAGCCGTCGCATTGTTGATCTTGTTCGCCAATGCGATGAGAGCAACACTTTTATTCCAGCGCTGGCTTACACCTTCTCTGCTAACCCGGTCGAGATCTCTGTTAAACATGAAGAGCGATTTGCTGGCGAATCTAAGTACACCCTGTATCAACTCATTCGCTTGAACTTTGATTTGGTTACCGGCTTTTCAATCATGCCACTGCAGATCTTTTCGATTCTCGGCATGCTCTTATCCCTTGCTGCTGGCAGCCTGTTCGCCTACCTACTAGTGCGTCGCTTCGTTCTAGGCGCTGAGGTTGAGGGAGTGTTTACCCTCTTCGCGCTGACCTTCTTCCTAATTGGCGTCATGCTCTTTGGGCTTGGTCTTTTAGGCGAATATATTGGTCGCATCTATCAGCAAATTCGCAAACGTCCTCGTTATGTTGTGCAAACTGTTTTAGAGAAAAAATAATTGCACGCAGTCGTCTTTGCTTATCACGATGTGGGCGTTAATTGCCTGAAAGCGCTTCTCGGCGCCGGCATACAAGTTGACCTCGTAGTTACCCATCAAGATGATCCCAATGAAAATGTTTGGTTTGGGAGTGTGGCAAAACTGTGTGCTGAGAAAAATATTCCATACATCACACCAAACGCAAATGAATTGGTAGACCTCATTCCGAAGTTTCAAGCGCTTGCACCGGATTACATCTTTTCCTTCTACTATCGCTTCATGATTCCAGAGCAGATATTGAAGTGCGCAAAAATTGCTGCACTCAATATGCATGGCTCACTTCTACCAAAATATCGTGGGCGTGCGCCAGTGAATTGGGCCATCCTGCATGGCGAAACAGAAACCGGTGCTACCTTGCATATCATGGAAGCAAAGCCGGATGCAGGAGATATTGTTGGGCAAGCAGCTGTCAGTATTGGCCTAGATGAAACCGCTACTGATGTATTTGGCAAAGTAAGCCAGGCTGCTGTGACTGTCATTGAGCAGGTCTTGCCTAGCTTGATTCAAGGAAATATTCCCCGAAAGCCTAATGAACTCCAAAAAGGCAGCTATTTTGGGGGCCGGAAGCCCGCGGATGGCCAAATTCACTGGAATCAGACCGCCAAACAGGTTCATGACCTCGTTAGAGCTGTTGCACCGCCCTATCCAGGTGCCTTTACGGACCATGACAATAAGACCATGATCGTCGCCCGTAGCAGCCTAAATGGGCCATTTCCAGCCAATCTCGATCTTGGGGTTTGCGGCATCCAAGTGGTTGATAATCGGGTATTCGGCATTTGCGGCGACCGCCAAGCAGTAGAAATCTTGGAATGGTTTCCAGCAAGCAAATAAATTAGATTAAAACGAGGCAGTAAAGATGAAAAAAGTACTCATTCTTGGTGTTAACGGTTTTATTGGTCACCACCTTTCCAAGCGCATTCTTGAGACAACCGATTGGCATGTCTACGGCATGGATATGCAAAACGATCGTCTTGGTGACTTAGTAAATCATCCGCGCATGCACTTCTTTGAAGGTGACATCACCATCAATAAAGAATGGGTTGAGTATCACATTCGTAAGTGCGATGTCATCTTGCCTTTAGTTGCTATTGCTACACCCGCAACTTATGTTCAGCAGCCACTCAAAGTGTTTGAGCTCGATTTCGAAGCAAACCTTCCAATCGTGCGCTCTGCAGTGAAATACAAAAAGCATTTGGTATTTCCATCCACATCTGAAGTGTATGGAATGTGTGAGGATAGTGAATTCGATCCCGCAAAGTCCAATATGGTTTACGGTCCAATCAACAAGCCACGCTGGATCTATGCCTGCTCTAAACAGCTGATGGATCGCGTGATTTGGGGCTACGGCATGGAAGGCCTCCGCTTTACCCTCTTCCGTCCATTTAATTGGATTGGCCCTGGTCTCGATAGCATCTACACACCAAAAGAAGGCTCTTCCCGCGTAGTGACTCAGTTCTTGGGTCATATTGTTCGTGGCGAATCTATTAACGTTGTTGATGGTGGCGCCCAGAAGCGTGCCTTTACATATGTTGACGATGGTATCGATGCTCTAATGCGCATCATCGACAACAAAGATGGTGTTGCTAACGGCAAGATCTACAACATCGGCAATCCAAAAAATAATCACTCTATTCGTGAACTCGCGAATCAGATGCTAGAAATTGCTCGCAGCATTCCTGAATATGCGAAGACTGCGAATGAAGTGAAGATTGTAGAAACTACTTCTGGCGCTTACTACGGTGAAGGCTATCAAGACGTTCAAAATCGTGTGCCAGCAATTGATAACACGATGAGCGAACTAGGTTGGAAGCCAACTACTACGATGTCCGATGCGCTCAAGAATATTTTTGAAGCCTATCGCGAAGATGTAGAAAAAGCACGCACCTTGGTCGACAAAGAATAAGAGAAAGCAAACCCAAAGGTTCATGGCTAAGATTGCTCTCAAGGTTGATGTTGATACCTTACGCGGCACCAAAGAAGGCGTACCTAATTTAGCTCGCACGCTAGAGCGCTTTGGACTTAAGGCGACCTTTCTCTTTAGCCTTGGCCCGGATCACACCGGCTGGGCTTTAAAGCGCGTTTTCCGTCCAGGCTTTCTGAAAAAAGTGAGTCGCACTTCCGTTGTAGAGCACTACGGCATTAAGACATTGCTCTACGGTGTTCTACTCCCAGGACCAGACATTGGCAAGAAGGCTGCAGCAGAAATGCGCGCCATTGATCAAGCAGGTCATGAGACTGGCATTCACACCTGGGATCACGTTGCCTGGCAAGATGCAGTACGTACTCAAGATGCGCAATGGACAAAGTCCATGATGCAAAAAAGTTGGGATAGATTTGTAGAGATTTTTGGTCATGCGCCAGCTACTTATGGCGCCGCTGGTTGGCAAATGAATTCGGCAGCTTTTGAGCAGCTCGATCAATGGGGGATTGCTTACTCATCTGATGGCAGAGCCGAACCTAACCTCATACCCTATCGCCTTGAGCTACCCTCTGGCAAAGCCAAACATGTTCAATACCCAACAACACTCCCTACATTTGACGAGCTGATTGGCATCGATGATGCTGATGAGTTTGGAGCAGTCAAGAAGCTTTTAGAGATTACTCAAAGTAACCCCAACGACCAAGTGTTCACGCTACACGCTGAGCTAGAGGGGCAAAAGCTGCTGCCTGCATTTGAGCAGCTATTGGCTGGATGGCTAAATCAAGGTCACGATCTTGTCACAATGGGCGAGCTTCATAAATCCTGGGAAGCCACTAAACAACTCGATAAAATAGCGGTATTGCCGCTGACCTGGGGTGAAATACCTAATCGCAGTGGTGAATTAATCATTCAAAATACCTAATAATTTAATAAGCAGTAGAGACAACCAACGAAGGATCATCATGACAGTAGCTATCGGTAAACCTATGCCGCAGTGCGCAATTCCAGCAACCTCTGGATTGACATTTTCACCTGCATCCGCAAAAGGCAAAAAGCTAGTTCTTTATTTTTATCCTAAAGACATGACTCCTGGCTGCACAGCTGAGTCCGGCGAATTTAGAGACAACATTGAAGCATTCACCAAAGCGAATACTCTGGTGGTAGGGGTTTCCCGAGATGGCCTCAAATCTCACGATAACTTCCGCAGCAAACTAGAGCTTCCTTTTGAGCTGGTTGCCGATACCGAAGAAAAGCTTTGCCAGATCTTTGGCGTCATGAAGATGAAGAATATGTACGGCAAACAAGTCCGTGGAGTAGAGCGCAGCACCTTCTTATTTGACTCCTCCGGGAATCTGGTTAAAGAGTGGCGTGGTCTTAAAGTTCCTGGTCATGTGACAGAAGTATTACAAGCAGCCCAAGCAACCAAATAATTTTTACAATAATTTGTTCTGAGGTGCTTGCAAACCCCAAAATTTGGGGTAAAGTAATTCATATGCACCGTAAACGACGGGAAAGTCTGACAATCCGTTTGAATCAGAAACCTGAATATTTCAGATCAGGTGCGGAGAGTAACCCCCTCCGTTTTTCAGTCTTCACTACAAACAGTTTCGCAATAAACCGTCAATGCAATCCGCTTGGCGGTTTTTTCTTTTAGGAGAGTCCATGCCACTGCCCCCAATCCCCACTCAAATTGCTGATCAAGTGAAGCTCAGTCGCAAAGATACTCCCGACTTAAAGAAGCGTCCTGCTCCAGCAAAACCGGTGGTAGTAGAAGCAGTGGATTGGACTAATGATGTAGAAGAAGATTTAACCGAGGCGGAAGTAGCCCTCGAGAAAATTAAGTTAGATCGCAACCCAATACGTAGCGAAGCCAAAGCCCCTACGCCTGCAAAACCAAAACGTGTAATACGTACCGGACCTCCAAGTTTGTTTGTTTTGGATACCAACGTCTTAATGCACGATCCAAGCTCCCTATTCCGCTTCTCAGAGCATGATCTGTATCTGCCGATGACCACTCTAGAAGAGTTGGATAACCACAAGAAGGGGATGACCGAGGTAGCGCGCAATGCGCGTACCGTCAGCAGATCCCTGGACCAGCTTATTGCTGGCACTAGCGGCACCTTGGATGATGGTATCCCACTCAATAAACTTGGGAATCAAGATGTCACAGGCCGTCTATTCTTTCAAACCAAATTAACAACACAAGCACTACCTGAAGGTCTACCTGAGGGCAAAGGTGATAACTTGATTCTGGCAGTAGTGAGTGAGCTACAAAAAACTCGCAAGGGCCAGGAAGTCGTACTGGTATCCAAAGATATCAATATGCGCATTAAAGCACGCGCATTGGGATTGCCTGCTGAAGATTATTTTAATGACCAGGTTTTAGAAGATCGCGACTTGATGTATGCCGGCGTGATGACATTGCCAGCAGATTTTTGGCCTAAGCATGGTAAGGATATGGAGAGCTGGGCGGACTCCAAATCTGGCACGATGTTCTATCGAGTGACCGGCCCTTCTGTTAATAGCATGTTGGTAAACCAATTTGTGTATCAAGAAAATCCTGATGGCTCAACACCGTTCTATGCCCAAGTAAAAGAAATTAATGGCAAGACTGCCCTCCTACAGACATTAAGAGACTTCTCTCACCAGAAAAATAATGTGTGGAGCGTGACAGCCCGTAATCGTGAGCAAAACTTTGCCATGAATTTACTCATGAACCCAGATGTGGACTTTGTAACCTTGCTAGGCCAAGCAGGAACAGGTAAAACCTTGCTGGCCTTAGCAGCTGGCCTTGAGCAGGTTCTCGATAGTAAGCGTTACAACGAGATCATCATCACACGCGCTACAGTGCCTGTTGGTGAAGACATTGGCTTCCTCCCGGGTACCGAAGAAGAAAAGATGCAACCCTGGATGGGCGCATTTGATGACAACCTCGAAGTCTTACAACGCAATGATGATGGCGCTGGTGAGTGGGGTCGTGCTGCTACCCAGGAATTAATTCGTTCGCGCATCAAAGTAAAGAGCATGAACTTTATGCGTGGCAGAACATTTGTTAGCAAGTTTGTCATCATTGATGAAGCTCAAAACCTCACACCAAAGCAAATGAAAACCCTGGTTACTCGCGCAGGACCAGGAACCAAAATTGTTTGCTTAGGAAACATTGCTCAGATCGACACTCCATACTTAACCGAGGGCTCCTCTGGCTTAACGTATGTAGTTGATCGCTTTAAGGGCTGGCGTCATGGTGGTCACGTGACTCTGGCTCGAGGTGAGCGCTCCCGTCTTGCGGATCATGCTGCTGACGCACTCTAAGCAAACTCTCTCATGCCGCACTCTTCTGGGGTGCGGCATTTTTATTTGCAGCTTACTCATCCTAAGCGGATGCAGCACGTTCAGCGGTAAATCAGGGTCCTCCTCCAGAGTCTCTCAATTCAAGCAAGACACTAGTGTTGGTACTGAAGATATCTCCATTGCAGCAGTAGGCTTAGTGGATGTGCCTTACCGCTATGGGGGCAATACACCAAAAGGTGGTTTTGATTGCAGCGGTCTGATTGTTTATGTCTATAGCAAAGCGGCTGGCATCAAACTGCCTCGCACTATTCAGCTAATGAGTACCAAAGGCAAAAGCATAGAAGGACAACCTCCCGCTCCAGGCGACTTGGTATTCTTTAACACTACTGGTGAAAAATATTCCCATGCGGGGATCTACGTGGGACAAGGCAGATTTGTTCATGCCCCAAGCGCAGGTGGAACCGTGCGCCTCGATTACATTACCTCGCCATATTGGGCGGCGAAGTTTACTGAAGCACGCCGTATGGCGCCTCAGTAAACCAAGTAGAGCGCCATCTATTTAGAAACGGGTCTGCAGACCAATTCTGCCTGAATAGGCTTGATAAGTTCCCACCAAAGAGTTATCAACAGCCAAGTTCAGGAACAGATTAGTGTCTTTTGTAATACGCGCGTTTACTTCAGCATCTACCGTCATCCAGCGTGAGTTTGCTTGTGATTGGAATGTAATTGGGTTGACACCATATAGCGAAGCCATTGTGGTACTTGTACCGGCATTAAAAATACTCCAATAACTTGCACGTAAATACGCGAAAACTGGAGTGCTACCAATCACATCTTTATGACCTGCTAATAAACCCAAACGACCACGAGTCATCTCACTCTTATTAAAGTTCACCTGACCATAAGCATCAGTTGCGTTATTCATACCAATGGCGTCATAAACAATTTGTGCTTGCGGAGAAATCAAAAACTTATCTACGTTCCAACGACCACCACCCTCAAGTGAACCAGTAAATCCTGTGCCTTGCGTTCTCAGCTGAGCACCTTGCACTGAACTGGCTCCAGCATTTAGGTAGCGAGTACCTTGAGCAAGAGCATCCACATATAAGCCGTTGCTTGCAAAATGGGTGCCATATAAACCTAATGAATAGGCCTGCATGCCGTTGATGCTGCCGGTAGAGATGCCGCCACTCTGGCTGGAGGTATTTGCATTAGCACTACCAATAGTGACATAAGGACCCACATAGGATCTTGAGCCACCCTGCTCTTCATTCTGATAAACATCTACGCCAAGCTGTAATGCGTAGGCATTGAAATTCATCTTCGGACCTTCGCTTACGCTAGATGGAGTGGATGTACCTGTCTTGCCAATAATGCGTGCCCAATCAATTGAATTCTTCTTAGCACCGCCTTGAGGATCAACTAAATTCAGATCACCACGACGTTGATCTAATGTATCCACAGCGGTTTGTGCGTATAGCTGCACCAATGAAGGTACTGCTGGATAGACAGCAACCTCAATACGCTCGCCAGCAGCCGGGGTTAAAACTGGAGCAGGAGGCGCATCAGTCGTTGGTGTGGATGAGCCGCTAGAAGAGCCTGATCCAGATGATCCCGAAGTTGTCGCTGGCGCTGGCGCCTGAGTTGATAAGTACCAAGAATTGCCAGCACCACTTGCGCCACCTTTATATAGCTTGTACTCATAGGCACCAGCTGCAACGCGCTGATTTAAGGCAAAAGCGCTAGCTGTGGAAGTGCCATTCACAATCACCACAGGAATACCATTGCCAGTAGTGCGATTACCAAGACCGCCTTTATCAGTAATCGTCAGCCCAGTAGAACCAGAGGTATTTCCAGAAACAGTCAATGTATCGGCTACAGGTGAAGCCGCAGGAGCATACACACCACCAACAAAGTTACCGCTGTTGCCGATGTAGTTACCATTGATCGTTAAGTTAGTTGGAGCACCATTAAATGAAGGCGTGATAGAGCCTGAGTTAATCACATTGCCGTTAATAACGCCGCTACCTTGTAAGTTCGCGCCAGCAGCGATAGAAGTATTGGATGTTGTTGAACCAGTCAAAATGAGACTACCTGCATTAATACTTGTATCACCCGTATAGGTATTGGTATTTGAAATAGTTACTGCACCAGCACCATCCTTAACCATAGAACCAGAACCACTCATTACGCCTGCATAAGCTCCATTAGTAGACTGACTGAAATTAACTATCGCATTGTTAACTACATTGCCTTGAATACTTGATGTTGTTCCTGCCAAGGCACCAGCTGAAACAGTTGTGCCACCGCTATAACTATTGGCACCGGATAGTGTCAGTGTTCCATCACCTGTTTTTGCAAAGCCACCATTACCCGTTATATTTCCGGACAAGCCCATATTGTTGCCGTTGGTGCTGATGGTGCTATTACCTGTTAAACCAACATTATTTGCAAGATTTACTGGAGCATTTGCTTGTAATGTAGTGCCGTTAGCCATTGCTAAGGAACCCGTTCCCAATGCAGCATTATTCGCCACCGCAATAGTTCCCGCATTTAATACTGTGCCACCCGTGTAGGTATTGGAGCCTGACAAAACTAAAGTGCCTACGCCATTTTTCTCGATGCTAGAAGCAACGGCACTTGGGCTGGCCTGATCTTTAATGACACCAGAGATAGCAAGGCTAGACGTACCGTCAACTGCAACTTTTCCAGAAACCAATTCATAACCTGAGGTGCTGTTCATCACAACGTTAGCACCATTAGTAGCATTAATAAGGTTTAAACCAGTTACAGCATTATTAAAGTTTGAATTTGAAAGGCCATTAAAGCTCAAGGTTTCTTGAGTGTTTCCCTTATTAAAACTAATTCCGCCCAACAAAGTAGAGCCGCCATATAAGGTCACCGTGTTATTGGATCCACCTGTCGTTGCACCTACAAAATTAATTGCAGTAGCAGAAGCATTGGCGGCATTAATTTTTCCGTAGTTATAAATATCTACGCCAGGTTGCTGCGCACTATAAATTGCATAATTGGCTGTTGTGGGTGCGCCAATCAAGCCTGACGAAGTGTTGGTGATTGTCGTACGATTGGAATTGGCATTGTTATCGATCTGAATACCATTGCCACTACCAGCTCCACTTGCAGCACATACCCCTCCAACTACGGTTGATGGGCATATTGTTCCTGAATTGGTAATATTTGCTGCACCTGTTACTTGAATTCCATTCGAATTAGCGCCTTGAGCGGATATAACTCCTGAGTTATTTATAGCAGCAATAGCCCCGCCATTGACAACCTGAATACCATTTGCACCAGAGCCCGCTGTTGTTATTGATCCAGTATTGGTAATCGTGTTTGCTGCAGATCCCGCATTGGTAGCGCTGATGTAAATACCGGAAGCATTGGTGCCGCCTGTATAAATAGTGCCATTATTGGTAATTCTGCTGTCGCCAGCCTGTGATCTTCCGTTTGCACCCGATGAAATGCCGTAGCCATAATAAAAAGCACTGGTATTTAAATTGCCATCATTCACCACAGTTGCCGCACTACCTATACCTACAGTCGAGCCATTAATGATTAATGAGGTACCAGAGTTGATATTGACGGTTACGCTATTACCCGCTGTTGTATTTGATTGAGATGAAATAACGCCAGCAGATGTGCTTCCAACGCCGGTACAAGTTACCGTAGTTCCATTCACATCCGGAGTGTAGTTATCACAACTGCCTGCCGCCATCAAAGGCGAAGAAAAACTGAGGAGGGTATACGTAATCCCAAAACTCAGGAGGCTGCGAAATAAAAACTTACTTTTCATTGAATTGGCTCTAGCGGATTTACAGGGAAAATATGTGGCTAAGCCACTGATATCAATAGGGATAATGATAATTACCCGCATGGTTAATATCTATTAACTCTAGGGCTAATACTTCCACCCCACATAATCATCAATAATAGTTTTGAGAACTAAAGTAAGCTTGAATCAAACCAAATCACCCACCTGGAGAATGAGCATGAAAAAAATCATCGTCGCTTTAAGCATTGCATTGAGTTTTGCAATCCCTACTTATGCATTTGCTGATCAAGCAGCCTGTGAAGCTAAAGCAGTCAGCAAGGAAGGCAAGCCACTGTATGGCGCTGCTAAAGATGCCTCTATTAAGAAATGTATGGGTGATGCTAAGCCGAATGATTGCGAAGCTAAGGCAGTAAGCAAAGATGGTAAGCCACTGTATGGTGCAGCTAAAGATGCTTCCATCAAAAAATGCATGGGTGGTAAATAAGATTACTTTTACGATCTAATTTTTAATCCATTAAAAAAGCCTCACACTGTGAGGCTTTTTCTTTATCTACTTATCTTTCAGTTTATTTTTTTATTATTTCTTTACTTAGAACGGCTCGTAACCGCCAGAAGAGTAACCGATTGATCCCATCGCCAAATTATCAAACTTGGTATACGGACCTTGCCAACTTAGTCTTATCGTACCGATAGGGCCGTTACGTTGCTTACCAATGATGATCTCAGCCACACCTTTGTCGGTTGTAGTGTCTGGGTGATAAACCTCATCACGATAGATGAACATAATTAAGTCGGCATCTTGCTCAATAGCGCCTGACTCACGCAAGTCAGACATAATCGGACGCTTGTTAGGGCGCTGCTCAAGACCACGATTTAACTGGGAGAGCGCAACAACAGGACACTGCAATTCTTTTGCAAGAGACTTCAGTGAGCGAGAGATTTCTGAAATTTCTGTTGCGCGGTTTTCTGATCCAGAACCACTCATAAGCTGTAAGTAATCAATCACCACCAAACCAAGAGTTCCGCCAAAGTTTCTAGCAATGCGACGTGCACGTGCACGCAACTCTAGACTTGATAAAGAGCCAGTCTCATCAATCAAAATTTGGGTATTACTTAAACGCGCAATTGCATCAGTAACACGTGGCCACTCATCGTCTTGCAACTTGCCAGTACGCATACGGCCTTGGTCTACGCGCCCAACTGAACCGAGTAAACGAGCAGCCAATTGCTCACCGGACATCTCCATTGAGAACACGACGACTGGCAATCCTTCAGCAAGCGCAACGTTCTCAGCGATGTTCAATGCAAAAGCGGTTTTACCCATAGAAGGACGACCAGCAACAATCACGAGGTCGCCTTTTTGTAGGCCGCTAGTTTGCTTATCTAAATCTAAGAATCCAGTTGCAATGCCAGTAATGTCGCTACCGCCTTGGCGGTTATAGAGCTCATCAATGCGGGCTACAACAGCCTTGAGTAGAGGCTCAATCTCGAGGTAATCCGCTTTGCGGCTACCCTCTTCGCCAATTTGCAAAATGCGTGACTCAGCTTCATCCAAAAGCGTTCTAACAGTGCGCCCCTCTGGAACGAATGCTGAATTAACAATGCTGTCTGAAACTTCAATCAAGCGACGCAGAATACTGCGGTCACGAACAATGTCGGCGTAGCCTTTAATGTTCGCTGCACTTGGTGTGTTTTGCGCTAATGAATTGAGATAGTCAATGCTGACCAAGTCTCCACCCTGTTCGGACTTCACTGCATCATAGACAGTGATCACGTCAGCAGGATGATTGTCACCAACCAAACGTGCAATGACCTTGTAGATCAAAGCATGTTCAGGGCGATAGAAATCTTTATCGTTTAATACTCCACCAAGATTATCCCAAGAGGAGTTATCGATAAGTAGACCGCCGAGCAGTGATTGCTCGGCTTCTACTGAATGCGGCGGGACTTTTAAAGCCTGCACGACTGCATCCCCAGAACCCATCATGCCGGGATTCAGCGTAACGGAACGTGAACGGGATTCAGCCATGAGGCTAGTTTACAGAGTTAAAGCTTAAGCTTGCTCGCCAACTACACGAATAGTGATGTCTGCAACTACGTCGGTATGAACAGCAACCGCTACAGGGTGATCACCAACCATTTTCAATGGGCCAGTAGGCATGCGAACTGAAGACTTCTCAATTGTGAAACCTTTAGCTTTCAAAGCATCAGCGATGTCGTGATTGGTTACAGAACCAAACAAACGACCGTCAACACCCGCTTTTTGACCGATTTCGAGAACCATGTCTTTGAGCTTGATGCCAACAGCTTCAGCAGCAGCCAATTTCTCAGCAGCTAATTTTTCCAACTCAGCACGACGAACTGCAAAGTCAGCAATCGCCGCTTCAGTTGCACGACGAGCTTTACGTTGTGGGATTAAGAAGTTACGAGCGAAACCGTCTTTAACGCGAACGATGTCGCCGAGGTTGCCCAGGTTTGTTACTTTTTCTAAAAGAATGATTTGCATTGAGGGCTCCCAATTATTTCTTATGTTGATCAGAGAATGGCAATAAAGCCAAGTAACGAGCACGCTTGATAGCAGTGTCTAACTGACGCTGATATTTAGCTTTAGTGCCTGTCAAACGAGCAGGAGTGATCTTGGCGTTTTCGCCAATGAAGTCCTTCAATGTATCTACATCTTTGTAGTCAATCTGTTCTACGCCAGCAACAGTGAAACGGCAATAACGCTTACGCTTGAACAATGGGTTCTGAGCTGGTTTCTTTTTGAAATCGGGTTTCTTTCCAAACGCCATGATGATTTCCTCTTTAATTTTTCAATTGAATATGGGTAATATGGAAAACAAGTCTTTGATTACGTAGAGTCTTGGGTGCTAAGAATCCTTCAAACACTGCCTCAGCTCCTAAATCCATTCGCTCTAAATCCTTTTGTATCGGACCGATTGTGATGGCTTCAACGTTCATCTGAATTTTCCTTGCCACTCCTACCTCGTTTGCTTGGCCGCTATGTTCTAGCTGGCAATGCATCACCGGTATTCCTGCAGGTGTAAATCGAATCGCGTCTTTAGATACCAAGATCGCAGTGAGGGTGAAATGATTCAACGCCGCTCCGCTTCTCTGATACGTTTTCTAGTCTGTGTATTCCTCTTCAAATTTCTAACTTAGGCTGCCGCTACAGGAGCGTCAGATTGAGCAGATTTACGCGCTTCTTCACGTTGCACTTCTTTCATCATGATTGAAGGCTCTGTTTCAGCTTTCTTAGTCTTGATGATGAGGTGACGCAAAACTGCATCGTTAAATTTGAACGCATGCTCGAGCTCTTCCAGAGTTTTCTGGTCGCACTCAATGTTCATGCAAACGTAATGGGCTTTAGCAAGCTTGTCGATCATGTAAGCCATCTGACGACGACCCCAGTCTTCCATACGATGAATTTTGCCGCCCGCAGCTGCTAATGTAGCTTTGTAACGATCGATCATCGCTGGCACTTGCTCGCTTTGGTCCGGATGGACGATAAAGACGATTTCATAATGACGCATCAAACACTCCTTAAGGATTGAGTCACCTGGGCGTCTTGCTAAGTTCTGATGGTTGTGAACTCAGCGCCAGTGTGACAAGGTAGTAACAAATTGTAGGTACTGCTTACAACACTTTTACAGCCGCTTTGCAGCGCTTACCGAATTACTGGCAAGACCGCTATTCTAGCAAAAAAATCCTGCCAAGTCAGGGATTTACCTGCTGCTTGCGCTTGTTTCTCGGCATTGAGGGACAACTGAAGAGCAATTCTGGCCCTAGGCGCAGAAAGACTCCCTGAGGCCAAGCATCCGCCAATATCCTTCTCAGGAAGGTCGGGCAAGGTTTCTCCCGCCCCTGTTCTGGTAGTTCTAACCAAGGCAATGCCATGTTTTACCGCAGCCACCAAGGAATCGCGCCAAGCATCATGAAATCCACCCATACCCGTACCAGCAAGGACTAAACCCTTCACTTTGGAGTTCAGCCAATGGGTAATTGTTTCTGGGCGCGCCCCAGCATGACTGGTCAATATCTCCACCCAAGGCCATTCATTCTCCTTAGGAATCGGCAAATCCTCAGTCCAGAGCTCCTGAACCGCCTTTACGCCTGAAAGCCAAGAGGGATTGATGAGTCCAACCGAGCTGCTTGGAGAGGTCTGAATGGGTGCATTGAGGGCGCTGCCGTGGCGCTTAGCCAAATCCATAGCCAAACAGCCTCTGCCATCCATTACGGCATAAATCCCGCCTGGACAGTTATCAATTGGGGTGGAGGCCCAACGAATCGCATCCAAAAGGTTTGATGGGCCATCAGACTTAGGCGCATTTGAGGGCAACATAGCGCCAGTCAGGATGACTCTTTTGCCTAAATTTTGAGCATATTTGCCACAAGTCATCTGTAAAAAGACGCCCGTTTCTTCAATCGTGTCAGTTCCGTGAGTGACCACTACGCCTTGAACCAAGGAATTAGCAAGGGCCTCTCTCACAGCCTCGCCCAAAAGCGTCAATAAAGACTCTGTGAGGTTACGGCTATTAATGTTGGCAACCTGCTTTGAAACCAGACTAATGCCTTCGGGGATAGCAGATCGAACATGAGCCAGCAAAGAAGCAACTTCGACTTGGCCCGCCTCATATTGCAGCGGCTTATCGGCAGGACTGGGCGCTAAACCAGCGATTGTGCCGCCCATACCCAAAACTAGGATGTGAGGTGAATTTTCTGAAAGATTTTCAATTGTGCTCATACCCCCATTATCCCCTCTAAATCGCTTGATCTATCAAAAAAAGCTGTATACAATCCCAGTATGGACATAAACACAGTCGATTTTCCGGAGGAGCTGACTGCCCTCCCCAAGCTCACTCCACGTCAGAATGAGATTTTGGAGTTGATTACTAAAGCCATCGATGAGAGCGGTCTTCCGCCAACTCGCGCAGAGATTGCTACGCAACTGGGATTTGCTTCTGCCAATGCGGCGGAAGAACATCTTCGTGCACTAGCTAAAAAAGGTTATATCGAATTAACGCCAGGAACCTCACGCGGGATTCGCATTCCACAGCGATTTAATCAAACACACAATAGCAATAAATATCGCCAGCTCTCTTTACCATCAGGTGCATTACAGCAACTTACATTGCCATTAATTGGGCGAGTTGCTGCTGGATCACCAATCATGGCTGTTGAGCATATTGAGAAACATGTTCCGATTGATCCAAGTTTGTTCAGTAAGGGTGCTGATTACTTATTAAAAGTAAAAGGTATGAGCATGCGCGATGCTGGAATTTTGGATGGCGATTATTTAGCCGTAAGAAAAACAACTGAAGTACGTAATGGCGATATCGTAGTTGCTCGACTTGATGATGAAGTGACAGTAAAACGTTGGCAACAAAAGAAAACTGCCAATGGCATGGTGATTGAACTTCAAGCAGAAAATCCAGACTTCAAAAACATTTTGGTAGACGATCGTCAACCTAACTTTGCAGTTGAAGGTCAAGCCGTTGGCTTGATTAGGGCTGAAGGGCTATAAGCTCAGCCCCTAAAGCAAAAGGCCTCTTGTAAGAGGCCTTTTTTATTGAATTCGATTAAGCAATCAAATTAATTGCTGAGCTTACTTGCGTGTTGGAGCAACCACGTTGGCATTCTTCGGTGAAGAGGTCACGATGATGACCGACTTAGGTCCACCAAGAGATCCATCAACAATTTCAACGGTAGCAGTTCTATCACCTTTAGTGAAAACCAAGATGCTGGTTTTTGCTTTCACAGCAGTAACAGTTGTCCAGCCACCTTTTGGATATTCTGATTGGAAGAAAGCGTAAACATCAGTTGCACCTTGCAGCGCATTCACTACCGCTCTACCAACCCACTCATTGCCGCGACCGATAATGATAGAGTCGCCACCAGATAGACGTGCACCCTGAGGCAAAGGCATATCACCTAAAAGTTGACTCTGAATTTCTTGAATCTCTTCTGCAGAACCAGTTGGAGAATCTCCAGAGCTTGCACAGGCACCTAAGAGCGCAGCTAAAAATAGTGCGAGAGCGCTAACTTTAAGAGTTTGAATTTTGATCATGTGTTTTATTTGATTAAGGTGGTTGACGCTTTTTTACTTACATTAGTTAAAAGTATTTTAGGTGATGCACCTAATACGTCAAGATAAATTACTGGAGGCGCGTGAGGGAATCGAACCCCCGTACGAAGCTTTGCAGGCTCCTGCCTAACCACTCGGCCAACGCGCCAAACACTTGAATCAAAAATGGGAAGCTTTTTAGGGCTTCCCATCGAACTTGGAGCGGGAAAGGAGGTTCGAACTCCCGACCTATACCTTGGCAAGGTATCGCTCTACCAGCTGAGCTATTCCCGCATAACAGGGCAGTAGTTTAACAAACAATCGCGAAGAAAGCATTATTCCTTGTAAAGCCTAAAAAATAGAGGATTGAAACTACCTTGAAAGCCTTAACTGGCTGGGCTTTTGCATGCCTAGTCGATTTTTCCAACCAACTGCGGCAAAGCCTTTTTCATGTAATAGAACATCGACCAAAGCGTTAAAAAGGATGCAATCCAAATTAACCAGGTACCCACTTGCGCACAATTTAGCCAACCAAATAAGGTGTCATTAAGCAATAAAAATGGAATAGCTACTAGTTGAGCAGTCGTTTTAAGCTTTCCAACCATGTGAACTGCCACACTTTTTCCAGCACCTAATAAAGCCATCCACTCTCTCAGCGCAGAGATTGTGATTTCTCTGCCAATAATGATGAGAGCTACCCAAACTTGCACGCGATCCATATTGAGCAAAACCAATAGCGCAGCAGCAACAATTAACTTATCAGCCACAGGATCCAGAAACTGCCCAAATGCAGACTCTTGTTTTAAGCGACGTGCTAAAAAACCATCTAACCAATCTGTAATAGCAGCAGAGATAAAGATAATTGCTGCAAATAAATTCTTTTCAAATGGGGTGAGCCAAGAATTGGGGAGGTAAAAGATTGCAACTAACAGCGGGATTGCTGCAACACGCAACCAGGTTAGGGCAATAGGTAAATTGAAAGGCATTCGTTAAGCATAAACCAAGTAGCTTCGCCCTAGTGAAGCTGGCGATATATTTGTTCGGCTAATGTCATAGAAACACCCTCTACGCTGGCTATCTCCTCAATACTGGCATTAGCAACCCCTTTAAGACCACCAAAACGTGCCAGCAGCTTTTGACGGCGCTTGGCACCAATGCCCTCGATCTCCTCAAGGCGAGAAATCGTTCTAGCCTTAGCGCGCTTAGCGCGCATACCAGTAATTGCAAAGCGGTGTGCCTCATCCCGTATCTGCGCCACCAATAACAATGCTGCGCTATCAATGCCCAACTCAAGAGGCTCACGTCCATCCGCAAAAATAAGCGTCTCAAGCCCTACCTTGCGTCCCTCACCCTTAGCGACACCAACAATTAAGCCTACGTCCATACCAAATTCAGACAAGACTTGGCGCGCCATCTCCACCTGCCCCTTGCCACCGTCAATCAAAATCACTTGCGGAATTTTTTCTACCGGTAACTCCTGAAAATTAGCATAGCGTCTTTGCAAAACTTGACGCATTGCTGCGTAATCGTCGCCCGGCGTAATGTCATTGATATTGAATCGTCGGTATTCACTAGACTGCATTGCATTCTTGGCATAGACAACGCACGATGCTTGTGTTGCTTCACCGGATGTGTGGCTAATATCAAAACACTCGATACGTAATTGCTCGAGGCTTTCTAATTCAAGACTGAGAATATCTGCCAAGGCACGCGCCCTTGCCAGCTGCCCACCCGTCTCAACCAAACGTTTTGTCAATGCGATCTTGGCATTGCCTTCAGCCATAGCAAGCCAATGACGTCTTTGACCTTGAGGTTGATGCAGGAAGGTGATTTTTCTTCCTGCCTGTGTATTTAATAACTCATGCAAATCTTCAGGTGGAGATTCATCCAATTGAGTAAGGTCATCACCGGCTGACTGCAGGGCGTGGTTTAAAACCAATACCGGCGGAATCAAATTGGTTGTCGTCTCCTCAATATGCTCCTCTAAATAATGCTGCGTAATAAAGGCTTCCAATATCTCTGCGGGAGACGGCAACTCGCCAGAAGTAGTGCGCAGGCCCTTAGGAAAATATGCTCTGTCACCAAGATGACGACCACCACGAACCATGGCTAGGTTCACACAAACCATACCTTCCATTTGCGCAACAGCGATGATGTCTACATCACCTTCACCCTCCGCCACCACATCCATAGATTGCTGCTGCAAAACACTGGATAAATCTGCAATGCGATCACGCAAGACGGCAGCCATTTCAAATTCCATCGCCTCGCTATGTTTGTGCATTTCTTTTTCAAGCTCAGATAAAACACGACTGTGATCGCCCTCTAAAAAACGGGTTGCTTGAGCAACATCTTGGCCGTATTGCTCAACACTGAGACGGCCCACACACGGAGCGCTACATCGATGAATCTGATGTAATAAACAAGGGCGACTGCGATTCTTAAATACTGAATCCTCACAAGTCCTCAAGCGAAATACCTTCTGCAGAATCTGCACGCTATTACGCACTGCCCAACTATTTGGGAATGGCCCAAAGTAATGATTGCGCTTGTCCACTTTTCCGCGATATGAAGCTAACCTTGGGAACTGATGGCCCGTTAGCATCACATATGGGTAGGACTTATCATCACGAAACAAGATGTTAAATGGGGGTGCCAACTCTTTAATGAGATTGTTCTCTAGAATGAGGGCTTCAGTTTCAGTCCGTGTTACCGTTGTCTCGTAACGGGCAATTTTGCCCACCATC
Source organism: Polynucleobacter sp. 86C-FISCH (assembly GCF_018882415.1). GTDB lineage: Bacteria > Pseudomonadota > Gammaproteobacteria > Burkholderiales > Burkholderiaceae > Polynucleobacter. The sequence continues at coordinate 1,349,959 of NZ_JACVOL010000001.1, read as the reverse complement.
AGCTCGATACGCGGTGACAGTTGTGTGCGCTGAAAATAACTTGAGACACGCTTTTTAAGGTTGCGAGCTTTGCCTACATACAGAATATGCCCCGCTTCATCAAAGAAGCGATATACCCCCGGCAATCCGGGTAGCCGTTTAACATCCTGCTGAAGGGTTTCAAAAAGCGAATTACTCATGCGTTGGGATATTTTCTGTCAAATCGTCGATAACTATGGTGATGCCGGTGTTTGCTGGCGTCTAGCCCGAAGCTTAGCAAGCATTCATGGGCAAGAGGTGCGTATTTTTTGCGATGATCTGCCAACCCTTAATTTACTCGCTTCGGGTGTAGATCCCGCCATAAAGCAAAAAATTGATACGCAACCATGGGATACCAGTCATAACAATGCCAGACACCCTGTACAACCGCCCGATGTGGTGATTGAAGCATTTGGCTGCGAACTACCTGAGCGTTATCTTGCCGGTTTGTTTATAGCCTCCATCAAGCCCATCATCATTAACCTGGAATACCTCAGCGCTGAACCCTGGATAACGGAGTTCCACGGCAAAGCATCACCCCAGTCTCACGGCATTCCCAAGTATTTTTTCTTTCCTGGATTTCAAGAGGAAGTTGGCGGGCTATTGCTAGATCCTATTCCAGCAGAGGGTCATCTCACCGACAACAACATTCCGAATGATCTCAAAACTGTCTGGTCTAACTTACGGCCTGGAGCAAAGCGAATCAGTGTTTTTTGCTACCCAGGGGCGCCGCTAAAAAAATGGCTAGAGGACTTAGGAAGCCTTGGTGAAGAGGTTGATATCCTGCTGGCCCATGGTCATGCGGAGCAACTCAACTTATATGGCGAACAACCTATCTCGCTACCTAAGAATCTACAACTTCTCTCTATGCCATTCGTTTCTCAGGACGAATACGATTGGGTGCTTTCACAGTGTGATTTCAACATTGTGCGTGGAGAAGATTCTTTTGTACGTGCACAACTGGCAGGCAAACCATTTATTTGGCATATCTATCCCCAAGAAGATCGCGCTCATGAAGTGAAATTAGCTGCCTTTTTGGATCTCTATCTTGAGGAAGCTAGCCAAGAATTAAGGCTGGCCACTATTGCCGCAATGACCTGGGCAATGCCAAGTGAATGGTTTGGCAAGCTAGGAGTCTGGGATGCGCATGCTAAGCGCTGGCGCACCCATTTACTCGAAAAACAAGCGGATGGCGGCTTGCCAGCACGTTTAATCCGCTTTGTCGCCTAATCCCAAGCAATAAAGGCTTGCGGGCGGTTACAATCTTGTTTTTGATAAAAACCGCAGAAAAATAGCTCTGCCCCCAGGAATAGCAAGATGAAAACAGCACAAGAACTCCGCGTTGGTAACGTAGTAATGATCGGCACTGATGCCCAGGTCGTTTTAAAAGCCGAATATAGCCGCTCTGGCCGCAACTCCTCTGTTGTGAAAATGAAATTTAAAAACTTGTTAACTGGCGCGCCGAACGAAGGCGTTTACAAAGCCGATGACAAATTTGATGTTGTGATTCTCGACAAGAAAGAGTGCACTTACTCTTACTTCGCAGATCCAATGTATGTATTTATGGATGGCGACTACAACCAATATGAAGTTGAAGCTGAGTTCATGGGTGATGCATTGAATTACCTCGAAGAAAGCATGCCATGTGAAGTGGTGTTCTACGAAGGTAAAGCGCTTTCAGTAGCAATGCCAAACTCATTGGTTCGTGAAATCATTTACACAGAGCCAGCAGTTAAAGGTGATACCAGCTCAGGCAAGGTATTGAAGAACGCAAAATTGGCAACTGGCTATGAATTGCAAGTTCCATTGTTCTGCAACACTGGCGACAAGATTGAAATCGATACTCGCACCGGTGAATACCGTAGCCGTGCTAACTAATTTGTAATTAGCTAGCTACGAAGTAAAAAGCCCGGCATGCCGGGCTTTTTTATTTCTACGAATTAATTGAACTTACTCAGCAATCAAGCCTAACTGTGCAAGCAAGCCTTTAGCATGCTGGTACTGAGCCTCGTTTTGCAATTCACCCCATGTCGGCGCTGCCGACAATGGCATGAGACGGTTTAAACGTGTTGCAGATTCTGCTTGCTTTGCTTTGGAGACCTTGAGCTTAGAGAGTAGTTGATCAGCAAGATCAGGGCGATTACAGATCAGCACTGCGTCACAACCAGCCTCTAAGGCCATTTCAGCGCCCTTCACTACTGAGCCAGCAACACTGGCGCCTTCCATCGAAAGGTCATCACTAAAGATCACGCCTTCAAAGCCCAACTCTTGACGCAAGATAGAGTGGAGCCAGACTTTAGAAAAGCCGGCTGGGTTCTGATCTACCTTTGGATAAATAACGTGTGCCGGCATTACTGAAGCCAGGCTAAGATCAAGCCACTCATAAGGCTTGGCATCATCATTCAAGATCTCTTTTAAGTTACGCTCATCCACTGGAATTGCCACATGAGAATCAGCTTCAGCCCAACCATGACCTGGAAAGTGTTTGCCACAGTTAGCCATCCCAGCAAGGCGCAAACCTTCATTCAAACTTTTCGCTAGAGCAAAAACAATTTGTGGATCACGACTAAAAGACCGATCACCGATCACACCGCTTCTACCAAAATCTAAATCCAGAACCGGCGTAAAACTGAAATCTACACCACAGGCACGTAATTCAGCTGCCAACACATAGCCACAGGCAGTGGCTGCAGCCATAGCGATCGCAGCGGATTCCGCAGGATGAGTGGACTTACTTTTTGCACCCCATAACTCACCTAGTTTGCGCATTGCAGGCAGGTGAGTAAACCCATCAGTCCTAGCGCGCTGCACTCTGCCGCCCTCATGATCAATCGAAATCAAGACATCAGGACGTAGTTTTTTAATAGCGGCGGTAAGTTTTGTGAGCTGCTGACGATTAGCAAAGTTACGACCAAACAAAATGACGCCGCCAGTCAGTGGATGCAAAATGCGTCGACGATCTTCAGCATTTAATTCCAAACCAACTACATCTAAGGTGATTGGGCCTGGGGCCATCTTTGACTTACTCATCTCTTCCTCTTATTTTTGAGTAACAATTACATGCGCAATTGCCATATCTTGCTCATCACTCACAGTCACGTGAGCTTCCCAATTTTTTTCTTGCATGAATTGCGCCAGCGCACCTAAATAGCTCGTTACCGGCTTGCCGCTCGGCTCATTCAAAGTTTGAAGCGAGCGCCAAGTCATCGGCATTCTCATGCCAAGCCCGATTGCTTTTGAAAAAGCTTCTTTGGCGGCAAAACGTGTAGCCAGGAAAGCAATGCCCCGCTTATGATTTCTGGCGAGACGATGCTGAAATACCAGCATCTCATCTGGACCCAGAATTTTTTCGGCTAAGCGACCATTCGTGCGGTCGTAAGCCGCTTGTAAGCGCTCAATCTGCAGAATGTCTGTGCCGATACCAATGATCATTTTTTATTTTGTAGCGATTGATTATTCTTAAGCGAGCGCTCTACCCTGAGCCATCAAGGTTTTCATATCGATGATTGCCTTTTGCCAGCCTTTGAACAGGGCCTCAGCAACAATAGCATGGCCAATATTGAGCTCTGATAATTCAGCTATTGCTGCGATAGGTTTCACATTGCCTTCGTGCAAACCATGACCGGCATTGACTCTTAGCCCGATACTTTTTCCAAAGACTGCAGCCTTCCGAATGCGCTCCAATTCTTTCGCCTGATCGGCACCCGATAAATCAGCGTAACGACCAGTATGCAATTCAACTACAGTCGCGCCCACATCTTTAGCCGCCTGAATTTGCTTCTCTTCGGGATCAATAAATAATGACACCCGAATGCCGGCATCGACCAATTTCTTTGTGGCTGCTTTTACTGCATCGAAATGACCTAAGACATCCAATCCACCTTCAGTTGTCACTTCTGCACGCTTTTCTGGGACTAAGCAGACATCATGCGGCTTTACTTGGCAGGCAATGTCAATCATCTCAGGAGTGACTGCGCATTCGAGATTCATGCGGGTTTTAATGAGTGGGCGTAAAGCCAATAGGTCGGCATCTTTAATGTGACGACGATCTTCACGCAAATGAAGAGTGATGAGATCTGCGCCTGCTTCTTCAGCCAAAGCAGCTGCCCTTAATGGATCGGGATAGATCGTGCCACGCGCATTACGCAAGGTGGCGACGTGGTCAATATTGATGCCTAGTTCAAGGCTTGGATGGCTGCTCATCTCTGTAGATTACTAGATTTTCTTCAGATCAATCAAAATTTGACGCGTGGTGAGAACTTGATCCTGCAAATGTAGGCCCAACAGAAAACGCATTAACTGCTTACTTTCGGAAAGTGTCTCTGAATCGGAAAAATCACCAACTGCAATCGCCAATAAGGATTTTCCAGTCAGGACTGGCCAGTGTCCCGGATCATCGACCTGGACGGGACGAACACCACGCTCAGGCTGATAAACATATTGCTCATGAGCCAAAGGAACTTCATTAGTCTCAACACAGCGATCTAATGCTGCAGCATAACCAGTCTCTTGCAAGAGTGATAACTCAAAAGGACGTAGGATTTCTTCTAAACCTTTGGACTCAAACTCTAAATTTGATAAGGCGTTAATCGTTTCTGCATAGCGGTCATAAAGCTTTTCGTAATCATCTTCACGCGCTAAAAACTTTACAAGCAATTCATTCAAATAGAAGCCGCAGAGTAAGGCATCGCCAACCAAAGAAGGCATGCCACCTACCCACTCTGACTTCGTTAAGGTACGTAGCTCAGATTTACCACTCCAAGAAACCAGCAATGGCTGAAAGCGCTGCAATACAGGTCTTAGCGTCGAATGCGGACGTTTAGCACCTTTGGCAATTAAAGCCATGCGGCCATATTGCCGTGTAAATACATCCAGAATTAAGCTAGTCTCTTTATAGGGGATGCTGTGCAATACAAAAGCAGGTTCGTCAGCAACTCGAATCGAGGCCATTGAATTTATTCCAACCCTTGCGCCCGCAATTCAGCGCGATCATCAGCCCAGCCACGCTTGACCTTAACCCAGGTCTCCAAGAAGACCTTGCCATCAAAGAGCTTTTCCATGTCGATACGGGCATCAGTAGAAATCTTTTTAAGGCGCTCGCCCTTTTGACCAATGATCATGGCCTTATGACTATCGCGATCAACCAAAATGGTTGCCGCAATACGGCGCATCTTACCGTCCATCTTGAACTGATCGATCACTACCGTGCTGGTGTAAGGCAACTCCTCGCCAGTAAAGCGGAATACTTTTTCTCGCAAAATCTCAGCAGCCAAGAATCGCTCACTGCGATCAGTGATGGTATCGCCATCGTATACAGCTGGCGCTTCAGGCAAATAACCCTCAAGCACATCTAGCAATCTTTCAATATCCCCTGGGCTTTTAGCGCTCATCGGTACAATTTCAGCAAACTCGCATTTTTGGTCTTCGTGACCGCCTAACTCACACCAAGGGCGAGCCATATCTTTAATGAAGTTCAGCAAAGCCTGATCGCGCTCTGATGGAGTCTGAAAGCGACTATTAAATAAGTCCAACTTATTAAGTACAAGCACTACCGGCAAATCATCTGGGAGCAACTTCAAAACTTTTTTGTCATCCTCACCAAAGTAACCAGCCTCAACTACAAAGCAAGCCACATTCACATCCTGCAATGCAGTCGTTACCGTGCGATTAAGCGCTTTGTTTAGGGTATTCATCAAACGCGTCTGAAAACCTGGCGTATCAATAAAAATAAACTGAGCTTCTTCACGATTCTGGATTCCCAAAATACGATGGCGTGTAGTTTGAGCCTTGCGTGAAGTAATACTGATCTTTTGACCAACCAAAGCGTTGAGCAAGGTTGATTTACCCATATTAGGACGCCCAACAATGGCGATGGTGCCGCATCTAAACACGATTAGCCCTTCAGCTTAAGATTGAACTGCTCTTCGGCCACTTCTTTTTTTGCTGCTTTCTTTTTCGCTGACCGAGTTTTCTTGGGTTTACGAGATTCTTGTGGCAAAGCTTTTAACATCGCAATCAAAGCCAACTTAGCTGCAGCCTGCTCAGCAGCGCGACGTGATGCGCCTTCGCCTTTGACCGCCACCTTATGACTAGGAATTAAACATTCCACCTCAAATTGCTGGTTATGCGCTGCGCCAGTAGTGCCAGTAACGTTATATGCTGGTAAAGGCAACTGATAGCTCTGCAAACATTCTTGTAAAAGTGTTTTATCGTCTTTGCCCAAAGTTTTTGGATCAACATGCTCCAAGATGATGGAGTAGAGCTTGCGCAAGCTTGCCTTGGCCGCTTCAAATCCACCATCCATAAAGATAGCGCCAGTAACCGCCTCTAGGGTATCTGCCAAGATTGAGGGGCGACGAAATCCACCGCTCTTCAACTCACCCTCACCTAGACGCAAGTAGTCTGACAAGGAAAGGGTTTGGGCGATTTCATATAAAGCTTGTTGCTTTACCAAATTCGCACGCACGCGAGACAAATCACCTTCATCCAAATCGGAATAGCGCTCATAAAGCATCTCTGCTACTACGCAATTGAGAATAGAGTCACCCAGAAACTCCAAACGCTCATTATTTTTCTTGCTATGACTACGATGAGTTAAAGCTTGATTCAGTAGCTCGGGCTTCTTGAAGGTGTAGCCGAGGCGCTCTTGCAGCGGTCCAGTTTCGATAACGGCGCGCGCATTCATGATATTTACTCGAATCCGCCTATGCGACCAAGATTACCGAGATTAAGCCATACAAAGAAAGCTTTACCTACAATGTTTTTATCTGGCACAAAGCCCCAGTAACGAGAGTCTGCGCTGTTATCGCGGTTATCACCCATCGCAAAGTAATGGCCTGCTGGCACTTTACAAGTCATACCTGACTGTTGATATTGGCAGAATTCAGATCCTGGAAAACGCTCGGTCGGGAACACAGTAGCCGGACGATCTGGGTCATTCAGGATCTCATGACGATTGCCGCCCAAGTCTGCGGGGAAAGTTTCCGTGAAACGTTTGGCATAGCGCATATTCTCTGGATCGAGATAAGACTCGCCACCACTGTATTGCAATGGTTGGCCATTTATGGTCAGGCGCTTATTTTCATAAGTGATTTCATCACCTGGCAGGGCCACTACGCGCTTAATGTAATCCACTGACTCATCGCGTGGGTAGCGAAACACCACGACATCGCCACGCTTAGGCGTGCCTAGGTCGACTACTTTTTGATTGAGCACTGGTAGACGAATTCCATAGGTAAATTTATTTACCAAAATGAAATCCCCAATTTGTAAAGTCGGAATCATTGAGCCCGATGGAATCTTGAATGGCTCAGCAATGAAAGAACGCAATACAAATACAGCACATATAACCGGGAAGAAGCCTGCGGTGTATTCAAGCCATAAAGGCATGCGGTCATTGCCTGCCAAACGTCTTTGCGGAGCAAAGTGCAATTTATCAGCGACCCAGGCGATGCCAGAAATAATCACCAGGATAAAAAGGACTAGAGCAAAGTTCATTAATCTTCCACCTGCAAAATAGCTAAGAAGGCCTCTTGTGGAATCTCCACATTACCCACCTGCTTCATACGCTTCTTACCTTCTTTTTGCTTCTCTAATAACTTGCGCTTACGGGAGATATCACCGCCATAGCACTTAGCCAGAACGTTCTTGCGTAATGCTTTGACGTTTTCACGAGCAACAATATTGCTACCGATCGCCGCCTGAATAGCCACATCAAACATTTGACGAGGAATGATGCCGCGCATCTTCGCCACAACCTCACGACCACGATGTTGACTATTACTACGGTGAACAATTACGGAGAGCGCATCTACCCGCTCGCTATTAATCAGGATATCGACTTTCACTACGTCAGCGGGACGATATTCCTTGAACTCGTAATCCATCGAGGCATAGCCACGTGAGATTGACTTCATTTTGTCAAAGAAGTCTAAAACGATTTCAGCCATTGGTAGCTCATAAGTAAGCTTGACCTGGCGACCTAGGTAATTCATATCCATCTGAATGCCGCGCTTACCAACGCACAAAGTAATAATCGCACCCACATACTCTTGGGGCATGTATAAATTGACTGTCACGATAGGCTCAAGAATCGTATTGATCTTGCTAGCCTCAGGCATCTTCGACGGGTTATCTACAGAGATAATTGAACCGTCCGATTGCTCTACCTGGTACACCACCGTTGGAGCGGTAGTGATGAGATTCATGCCGTACTGACGCTCTAAACGTTCTTGCACAATCTCCATGTGCAACAAACCCAAGAAGCCGCAACGGAAGCCAAATCCAAGCGCTTGTGATACCTCTGGCTCATACAAGAGCGAAGCATCGTTGAGTTGTAACTTTTCTAAAGACTCGCGTAGCTGATCGTATTCACTCGATTCAACTGGATATAAACCCGCGAACACTTGCGGTTTAACTTCTTTGAATCCAGGTAATGGCTCAGACGCAGGAACACGACCTTGTTGTCCAGGAGAATGCGTGACGGTGTCACCAACCTTAGCAGCCTTTAATTCTTTAATGCCGGCAATCACAAAGCCTACTTGACCAGCAGATAGCTCAGGGCGATCTACCGACTTCGGACTAAACACGCCTACGTGCTCAACTAAATGGCTTGAACCGTTGGCCATTAAAGTAATTTTTTCTTTTGGTTTTAAAGTGCCGTTCACAACGCGCACCAGCATGACAACACCAACATAGTTATCAAACCAAGAGTCAATAATCAAAGCTTGTAGTGGATCTGCTGCGTTGCCTTTTGGCGGAGGCACTCTAGCAATCATTTCTTCGATCACATCCTGAACACCTAGACCTGTCTTGGCTGAACAGGTTACGGCCTCTGAAGCATCTATACCAATCACATCTTCAATTTCTTTTTTCGCGCGCTCAGGATCAGCCTGCGGCAAATCAATCTTATTGAGAACCGGAACAACCTCAACGCCTAACTCAAGAGCCATGTAACAGTTAGCAACTGTTTGCGCTTCAACGCCCTGGCTAGCATCAACAACTAATAAAGCACCTTCACAGGCAGATAAAGAACGGCTAACCTCGTAGGAGAAGTCGACGTGGCCCGGGGTATCAATCAGGTTAATGTTGTAAATCTTGCCGTCTTTGGCTTTGTAATTCAAAGCAGCGGTTTGCGCCTTAATCGTGATGCCACGCTCACGCTCAATATCCATTGAGTCGAGTACCTGAGCTTCCATTTCGCGATCAGAAAGACCGCCACACAGTTGAATAATGCGATCAGCAAGCGTCGATTTGCCGTGATCGATATGGGCGATGATAGAAAAATTGCGGATTAAATCCATAGCGTCTTAATAGGTCATTCAAAAAACGCCTTGTCAGAACGCACCACAATGATGCGCTGCAAAAAGTCGTCTTAAAGTGATTGTAATGGGTGGCGCCCAAAAGGCGCCAAACCCCATTTCTAGACCCAAAATAGGGTTATTTGGGCCTTACAGGGACTACCAAAGTGCTATCAGCACGGCGTATAAAGACCGGGACGGCCTTGTTAGCATCTAGGCCCTTAACCAAGGCCTCAAACTGCTTAACGCCCGTAATATCAGCATCAGCAACCCGAATAATGACATCTCCAGGGCGAATTCCGGCTCTGGCCAAGGGACCTTCACCTAAGCCGGTCACTTCAACCCCGCCCTTGATATTCAAATCCTTCTTTTTACTATCGGATAACTCACTCACAGCCACACCTAGAGCATTTGCGCTATTGGTATTTGGAGCTGGGGCATCCGACTTCTTATTTGCCGCCTGAGTAGACTCGGCATCAGTTACGGTCACCGTTAAATCTCGAGTACCACCCTTGCGCCAAACTTGCACTGGAGCTGAAGTACCCGGCTTTGTTTCGCCAACCACTCTTGGTAAGTCAGTTGATTTAGCAATATCGCGCCCGTTGAAACTCAGAATCACATCGCCGGACTCAATTCCACCTGCAGCAGCTGGTCCACCTGGCTCAACGTTACGAACGTATGCGCCACGCGGTTTACCCAAACCTAAACTCTCAGCAACATCTTTGGTCATCTCGCCCAAAGCAACACCAATACGACCACGCGTCATCTTGCCATTGGTACGCAATTGATCAGCAACACGCATTGCCTCATCAATCGGAATAGCAAATGAAATTCCCATATAGCCACCAGAGCGACTAAAGATTTGTGAGTTGATGCCAATCACCTGACCGGCGGTATTTAATAAAGGGCCGCCAGAGTTGCCTGGATTAACCGCCACGTCCGTCTGGATGAAAGGCAAGTAGTCGCCAGTATCACGACTCTTAGCAGACACAATCCCTGCGGTGACCGTATTCTCAAGGCCAAACGGGGAACCAATTGCTAGAACCCACTCACCCACACGCACTCTTGAAGAATCGCCCAAAGGCAACTTAGGTAAATCGCGAGCATCAATTTTGACAACAGCAACATCAGTACGTTTATCCATACCGAGTAACTTTGCTTTGAACTCGCGCTTATCAGTCAAGGTCACATAGATAGTTGTAGCACCCTCAACCACATGCGCGTTTGTCAAAATTAATCCATTGGATTCAATAATGAAACCAGAGCCAACACCACGATCTGCTTCTTGCGGCTTACCGGGATTTGGTTGCGCTTGTTTTGGGCCATTTGGCATTCCGGGAATGGGCACCCCAAAGAAACGACGGAAGAATTCTGCTTGATCCTCAGGCATTCCAGGAATACCGCCTTGAGCTTGCTGCACCACCACTTTTTCAGTGGTGCGAATATTCACGACCGCTGGACTGGCACGCTCAACCAAATCAGCAAAATCAGGAATCGTTACCCGAGGATTTTGTGCGGAGACAGGTTGAATAAATGCAAACTGCCCAAGACTAAAAATAGTCATGAGCGCAATTAAGTACTTTTTCATAATGCTATAGACCTACTTGGTAAAGACCAACAATGGAGATACTTAGAATATTAGGTCAGTTTGCCAAAAATCAAGGTACCGTTAGTACCCCCAAAGCCAAAATTGTTTTTGACTGCATGGTCTATCTTCACATCCCTAGCGGTATTGGCGCAGTAGTCCAAATCACACTCAGGGTCTTGATTAAAGATATTGATAGTAGGTGGCGACTTCTGGTTATGGAGGGCCAGGATCGTAAATACAGACTCTAAGCCGCCAGCGCCGCCCAAAAGGTGGCCGGTCATCGACTTAGTGGAATTAATTAAAGCCTTTTTGGCGTGATCGCCTAAAGCTGCCTTGATCGCCTCAGTTTCATTCTTATCACCTAGCGGTGTAGAAGTTCCGTGAGCATTTAAGTATTGAATTTGATCTGGGTTGAGTTTGGCATCGCGCATTGCATTGACCATGCAACGACGTGGACCATCCATATTTGGAGCAGTCATGTGATACGCATCACCACTCATACCGAAGCCGAGTAGCTCACAATAAATTTTTGCGCCACGTGCTTTTGCGTGCTCGTATTCTTCAAGCACTACAACACCAGCACCTTCGCCAAGAACAAAACCATCGCGGTCTTTATCCCAAGGACGTGATGCAGTTGCAGGATCATCATTGCGTGTGGAGAGTGCTCTCGCAGAAGCAAAACCACCAACACCCAAAGCAGAGATAGTAGATTCAGCACCGCCGGCAACCATCACATCAGCATCGCCGTACTGAATTAAACGTGCGGCCAAACCAATGCTGTGTAAACCCGTTGTACAAGCAGTCACCGCAGCCACGTTTGGACCTTTGAGACCAAACAAAATACTGAGATGACCAGAAATCATATTGATGATTGAGCCTGGAACAAAGAAAGGTGAAATACGACGAGGGCCGCGAGCCAAGAGCTCAGCGCCTGTTTCCTCAATCATTGGGAGGCCACCAATACCGGAGCCAACCATGACACCAACGCGCTCGGCGTTTTGTTCTGTGATCTCTAAACCACTGTCGCGAAGAGCTTGCGTACCAGCAGCGATACCGTAATGGATAAAGGTATCCATATGGCGCGCCTCTTTGGCAGAAACATATTCTTCAACGTTGAAATCTTTCACCTCTCCAGCGAAATGAACGCTAAGCGGAGTGTGGTCAAACTTGGTGATGGTAGCAATGCCTGATTTGCCCGCGAGCAAATTAGACCAAGCTACATCAACTGAATTACCAACAGGTGAGATGAGACCAAGGCCGGTGACTACTACCCGGCGTCGGCCATTTGATGCTGACACAGTAATACCTAGGCTAGGGAATTAACCCTGAGCTTTTGATTTAGCGAAGTCGATCGCGAGCTGAACTGTGGTGATCTTCTCAGCTTCCTCGTCAGGAATTTCGATGCCGAATTCATCTTCCAAAGCCATAACCAGCTCAACAGTGTCAAGAGAGTCAGCGCCCAAGTCGTTCACAAAAGAAGATTCATTTTTGATCTCTGCTTCTGCGACGCCTAATTGCTCAGCGACGATTTTCTTAACGCGTTGTTCGATGTTGTCCATTAATTTCCCCAGGGGTTGTAAAAAACGATGAAAAGGATTTTATCAGTTTGGCGGACCGAATTAGCAAATTCGCCTAAAAATGATCAAATCCTTGCTTTGCCGTTAGGCTAAATATAGTCCGCCATTGACGTGTAGGGTATTACCCGTAATGTAACCAGCCGCCGGAGAGGCCAAAAATGCCACTGCCTGGGCTACATCCTCAGGACTACCCAATCTAGCCAAAGGAATGTTCACTTTTAGGGCATTTTGCTGCTCTTCGCTCAAAGCGCGGGTCATATCAGTATCAATAAATCCAGGAGCCACGCAATTCACGGTGATGTTACGGCTACCGATTTCGCGAGCTAAGGCACGAGTCATGCCAGAAACGCCTGCTTTTGCAGCTGCGTAATTTGCCTGACCAGGATTTCCCATATGACCAACAATAGAGGTGATATTGATAATGCGGCCGCCACGAGCCTTCATCATCGGACGCATCACCGCTTGAGAAAGGCGGAAGACTGAACTTAAGTTGGTATCAATCACATCGGTCCACTCATCGGACTTCATACGCATCGCCAAGTTATCGCGCGTAATGCCAGCGTTGTTCACCAAAATATTGATGCCGCCATATTCTTTAACGATCAAATCAATAATTTCTTCGCAAGCATTTGGTGCGGTGACATTCAATACCTCACCTGCACCACCAGAAGCTTTCAGACGCTCATCAATGGCTTTAGCACCACTCTCCGAAGTAGCAGTGCCAATGACTTTGGCGCCGCACTTTACTAACTCATCCGCAATTGCTTGACCAATACCGCGTGAGGCGCCAGTTACTAAGGCAATTTGTCCGCTTAAGTCGAGATTCATATTTGTCTTCCGCTGTCTTATTTATTTCTGTAATCTGGATTTTATTTAAGGCTTGCAAGAACTTCAGTCAAGCTAGCTTCATCAAACACTGGCACGCCAGTAACTTGATCATTAATCCGCTTGGTAAGGCCAGCCAATACTTTGCCAGGGCCGCACTCCACCACTTGAGTGATGCCTTGACCAGCCATCGCCTGAATCGTTTCTTGCCAACGCACAGGCTTAGCTGCTTGACGCACCAAAGCATCTTTAATGACAACCGGATCATTCAAGATTTCAACATCCACGTTATTGATAACAGGAATGTTCGGTGCTTTAAATTCGATATTCGCTAAGTAGCCTTGAAGCTTTTCTGAAGCAGGCTGCAATAAAGAAGAATGAAATGGTGCGGATACTGGCAACGGCAAAGCACGTTTAGCACCGGCCGCTTTTAATAACTCGCATGCTTTGGTAACGGCATCACTTGCACCAGCAATCACGACTTGTCCAGGCGCATTGAAATTCACTGCCTCAACTACGCCACCAGAAGCAGCGCTTGCCTCAGCACAAACCTTAATCACGGTTGCATCATCTAAACCCAAAATAGCAGCCATACCGCCAGTACCGACTGGAACGGCGCTTTGCATTGCTTCAGCACGAAAACGTACCAAAGGCACAGCATCTTTAAACGAGATTACGCCGGACGCAACCAAAGCAGAATACTCACCAAGACTATGACCCGCCATGACCTTAGGGGCAGCGCCACCGGCAGCTAACCAGGCGCGATAAAAGGCAACGCCTGCGGTCAACATCACAGGCTGAGTATTGGTTGTTAAAGACAATGCTTCAGCAGGACCTTCAGCAATAAGCTTTGTGACATCCTCACTCAAGGCATCAGATGCCTCTTGCAATGTTGTACGTACTTCTGGACGCTGCGCAATGGAGTTGAGCATGCCAACAGATTGAGAACCTTGACCGGGGAATACGAATGCAAATGTCATGTGATTAATTCGCTAATGAAAGAAATTAAAGGGATAGATAAATAAAAGTAAATTATTCTTAGTATTTAATGGCTACCGCGCCCCAAGCAAAGCCACCACCAACACCTTCTAATAAAAGATGTTGGCCACGCTTAATTTGTCCGGAACGCACACCAGAATCTAATGCCAACGGAATCGATGCGGCGGAAGTATTGCCGTGCTCGTGCACAGTCACAATCACTTTATCCATGGACATGCCCATCTTCTTGGCAGTGCCTTCCATGATGCGAATGTTTGCTTGATGCGGAACTAGCCAGTCAATTTGCTCAGGCTTGAGGTTGGCTTTATCAAGCGCCTCGTGAGCGACTTGCTCTAAAACTTTCACGGCCAACTTAAATACTGCTTGACCATCCATCGTCATAAACGGTGAACCGTGCACCTCTCCGTTGCCTGCACGACCAGGAACACACAAGATATCGCGCTGACTACCATCAGCATGCAATGCGGTAGAAAGAATGCCAGCTTCTTTGGAAGCCTCGAGTACAACCGCTCCAGCGCCATCACCGAACAAAACGCATGTGCCGCGATCTTGGAAATTCAGAATACGCGAGAAGGTTTCAGCACCAATCACCAAAACTTTTTTGTATGAGCCAGAACGAATAAAAGCATCTGCAATTGCAAGCGCATAAGTAAAGCCGGCACAAACCGCCTGCACATCAAATGCTGCACAAGAAGTATGCGCACCTAATTTATCTTGAACTACACAAGCAGTGCTTGGAAATCCACCCAAATGATCTGGTGTAGAAGTGGCCAAAATAATGAGATCTAAATCTTCAGAGGTAATCCCAGCGCTACTGATTGCGGCCTCTGCAGCCTTTACCGCTAGATCGCTTGTGAGCTCATTCTCGGCCGCAAAGTGACGTGCAGAAATTCCGCTACGCGTCTTAATCCATTCATCGCTTGTCTCCAGGCCAGTTTTGGCGAGGCGCTCTACCAAGTCCTGATTAGTTAGACGCAGCTCAGGAAGATAGCTTCCAGTGCCAGCTACTCTTGCAAAGATACTCATACTTTTGTCTCCACTACAAAGGCTGCGGCAATGCGCTCTACCATGCGATTTTTAGCTGCTTCATAAGCACGGTCCAAAGCAAAGCCAAATGCATAACTGTCCGCGGAACCATGACTCTTAATCACGCAGCCGCGCAACCCTAACAATACCGCACCGTTATAACGACGATGATCAACGCGCTTACGCACTCTGAGCAAAGGGACCATTGCGCAAACAGCCATAATCTTAGTCATCAATGAGCGATTAAATTCTTCACGAATCATTCCACTCATCATCTTAGCCAAGCCTTCGCTAGCCTTTAATACAACGTTACCCACAAAGCCATCACACACCACAATATCGGTAGTGCCCTTAAAGATGTCATTGCCTTCTACGTTGCCATAAAAGTTTAAGGAAGTTTGACGCAGTAGCTCGCTGGTTTGCTTAACCACTTCATTACCCTTAATCACTTCTTCACCAATATTGAGAAGACCGATCGAAGGGTTTTGTTTGCCATCCACCACTTGCACCATCACGTTTGCCATTTGAGCGAACTGAACCAAGTGCATTGGCTCACAGTCAGCATTCGCGCCCAAATCCAGCATAGTCGTGCCACGCCCCAATTCATTGGGAATAGCAGTAGCAATTGCAGGACGATCAACGCCCTCAAGGGTTTTTAAGATGTAGCGAGAAATCGCCATGAGCGCGCCCGTATTACCGGAAGAGATGACTGCATCAGCAGCACCCTCTTTCACTTGCTCAATAGCAACACGCATTGAAGAATCTTTTTTGCGACGCAAAGCAACCTCAATGGGATCATCCATCAAGACAACTTCACTAGCGGGAATAATTTGAATTCGCTCCATCGGAGCTTTAGGAGATTTACTCAAGACTTGCTTGATTAAATCGGGATCACCTACCAAGGCAATCTTCACATCTGCATGTTTTTCTAGAAAATCGCAGGCAGCTGGAACCGTCACGACGACTCCATGATCTCCGCCCATGGCATCAATAGCAAGAGTAACGCTCATAAACTCATTGATTGCTGCAAGTGATTTATCCAAGAAAAAAGCGGCTTTTACTGGAGCCGCTTCTATCTGTTTAGACTAAAAAATTAGTCGTTTTTAGTTTTAACAACTTTACGACCACGATAGTAGCCGTTAGGTGAAATGTGGTGGCGCAAATGAGCCTCACCAGTTGTGGCTTCAACAGCCGTAGCAGGTGCGGTCAAAAAGTCGTGCGCACGATGCATGCCACGTTTGGAAGGTGATTTTTTGTTTTGTTGAACGGCCATATTGAACTCCTAAGCAAGGCGACATTCTAGCATGGAAAAGCACCTAAATGCTTGATTCATTGACAAAACATACTCAAAACAACAATTGAAATAAAGCTACTGATTTCAGTTTTTCTTCATATTTTTCAATATGTTAAAGGGATTTTCACGTTCATTTGACGTCTCTTCATCACCCTCATCCCCGAAAGTAGAGGCATGAGGCTCACAAAAACCTTCTGGATGCTTGGGAATGAGGGGTAAAGACAGCAAAACCTCGTCCTCAATGGTTTCCAGGAGGTTGAAATGCTGGCTCACAACCAGGGGCTCCTGTTCTTCATCCTCCAAGGGATAGGCGTCAGCCTCTTCGTCAGTGGCCACAAGAACAAAACGCCGCTTTTCCTCCAAATCCACCGCGCAATCCTGTAAACAGCGCTGGCAGACTAGGTGCAGACGGCCTTTTAGGCCTAATTCGAGGATTTGATGCGACTCACTACCGGGTGAGTCTTCAAAATGCGTTTGAACCGACCAGTTAAACCCGTCGCCCGGATTGATGGTTGAAGCCTCCTCAGCCACTCTTGGCAGATCCGGGATGCTTAAAAAACCAGCACCCTTATAAGATTGAGGGGCACAAAAATCTATCCTCTTTAAGGCGCTAGGCTCAGAAGATAGTTCGACTTGAGGTAAAACTTGATTACGATTCATAGCATCAGTCTAAATGAAGCGGCACTAGAAAGCATAGAACACGATGAGTAGTTTCCAAAACCCACCCTTGATTCTGGGGTCTACCTCCAAATATCGCCGCGAACTCTTAGAGCGTCTGCGGATTCCTTTTGAAGTCATTTCACCCAAGGCAGATGAAACACCTCTCACTAGTGAGAGCACTCTCGATTTAGCAATGCGTCTAGCATATGCAAAAGCAGCTGCAGTTGCCAAAGAGCATCCTGATGCTTGGGTGATTGGATCTGATCAAGTTGCAGATCTTTGTGGCGCAGCAATTGGTAAGCCGGGTAATTTCGAACGAGCGTTAGCGCAATTGCAACTCATGCGTGGTCAAACAGTCATTTTCCACACTGCTCTATGCCTGATGAAGGGCGATACCCAAACTACTTTATGCATTCCTACCGAAGTCACCTTTCGTAAACTTCCAGACAATGTCTTAGAGGCCTACTTGCTGGCCGAAGAACCATATGATTGCGCTGGTAGCGCCAAGTCTGAAGGCCTTGGTATTAGTCTGCTGGAATCCATTAAGAGCGATGATCCTACGGCACTCATTGGTCTACCTCTCATTGCATTAACAGGCCTACTGCGCGATGCAGGCTTTGCAATTCCATCAAAAAACTAAGTAAAAAATAAAAGAAGTTATTTATGAGCAAACTCGGCACTCTGTATTTGGTTCCAAACACCTTGGGCGATGACGGCCGCGCTGAACAACTACCTTGGGTGCTTCCTGCGGAAACGATTGCGCAATCAGCCAAGCTCAAACATTGGATTGTGGAAGACGCTAAAACAGCACGCGCCTTATTAAAAGCAATTGATTCTGTTTCACCATTAGCCTGCACTATTCAAGAAATGCAGATGAGCGAATGGCGCGGTGCAGCGCGCAATGCAAAGTATGGCGATTCAGTAAAACCTGCTGATTTACTCAAACCCTTACTTGCCGGAAACGATATGGGCCTCATGTCAGAAGCGGGAGTACCTGGCGTGGCCGATCCAGGCGCGGAATTAGTTCTAGCAGCACATAAGTTAGGCGCACAAGTTAAGCCATTGGTTGGGCCAAGCTCAATTTTGCTAGGACTAATGGCTAGCGGGCTCAATGGCCAGCGCTTTGCATTTCAGGGGTATTTGCCTCATGACGCTCATGAACGCACAGCAAAACTGAAGCAGCTAGAAGTTGAGTCTCGCAAATTGCAACAAACCCAAATTTGGATTGAGACGCCCTATCGCAATACTGCGATGCTGATGGCATGTATCAATTCACTGGCACCGCAAAGCCTGCTGTGTCTTGGTGTAGACCTGAGTCTTCCATCAGAAATGATTACCACTCTATCAATTGCAGACTGGCGTAAACGCTATCCGAATGAAGCCGCATGCGCCTCATTACAAAATAGGCCAACAGTATTTCTACTATTGGCCTAAGTCTTTAATGCGTTAGTTTTGCTTTTTGCTTTTTGCTTTTTGCTTTTTGCTTTTTGCTTCTTTTATTTCAAATCAGGCGTCTTAACCAGCGCTTTGCCAGCAGCGGCTCCAGCTTCTGCGCCAAAGCGCTTAGCAACACGTTCAGCAAAATTCTCTTTCATGGTGTAGTCCAGAATATCTGGCGCTTTAAATACATCGCGCGCAACGGTATCAACTGTGCCATAACCATCAACTAAACCAATCTTGACTGCTTGCTCGCCATTCCAAATACGTCCAGAAAATAAATCCGGAACATCTTTTAAGCGATCGCCTCGGCCCTCTTTAACCACCGCAATAAATTGTTGATGAATTTCATCAATCATGGTTCTGACCATTTCCACTTGCTTTGGATCCTCTTTGCTAAATGGATCAAGCATGCCTTTATTAGAGCCAGAAGTAATCATGCGGCGAGTCACGCCTAACTTATCCATTAAGCCTGTAAAACCAAAGCCTTCCATGATCACGCCAATGGAGCCTACCAAGCTCGCTTTATCTACCAAGATTTGATCTGCTGCTACAGCAACGTAGTAACCACCAGATGCGCAGATGTCTTCCACAACCACATAAAACGGTTTTTTGGGATAAAGCTTACGCAGACGATGAATCTCGTCATTAATCATGCCAGCCTGCACCGGGGATCCGCCAGGGCTATTGATGCGCAATACAACACCGGCACTGCCTTCATTCTCAAACGCAGCTAATAAAGATGAATTGACATCCATTGCATTGGCCATTGAACTCGAGGAGATTTCTCCTTCAAGAGTTACTAGTGCGGTATGTTTTTCAACCCCCATCCCTTTGCCCGGAAGATGAAAATCAAATATCGATAGCAAGACACCCACGATCACTAACAAAGTCAGGACTCGCAATACAGCCTTCCAACGACGCGCTTTACGAGTCTCTTTTAAATTCTCCAGCAAGAGATGCTCTAGAGCCTGACGCTCCCAATTTGGGTTTGGATTGTTTTCCATCTTTTTACTTCCTTAGTGTTGCAGGTTATTTTTAAGCCATTGCGAAAGCTGCGCAACATCATCAACATGAACCAATGATGGCGATTCTTTCAGAGTGCTTGGTGGATGTGCGCCATAAGTAACAGCTACAGCATCTACACCAGCATTAGCGGCCATGTCCAAGTCATGCGTGGTATCGCCAATCATGAGCATGCGGCGCGTGGGCACCTGGGTGACATCCGACAACTCCAGCAACATTCCCGGGTGGGGCTTAGAGAATGACTCATCAGCTGTGCGGGTCTCATGAAAGAGATGGCCAATCTGATGATGCTTGAGAGAGCGATCCAAACCTACGCGAGATTTGCCAGTAGCTACCCCTAATAAATATTGCTGAGCATGCAATTCTTCTAAAAGCTCACGAATGCCAACAAACAAATCGAGCTCGTGATCTTTTGCTAGGTAGTGATATCGAAAACGTTCAGTCAACTTTGGAAAATGAATCGGCTCGATCCAAGGAACTGCTCTTCTCAATGAGTCCTGAATTCCCAAGCCAATCACTGAACTTGCTAAGGTGTCGTCTGGCGCCTTAAATCCCAAATCACGACAAGCCTGCTGAATGCAATGCACGATCGTTGGTGTGGAATCCATAATAGTTCCATCCCAATCCCAAACAATCAGGTCATACGGTCTATTCAATTTATTTGTTTGAGGCATTTTTATTTTTACTGCTCAAAGGTTTTCATCATGGCGGTAAATTCTGGAGGCAGTGGTGATTCAATGCGCATCTTTTCGCCAGTGCGTGGATGTGTAAATCCAGCTAGATGGGCATGTAGATAAAGGCGCTTGGATTTAATCAGCTTATCTAAATCTTCAAAACCATACTTATCATCACCCAAAATTGCGTGTCCTAATTTTTGCAAGTGCACACGAATCTGGTGAGTGCGCCCCGTTTTGAGTTGAGCCTCTGCAAGCGTAATATCAGCTCCTTCACGCTTGAGTACTTTGGTTACTCGCAAAGCGGTGTGACTTGGCAAGCCATCTGGGTCAACTCGCACACGGCGCTCGCCATTCGGGAGTAGATATTTGTGCAATGGATACTTGAGCTGCATGGTTTGCGCGCCCTGAACAATTTCACCATGTGCAAGCAAGTAATAGCGCTTATCGGTTTGACCTTCACGAATTTGGCGATGCAGCTCAACCAACGCACTTCGCTTTTTAGCCAAAAGCAAAACGCCTGAGGTATCTCGGTCTAAGCGATGTACCAATTCCAAAAATTTGAGTTCGGGGCGAGTAATACGCAGAGTTTCGATGACGCCCAGAGCAATACCTGAACCACCATGCACAGCCAAACCGGCTGGCTTGTTCACTATTAAGAGTGCTTCATCCTCAAACAGAATCGGCATTTTGTCTGAATAGCCATGTGCCCGAGACTTGGTTTGGGCAGAGTTAACAGCGGCCATTTGGGCTGGTTCGGCAATGCGAACAGGGGGGAGGCGCACCACATCACCCTCAATCAGTCGGGTTGTTGGTTCAGCCCGCTTTTTATTAACCCGGACCTCGCCAGATCGAATAATTCGATAAACGTGGCTTTTTGGCACCCCTTTTGCCCAACGCAGTAAATAGTTATCCAGGCGTTGACCAGCCTCTTCCGGACCAATTGTCTGGAGGTGAACTGCTGCGGGGGCGGAGGTTTTTACCTTGGAAGGCTTGGAAATGGGTTCAGATTTCATGATTTATCTCTCTTGTGACCCCGGCGGGGGACGACAAGGGACTCAACAATACCCCATTGTCACGCAACTTGTGCCGTATAATCAACGCTCTAGCCAATTTATTGGCCCGAGACCAACCTGAAGTCAGGTTTGAATCGTGGAGCTTGGAGTCGCCCTTTAAAAGACTCCCGGGGTTGCCCCTCCCCCGTTGTAATGAGGCGCAGGGTTGGTGTGCCGTATGCCGCGACCCGCGATTAGAAGACAGTTTTCAGGCGCGCGCCTGCATTGATGACCTAAAGGAGGTCTCTGCGGCGATCGTCAAGTGTGGCACCGATTTAACCAACCGTTAACTGGGTGAACTAAGCAAAAAGTGCTTAGATTTGCATGATCCACACTCATAAACCGCCTTAGGCTCAGTCCTAAGTGGTTCTTAACTTGTCCCCTAACGCAGCGCGCAACGACGCCCTCCCCCATAGGAGAGTGTTATGAAACGCATGTTGTTTAATGCAACTCAACAAGAAGAGTTGCGAGTTGCCATCGTTGATGGTCAAAAACTCATTGATATCGATATCGAAGCTGCCGGCCGTGAACAACGCAAAGGCAATATCTACAAAGGTGTCATTACCCGTATTGAACCTTCCCTTGAGGCCTGCTTTGTCAATTACGGCGAAGAACGTCATGGCTTCTTGCCATTCAAGGAAGTTGCCCGTAGTTACTTTAAAGAGGGTATCGACGTCCGCAATGCTTCCATTAAGGATGCCTTGCGTGAAGGTCAAGAAATTATTGTTCAAGTAGAAAAAGAAGAGCGCGGCCAAAAAGGCGCTGCCCTCACCTCCTTTATCTCCTTGGCAGGCCGTTATTTGGTCTTGATGCCAAATAACCCACGTGGAGGTGGCGTATCCCGCCGTATTGAGGGTGAAGACCGTCAAGAACTCCGTGAAGCCATGTCTCAATTAGAAGTAGCTGATGGTATGAGCATCATCGCTCGTACCGCAGGTATTGGTCGCGATGCTACTGAATTGCAGTGGGACTTAAGTTACCTCATGCAATTGTGGAAAGCGATTGATGAAGCCGCTAAAGGCAACTCAGCACCATTATTGATCTACCTCGAATCTAGTTTGGTGATTCGCGCAATTCGCGATTACTTCCAACCAGATATCGGCGAGATCCTCATCGATACCGATGACATCTACGAACAAGCTGCTGCATTTATGTCTGTTGTAATGCCAGACAACTTGCCACGCGTGAAGCGTTATCAAGATGACGTGCCTTTGTTCTCACGTTTCCAAATTGAGCATCAAATTGAAACTGCATACTCACGCACTGTGCCATTGCCATCGGGCGGCGCAATCGTGATTGACCACACTGAAGCTTTGGTTTCAGTGGACGTGAACTCAGCACGCGCAACTCGCGGTTCTGATATCGAAGAGACTGCAACCCGCACCAACTTAGAAGCTGCCGATGAAATCGCCCGTCAAGCACGTTTACGTGACTTGGGTGGCTTAATCGTTATCGACTTTATTGATATGGAATCAAGCAAGGCCCAGAAGGATGTTGAGAATCGCCTACGCGACGCTCTTCGCCATGACCGCGCACGCGTTCAAATGGGCAAGATCTCCAAGTTTGGCTTGATGGAAATGTCACGTCAGCGCTTGCGTCCAGCTCTGTCTGAAGGTAGCCATGTAACCTGCCCACGTTGTAACGGCACTGGCCACATTCGTGATACTGAATCTTCTGCATTGCAAGTTCTGCGCATCATCCAAGAAGAAGCAATGAAGGAAAACACAGCAGCGATTCATACTCAGGTACCAGTCGAAGTGGCTGCATTCCTCTTGAATGAAAAACGTGCTGAAGTGATCAAGATTGAGACTCGCTTCAAAGTGAACGTCTTGATGGTTCCAAATAAGCATTTGGAAACACCGCATTACAAACTAGAGCGTTTACGTCATGACGACCCACGTCTTGACGATCAAAAAGCAAGTTATGTCATGGCTGAAGAAGCTGCTCGTGAACTCGAGACAGACACAACCGTTAGCAAGAAAGATGCTGATGTCAAAGTGCGTCCAGAGGCAGCAGTTAAAGGCATTACACCAACACAACCAGCGCCAATTAGCCAACCACGCCCTGCTCGTACTGAAACAGTAAAAGCAGAAAGCTCTGGTGGTTTCTTTGGATTTATTAAGAGTCTCTTTGGCTCATCTCCAGCGGTTGAAGAAAAGCCTGCGCCAAGCAATAACCGTGGCCGCAACCAAGGCCGTAATGGCAATGGCGGTGATCGTAATCGTGGTCGCAACCGACGCGGTGAACGCACTGAGCGTCCAGCAGCAACTGCAGCCGAGGGTGCTCCAGCAGAAGGTGGCAATAACAATCGCGGACGTAACAACCGTAACGGCAATCGTAATCAAAACGGTCCTAAGCCAGAACGTCAAGAAGGTAATCGCAATCAAGCCAATGCTGCAGCAGTAACACCTGCAACAGAAGCTGCTCCAGGTAGCGAAGCTACTACAGGCGCAGATGGTGAAGAGCGTCGTGGTCGCGGTCGCAATCGTCGTGGTCGCGGTCGTGGTCAGCGTGAACGTGGCGAACGCACTGAAGGTGGTAACGATGGTGCTGCACCAGCAACAGCCGCTTCAGCAAGTCCTTTTGCGGGCCCTCCAGTAGGAATGGCTGGTGCATCTGCAAGTATGCCGATTCAGAACCTTGCCAATAGCTTTGGAAATGTAAAGCCTGCTGCGGAGAAACAAGAAAGGCAAGAGCGTGCACCACGTGCTCCACGTCAATCCAATCGCCCTACACAAAACACTGCACCTGCCTCAGCTCCAGCTACCCAAGCAGCAGCGCCTGTTGCAGTAGTAGCTGCTGCCTCAGTAGAAGTCATTAGCAAGCCTGCTCCAGTACTTCCTAAGGTTGCCTTCCAGGCGCTTGAGGAAACCCCATTGCATAGCGTTGTGCAATCTGCGGGCATGATCTGGGTTGCTACAGACTCATCTAAGCACGCTGAAGCTCAAAATCAGATTCAGGCTGAGCCTGTGGCACATAACTTAGGCAGAGCGCCTAAGCCTGCTGCTCAGCTTCCTGACGGCCCAATGGTTTTAGTTGAAACCGGCGGCCAAGAAAAAACGGTTTAAGCCATCTAAAGCTTTTTCTCCAGACCGCCATTTATCCCAAAAGGATATTTGGCGGTTTGGCAGAAACCCCGTTTCACAGCCATAATTGCGAACATGGTTGAAAAAGTAATCCCCATCCGACTTGACGAAGGCAAAGGCCTGACGCCATCTATTGGCGCGCAGCTTGTCACGCCTCATGGCCATACCAAAGATACTCGTGGGCGTACCTTAAGAGATCTGCGCATATCTGTTACCGATCGTTGTAACTTCCGCTGCACCTATTGCATGCCCAAAGAAGTCTTTGATCAAAACTACCCATATCTTGCGCACAAAGAATTACTGAGCTTCGAAGAAATTGCTAGACTCACTTCCATCTTTTCTACCTTAGGCGTTGAAAAAATTCGACTAACTGGTGGCGAGCCCTTGCTACGTAAAAACTTAGAAGTGCTCATCGAGATGCTGGCAAAAATTCCGACATCCGACGGTAAGCCGCTAGACCTTACCCTCACCACCAACGGTAGTATCTTGCGGAAAAAAGCTGCGGCGTTAAAAGCGGCTGGCCTGCACCGATTAACTGTCAGCCTTGATGGTTTGGATGACGCCATCTTCAAGAAAATGAATGATGTCGATTTTCCGGTGGCTGATGTGCTTGATGGAATTAAGGCCGCTCAAGAAGTTGGCTTTCAGAACATCAAAGTCAACATGGTGGTGAAAAAAGGAACCAATGATCATGAGATCGTTGCGATGGCCAAACACTTCAAGGGCAGCGGCGTCATTCTGCGCTTTATTGAATTTATGGATGTTGGCAGTTCTAACGGCTGGAACATGGAGCAAGTGCTGCCCTCTAAAGAAGTCATTGCCAGAATTAATGAGGTCTTCCCTTTAGAACCAATTGAAGCAAACTACTCTGGAGAAGTTGCACAACGCTGGCGTTATGTCGATGGCTCAGGCGAGATCGGAGTGATCTCTAGCGTCACGCAGACCTTCTGTCATGAATGCTCTAGAGCGCGCATCTCCACTGATGGGCAAATGTATCTGTGCCTCTTCGCTAATGAAGGTTTTGATTTCAAAACATTATTGCGCTCAGGCAAATCCGATTTAGAAATTGCCAACGCTGTCATGAATACCTGGGCAGCCCGTGAGGATCACTATTCTGAGATTAGAGGTTCCAATACCGCAAAACTAGCCTCAGGCAATCGCAAGGTTGAAATGTCTTATATTGGTGGTTAATGATTTCAACTAAAGATATTACTGGGCTCATACTTGCTGGCGGACGCGCACAACGCATGGGTGGCATAGATAAAGGTCTAATTCCATTTCATGGCAAACCACTGATCGAGTCAGCAATCGCAAAACTCAAGCCGCAGGTACAAACCATTGTGATTAATGCCAACCGTAGCATCACAAAGTACGCGACTTATGGCTACCCAGTCGTCATGGATGAGACGCCTGATTTTTCAGGGCCCCTAGCTGGATTCTCAGTAGGTTTGAAGGCCTGTAAGACACCTTACCTTCTAACGTCACCATGCGACTCACCATTACTCCCCAACAATCTCGCCGAGCTATTAGCGACCGAGATGGAGCGTGGTGACTTTCAATTGGTTTACGCCTCCAGCAAAGAGGCAGATGGTAAGGTCTGGGCACAACCCGTTTTTTGCTTGATGCGCAGCAATTTACAAGACTCCTTGAATCAATTTCTACAAAAAGGCGATCTCAAAATTGATCGTTGGTTTAAAGAGTTACGCAGTAGTACGGTGGTTTTTGATGATCCTCAAGTATTTGCCAACGTCAATACTCCTGAAGAACTCAAAAAACTCGAGGAAGTGTCTGCATGAGTCATTCCCCAAATCAACCTATCCTTTTGACTTCATCACTGCATGTTGATGATGCTCGCAAAGCAATTGTAGCGTTAGTGGATGACCTTATTCAAGAGTCCAGAGCCATTAATGATCCCGCTGATATTGAAACAGTAGCTCTAGATAAAGCCATTGACCGCATCCTAGCTGTAGACCTACTCTCGCCAATTGATGTCCCTGCTGCAGATAACTCAGCAATGGATGGCTTTGCATTTGATGGCAAGTGCCTTAATACAACTAGTCCAACAATTTCATTGCGGATCGTGGGCACCGCCTTTGCAGGCAAACCTTATGAAGGCAAGGTTGGAAATGGCGAATGCCTGAAGATCATGACGGGCGCAGTGATGCCTGCTGGCTGCGATACAGTAATTCCACAAGAGTTCACCACCGCAAAAGACGAGCTCACCATTGAATTTAAACAAGATCAACTAAAGCTTGGTGAGAATAGACGCTTACGCGGCGAAGATCTGCAACAAGGTAAACCCGCTATTGCTGCGGGCCGCTTGCTCCGTCCATCCGATTTAGGTCTCGCAGCTTCTTTAGGCATTCCAACACTCCAAGTAAAACGAAAACTGAAAGTAGCGATTTTGTCTTCGGGCGACGAGCTATGCTCTTTAGGGCAAGCGTTGAATGCTGGCAGCATTTACGACAGTAATCGCTTCAGCCTCACAGGCTTATTGAATCGCTTAAATCTAGAAATCATTGACTGCGGCATTGTGCGTGATGATCCCGCTTCTTTGAAGCAAGCATTTATTGAGGCTTCTAATAAAGCAGATGTCTTAATTTCTTCTGGCGGCGTTTCAGTTGGCGAAGCAGATTTCACAAAACAAATCATGCAAGAGTTAGGTGATGTTGGCTTCTGGAAAATCGCCATGCGACCAGGGCGGCCAATGGCATTTGGCGTACTCAAGCCAGTCGCTGGAAAATCACCCGCTCGCAAAACTCTCTTCTTTGGTTTGCCCGGAAACCCAGTGGCAGTCATGGTGACCTTCTATCAGTTTGTTCGTGCCGCCCTCTTGCAACTCAACGGCGCCAATCAAACACAGCCGCCATTGACTCAAGCCATGGCCGAGGCCCCCATTCGGAAAAAGCCTGGTCGCACTGAGTTTCAGCGCGCCATCTTGGGACGTAGTGCTGATGGCAAGCCAACAGTCAAACTCACTGGCAGCCAAGGTGCCGGGATCTTACGCTCCATGAGTGAGGCAAATTGCTTTGTCATCCTAGGTCATGAACAGGGAAATGTTGCCGCTGGAGACTGGGTAGATATAGCGCTTTTTGATGGACTGCTTTAAGATTGCGTCATCATGAAACTCACCAAAAAAGAACTGGTCTTCCTCGACCCAATGCATACCGCCAAAACCTTGGTTTTGGTTTACCTCTGCTTCTCCGTTCCAATCGTTTTGTTGGCATTGTTTGTTGCCTTCATTCGTGATGGCGCCATCCCTGGATTTACTGTGCTGTCAGCCCTGATTCTCAATGCCTTATTAGGCTTTGGTTTGCTATGGATTGCATGCAAAGTCTACAACTGGGTTGCAGGTAAGTTCGGTGGTATTGAATTAGCAATGCGCGAGCTACCAGAAGAAATTGACGCAGAATAAAAGGGTCAATTTCCGGAGTTACGCTCCAACCAATAAAGCCGAGTTCTCACTCGGCTTTATTTTTTACTACTTATTTTTAGTGCTGAGTTAATTTAATAAAGTTAAGGTTTATAAACTTCCGCATTAATCAAGCTGGGTGGTTTTTTACCATCTAACGCAGCGCGTAAGTTGTCTACCGCTAGATCAACCATCGCTCTGCGTGTTTTTTCTGTTGCACTAGCAATATGTGGAGCCAACACAACATTGCTTAACTTGAGTAACTCCGGATGTACCTTAGGCTCACCCTCGAAGACATCAAGACCAGCTGCAAAAATGCGTTTTTCTTTGAGAGCTTGAGCAAGCGCTGCATCATCCACAATACCGCCACGGGCAATGTTTATCAGGGTTGCAGTCGGCTTCATGAGGGCGATTTCTTTGGCGCCAATAGTGTGGTGACTTTCAGCGCTATAGGGCAATACCAAGACCACATGATCTGCAGTGCGCAGCAATTCTTCTTTGGAAACATACTTGGCACCACAGGCTTTTTCATCAGCATCGGATAGATGGCTGCGGTTGTGATAGATCACATTCATTCCAAAACCTAATGCACGCTTAGCAATGCCTTGACCGATACGACCCATACCAATAATGCCAACAGTGCTGTGATGCAAATCCATTCCAAGGGGGTTATTCACAATCGACCACTTATCCCAATGACCAGCACGCACCCAGTGCTCTGATTCAGTAATGCGTCTTGCAGTTGCCATCAGTAGCGCAAACCCAAAGTCAGCAGTTGTATCCGTCAATACATCGGGAGTGTTGGTAGCCATCACTCCCGCTGCAGTAATTGCTGGAACATCGAAATTGTTATATCCCACCGAGATATTGGCCACGATCTTCAAATCTTTGGCATGCGCCAGTGCATTTGCATCAATTCTTTCGCTGCCTGCTACTAAAGCCCCTACAACTCCCGAGAGTTCTTTTTGCAACTCTTCTGGACTAAAAATACGATCCTCTTGGTTGGACCGCACATCAAATGACTCTTCCAGTTTGGCCAAAGCCTCAGGAAAAATGGCTCTTGCCACCAAAATTTTGGGTTTTTGCATGTTTACTTGGGTATTGGGCTGTGTATTCATAGGGGAACTTTACCTCAAGTAAATTAACCCTTTAGCCTGAAAAATAGGCTATTTCGGCTAAAATTGAGGTTTTATAACTTAGCGCCCAGCTTTTGGGGCTCTTGAAACAAAACTGCCATGACTTACGTTGTTACCGAATCCTGTATCCGCTGCAAATATACCGACTGTGTTGATGTTTGCCCAGTTGACTGCTTTCGCGAGGGTCCTAATTTTTTAGTGATCGATCCAGATGAGTGCATCGATTGCGCGGTTTGTGTTCCAGAGTGCCCAGTAAATGCTATTTATGCTGAAGATGATGTGCCTGGTGATCAACAAGCATTCATCAAGCTCAATGCAGAACTCTCCCCTTCTTGGACATCTATCACCAAGTCCAAAGCGGCTCTTCCAGATGCTGAAGAATGGAAAGACGTTAAGAACAAACTCGACCAGCTAGTAAAGTAATTTTCTAGCAAAAGTATTCGTGTCAAACTCACCCACACAAACCGATGCTGTCATCATTGGCGCCGGTCCTGTGGGTCTCTTTCAGGTCTTTGAGTTAGGCCTACTAGAAATCAAAGCCCATGTAATTGATTCGCTGCCAGAAGTTGGTGGTCAATGCATCGAGCTTTATCCTGACAAACCCATCTACGATATTCCCGCTATTCCAGTGTGCACTGGACGCGAACTCACGAATAATTTGCTCAAGCAAATTCAGCCATTTGACGCCCAGTTTCATCTTGGCCAAGAAGTAAGCAAGCTAGAGCAGCAGGCTGATGGTCGCTTTCTAATTAGCACCTCACAAGACAAACACTTCCTCAGCAAGACTGTATTTATTGCCGCTGGCGTTGGCGCTTTCCAGCCTCGCCTCCTGAACCTAGAGGGCATAGACCGCTTTATAGGCAAGCAACTTTTTTATCACGTTAAAAGTCCTGAGCAATTTGCAGACAAAAGAATTGTGATTTGCGGAGGTGGCGATGCTGCACTAGATTGGGCAATTCATTTTTCTGAAATTGCTGCTAGCGTGACATTAATTCATCGCCGTGATGAATTTAAGGCTGCTCCCAAATCAATCGTAAAAATGCGTGAACTTTGTGCGAGCAATCAAATGCAATTACTTATCGGACAAGTGACTGCTTACGAAGCACAAGATGATCGACTCGCAGAAATTACCTTCACCAATATTGACGGCGAAACCAAGCAAATTCCACTCGATGATCTTTTGGTATTTTTTGGTCTTTCCCCAAAATTAGGACCCATCGCTGATTGGGGTCTCAATATCGATCGCAAACAAATTTGCGTGGATACCCAGAAATTCCAAACCAGTATCCCGGGCATTTATGCGGTTGGCGACATCAATGTCTATCCGGGCAAGAAAAAACTCATTTTGTCTGGATTTCATGAGGCAGCTCTGGCTGCCTTTGCAGCCGCAGAGTACATGAACCCAGAAAAGCAGATTCCGCTCCAATATACGACCACTTCAACCAAGCTCCACAAGGCGCTGGGAGTGAAGTCGCCCACATTCGAGTAAGCTATCCCTAATTCGTCTACATATAACTCCATTTAGCTGATACATATGCGCCAATATCACGATCTCATGAAAGAAGTCCTCGCCAAGGGGGTTCAAAAGTCCGATAGAACGGGAACTGGCACAGTCTCCGTATTCGGACACCAAATGCGCTTTAACTTGGCAGATGGCTTTCCGATGGTGACTACTAAAAAGCTGCATCTCAAATCCATTATTTATGAATTACTCTGGTTCCTTAAAGGAAGCACAAACAATAATTGGCTCAAGGAACGTGGCGTTTCTATTTGGAATGAATGGGCAGCACCCGATGGTGATCTAGGCCCAATCTATGGTTATCAGTGGCGCTCATGGCCTGCGCCAAACGGACAGCATATCGATCAAATCTCCGAAGTGGTGGAGACCATCAAAAAGAATCCAGACTCACGTCGCATTATTGTTTCCGCATGGAACGTTGCTGATATTCCCCGTATGGCTTTAGCGCCCTGCCATGCCTTCTTTCAGTTTTATGTAGCAGATGGCAAGCTATCATGCCAACTCTACCAACGCAGCGCGGATATTTTCTTGGGTGTGCCATTTAATATCGCCAGCTACGCCTTGCTCACTCACATGATGGCGCAACAATGCAATCTAGAGGTGGGTGACTTTATTTGGACTGGCGGTGATTGCCATCTTTACAGCAACCACTTAGAGCAGGTAGAGCTTCAGTTATCTAGAGATTTCTTCCCATTGCCTAAGCTCAATATTTTGCGCAAGCCTGATTCGATTTTTGATTACGAGTTCGAAGACTTCGAAATCGTAGGTTACGAATCTCACCCTCACATTAAAGCTCCTGTAGCTATTTAAGAATTAAGCATATGACTCAACCTGCCATCTCCATGATTGTTGCGCGCTCACGTAATCACGTGATTGGACGCGATAATCAAATGCCCTGGAAGATCTCTGCTGATTTGCAATTCTTCAAACGCGTGACGATGGGTCACCCTGTCATCATGGGCCGTAAGACCTGGGAATCTATTGGCCGCCCGCTTCCCGGCCGTCGCAATATCGTGGTGAGCCGGAATGCAAACTACCCAATAACTGGCGGTGAATTAGTTGGATCTCTGGATGAAGCCTTGGAGAGTCTTAGCGAATTTCCCCGGGTCTTTGTTATTGGTGGCGAACAACTCTTTACCCAAGCATTTGATAAGGCCGATCGTCTTTACATCACTGAAATTGATTTAGATATTGAAGGTGGCGATACTTTCTTTGAAGTACCAAATGCATCGGACTGGAAAGAGGTAGAGCGCACTCCCGGATCCGAAGGTGATATCACCTTTAGCTTCATTACCTTGGAGCGCAAATAAAAAGGACCCCGCGGGGTCCTTTTTTCTTCAGCGTAAATTCTTATTGCTGAACAATAATCTTTGCATCTTTTGCGAGTTGACTTAAAAACTCAAACTGCTTTCTTTGCGTCATACCAGCACGAATAGCTGGCTTTGCTTGTTCAAATGAAGGCGGCTTGCTCGACTTTTTATCTTCTAATTTGATCAAGTACCAACCTTGCTGCATCTGGATTGGTGCAGGCGATACTTGCCCTTTAGAGAGCGTGATAAGCACAGATGCCAACTGAGGGGCAACCTGACCAGGCTGGATCCAACCTACTGCGCCGCCCTGAACTTTGTTTGGAGCCAAGGAAACGCTCTTGGCAACCTTATCAAATGACTCGCCCTTTTTGATGCGTGCCAAAGCGGCTTGTGCATCGGCTTCACTGGCTACTGCTATATCACTTACCTTGTACTCCGAAATCATCCCTTGAGGGCCTAAGGATGCAATCTCTCGGTTGTATTCAGCCTGGAGATCTGCATCAGTAATTGGGTTTTGAGCCATGTATGTAGATAGCTCAAGATCAGCTAAATAATTTTGACGAATCATTGCGAGCTGCGTATTGGCTTTCTCAGAAGTTGCTAAGCCATCCTTTTCAGCTTGCTGAGAAAGTAATAAGACCTCAACAAACTTCTCAATCACAGCACCACGTAACTGAGGCGATTCTTTTTGACCCTGAGAAATAGCAGCTTTGATTCCTTGCTCAACCATATCATTAGTAATTAAGGCACCATTAACAGAGGCTGCAACATTAATTGGTAAACCACTCTGCTGCGCATAAGAGCTGCCAACAAAAGCACTAGCTAAGATACCGGCAGCAATAAAGCGCACTACCATTGGATTAAATACAGAGGAAAAAGGTTTCATGATGGGGAGATCTTTCTAAAATTTAGCCTCAATACTACCAGCAGGCATGAGCTCAATCTCAATAAGCCACAGTAAAATAGTGGCATGTGTGTTCAATACCTCACCACGGTCAATACAGATTGGGTTAAAACCCACTTTGACCTGGATTTACCGGCGTCTCCCGCGCATGATGTATTTCCAACTTATCCAGGACCTATCGTCCTCAAAAGTCACAACACTGGACGCACTGCAACTGGCTTAGCTCGCTTTGGCTTATTGCCATCCTGGGCTAAAGAGGAAACCTTTGGAAGAAAGACCTACAACGCCCGGGCTGAAACAGTGGCTGAGAAACCATCTTATAAGAATGCCTGGATAAAACGGCATTACGGATTGGCTTTAGCAGATGCTTTTTATGAGCCTTGCTATGAATCTGGCAAAGCGGTGCGCACCGCCATTAAACAAGCCAATCAAGAGCCAATGGCGATTGCTTCAATCTGGGACACCTGGACAGAGCCAGAAACAAGGGAACTCATCGTCTCATTTTCCATGCTCACGATTGAAGCTAGCAATCATCCAGTAATGAATCGTATGCATAAGCCTGAAGATGAAAAACGTACTGTGGTTCCGTTACGTCCCGAGCTTTTTAATGCATGGCTCAATGCCACACCGGAAGAAGCGCAAGCATTACTTCAGTTGGAGTCAATCCCTGAGCTTGTACTTGCCTAGAAAGTTAAAACGGGCTTGGTCGCTTGATAGGGGTCGGCCGATTGCATTTCTAGCGCCTCAGCCTCCTGCTCGCCCTTAGGCTGGTTATAGAATTTTGAATCCAATGCACGCTCTTTAGATAGGCGAAGATCTTCTGCTCTTGGATCCACTGGGCCAAAAGGCCCCTCCACCGGAGAAAGTGTCTGACTATTAAACTCTTTGATCTGCTGCGGGGTATATGGAGAGTTCGTTGTAGACCCAGGTGGCAAAGGAGGCGCTTGAGTACAGGCTGAAATGCCCATAAACAATAGGCATGGACTCAGCCTCAAGAAGAATGTATTCATACATCCCATTGTATGGTAACTACATGCATCTTGTTTTTATATTAATTACAATACTCCAATGAATTTATCCCGCGCTCTCGCAACTGCTTTATTGATGCTGCCATCAATTTGCTTGGCGATTGATTTACAGCCGAACGATATTGTTGCTCCACTACCCGGCAAAAATCATGCGATGATCAGCTATGTCAATGCTGAAAGTGGCACTTACTACCGAAATGGCTCTGCCGTTTCCTCTAGGCCATTTAGCAGCCCTGATATTGGCATTCAAAGTGCAATTGCCCGCCTCAGCACCAGCTACTCAATTACCAATTTACCTGCCATCTCTTACCTCCAGTTACCTTACGGCACCATTAAGCCAGCCGGATCACTGGCATCTTTACCTGCAAGCACTGGCATTGGCGACCTCACATTTGCAACAGCTATTTGGCCGTATGCCGATAGAGAAAATAGAAGATACTTTGGCGTTGCTGGATATCTAACTGCGCCGACCGGCAGCTATAACAGTCAACAAGCTTTTAATCTGGGTGAGAATCGCTATCGATCAGATATTCAGATGGGATATCAGCAGCCCATTATTGGTAGCTTAGATGGGATGGTCGCCGTCGACACCATGTGGTTTGGAGGCAATAGCCAATGTGCTGCAGCCTGCTTATCCGCAAGTAATACCTCCTTAAATCAGAAGCCTTTAACCACCACTCAGCTGGGCCCAATTTACAAGTTCAATCAAACTTACACACTGGGCGCCTCCTATTTCTATGTAGCTGGTGGGGCAACGACCATTGGCAATACCTACCAAAATAATGTCGTTAACACTCAGAGGTTTTTGCTCAGCGCGTTAGCTTACTACCCCTTTGGCAGGATAAGCCTCCAATATGGACGTGATACAGAAATCAAAAATGGCTTTGTAGAATCACGGCGCCTTGCCATTCGTTATACGACTGAGTTTTAAGTTCTCAAATCACTTAATTTCTGAGTTTTTGCAGAAAGCTCTTTACCATTGGCAAGCGACAAATAAGCAATATCAATATGACCGCTCCATAGATTGAGACGGTATCCAAATCATTTTTACCAGCTTTATGCCACCAGTAGTGGGCTATTGCAGTACATGCAATGATGTAAACCAGCTTGTGCAATACAGACCAGCGCTTTCCTAGCTGACGTACCGACCACTGGTTAGATGTAATGGCTAAGGGAGTAAGAAGTACCAGCGTCAGAAAACCCATCGTAATAAATGGACGCTTTACAACATCGCTCCACATCGATTGAATATCTAGATTCTGATCCAACCAAAACCAAATGGAAAAATGGATACCGGCATAAAAGAAACAAAATAATCCCAGCATCCGACGCAACTTAATCCAAATGGTCCAGCCCGTTATTAGGCGCAAAGGGGTCATTGCTAGCGTAATGCACAGAAAGACAAGCGCCCAGGTACCGGTTGAACGGGTAATGAATTCAATGGGATTGGCACCTAGATCGCCATAAACACCAAGCCAAACCAGGCGGGCCAGCGGCACTAAGCAGAAAATGAAAATGGCTGGTTTTAAGAACTTCATAAACAGCACTTTAAACCAAGCTAAGCAAAGAACTGATACATGCTTTTTGCCATTAAGGCTAAACAATGATGATCGGAATAATGACAAACTATTTAGACCTATCGATTTAGGCTGTAATTTGCTATCCTGAGCGTTCAATTAAGGATAAATATGACCGAAGAGAACCAAACCCAGAACGACGAAGACTTTGACTATGGGTGTGAGTGTGCAATGACCTTACTCAACGAGCCCACTGAGGACCGTCTGAATGACTTAATTGATGAGCTTGATGAAGATGGCATGATCTCCACCGAAGTGGTCTATGGCTTACTCGCAACCATCCTCATGAGCATGAATGAGGAAGAACACGAAGGCGACGAGCACTAATTTTTAGAGCTCACTTGGGAGGCAAAAGTATCCATTGCTTTTGCCAACTGAATATCTAACTTGGTCAGTGCGCCAGCTGAATGAGTTGATAGGGATACCGATACCTTATTCCAAGAATTTGACCAATCGGGATGATGATCAATTTCTTCTGCGTACTTGGCGCACAGAGTCATAAATTCAAACACTTGCTTAAAGTTTTTAAAGACAAACTCACGCTGAATTGTCTTACCCTCTAGAGCCCAAAGAGGAATTTCCTTCTCTATATTTAAGCCATCAATAATCAAGGCAGACTCCTTTAACTAGCAACACTTTGTGAAAGCTGCTTTAAATCTTCTGGGTAAAGCCAACGCCATTCACCCTCTGCGAGATCAGTAGGCATCTGATAGGCACCGATTTCAGTGCGATGTAATTGGGTAACGTGATTGCCGACCGCAGCCATCATGCGTTTCACCTGGTGATAGCGTCCTTCAACAATGGTCATTGCTAAAACATGTTCTGTTATTTGTTTACAGGCAGTCGCAAAGCACGGCTTTGGGTCATCATCTAATACAACACCATTTAACAAGTGATCGATTTGCTTCTGAGTGATGGGTTCTGGTGTTGTAATTTGATATACCTTCCCAATGTTTTTCTTCGGAGTGGTCATCTTGTGGATAAATTGACCATCATCAGAGATCAAAAGCAAGCCAGTAGTGTCATAGTCTAAGCGCCCTACGCATTGCAAACCTCTTTCTACAAAGGGGCTGGGCAACAAGCTATAGACACTGGGATGATGAGTCGTTTTATGTGAGCACTCATAGTTAGCTGGCTTATTAAATGCCAAATATGCTTTCTCGTGATACTCCCAATCCTTGCCTTCTACATTGAGAATGAGGTTCTCGGGAGCAACTCTTTCTTCTGGGTCTTCAGCCAATACGCCATTCACCTTCACCAGCTCGGCATACACCAAATCACTACAGTAGCGACGAGTACCAAAGCCTTGGCTAAAGAGAATCTTTTCGAGAGAAATAGGTTTTGCCATATGCTGCAAAGCATACTACAGAGCAGGACTGCATTGAGTCCGTCGGTTCATTCGCCAATTCATTATCATTAGGTATTCACGCCATTACCCAAGGCAATTGCCCATGTTATCCGCCCCAAAACCACGCTCCTTATTACACACCCGAGAAATCACATTTCAGGGGTATGCACGAGAGGATGGGCTGTGGGATATTGAAGGGCATCTTAAGGATTTCAAAACTAATCCCTTTCAGACCAGCGCAAAAGTCTGGCAGCCTGGCGAGGCATTTCATGACATGTGGGTGCGCGTCACACTGAATAAAGAATTTGTGATTCAAGATATTGAAGCAGCCATGGATGGCTATCCACACGCAGAGTGCACTGCTGTCATTCCACCAATGGACTCACTCATTGGTGCTCAGATAGGTAAAGGTTGGCGCAAGACAATAGATACGCATCTTGGTGGCATCAAGGGCTGCACTCATTTACGCGAACTGCTCACCAGCCTTGCCACTGCTGCCTATCAATCCATTCCAGGAGCATTTTTCGATCCCACTGGAGAAAAGCCGCCGCTCTATTTGGGTACCTGTAAATCCTGGGACTTTAATGGTCCAGTGGTGATGCGCGTCTTCCCCAAATTTTATCGCTGGAAGCCTTAGACCTTAAGCAAACCCATATGATATTTCTGCGCACACTGACTTTTTTGTTGCTATGTATTTCTACTGCTTTAGCATGTGCCGCTGAGCAACCTTCTGCGCCCATTCTGGGTCTTGTTAATGCGTCTCAGAATAGATCGCAAGACCGCACCTTGGAATTCTGGGGCTACCATGAATACGACGGCTCGCAAAACTATACCGACACACTGAAGTTACGTTACTACAACCCTTTAAATGTCGGCGATTGGCATGGCACACTGAGGCTTGACACTGCTTATACATCCGCTTACGGGCCTCTATTACCGGCACAATCTTCTGGCACGTATTCTGCAAATAATGCAATGGTCACGATTTGGGGCGGCAAGGCTGGCTGGCTTGGCAATGTGGGGGCACGAGTGGTGGCGCCGCTCAGTGATGTAGGTCAGTGGCTGGCTGGCCCTCAAGTAAGCACTTCATTCACACCAGCTAGCAGCAGCAAAAGTCTTCTGGCAGATATCTCGCCATTAGCGCGCTACATGATCGGATTTAATGCAAAGGCGCCGTCAGGCTTTTCCCCGCCACCTTTAGCAAGCCGTCTTGAACTATATCCAACAGTTGGCGTGAACTTAGGGCCTAGCACTCAAATTCGCTTTTGGGATGAAAACGGAGCCCTCTATAACGCAGCGGGTGGCGGTTGGTTTGTGCCAATTGATGCCATGGTCACTCAACGAATTAATAAAAATCTTTTACTTGCTATTGGCGGCGCAAAGCAAGTGGTTCAAACCTACCAATTCTATAACTGGACAGTGTACGGAAAAGTCTCACTTACTTTTTAAATAAACCAATCAAGCAAGATCAACCAAAGTTTCACCTTCTAATTTTGCCGCGCCCGATTTAACCAAAGACCTGGGTAGCCATTGGGTAAATTCATCCATACTCATATTGAGTAGTTTTGCTGCGCTGATCAGCGCCGGCGTATTAGCAATCCATTCATTTACTTGTTGCATCTCGCGAGTACGCCACTCTAATAGACGATATTTCAGCAAGACTTTAGCGC
Organism: Polynucleobacter sp. 86C-FISCH; assembly: GCF_018882415.1. GTDB lineage: Bacteria > Pseudomonadota > Gammaproteobacteria > Burkholderiales > Burkholderiaceae > Polynucleobacter. The sequence continues at coordinate 1,311,491 of NZ_JACVOL010000001.1, read as the reverse complement.
CATGACGGGCATTACGATCTGGGTCGGATGCTAAATAATCCAATCTTGATCGTGCTGTAGCAAGAGACTTAGCAACATCGGAAAATGGCGCGCCATGACCTGGAATTACCAAATCAATCGGTAGGGTCTCAATGAGATCTAAAGTTTGCGCCACCTCCTCAAATCCAGCCTCCCCCCAGAGCTCAGGGAAGATCACCCCAAAACCCTCTTCCCATAAAGCATCAGCCGAAATCAATATCCGATGATCGGCTTGATACAGCATGATGGAGTGGGGGTCATGACCTGGCGCAGCCAATACTTTCCAGAGATATCTTCCTAAAATAATTTCCTCACCAGGAACCAAGAGATGATGATGAGCAAACTGTGGGCACTCTTGCCCCAAGTTGTCATAACTTAATAAAGCGCTATCCCAATTTTTGACTGCCACTTCTTCAGCCGCTGGAATATATACCTCACAATAAAATGCTTCTGCTAAAGCAGCATTCCCACCACAATGATCAGAGTGAAGATGCGTATTCACTAACTTATTTAATGTGCTTAAGCCATGTTTTTTAAGGGCACCGCTCACTAAATCCAAAGTCATTTTTTGGTGGGCGCAATAACCTGAGTCCACCAAGGAGACATCATCCTTGCCATAGTGGAAAATATTATTCGCGGAGAGCCACCCTCTTTCAAAAACTTCAATACCAGGCGGCAATAAATGCGCTGTCATACTTTAATTCTTTAAAGGAGTAGCTTGGACTGTTAGTTCTAGCTTACGCACATCAAACTGCTGATCCCGTATGCGCTGCAGCGTTTCGTCATAGACTTTTTTATCTAATTGCGGTGTTCTCGACAGAATCCAGAGGTATTCACGGCGTGGATCACTCACTACTGCCACTTGATATTGAGGATCTAGATCAATGACCCAATAATCACCCCACACCATAGGTATAAAAGCCAACCAAGCGGGTGCAAAGCGCACCTCCAATTTAGGCGAGTCTTTTGCCCCTATTTGGCGAGCGGTACCCTCTGCCTCAGAAACCTCACCATCAGCAGTTTTGCAGCTATTCAAGACCTTGAGAGTTCCGTCGCCCCTGGCCGAATAAACCGCTTTGGTATTGCTCGCGCACTTCTTCTGGAACCAGTTTGGATACTTTGCAATCTCATACCAAGTGCCCAAATAGCGTGACACATCCAAAGAGGGAATTGTCTTTACCGCTATATCAGACGTCTGAGTATAGGCAGAGAAGCTAGTTAAGAAAATACAAGCGCCAAATAATACTGAATAAATTTTGTTCATTACTAATAGTACTTCTTCAGATCCATACCGGCATACATGCTGGCTACCTGCTCACCATAGCCGTTAAACATTTGGGTTTTAATCTTGGGTGCAAACATCCCTTTAGGATCACCAATACGACGCTCCATTGCCTGACTCCAGCGCGGGTGATCCACCTGAGGATTGACGTTGGAGTAGAAGCCGTACTCTCTTGCATCAAACTGACTCCAGCTGGTCTTAGGCATCTCTTCAGTAAAACGAATTTTGACAATTGACTTGGCGCTTTTAAAGCCATACTTCCACGGCACCACAATACGGACTGGGGCACCGTTCTGCTTTGGCAGAACCTCGCCATATAAACCTAAGGTAAGAAGCGTAAGGGGATTCATAGCCTCATCCATGCGCAAGCCTTCACGGTAAGGCCATTCAATAATGTTGCTTTTAATTCCTGGCATTTGCTTGCGATCAGCCAAAGAAACAAACTCCACATACTTTGCAGACCCTAGGGGCTCCACTTTATTGATCAACTTAGAGAGTGAATAGCCATCCCAAGGAATGACCATCGACCAACCCTCGACACAGCGCATCCGATAAATACGCTCTTCGATTGGCGCCAACTTGAGCAGCGCATCAATATCGAGCGTCATTGGCTTTTTTACTAAGCCTTCAATTGATATTGTCCACGGACGAGTTTGCAAACTTCCAGCATGGGCTGCAGGATCTTCTTTGTCCGTACCAAATTCATAAAAGTTGTTATAGCCAGTGACAAACTTATATGGCGTGAGACCTTCTTTGTCGGCAAACGCTGGGTTCAGCGTTGCTGCCAACTTATCTGGGGATGCTGCAAGTGCCTGCCTTGAAAACCAAGGAGCCAAGGCCATGCCAAATCCGCCTGCGGCCGCAGTCTTAATGAGATTTCTACGGTTTTCAAAAACAGCTTGTGGAGTAATGTCACTCGCAAGAATAGTCTTATCGATAAAACGCATAGCGCACCCCTTGGGAATGTAATGCTTCTATTTTGCTACCGATAAGTATTTCTTGCTTAAGTCTGGCTGGTGCGCATCTTATTCATTAAGGCAAGGCTATGTTTGTCCATGCCGCCGACCATCTCAGCAAGAGCTGGATAGTCTCGAGTGAGCGTTTCACCACCATAGAAGCGCAGCAACCAATCTGGGAAACTGCGCTCTGAAATTTCCCGAATCTCCAAGAGCTCAACTCGATGATGACGCTTATCATCCTGAATGCGTTTCCAGGCCTTCATCACGCTTGCGCGCTCACCTTCAATGATCTGACCAAACTGCTGGTTGTCATATAAGAGAATCCCAGAAATACCATTCTGCTGATTAAATGCGCGAGCAGATTCCAGCAAACGCATTAAGCCAAGAAAAGACATATCCGAGATTGCTTCACTCAGATAACTCAATTCAACCAGGTCTTTTGGTTTAGGCATCACGCAAAAATAGTAAATAGGGATTTATAAATTAAAAAGGCAAACCCAAAGGTTTGCCTATAAATACTATACCTAATTTAAAAATTATGTACTTAGCATTTTTACCTATTAAATCCCAGCTGCTTTCAGAGCTGCATTCAAAGTGGGGCTAGGGCGCATCACAGCTTCAAACTTCTCAGCATCAGGCATAAAGTAACCGCCGATATCTGCTGGCTTACCTTGAACTGCCTTGAGTTCAGCTGTAATTTTTTGCTCATTCTCCGTCAAGGATTTTGCCAGAGGTGCAAAGAACGCCTGCAATTCCTTGTCTTCGGTTTGAGCAGCCAATGCTTCAGCCCAGTACATTGCCAAGTAGAACTGGCTACCGCGGTTGTCCAGCTCACCCGTACGTGGTGAAGGTGACTTATTGTTATCCAACAATTTGCCAGTAGCTTCATCCAAAGTACGTGCCAGGATTTTCACTTTATTGTTACCTGTCTTGTCGCCGATATCTTCTAGAGATACAGCTAAAGCCAAGAACTCGCCAAGCGAATCCCAACGCAAGTGATTTTCTTCGACCAACTGTTGCACGTGCTTTGGAGCAGAGCCGCCGGCACCGGTTTCAAACAAGCCGCCACCAGCCATCAAAGGCACGATAGACAACATCTTTGCACTAGTACCCAATTCCATAATCGGGAACAAGTCTGTGAGGTAGTCACGCAAAATATTGCCCGTTACAGAAATGGTGTCCTTGCCGCGAATCACACGCTCTAAGGTGTAACGCATTGCACGAGTCTGGGACATGATCTGAATGTCAACGCCTGTTAGATCGTAGTCTTTAAGGTAAGTATTTACCTTCTTGATCAACTCAGCTTCATGTGGGCGGTACTCATCAAGCCAGAATACTGCTGGAGTATTAGAAAGACGTGCGCGATTAACGGCCAACTTGACCCAGTCACGAATTGGGGCATCTTTAACCTGACACATACGCCAGATATCGCCCTCTTCTACATTTTGCTCGAGCAATACAGTGCCATCATCAGCAACGATACGCGCTACACCAGCTTCTGGAATTTCAAAAGTCTTGTCATGTGAACCGTACTCTTCGGCTTGTTGAGCCATCAAGCCCACGTTTGGAACAGTACCCATGGTTGTTGGATCAAAGTTACCGTGTGTCTTACAGAAATTAATCATTTCTTGATAGATACGCGCAAAGGTACTTTCAGGAATAACGGCCTTGGTGTCATGCAAACGACCATCCGCGCCCCACATCTTGCCGCCAACACGAATCATGGCAGGCATAGAAGCATCCACAATCACGTCGCTTGGGGAATGCAAGTTGGTAATGCCTTTAGCAGAGTCAACCATCGCCAATGCTGGGCGATGTTCGTGGCACGCATGCAAATCTTGAATAATTTCTTCGCGCTTAGATTCTGGCAAAGTTTTGATCTTTTCGTACAAGCTGCTCATACCGTTATTGGCATTCACGCCCAACTCTTCAAACAACTTAGCGTGTTTAGTAAAGGCATCTTTATAGAAAATCTTCACAGCGTGACCAAATACGATCGGGTGTGAAACCTTCATCATCGTGGCCTTAACGTGCAAGGACAACATCATGCCAGTCTTGTAAGCGTCTTCGATTTCTTTCTCGTAGAACTCACAAAGCGCTTTTTTGCTCATGTTCATGCTGTCGATGATTTCGCCAGCTAATAATGAGACCTTTGGCTTGAGGACAATAGTCTTCCCGCTCTTGGTTACCAAATCCATCTTCACGTCGCAAGCTTTAGTCATGGTCATTGACTTCTCGCTAGAGTAGAAGTCGCCGCCATGCATGTGGGATACGTGCGTACGGGAAGCTTGGCTCCACACACCCATAGAGTGTGGGTTTTTACGTGCGTAGCGCTTTACAGCAGGTGGCGCACGGCGGTCTGAGTTACCTTCGCGCAATACTGGGTTAACTGAGCTACCCAAACATTTGGAATAGCGAGTACGGATAGATTTTTCTTCATCCGTTTTTGGATCTTCAGGGAAATTAGGGATCTTGTAGCCTTTAGCTTGCAACTCTTTAATGGCTGCGAGCAACTGAGGAACTGAAGCACTAATGTTTGGCAACTTAATGATGTTCGTGTCAGGCAATAAAGTCATTTTGCCGAGTGCGCCCAAGTTATCAGGAACTTGTTGCTCGGGAGTCAGGCAATCAGAAAACTCAGCCAAGATACGAGCAGCAACAGAAATGTCGCTCGTCACAATCTCTACGCCAGCAGGTGCCGTAAAAGTACGAATAATTGGCAGAAATGCGCAAGTCGCCAAAAGTGGCGCTTCGTCTGTCAGCGTATAAATAATCTTTGATTTCTCTGAAGCCATGAATGTTTCCTCAATTTTGAAAAAATTACAGAGTCAGGTTTTTACCCTGTCGCCCTCAAATCCCCATTTTGCAAGTCGCTTTTAGCGCACTTATTGCCAATGAGGCGAGTCCTCCATTTTAAATCATTGGACTTGGCAAAAATGGTGGTTTTGACCCTGAAAATGCTCGATAAAGGCCAATTTAAGGGAATCCACCGAGCCAACCGACAAGCCAAATTCACCGTAAACTGCAAGCCATGATCAGCAAACATCCTTTACTCAATAAAAACCTAGTGTTGCTGATCATTTGTCAGGGGCTCTTTCTGACCAATAACGTCACTTTTATCGCCATTAATGGGCTCGTTGGCCTCAGCCTAGCCCCAGTAAGCTGGATGGCCACCCTGCCAGTTATGGGCTACGTAGTTGGAGGCGCCTTTTCTACCTCCATCGTAGCCAAATCCCAGAACTATTTTGGGCGCAAGATTTCCTTTCAGTTGGGTCTGCTGGTGGCAATGCTATCCGCCCTTTTATGCGCCTATGCTGCTGTGAGCAAAAACTTTTGGCTTTTGGTCATGGGCACCTTTATTGCCGGCTACTACAGCGCCAATGGTCAGCTTTATCGCTTTGCTGCAGCAGAACTGACAGACCTAAAGCAGCGTGACAAAGCCGTTTCTTGGGTGCTTGCCGGTGGCATCCTTGGTGCCGTTATCGGACCCAACCTCGCTTCATGGACGCGAGACCTCTTTGACACTGCCTTTCTGGGTGCCTACCTCACCCTCTCTATCGCCGGCTTCATTGGCATATTTGTAATGCAGTTCATTCACTTCCCTCAAGAGTTAAAGACTCAACACTCACTCTCTGATGGGCGCCCCTTAAGTGTGATTCTTCGTCAGCCTGTATTTGTGGTTGCCATCATTGGTGCAGCTTTAGGTTATGGGGTGATGAATCTATTAATGGCGGCCACGCCTTTAGCGATGCAGATCTGCGGACTGCCTTTCTCGGACACCGCTTTAGTTCTAGAGTGGCATGTGATTGGCATGTTTGCACCCGGATTTTTTACGGGCTCCCTCATTCAGAGATTTGGGACATTAAAGATTATGGGCGTCGGAGTGCTGCTGAACTTCATCTGTATCGCCATTGCGCTTACCGGCACTGACCTGCATCAATTCTTTATTGCTTTATTTTTACTAGGTGTCGGCTGGAACTTTTTATTTACTGGCGCCACTTCTTTGGCAATGACCGCCTATCAACCCAACGAACGAGACAAAGCTCAAGCAGCCATTAACTTTTTTGTCTTTGGCACCATGGCTTTCACCTCTTTTGGTTCAGGCGCCCTCGTCACCTCTCATGGGTGGAGCATTCTGAATTGGGGATCACTGATTCCCGTAGCGATTACTGGTCTTGCGCTTTACTGGCTTGCTCAACAGCGCAAAAAGTCACAGGCCCTAGCTTAAGAAGCTTTTGCCAGCGGCAAGTTAAATAGCAAGTTTTGAGGTTTTAACTTGAGCTGCTGCTGATCATTCATGGCAATGGCCATATAGACCGGCTTACCAGCTTGAGCCTTCGCTACAGCAGCCTCATCAATAAAGTCCAGCCGGAATAAGCAAATGACTTTTTGCAGCTCATCTGCCTCAACCAACTCTTTGTTGTAGAGCTTATTCAGAATTTCAGTTGCAGCCGCATCCAAGCCAACATGCCACGACCATTTGGGATCGCTAATTTGCTGCATAGGTGTTATGCGAACGCTGGCACCTAAAAAATGCTTGACCCATTTTTCTAAAACACGGCAAAAACGATTAATAGGCTCATGCCCAAAATTGAGTTGCACTGCCAAATCGAAATCTTCATTACGCGACCAATACTCATCCGCATTGTCTTCGTGGAGCACATCTAGATCAGCCGATCTCATGGTCATCGACTTGCCCTTTAACAAATCCATGATGTTGCCCGTATCGCCAGCTTGAGCATTTCGAGCGACCACCTCTTCATCAGCGCCCATCACGATGCCATCTTCAATGACAGTAATTTTCTGATTTCTGAAAAAGAGCTCTCCCATGCGCACCTCTAATGGATGCGCTTCATCACCCAAAATATGCCTGATAAAAATTTGGGCTAGTAGAGATATGAACAAAGGCGGTACATCCACCCCCTCGCCTTTGAAGAGGCTCATATAAAAAGCCTCTAGAGAGCTAGCTGACAGTAGGCGCGCCCGGTAGCGTAACCAGACACGATAGTTCTCCTGTATGTCCTCATCGGCCATTGCAGCAATATCTGCTTCAACCACTTCAGCACGAGGGTTGTCTGTTAGACGCTGATGTAAGACCCGCTCAGCAGGGCAAGATTCTGGCACTAGCGCAAGCTCAGGCCTTGCCATATATGTGCGCAAAAAGTCGTCCGTGACCAGCAACTGGCGATCGGGACTGATTGCCAGAGTCTTATATGCGGAATTTGCCCAATAATTTGTCATACGTTTTAACTAAAGTTAGCGTGCTATCAGAATTTATAAAGCTCAGAATATACTAGCCAGTCAATTTGCGTGAAATAGGAAAACATCATGAGTGAACTCAAAAAAATCGATACCGTTGTTGGCGAAGGAAAAGAGGCTGCAGCAGGTAATCATGTGGACGTACATTACACCGGCTGGCTATATGACGAGAAAGCTGCTGACCACAAGGGTCAAAAGTTTGATAGCTCACTAGATCGCGGCCAACTGTTTAGCTTTCCATTGGGTGCCGGCCATGTGATTAAGGGTTGGGATGAGGGTGTGGCGGGCATGAAAATTGGTGGCAAACGCACTTTGATCATTCCTTCTGAAATGGGCTACGGACCGCGCGGTGCTGGCGGCGTTATTCCTCCAAATGCAACACTCGTATTTGATGTGGAATTACACGGCGTTAACTAAGGAACCTTAGTGAGCAGTAAAGCAAAAGCCACCCGAGGGTGGCTTTTTTATTCAGCAGCATTTAAAAGACGTACTTGATTAAGAGCGCAAGTCCTTACCATTCAAGGTTAAGCGATTTGTTGAGCGGTTTTGGCACAAGCTAATGAGGCGATTTCTTTCTGCCATAACCTTGTCAGCGTAACCACCGTCATCCTCAGCGTTGGCAGCGCCTACGTAGTACTTCAATCCATTGCGCAATGAACCCGCTGTAGCAATCAGATACTTCAGGATATAGGCGCCAACACGAATGTTGACCTCTGGCTTAACAGCCTCAGAGGTGCCGCCAAAAATTGCATACTTATCTTTATGTACTGAAGTCATCACCTGCATCAAGCCTTCAGCGCCAGCGTGACTCTTGGTATTTGGATTGAAGTTGGATTCCACAGAAATTACCGCCAACAAAAGAACTGGATCAATGTTGACTTCTTTGGCAATCAAGATGGTGTTAGAAACATACTCTTCAATCTTCGAGCGATCGAGGCTGTATTTCTTTTCAAAGAAATCCGCCACCGCCCGTTGGTTCTGTAGGGAACCCATGAGGTTGCTATCCAAAGCCTGGGGATCAATCTTAGAAGTTGGAATGCGATCAGACAAATGAGAAATCGACTTCACCTGCATTTGCGCTACAGAAGGCATTAACAAGGCGACCGTTTGTTGCTTGGCGCTTCCCAAACCAGTAGTAGCTGGCAGCTTGGATTTGTTATAGATCACTGCTGCGATTTCAGTATCTGCAGCCGGGGCAGCAGCCACTTCATTAGATTCTTTATATTGGTTGAGCATGCCAAAGCCATTGCTCCAAACCATGTGACGGGCTTCATCCGGGACCAGAATGCGTGCTAGATCGAAAGCGCCAGCATTAGTGCCGTTACCTGAAAGCCAAAGACCAACCACCATAAATACAGTAACAACAAGTAAGCCATTAATGACTCGATAGACTGGAGCCATGGCATGCGCTAGCAGCTCTTTAGCAGCCAACATGGTTGGTTGCGGGCTCTGCATATCGCTCAAATTGTTAGATAAACATTTACTCATTCATTGTTTGCAAGACCTCAAAAAACTGAACTGCCGTTTTATGCTGCATTGCAATATCTAAAAAACATGGGTCATCCTAAGAAGATTCTTATATCAAGTCAAGAATAAAGAAGTAATAAACCATAACTTATTGATCTAGAAATCCGAGAGTTCCTGTGTATACCCCCCAAATACTATATATAAGTTAATAAAATCAATGACTTATAAAAGTTAGGAGGCGCTAATTTCACTCTATAAAAAAATACATAAAACCGGACTTTTTTGCGATTTTCCTAAAAAATGGAAGCTCAAAAACCATATATCTAGTGTTTTCACGCCCAGCTATTTCTACGGGTAGTAGGCGACAAGGGCCTATTGCAATGAGCTATCAATCAAGGCAGATACAGCGATAAGCGCCTCTTAAGACAAAGAATATCGGCAACCATGTATAGTTTTCTTATTAGCTATGGAGCTAGCTCTAGATAGAAAGTTGGTATCGCCTATGGGAGAGGTCCTACACTTAGAACCCATGAAGTTTTTGCGCAGCCTGCTAGCCCTTACAGCTCTCTCCATCTCACTAAATACTTTTGCAGCCTTTGATGACTGCAAGGATCTTTTTCCTCGCCAACAAATACCGGTCAGCGCCCAAGTTGGACGTGACCTCTGCTTCGACAGTTTTGCGATTTATTACTCCCCCCATGATAAGAAGCCTATCTATACGATAGAGAAACTCAACAAAGAACAATTTTCTGCACCGCACCCGCGCAGAAGTAATCAGTTTTACGAGGAGGCCAGACTGCCCTTCTCTGAGCGAGCCTTACTCTCAGATTACCGTGGTAGCGGCTACGACCGCGGCCACAATGCGCCCGCAGGTGATATGAGTAACGAGCGTTCGATGGCTCAATCATTCTCATTGGCGAACATGATGCCCCAGGCAAGACAAAACAATCAGGGCATCTGGGCGAAAAATGTAGAAGAACCTACACGAGCCTACGTTAAAAGAGCTGCCGGTGATATTTATGTATTTACTGGTTCCACTGGCAATAGCGGCAGCATTGGCAGAAGTCGCGTGACCATTCCGAGTCACCTCTTCAAGTTAGTTTATGACCCCAGCAAAAATACTGCATGGGCTTATTGGATTGAGAACACCAACGAAGCCAATATGACTCCCCCAATTAGTTATAAAGAGTTAGTACAAAAAACGGGGATTGATTTTCAATTATCCGGGATTGATGACACGGTTAAGCCAGATGCCATAAGCCCAGAACCATTGAAAACACAGGGTCAGAGGCCATACATAGGTGGCTGGTATCCAGTATTTTTTGATGCGTATTCCTCAAGCAAGCTTAATGGAGTCATTGACAACATCAAGGCGGGTAAGGTGGAGAGCATTCAAGTTCAATATGATCGTAATGAGAGTCTCGCGAAACAAATCGTCTTGCAAATTGAATCTCAAACTAATCTCAAGGTAACTTTGATGCAAAGCAGTCCACCAGAGTCTGCAACGGTGACCTACGAACGCAATCGCGCCACCCTCATTATTCGCTCAAAGTAATTTAGATTTAGCCGCAAGGCCATGGGCCCGCTGGATTGGCGCTAACAATCCTCGCAAACCATTGTGATCCAAGGTATGCATCAACTCTAGCAATTGCCCCAACTCGCTCTTAGGGAAACCTTCGCGCGCAAACCAAGCCAAATAATTCCCCGGCAAGTCTGCCAAAGCACGCCCTGCGTACTTACCAAAAGGCATCTTCATCAAAACTAGTTTTTCCAAGGATTCGGCATTCATCTGTGGAAATCTTACAAGCAAATAAGAATGGGCCTATAGATTCCACCATTTTTGAGGCTATGGTCATTTATTTAGTTGAGAATCATTCTCATTTGATGTAATATTGAGAACCGTTCTCATTTAGACTTTTAACCATCAACCTCAAATAACCATGAAATTGACCATTAATAGACTTCTCGCCTTCAGTATCTTTCTTCTTGCCACCCTTCATTTTTCTTTTGCCCATGCTGGTGAGGGCGCATTCGGCTGGATTTACACCTTAGATTTGCAGCCCAAAGGAAAGCTGGAGTTTGAGCAGCGACTGCAACTGAATAAGCAACAGGCATCGGGCACCTACGATGCATGGACCGCAAGGACGGAATTGGAGTACGGTCTGACCAACGATCTACAAGTAGCAGGCTATATCAACTCCTACTACACCAGCGCCAATCAAAATTACACAAATCCAGATGCCTGTGGCGACTCCCCAACCTGTACGGGTGGTTATGGCGTACCTTCTTCACATGACCCTGCTACAGCCTATAAAAAAAGTGGTATCGAGGGTGGATCTCTTGAGGCAATCTATCGCATAACCAACCCAGTAACCTCACCCGTTGGCGTGGGCTTATACCTTGAACCTACTTGGGGTAGAAATAAAGACGAATTAGAGGCAAGGCTTTTACTGCAATCAAACTTTATTGATGATCGCTTAATTTTGGCGGGCAACGTTGTGGTTGCAAATGAACGCCTGAAGTTTATTGAAAACGGCAATGTGCCTGAATCGATGTTGGACTTTTTAGTTGGCGCTAGCTATCGCTTCGCCCCCAAATGGTCGGCAGGAGTAGAGGCACGTTTTCATAATGACTATTCCGAGTTGAATTTACGCAATCAAGTACAAAGAGCTACGTTTGTCGGCCCCAACATGCACTATGCAGCAAAAGATTGGTGGGTAACTGGTGCATGGCGCTATCAACTTGCAGGCGGCACTTGTATGGGCGGCGGTGAAGCGGAATGCTCAAACGCACGCGTTTGGGATAGCCACTCCGTAAATGAATTCATCGTCAAAGTTGGCTTCCCCCTCAATTAAAAGAAAGAACTTATGGAAATTCAGAATCTACTAGTTGCCGCCCTCAGTCACTTGGTCAAATTTCAAGCGACGCAATGTCAAACAGCTAAACAAAGAGCGCTGATGATGTTTGAAAAACTATCCACTCTTCAGGACATCAACCCAGAAATACAGGCGCTTTGTAACGAAGCAAACGAATTACTCACCGCATAAATGAAATCATGATTTGGAAACCCAACCCATTGGCCCTTATTGGCCTGGCAATGATGAGTGCACCCATGATTGCCCATGCAAAAATTTATATTTCTGTAGAGCAGTCGCAGAAAATTCTTCTTCCCAATAAGGCGCTCACAAAGACGCCCATCATCATTACCGATGATCTGCAAGACAAGATGCGTGCGGCATCCAGCATTCGCCATCCCTTTCAAGGAGATCGCATCTGGAAATCATCTGACGGTAGTTGGCTGGTCATCGATGAAGTGGTTGGTAAGCACGAGATGATTACCTATGTAGTTGCCATCAACCCCAATGGCAGCATCTCCGGTATCGAGATACTGGAGTATGTAGAGTCTTATGGCTATGAAGTGGCTGAGGCACAATGGCGTAAGCAATTTATTGGCAAGACTGCGAATGATCCCATTAAGCTCAACCAAGATATTCAAAATATTGGGGGAGCCACCCTCTCTTGCAAGCATCTTACTGATGGCGTGAAGCGAGTTGCTGTTTTGTATGAGTTAGCCCTGAAGAACACCTCTTCGCCAGGCGCCCAAACCCAAACTATCAAAGCAAAATGATTCGTTGCAAACCCTTGCTTGGGACTTTTGTGGAAATCTCCATTCGGGAGAATGAAGATAAATTGGAGGCGATTGAAAACGCCTTCAATGCAATTCAGAAAGTCCACGACCTCATGGGGTTTCATAATCCTGAGAGTGAGCTCAGCCTCATTAATCATCTTGCCCATAAGGAAGCCGTTGAAGTTCATCCTTGGACAGCCCAAGTGATCAGGATTGCCAAAGAAGTGTATTTGGCATCAGATGGCCTATTCAATTGCGGCATTGGCCACCGTCTCGTTGCTGCAGGCTTATTACCGCGACACATCACTTTCACAAACCATGAGCTTGGCGGAATTGAGGATATTCAGTTTTTGGCGCCTGATCTCATTAAATCAGATCGACCAGTCTGCCTAGACCTTGGTGGAATCGCCAAAGGGTTTGCAGTGGACATGGCAGTAAGAGTTTTAATCTCCGAGGGAATAACATCAGGCTCAGTAAATGCTGGTGGTGACTTACGGGTCTTTGGAAAAACTGCCCTACCAATTCAGATCCGCGATCCAGAGCTTCCTGAAAAGTTAATTGAGATTGGTTCCTTGAAAGATGGCGCCATTGCAACAAGCAGTCTTTACTTCGCCAAGAGAGATCAACAGATAAGCCACATCATTAACCCCCTGGCCCAGAACCTTTCTGAAGTGCACGCTGAGATTTTGGGCTCCTATTCGGTGCTTGCTAAAGAGTGCGTCTATGCAGATGCCCTCACCAAAGTCTTAGCCTTATCCAATAATGAGCACCATCCCTGTTTCACGCGCTTTTCAGCGCAAGCCCTGAGAATTTCTGCATGAGCCGCCTTGGGAAAATGCCGAGCTGGCAAAGAAAGTTTGTGATTATCGGCATGATGACCTGCTCTATCACGGGCCTTATGTATCTGCTAGGACATCAATTTCAGATACAGCGCACCACTCTTGGCGCTCATAGCATCCTAGCTGCCCATGGTATTGCCGCTATGCTAGCAACCCTGGCCCTTGGTTCGGTACTGCCATTTCATATCAAGGCGGGCTATAAGTCCAACAGGAAGTGCTGGAGTGGCTTTAGCCAATTAAGCTTTTTGGCCGTACTTCTCGTTACCAGTGCGCTTTTGTATTACGGCCCCGAGGAGATTCGTGACATTACGATCGATGTCCACTGGATGACCGGCTTACTTTTCTTTGCTATTTTTTTGTTACATGCATTTCAAAAACTGCACAGCACCAACCAACAGAGTTGAAGGCCTACTTTTTGCAATAGTGCTTGTAGAGTAGACTCATGACCGCTACAGCTACTTCACTGGCTAGAGAATAGTAAATTTGCTTACCCTCTCTGCGTGTCTTTACCAACTTTTCTTTACGAAGCACAGTTAATTGCTGTGATAGCGTAGGTTGATGTAGATCCAAAGCGGCCTCTAACTCGCTGACACACTTTTCACCTTGGCCGATCTCACATAAGAGCATCATACGGTCGCTATTAGATAAGACTTTCATTAACTTACAAGCATCAGCAGCTGACGCCTGCATTTTCTTTAGCTCGGATTTTGTAATAGTCATATTAAAGAGCGTTTAATGGAATTTTTAAATAGGATTTGCCGTTGGTTTCTGGCTCTGGAAAATGGCCTGCACGTATATTGACCTGAATGGATGGCAATATCAAAGTAGGCATAGCTAGAGTTGCATCACGCTTACTGCGCATTTTCACGAATTCATCCTCAGTTACCCCATCATGCACATGAATATTGGATTTCTTCTCCTCACCTACCGTTGTGCAATAGGCTTCAGGACGATCTGTGGGTGGATAGTCATGACACATATATAACTTTGTCTCATCAGGGTAAGCCAATACCTTCTGAATGGACCGATATAAAGTCTGAGCGCTACCGCCCGGAAAGTCGCAACGCGCCGTACCAACATCCGGCATGAAGAGGGTGTCGCCAACAAATAGTGCATCCCCAATTTCATAAGCCATGCAAGCAGGCGTATGGCCAGGCACATAAAGAGCCTTTAAGGAGAGATTGCCAAATTGCAAGGACTCACCGTCCTTTAATAAGTAGTCGAACTGGGATCCATCAATAGCAAATTGCTCGTCGAGGTTAAATACACCCTTAAATACGTTTTGCACATTAGTAATATGGTCACCAATGACAATCTTGCCGCCCAATTTACTCTGAATATAAGGTGCTGCAGTTAAGTGATCAGCATGCGCATGGGTTTCAAGTATCCAAGTTAGCTGCAATTGCTCACCTTGAATAAAGCTAATAACTTCATCAGCAGACTGAGTAGACGTTCTGCCTGACTTCGGATCGTAGTTCAATACGGAGTCTATGACTACGCAGGGGCTTTTCTTACCCGCATACACCACATACGTAAAAGTCCAGGTTTCTGGATCAAAGAATGCCTTAACTTCAGCGCTTGGTTTTGGGTTCATGGCAAGTCTTCCTAAAAAATACCGTCATTACCGCTCAAAAAGAGCAATTGATATATATTTTTATATATTATCTTAATATAAAATTAATTGCAATGGACTACTCAACCTTCATCAGCCCCGCCCTAGGCCTTATCGTGGGTTTATTAATGGGCCTTACCGGCGCAGGAGGCGGCATCTTATCGGTGCCTCTACTCGTTTTTGTCTTGCATCTTCCAGTAGCGGAGGCGGCGCCAATCTCTCTTTCTGCTATTGCACTCTCTGCAAGTGTGGGTGCACTACTTGGACTGAAGAATAAAATTTTGCGCTACAAAGCGGCTGGCTTCATGGCGTTATTTGGACTTCTCCTCTCGCCATTAGGTCTTTGGGTAGCACAAAGAGTTCCTAACGCTCCGCTACTAATTCTTTTTAGTGCCACGCTGTTTTTTGTCTCAACCCGCTTACTACTTCAAGCCAGAAGAGAAATTCTTCAGCTCCCCAAGAAAAGTAGCAAACCACCTCCATGCTTGATGAATCCAGAAGTCGGTAAATTGAGCTGGAATATTCCCTGCGCAAGATCTCTTATGTTCGCCGGAGGTTGGGCTGGCTTCTTATCGGGACTATTGGGTGTTGGTGGTGGCTTTGTTATTGTCCCGGCATTAAAACGCTATACAGACCTACCCGTGCAATCAATTGTTGCCACCTCACTAGGTGTGCTCGCCATCATCTCTGGCGGTGGCGTAGTCTTTTCAGCCGTCTCAGGCAATTTGGATTTATCACTTGCAGCACCCTTTTCTTTAGGGGCTTTATGCGGCCTTTTGATTGGTCGAGCGCTAGGTAAAAAATTAAGCGGGCCAAGGCTGCAACAAATCTTTGCCGTACTTACCTTTGGCGTTGCAATCAGTCTTACTATCAAGGGCATTAACGCCTTATGAGAAAACCCCTCCAATCCCTTCTATATATACTAGTAATCGGTCTCCTGGGAGTTCTACTGATGTCTATAAGTAAACCAAGCTCTTTGCTATCAAGCTCTATTAGTTCGATTTCTGGCACGGTGAGCAATCTGAATAATGAATTGCTCGAATACGTAAACCATGAAAAGCCCACCCACGACCATTCCTCGGTTTACTACAAACGCTTTTTTATCTCTAAATTTAATTTGGGCGATAAGGCAATCGAAGCTAAGTTTTCAGCACCGATGCAGATTGCCGATGGCGATCAAATTACAGTAGCTGGATATCAAAAGGGTGAGTCCCTTCAGGTTCTCGCCTATAACAACCAAACTCAACAAGTCAGCAGCAATGAGAATTGGATAATCCTCGGACTAGGAGCGCTCTTCTTTTTTGCCGTAGCGATTGGCTTACTCAATAGCGAATTGGTGGCTGAAGGCGCATTGATACCCAAGCTCTTTTTGTTTGGATTTACTTTAGTTGCTATTTACATGGGCTATCGCGCCTTGCTGATACGGGAAGCGGTAAAGCTCTTGGCTAGCTAAAAAGAAAAAGCCCTTATTACTAAGGGCTTTTTTATTACCGGTAGTTTGAATAACTACTTAGTGGCCACCAGCACCACCCAAGTAAGCTGCTTTCACAGCAGGATCATCCTTGAGCTTAGCAGCAGGTCCGTGAGTAGCGATCTTACCGTTCTCAAGAACATAACCGTAGTCAGCCACATTCAAGGCTGCAGCAGCAAACTGCTCAACCAACAACATGGTCACACCTTGTGACTTCAAGTTCGAAATAATCTTAAATACTTCCTCAACCAAAATTGGTGCCAGACCCATCGATGGTTCATCCAAGAGAATAATCTCTGGATTGAGCATCACTGCACGGGCCATAGCCAACATTTGTTGCTCGCCGCCAGATAATGTTCCAGCCAACTGATTGCGACGCTCTTTCAAGCGAGGGAACATTTCGAGAGACTTTTCTAAGTCATTCTTGATATCGCCTTTTGGACGACTGCCTGTAAAGCGTGGAAATGCGCCCAACAATAAATTGTCGGTAACTGACATCGTCGTAAATACGCGACGACCTTCAGGACTGTGAGCCAAACCTAAGCGAGCGATTTTATGAGAGTCGTAACCATCAATTTTTTCACCGCCTAGAGTGACCTCACCAGCTGTTGGCTTGATCATGCCAGTGATGGCACGCATCGTTGTTGTTTTGCCGGCGCCGTTTGAGCCAATCAAAGTAATGACTTGCCCTTTTGGAACATCAATATTGATGCCGTGGAGGACTTTGACTTTGCCGTAGCCTGCTTCAAGATTCTTAATAGATAACATGGTATTTACCGATTCAATATGTTCTAGTGATTAAGTACCCAAGTAGGCATGAATCACCTTCTCGTCTGCCTGAACTTCAGCTGGTTTACCTTCTGCAATCTTCTGACCGAAGTCCAATACAGAAACGGTATCGCAAACTGACATCACCACATCCATGTGATGCTCAATCAGGATGAAGGTAATACCGCTATCGCGGATCTTACGAATAATGCGCAAGAGTTCTTTAATGTCAGGAGCTGTCAAGCCTGCTGCTGGCTCATCCAACAAGAGCAACTCAGGATCCAATGCCAAGGCACGAGCAATCTCGAGCAAGCGCTGCTTACCGTATGGCAAGTTACGTGCTTCTTCGTTAGCCAAGTCATCCAAACCAACGAACTTGAGGAGTGCCATTGCACGAGCATGAGCTTCAGCCTCTTCACGCTTATAGCGCGGGAGATTCAAAGCAATTTCCACCATGTTTGACTTGAAGGTGTGATGCAAACCAACCAAAATATTTTGGATAGCAGTCATTTCACCGAAAAGCTGAACGTTTTGGAAGGTACGTGCGATACCAGATAAGGCGATGTCGGAAGATGTCTTGCCAACAACGCTTTCACCAGCGTACAACACATTACCAGCTGTAGGCACATAAATACCTGTCAACACGTTCATCATCGTGCTCTTACCGGAACCGTTAGGACCGATCAAGCCATGAATAGTGCCACGCTTGATGCTCAGATCAACGTTGTTCAATGCCTTCAGACCACCGAACTGCATCAATACAGAGTCAACTTTCAAGAGCTCAGCACCAGTGTTGGTATTGGCAACAGTGCTAATAAAGCTAATGGAGTCATCAACCACTTCAGCGTCACCGCCACGAGTAGTTTTTGTTTTGCCAACGATCGATTGATAGAAGCTCTTCGCAAAACCAACGATACCGTTTTGCAAGTAGTACACCACCAACAAAATCATGAAGCCGAAAATACTCAAGCGCCAGTCGGAAATCGTATTGAGCCAGAATGAGAATGCTGCTAAGCCCACTACACCAGCGATAGGTACAGCAACGCGACGCGGGGTTGTAGTCTTCTTGGACAAGGCCATGCCAGCACCAACTACCACTACAACTGCAATGATCGAGGCAACGATACGGAACAAGTTGATGTCGTCCAAGAGTTTTGGCAACAACACAATAATGGCTGCACCAATCAAGGCGCCGAGACGAGACTTACGTCCACCCATGATGATGCCGAGCAAGAACAAAACAGCGAGTTCATTGTTGTAAGTATTTGGTGAAATATATTGCTCAGAGTAGGCGTACAAGCAACCAGCTAAACCAGCAAAGCCAGCGCTAATCACAAATGCGATCACCTTAAAGCGATATACAGATACGCCCATACAGTCACAGGCAATCGGGCTGTCACGCAAAGCTTCAAAAGCGCGACCAATTTGTGACTTCACAAAACGGTCTACAACGATCATGGAAATGATCAAGATAATGCCAACCATCCAGAAGTACTCTGCTTTAGTCATTGGCACGCCCATTAAATCAGGCTTAGGAATCTTGATGCCCAATGGGCCTTCAGTCAACCAAGTCATCTCGTTAATGAGAATCTGTGCAATGGTTCCGAAAGCCAAGGTCACCATCGCCAAATACGGTCCAATTACCTTTAGGGCTGGCAATGCCAAGATGCCGCCGAAGATGGAGGTCACGATGATAGAAGCAGGCAAAGTTCCCCAAATTGTCCAACCGAAATGGAAGTACAAAACACCAGCGGTGTATGAACCGATACCAAACAGAGCTGCGTGACCTAAGGAAACCTGACCAACATAACCCACCACGATATCTAAACCATATAACAAGATGGTGTAGATCAGAATGGTTTCAACTAAGTGAATGTAATAAGGGTTATGGACAAACAACGGCAAACAAAAGAGTGCCGCAATCGCAATTAATAGCGGTATTAGAGACTTCTTCATCATTAAACTTTCTTAATTGCAGATTTGCCGAATAGACCAGATGGTTTGTATGCCAATACAAGCAATAACAAAATTAAACCTGGAACATCTTTATAACCAGTAGAGACATAAAAGCCGGTAGCTGTTTCGACAATGCCCAAAATCAAACCACCAACAATGATGCCCATACCGCTAGACAAGCCGCCAATAATCGCGACTGCGAATGCCTTTAAGCCCAGTGCGCCACCCATAGTTGCGCCAGTCAGCGTCAAAGGCGCAATCAACACGCCAGCAAAGGCGGCAGTCAAAGAGGAAAGCGCATAAGAGAATGTAATTACTACGCTGGTGTTAATACCCATCAAGCCAGCAGCGTCACGGTCGTTTGCGGTTGCCACAACCGCCTTACCGTAAATTGTTTTACGGTTAAAAAATTCTACTAGTAGCATCATGACCAATGCGCCAAACACCACCAAAATTTCCATCGGCAGAATACTTGCGCCCAAGAAATTCATTGGCTCCATTGGTAATGGAGATGGGAACGGTAATGCATCGCGCCCCCAAATGTTTTCAGCAACGTTCTTGAAAATAATACCGAGAGCGATAGTGGACATAATCCAACCAAACTCGGATTTAATTTTGATCGCAGGACGTACGCCGATTAACTCAACGAAGCTACCCTGAATCATCCCGAATAAACAAACGACTGGAATCATTACCCAGTAGTTCATGCCAAAGGTGTCAACGCAGGTTAAACCTACGAGAGCACCCAACATCAGAGCTTCACCTTGACCGAAGTTCAAGGTGCCTGATGTGGCAAAAGTGAGCTGGAAACCGAAAGCGATTACCGCATAGATCATCCCCACAGCGATACCGCTTGAGAGGATTTGTGCAAGCATGTCCATTTTTTGGCCTAAAAGATACTTAAAACTGTTTTATTAACGAATCCGACATTGTAAGCAAAACGCCGCTTTTTGGGCGGCGCTCTGTTTTATCAATTGCTGCAGTGCAAAATAAAGTTATTTTTGCCCGCTTTGCTAAGTTGAATTACTTCTTCTTAGGAGCTGCGTCCTCAGCATTCAAGAACTCAACACGGCCGTTTTCAACTACACCCATCACTACGTCTTTCATCTTGATAGCGTCGTGATCAGTTGCAGAGAATGGCTTGTTGTAAGTAATAACAACACCATCAACTGGAGTCTTCAGATCTTGCAATGCTGCAACAATCTTTGGTCCTTCTGTGCTGTTTGCTTGCTTGATCGCTGCTGCCAAGAGGTAAACAGAGTCATATCCTTGTGCTGCAGAAACTGGAGATGCAATGTTGTTGTTCTTTGGCTTGAACTCGGCCAAGTAAGCTGCTTGGAAAGCTTTACGCTTAGCTGTGGTGGATGGAGTCTGAATGTAAGTTTGCGGCATTGTTGCGCCGTTACCATTCTTACCAGCTGTATCAATAAAGCTAGCCATAGACAATGTCCATGAACCGATCATTGGCTTTTTCCAACCCAACTTAGCCATACCGTTAGCAATTTGTGCCAACTCAGGTCCGATCGCGTAAGTCAAAATTACTTCAGCGCCAGCATTTTTTGCTTTGAGCAATTGTGAAGTCATGTCAACGTCACCAATGTTGAATTTCTCAACTGCTACTGGTGTTACGCCATAGCCCTTCAATGCCTTCTCTAAGTCTTCACGACCCAACTGGCCGTAGTTTGTAGAGTCAGCCAAAATCGCAACTTTCTTCAAGCCACGCTTTTCAACCGCTTCCTTAGCGATCAATGGAGCTTGAATATTGTCAGGGGCAGCATTACGGAAAATATAGTTTTCTGGTGCATTAGGGAATTGCTTAGTCAAGATAGAACCAGTAGCAACGTTATTCATTACTGGAATCTTCGCATCTTGATAGAAACGTTGGGAAGCCAATGCAACGCCAGTATTGATGTAACCCAAAGTAGCAACTACTTTTTCGTTATTGATCAACTCTTGTGCAATTTGCACGCCACGCTCATTTTTTGCTTCATCGTCGCGCTCAACCAAAACGATTTTGTTGCCGTTGATACCACCAGCAGCATTAATCTCTTTCGCAGCAAGACGTACGCCATCACGCATACTCACACCCATAGAGGCTGAGCCGCCAGTGAATGGTCCTGATAGACCCAATTTGATATCGGCAGCGTAAGCACCGGTTGAAAGCATCGCAGTAGCAGCAACTGCAAAAATGTGACGACGAATGTTCATAAAGTCTCCATGACTAAAAATTGCTAATGAATAAATACTTTTTTATAGGTAAAACACAAACGAACAGTTATCTTACTGTTAATACAAAGGCAAAAAAAGGGGTATCTATTAGGGTTTTACATTAGCCCCTAGGGGCGAAAACTCTTAAGAAAAATGCCGCTTGAGTTTTAGTTCAATACTTGGCCAGAATAAATTCACTATCAAGCCAGCGATCACTAACCCCGCTGCCTCGATCTTCCATGGGGGTAATGGTTCGGCCAGGAAATAAGCGGCAGCCCCCATGCCAAAGATGGGCACCAATAAGGGTGCAGGCGCCACAACCGCTGCAGGATGCTTAGAGAGTAGCCAGGCCCACGCCCCATAACCAAAGAGGGTGTTGGCCCAGGATTGCCATAAAACACCGGCCCAAGCCCCTGCTGGCGCTGAGGCTAGTGAATTGCTCATATGACTCCAGCCACCCTCAAACAGATAGGACATGACAAATAAGGGCGGAATAGCAAATCCACTTGCCCAAACCACGTAGGACAGCATATTGATCGAGCCCGCCCTGCGGCTAACCGTATTAGCCACCCCCCAGGAGAGACCGGCGAATACAACCAAGGCAAGTCCGAGAAAAGTAGTACTGGCATCAGTGTGCAGTGCAATAACTACCAAGCCTGTGATGGCCACCAGCAGCGCGATTGTTTGATAAGTTCGCAAACGCTCTTTGGCAAAGAACATGGCAAAGCCGATAGTAAAAAATACCTGCGTCTGAATAACCAATGAAGCTAGACCTGGAGAGATGCGACCATCGATCGCAAAGTACAGAATTCCGAACTGCCCCACCCCCACAGCAACCCCATAAATACAGAGATTGATCCATGAGACTTTGGGTATGGGAAAGAAAAGCGCCAAAGGCAGAAAAGCAAACGTGTAGCGAAGTGCTGCAAACAAGAAAGGCGGAAAAGAATTGAGGGATAACTTAATCACTACAAAGTTAGTCCCCCACACCGCCACAATGGCCAGCGCCAGCAATAAATGACTCGCCGGCAATGAATAGCTTTTTTGCGGAATGTTATTCACGCGTGAGCAGTTCTGCTACGCGCTCTGCAATCAACATGGTTGGTGCAGCAGTGTTGCCTGAAGTAATCGTCGGCATCGCTGAAGCATCGACCACACGCAGATGATGAATACCTCTCACACGTAGTTGGGAGTCCAGCACAGCCATCGGATCATCTGCACGCCCCATCTTGCAGGTGCCTACCGGATGAAAGATCGTAGTGCCAATATCACCCGCTGCCTTTACCAGCTCTTCATCGGTTTGGTATTGCATGCCCGGTTTGTATTCTTCTGGAGCAAAAGGGCCAAGCGCGGCTTGCTCAACAATCTTACGAGTTAAGCGCAAAGATTCTGCTGCTACTTTGCGGTCTTCATCTGTCGACAAGTAATTGGGACTAATAACCGGTGGCGCTTCTGGATCAATTGAATTGATGTGCACGCTACCGCGTGAAGTGGGGCGTAAGTTACAAACGCTCGCAGTAAATGCATTAAACGAATGCAAGTCTTCACCAAACTTTTCCAAAGACAAAGGTTGAACGTGATATTCCACGTTCGCACTCTTTTGCTCAGGCGAGCTATATGCAAACGCACCGAGCTGTGATGGTGCCATCGACATTGGTCCAGAGCGCTTCAATACATACTCTAAGCCAATCATCATCTTGCCCCAGAGCGTGTTGGCTTTGGTGTTCAAGGTTTTAATACCATTCACTTTGTAAACCATACGAAGCTGCAAATGGTCTTGCAGATTCTCACCTACGCCCGGTAGATCGGCAATCACTGGGATGCCCAATTGATTAAGGTGTGCCGCTGATCCAATGCCAGAGCGCTCCAGAATTTGCACACTACCAATTGCACCACCACTCAGCAACACTTCACCGCCCTGCTCAATGGAACACAAGGCCTCACATGTTTGACCATTCTTAATGTATTCAACGCCATAACAATTTTTAGTTGCGGGATCGATCTTCAATTTATTCACTACCGCTTCAGTAATGATGGTGAGGTTGCTACGCTTAGTAGCATCTCTTAAAAATGCCTTTGAAGTATTTAAACGCCAACCAGCACGTTGACTCACATCGAAGTAACCCACACCAAAGTTATCGCCACGATTGAAGTCATCAGATGCTGGAATGCCAGCCTGTACGGCAGCATCTTTAAAACGATCCATGATGGGCCAACGCAGACGCTGCTTGGATACAGTCCACTCGCCACCCTTGCCGTGCCATTGATTAGCGGCGCCGTGATAATCTTCGAATGACATGTAACGCTTGAGCGCATTTTCCCAAGACCAAGAATCATCACCCGTTGCTTGCACCCAAGATTCGTAATCGCCCGCTTGTCCGCGCATGTAGATCATGCCGTTAATAGATGAGCAGCCTCCTAGAACACGACCACGGGGATATAACAAAGATCTACCGTTTAAACCTTTTTCGTTAGCCGTCTTAAAACGCCAATCCGCTCTTGGGTTATCAATGCAATATAAATAACCAACCGGAATATGAATCCAGATGTAGTTGTCGTTCTTGCCTGCTTCAATCAGCAAGACTTTCTTATTGGGGTTTTCAGTTAAGCGTTTGGCTAACATGCAGCCCGCACTGCCTGCCCCAATAATGATGTAGTCGTAAGCGTTTGTTTGACTTGTTTTACTCATGTCTCTACTTTTTTGTGTCTATTTTTAAACTCTATTATTTACCAAATCTTCCAATTTGAAGAAATTAGGCAATTCAGCTTGAAACCCTGAATACCCGTCTAAAATAGCTAAATGCATATTAATGAGAAGAATCGCACTCCCAAGGTGGTTGACGCCGATGATGGGCCAAGCAAGTCAGAGTTAAAGCGCCAAATGACTGAGCGCCAGAAGCTGGCCGAGGTTTTGGCAGCCCTCAGTAGCGATGCTTTGAAAACAATTCCTTTGGATGAAGCCATCAAGGCTGCCATTGCAGAAACCAACAAGATTAAAAGTTTTGAGGCAATCCGTCGCCATAAGCAATACCTTGGCAAACTCATGCGCTTTTTGGATGAGGAAGAGTTGGATGCGATTCAGAAACGCTTGGATGCTATTCAAGGCGTTAGCAAGGCTGAGACTGCAAAGTTACATTTTTTAGAAAGCTATCGCGATAGACTGGTTGCGAATGACGAAGCATTCACTAAGATGATTGAGCAATATCCGGACATGGATATTCAGAATATGCGCACCTTAATTCGGAATGCGCGTAAAGAGAAAGAACAAAATAAACCGCCTAAGGCTTATCGTGAGATCTTCCGCGTTCTCAAAGATATGGGTCTTTGAACTTAGCTATACCTTAGCTTTGCGTTAAACCTTGAGTTTATTTGCTGGGACTTCTATCCAGCGATAAACATAATTGGCCGCAATTACACTGGTTGTTATAACCCCCAGCATCAAAGCAATAGCCAATGCACCACTTTCGTGAGCATGCAAACCTGATGCAATGTAGAGCGTGTTTGCTAACAAAATAAATGCGAAGTGAATTAAGAAAGCAGAGTAAGCGCGCTGACTTCCCCAGGTAATAGCTTTTGCCAGACCCTTCTGAGCAATGACTTTGGGATATTGAGTATCGCCCCATAAATACAGGGCCAAGGCCACAAACCAGGCTAGGAAATTTCTGAGCCAAACTTGTTGTAATGAAGCGGCCGCAATAATTAAACCAATCAAGATCAATACCACCTTAGCCAAGCGCTGGATACCCATATCTTGAAAACGGCTGGCTAAGTAAGCTAGAACCCCTAAGCCGTATGAGCCAATGAAATAAATGAAATAGGCTTCATAGTCAGCCGAACGATTAAAGAACAGTAATGAACTAACGGCCAGAACGCTAATTAACCAAATTAATGCTTGATTGCTCGGAAAAGAAATAAATAAGATCGCTAGTATTGAATACAGCTGCCAATCAATCGCCACATACCAAGCGCCAGCAGAAATCGAATCTAAGCCTAAGATACCCTGAATGAAAAAGAGGTGCGCCAGAAATTGCGATAGCGTTTCTGATTCACCAACAAATTCATCATTGACCCAGAAGCGCGCAATGTATGCGCACACAATAGTAAAAATAAGTGCGGCAGCATACGGTGCAAACAAGCGCAGATAGCGATTCAGTATCAGCTTGAGCAAACTATTGGCGCTAAATTTGAGATTGGCATAACGACTCAAAGATTGAGCAGCCAAATAACCAGCCATCACTAAAAAGATTTGCACCGCATAGCGCCCGTACTCAAATAGCCAAGTCATTAGACCTGGCAGAACACGACGAGCATCTTCTGCAATTTGCCCATAGCTTGAGAGATGATGCAGGATGATTAACAGGGCCGCAAAGACCTTGAGAAAATCAATCAGAAAAAGCGGGCCTGTTTGTTTCAAGTATTAGTTACAAATATTATTTAGCTTTGGTTTTGCCCATCAAAGAAGCCAACAAGGGATTAGCATTCGCTAATTCCTTTTTTGTTTTTGCCTTCTCGTCCGCGCCCAGCTTAGGAGTCTTAGCAGCATTTTTCATTCCTTGCGCCGTTTTCAAAGCTAAGTTCTTATAGAGATCGGTTTTTTTCATTGCCATGATGAAGACTCTTTGCTGTGCTTTCTAAATCTAATTACTGAGTTATTTAATTAGTGAGCGTGCTGCTAAGCCCATAAATAACATTGACCAACCTTGCAACAATAGCTCGATCGCAATCAACATACCAGGAAGCCAAAGGCTAGATTCTGGGTAGCCATTCATAATCAGCACACCCATCAAGATGGAAATAGCTGATGACAAAACCAACCAAAACCATTCACGGAAGTGACGGTGTTGGAATGCTGAGATCAAACGCAAAGCACCTGTTACAAAAAAGATTGCAGCCAGCCATAAAGTAATTGCTTCTAGCGCAGGAATTGGGAAAGCCCATGTAAAGATAGCTGCTGCAATGTAGAGGGCTGCTAAAACTAGTTGCACACCTACGCTTTTCCAGCCTTGTGATTTCAAAGCATGAGCGCCTTGAAGAAGGCCGCCAGCGAATAAGAAAATGCCTAAAACATTAACCGAGATAAATGAGAATAAGGTTTGACCTGCAATTCCGATCATGCCCAGAACGATAAATAAAATTCCAAGACCAATTAAGGCGCCTGGAACTTTGGCAGCCGCACCCAATACTTTTGTGCGGAGCTCCTGAATCTGAGCAGTTGATAGTTCGGCCATATGGGTGCTTTCGAATGAAGTAGTTGAAAAGTAGCCTCTACTGTATCAACAAACGCCTTTTAGCCTTAAATAACACCGATTGATAAGCCCCAAAGCGCCACTAAGCTGGACGAAAAACAAAAACAGGTATTCTTTAGCCTTTACAGCCAATCCCTTGAGATTGTTAGCAAAGAAAGTTTCAGCATGGATAACACCTTAACCGTTATTTTAGGCATCGTCGCGATGCTTCTGCCCCTAGTTGTAGGACGTCTTTATTGGAAGCGATTTGATCATTACTTCGGTAGAGGCGATGAAGCTTATATGGATAGCCTAGAGTATTTCCTCAAGAAAATTGGCTCAACCGTTTTGATTGCTTTTATTATTTTGTGGATTGGCATCAGCCTCGTATTTAACGGTAGCGCCTCATAAAACCATGGGCGATCAATTTAAGACCATTCTTCTTAAAGCAAAGCTCAACTTTGCGATCCTGGCTTCTATTCTGGTCATTGCCGTTTTGGGGAAGTTCACTAATCCCGAGCTCACTAATAGCATCTTTGTAACTGCTGATCAGCTCGTTTCAGATCTATACATCGTATTTATTGCCATCACTTTGGGCGCTTTCGTGCCTAACTTTAAGCTAGTGGCATTTGGATCGATTGCTGCTTTCGTTGTTGCCGCGGTCCTAGTACAGATGGGTGTCTATACCTATCTCACTACAGAATATTTATTTGCAGTACTAATAGTGGTTCTTGGCTTTGCCTCGATTGCCAACCTCTATAAGCACTACCGAGAAAACGGGCTGTAAGCAAAGAACCCACTTATAGATCAAAAGATCTAAATCAAAAGCCCCGCTATTTCGGGGCTTTTTAATTTGGCTCACTTGCTAACTAGGTAGCCATTTTAAAAACCCGAATTCTTGGTTCTATTTCTTTCTGCAGGGTTCTTCTTGCAACACGCATGTCGTAATCGGCTTGTAGGTCTAACCAAAATCTAGGCTCCATCGAGAAGAACAGGCCAAGTCGTAGGGCTGTATCGGCAGTAATGGGGCGAGCACCGTTAACAATCTCACTAATTCGACTGGGCGCAACATCGATATCGGCGGCTAGCTGGCGAGCAGTAATGCCCATCGGCTTCATAAAGTCTTCAAGCAGTATTTCACCGGGATGAATTTCATCAAGTAATTTGGTCATCGTCATTCCCCATTATATTCCGTATAACAGAATCTGTTAAATGGAATATTTGTTACTTTTGCCTTAAAAGAGCCCTTGTAGCTGACCTCTATGGATATTCTGAAGTTGAGTCTTTATATATTGATATAGGTATATAGAATCAATTTTTAATTATTTGTGGAAATATCAATCAAATATGACAATAGCCTCCTTATGTATAAATACGATGCTATTGACCAAACCCTGGTGGATCAACGGGTTGCCCAATTCCGCGACCAAGTTGCTAGACGTCTTGATGGCAGCCTAGCCGAAGAAGAGTTTCGCCCTCTACGTTTGCAGAACGGCCTGTACCACCAACGTCACGCTTATATGTTGCGTGTTGCTATTCCTTACGGTCTATTTAACTCAAAACAGTTGCGCACCCTGGCACTCATCTCTGAAAAGTATGACCGTGGTTATGGGCACTTCACTACGCGCCAAAATATTCAGTACAACTGGGTAACACTTGAAGACACGCCAGATATTTTGGCTGAGCTTGCCAAAGTTGAAATGCACGCTATCCAAACTTCAGGCAACTGTATTCGTAATATTACGAGCGATGCTTTTGCTGGCGTTGCTGGTGATGAATATGTCGACACTCGCCCCATCTGTGAATTGCTGCGTCAATGGTCAACACTGCATCCTGAGTTTGCCCACCTACCGCGTAAATTTAAATTTGCAGTAAATGGTGCGAAAGAAGATCGCACTGTTTTACTTTGTCATGACGTAGGCATTGAACTCAAGAGCAATGCTGCTGGTCAATTGACTGCTGATATTTACGCTGGTGGCGGCATGGGACGTACCCCTATTTTGGGATCGCTCATCAAACAAGGTCTCCCTTGGAATGTGCTTCCGAGCTACCTCACCGCCTTGCTACGTGTTTACAACCGTTTTGGCAGAAGAGATAACCTCTATAAGGCTCGTATCAAGATTTTGGTGAAGGCTTTAGGACCAGAAGAGTTTGCTCGTCAAGTTGAAGGTGAATGGACTCACATTAAAAATGGTGATGACAATTTCACTCAAGCCGAGTGGGATCGTGTTGCCAAGCATTTCACTAAGCCTGCATACAAAACATTGCCGGCATTAACAAATGAGCAAGTCATTAATACAGCTAGCGAAGCTGATAAAGCTGCTTTTGCACGTTGGTTAGAACGCAACATCAAACCACATCAAGTACCCGGTTATGCAAGTGTGATTTTGTCACTCAAGCCCCATGGCACCGTTGCCCCAGGTGATGCCACTACCGCACAAATGTATGCGATTGCTGATTTAGCTGATCAATATAGTTTTGGCGAACTACGCGCCACACATGAACAGAACCTGGTGCTGGCTGATGTAGAGCAGGCTAAGTTATATGGGCTATGGCAAGAGGCTAAGAAGCAAAAAGTTGCTTTGCCTAACGTTGGCCTACTCACTGACATCATTGCCTGCCCTGGTGGTGACTTCTGCTCCCTCGCCAATGCTAAATCCTTACCGATTGCCAAAGCGATTCAAGAGCGCTTTGATGACTTGGATTACTTATTTGATTTAGGTGATATCAGCCTGAATATCTCAGGCTGCATTAACTCCTGCGGTCACCACCACGTAGGTAACATTGGTGTGCTCGGTGTAGATAAAGACGGTGAAGAGTGGTACCAAATCACCTTAGGTGGCGAGCAAGGCAACGATGCTGCCATTGGTAAAGTTATTGGCCCATCTTTCTATGCTGATGAGATACCGGACGTGATGACTAACATCATCAACACCTATGTTGCAGAACGTAGCGAACATGAATCTTTTATTGATGCCTATCGTCGCTTAGGAGTTGCTCCCTTCAAAGAAGCGGCCTACAAAAATGCCAAGAAAAAAGAAAAGGCTGAGAAAGCAATAGAAGGAAGTGCGACATGAGTCAATTGAATATCGCCTCCCATCAAGAAATTGTGCATTTTCCAAAGGACGGCAAGCCCTCTCTATCCGAAAATCAATGGCAAATCTGGAGTGGTAGCCATGACGAAGGCGGTCTGCCCGACCTAGAGCACGGCGCCCATAAAGTGCTGGTGCCATTTACCTGGTGGCTTGAACACCACCATGAAGCTGATGTGATTACTAAAGCAGCAAATGGTCAGATCGGCGTTTGGTTTGCAGCTGATGATGACATTCTGAAGCATGCGGATGTCATCGAAGCAGGTAAAACTGTCTGGCCTTTGGTGGCTGCGCACTTTCCGATTTTTAGAGATGGCAGAAGCTTTAGTACTGCAGCGCTATTACGCGGACGCTTTGCTTGGTCGGGTGAGATTCGTGCGATTGGCGACGTACTTATCGATCAACTACTACAGGGTGCACGCGTAGGCTTTGATAGTTTTGCTTTGCGCCCAGATCAAAATCTGGATGTCGCTCTAAAGCAGTTTGATTTATATAGCGTGACTACTCAAAATAGCTGGCGCGATAAGCGTGCGACTCTCAGTATTTAAGTATCCACACTACAACTCTGCCAGAAAACATCATGACTCAGCCAATCAAGAAACAACTAAATACACCAGGAAAGGTCTATTTAGTTGGCGCCGGCCCTGGGGCGGTTGATCTCATTACCGTGCGCGGTGCCAAGCTGCTGGAACAAGCCGATGTCGTCTTCTACGATGCCTTAGTTGATCCAGCCATGTTAGATCTCTGCCCACAAGCAATTCAGGTGGCTGTTGGTAAACGTTGTGGCAAGCTTTCTTCAGCACAGCAATTTATTAATAAGCGCCTAGTAGATGCCGCACATAAGCATCAGGTGATTGTGCGCCTTAAAGGTGGCGATCCAATGCTCTTTGGTCGTGCCGATGAAGAAATTCAGACCCTCAAGGCTGCGGGCATAGAAGTTTCCGTTGTTCCAGGCATTACCGCAGCATTAGCAGGTGCAGCTAGTATTCAGCAATCGTTAACACTACGCGGAGTATCACGTAGTGTTGCCTTTGTAACGCTTGCGCAAGGCACTGAAAATGTACCAGAAGCAAACTCAACTTCTCCAATAAGTAATCCAAATGCAGACACCTTGGTGTACTACATGGGTCGTAAAGATGCTGCCCGTATTGCTAAGCAACTGATTGAACAAAACACCCAGGGCTTCAGCAAACATACCTCAGATACACCAGTTCAAATACTGGAAGCAGTCAGCACCCCACGTGAGCGTCAATGGACGAGCACATTAGCAGAATTAGCGGCAGGTAAAGCGGATGCTTGGTTTGATAGCAGCTCGCCAGCGCTCATCATGATTGGTGAGGCCCTAAGAAATGAACGTCAAACCAGTGAAGATTTAAAGAGCTCTGGCTCCGAAATCAACGATAGCTTGCAAGACTGCCAGGTCTTCGCCAACAGCAGGCGTAGCGCTTAATTTGACCCCAGGGAACTGCTTTTGGCAGGACTCTAGCAGCACCGGGAAATCATTTCTGAGATGACCGCCCTGCCCAAAGAACACCGGCACCACAATAATTTCGTTGGCGTCTTTAGAGACTAGAGCGGCGACCGCTTCTTCCAGTGAAGGCTGCATCATTTCTAAAAAAGCGAGCTCAACAGGAGTATTAGGATTCTGCTCACGCCACAATCCTACCAAGCGATCAAATGGTTCGCGCCAACGGTTATCTCTTGCTCCGTGCCCAAATAAGATAATGGCTTTCATAGATGGCTTTAAACTCTCAGTAATCAATAGTTTTTGGGGTGTCCTCACCCACTAGCTTAACCTTATTTTCTAGATTGCATCTATGACTGCCTTATTGAGCCAAACTTGGTTTATTGCCCTGATGAGTGTCACCTTAATTGGCGCTGTTCTTGCTGCGGTTCATCACGCTGAGGTAATCGCTCACAAAACTGGTGAGCCTTATGGCACGCTGGTACTCTCCATTAGCGTGACGATCATTGAGGTATCACTCATTATCTCGATGATGCTGACGGGTCATGAGGGGGCAGAATTTATTGCGAGAGATGCTGTATTTGCAACTGTCATGATTGTCATTAACGGCGTTATTGGCCTTTGTATCTTTATGGGCGGCCTTACTCATCATGAAATGACTTTCCGCAATGAAGGCACTAATTCAGCGCTAGCAGTACTCACTGCTTTGGCAACTTTTATTTTAGTAATGCCCAATGTAACTATGAGTACGCCCGGTCCAGACTTTACAAAAAGTCAGCTAGCTTTCGCAGGTATTGCTTCCTTTGCACTGTATGTCGCGTTTCTATTTTTTCAAACCGTAAGCCATCGCGACTACTACTTACCGAAAACTGAAGATAAGAAAACTGATAGCAATGCGCATGCGCTAAAGCCCAGCAATCTCAAAACTGCTGTTAGTGCAGTTTTATTGATCTTGTCCCTGATTACTGTCGTCGGTCTCGCAGAATTGCTCAGCCCGGCAATTGAAAGAGGCGTCGCTGCTGCTGGCGCCCCAAAAACTATCGTAGGTATAGCCATCGCATTGTTAGTGCTGCTGCCTGAAGGTTTTGCTGCAGTCAGAGCAGCAAAAGCCAATCGCCTGCAAAGTAGTTTGAACTTAGCCCTAGGCTCTGCCTTAGCCAGTATTGGACTAACTATTCCTACGGTAGCAGCTATTGCGATCTTCTTTAATCTTCCGCTCAGCCTGGGTATTAGCGATCTCAATATGACGCTGATGTATTTGTCATTCTTTATTGGGGCACTGACACTAGCGATTGGTAGAACCACCCTCTTGCAGGGGATAGTTCACATCATCATCTTCTTGGAGTATTTGTTCTTAAGTCTCGTTCCCTAGAACGAATAAGCAACCTTGATGCCTGCCTCGATAGTGTTGTTGGCTGGCTCATAAGCAGTCAATCGATAGCTCACCCTATTCACAGTGATAGTCTGGGTCACTGTATTGGAGTTTTGAATATTCCAATAGCTTACGTAGGGACCAACGGACCACGCATCAAACTGATACATAGAAGACAAACGTAGGCCATAACCACTGAGCTGTTGATTTGTGACGTTTGGTAGATAAGACGCCGCCTGAGATAACTGAGAAACCTGAGTTCCTTGAATTAAATAGTCATACTCAACAACGGTTTCCAGCCTATGAGTGTCATTAACCTTCATGCGATGTGTCACCCCAATAGGCAGATATACATAAGCACTTGAACGATTGTAGGAGTTGGCGCCCGATGTGGTTT
This sequence comes from Polynucleobacter sp. 86C-FISCH, assembly GCF_018882415.1. Lineage (GTDB taxonomy): Bacteria > Pseudomonadota > Gammaproteobacteria > Burkholderiales > Burkholderiaceae > Polynucleobacter. The sequence continues at coordinate 1,278,473 of NZ_JACVOL010000001.1, read as the reverse complement.
GCCCTCCCTGGTTATCAAAGAGGTAGCGATAGCCTATTCCGGTAAATGGCGCGAGAACAAAGCCGCCCAACTCAGCAAAGTTAAAGTCATAACCAACTAAACCGCGCAAATCATAGTAGGAGTACGGGATATTACTTTGCGTACCGCTGCCACTATATTTAGCGGAGCCGTATGCATAACGAGCATCAGCCTTTACAAACCAATCATTACCAAATGCATAAGTGCCGGTGTAATCAACACCTATCAAAGGAGCGCTAATCACCACATTTAAGCTTGGTTCTTTGTATTCATAACCAGAAAGGGTTAGACCAAGGGTATTACCAGTTTGAGTGGCGATCATGACTGAGGAGTCTTGAGCGTAGACATTAGATACGATAAGCAACAAACCTGCCAAACAAAATTGAGTGGCTTTCATATTAATTCTTACCTAAAGCAACGCCATCCCTTATTACCTCGTAGTGCAAATGAGGTCCTGTTGATCTTCCTGTTGAGCCGACCTTAGCAATGGCTTGGGATTGCCTTACATAGTCACCCTGCTTTACCAAGAGCTCTTGTGCGTGAGCATATCTAGTGACAACTGCATTCTTATGCTGAACATCGACAACATATCCATACTCCTGATCCCAGGCTGCACGAATGACCACACCTTCAGCGGTAGCCAAGATTGGAGTGCCATAAGCTGCAGGGAAGTCTGTGCCTTCATGCCAAGCCGTTTGTTGAGTAAGGGGGTCAATACGGTAGCCAAGTCCACTAGATGCTTGCGGCATGAGAGGTAAAGGTGAGGCCGTTGGAATGGAATTCGATGCATCCCAAGTGTGAGTTAACGACTTTTGCATTTCTTCTACGCGATTACTCAGGGCAATAGAGTCTTGCACGGTGCGATCTAAACGTGCGCCGTACTGTTCGCCTTGATTACCTAAATTAATCACAGTAGTCGACGGCTTTAATGGGCCGCCTTGAGCATTACCAAGATCTACTACGTTATTAGCAATATTGAGTTGATTGAGCTGACCATTATTCTTAGATAACTGAACTCTTAAGTCATCGAGTTGAGCCAGGTTGCGCTGCGCCTCATCCAGCCTTGCCTGGAGCTCCATGAGCTTGGTCTCATAGTCATCTTCGGAGTTGGCAATGAAGCGCTTATCTTGTAGCTCTTTTTTCTCCATCGCATGCAAGATATCTTTGGTCTCATTGGTCACGTTATTAATAGCAACGTTTGCACCTACCAGCAAAGCTAAGCTGAGTGCACTACCAAATACCAAATGGCGCGCGGTCAGAGAAATCTCTCTTACTTTGCTGTGTGGTCCAGTCATGATTAATATTTGCATTTTTATTACCTTACCCCTGAATTCATTTCCAAGACTGGTTGCATCACTGCCATTACGATTCCTAAAACCATTAAGCCCATAGCCAATATTAATAAAGGTTCAAGCAAACTGGTAAATATTTTTGTTTTTTGCTCAGATTCAAGTTCAGCGTTCTCAGCACCGTACTTCAGCATCTCCGCTAGCTTGCCCGAAGCCTCACCAGAGCGAATCAAGTGAATCAAGATCGGCGAGAAGACCCCTTGGCTGCCTAGAGCCCTAGAAAGACTTGTGCCCTCACGCAATCGGACCTCAGTCGAGTCAATCGCCGCTCGTAATACTGAGTTACCTAAAGTGCTACGGGCGCTATGTAACGCCGTCAGGATGGGTACATTAGCCGAAACCAACATCGCCATCGTATTGGCAAAGCGTGCCGTCTCAAATCCTAGGAGTAGCGGTCCCAGCAAAGGTGCATTGAGTAAAGCACGATCTACCTTTAAACGAATATCTTCTTTAGCAAGTGCACGTCGGCCATAAAAGATACCAGCAGCAACTAACACCACCACCAACCAACCCCAGTTCACAATGAACTCAGATAAACCCAAGATAAATCGTGTTGAAAATGGCAATGCTTGCTTGGTACTCTGAAACACTCGTGCAATTTGTGGAACTACATAGGTCATCAAGAACAAAACAATCATGAAAGCCACACCAGTCAACATGGCTGGGTAAGCCAAGGCGCCCATGGCTTTTTGCTTTAATGCCTGGCGCTTCTCTAAAAACTCTGCGAGCTGAGTGAGAACCTGCCCCATCTTGCCAGATTGCTCTGCTGCGCCAACCACGCCTTGGTATAGCGAATCAAAGGACTCTGGCTGCCCAGCAATTGCTTTAGATAAAGGTAAGCCTGCACGCAATTCAGCGACTACTGCTTGCAGAACGGTTTTGACATGAGCCTGGCTCGCCTCTTCAGCAAGAACAGAAAGTGCCTCATCAATTTGCACGCCCGATCTCACTAAGATTGCGACCTGCTTGGTAATCATGGCAAGGTCTGCACGACTCAGGGGTTTGTTTTCAGAAAACCACTTATTCCAAAAACGTTGCTTACCCCACTCGGTTTCTAATTCAATAGTGACGGGTACCAACTGTTTGGCCATTAAAGCTTGACGTACTGCGCGTACGCTCTCGCCCTCTACGCTGCCGCGCTCACTTTTCCCGGCATAACTAAGGGCTTCAAAACGGTAGCGTGGCATCTTTTTTCATCTAACTTAGTTAATCTAACTCAGTCAATTTCTACCGAACCAGTAACGCGCAAAATTTCTTCTGGAGTAGTCTTGCCCTCAGCAACCCAACGCTTGCCATCATCAGCCAAGGTACGCATACCGCCGGCTAAAGCTTGCTTGCGAATATCGCTTTCAGCTGCATGCTGATGAATGAGTTCACGGATCTTTTCATTGGTAGTCATGAGCTCATAAATACCAGCTCGGCCACTGTAGCCTGACTCGCCGCAAGAAGGGCATCCTTTGCCACCACAACTTGGGCAAGACATTCGAATCAATCGCTGACCCAATACACCCAATAAAGTGGATGAGAGTAAGAAGGGCTCAATACCCATATCGATCAAGCGAGTTACTGCTGATGGCGCATCATTGGTGTGTAAAGTAGCTAATACCAAGTGACCCGTCAAAGAGGCTTGCACTGCAATCTGAGCAGTCTCCAAGTCACGAATCTCACCAATCATCACAATGTCTGGGTCTTGACGCAAGATCGCACGCAAGGCTCTGGCAAAGTTCATATCGATGCGGGAGTTCACCTGAGTTTGACCAATGCCATCGAGGTTGTACTCGATTGGGTCTTCAACCGTCATGATGTTATTGATCTTGTTGCGCAAACGAAGCAATGCACCATACAAGGTAGTCGTCTTACCGCTACCAGTCGGTCCAGTTACTAACACAATGCCGTGCGGACGATGAATGAGTTGATCAAATTGATTAAACGTATCTTCTGCCATACCTAAGGCACGCAGATCTAAGCGATCGTAATTTTTTTCTAGCAAACGCAATACCACCCGCTCGCCGTGAGAGGTTGGCAAAGTGGAGACACGCACATCTATGGCGCGCCCACCCACTCGCAAAGAGATGCGGCCATCTTGTGGCATACGCTTCTCTGCAATATCCAGTGAGGCCATGATCTTTATGCGAGAAACTAAAGCGGCATGGAGGTCACGACGCATATCGACGATGTCACGCAAATTGCCGTCCACTCTAAAACGTACTACTGACTTACGCTCAAAGGCCTCTAGGTGAATATCGGATGCACCATCACGGCTTGCCTGCTTAAGCAAGCTGTTAATCATCCGGATGACTGGTGCGTCGTCGTTCATCTCCAAAAGATCTTCAGAGACTGGCATCTCTTGCAAAAGGCGAGATAGGTCAACCGCCTCCTCTACCTCATCGACTACTTGTGAGGCATTGAGATCGCCCTCAGCATAAGCGGCATTGAGCGCCTCCAATACCTCTTCGCTGCTTTGTTCAATTCTACGAATAGGCCCCACCAAGCGACAGATCTCTTGTAATACTGAAAGGTCTGTTGCAGGACTATGTATCAATGTAGGCAGAGTCTCTTCAGACCCCTCTTGTGTATCGCCGCTCGCAACAACTCCCTTAATCAGCAAGATTTGATTTGCTTTGGCGTAACCAAAAGGTATGCGGGGAAGATGCTGCATGGTCTCTTATCTAGATCCGTCTAATGAACTTCATTACTGGATCGTCTTATTGAATAGTGATGGGCACAGGCGCAGCAGAAGCCGGCGCATTAGACGGTCTTACCTGAATAGGTTTTGTTAAGCCTGAAGACGGCAAATTGTTAGGCGTCTGATTAATCGGCTTACCTGGCGGAATTAATGGCGGCTCAATATCTGACATCTTTGTCAGATCCTCTTTAGGCAAGAGCATTGGCGCCTGTTTAAATTGATTCTCGGTTTGTTGCACCAAGTTCAAACGGTTATTCGTAATGTCAGCACTTTGGTCTTTATCACGCAAGATATAAGGACGCATAAAGACAAGTAAGTTTGTCTTGGTGCGGGTCTTAGCGTCAGATCGGAATAAAGCGCCAATGATCGGAATATCTTTTAAGAATGGCACACCACTAGAGCCATCATTGTATTTATCTTCAATCAAACCACCGAGAACAATAATTTGTCCATCATCAACTAAGACGTTGGATTCGATATTGCGCTTATTCAAAATAATGCCGGAGGCAAAGTTTTGGTTGTAGATAGATGACACTTCTTGATAGATCTGCATCTTCACAATACCGTTATCGGATACCTGCGGGCGCACACGCAAGGTTAAGCCAACGTCTTGACGGGTATAGGTCTGGAACGGTGTAACGGTGCTAGTGGAACCGGTTTGAGCATACGAACCAGTGATGATTGGTACGTTCTGGCCCACTACGATACGGGCCTCTTCGTTATCCAAGGTAATTAAGTTTGGTGTCGACAGAATATTGGTGCCCTGTGTTGTTGCCAACGCAGTAATCAAGGCCGACATTCCATAAGTGCCATTAAATTTGGTGAGTAAACCTAAGTTCAATCCAGGCGCTGGTGGAATAGGTACGCCCGATGGATTGCCAGGATTGAGAATATTGTTCACATTGGAGCCGAGGCCAATAATGTTTGAGCCAGCCTGTCCTGCGGCATTAGTGTAATTAGTACCACCAAAGCCTACGTTCTGATTGCCTGAGCCAACTAAACCTTGCCATTGAATACCTAACTCTTCTGCATTAGTGGAACTTACCTCTGCAATCAGGGATTCGATATAGACCTGAGTACGACGACGATCTAATTGCTCAATTACATGACGCAAGTTGCGATACAAAGGTTCGCTAGCGGTAATGATGATGGAGTTGGTTGCTGGCTCAGCCTGAATAATGCCGCCGGTAGTTGGATTGCTACTGCTAGTAAGCGCAGAAGTGGCTGCAGATGATCCAGAGGCCCCAGGAGCTGTGTTGGCCTGCTGGTTAGCTGGCTGCTGGTTCAGCGCTGGGTTAACAGCACCCGGCTGCCCTGGGGTTCCACCCACCTGAGCTGACAAGCTGGCATCAGCCGCCACAATGGCACGCAAGGTAACCGCCAACTTGGTTGCTTCTGCATTCTTAAGAGGCACCACCCAAATATTGCCGTTGTTTGCAGTAGGAACATCTAAGCGCGCCACCAATACTCGAATCTGACGAATACGCTCTGCACTAGCACCCCGGATCAAAATAGAGTTACTACGTGGCTCAGCCAAAATCATGGTCTTGAGTGATGGATCGGCGCCGCCAGTAGAGGCAGTATCTAATACCTTACTCAAGATTGTCGCCATATCAGTGGCGATAGCGTAATGTAATTTAATACTTTGCACATCACTTGAGGTTGGTGCATCGATCGACTCAATCAATTGGCCGATACGCTGAATATTGCTTGCATAGTCAGTGATGACAATCGTGTTGTTACCAGGATACGCATTAATCGTATTGTTTGGTGATACCAATGGGCGCAATACTGGCAATAGATTATTGGCAGATTCAAAATTAAGTTTGAACACGCGCGTAATGATTTGATCGCCTTCTTGCTTGCCTTTACTTGTAGTAACAGAATTACTAATGAGTTTGGCATCTGCTTCAGCAACAACACGGTATACGCCATTGACATCTACCAGCGCAAAGCCTGATGTACGCAAGGCTGTAGAGAAGGCATCAATTGCTTTAGCCTTAATGAGAGGCCTATTGCTAATGAGGTTAATAGTGCCCTTCACTTTAGGGTCAACCAAAATGGTTTGGCCAGTCGCTTTAGCTAAAACGCTAGCAACGGATTCAATATCAGCATTTGAAAAAGATAGTGTCACTGCGCCGTCATCAGGCACGGTGATATTGGATTGCGGAGCATTTACTTTAGTTTGCGCATACGCAATTGGCATCAACAGACTTTCGCCGACAAAGCAAATCATGACGAATTGCGCTAGTCGCTTTTTGAAAGTAACTCTCACTGGAGTAACGGTTTGTTTGCTGACGTTTTGCATACTGATCTTCTTTAGCACTGCTTTCTTAAAACCGAGTCTAGAACTTAAGGCGATAAATATCGCCTTCTCTTTTACCTAGCAAGGACAACAATCCAATTAAGGATTCTTTTGATTCTGGCGAGGCATTAGCTTCACCAGAAAAATGCATTCCTTTATTGCCACCTTTACTGCTAAATTCACCCTGTCCTTTTAGCAACAAAGGGCCACTCGTGGTTGAGAGTGTCCAATTCATGCCGCTGTCAGCAATATTGGCCGAAATCTCATACCCGCCCAGCGGCTTAACCGGACTTATAGGGCTGGTTAAGTTACTTATGATAATTCGAATAACTCCTGAGGATGGCGCATTCCCAACACCAAAACCCGTAAAATCAGCCATTGAATTGGCCAAATTGATATCTGTCCAACGAGCACCTAATTCACCCCGAGGGCGCAAAGTGCTCCAGGGGTTACCCAAACCCTCCAAAATATTGGCAGGAAGCTTGATGCTATTGGCAGCCAACTGGGTTTTACTTAAAGTCCAATCGATGCGCTGAGCTTGCTCTAAAGCAGCAAATTGAACCTCAGTGCTACAAGAAAGAGAGGTCAGCTTACAAGAAGTGGCCCAATGAAAACGTTCGGTAACAGACAAAGGCTCGCGACAGCCACCCTCGCTTGCATTGGGCTCTGAAAATGCCAAAGCAGCACTTCCTTGCCAAATGGTCCCAATAGGCTGTTGCAGCATGACGCGGCAAGCAGTTTGTGATGCCAAAGATCCGGTCACCCAGCTAGCCGGCATCTGACGAATGATGACTGTTAAACATGCGAGTAGCAAAACCAGCCAAAATATTTTTGGCAACTTTGGATGAGTGAAGTCGAGAACTAATTTCATTTAGTCGCCTATCTCATTCCAGCAGTTGGGTTGGCAAACTGCGCGCCATACTGCACCAAGACACCACTGATATTGACAACGCCCGCGCCCGAACTAGAAACGACATTCAATTGCTCTGGATACAAACGCCAAGTAGTGCGCAGCTCATCCAATACATCTAACAATACTGAGAACATAGCGTCACTCGCTTGCATCTCAATCCGCGGAGGATTATCAGCAGTAAGGCGCAGGACGCCAGGCTTTATGCCACGCGAGGTCAATACGCTACGTATCTTTTGCATCTCCATCTCATCTAGTGAACTCACTGTAGATGGCGTAGCGAGATAGGATGATGGCATCGCTGAACCAGAAGCATTAGCTGCTGCTGACTTGGCAAGCTTAATCAGGCTTTGTAATTGCGACCATTGTGCTGGACGCATATCTAACTGGTTTTGTACTCGCTGAGCAAAAGGCGAAACAACATACGTATTGATCACCAAAAGTACCGCAACACACAAAAGCGCAAAAAGCATCTGACGATGCCGTAGTGCAAAGGCCTGAAGAAGTGCTGGCAACTGCTTCGCATCAAACTTTGGCGTAATCTCTAATGCAGATGTTGCTTTTGCAGAAGCCAGTCGCGCAGCAGATAGCGCCTGCTTCAACTCTGTTGGTAATGATTTAAGTTTTTTCAGATCCTGCATTGAGTAATCTTTACTCAGCAACTCTTTGGCTTTCTTTAAAAGGCCAATGCACTTCTCTGAAAATGAATTTCCTGGGCGCTTCTTTAGATTACTCATGAGCCCACCCCAGCATAAGGCAGCAAGCGATAACGATTGGGACCAAGAGCCTTCACCATCAGGCCAAGCGCTCTAGCCCTTTGCTCTACATCCGAATTGGTTTGCTTAAGACTTCCTGGCTTCAATTCAAAATCGATGCCATAGCCGTCGTAATCAATTTTTTGCAATACTTCTGACCCAAAGACGATTTTGAGTTGTTGTAACTTTGCTGCCATAGGCGCAAAGTCTGCATCCGCAACTAAACCCTGACGACGCTGGTCTTGGGTCACTTGTTTAATAAAAACATCCATTACAGAATTGGAATTGGCTTTCTGATCTAAGGCTTTGTCTTGTGCTTTTTCTTGATTCAATTTGGCAATAGATGCAGGAGTTAGCGATTGCGCTGCTAACACTTCCATTTGATTTCCCCAGCGCCAGTTATCCAGAACCATCCAACCCAAATGCAATACATACCCAACTACAACAGTAGCAACAAAATATTTTGCCCACTGAGTTGGCTGACTCCAAAGCGCAGGATTAGTCCAAGCTGTTTTACTATCAACGGCTGAGCTTGAATCATTAGGATTACGCTTGAGCATCGCAGAAAATTGTGCGAGCCCCTTACTCTTTTGACGCTTAAAAGTATTGGGCAATAAATTCAGTGCAAAATTAGCGGCCTTGCTTGAGGTGTTGTCTTGTAAAAATTGCTGGGCATTACTTGCCAACCAATCCCAGGACATCTCGAGCACTGTGGCACCTTGCAAAGTCTGAGGAATCAACACCTCACCCATAGCAGGGGCACGCTCAACCCAGGCAACACCAAGCTGCTCTCCCGTGCGCTGCATGAGAATGACATTGGCAGCACTTCGTTGATAGGCAATCGTGACTGCATCGACAGCGGAGTCCTCGGTCTGTAAAGGCAACACCAAACAATCCGGAATTAAACGTACACGATGGCTAATGAGAGCTTCTAATTGATTTGTAATCCAAGTCAACCAAGCGCGATCAATTAATGCAAGCACACGTTGCATTGCTGGCTTACCTGGTACCGGTGGTAATGCTTGTACCGCTAAAGATTGTGCGCCAGTTAAAACGTATTCTTCGATGAGGTTTGGCAAAATCTGTTGTAACTTTTTAGCATTCGCTAAAGGTACTTTTGCTTCAATCAAACGCACATCAATCGTTGGCAATAAAACCAATACTTCATCTGCGTAAGGCATTGACTCAGTAGTGCCGACACCCGTTTCCAGCAAAATATTATTAGCGCTATTAGCACCAATATCATCGCCTGAACTTACTTTATCTACCAAACACCATTCGAAATGTTCAGCACAACCCGACTCTTCGATGGCTTGAGCTAATGTGCGTGCAGAATCACTCGGTAAACCAGAGTGATTGCCAGTGAATGGCTTTACAGGGCAACGGACTATTAATAAGCTCAAATTTCAGAATTCTTTGGTTGGTGCGTTTAATTCAATATGAATCTAATACATTTATTACTGCTCTAAAGCCACTTTTCCAGTCTTACTCCACACCACTTGCGTGAAGTTTCCACTCGGCAATGGGTTTTGGGATCGCTGAATTAGCGCAGAACTCACAAATATACCCCTTCCCATCCGTATTTCTGAGCTCGCAAGCCAATATTGGGAGCGTACGTCCACTAATGAGGCATCAATCGTCACCCCTTGGGATGCGCCCATCTTATTTAATAGGGTGGTGATTTCATCAGCACTTTTAAGCGGGGTTGCGGCTCGCTGCTGTACAAAAGCTCCGGCAGCCGACCTCGAAAGCCCCGGAATAGCTGCCATTAATACCTCTGCAGAGGCAGTATTGACATTAACTGTCGTTAAAATCGGTAAAACTGTGACAAAAGGTCTTATCTGCTCCAATATTCCCTGATTATAGGAATTCAGCCTTAATAAGCCTTCTAGGTCATAAATAGGCATATCGGTTTGCAGCACCCCTTGCGCGGTTTGCTGGGCCAAGGCCTTATCTAGACCTAAAGCCTCTAAAAGCCGGCCATACTCCTGGACTCCAGGCGGATTGATTGTCTTAAAGCTTTTATCCCAGAGATTGGTCAAATTGAACTGGCTTTGAGCATCAGTCAGTCGACCCTGCAAAGTCACGGTAGCAATCTCATCTGGCACATCTGCATTCTTTAAAAAGTCCGCCACCTTACCGTCGGCCAAAGGCAGAGCCCATGCTTCACCCAAATGATCGATTTGGCTATTGCGTTGATCTTCTACTAAAACCAAGCGGGCAAAATCAATTGCCGCTCTTTGCAACCACTGCGCTTGCACTCGATCACGCGCATTTTCTAAAGTGCGTACTTGTATTTGTTGTCGCCACATTAAACCCGCTAACAATACGGCAGCAACACCCACCACAATTAATGCTGTAACTGTCGCTGAGCCACGCTCATGCTGAGCAGAAGCTTTTGCAGAAAAGATGTTTGTGACATGACTTCTCATCACAAAGCCCCTGCCATTAAACAAGAGCGGGTAATCGGCAATGCAACATCTTTAATCCACCACTGCATGGTGATGCCCTGCTGCTCAGGAAGTACGTTGGTGATATTTGTACCAGCTGTTGTTGCAACGCCAGTATTGCCAGCATTGTTTGTGCTGCTTACATTCGTTGCGTTATTCGTAGTGGCTGCATTAGCTAAATTAGGGCTTCCTGTACCGCTAGCACTCACACCACCAGTACCAGCACCGCTTACTACCGAAGTCTTTATTTGAAAGGCTTGGCGCGCCACCATAGGCACTTCAAGACTAACTAACAAATCACTTGAACTTAAATCGGGGTCACGCACTATGCCAGACCATAATGCACCTGCTTCGGTACGCTGAACTAGCGGACGACTCGTCCATCTCAATAAACCATTCGGACCCATGCCATAACCTGCAATCATCCAAGCATCTAAATTGTCGGCACGATAGCGACGTAAAAACCAAATATTCTTTGCACCTGCTGCAACGCTAGAAACACCAGCGCCACCAGAAACCGAATTAGCTAAGCTGTTTAATTCGTCACGAGCTAAAACAGATTGACAGTCTTTTTCAAATTGGCGCACGAGCTGCGAGTAATCTGCATCTTGATTGGCGCGGCGATCAATCACTTCACGACCCCGAATCATGGCATCCATACCGCGCCATGCCATCAGCCCCACCAAAGCCATAATTGCTAAAGCCACGATCATTTCTAATAAAGCAAAGCCGGCTTCGGCCCGTACTGCAGATGCTGTAGGCATATCTACAGACTGAGATGCTCTGGCTTTTCTAAAGAACCCCATTACATCACCCCGCCAGCAGGATTTGATACCACCGTGGTAAGCCAAGCAAGACGTGGGCCACTGGCAACGTCAGCACTACTCTGGCTCGATAAATACACCGTGACTTCAACCCTTCTTAATGCGGGGTTAGGAGTGCTCAATACTTTGCGCTGACAGACAAAAACATAAGTAGCCTGCGGACAGCTAAAAGTACTGGTGCCCAAATCAGGCCATGCACGACTCATGCGTAAATCCATCAGGGTGTTATCCGCACTCCATAAAGCCATCGTTCTTTGTGAGACTGCAAGTTGTGTATCTGCGCCACTCGCAATGGCTCGTAAACCAGCAAGCATGGCAATGCTTAATACTGCCAGCCCTACCAAAACCTCGATAAGTGCAAAGCCATTTTCGTTACGAGAAAAATACTTCATGACTTCACCCAACTAAATCGACCATTACGATTGCGCAGCAAGATAGCTTGGCGATTTGTAGAAGAGCCAACTCCTCCACTTACTTGAGTAATCGGAATTTGCAATGCTTGTGTTACTTGCTCACCACCAAGAGTCAATTGCACTGGCGCCATCTCTACAGGCTTATACCAAGCCTGTGGCTTATATACATCGGGCATCAACCCACTAGGATTACTCACTGCACTGCCGGCACCACCCACACTTGAGTTAGCAGGAGATGAAGATCCAGACAGAGAGAGTGAGGTCGATGGTGTCACTATGGTGTTTGAGCCGGGAATCAAAAAGCGCCATCCAGCAGAATCAATTTGCGCCATCATCGGCGTGCCAGATAAAACGCTTTCTTCTTGAGCGAGATTGAGTGAGCTAACTAGCTGATCTAAATTGTCACGCCAGTAGCGCTCATCATGATTTGGAATGGCGAGCACAGCAACACCTAGAACTACTGCCAAAATAGCAATAGCTACAAGTAATTCTATTAAGGTAAATCCTGCATCAGAAAATCTTCGCAGAGGTGTTGAGCGAATAAACAAAATGTCAGAATCAAAACGAGATAAAAAATCTTTTCTGAAATTGCTTATTGCCAATTACCAATATCCGCGTCGTTCCCAGTTCCGCCCGCTTTACCATCCGCACCAAAACTATAGACATCGATCTCACCACGAGTGCCAGGGTTAGTGTATTGATAAGGATTACCCCATGGATCTTTTGGAACGGAATCTAGATAACCGCCTGCTTTCCAGTTTTGCGGAACTGGCTCTGAAGTGGGCTTTTCGACTAGGGCTTTGACACCTTGCTCGGTTGTTGGATAACGACCAATATCTAAGCGATAAAGCTTAAATGCCTGAACTAATGTGCCAACGTCATGTTTTGCAGCGGTTGCACGCGCCTCATCTGGGCGCCCCATGATCTTGGGAACAATCAATGTAGCCAGAATGCCGATGATGGCGATCACCACCATAATCTCAATTAAGGTAAATCCAGCATCACGTCTCTTACGATTGAGCGCCTGAGCCAAAACTGGGGTGTTTTGGGATGATTTATGACTAAACCTAAGAAGCATGGAGAAAGACATAAATTTGGCACTTTCAATGATTTAAACTGATTCAAATTTTATAGGTATTTTGACACTTTGAGCGAATTTATAAAACGGCTACAAGAGCGCATCAAGAGCTCTGTTCGGGACTCCAAACAAGCCCTGCAGCAAGGCGTCTCCAATGCTTCGCCTAAGGCCGCTCATAAAGGGTTCGCTATTCCTCATGATGTGCTTAACCCCAGCTCGTTTAGTAAGGCTCTGACCCACCTACTGATGCTGGCCTGCGCTATCTCAGTCAGCTTCTGGATCATGAGTGTGCTGCAGATTCCGGGAACTCCTAGCCAACCGAGTTCTGGCATTAATAAAGGCTTAACGCTTTACTCCAATCAAGATGCTTCTGCAGCCTATGGTTTATTTGGCAGTAAACCCTTGGCCACGGAAAATATTTATTTACGTGGAGTAGTAGCCACTTCCAAAAATCCTGATGGCTCTTTAGATGGTTTTGCCATTTTTGAAATTGATGGCAAGCCAACGAATGCCATTAGCGTTGGCGAGACCATTGGCAAAGGACTAAGTCTGCAAAGCATTGGTGATGAGTCTGCGACCCTTTTATATGAAGGGCAGAAACTGAATTTCAAGCTCAATAAAGCCAATAAAGAGAAGAGTGATAAATCCAATACTTCAGCAAAGAAGTAAATATCAAAATTCACTAATAGGTGACTTAGCAAACGCATCATAAAAAATCTATGGCAACAAACAGTTTACGCAAGGCTTTAGTAATTGGCGCACTGCTTCCGGCAGCAATCGTCGGACTCTCGAATGCCTGTCAGGCAGCAGAGTCAGATGAAGTTTTTTCCATCATCAAACCCGAAACCAAAAGTCAACTCTGGATTAATCCGGGAATGGTGTCTTATCACTTCCAGCGGGATCAGAATTTCAATAACGGCAACTGGGGCGGCGGCCTAGAGTACCGCTTCAATACAGTTGCCTCAGCCACTGCAGGACGCTTTTACAACAGCGATCGCGCTTACTCAAATTACGCCGGCATCTACTATCAGCCAGTTGCGATTGGCCCTATTAAATTAGGCGCTGTCTTTGGTGGCTTTAATGGCTACCCCACGACTAATAACGGAGGCTGGTTTGCAGCTGCCCTGCCTGCCCTTACCTGGGAGGGTGACTGGGTGGGTGCCAATGTTTTTGTGATTCCGACCATTGGGGACCGAGTTCATGGTGCAATTTCGCTGCAGTTGAAATTGAAGGTTTTTGAGCGCAATGAGCAAAAATAAAGCCCTCATTGAGGGCTTTATTTATTAGGCACTTTCACGCCACATCACACCAAGAAGGGGTTAATCGTTTTTGATCGCAACCTTCTTAATATCTAACAAAATAGGGCCAATAATTAAATTTTGGCAAGAATTGCCAATGCTTAAATCATGATGAGGTGTTTCATTACTTGTCTTGTAAAAGAATGACCACGCAAGCATCTTAGATAAATTTAACTTCAAATCAAGATTGAATTTATTTCTGGCCTTTAAAGTTAAAGGCGTTCTTAAGGTAATGGTTGACCTAATATCTTGAGCATTAGAGTTTCCCCCAAACGCATAGCCAGCCAAGCTACTAGAACTATCTAAGACTTCCATCTTGACCTTTTTTACCCACCTAGAATCACTTTCGCTAATATCTCCTTCAATAGCATTTGAGTATCCAAATGAAATCCGATTGCCGTTGGAGTCTGTCCAATAAGAATTTGTAGAAGTGAAACCAGGGGGTACAAAAGGAAAGGATTCAATCTTGGTCCATACGGAGCCCTGCACATTAGAAGAGTAACCTCCTAAGCTGTGCCAAAAGTCATGGGGCTTCCCGTTAATCGTACCAGCGCCGTTATTCATTGGCGAAGAATAGGTAAAGCCGCGTGAGCTAGAGGTACCGCAGCTCCGAGCTCCGTTAACGCCATCGTTATATGTGGCTCTGGCGTTCATCTCAAAACGATTGTCCATTAGCAATTCAACGCTTTGCAGTGTAAAAGTGCCGGCAGATGTGATCTCCGCAATTTGACCATTTGATACAAGATCTAATTGAGTGGTTACCAAATCAACATAATTGAGAGCATTAGATCCAGAGTCAAAAACTGTGATTCTTTGACCATTAGAACCAATGAAAACAATGGTCTTGACAGCAGCCTTAAAAGATCTTGGGCCACCATAGCAAGAGTAGAACTTCCAAGTAGGAGCAACACCATTGCTGGTATAGGCCATAGAGTTTTCAGTTACCTTACCTTCCTCCGTTTTACATAAAGGCAAAGTACCATCAGTAACCAGCTTTGAAAGAATCAGCTGATCTGGAGCTGCAAGAGCAGCCGAGTTGCCCGTCAACATCAAAGCAGATGCAACTAAAGTGGAAATGAATTTATTGTTTTTCATGATGATTATTCCGTAGAAGTGCCAGCATCTGCACTAAGAGATACGCAGGCGCCCTGACAAGTAACGTCAGCTGCTGCCACACTACCGGTTGTAGGGTCTATTGCAGTGGAGACCGTATTACCGCCACTAGAATCTGTTGCCGAAGGCGCTGCAGCACTGGCACTACTGCCTGAAGACCCGCCTCCACCACAAGCAGCTATAGCAAAAGCGATAGCAACTGCCCCCAGACATTTCGTTAAGAGTTTGATATTTAAAATATGCATATTTACTATTGCCCCCAGAATTAATCTTAATTTTTGTAATTTTAGGACTAATTATGAAATTTAGCACGAATAATGACACCAAAAGAGTGATTTAAGGCCTTTAAATAGGGTTTACCAGGAAAAAATGTCTTTTGGTTTAAATGAGACGGCATGGGGAAATACCCTTCAAAAAATCCCCTTAAATTCATTCCAAGACTTAGAATGAATGGCTTAGAAATTCCTACCATTTACGGATACCCAATGAGACTCAAATCCTCTGCATTAGCGCTAGCTGCATCTTTTCTTTTATTGGCCCTTTATGGCTGTGGTGGTGGCGGTGGCTCTTCCTCATCAACTGCATTAACACCCGCCACTCAAGCTCCTGTTGCTTCTGCAGGCGCAAACACTAGCACTGAGCTAGCAGAGAATGTATCAGTAGATGGATATCGCTCGGTTTCTATTGCTGCTACTGCAGCTAACGGATTAAAAACAGCCTCTCTATTACAGAGAATGAAATCCATGGTTGCTGGGTTTTTCATTAAGCCTGCAATTGCACAATCAGCTGCTCAGTGCCAAACAGATGCCTATAAATTAGTTGGTGTAGGCGAAGATGGCAGTTTGACAGCGCTTAAAGTGACTCAAGGCACCGACTCTTGCAATGTAGGCTTTAGAGAAATGTTTGATTTGGGTAGCTACATCCTATTGACTGGTGAAGGCATCTATAAGGGTGATCTCACTTGCAATATGGTGTTCTTGCAAAAGAGCTCCGGAAACCTCTACTGCGTTGGTGAAAATCTAGCATCTCGCTACCAGATCACTACAGCATCTTCATCAACCACTGGAACAGCAGCTGGTGGAGGAACTTCAAATGCTGAAAAAGTACAAACCATTCTTAGTGCTGATGGCAAAACTACATTTGCACTTGTCAATGCACAATCCACTACCTTTGACTCCAACAATCAAATTAGCGGCATTAAAACAAAGCTATTGCGCTTTGACTTAAATGATTTAGAGAATGGTCCAAAGGCTGCAGTTCTGCTTGAAGGTTTTCAAAGCTCTTGGCAGGCGTACAACACTGCTAGTGAATTTGAGTACTACAGCTTAGATAACTATCGCCTGGCTAAGAATGGTGATGTATTAACAGTATCCAATAAGTCAGTATGGATTCCAGGTTCATCAAGCTCTAATCGTCGTAACCTAAAGTACTTCTATGACTTCTCAACCGATGGCTCTGAATTCCAAACCTCTTGGGTTTCAGATATGGATGCCTTGGTATTAATTAATAACTCCAGAAGAGCGCTTTCAACAAATACCACCAATGCAACAGCGGCTACTTTGGTTAGTGGTGCTACCAGCAGCGGCACTAGTGGCGCGGTAACAGATCTAACCTACCTAAATGTATCGTGCATGTTTGATGCCCCATCAAACGATGGCGGCATCTTGATGACCGTGCCTTCTGATTCATGGGTATCTGGTTTTGACGGTATGGTTCAAACATCTCGCTGGACTAGAACCTCTGCCATCTTTCGTATTTCACGCCCAACATCTTCAACAGCTGGCAAGCCGGATGTGAACTTTGTTAAACCGAGTCTGTTGTGTGCAGATAGCAACAGCTATGCAACATATGGTGGCAATATAAACACACCACAAAAGGTTGGTGACAATTGGTTTACGCTCCAAACTAACTATACCTATAGCTATGGATATGTAAATGGAGCCTGGCAATCCTCTTACGACAACAAGACTTCCGTGATCGGAAATGCTTTAGGTGCCACCACCAATAACGTAAATGATGACTTGGTGTACGTGATCCCATCTCAGTCAAATAACAATGGCTATTACTGGGGTGGATCAATGAATAACACCAAGATCAAAGCATCAAAAGATTTTCTGTATCTAATAAAACAAGATTTTGGAAATTATGCGCCAGGATCTAATAGCGGAATGACTGTTTCTCGGTTCAAGCCAAGTGAGCAACAAAACGGCTATACGATCACTTCAATTAGCGAGGTTGTGGATGCAGCCAAGAACCTCACCATTACCTCATTCACAACCACCCAAAAGGATAACGTGGCTGATTTGGTAGCCCGAGACCTAACTAGTGCTGAATTAGATAAAGTCTATGGAACCATCTCTGAGGGCGGCACATACTCACAAAAACCTATTACAACCACTAAATTCTCGACGGTGGCGATTGTGAAGCTTTAAAAGCCAGTAATCAAACCCCAAAGGCCTGCAATGCAGGCCTTTTTTTGTTGGGAAACCAGCATAAATACCTGGTGAGTGCTTAGCTGAGCGGCATAAAGAAGCGTTAAACCCAGAAATTACTGAGAAAGCACTTTTGGAATTTATAATGATTGAATGTCTGGATTACTTGCAGCCTTCTTCTCCTCTTTTATCGCCACATTGCTCATTATTCGATTTGAGCATTTGCATAGTCGGTTTTCGGGTGATTCGGATTTATCCGGCCCACAAAAATTCCATACTGCCTCAGTGCCACGAATTGGTGGGGTGAGCATTGCGGTGGGTATTCTTGCTGCAACCCTATTGCGCCTTCAAACAACCCCAACCAGCATCTTTGAAATTACCCTATTAATATGTGCCGTCCCAGTATTCGGCATCGGTTTAACTGAGGACCTAACAAAAAAAATAGGCGTAAAAACACGACTCATTTTTACCGCTATTGCTGCAGCTTTAGCTGCGCATTATTTAGGCGCACAAATAACCAAACTGGACATTCCTGGCATTGACCATGTGATGATGATTCGAGGGGTTGCAATCACCTTCACAGTATTTGCGATAACTGGATTGTCTAACGCTTACAACATTATTGATGGCTTTAATGGCCTATCAAGCATGATTGGTATCATCACCTTAATGGGGTTGGCCTATGTGAGCTTTGTTGTTGGAGATCCTCTACTAATGTATTTAAGTCTTGTCATGGCCGGGTCAATTCTAGGATTCTTTGTTTGGAACTACCCAAGAGGCTTAATATTTCTGGGGGATGGTGGGGCCTATCTGATTGGATTTTGGGTAGCAACAATCAGTGTTTTATTAGCGGCCAGACACCCCAATGTTTCTCCTTGGTTTGCACTCATGATTAATGCATACCCTATTTTGGAAACCCTATTCACCATCTACAGGCGCAAGATACATCAAGGAAAAAGCCCGGGATTGCCAGATGGAATACATTTCCACACACTTATCTTTAGAAGAATTCTTAATCCAATATACGCAGGCAAAAAAGATGACTGGTTTACCGCCAATGCCAAAACATCACCGTACCTCTGGTTATTAGCAGCAATGGCAATTACTCCGGCGATTCTATGGTGGGACTCCAGTGTTGCATTAATCGCTAGCGCAATCTTGTTTACCATCACATACGTGTGGCTCTATAAAAGAATTGTGACTTTTAAAACGCCGAGATGGCTGCACCCTTACTAAATAAGATCATTAACAGTTTTTGAGTTTAGTGGCCACCGCCCTTAACAATAACTAAAATCCCCCTCCAGATAATCCACAAATCCAAACCAAGAAGCCCTAAAGAAGATCTTTTTAAATATTGATCAACATATTCGTATTCATATACTGGATTGCCCATTTCGGATGTACCTTTATTAATATGGCCCAACCCCAATAAGCCTCCGCGCAGTAAAAATCTAGTGACATTTCCTTGTGCTCTATCACGCTCATAATGTAGCACCGACAAAGGTCGAGGGCCCACGATACTCATATCCCCCTTTAATACACTTAAAAACTGTGGCAGCTCATCTAAATAAAACTTTTTAACAAATTGCCCCATATATGTCCGACTCTCGGGCGTCCACTCAGCAGAGTAAGCGATCCAATCGTGACGTTTTGCCCCCTCTGGTTCAATATACTTTGTCTTTATGAGTCGAATCTTATACTTTGGAATAATTTTTCCAGCGCTTACTCCGTTATAGTAGAAGAACATCGGGCCTCTATTTTCAGGAATAATCATGCCCTCAATTACGAAAGCCACTTTTAGCAATAGAAGAATAGGGGCTGAAAGCAGTAAAAAAAAGAGAGCGACCAACTTATCAAAAACAACCTTAAAAAATCTAGGCGGCAAAGCTTCGGTTAACTCAAATATATGCGGATAACTTTTAAGAATTTCTTTAGTTGGGGGGGTATAGGGAAATGCTTCTTTAGGTTCTAAAACTGAATTCATTTGAAATATCTTGACTAATATTTAATTAATTGTTGCGGCTATCAATGCTTGAACCAAACCGTACGATTGACGTAATCAATGTAGCTAAGCACAATTCGCAACACCTTTTTTGAAACTAAACCACCATCATAGTCTTCAGGAATACGCATTAACCTTGATTCATGATTATGTCCAGAGATAACCACCCTCACGGCATCCAATACACGATCAGATTTTAGTCCAGACATAATTAATGTACCTACATCCATTCCTTCCGGTCTCTCGTGTGCATTCCTAATTGTTATGGCAGGTAAATTTAATAGAGAAGCTTCTTCAGTAATCGTTCCGCTATCCGAGAGAATACAAAGCGCCTCAATTTGCAACTTTATATAGTCAAAAAAGCCAAATGGCTTAAGGAAGCGTATGCGAGGATTTAGCTCACCTAAATCCAATGCATTCAATCGCTTTTGAGTGCGTGGATGAGTTGATACGATCACAGGAATATCAAAATTTTCAGCCAAGGAATTCAGTGTCGACATCAAATCAACCATATTCTCCAAAGAATCAACATTTTCTTCGCGATGAACGCTCACAAGAAAATATTTTTGAGATTTTAGATTCAAGGAATCAAGAATTGAGGACTTCTCAATCCTGTCCATATAGCAATCTAAAACCTCATGCATATGTGAACCAGTTTTAATGATAGTTTCAGGAGCAATACCCTCCGAAATCAGGTATCTACGAGCATGCTCAGTAAGTACTAAGTTAATATCACTCAAATGATCAAGAACTTTTCTATTTAACTCCTCTGGAACGCGTTGATCAAAGCAGCGATTCCCGGCCTCCATATGAAAAACAGGGATTTTTCGACGTTTAGCTGAAATGACGGCTAAACAAGAATTTGTATCACCATAAAAAAGCACTGCGTCAGGCTTTTCCAACTCAAAGATCTCGTCAGATTTTTCAATTATCTGAGCTATTGTCTTTGCGGCATTAGCTGCAGCTACATTTAAAAAATGATCAGGCTTACGAATACCTAACTCGTCAAAAAAAACCTGGTTCAACTCATAATCATAATTTTGACCAGTATGAACTAGCACATGATTTGTATGACTATCAAACTCTGAAATTACCCTGCTCATTTTAATAAGTTCAGGACGAGTTCCAACTATTGTCATTATTTTATACATGCATTTCTTCTCTTATGTAATCAAGTTTTAACAACAAGTCTTTAATTTGATCGACATTCAAACGCGTTGTATTATGAGAAGTGTAGTCCACTAGCTCTGATAGAGCTTCATCACCTTCATTGAAATACTTGGCATAATTTAGGTCTCGGTTATCTGCCGGAATACGATAATACCCACCCATATCTTTTGCGTGAGCCATCTCTTCTCGAGAAATAAGTGATTCATATAATTTCTCTCCATGCCGCGTTCCGATGATGCTCACCTCGTTATTGCCACCAAATAATTCATTAATGGCTTTTCCCAAGTCCTTCACGGTGGATGATGGCGCTTTTTGAACAAAAATATCACCCTGTTCTGCATGTTCATATGCATACAAAACCAAATCGACCGAATCCTCAAGCGACATTAAAAAACGTGTCATATTGGGATCTGTAAGGGTTATTGCTTTGCCACTCTTTATCTGCGAAACAAATAATGGAATGACCGAACCACGGGAAGCCATTACATTTCCATATCGAGTGGCACAAAAAACTGTTTGCCCAGGAAGCTGATTTCTAGATTTGGCAATGACCAGCTTTTCAGCCATAGCCTTTGAAATGCCCATGGCATTAATTGGATAAACCGCCTTATCTGTACTCAATACCACTACACGCTTCACCCCATTTGCTGTAGCAGCATTTAAGACGTTTTCTGTTCCGAATACGTTTGTTCTAACCGCCTCCATGGGATAGAACTCGCATGAAGGGACTTGCTTAAGCGCTGCCGCATGGAATACATAGTCCACACCCTTCATAGCCTCATAAATACTATCGTAATTTCTTACATCTCCTATATAAAACTTTAAGATGTCGCTCTTAAGCATAAGGCGCATATCTTCTTGTTTTTTTTCGTCGCGACTAAAAATTCGAATTTCACTCACGCCCGTTTTTAAAAAACGTTTTAAAACAGTATTTCCAAAAGAACCTGTTCCACCCGTAATTAATAGCACTTTATCTTTAAACATTTTTATTGGCAATCCTAAAAGCATGCATTTTTTCAACCATATCAACCCATTCAGGAGCAACATAACCAGTTGCCTCTGTAAATCGTTTCGAACATAACGATCTATCAATTATTAACCTATCATCTGGAATAACTTGTATCTCCATTTGGTAAACCTCAGCAATTAAGCACAGCAAATCATATTTAGAAATTGGCTTTGAGGCAATTTGATACAGTCCGCTTAATAGATGAATGTTTGGAATTACTACATTAGCAATGATCTCCGCCAAAACTATTGTAGGCACCCCCGAAAAGATGGCCCTAGTAAAGCCGTGACAAACCTTTTTTTGCATCAGAAACCAGTCAACCAAGCCGTTGGCTGAACGAAGCTCATGCCCTATTATTGAAGTCCTTAATGTAACAGTATGAGGATAGGATAACTCGCCGAGAAATTTTGATTTTCCATATAAATCTTTGGCATCGGAAAAATCCGTCTCTAAATAATTTCCCTTCTCGCCAGAAAAAACACAATCAGTACTAATGTGAATCAACTTACTGCCGATTAAATTACAGAGATTAGCAAGCCTATGAGGTAAAAGCGAATTTATTGGCAATGCTTGCAGTGGATCGCTCGCCTCTGATAGTTGCTTAACTAGGCCAACACAATTAATAACAACTTCTGGTTTCACTAAATTAAAAACATGAATTAGTGAATCTATATTCTCTACGTTTACTCCAGAAATTAAATTTTTACGGACGGCTTTATCAAAATCTTTACAAGAAGATTCCGATCTAATTGTTCCATATATTTTCCAATTGCTATTAGAAATACCCAATTGATGAAACAAGGTATGGCCCAACATCCCACTTGCTCCAAGCACCAATATCTTCATTTACGCTCATCCTGATCAAGGGTTTCCCTAAAATGCTTCACTATATCCTTAATAATTATGTTGGGCTGATAGTTGCATTCAGCATAAATCCTACCCCTATTACCCATCTCCAGCCTTTCATTGGCGGGTATTAGATAGAGTTTTTCAATAATGTCAGCCAAACCCCTTGAATTACATGCTGAGCAAGTAAAACCACAATCCGCTTCTTTGATAACTTCTGCGCCAAATCCGTTAATTGCTGCTAATATCGGCTTGGCTGACGCCATGTATGCCGGAATTTTAGAGGGTATTGTCAAACTTAAATTATTAGTACTCCCCAAGGTGACCAATAATGCATCAGCTCTTTCATAAATTGCTGGCATTAGCGCTACGGGATGCCTTCCAAGTATTTTTATATTTTTTAACTTATGGGCAGAAACTTTCTCTCTTAAGAAATCAAGTCTACTTCCATCCCCAACTATTGTAAAAGTAATATCAGGTCTATTTATCAGAATACATGCAGCCTCAACAATTGTTTCAATTGACTGATTATTGCCAATGTTTCCTGCAAAAACAATATGAAAACCTTGGCTCATATATTCAAACATCTCAGGGAGCGGCCCATTTGCCCCCCTCAAAAAAACCGCCTTTTCTGCAGGATTTGGCAAATAAAAAAGCTCTCTTCCAGCGGCCAACCGCAAAACTGGGTCATAAAACCCCTTCGATTGAATCAAAATCCTATCGGAAAAAAAATAGAGGAATTTTGCGGGCCATTCATTTATCTTCAACACATATTTATTCTTTATGTACCCTGTTGACTCCAAATCCTCAGGCCATAAATCCTGGACCCACGTGACAATTTTTGCGCCCGTAAAAAACTTTAGCGGAATTGCAGAAAGACCCTGAATAAGCGGGGATGTTCCATAGATAAATATAATGTCAAATTTTTTACCTCTATATATAAATGGGGCAAATATTAAAGCTGAAAAAATAAATGATAGGTAATTTAAAACCATGTTTAGTGCGCCACCCTTACCCCTGGGATAAAGCGGCACTCTATTAATACTTATTTGACCGTAACGTTCTGATTGCAGTCCTGCAGCCTTATAGCCTGAAAAAATTTTTCCAAGTGGATAATTTGGTTTTCCAGTAAGGACTGAAATTTCATGGCCATTTTCTTGTAGTTCTTGTGCAATTTCATTTATGCGAAATGATTCAGGCCAAAAATGTTGGCTCCATATTAAGATTTTCATTTGAGTATTGGTCATTTATTTTTTGGCAACTCAATATACGTGCTATAGGCAAAATTTGTTTCCCTAGCTACGCTAGATGATTCATATTTTCTATCGAACAATTCTCTACCTCTAGCACCCATTTCACTTAACTCTCTAGAGCTTTTTGATAGAGCATCCGCTAGAGCATCAGTTAGATATTTCACGCCTATAGGCACCCACCACCCACATTGATTTACCTCAATATCTCTCCATGGGGCGCCATGGGTTGTAATAACCGGCAAACCAAAAGACATTGCCTCTGCAATTACCATGCCAAAATTTTCTGAAAATGTTGGCAAAACCAAGAAAGAGGCGCTTTTAAATAACTCCTCTTTCTGACGCCCCTCTACCAACCCCACAAATAAAATTGAGCTTTCAAGTCGATGCTTCTTTACGGCAGTAGTTAGTCTATCAAAATAACTTAATTCCTCTTCTGTAGTCGCCTTACCTGCTATAAGCAATCGATCCCCAACATTTACACGAATTTGTGCCCAAGCTTCAATTAGTAGATGAAGGCCCTTTCCATGATTAATTCTCCCTACAAAAAGAGCTGTTTTAAATCCTGGAGGCCTAAGATCAAGCTCTGGATATTGTGGCGAATCCAAGATAGCAATTGGAATAATTGCAATTGGAGTCTTTAACCCTAATGAATCAATGGAATCATGCTCTGCCTCAGATGAAGCTATAAATCCATCAACATTTCGCAATATCCAGCCTTGATAAACCATCATGGCCAGCCATTTTTTTATTTTTTTACGCCTCAAATCCCATGGCAATAGCATCCCATGGGGAGAAATAACAATTTTTATACCGGCAATCTTAGCTGCTATGAATGCGCAAAGGAAAATTGGTAACCACAGGCCATGAAGATGAATAATATTTATATTCTGCGACCTTATAATTCCATAAATAGCGTATGGAATACGGAAAATTTTTCCCGTATATGGAAAAATATTCAACCCAGTGATAGGACCAGCACCCTCAAGCCATGTTACTCCGCGTGCTTTCTTAAAAAAAATAGAAACTTCTTCGCAAACACCAACTAAAGATAGGGCTAAATTAAAGCAGGCGCTTGACTGTCCACCGCCTTCAACGCAAAGATCAGGTACAACATGCAGAACCCTAACTTCGGCCATCATTAAATCCACGGGTTGAGTTGAAAAGAACCAGGGCCGCCAGCAGTGGCATTAAATATCTAAAATGCGTAAATGGCAGAGCAGCAATAAAAACATTTATGGTTATAAATAAATATTTAACAACTTTATCTTTAAATAT
The DNA here is from genome assembly GCF_018882415.1 of Polynucleobacter sp. 86C-FISCH. GTDB lineage: Bacteria > Pseudomonadota > Gammaproteobacteria > Burkholderiales > Burkholderiaceae > Polynucleobacter. The sequence continues at coordinate 1,253,287 of NZ_JACVOL010000001.1, read as the reverse complement.
ACAAAATTTTGTACGGATCAGAAAAGCAAAAAATAATACCTCAAGAAATATTTCGTTTATTGCATAAAAACTAGCATTCGCAATCACTGACATTACTGGCTCAAAATATATTTTTATTATTTGAAAAATATAACCAAGTATTGAAAAAACAGGGATATTGTATTTTAAATAATCAGCGTAGATGGAGTATCCTTGGCCACCATTATTTTCATTGTATAAAGAAGCTGCAGCATAGTAAACGTCTGGGATAATTGATAACCAAAAGGGGGATGTGGCAAGAAATATCAAGATGAAAGAGTAAACATATTTATCTTTAATCTTTGCGAAAAAAACTGAAATTATTAAAATTGGTAAGAACTGAGGTCGAGAAATAAATGCAAAGAAAAATGCTGTGATAAGCTTGGCTTTGCTCCTTAGGTTTAAATTAAAAATTAAAATTACCAAAGATAATGTGAGCAATATTTCTTTCGTCCATCCAATGCTATAAAAAATAAAATATGGGCTTAAGAGAATATATAAAACTATTGATCTAGTAAACGTGTTGCCTGCAATCATTATCAAAATTGCAACAATCATAGAGTTAACAATAATGCTGCCTTCCAATCCATCTCCGCCCCCAAACAACATTGTAAAGAAAGAGGCATGAATATTTGTAGATCCGCTTGATAGTAAATTTAAGGCATCCGTTAGATTAGTGAAATTTGCACTTAGCTGATATTGCAAAACATCAATAAGAAAGTAATCTGAACTAAATCCATCGATTCTTGCTGTCTCCCACAATTCGGATGCATTAAGACTTCCCATGTAGAGATCGCAATAGAGGTATGTCGCCAAAAGATTTAGCGCGAAAACAAATATTAATATCAAAATTTTATCTATCCTTAAGTTCATATTTTTTCAAAAAAGAACTTAAGGATGCCCTGAGCTAAAAATCTACGGGATATTTTACTGACCGTAAAAATTGGCTTAAGAGATAACTTTTTTAAGGCCAACTTACAAGCGACAAAAACCATGGTCTCTTCTAACTCATCACTTACCTGAGTCCCCGCCATGTAAGCAATGGCTTCATTAAGCTTATCAATATTAGTTAAAAAATATTCTTCTCGTATTTTTAAAGTATCTCTTTTATTACTACTTTTTACCCTTTGCGATAGCGAGTCATCACTCCACCGATAAGCCAATAGCCACTCATCTACATTTCCAAAACGCGCACCCCGATTCATCATTTGAACCCACAACTGGTAATCCTCTGCTACTAGATTTTTACCAAGTCCATATCCTAGCTTTTCTTTTTTAAGATAGCTGGACCTAATCATTACTGATGAATGCGCAAATGGAACAGTTGAAGCCAATGTAAGTCTTATTTCATAATCCCCCACTGGAACAACTCTTGCCGAAATATACTTACTTTCATTATTAATAATGAAATAATGCCCACCGACAATATCATAGTCATTATTCTCGAGGAGGTTATATTGAAGTTGGAATCTATCTTTTAGACTAATATCATCCACATCCATTCTTGCAATGTATTGACCAGAAGATACGCTAAGTCCCAAATTAAGTGCATCTATAAGCCCAGCATCGTGGCCTAAAATTATCCTAAATCTAGGATCTTTTTTAGTAAATTTAGCTAGTAGCGTAGTGGTAGCTTCATCAGGAGAATCGCAGATACAAAGGCATTCATAATTCTCAAAAGTCTGAGTTGCAATACTTTTTAAAGCCTCATCTAATTGAATTAAATTGGGCTTGTAAATAGGTAAAACAACCGAAATCACCGGCCCCATATTATTTCCTTAAGGAAAGTTGCCTGAGACCAATTATCTATCCACATAAAGTTTGCATGACAATATGGCCAAAGATGGCATGCACATCTTCTACCAATTGCATATCGTCAACATTAACCCACACCTTCTGTTGAGCTATGGTTTTTAAGCGTCCACCAGAAAACCCACATAACCCCAAGGTCTTAGCACCATTTTCATTGGCATAATTTACCGCACGTATAACATTCTCAGAATTACCGCTTCCTGATATTGCAATCACCAGATCCCCAGGGGTCAATATATTTTTTAACTGCTCTAGAAATACATCCTCAAAAGAAATATCATTTCCATATGACATTATTAAGCCAATATTATCTACAAGACTACGTCCTTTAAAAGAAACGCCAGTACTCATATATATGCTTTTGTTCCAATCATTTATAAAATGCAGGGCCGTAAGAGAACTTCCCCCATTACCCAAGGTTATGATCTGCCTTCCATTTCTCCATGCTTCTTCTATGAGCTTTAAAGCAGCATCTAAGTCTTCAAAGTTGAGCTCACCTAAAATTTTTGTTAATTTGCCAACATACCTTGCGCTATTGTTCGAAATCATGTTTTTCCCTGCACGTTAAATTTAAGATTTTATATTCAATCTTCGTAGAATAAAATTCGACTTCCCAGTCGCTCAAACTGAATGGGTGTATACCTCAACATATGAAGCTTGGATTTAATATGCTCATGCAACTCGAGAGGGGCCGATAACATTAGAAATCCGCCGGCACCAGCACCAAGTATGCGCCCTCCCCTTGCTCCCGCTTTTCTAGCTATCTGATACCATTCATCAATTTCAGCATTACTAATTTCATCTGAGATGCTTTTTTTTAATAACCACCCCTCGTGGAGCACTTCACCAAAAACGTCGGGGTTATTATTTTGAACTTCCTTCGCAAGTGTTCGAGCAAGTGATACCATTTTGTGCATGACATCTTGCTTGTCTTTGCTGGAGGATATAATTTCTGACTGCGCTAAAAGTAGGTTGGATGCGCTTCTTGTTATCCCGGTATAAAAAACCAATATGCTGGACTCCAAAGTTTGGATGGTCTTTTTATCGCAAATAATTGGGTTCACCACTACAGAGTTATCTGGGTTAAATTCAATTAAGTTAAACCCTCCATATGCTGCTGCATATTGATCCTGCTTTCCAATAGGTGCACCGCATTTTTCAATTTCAATATAACAAGAATCCTGAGCCAACTTATCGCAGGAGATATGTTTACTCTTAAACGCATTTAATGCATTCAGCAGCCCAACAGTAAATGTGCTTGAAGAGCCCAGGCCCGTTCCCTTTGATGGGATATCTGCAATTGTTGTTATTTCAATACCGCCCTTGATGTCGAGGTGCTTCAGAGCTTCCTTAACAATATGATGCTCAATATCATCGACATTTGATACCTCTTCATTTATTGAGTATCCCACCCTAATTCCATTATCAAATTTTTGGTTGACATTAACATAGACATACTTATTTATGGCCGTGCTAATGACGGCACCTCCAAAATTATGAAAGTAGGAAGCTATATCGCTGCCACCACCAGCAAAACTCATTCGCAATGGGGTTCTACTTATTATCAATTTATATTCCCCAATGTATTGATATGAATCACATTCGTAGCATTTTTTGATGTCATTCTAATAATGGGCGCCTCATCAACTTCTCTAAGCAGATAAAGAGCCTCTGCTTCGTTATTATCCAACCCCCGCAAGCGATACTCATTTATTACCCGATCCCTGCGCTCAACCTCATCAATTTCGAGAAAGAATCCATGGGTGCGACGCAGAGAAATATCGCTCACGAAATTTAAGGCAATGGTGCCTTCAATTATCACTACATCCGATGGATCAATAACCATCGAATTTGAATTTTGAATCCTCTTGCGCGTTAGTTTTTGATAAGAAGAGAGTGTGACTTCAGCACGCTTATTTTGACCCGATAACTCATTGATGAATAATTTTAATTCTTCTAATTCATATCTTCCAAGTACACCTAGCTCTCGCTCTTCGTGATTACGCAACCATCGGTCTACAGAAATTACCACAGCATTTATTCCATTGGACCAGAGATAGTCTTTTAAGGTGCTCGAGAAATTAGTCTTTCCGGATCGCGATAAACCTCCAATAAATACAAAATCGCCAGACTTTATTTCGGATCCGAATTTTGTGCATATATCTAAATAGTAAGGATGGATCTTTAAAATGAGATCCGCTGCCGCAGATAAATCTGGCACCGTATAACTGGGAATTGCCATGTATCGTTCATCCAAACCAGCATAACCAGTCTCCACCAACACAGAACGTAATCCACAATTATTCGCCAACAAAATATCACCCGTGGTATCGCCTACAAGCCATGATTTTTTTATATCTATATTTAAATCAATTACCGCCTGATCTACCATACCCCGCCCTGGCTTTCTGCAAACGCATTTAATTTTTAATTCCTTAACTTCTCCTTCAAAACCACATTCGGGATGATGAGGGCAATAATAAATGCGATCTAGAAAAGCACCTTCTTTTCCAAGCAAGGTCTCCATTTTATTATGGATGACCTTTAGCTCATCATAGCTACAATCACCACGAGCCAATACGGGCTGATTTGTAATAACTACCGCTCTATAGTCAGCGTTATTAAGGGCATTTATTGCCTGACCTACACCAGGCAATAACTCAAATTGCTCACTAGTTGACAGATGATTAACTTCTCGATTTATTGTTCCGTCTCTATCCAAAAAGACTGCGGCCTGACCTTCATCTAATCGTGCTCGCTTTACACGCCCACTGAGAAAATCTTGGCAAACCTTATCCAGCCTTTTAGGAGTTCCGGCATCTTTAATATATTCGAAACTGTTATACCCTAAAAAAGTATGCCCATTATCAAGCATATAAGGGAAAAAATCCCTGCCAAAATCTGCTTTTATCACAGAGCTTGAAAAGCTACTGAGCGCTTCGCGTCTTAAATAATAAAGGGCGGCGTTTACTAAATTTTGATAATAAACACTTTGATCATGAGGATAGGGGTGGAAATCTGTAATGAATCCATTACCATCTATTTCAACCAAATCCGAGTCATGCGGATGATCATTGGGATGCAAAAATAATGTGCCTGAAGTATGGTTGTTCGCCCTATGAAAATTTCCAAAGCGCGTCAGATCAACATCAAGCATAGTATCACCATACATTACGAGAAAATCATCCTCTAGCAAATTCTGTATTGCTAGAACAGCTCCCGCAGTCCCAAGCGGCTCTCCATCATTAACGCACTTAAGAGAAATCCCCCAATTATTTCGACTATTACAAAAATCTATAATGTCTTGAGCACGATGATTAACCAATATCAATATATCTGTAAAGTGGTGATGCAATAAAAGCTCAATCTGCCTCTCTAGCAGTGGCTTTCCACAAATATCAATCAAAGGTTTAGGCAAACCCCCAAGTCTCTCGCTCAGTCTAGTGCCTTTACCACCGGCTAAAATGATCGCTTGCTTCTTCAAAACCCTGTCTCTTGCTCATAAATTTCTTGCACGGCCCTCAAAATAGCCTGCTCTGAACTTAAAGTAGGGCTCCAGCCAAGATTTCTCAGTTTTTCAATTGAGTAATAAAATTTTGGCACATCTCCCACCCAGCCCTTATTGGTTTTACCGTAAACAATTAAAGCATTGGGCGCCACAACATCTCGTACTTTTTCTGCTATGAATCTAACAGTGACCCCATCATCGCCAGGCCCAATATTAAAGTAATTGCACTTTTTGCTAGAATTCTTGCGTATAAAAAACATTGCATCCACAAGCTCTTCCACATGGAGATAACTTTTTTGCTGGTTACCATCACCCAAAACTTCAAGCAACTTTTTGGATGAATTAAGTCTTCTAATAAAATCAAGAATTACCCCATGTGTTGCAGGTAACCCTATTACATTTGGAAAACGAAATATAAAAGCGCCATCTAAAAAACTTTCGACCGCGGCACTTATAATAGCTTCAGATGCTAACTTCATTGCACCATAATTTGAGATGGGAAACAGGGGCCCTGTTGTTTCATCTATATTTAGATCCCCTAGGTCGCCATAAACAGCAGAACTAGATGCAAAAGAAATGATTTTAATACCGAATCGCCTCATCAATTCGAGAGTATTAAAGGTAGTCATAAACGTATCGCAAAGGTCGATATTTGCATCAGTTATACCGGCGGGTATATCTGAGTTAGCGGCCATATGCCAAACTTCTTTTATTACCTCGTCAACATGCGACTGTTCAATAATTTCAGCATACGTATCTAAATCACATAGATTGGTAATATGAAATGAAAATAATGGATGACCAATTAATTCGGAGATATTTTTTTTATCCCCCCTGCATAAATTATCTAGACCGACGACTTTAATTCCATCCGCAATAAATTTCTTAGCCAGGTTTGAGCCAACAAAGCCAGCCACACCAGTTATTAAAACACTCATATTCTACGCAATAAAAAAAAATCAATAATTTTCATCTAAAGACTTCAATAAGTACTATAAATGTAAAATTGATAATGGTGAACAAAAAGTCGCAATGCAATCATGTTGTCAGAATTTTAGGCCTTAATGCTTGCTATAAAAAATATCACTTCTTAACCGCAACAACATGGTAACCCATGCATAGGGTGTCAATAGAAACTTGATCCTTCTTTTTATAAAAATAATATAAAAAAGCTGGAATCAGAATAATTTTGGTAAAGAAATTACCAGATCGCATAGTCCTAAATATTTCAACTGATAGCCAACTAAAGTAATCTCCAACAGGAGAAATATACTTAATTTCCATACCCATCTCGGCTATAAACTTTTCAAACCATCTATCACTAAATCCTGTATAGAAAAAAAAGGGGTCCATATGTCTTAAACAATTGCTAGGCGCAGTAAGAATAAGAACGCCTCCACTTTTCAATAGCCTGCTAAACTCCCTTAATGATTCAATTGGAAATGGTATATGCTCAAAAACCTCTGTGCATAAAATCGCATCAAATGTCTGATCCTTTTCATCTATATTCCAAATATCTCCAGTATAGTCAAGCCGACCATACCTATATCCATCTACCCCACCTAGACCTATGGTTCCAATAATTTGCTTCGTATCTATTGTGTACTTTCCAAAATCTTGAGACTTGTAATTTAGATGCGAACAATACTTTCTATAATACTGACCACCACAGCCAGCGTCCAATAAAAGACTGTCATTTGGAATCTTTTTTATCTGATCTACTACAAAGATATCTCGTTCATGTTGATTATTTAATTTAACTTTATATTTATTTAAAAATGAGAGATTTTTGATAAATTTCATAATATTATTTTTAGCAATTAGATAAGGTAAATTTTAATTAAAGATTGAAATTAAATAGTGAGGATTAATTATAAATCAATTAAGATCATACTTTGATCCAATCTTTAGGAATTAGGCCTTTAAAACCCCAGGAACCAACCCCGGTTATATTTAAAGAGGGAGCAATTACGATTTTACTTTTAAAATTTCCAAGCCATGCCCCCCACCAACTAAATGTACTATTTGCAATAATAAAATATTTACAGAGGCTCATTAACCATAGATCAGCATAAGCCATTGATTCCTGGGAATTATGCGTAACCAGTGTAAATTTATCATGACTTAGATTTAGCATTAGGGATGCATCAAATGGTTTATCAGAAAATATAAAAAAATGTGGGTTATTTATTAGTGTATTTATCTTTTCTATTGCAGAATTGTAGTATTCCATAGAAAGGTTTGATGAGTCTAAATCTTCATATCCATTATTAAACCATCTAACATGCAAAGCTACACTATTACAATTCTCAATCTTAGCGGCCATTGATAGATTTTCTATATCTATAGGCTGCTTTATTCTTAAATCTTGTCGTATTACATCTTCAACATCCTTAAAATAATCCTCGCTTTGCCATAGGCCATCAATATATGCATATTTAATTATTTTAATGTCAAGAATCCGAGAATCAAAATCCTCATATTCTTGATAAATATAATTAAATCGATCACATAAATTAAAGCGAGATAGCATTCTTAAAATTCGTCTTAAAATTCGCGGGAAAGGCCCTAATCTTTCGTTTGATGATGCTACTCCAATAGGAATGTAAAATTTATCAAGAGAATATTTTCTTTGATATTTAAAATCACGTAAAAATCCAGAAACATCATCCAAAACAAGGGTTGCATTATTTACAATAGCAAGCCTTCTTGCCGCAGCATAACAAAATAATTGATTCCCAAGGCCGCCTTTAATTCTTGCTACTAATTTTTTCTTATTCACCATGAATATTTATCTCTTCTTATTTTGTCATTTATTAAATAAAATTTTTCTACTTGATAGGCTGCATAGAAAAAAGTATAGGACACCGTAAATAAATCCATTAACAATAAATAGACCAGGTAGAGAGTAGTATTTAATTACTAGAGGTTTTAATATAATAGACAATAAAGATAATAGAAATTGAATTTGGAATGAATATTTCACCAATAAAGGGACATTCATTATAGGCGAAATTCCCTCTCCAATTAAACACAAATAACGAGGTAATACTCCAATTAATATACTTTGATAAGATAAAATAATAACCCCAGATAATAATATTGAATTAAATACAGGGGTTAATAACAAAATTAGTAATGTGACAATTAGACCAGATAAAATATAGAATAAAATTAAGTAATTAGAGATTCTTATTGCTCTTTTAAAATCATGGGATGCAATAAGCTTGCTAAATATGGGCCAAAATGGAATTGCAATCGAAGCTAATAAATTAAATATTAGGTATATTCTTTGAAAGAATGCCATTTCAATTATTATTGCTTCATTATTTTCTGCAAACTGCTTTAAATATACAAGATCAAATGATGTTCCCAACATAGAAAACAAGGTAATAAGAAGAAAATATAAATTATCTTTATCTAATTTCTCATTTGATTTATAAAGAATAATTTTACTATAAATAATTTTTTGGATTAAATTCCTTAAGTTATAATCAAAAGAATAATTAATTATTTTCACTAAAAAATATAATATTGGATAAGTAATTATTATTATTATAAAATCTGCCTTAAGCATAATTAGATAATACACAACTAGCAAGTAAATAATACTAGTTGAGAGATCTGCTATCTGTACTCTATAAATTTTTCCGTTAACTATTTGCACCCTATCAAATAACTGTAGAAATGAGAGGCAAGAAAATAATATAAAGCTATAAATTATGCATTCATATAAAACATCAACACTGGAAAAGAATAATTTATATGCAATTAATATTAAACATAATAAAAATATCAAAAAGAAGCTTATCTTTAAACATAATTTAATCGCGCCAACTATTTTCTTTAGCTTCTCGGCTTGACTTTCATGTTTATAACTAGACAAATCATTAATTAATTTCCCGCCTAATGATGTTTCAATAAGCAAAAAAATTGGTGTAATAGACAATATTAAAAAAAAATTTCCTGCTTCAGATTCGGGGAGATGCTTACTTACTACGTAGAATGTTGGAATTCCTATAAATGCTGAAATTAATTTAGTAATAAAACTTGATACTATATTCCACCTAATCTCTAATATATTGCTATTTTTCATATTTATTGGATCTACTAATCTGCAACCACTTTATATGATTAATTGTTGGTCTATACCCACTCGTCCAGACCCTGTGAAAATCTAAAACTGCATTATGTTTTGCCCACTGCAATCCCACGTCATAATTGCTACACAATATTAATTTTTCTCTAATAAGCCGATAGTAATTATCCAGACTTAAATCCAAACTCATGAAAGTTTCTGATAATGATATCCCTATATAAATCTCGGGTGGCAAATCATTTTTAGCCCAAGTATTACAGGTTGCTGGAAAAGCGCCCTGGTAAATGGAGTGCATATGTTCAATATTTTTGCGATCTGCTACGTTATTCCATATTTTTTCCATTAGCTCTTTTTTGCACCAATGCACCATATCTCCAATATGATATGCAGGGTCTATAAAACTAAACCCAACAGCAAATACCTTACCGTCTTCAACTTGCGCTTTATAGGCATCAATAAAATCCCATCTCTGAATGAATTGATCATTTCTAACCTTCACAATGCATTCTTCATCCGTACAGAAATTCAATCCACTTAGCACACTACTTGCTTGATAGAAAATATTGTGTGGACCCGATGATTTAGGTTTTTTTACGACAAATCTTATATTTTTTTCCTTAAGAAAATCAATGCACTGGGGTGTCATTGAAGTAGCTGAGACAATAATTCTTTTTTCGCCTACAACTTTTAGGTATTCGCAAATTATCCCACTAAAAAATTTGAAATTATTTCTAAAAATAGGCCCTTGAACTAATATTGTAAAGTTTTTATCCAATGGCATTGCTAAGATTTTGAAATCCACGCAATCTAGAAGTATTTTTTCTGCTGAATATTTATTGACTTTATGAATTAATTTTTCAAATATGGAGAATAAATTCATGAATTATTTTTTCCCAAAAATATACTTCTTTAAACCCCAATTTTTATCCCACTTCTCAAATGAAACGTAGTCCCACTTGAGCGCAAGAAATATCCTAGTTAACTTTAACCATTTAAATGATCCCATCAGTCTATATCCGTGCCTATTCCATTTTTTAGGTGACTTAAAAGAATAGTAATTTTTTGTACTGTTTAAACAAAAATTGCCGATAGTTTCGTATTCGGAAAACTCTCCATGTCTCGCTTCAATCAAATCTAATATGGCACTTATCCAGTTTTTTCCATGTCTCCCTTCTATTTCAGAACACATTCTATAAACATCTGACATCTTTGCACACAAACATTGGGATACAAAAGAATAGTCTAGTTGCTTTTGTATTCCCAAAAGCTTTTCTAAAGTTTGAAAATATGGCCCATGATTTTCAGTTGCCATATATGCTCTACAACTACCATTTTTTAACAAGAATGGAATTTTTTTTAGAGGAATAGTATCGGCATCCCAGATTAATCCATACTCTTTTTTGTTTTTTCTAAGCTCTTCTATCTTAATAAATTGCTGCAAGTACCACCCAAATGTGTTTGTATGCTCTAGATTGGAAAACTGATCCTTTAGTCTATCAATTATTTCAACATCTATGATTTCCTCTTCCGAAATTACGCTATAGTTTGCAAAATTTTTTCTCTCGAAATCTTCTTTATATTTTCCCGGGACAATTATCCTATACTCATCAGCACTTATAAATCTCTTAACATAAGAAGCGCCATATGACCAAACATCAATATCCCCCAGCGAGGCAACTGACACAACTTTACTTAGATTTCTTTTCATGATATTTAGGGATCCCACTTCCTTGAAAATGTTAATTAATACATTTTCATAAATGCAGAGCAAAGATAGAAAATGATTAGATGTGGAATAATTTTGCTATATATAACTGATTATCATTCAGGCCCATGCTTATTCGACTAATAAAATAGCTGAGATTTAATATAGCCATTTAATCCAAGTATTTATCGCCATTTACACTTGGTAATTTAACAACGGTAGTGCTGGTATCCAACAAGGCTAGGAAGTCAGTAACTTCGTTTGGCTCTATAACTACAATATCACCCGCATGATATTCCTTACCGTTCATTCTAACTTGTCCAGAATTAATGACCGTAATCTCCTTAGAGATCTTGTGATAATGTGACGGCTCGTAATCACCTGCTTTATAAAATTTAACCGCCACCTCAACCTCTTTTGTACTTAATACAGATGGCGAAAAGTCTCCCACAAACCACCCTTTAACCATATCTCGTAATTTAAACACCTTCATTAATCGCCTTGAGTAATCATTAATTCATACTCTTTAATCTTCTGAGGACTATAAAAGGTATGGTAACTATTGTTTAAGATCGGGAAAGCCCCCACTTTTCTATTTGCCAGAACATACTCATTAAAGACAGGTGCTATGTAATATTTTCCCTCGTTACTGGCGCCATGCCTAATTGAATCCATGCTGTATTTGATAAAGTCCGATCCAGACTTATACATATATAACCCAGCAATTGCTTGCTTACTAATAGGCCTCTTTTCTGCTGTTTCAATTACTAAATTTTTCTCATCAATCCTTACATATGACCAGCGAGGGTGCACCGAATTGAATGTTATACATGCGGCATCCAGATCACTTTCCATAAATTGCTCTAATGAATTAATAATTCCATCATCAAATAACTGGTCAGCATTAGAAATAATTAATGGCTCATGTTGGTCGATGTGCTCTACAGCCAGCAAAACACTGCATACCGCCCCAAGCGTGTCAGTTCTCAGTTTAATAATTTCAGGCCTTATAGGGCTCACTAAATTTAAAGTCTTATCAAGGTGAAATTTATCACACTCATCTTGCCTAACAATAAAGATTATTTTTTTAAAATTTATACCTTGAGTCAAGTTATTAATAACATGCTCAATCATAGGCTTACCGGAAATCTCAACAAGAGGCTTTGGATACCCATACTCTTCAATACTAAAAAATTTAGAATTCGAGGCAATAGGGATAACAAGATTCATTGATTGACCTCAATTTCTTTAATGCGGTTAGTGATGCACTCTAAATTAACATCATCAACATCATTGATTACCAATAAATGAGCCCCCGAAGCTTTCGCAGCCCTAATTCCATTGTCATTGTCCTCAAGAATCAAGCACTCGGATGGTTTTAAACCAAGTCTTTTTATAGCAGTTAGATACATTTCAGGATGTGGTTTTGAATCTCTCACATCTTCATTGGAGATATAAAAGTCAAAATATTGGGTAATGGCAGCTCGCTCAAACAAAACATCCATAGTCTTTCGAATCGAATTCGAACAAGCGGCTAGCCTATAGCCGCGAGCCTTTAAATTTGAAAGTGCGTATTGATGGTTGAATGTTGGCTTACATTTTGCATACCCCAACTGAAAGGTGAACTCCTGCTTAATGTCATTAATAAACTGATGCAAAGCTCTCGGCAAGCCGCGCTCCAATGTAAGCATTTCTAATTTTTTTTTAGTTGGCAAACCGTCGTATGTAACCAAATGATCATAGCGGCTAATTGCCATGCCAAACAAGGAAAGGGCTTGATTTAGGGCCTCATAATGCCAGTCTTTTGCATCTATTAACACACCATCCATGTCGAATAATACGGCCTTGATTTTAGACATGAAAATACTCCTTGGCTTCCATAGGAAAATCTGTGCAAAGTGAAATTAGTGGGTTTTTGAAGAGCTGGTTACTCTTCAAAAATTCCCAAAGATAGTTATGGTCACGTCCATGTAATTCAGGCGAAACAATTGCAACTAACTTTTTTTTCTTTAGCAAGTCATTTAGCACCTGAATGTCATACCATTCATTTTCAAAAGCATCCAACCATACTCCAGCGCTAGCATTAAGAAATGCAGGCGGGGTTTCATATTCACTTAGGCGGGTAAAAACAGGAATTCCATTCGAGAAATACTCCCTCATATCAGGAACGGACATATCGAATACAAAATAATCCTTCATTCCAGATGCTTTAACCATTTCCTTAACCAGCCACTGTAGGCCATCTGCTTTTATGTTAAGCGCCATTAGTCCAGGGTTAGTGGTAGCCTTGTATAGAGTTATAAAATCTTCAATAGATAATGCATCACTTCCGGGCACGTCATGAGAAACAACCAGCCTACCATTCAAGTCGCGAAAATCAGTTTCAATACCAAAACCACATTCAAAAGCGCGAGCAAAGGCAATTGAAGTATTTTTTTCAGAAGGATTCAACCAAAATCCTCTATGGGCTATTAACCGCATGATGAAGGAGTCCGAAGTGAAATAGGCTGCCGAAGGAAATAATTGAGATCACTTGGTATTCCAAGGCCATACATACCCTTTCCCTCCGACCCCACATTAAAGATCCCAATTTTTTTACCGTTCGATATTAGATTGTTATAAACAGGTGCCACATAAAATTCACCGTTTACCCTTTCATCATTTGCGATCATTTCTTTCGCGCCAGCAACAAAATCACAACCTCTTTTGAAGTTATAAATCCCAACTGTTGCCTCATCAGAGATGACCTCTTTTTCAACGACTCGACTTACCATGCCATCAGAATCAATCCCAGCGTAAGACCACTTTGGATCACTTGCCTTCATAGTCATAATCAGGCCATCCAAACCATGGATAGATAATTTGTCCAAATAATGATTAATATTTAGATCAATATATTGATCGCTATTAGCAATCATCAAAGGTTCATCATTATCAAACAGCGATTGGGCTTCAAGCACAGTACATGCAGCCCCTTCCGTAATTCCCTCTAATTCAATGATTGCACTCCCAGGAGCCCACTTCTCAAGCTTTTCCCTTAACCCATATGTATTAACATGTTCTTTTTGGCAAACAAAGATAAACCGATGAGGCATTTCAGGCATAAGATTTTGAATAACGACCTGAATCATTGGGGTTCCATGAATCGAAATCAGAGGCTTAGGATCTCTATAGCCAGCCTTAGAAAATCGACTCCCAGCCCCAGCCATAGGCACAATAATATTCAACACTCTAAATTCCATTGATTTGAATTATTTTTCATAATTTTTTAGCTTGCTGCAAAAAGCCTAAAACTTTTTATAAATAAAGCCAATTACCATAAACTTTAATAACATCAAAATTTTGAATTGCCAGCACCCCTATCTAAACCCACACCCGGAAAGCGCCACCGACGCAAGAATACAACCAAAAAACCTAACAAAAAACCAACAATCAACCCAATAAAGCAATATGTCAATTTTTTTGGCGCGACAGGTTGGTTTGACACATATATGGGGGAGGCCAACTTTGTCCCCCGATTTTTTACTGAGTTAATTAAGTCGGTCATTTTTTCACGATCAGTCATGAAGTAAGCTAACTCATCACGCGCTGAAAGGTAGGCCGCCGACATTGCACTGCCGGATTGATCCGCCTTAAGGATCAATTTTCTAGCGGCATCGATTCGCTCATTATCAGACGCCAATTTTATTTTGGCCTCCTCAACAAACGGGCTGGAAACCTGCTCCTGCAGGATTACAATTTGTTCGAAAACTGACTGTAAGCACGCAAAACCACTCTCGGGACTTGAGGATCTATAAACCAACTCAATAGTATTAGGAACCCCTTTAACAATGGTAAATTTCAATCTCTTTGCTAGAGGAACAGAAGATTCGTACGAGGATGCGCCTGCACACGCACCAATGACAGCGTCCGAATAGTTAGTTGGAAACTGCATGCGCGATATTAATGATGCAGTCTCTTCAACGGGCGTACCAAAAGGGTTGGCGGGATTAATTTGACTGATCTGCGCCAAGCGAATTTGCGCGACAGCCTCGTATTGCTTGGGAGATATATAGGCGATAATCGCCGATAACAAAACCCCAAAAAAAGTAAATGCTGCAAGAGTTTTCCAAGAATTAAGTAAAAGGCGGGCAATATTTACAAATAAGTCAACGCCGTTTTCGCTCGTAGTAACTTTTTTATGCCCCACCAATGCTTGACTTTTATTCATCTTTATCTGCAAACACATTCATCACAAGTTATATTATTCCGCAATTATCCCATATTAAAACTTCAATAATTACCCTTTACGCAGAGCTGTTAGGAACCATAAAACCTTACAATAAAATCATGGTATGCCTTTTCTAAGCCCTCTTTTAGGGTAATTTTTGGGGTCCACCCAAACTCCCTCAAAAGCTTAGAACTCATCAATTTACGAGGCGCCCCATCAAGCTTTGTGGCATCAAATACAATCCTTCCATTAAAATTAGTGGCTTCAGACACTAAAAGCGCTAACTCCCTAATGGCAACATCACTCCCAAATCCCACATTAATGTGACTTTGCATCGGAGTAGTCTGCTGGTCATAAATTACTTTACTAAGATTCATAATAAATATCGATGCCGCCGCCATGTCATCCACATAAAGAAATTCGCGCCTTGGGGTGCCTGTACCCCAAATTACAACTTCTGGCGTTTTAGAAGCCTTTGCCTCATGAAATCTTCTAATTAACGCTGGAATAACATGACTATTTTCAGGGTGGTAGTTATCGCCTGGGCCATACAAGTTGGTAGGCATTACTGAGCGATAGTCCACACCATTTGATTTGCCATACTGCCGGTTATAACTCTCACAAAGCTTGATACCTGCGATCTTGGCAACCGCATAAGGCTCATTTGTCGGCTCAAGAACGCCGGTCAATAGCGAATCCTCAGACATTGGTTGATTAGCCAACCTAGGGTATATACAGCTTGAGCCTAAAAATAGGAGCTTTTTAACTCCACTGACAAATGCTTGATGGATGACATTTGCTTCTATCATCAGGTTTTGATAAATAAATTCCGCGGGAAAGGTATTATTTGCATGAATACCACCCACTTTTGCTGCAGCTAAATAAACTTGGCCAGGTTTTTCCAGCTCAAAAAAAGATTTAACTTCGGCTTGATTTGTTAAATCTAGCTCTGCATGTGTTCGAGTAATAATATTTTTATAGCCTTGTTCCTGAAGAATTCTGACAATAGCAGAGCCAACCATACCTCTATGGCCAGCAACATAAATTTTCTGACTTAAATCAATCATTTCTAATTGTTATTTCCAATAATAATTTACCCGTCGGAAAAATTAATTTTCTTTTCCGACGGGTACGGCATAACCATACTTATGCAGCAAAGCATGTTGTTTTGCATAATCTAAATCATTAGCAACCATCTCTACGATCATTTGATCGAGAGTAATTTCTGGCACCCAACCCAACTTTGCTTTAGCCTTCGCCGGATCGCCCAGAAGAGTTTCTACTTCTGTAGGGCGGTAATAGCGTGGATCAATCCGCACAATCACATCACCCACTTTGAGTGCCGGAGCTTTATCGCCCTCAATGGCGCTAACAATGGCTTTTTCATCCTCCGCTTGTCCTTCAAACTTCAAAGTAATACCGAGCTGCTTGGCACTGCGGATAATAAATTCACGAACGGTATATTGCACGCCAGTAGCAATTACAAAGTCCTCTGGCTTGTCCTGCTGAAGCATTAACCACTGCATACGTACATAATCTTTTGCATGACCCCAGTCACGTAAAGCATCGATATTACCCATATAGAGACACTTCTCAAGACCTTGAGCAATATTGGCAAAGCCACGAGTGACCTTACGAGTAACAAAGGTTTCCCCGCGACGCTTAGATTCGTGGTTAAACAAGATTCCATTACAGGCGTACATTCCATAAGCTTCACGATAATTTACCGTAATCCAATAGGCATAGAGCTTTGCTACAGCATAAGGACTGCGCGGGTAAAATGGAGTGGTTTCTTTTTGAGGAATTTCTTGCACCAAACCGTATAACTCAGAAGTAGAGGCTTGGTAAAAGCGAGTCTTCTTTTCTAGACCCAAAATACGAATAGCCTCCAGCATTCTCAATGGGCCAATTGCATCTACGTCAGCAGTATATTCAGGAGACTCAAAAGAAACAGCTACATGAGACTGGGCACCTAAATTATAGATTTCATCGGGCTGCGTTTGCTGTATGATGCGCACCAAATTGCTAGTATCAGTCAAATCACCATAATGCAAAATGAGATCAGGATGATTAACATGGGGATCTTGATATAGATGATCAATCCGCTCAGTATTAAAAGAAGAGGCGCGACGTTTGATGCCGTGAACAATGTAACCTTTTTCCAATAAAAATTCTGCAAGATAAGAACCATCTTGACCTGTAATGCCGGTAATTAGAGCTACCTTTTGTGCTACACCCATACTCTTCTCGCTTTATTCAGCTCATTAACTTAAAAACATAACTTTACTTGTAGATTTTATATCGATACTAATTACGCCCATACGTATCTTCAATCCTAACAATATCATCTTCACCCAAATAACCCCCCGATTGAACCTCAATTATTTCAAGCGGTGTTTTTCCAGGATTTGCTAATCGGTGGGTTTGACCCTGGGGAATGTAGGTACTTTGATTTTCAGTAAGGGTAATGACCTCGTCGCCATTAGTAATTTCAGCTATACCTTTAACAACAATCCAGTGCTCAGCGCGATGATGATGCATTTGCAGTGATAAGCTTGCCCCAGGGTTCACCTGAATACGCTTTACTTTAAATCGCTCGCCCTCATCAACGCTATCGTACCAACCCCAAGGCCTAGATACCTTACGATGCAGATTTTTTTCGTCACGTACTTGTAACTCAAGCTTAGCCACAATACTTTTTACATCTTGGCTATTTTTCTTATCCGCCACCAAAACAGCATCGGCAGTCTCAATAATTACAAGATTTTCAACTCCTACAGCACTCACTAGACGACTACTTGCATGCACTAAAGAGTTTTTAGAATTAGTTAGCAAGACATCCCCATTAGTGACGTTGCCATCCTGATCCTGCTTACCCACTTTCCAAACGGCATCCCAAGCACCCAAGTCATTCCATCCAGCGTTTAACTCCACCATTTTCACCTTGAATCTACTGCCTGGGCATTTTTCAATCACCGCATAGTCAATTGATTCACTGGGTATAGTCTTAAAAATAGCTTTATCGGGCCTAATAAACTCAGCATCACCCGTGCTATCGGCAGTACGGGCAACCCAAGCAGTTTCAGTAGCGCCAAAAATATCCGGGCGAAATTCTTTTAAAGCAGAAATCCAAGTGCTTGCTCTGAGAACAAACATGCCGCCATTCCAAAAATAATTACCATCATCTAAATAACTTTGAGCAGTTACTGCGTTGGGCTTCTCAACAAATTGCTCCACAGAGAATTCACCAAAAGCGCCTTGCTCGCCAGTCTTTTTAATATACCCATAACCAGTTTCAGGCGATGTTGGGGTGATACCTAAAATAGCTATAGTTTGATTTTCTTGGTCAGCCCGAATAACTCTGATGCAATCTTGCAACGCTTTAGTAAATGCCGAAGCATCTTGAATGGTTTGATCCGCGGGTGTAATTACCAGGATAGGATCAATGGGGCCAGCACTTTGACTGCTTATCTCGCTCGCCTGCAAAGCTGCCAAGGTTAAAGCAGGCGCGGTATTGCGCCCCTCAGACTCCAACAAAAGACTGGCTTTAATGCCGGGCATTTCTCTTAGTTGATCTAGTACTAAAAAACGATGCTCTTCATTTGTGACAATGAGCGTACTACCAAGCTCAATGTCAGGAAGTTGATTTAAACGCTCAACCGCCTCTTGAAATAGGCTTTTCCCAGAATCATTGCCAGACAAAACCAAAAACTGCTTTGGAAAGCCAGCACGTGAGAGGGGCCAAAGCCTCGTTCCGGAGCCGCCACAGAGGATTACTGGAACTACTGTTGTCATAGGACGCCTTTCGCATCAGGAATGTAGCCAGAAACCAGCTCCTTTAAAACAGCTTCAATTTTTTGTCGATCATTAAGGGAGCAGTATTTTTCTAAGCTGCTGAGCTTTTCACAAAAAACAGGCCACGGCAAATAATCTTCATGCGCTTTCATGATGCGCTCATTATCGGTTGCCAGAGGATTATCAGAAATTAACAACTCTTCGTAGAGCTTTTCACCGGGTCGTAAGCCAATAATCTCAATCTCAATATCTCCATTTGGATTCTCACCATCGCTAACTGTTAAGCCAGATAGCTCAATAATCCGTCTTGCTAGCTCCATTATTTTGACTGGCTCGCCCATATCCAAAAGGAAAACATCTCCACCAGTAGCCATAGCAGAAGCTTGAATCACCAGTTGCGCCGCCTCTGGAATTGTCATGAAATAACGTGTTACCTCCGGATGCGTCAGGGTAACTGGACCACCTTGAGCGATCTGCTGCTTAAATCTCGGTACAACAGATCCTGAAGAATCTAATACATTACCGAAGCGCACCATTGAGAATATAGTTTTAGAGCTGTTCGTTTTCGCCACAATCTCACCAGCCAAAGCTTGCAAAACCATTTCGGCTAAACGCTTACTTGCACCCATTACATTAGTTGGCCGCACTGCTTTATCTGTACTAATTAATGTAAAACTTTCCACTCCAGATTCTGCGGCAACCCGCGCTACAGCAAGCGTTCCAAAAACATTATTCAATATTCCTTCTACTGGGTTCTCTTCAACCAAAGGAACATGCTTGTAAGCAGCGGCATGGTAGATAGTTTGCGGATTTTCTTTGGAGAAGACTTCTCTCAAGCGCCCCTCGTCCCGCACCGATCCCAATACAGGAATTAGGGGAATATTAAGATTGAGCTTTTCATTCAAAGCCAGCAACTCTTGATGCAAACGATATAAGTTGAATTCACCCTGCTCAAATAGTACTAATTTGGCTGGCCCCTCCATGAGTATTTGTCGGCATAGCTCACTACCAATAGAGCCGCCCGCACCGGTAACCAAAACTACCTTATTTGTAATATTTTTTTGGAGTAGGGCTGCATTAGGCTCAACAGGATCTCTACCCAACAAATCTTCAATATCTAACTCTCGAATATCAGAAACCGAAATATTTCCTTTTGCCAAATCCGTCATGCTTGGCAATGTTCTGACGTGAACTTTACAAGAGCGCACGTATGAAATGATGTCATTGCGGCGTTTTCGATTAACCGACGGCAATGCTAAAAGTACGTCGGTAATATTCAGCCTCTGAATTAATTCCTCTAATGCTGATGCTGAAAAAATGGGGTGACCATTTAATGCATTACCAACTAACCTAGAATCATCATCCAAAAATCCTAAGACATTCATCTGATGGCCCTGCCTTAAGGCGCTAGCTAGCTGACGGCCAGTAGTACCAGCACCATAAATTAACACTCTGGGTAAATTGGTGCGCTTTAATTTGGCTCGATAGCCACCACCCAACCAGAATGCTACAAACACACGAGAAGCGGCTACTGTTAAAAACAGTAAAACAGGTTGTATTAAACCTATAGTGCGAGGCACCCCTACCAACCCCACTACTGTAATCAAGATTGCGTAAAAGAATCCGTAAATACCAATCGCCCTTAACAAGGCCATCAGCACCGGCAATCCAGAAAAACGAAAGATATTTCTATAAAGACCAGTAATAATAAAAATTGGCACCGCAATCAATAAGGAGGCCCAAAATGCAGATAGAGGCTGCCACTCGATGGCAAGTGGACTCACCCACTCACCTAACCGCAAATAAAATGAGAGCCAGACAGTAAACCCAATCAATATGACATCTATCGCGAGAGCAATCAAGCGCTTTACAGGGCGAGATAACCCTAAAAGGATTTGTGCAAATCGATTAGATGATAAAGATTTCATAAATTAGTAAATTCGCCTAATGCGATACACCTTTGGCTCGAATTACCTGCAGACCTGTAAGCCATAAGATTTTTAGATCAAAGAGAAAGCTTTGATTTTGCAAATATTCATAATCAAATTTTACCTTCTCATCGATAGATAGCTCATCCCTGCCGTTTAGCTGAGCCCAGCCAGTTAAGCCAGGAGTGAGCTTCTCTACCCCATATTGAGTGCGCGAGGCAATGAGGTCATCTTGATTGAAAAGGGCTGGTCTAGGACCCACAAAGCTCATATCGCCCCGTAAAATATTCCATAACTGAGGGATCTCATCCAGACTAGACTTTCTTAAAAAGCCGCCAATGGGGGTGAGCTGAGACTTAGGGTCAGCCAACAAATGTGTTGCTACAACAGGTGCATCCACCTTCATCGTTCTTAACTTAGCCATCTTAAAGATGCGATTGTCCCTACCTACGCGATCCGACCAATAGATGGCTGGACCTTTAGAGCTTAGCCTTACCAAGACCACCAAAATACATAAAGGAAGCAAAAAAACTAAGCCAACCGCAGCAGCAAGAAAAATATCAAATAGGCGTTTCATTTGGATAAATACCAATCGGCCGTTACTTGCAAGCCCTCATCCAAACTTAGAGGGGGGGTCCAATTCAACATCTCTTTTGTTTTTGCAATGTCTACTTGCAAGTTATCGCATAAACGCTGAGCAACTGAAGCCTTATTCAGCATCACAGCGGCAAACTTAATAATCACGGACGGAACTGGTAGCAATATCGCCGGTACTTTCATGGCATGAGCTAGCCTCATTAAAAGCTGGGTAACTGATACATCTTGATCATCAGAAACTAAAAATACTTGTCCGGAGGCCTTGGGGTGTGAAGTGCAAGCAAGAATAAGGTTTAGTAAATTATCTAATGCAACCATGCTACGACGATTATCAATAGCGCCCAAAGGCAAAGGAACTCTTCGAGCTAGCCAGCGCATCATCGCCATGAAATTAGCGCCCACTTCTGGGCCGTAAATCAACGGGGGGCGAATCACGACAATTTCCATGCCCGTCGACTTTGATAATTCAAAGAGCGCTTGTTCTGCCTCCATCTTAGAAACTCCATATGGATCTTCTGGCGCTGGAATATCGTCAGCGCTAAAAGCACGCCCCACAGGAGTTTTCTCACCATTTACTTTGATTGAGCTCATGTAGATAAATCTTTTAACGCCGGCTGCGGCTGCTTGCTTAGCTAAATTTAGCGTGAGATCAACATTTACCGCACGATAGGCCGCAAGCGCATCATCCGAGCTTTCCTGCATGACATGAACGCGAGCAGCCAAATGAACTACAACATCAACCCCCCTCATACCTTCCAGAAGAGATCCTGCTGCACTGAAGTCATCGCAAACGATATTTTGAATATTGTTACCAAATTCATTTGGGGTGCGCGTAACAGCGCTTACCTGAAAGTCATAACCTGCTGCGTAATTGCAAAGAGCCTTTCCAACAAACCCACTCGCTCCGGTAACCAGCATGACTTGTTTACTCATAACCACCGCCCTTTAGTGCAAGAAATAAACAAGTAAACAAGAAGAGGAATTTATCCCTGACTCGTCTTCTGCAAGCCCAAAATGAGCAAGAAAGGCAAAGCACTCCCCATGGCCTTCCAGAAATCCATCTTTTGACAAAAGGCACATTCTCCATGCCGATAATTCTGGCGATCAATGCAGATTGACCCAATGCCCAGCCGCTAGAAACTTTGCGAGCGCGATGCATGAATGCTTTGAAGCCAGAATTCATGCCAACCTGATTATTCGAGTGCTGTCGATACCGAATCAAGGCCTGATTATCAATAACCCAAGGATACCCTTTAGAGCGAGCATAGGCATAAATGAACCAGTCATGCAAACCAATTAAATTAATGTTGGATTTGTAACGAATTACCAACCCCTGAATCTCTTTAGCTAACACATTGCTTAAAACATAAGTGCACCCAGGTCCGGCAGCTTCAAATAAATAATCCCACTTTGTTTGGGGTTGAGATTTGTTAATAAAAGCCGTTTTACCATCAGCCCAGAAAGCTATTGCGTTGCTTGAGTAGGCCTTAACCAAGGATTCATTTTGCCCCAATATTTGAACAGCTCTTGCTAGCTTTTGAGGCAACCAAATATCATCTTGATCAGCGAAGCAGACATAGTCAAAATCGTTAAATGAAACATCCCTTATTAGGCGGAAAAAATTAGGGGCAGCGCCGCCAAATATTTGACCATGTGGCAAGACATGAATGCGAGTATCAACAAGCGCTTGGCGATCGATCCACCCCTCAGATCCATCTGTAGATGCATCCACGCTGATATAAATTTCTACGTCAACACCCTCTTGCTCAAAAATGGAATCGAGCTGTACCTGAAGATATTGAACACCGTTAAATACGGCAAGAAGTACGGCAATCTTGGGCCGATGTGGATTCTCTTGAGTGGGCTGTAGAGCGGTCAAAATATATTAAAACGTTCTAAACAAAACTGGATTAAAACTGATAAATGCTCTAGCAGCACAATAAAAGATTAGCGCAAGGCACATAATCCAAAGAGGGAGGTATTTTTTCTCACTTCTTAACTGCGTTAATGTTGCACCCAATACTAATAAAACTGGCAACAACAATAAATCGGCTAAGCGCGAAGAAACCACTACGTTAAATCGAAAAATCTGGAGAATGGCAATAGCTAAAAAACCGGATGTAAGTGCTATACGATACAAATTGCTCCATACACTCGAAATAGGTTTGTAGTAACGCCAAACAAATCCAGTTAAGAAAATGACAAATAAAACAAAATAATGGAACAACCCTGTGCTATTTTGATTTTCAAATGCGATCCCTTGTGAGTAAGCCAAAAAGCGTGCATTAGTTGCAACACCTACTCTAATAAGTAAATCTGGCACCAGAGTGGTATAGGCCAACATTCCGGAAGAAAATATACCAAGAGCCGGCACAGCCAACCCAAAGCGCTCATACAAAATGAAAAGAAGAAAAACCAAGAAGAATGCGGATGCACTTAGGTGAAAGGTGCAGGCCAAAAGCAAAATAAAAAACGCGAGCATCCGCTGATTTTTTGAAAAAAAGGTAATCGCCCAGATTGCAATTGAGAGTGCAATAGCAATCCGAATCTGAATACCTTCATGCAAAAACCCCAATACCAGTAAATATGGAGCAACATCAAGCACTCCCGGCCTTGGCGTAACCTGCAATAAAGCGGCAAATTTCAAAGATAAGCATGCAAGAATCAATAAGCCAAAAAACAGCTCAAAATTTAGCCAGCCAGATAAGCCAGCCTGCACTAAAAAATAGCTCGGATCCTTCGCATAATCTATGTTGATGAGCCGATTAAAAAGATCGTACGATTTAACCAAGTTGAATGAAAATTTATACCAATCATCAATCAACCAATGCAAATTTACCGCTGTCAGCGTTGCCCATACCAACAGAAACCCAAGCACATACTGCCAGCGCATTATATTTTTGAATGTTGATTTCATATTCAATTCAACTTCTTTTTATTGCAAAATAAATAGTAGCGTCCCGAAGAAGGTGGCTGCCATTAAATAAGAAAATACTCTGCCGTAGAGTAATGCCGTTCCCGCCTCTTTCAGACTGCCTGCATCCACCATCCGCATGGAAATAGGATCCTGAATTCCAAACACTAAAAGAGTCGCAAAAAAATTCATGAGTTGACCAACATACACAGAGGTCATGCGCATTTCTGGATAAAGACTAGCAATACCAAATGGAATAAACATCGCTATCACGATCAGCATATTGGTGATTGCCGAGTAAGCAGCCAGCTTCAGTGATGCTTTTTTGAAATGTCCTGTATCACGCCACACATCAATTTTTGCTACATGCTTGAATGATGGATATAAAACAGGAAGCAAAGCAAAGCGCACTACCTTACAAAAATTAGGCGACTTAATTAATGCATAGACTGTTGCAATACCCACCAATGAGGCTAATAAAAAGATCAGGGAAACCGGTGCCGAGAGTCGTCCCGTTTCAAACGCAAAAGAGAGAATAAAGATAACGAGCACGTTAGAGATTCTGGCGATGTATTGCACCAGATTTGACATAGCCAAGACTTCACCAAGCCCATCAACGCCAGCCACCCTTAGAAAGACTGCATAAGCATCCATCACAAAACCAAAGATCAATACCGATACCAAAATACCGATCAGTATTGCTGCAGATAAGTCTAGGCCAAGCTTATCCATTTACCGATACCCACTCTTTAAGGCTTAAGTCGTATTGCTTAACTACCTTAGCAGGAGTTCCGACCGCAATTGAGTTGGCCGGTATAGATTTAGTGACTACAGAAGAGGCACCAATGATGGAGTTTTCTCCAATCTGCACGCCCTTCAGCACGCAGACATTTTCACCAAGCCAAACATTGTTACCAATCACTACAGGCGAAATTTGTAGCGGCTTCTCTGACTGAATTTGTCCTGCAGGGGAAGTATTCTGACCTGTATAAATTCCGTGATCATGATCTGAAATGTAGATCTTGCTAGCCATCAGAACATTGTCTCCAATGGTTACAGATTCAAGTGCGCCAATATGAACGTAATCACCAAGCTCAACATTTTTGCCAAAAATAACCTGCTTGGGCTTTGAACCAAAAGCATCTATTCTCAAACCTACGCCAGAGGTAAACCCATTGCCAAACTCAATAAATGATTGGCCACGAAAATAGTAGGGGTAGCGTACTAAGCGCACATTTGATGAAATGCACTTAGATAACAAAACATCACGAATTAGGCGCAGAGAACCCAAAAAACCATAGCGCTGCAGGGTTTTGCTAAAGCCCCCTGCTATTACCGCCTGATTTTGTCCTTTTGCATCCATTTAGTGCAAACGCCCCTTTGTTTAGCCATTGATTTTAAAGGGTTTCTAATGAGATTCCTATATTTACGGGTTTTTGAATAGAATTGTCTAAAGCGCACCATAGCGCTGGTTTTTCATAACAATCAATAAGGAGTCAAAATGGCATCAGGCAATATCCCCAAAATCAATCTTCGCAACTCAGTAACCGAGTGCTCTCAGTCCGTTCGGAAGGAAAATGCGGGGAAATTTCAGAACTACGCGATCAAAGACTGCATCGCTTCAATTGCGGCAAGCAAGATCAAATAATCTAATTTTTGCCATAAGTTATCAAAAAGGGAGCTTTTTAGCCCCTTTTTCATCATATTTTGCTAATTTCTTACCTATTTTGATTAACTTGGTCGATTGGGATAGCGCTTACCCGTCAAGTTGCTGTAAATCGCCCCGGCCAGGATTAATAGGATTGAATCGACCATTACAGGGAAAAAGGCATAGCGGTAGTGGGCAATATGACCCAAAACAGTAATGAGGGCTACCGCAGCTGCTGGCGGGTGCAGGCAGCGCAAGATAAACATACCCAATATTGATAAGGCTACGGCAGCTGGCAGGGCCAACAAAGGCTCGCTCAGCAGATGAAAGCAGGTAATTCCGACTACGGCCGAGAGCGTATTTCCAGCAATGACCGCCCAAGGCTGGGCCATTGGGCTTTGAGGCAAAGCGAATACCAAAAGAGCACTAGCGCCTAGGGATGCCATCAACCATTCATCCACCCCACTAAGATCACCAAGGAACTTAGCCATAGTAAACACTAACATAAGCCCAATAAAAGCCCCAAAAACTGAGCGCAAACGCTCCACCCAGGTTACCAAAGGCTGGTCACCCCCGAGATAAAAAGAATAGT
Source organism: Polynucleobacter sp. 86C-FISCH (assembly GCF_018882415.1). Classification (GTDB taxonomy): domain Bacteria; phylum Pseudomonadota; class Gammaproteobacteria; order Burkholderiales; family Burkholderiaceae; genus Polynucleobacter. The sequence continues at coordinate 1,226,461 of NZ_JACVOL010000001.1, read as the reverse complement.
GCTTTATTAGGTGTCGAAATGCATGTTTCATGGCTAAACTGAATCTTAGACGCTTAGGAAAGTATCTGTCTAAAAATTTTCATGATTCAGCAATACTTTGAAATTGCTTGGATGTTTGAGCAATGTTTGCATACAGAACTTCACTACGGATTGAGTCAAAAATCACTTGCCGAGAACCATTGGTCCGGAAGTAACTCAACACTCCAAATCAAGGCATATTGCAACCCAAAGTCAGAGCAGCTGGTTACCTTTATATCAAACCTCAATTGGAGGAGATTTAATAAAACTTACCCAATAAAAAAGCCACCAATCGGTGGCTTTTTTATTCCTCATCCTTTTACAAGGACGCGATCGTAAAATACTAAATCCTACTTAAGCCTTTTTAGCGTAAGCAGAGCACCAACCTGGGCCAGCCACTTGCTTACCTGCAAACAATGAGCAACCACCAGCAGCAGAACCTGCTTTACCTTGGTAGAGGGCGCAGTTGTCACACTTTTGACCAGCAGCGTACTTAGGATACTTTGCTTTATCTACTTTAGAAGCATCCGCTTTGTAACCCAATGCAGCAGCTTGTGGATCGGTTTCAGCAACCATTGCTTGAGCTTGAACTTTACCGTTCAAAGCCAGGGTGCAAGCACCAGCAGCAGACAAAATCATAAATTGGCGACGACTATTTTTCATGGATTCTCCAAAAATAAAACAGCTAAATAAATGCAATCGGTGTGAAGCTTTAAAAACTAATCGTGATCATAGTGGAGAAGATCTAGAGAGGCTACCCAGCATGTAACTCAATGATTTATATAGAAATATAGTTGAGAATTATTCGCAACTAATGTGGAGCGCTATACCAGCAACAAATAGCTATCTCAATGGTACGGGGGAAATAAAAAAGCCACCCCGAAGGATGGCTTTTGATTGAAGCTAATTCTAAGAAATGATTAGAACTTGTAACCAACACCCACTAACAGTTGGTATGAAGATAAACCTGGGTTAGAGGAAAAACTTGTTTCATTGGCTACAGTCGCGAAGTTAGCCTTGCTGTAACTCATGTAGTTACCTTCAGCAAAACCATAAATGCCACCGGTGATGAACTGCTTATAGCCAAGACCTAAAACATAACCATTGAGAGTTTTGGACTGGCTACCAGCTCTAATAGTGTTGTTATTCATTGCATCGCCATTATCGATATAGCTGGTTGCGCTATTAGAAGTTAGAGATACAGAGCTGTAACCCGCCTTGAAATAAACTAACTTATCTTTGTCAATCTCGTAACCAGGAGTAATGAAGATGTTGTAGCGATTAGAAGTTTTGTATGTTGCCCCAGCAATTGTACCGCCTGCATTATTGCTACCAGCAGCAGGGTTGCTAGCACTGTAAGTAGAGCTGGTTTGCGGCAAGAATGAATAATCTGCACCGAGTCCAACAACCCATTTTGGGGCTACAGAAAAGTTATAGCCCGCACCAATTACGAGTGGTGCACCGCCAAAACTTTGATTTGATGAGGTCCATGTTGCTGGTGGGTTGCCACTTCCGATATCAGAAGTAACTACGTTTCCATTTGATGTTGAATTATTTTCATAGCCAGTTGCGAGTTGTCCATAGAAACCTTCAAATGCACTCTTTTGCGCAAATGCTGATGTTGCAACTAAGCCAGTTGCTGCCAAAGCCACTAATAATTTTGCTGATTTCATTTTTTACCTTTTTTATTGATAGATACAAACTTAAGCTATTTCCCGCCAAATCTGGGAACCCACAAGAATGCATAGAAAGAAGTATATAAAATTTGGTATTAATTTGCAGAGAAGTACTATTTTTAAGGGGTAATTAAGCTCTATACGGGTTTAATGTTGCGCCGCGACAACGATTGGATGCTTTAGAGGCCTATTAGCGCCAACCCTTCAGCTTCATGCAATTAGCCCATTGCCTAATATGAACCCCCGAACCCGCTTCCGGGTAATCCTCCTGGCACTCTCGCAGCTCCTTGTTATAAGTAGCTTTATTGTTTTTCGCCGGATCTGGGTTTTCAGAGGGAATACTCACGCAAGACATAAGAGTTAGGACGAGGGGGAGCAGCGTGAAATAGCGATAGCTCATGCTTATTGAACTCCCTTCGTTTGCAATTTCATATAGGAGCCATGATCTCCACAAGCTCGATTAAATCCTACCGCACCAAAGGAATTCTTTTCTTCGGGTACTGCAACCCATTTCTGCGGTGAGCCTTGTGGTCCGAAACTGATCTGTTGATTTTGACAATCGGCCATTAGAACGTAATCGCCCTGTTTGGCAAAATTCTTATCGAGGAGATAAGAGCTTACTTTGAGCTGTCGAATATTTTTCTTCTGATCAATGATGGCGATTTCATTATTGATGACTTCATAAAAAACGGGTGTTTTCTCCGAAGCAGAAATCTTCACCTCTTCTTCTTTAGGCAAAGGCATTTGCTTGTTTGCTTTTTCATCAAATACTTCAACAGGCGCTTTCTTGGCCACTGGTGCATCTAAGAAACCATCCTGGAATAAAAAGAAATTCACATTTTGATCATCAATAAATTTCCTACCGCACAGGCGTGAGCGCACATAGGCTATTGCTGTACGAGGGGTAATCTTCACCCAGCCAGATCCATTGACTGGCTTGGTTTCACCAACCAAGGGTGCTGTTGCAACCAAGTTTTGGGTATATAAAGTCTCAGACCAATGGTGATTACTAAAGCAATCAATCTTTTGACGATAAGGGCCAACTATCGTGGCATTAAATTGAGCTAAGTTATTTTTCTCTCTAGGAGAAAAAAATGCATCAAAACTGATCACACTTTCTTGATCCTCACGCAATGTATAGGGATCATAGAACCAGTTTTTATTTTTAGACTCAGCCAACAGAATCCATGAACGACTCTGATAGTCCTTTTCGTTCAAAGGTGGGATTTTAAAAAAAGGGGATTCCACTTCTTCGCTTATGACGGATTGATAATCCAGTCGCCTAGGGCCAGTAGTACAGCCCACAGCAAACAATACGACAAGAAGAAGCAGTTTTTTCATGTACTTATTTTCGGTCAATCAAGGCCAAGAACTCACGACGTAAATTGGAGTCTTTTAAGAATGCCCCACGCATCACGCTATTAATCATCTTGGAGTCACGGTCTTTCACACCACGCCATTGCATACAGAAGTGATCGGCATCCATCACAACCGCAACGCCAATTGGCTTAATCTTTTTCTCGAGCATGTCTGCCAACTCAACTACCGCCTCTTCCTGAATCTGTGGCCTGCACATTACCCATTCAGTCAAACGTGAGTATTTAGAGAGTCCAATCAAGGCAGACTCCTTGCTAGGCAATACCCCAATCCAAATACGGCCCATGATGGGGCATAGATGGTGAGAGCATGCGCTGCGTACAGTAATCGGGCCAATAATCATCAGCTCATTTAGGCGACTCACGTTTGGAAACTTGGTTAGCGTAGGTTGATCTACATAGCGTCCATTAAATACTTCCTGGACATACATCTTGGCTACACGACGACTCGTATTTTGAGTGTTGTGATCGTTTTCAGTATCAATCACCAGACTCTCTAATACTGCCTGCATCTTTTCAGCAACCTCATCCACTAGACCCTCTAGCTCACCAGGTTTAATAAAAGCAGAAATATTGTCATTGGCATGAAAGCGCGCTTTTTGAGCCTCAATGCGCTTACGAATCACTACCGATAAAGGGATGCCGCCATCATCTTTACTGCTCGCCCTTTTTGCGACCACCTTAGTAGAAGCCTTCTTACTGCCAGCATTTTTAGCAACTGAGCTGCTAACTGTTTTTTTGCTTGGTAATTTTTTTGTGGGCATATAAATTTTGTCTCGAGTATTTTAGTAATGTATTTTTATTTAAATCTGAAAAAATAATGCCACTACGCAAATCATGCCAAACAGCCAAACAATTGAACGAGTGGTTGGCCAGTTAGCTATGTAGCAAATCAGGTAAGCAATGCGGGCAAGTACAAATCCGATAGCAAGCAAATCAATTCTGTCTTGTGGGGCATTGGCAACGTGCGCAATGATCACCGCAGCAAAGAACAAAGGTAAAGACTCAAACAAGTTAGCTTGAGCAGCGTTTGCTCTTGCCCTAAAACCCGTTTGCGTAGCCAACCACTGTCTTGGCATGGCATTGTCATAGCCCTCAAAGCCCTTTTTAGCTATGCCTGCAGCTACATACGGCAGCAAGCCCATAAGGAGAATACAAGCGTAGGCAATAGTCATGATGGTCTTGATTAAAGTGGGTTAATTAAATATGCGGGAAACGAACGTGAAATGATTTTTGCGTTTTCTACTTCTTCTTGCTACCAATGCGGCTCTCTTTGCCATTCAGCAAGTTTTGAATATTGCTACGATGGCGCCAAATGAGTAAGAAGCAAATGATTAGCAGCGAAATACCCATAGGCTGAAAACCAAATAAAAAGACAAAATAAATTGGGCCAAAGATTGCAGCAGCTAAGGCAGCTAATGAGGAGTAACGCATGAACATGGCCACAATAATCCAAGTACTGAGTGTGGCTAATCCTAGAATCCAATTAATGCCAAACAAAATGCCACAAGCAGTAGCTACACCCTTGCCGCCCTTAAAGCCATGAAAGACCGGAAAGAGGTGGCCTAAAAAAACCGCTAGCACCACGCCACATAGCAACCAAGAATTTAAGGTTGAGGTTAATGATTCATCGCCTAGCAGTAGTCGCGCCAACATGACGGCAAAGTAACCCTTTAAAGCATCGCCAATGAGCGTCAATACCGCCGCTAATTTATTGCCAGTACGCAAGACATTCGTTGCACCAGGATTGCCTGAGCCATAAGAATGAGGGTCCGGTAAGCGCATGCATTTGCTCACCACTACCGCAAAGGAAACTGAGCCAATTAAATAGGCAATCGGGATAAGTAATAAATCTAATGTAAGGGCCATACCGCTATCTTAAACACTTATAGACTCCCCTGAGCCTGTCTTAGGAGCCACGTGGGTGATGTTGCTGGTGTATTGATTTCAGCCGCTCCCTTGCCACGTGGGTATAGATCTGGGTAGTAGAGATATCTGCATGCCCTAAAAGCAACTGAACCACCCTCAAATCCGCCCCATGGTTGAGCAAATGGGTAGCAAAAGCATGGCGTAATGTGTGTGGGGATAGGGCGACAGCAATATTAGCGACTGTGGCATATCGCTTAATCAAAGCCCAAAATGCTTGACGAGTTAAACCAGTGCCGGTGTGACGCCCCACAAAAACAGCATCCGTTGTTTTGCCTTCTAACAGAGGCGTGCGAGCCTCAGCCAAGTAACGCCTAAGCCATTGCCCCGCCTCTCCACCAAAAGGTACTAAGCGCTCTTTACCACCCTTGCCATTGACTACGCGCACCACTCCCTCATTTAAACCAAGCGCGACAGTTTTTAATGAAACAATTTCGGATACGCGTAAACCACTGGCATACATCAACTCCAGCATCGTGCGATCTCGCAAACCCAATGGAGTTTTGAGATCCGGCGCATTGAGCAATGAAGTGACTTGATCTTCGCTCAGCGTCTTTGGAAAACGCAGCGCTTGCTTAGCGGCACGCAAGCCCATACAAGGATCATTCTTCACTAAATTCATCCGAAGTGCATGCCGGTAGAAACGCTTAAACACGGTTAAACGTCGATTGGCGGTGGTTGCCTTATCTGCACGTCGATGCGCTATGTAGGCGGTGAGATCTTTTTCAGTAACGCCGTAAAGATCACCTCCGCTCTCTTGATAAAGCCACTGAGCCAGCAGCAACAAGTCTCTGCGGTATGCTGATAGGCTGTTTTGAGCTAGTCCATCCTCGAGCCAGCAAGCATCACAAAAGCGTTCAATCGCCTCTTGGCTTATTGGAGAAATGCCTGTTTTGTGAGTTGGCATTATCTAATTGTAAAAGTTAAAAAAATTGAAATTACTTGGTCGCCTCTTCCAATTTTTCAGCAAGCCAGATTTTCATTAAAGATTGATATGGAACATCGAGTTTATTAGCTTGCAATTTGATGCCTTCCAAAAAGCTTTGAGAAAGTCGAAGTGAAATGGAGGCGGTACTTGGCTTCAGATTGGGCATGGTGACTCGTACTGCTTTTGATAAATCAAAATAGTCGGATGCGTCATTCTTTTCCCAAAAAGCACGCTCTTCTTTTTCAGACTTAAATACGGGAATTTGTTTGCTAGGCTTTTTCATAAAATGCCCTTTCTCTTTTACTCATAGGTCTTGCTGAAACCACTCTAATGAGAGTTGAATTATTCCTCAAGGTAAACACCACCGAAAGAAGGTTGCCGGGAGATGTGACTCCAAGTGCAAGATAGCGACTTTCCCGATCGCTATGCTTAGCATCTATCGATACCAACAGAGGCTGATTAAAAAAGATTTCTTCAGACTCTGCCTGAGTTACGCCATGTTTAACTTGATTCTTAATGGCGTTCCCAGCATCCCACTGAAACCCAATAATTCGATGAAAATCAATCATGCATGTATATTATCATAATATACATGCACTTATAAAGCAAATGGGTATCAAACCAAGCTTTTCATATCTAGTCACGGAAGTTATTAAAGCCTAATGGCGCTTCTGTTACCTCTTTTTTAAGAAGTGCCATTGTTTCTTGCAAGTCATCACGCTTAGCACCAGTGACACGCACTGCATCACCCTGAATACTGGCTTGTACTTTGAGTTTGCTGTCTTTAATAATGCGCACAACCTTTTTTGCCAAATCAGAAGTAATGCCTTTTTGGATTTTCATGGTCTGCTTGCGCTTATCGCCGCCAATCGTTTCTGTTTTGTCATCCTTCAGATAACGCACATCCACATTTCGTTTAGCCATTTTGTTAATTAGTACATCGCGTACTTGACCTAATTTAAAGTCATCGTCACCAAACAAAATGAGTGCTTCGTCTTTTTGCTCCACACGGCTATCTGAGCCCTTAAAGTCAAATCGATTGGAAATTTCTTTATTGGATTGCTCAATCGCATTTTTGAGTTCAACCATGTCCGGCTCACATACAACGTCAAATGTTGGCATTTTTACTCCCTATTTACCTATTGATATTCTCGTAATCATTACATTTCCTAGATCTTTTAGCGCCTCTTTTGGGCTTCTTACTAGCAATACCGCCAAAAAATATGCTCTAGATTCTTTTACGAATAAGATTGTGGCATGAACCGTGCTCAAAATGCGCCGCCCCCAGCAAAATTGATCCCTAATCTGGGATTGAAGGACCGCAACACTTTTGGCTTTGACGCCAAAGCAGAGCTAGCCTATGAAATTACCGCGCCCGAGCAAATTCCAGAATTAATCTCTGAGATTGCCAGGCAAAAACTGGCATGGCGGGTTTTGGGTGGCGGAAGCAATGTGATTCTTCCAGATAATCTTCCAGGAGCCACCCTCCTGATGAACATCTCCGGACAAGAAATCATTTCTTCAAATAGTGAGGCAACTTTTTTAGCAGTTGGTGGTGGCGTCAATTGGCATGACCTTGTTTCTTGGACTTTAGAAAACGACTTGCCCGGTTTAGAAAACTTAGCCCTCATTCCGGGAACGGTTGGAGCAGCACCAATTCAAAATATTGGTGCCTATGGCGTTGAAGTCGCAGATTACATTGACAGCATCGAAGCCTTTGACGTCAAAGACCAAGCCTTTGTCACTCTGACAAATGAGGCATGCTGCTTTGCGTATCGCGATAGCTACTTCAAGCAAAATCCCCAACGCTTTATTGTGACAAAGGTCGTTTTTAAACTCCCCAAAGCTTGGCAGGCTCGCATTCATTACGCCGACCTAGCAAAACAATTTTCGGAGGGGTCTACTCCGAGTCCAGAGGATATCTTCTTGGCGGTATGTAAGATTCGTACCCGCAAACTCCCTGACCCCAAGCTGATTGGCAATGCAGGAAGCTTCTTTCAGAACCCCATAGTGCCTAATGAGAAATTCGAGACACTGCTAAAAGCCCATCCTAATTTGGTTTCTTATCCTGATGCACAAGGCAAGCGTAAGCTTGCTGCCGGCTGGCTCATTGATCAGTGTGGCTTCAAAGGTCAACGTATGGGCTCTGTAGGCGTCTACGAGAACCAAGCCTTAGTGCTCGTTAATCATGGTGACGGCACATCTAAAGATATCCTGGGTCTTGCCAAATGCATTCAAGATAAAGTGCGTGCCGAGTTTGGTGTGAGCTTACAGATAGAGCCGAATATTCTCTAAACTCAATATAGGTTTGCACTCGCTTTATTAATGTAAAGATTTAATTAAGGTGCTTGAACAGGTCCTAAGCTTGGTGCTTTTGTAGGTGCTGCAACTCCAATGAAGATGACCATTCCATCGCCACCTGGATTTAAGAGTAAGTCATTCAAACCCGAAGGCTTCCAGTTATTCGCCGCCCAAATATTTCCAGCCATATCTGCATTAACGGATGTCAGACGCATGAGCGGCAAATATGATGGTGGCGCTCCTGCTCCATAAAGAGGTTGACCAGAGTTAAGCAGTACTTGACTACCTGCGGATGGCAAGGTGTAGCCCGTGCTTGGAGTGATTGCCGTGCCCATTGCTATACCGGTAGGGCAGTTCGAAGTGGCGCCACAGAGTTGAACGATGCTGTAGCGCAAGCTTGGTAGGTCAACTCCAAAATTAGCAACCCAAACATTTCCTTTGGCATCCAATGAAATGCCCCAAGGTCCATTAATTCCTTGTCCTGTGTAAGTTCCTACGATCGTGCCAGTCGAGTTGATCGCGTACACAGTCGAAGTTTTACCGGCTGCCACCCAAGCATTACCCAAGGAATCTACTGCAACGCCCTTAGGATTGCTACCGCTCGGAAGCGGGACCGTGAAGAGCTTTGTAATCCCTCCGTTGCTATAACGTAATTTAGAAACAGTGTCAGAGCCTGTATAGGTAACCCACGCATATCCATCACTTGAAATTGCCATACCAAAAGGCTCTATGTTGCTATCTACATAACTCACAGCATTGGTGGTTTGATTGGGATAAACAACTACGGCATTGTTTCCATAGCTCGCCATCCAGATGTTATTAGATTGATCAACTGCGGTACCTTGGACTCGTAATAAACCCGAGGTATATCCCGCAGCTGGAGAAATTGGTACCCCAAGTGATGAAAGCTTTGCTACCGCACCACTACTCGGCACATTGTTTCCCCAACCGAAACTGCCAGACCAAACGTAACCAAGCGTATCAATTGCAACTCCAAAGCCTGAGCCCAAAATACCGCCACCTGTAATCGGCGAAGTTGGAGTATTAGCAAGTCCATTAGCGGGCTGACCGTTGGGCTTTAGAACAATTAAACAATTTGTAGAATTCGGCGTACCTTGAATCACATTGTTATTAATCCAAGCGTACCCGTTGACATCAAATGCAACGTTCGCTGGGCCACCGAACGGGCAGCTACTATTGCCACTGTTATTCACTTTGACAGCCATAGTCCAGGCATCTAACTTTTGTAAGGGCGCCGATGAATTTGGCCCCTGGTTAGCCGTCAATGCAGGTGTGTAGCTGGTGACTACGCTCCCTAGGTTATATATTGCACTCACATTAGCGGCTGGATTTAAAGCGATATTTACTATCGCTTGCAAAGTTGTTGTTGGAGTGACGCCACTAGCAGAAGGCGTGACTGCAAATAAATTCGTACACGCATTTGCGACACCTTGAGTACAGCCGGCCAAGACATTGGCTAATGTGCCAAGCGCGCTCCAGGTGTTTGTCTCATATCCGTTTGGCGAAGTTTGAATAACAGTAGAGGCAGCGCCAGATTGGGCAGAAACCAAATTCTCCGCCATGCCCGCTGCGATACTCATCGGTAGAGCGCTACCGCCTATCGAATAATCATTACGAAATAATTGCGCAAATGCATAAGCCGATGCCACGGTAGTGAGTTCATTAATCCGCACCGCAGTTAAGGGGCCTGTACCCAAGCTCGCCATCAACTCAATGCTTGGAGATTTTCTTGCAACCGCATAGTAGGTAATCGGGTTACTAGCGGTGTTAGATGAATTGCTTGGCACTTTTACAGAAAAGTTGCCAGCACCGTCAGAACTTGTTTGAGCCACAACAGACGGTGTTCCCGACTGGACTTGATAAATTGTCACGGTAGCGCTACTAATTGCCTGAGGAGTAGATCCGCCGCCAGAGCTCACTACACCATAAATTACGGTGGCATTACCCGAAGAATCGCTGCTAGGGCAACCTGAAAGCAATGTCATCGAAAATACTGCACCTATTAGTAAGAGGATTTTTTGAATTGCTTGATTCATGCTATTTGCTTTCTACCTGGCTTACTTCTGAAAATTGCACTTCCGCCTGACCCTCAGCCAAACGTACTTGGTAAACATTGCTTATATTTAATTCGGATGGTTTGCGAACTGCATGCAATTCTTCTTTGTCTTTGCTAAGTATCACCGCATACCCCCTCTCAAGTGTTCTTTGTGGGTTGAGCATTTCTAACTGTGACTGATAGTGCGATTGATTGCGCTTCCAGTTTTCTATGCGCACCGACCAAGCTTGATTTAATCGCTGCTGCCAACCATTGATTTGCTCACGCATGCGATCAGGGTTAGGCAGGGCGTGACTTAAGCGCAGCGCCAATTGATCTAAGGTCTGCGCTTCACGCTCAACTCTCTGATTAATCCGCTGGAGTAAAGCCTGCATGATGGCATCGAGCTCTTGCAGCATTTGATCTCGGCGTGGTGCTGCAAGTTCTGCCGCGCCAGTAGGCGTTGGCGCACGCAAGTCAGCCACAAAGTCAGCAATAGTGAAATCCGTTTCATGACCAACACCGCTGACTACCGGAATAGATGAATCAGCAATCGCATAAGCTAACTGCTCATCATTGAATGCCCATAAATCTTCAATACTGCCGCCGCCACGCACCAACAAAAGAACATCGACCGCTTTTTCTTTTTCCGCCGCTTTCAATGCGGCAATAATTCCTGCGGGCGCATCAGGACCTTGCACCAAGGTCGGATAAATCACAATCGGAATATGAGGAGCTCTTCTTGCTAAAGTACTCAACACATCTTTCAGTGCCGCAGCTTGTGGAGAGGTAATGATGCCAATCGATCTTGGATGAGAAGGGATCTCACGCTTACGCTCATCATCAAACAATCCTTCTTTAGCGAGTTTTGCTTTGAGTTTAAGAAAGGCTTCGTATAAACCGCCTAGACCAGCACGACGCAAAGTCTGAATTGTGAGCTGTATGTCGCCACGAGGAACGTACATTCCTAAATTGGCACTCACTTCAACCAAATCCCCGGATTGCGGCATAAAGCCAACCTGGCCATTGCGACCGCGGAACATGACGCAACGGATTTGTCCCTCTTCGTCCTTTAGCGAGAAATACCAGTGCCCACTGTCATAGGCCTTGAAATTCGAAATCTCCCCGCTCACCCAGACGGTGTCAAAGCGATCCTCCAAAGAGGCGGCAATGGCGCGGTTTAGATCGCCAACACTCAGAATTTCTCTTGATATTTCCGACATTTTTTCTCTTTAATCACACAGCTATCAGGCTTGGGCACCAATAAATATCCACAGATACCGATTCGCCCTAGGTTTAATGCTTATAAGTAAGTAATTACTGACCCAAAACGTCTCATAAATCCAACATGACAATACTAAGTCATTGATTTATATAGAAATTAACTTGGTCATTAAGTTCCATTTAAATCAATATAAATCGCCATTCACCATCTATCAAGGACTTACAGCGCAATATCAAAAAAGTTTTGCACAGAGTTATCCACAGGGATACTTTCCGAAACGGGCTTTTTAATTCAGCTAAAGTACTGAGCTTATGTACTCCATCTTATTATCCGCTGGTTGGCCAATTTGGCCCCTCTTAATCATCTCAATTGTTGGCCTGGCTATTGTTCTTGAACGTAGCTGGTATTTGCGCCAAACATATATCTTTCCTAAAAATTGCCTAGAAACTGCTTTTTCCCTTGTAAATCAGATACTTAACAAGAAAACAGGCCTAGAGCAGTCCATTACCGAATTAGCTCAGTTATCCCCCGCTTCGCCATTACTAGCCTGCGCTTTGCGTGAAAAACTCAATGGCAGTAGTGCAGATACGGCTTTAGAAGAACTTCAAGTCACTGCGCAAGCTACATGGCAAAAATTGGATCGCTATTTAGGTGCGCTAGCCACGATTGCTACGGTTGCCCCCTTGCTCGGTTTATTTGGCACCGTCGTGGGCATGATCGAAATTTTTGGTAGTCAGGGCGCCATCAATGGAGCAGCAGGGAGTCCACAACAATTAGCGCACGGTATTTCAGTAGCGCTCTACAACACTGCCTTTGGATTATTGATTGCGATTCCCGCATTAGCAGCATGGCGTGGATTACGTGCAATGGCAAATCAACGCCAACGTGAGTGTGAAGAATTTACTCGCCAACTCTTCAAGAAGCTTTACCCAAACGACACAGTTAACCGCAGTTAATATTAATAAATGAGTTGGTTAGAAACACACCCACAATCTAAGAGAAGATTTTCTCTTGGGGGAAGTGCCGCTCCAGTCGAACCAGAAATTAATCTCATTCCATTTATTGATGTGTTGTTGGTAGTGCTGATCTTTCTCATGATCTCAACTACCTTTACGCGTTATCAAGAGCTGGCTATTACATTGCCTACAGCTAATGGCAGTGAGAGTCAGGCAGAGATTAAGCAGATCCATATTGCGGTCAGTCGTGATGGCCGTTTTGCAATTAACGGCAAGGTGACCGATCGCTCACAACTGAGTAATGCATTAACTCAATTGAGTGGGCAAGATGCTCAGAAAGAAAAGACAAGCTCACTACAAGTCAACATTGACGCCGATGCCAAAGCCCCCCACCAAGCAGTCATGAGTGCGCTTGAAGCAGCCCGTGATGCCAATCTTTCAAACATTGTCTTTAGCAGTCAAACTAAGAAATAAATCACCAGTAAAGACTTCTGCCCTTCATGTCCTTTTCTTTTTTCCGTAAAGCCCCCAAGTTTTGGGAAAGGCGTGGTCCCACTAGCTTAGTTCTATTGCCGCTCTCCTGGCTTTATGGCTTGGTATTGCGAGCACGAAGATTAATTCAGGACACTGGTCTAGTTAAACAAAAAACTGCCCCCGTGCCCATCATCATCGTAGGTAATATTCGGGTTGGCGGCACAGGCAAAACTCCGATCGTGATTGCATTAGCAGAACGATTACAGCAATTAGGCTGGAGACCCGGAATCATTAGCAGAGGATATGGCTCTTCATCGCAAACCACCCCATTAGAAGTTAGCAGCCATTCTAATCCAGCCTTAGTTGGCGATGAGCCAGTGCTCATTGCAAAACGTACTCATGATCAATTTCCGATTTGGGTTTTTCCAAAACGCCAGAAAAGTATTCAGGCTTTGCTAAAACACTCCCCCAATGTCAACGTGATTATTAGTGATGATGGCTTGCAACACAGCGGATTAGCACGCTGGCCTGCGCGCGAAGGTGGCCGAGATATCGAACTGGTGGTTCGTGATGGACGAGGCGAAGGCAATGGCTTTTTACTTCCAGCAGGCCCATTACGAGAACCCGCCACCCGCGAGCGTGATGCAACCCTCTTTACCGGCAAGGCAAAAGCTGGCGATCATCAAGTAGGTTCACAGGATGAATATTTTTTAGGACGTCGTGCGTTTTCTCTCTTAAGCAATTTAGGCAAGGCGTATCAATTAAACAACCCGGCCAATACTCAAACGCTTGCACAAATTGCAGAAAATAATTTACCCAACAAAATTACTGCAGTTGCCGCTCTGGGTAATCCGCAGCGCTTTTTTGATGACCTGTTAAAACAAGGTATTGCTGGTAAGACAATTCCTTTGCCTGATCATGCGACCTATACCCCGGAATTTTTCAGCAAGATCAATGCGCAATGCATTCTGATTACAGAAAAGGATGCTGTGAAGTGCGCTGACATTACTGATGAACGAATCTGGGTAGTACCAATGACGCTTACCCTCCCCGATACTTTGGCTGATTGGCTGCAATCCATCCTACAAAGACCCGATCCCTATCGCTACACCTTGTAGCTCAGGACAACTTAGCACTACACTGTCTCATCACCTATTTAGACTGACTATCAAAGAAATCATGGATAAACGACTGCTCGATATTTTGGTATGCCCCTTGTGCAAAAGCCAACTGCATTTAGATACCGATAAGCATGAGCTTATTTGCAAAGCGGATCGCTTGGCCTACCCCATTCGGGATGATGTGCCAGTGATGTTGGTAGATGAAGCACGCAGCCTTAGTGCTGATGAAATCGCTTAATTTGTTGATCGTCGCCATTAATGAACGCTGATTCCAAAGCACCAGATTTTTTAGTGGTGATTCCAGCTAGACTGGGATCCACTCGCTTACCGCGCAAACCCTTGGCGGATATTGGTGGCAAACCCATGGTGATTCGGGTTGCAGAGCGCGCTAAGCAATCTCTCGCACAAAGTGTTGTGGTGGCGACTGATTCACCAGAGATTCAAGCCGCTTGTGATGAACATCGGATTGAGTGCTTACTAACAAGCGCAGATCACCCCACGGGTACTGATCGCATTGCCGAAGTTGCGCAACTTCTAAAACTACCGAACAATGCATTGATTGTGAATGTACAGGGTGATGAACCTCTCATTCCTCCAGAGCTCATCAATCAAGTTGCCATGACTTTGGCAGAGCATGAACAGTGCGCCATCTCCACAGTTGCTGTACCCATTACTGAAGCTTCGGAGATTCTCAATCCGAATGTCGTAAAAGTAGTGCTCAACCGCTCTGGCGAAGCGCTGTATTTTTCTCGAGCGCCGATCCCCTTCGTAAGAGATACTCAAGACACTCAAAAAACCGAGCATTTACGCCACTTAGGTATCTACGCTTATCGAGCTGATTTTTTGCAGGCCTACACCCTCCTCGAGCCTGCCCCTCCAGAGCAAGCAGAGGCACTAGAGCAGTTACGCGCCCTTTGGAATGGCTACCGGATAGCGGTTTATACCGCCTCAGAAGCCCCACCAGCCGGGGTTGATACCCCAGAAGACCTCGAAAGAGTGCGACAGTTACTAGGTTAACAAGCCAAATCCTCGATAGCCTGATGCTTCTCGGGGATAATCCTAGGCAATAAGTATCTAGGATCCCAACAAAATACGGGACAATGTCAGCTCTTCTAAGGGGAAAACAATGCGGTTGATTCTGCTCGGTGCACCAGGTGCTGGAAAAGGCACACAAGCTCAGTTTATTTGCGAAAAGTTCGCTATTCCACAAATCTCTACAGGCGATATGTTGCGCGCTGCTGTGAAAGCCGGAACTGAATTAGGTATTGCTGCTAAAAAAATTATGGATGCCGGCGGCCTTGTTTCTGATGACATCATCATCGGTCTCGTAAAAGCTCGCTTGACCCAACCAGATTGCAGCAAAGGTTATTTGTTTGATGGTTTCCCAAGAACTATTCCACAAGCGCAAGCTATGAAAGATGCTGGCGTACCAATTGATTACGTTTTAGAAATCGATGTGCCATTTGATGCCATCATCGATCGTATGGGCGGTCGTCGTGTTCACCCAGCCTCAGGCCGCACTTATCACATCAAATACAACCCACCAAAGGTTGAAGGTAAGGATGATGTTACCGGCGATCCATTGATTCAGCGTGATGACGATAAAGAAGAAACTGTTCGCAAACGTTTGCAGGTTTATGACGATCAGACTCGCCCACTGGTGGAGTACTACTCTTCATGGGCTGCACAAGCTAATTCAGCTGACAAGGTGAAGGCTCCTGCCTATCGCAAAGTTAGCGGCACAGGTAGCGTTGAAGACATTACTGCTTCTATTTTTGCTGAATTGAAATAACCGACTGTTAATTAGTTTTGGCCAAATAAAAAAGGACTGCAGAGCAGTCCTTTTTTTGTTTTGAAAGAAAATTAAAACTTTGCTCGCGCTAGCTCAATATCCATCAAGGCACATTGAATTAAAACAGAATCCCCGTTTTCATTAACCGCCTGAAGGTATCCAGCAATATCTTGCTCAGTTTTTAAGTAGTCAAGAATATCGAATGAAGAAAGCTGATCAATTTTCATAAGTTAGATACCTGTTACTTCAACTCTTTTAAAGCGCTCTCAAAAGATTCAATATCTGCAAAGCTTCGGTAGACAGAAGCAAAGCGGATGTAAGCTACCTTGTCTAAGCGCTTGAGCTCACGCATAACGAGCTCACCAACACGCTCGCTAGGAATCTCTTTTTCACCAAGACTGAGAAGTTTTTCTTCAATTCGGGCAATGGATTCATCAACGGAGTCCGAAGAGACTGGGCGCTTGCGTAGTGCTAGCTTAAGTGAACTTGCCAACTTATCGTGGCTGTATTCAACGCGGCTACCATTTTTCTTAACAATGGCTGGCAGCGCTAATTCAACCCGTTCGTAAGTTGTAAAGCGCTTGTCGCATTTGGCACAACGGCGACGACGGCGAATAGTATCGCCTTCGTCGGAAACCCGAGTATCTAAAACTTGGGTATCGTCGTTATGACAGAAAGGGCAGCGCAAAGTTGTCTTCGCCTACTTAACCGTAAACCGGGAAGCGCTTGGTCAACTCAGCTACTTGCGCGCGCACCTTAGCAATATTGTCTGGATCATTTGGATTATCCAAAACATCAGCAATGAAGTTACCTACTTGTCTTGCTTCCGCTTCTTTAAATCCACGAGTAGTCATCGCTGGTGAACCCAAACGAATACCGCTAGTTACCATTGGCTTTTCTGGATCATTAGGGATGCCGTTTTTGTTACAAGTGATATGAGCTTCACCCAATACACGCTCAGCTTCTTTACCGGTCATCTTCTTGGCACGCAAATCCACCAACATCACATGTGAATCTGTGCCGCCAGAAACAATACGTAAACCGCGCGCAATTAAAGTCTCAGCAAGTGCTTTCGCATTTGCAACCACTTGCTTTTGATAATCTTTGAAGCCTGGCTCAGCTGCCTCTTTGAATGCAACTGCTTTAGCAGCGATCACATGCATTAAAGGACCGCCCTGTAAGCCTGGAAACACTGCAGAGTTAATCGCTTTCTCATGCTCAGCCTTCATCAAGATGATGCCGCCACGTGGGCCGCGCAAGCTCTTGTGGGTTGTAGAGGTCACGATGTCTGCGTGTGGCACTGGGTTTGGATAAACACCTGCTGCAATCAAACCAGCATAGTGAGCCATGTCAACCATGAAGATCGCGCCCACTTCTTTTGCCAATTTACCAATGCGCTCAAAATCGATTTTCTTTGAGTAAGCAGACGCACCAGCAATAATCAGCTTTGGTTTGTGCTCGCGAGCGAGACGCTCCATTTGTTCGTAATCAATCTCTTCATTTTTATCGAGACCGTAAGCAATCGGATTGAACCATTTACCACTCATGTTCAAAGCCATACCGTGAGTCAAGTGACCGCCTTCAGCAAGACTCATACCCATAAAGGTATCGCCTGGTTTTAAGAAAGCCAAAAATACTGCTTGGTTAGCAGATGCTCCGCAATGAGGCTGAACGTTTGCTGCTTCAGCACCAAATAAAGTCTTTACACGATCAATTGCTAATTGCTCAGCCACATCAACGAATTCACAACCGCCGTAGTAGCGCTTACCTGGATAGCCTTCAGCGTACTTATTGGTCAATTGTGAGCCTTGGGCTGCCATGACCGCTGGAGAGGTGTAATTTTCAGAAGCAATCAGCTCAATATGGTCTTCTTGACGCTTATTTTCATTCTGAATGGCTTCCCATAACTGGGGATCGGTTTTAGCTAGAGTGTTTTGACGGTCAAACATGGTGATAATCCTGATGAAGTTCGATTGCTGAGTTGATTAACTTAGTAAAATCAACCTACATCATACAAAATCCACCATGACCTCTACACAAGACCTCTCCTTCCTCTCCCTAGTCCTCAATGCCAGCCTATTAGTACAGTTGGTAATGTTGTTATTACTCAGCATGTCGATAGCCTCTTGGACCATTATTTTCAAGAAAACAGCGGTTTTAAGAGGGGTTAGGCTAGATACAGAGCGCTTTGAGCGTGATTTCTGGTCCGGTGGCGATCTAAATACCCTCCTGGAGGCCGCCCAGCGCAATACCCGCAGCGATGCCGTCCTGGAGCACATCTTTGAAGCTGGCATGCAAGAGTTCACCAAGGGCCGTGAGATTGACGCTGCCCGCCGTGCCATGAAAGCCACCTACCAACGTGAAATGGACCTCCTGGAGGCCAATCTGCCGTTCTTAGCGTCCGTAGGCTCAGTCTCCCCCTATATCGGTCTCTTTGGCACTGTTTGGGGCATCATGCACGCCTTCCGCGGTTTGGCTAACGTCCAAAACGCCACCTTGGCAGCAGTCGCCCCGGGTATTGCCGAAGCACTCGTTGCAACTGCGATTGGTTTGTTTGCAGCGATTCCGGCAGTGGTTGCCTATAACCGCGCAGCCACTGATGTAGATCGCCTATCAATTCGCTTTGAAACATTCATTGAAGAGTTCACCAACATCTTGCAGCGTCAAACCGCTGGACGTTGATTGAACGAACAAGTGAACCTATAAGCGAAAACATTTATGGCCGGATCTTCATTACGTAAAAACAAACGTCGGGCAATGTCTGACATCAACGTCGTCCCGTATATCGATGTGATGTTGGTATTACTCGTGATCTTTATGGTCACTGCGCCGATGGTCAATCCTGGCGTTGTCAATCTGCCAACCGTTGGTGGTGCGAAAGTGCAATCTCTACCGCCAGTCTTTTTAACTATTGATGCCAATGAAAATGTCATTGTGAAAAAAGATGGTGACCCAACACAAACACTCAATAAATTTGAAATTGGCGCATTTGCTCGGTCACAAGCGGAAAAATCTGCAGAACAACCGATTGTGATTGCAGCTGATAAATCCATTAAATATGAAACAGTAATGGAAGTCATGTCCAAGCTCAAAGAGAATGGCGTGAAGCGCGTTGGACTTGCGGTCAAGACTCAATAAGGCTTAGAGGCTTGTTTTAATTGCCCATGAATAGCGCTCCTACTTTTCAACCCTCTTTCTCGCCATTCAAGCGAGGTCGACACACCAAGGCTGAAAGCACGAAACGTGCGTTTACTTTTTCTCTTGTAGTTCATCTTGGCTTGCTAGCATTTTTAATGATTGGCATTAGCTGGAACAACAGCACATCTTCAGGTGTCGAAGTAGAACTCTGGGATTCCACTCCACAAATTCAAGCACCACCCGAGCCAGAACTCAAAACGGAAATGAAAGAAGAGGCTGCTGACATTGCCATCAAGAAAAAGAAGGTAGAGAAAGATCCGCCGAAAAAAGAAGTAAAAGAAACACCAAAAACAGTAAAGCCTCCCCCGCCAAAAGAGAAGGCGAAAGAACCTGAGAAGCCAAAAAAAGCTGAAGCACCAAAAGCACAATCTCCTGCTGAGACAAAAGCAAATGCTGCAGCTGAAAAAGCACGCGCAGATCAATTGGCGCGCTTGCGTGCAGCAGCTGGCGCTGAAGGTGGTAGCGGTGGCACGGTCGGAAGCGGTGTTGGCGGTGGTGGCAATGCGCCCCCAGGATGGACCGATAAAGTCATTAAGAAGGTCAAGCCATTAATCGTCTTTAATCCTGAATCCGTCAGCGGTAACCCAGCTGCAGTGATTTTGGTTAGCCTGGCGCCTGATGGGGCTATTTTGAGCACTAGCATTCAGTCTTCTAGCGGCAATGCTGGCTGGGATCGTGCGGTGCTGCTAGCGCTTTCACGTGCAGAGAGCCTACCAAAAGACGACAATGGCAAAATTCCACAACGCGAAGTGAAACTGACTTTTAAACCCAAGGATTAATGCATGTTGCAAACAGCAAAAAGATTGATATCTAAACTGAATTCTTTTGGCTTAATCGTAATAACTTTGTGCGCTAGCATCGCAACACCTGCGCTAGCGCAGATGAATATTGAAATCACTGGTGTAGGTCAGTCACTCTATCCAATCGCAGTAATGCGCTTTAAGGATGAAAACAAATTACCAACCTCCGTTACTGAAATCATTCGTCAAGATTTAGCTCGCAGCGGTTACTTTAAAAATACCGAGAACGGCAATGCCGTTGAGAGTGATGAAGGTACGCCGAATTACAAATCTTGGGCAGCACGTGGTGCTGATGCATTGGTGGTTGGATCGGTTGTGCAAACAGGCAATGGTCAATTCGAGATCCACTACAAGCTATTTGATATTCGTAAATCAGTCAGTCTTGGTGGCTTAAATCTGAACTCTAGCGCCGATAACTTGCGTGCAGCAGCTCACAAAATTGCTGATGACATTATTTATAAATTGCTTGGTGAGCGTGGCGTGTTCTCCACCCGCCTCTCCTATGTCATCAAGGATGGCAAGCGCTATCGCCTTGTGATCTCTGACGCAGACGGTCAAAACATTCGTAATGCTATGAACAGCGGCGAGCCAATCATTTCCCCATCATGGTCACCAGATGGCAAGAAAGTAGCTTACGTTTCTTTTGAAGATCGCAAGCCAGTAATCTATGTTCACGAACTTGCTACTGGTCGTCGCATTTCTCTTTCCAATCAAAAAGGTAACAACAGTGCACCAGCTTGGTCGCCTGATGGAAAAAAATTGGCGATCTCATTATCTAAAGATGGCAACACGCAGATCTATGGCATCAATGCAGATGGCACTGGTTTGCATCGCTTAACTCGTGGCAACACAATTGATACCGAACCACAATATTCTGCTGATGGTCGTTTTATCTACTTCACCAGTGATCGTGGTGGTAATCCGCAAATCTATCGTATGAGCGCCGATGGCGAACAGGCTGAAGGTGTGAAACGCGTGACCTTCAAACAAGGTTTCGTCACCTCACCACGCATCTCGCCCGATGGAAAGTATTTAGCCTACATTGCGAATATTGGTGGCGCCTATCGTCTCTACATTCTCAATCTGGCTACCGGTGATGCGCAAGCTCTCACTGATGGCACTAGCGATGAATCCCCTTCCTTTGCGGCTAATGGTCGCTACGTTCTCTATTCCACCAAAGTGGGTGGCAAGCGTGTCCTAGCTGCTGTTTCAGTAGACGGAAACTCTAAGCAGGTGCTCAGCATCCCAGGATCTGACGTTCGTCAGCCTTCCTGGGGTCCGTTCATGGACTAAGCCCTTTTTAAGGGCTTAAATAGTCACTTTTGATGTTCTTGGGGGCATAATATTAACTATTAGCTCCTTTGGAGCGGCTTTTATTAGTTAATTTGTCATTCAGCTTGTAGGAAAAAGGAAAATTCATGAAGATTTCTATCGCACGTCGCGCAGCGACATTTGCTCTTATCGGCGCTACTGCATTGCTCATGGCAGCATGTTCTAGCGTGAAGTTGGACGACACCGATGGTGCCAACGGCAGCGGTAGTGGCAAATTTGGTTCACAGCCATGGAATGATCCAAGCAGCCCGCTTTTTGAAAAGAGCGTTTACTTCGGCTTTGATGAGTACACCGTTCAGACTAAATATCAAAAAATGTTGTCTGCTCACGCAAGCTACCTAAAAGCCAATCCAAAACAAAAGGTCATTATTCAAGGTAATACTGATGAACGCGGTACAGCAGAATACAACTTGGCACTTGGCCAGCGTCGTTCTGATGCAGTGCGCAAGTCGTTGAACTTGATGGGCGTTTCCGATGACCAAATGGAAGCAGTGAGCTTTGGTAAAGAAAAGCCGAAAGCTGAAGGTGACAATGAAGCAGCATGGGCACAAAATCGCCGCGCTGATATTGTTTACATTACGAACTAATGATGACGCTTTCTCACTCAGTAAAACAAACGCTCTCACGAGCGTTTTGTTTAAGTGCTGCACTCATTTGCTTGGGCGCATCTAATAGTGCTTGGGCCCTCTTCTCCGATGATGAAGCCCGTAAGGCTATTTTGGATCTGCGCAAGTCTCTTGCCACCACCCAGCTTGAGTTGCAGGGTCAAATAGACAAACTCAAAACAGAGAACGCAGAGCTGCGCGGTAAGGTAGAAGAGCTTGAGAAGCAAGGCGAAGACATCAATACCAGTCAGAAGACTTACTACCAAGATCTGGATACTCGCTTAGGTAATTTTGAGCCACGTACAGCCACAATCGAAGGTGTCAGCGGTACAGTTCAACCTGGCGAGAAAAAAGCTTACGACGATGCATTAAAAGCATTTCAAGCAGGCAACCTCAAAAAGGCTGACGATAGCTTTACTGCATTCACTGCGAAATATCCAAAAAGTCCTTACTTGCCACTTGCGCTCTACTGGAGTGGCAATAGCAAGTACGCGAATAAAGAATATGCTGGTGCCATTAGCCAACTCCAAAGTCTGATTAAGAAATATCCAAATCATCCGCGCATTCCAGCAGCAATGGTGACTTTAGGAAATGCTCAATTAGAAAGCGGCAACAAAGCGGCGGCCAAAAAAACATTTAGCGACATCATTGCCAAGTATCCAGATACTGATGCCGCAAAAGATGCGCAGCAAATGATCGCTGCTACGAAGTAATTCATCATCACTGTCTAAGCATGTCTAATTTATCTGCTGCATTTGAATCACTGGCGCCACGCAAGCCTGGCGCCCCTGCAGTGATCTTGTTTTCTGGTGGCTTAGATTCCACAACTGTTTTAGCTCTTGCGAAAGACCTTGGATACACGCCTTACGCCCTTTCAGTGGGTTATGGACAAAGGCACTCTTCTGAACTTGCGGCTGCAAAGCATATCGCCAAACAAATTGGTGTTGCTCGTCATGAGGTGGTGAATTTAGATCTCACCCGCTTTGGTGGTTCTGCTTTAACGGATTCCTCTATCGCAGTTCCGATTACCCCAGGCAAAGATCAAGAGATCCCAGTCACCTATGTGCCTGCACGCAATACGATCTTGCTATCGCTCGCCCTGGGTTGGGCAGAGTCATTGGGCGGACTAGATGTTTTCTATGGCGCTAATGCCGTTGATTACTCAGGTTATCCAGATTGCAGACCAGAGTACGTAGCTTCTTTTGAGCACATGGCCAACCTAGCAACCAAAGCAGGTGTAGAAGCTATTAATGATGAGAATCGCTTTCGGGTGCATGCACCAATCATTAGTCTTACTAAAGCGCAAATTATTCAGCTAGGTAACACTATGGGCGTGGACTACTCCCAAACGGTATCTTGCTATCAAGCCAATGATTTAGGCGAAGCCTGTGGTGAATGCGAATCTTGCCGTCTAAGACAGGCTGGCTTTGAGCAGGCTAATGTGAGCGATCCTACGCGCTATCAAAAAAGTATTAAGAATTAGGCAGCATGTAGCTCATCATCCTGCTGAATCAAACTATCAGCAGGAATTCCCAACATAGAGTGCAATCTCCAAATCATCTTTAATGTAAGCGGACGCTTTCGGTTCAATATCTCATACACACGATTTAGTCCGCCGATCATTGGCTGCAAATCCTTTGGACTCAATCCAGATTGCTCCATTCTGAATTTGATTGCCTCAATTGGATCCGGCGGAAGAATTGCATAATGCTTGCTTTCATAAGCCTCTATGAGCATCAAGAGAATCTCAAATCTGTCACCATCCCTGCTTCCAGGCTTTGGCTCGTGATCAAAATAGTGAGACGCTTGTGCTAGTGCCTCTTTATATTCCGTCTTATTGCGAATAGGTTTCAAATCTTTCATTTCTCCTCCAGCTGTACTGTGCAAGCATCAATTCGATCATAGGCAGCATGACTACCAATAAATTTCACATAAACTGCACCAAAGCTATAAGCAACAGCAACAACTAAGCGATATGCATTTCCCTTGATATTAAAGACTACCCTGTTGTGAGCTATAAAACTCGCACTTCGATATTGATTCTTTATATCTTGTGGCTTTTTCCAAGTGAGATGAGTTACCTCGTCATACCAAGCCTTGAGAGGTTGCTCAGCATCAGGATGAATGCGCCAAAAATTAATTAAGTGTTTTCTCGCTATTACTCGCACCGGGTCATTTTAGTCCCAAATTGGGACTATTGCAAGTAGGGCCATATAGCCATAAAAAAATAGGGTTTAAACCATTTAAAATTTAGACTTATATGGGCACCCCAAAAATACTCATCCCCAAAGCTTCTGTCTGTATGACTGAATTAAGGCGCAATCCGAACATACTTAAACAGCTTTCGGATAGTCAGCCCACAGCCATATCGAGTCGCAATAAGCCAATAGCCTATCTTTTATCGACCAGAGCATACGAGACATTACTTGAGCTGATTGATGATGTCTCGCTTATTCAAACCGTTATGGCTCGTAAAGGCGGCAATACGATAAAAGTTAAGATTTAAATCTTATCGAGCATGCGTGCTACGTAACGCGCAATCAAATCTATCTCCAGATTCACTGCGTCGCCTTGCCCAAGCTTTCCTAGAGTAGTGTTTTCTAGGGTATGAGGGATGATATTGATATCGACAATACAAGCAGTAGCACTGTCTTCGGTCTTGTTCACTGTAAGCGATACGCCATTCACAACGATAGAACCTTTGTATGCCAAAAACGGAGCTAGTTCTTTAGGTGCCTCGATTTGCAGCAGCCAAGATCCATAGGCATCGTTAGCTACTTGAGAAAAGTGAGCCACTTTGCCAACGCCATCTACGTGACCACTGACTAAATGACCGCCGAGGCGATCATTTAAACGCAAGGCCTTCTCTAAATTGACCGCGCCCACCTTATCTAAGCCCACTGTCTTATTGAGGGACTCGCGAGAGATGTCTAAGGCAAATGAGTTTTTTGTTAATTGGGTGGCTGTCATACATGCACCCTGAATCGCAATGCTGTCACCCAAGGCAACATCATCAAGGTAGCCGTCTGGCACCTCTACAAGGAGATGCAAACCATCGCCCTTGGCTTGGGCGCTTTTGATTTGGCCGACGGCCGTAATGATTCCTGTAAACATGGGGAGATTTTAGTTCTTAATCAAACGCAAGCGCAGATCAGGGCCAAAAAGGGTTTGATCTATGATCTGCCAATTCTGGCGCTGACTTAATTCATTTAATGGGCCAACATTAGCCATGCCAATGCCCTCGCCCATCAGGAACGGTGCGTAATAGAACAACAGCTCATCTACGCAATCTTCCCTGAGCATTGAGCCATTGAGCTTAAAGCCAGATTCAATATGGATTTCATTCATCTCACGCTCTTTGGCGAGATAGGAAAATAAGCTCGGCAAATCCACCTTACCAAATGCATTAGCCATTGCGATCACCTGAATACCGCGCGCCTCAAAATTCTTGGCCTTTGCTTGCATCTCAGGGTTATCTAAATTTGCGCATACGATCAAAACACCAGACTTCTCTGGGTTTTGCAAAATCTTAGCTGTTTGTGGAATCTCTAATTTGGAATCAATAATGATTCGCATCGGCTGCCTTAGCGTCTCAACCTCTCTCACGTTCAGACTAGGATCATCTTCTTTTACTGTGCCAACACCTGTAATGATGGCGCATGCTTGTGCGCGCCAGTGATGACCATCAGCTCGAGCAAGTGGGCCTGTAATCCATTGACTACGACCATCGGGCAAAGCAGTTTTGCCATCTAAGCTAGCCGCAATTTTCATGCGCACCCATGGCAAGCCGCGTGTCATTCTAGAAATAAATCCACGATTGAGTGATTGCGCTTCTGACTCTAGCAAACCGGATTGCACTTCAATGCCGGCAGCTCTTAGCTTTTCCAAACCATTGCCCGCGACAAGCGGATTAGGATCGGTCATTGCCACAATCACTTTTGCTGGCTTAGCTGCTAGCAAAGCATCTACACAAGGAGGTGTTCTACCAGTATGGCTACATGGCTCTAGGGTCACATAGATTGTTGATCCAGCAACATCGTTACCCTGGGCTTTAGCATCTGCCAGCGCTTGCACTTCTGCATGTGCCTTTCCGACTGCTTGAGTAAAGCCGCGCCCAATGATTTTTCCCTCTTTCGCAATAACGCATCCAACCCGCGGATTTGGGTTGGAAAGATAGAGTGCTTTTTGAGCTTGGGCCAAAGCTTCGCTCATCATTTGGTGGTCAACTGCGCTGTACATAGGGTCTATTAAACCATTCAATGACAGCGCTTTGCATCCCTAGCAGGATCACAGATGCGCCAGCGCCCACCACTACCCAGAATCATTTGCCTTTCTAAATGAGGAGCCCTTTGATGCCCCAGAATCAGACGATTGGCCACAAACCCACCTTTTCCAGTCTTGGCAGCGCCGGCAGCGTTAAACAAAATCCCCCTCTTGCCAGAATGCGGGTCAGAAAATTGCCTGCCTCCACCCTTAAAGTACACAGGCTCAATATTCCCCTGAGAAAGCCAGTTTTTAGGTTGGCAGTTTGAGCTCGCCTGCTTGCCAATACAGCCACTTTGAATTACCCAGCCATCTTCCCAGAGCTCACCATTCACGGGGGCGAGTTTGACGGACTCCCCTGTATGCAAAGCTTGCTGACGCGCGAAGTGGGCATGAGCAATAAATCTGCGAGCAGCAGTATCAATTTCACGAGTGGCAATTTGCTCTTGCAAGAGCGGCATACTCATCGTTGCAGTAATAGCAATAATTAGCACAACCGCCATTAACTCCAGCAAGGTTGAACCTTTTTGACACACGCGGTTTTTACTCAAAGACTTGGCGCCAATTTATACGAGTAACAACTCCTGTTTTTTCATCAACTACAACACCAATCTGTATGCCTGGTTTTTCCTTGCTAGATATAAGCCAACGATGATTGCCGACTGGTTGTATAAAACAAAGACTGCTTTGTGCTTGACTTAACGCAGTGATATTTTCTTCGCACTCTTGCACTGCTTTTTCTGCAGCAATAAATTTTTTATGGGACTCGCTCATAGTATTAACCTCAATGATGCGTAAAGTCCCAAGACGCTCTATGTATGAGATTAGAGAAGAGCAAAGTAATAGCAAAGAAATTACCCAAGCCAGAATCAAGGCATGTTCCTAGTTGCAAACGTTCTCTCAAAATCTATATTGACTAGAGCACCATCGGTCATTTGCAGGCTGATCTTATATAGCCTGGGAGCCCTATCACCAATGCCACCTGCCCTTTGGGGGGAGTTAATGTCCTCAACAAACAAATGATTAATTCCATTCATGAGCGTGGTGTTTTGCACTCTTCCTTGTCGATCTAGCGATTGGCAAATAAGTGAACCTCCGTTTACTTTCGTACCTTTAGCAATTCCTGCTTGTCGCTCAACGATAAAACCCTGAAAGGCCAAATCTTTTTTGGTGCGCTCTTTGCTAAGAATGTTGCCAATACAATCAAAATCCACCCCATCAGATAATTTATATTGAACACTCAATGAATCTGAACCTCGATAGCCTACTTTTTTATTTACCTGAATAAACCACTTTGTGGCATCAGAATTATTGGAATCATTTTTGGTTTTGATGTTTTGATAACCCGCCATTCGAATCGCACGCCCCATGAGTTCAAACGCACGTTCCGCTTCAGAGATTAATGATTGGGTTTTTTCATACTCTATTTGCTTAGTTGCTAATTCAGCGCTTGCCTTTAGTAGAGGATTTAGAAGAAGCGCGCAAAGTGTGATTCCGACCAGGCACTCGAGCAAACTCATTCTTCACACCCCCTGCTTCATAAAGAGCAACCGCCTTGGAATAGACCTCAAGTTCATGCACGTCAAATTGCCTCCTTATTTCTGATCTTTTACTTTCTTGTTGGACCAGGACCAGAGCCAATCGCTGATAAGCATTGGCCGAGACCATCCAGGCACCCATAATGAGGCTCATAGCCACCAAGACCTCAAGCAAAATGAACCCGTCCGGGCTTGCAAACCAATTAATCGAGTGACTGCCGTTTTGCGTGGTCATTGCCCATTTTCTAAGGGGTAAGGGCTAGATAAAACAGTCTTGTCAGGCTCTTGCCGTCTGAACGGCTGGATATTGCTGTGAGACCTCACGACAACCCTGTCCTGAGCTTAAAATAGAAGGCTATGCCAAATACCCTAGCCTCCACCGAAGAAATCATTGCCGACATGCGTGCCGGCAAAATGGTGATCCTTGTCGACGAAGAAGATCGTGAAAACGAGGGGGACTTGGTGCTGGCCGCAGATCATGTCACTGCAGAAGCGGTGAATTTCATGGCCAAGCATGGCCGTGGCCTCATCTGCCTGACCCTAACCCGCGAGCGCTGCCAACAACTCAACCTGCCATTAATGGTGAGAGATAACGGCACCTCTATGGGAACCAATTTCACAGTTTCTATTGAAGCTGCGACAGGCGTGACTACTGGTATCTCTGCGGCAGACCGTGCGCTCACCATTAAAACTGCGGTGGCACCAAATGCTAAGCCTAGTGATTTAGTTCAACCTGGTCATATATTTCCGTTGATGGCTCAACCTGGCGGCGTATTGATTCGCTCTGGACATACTGAAGCCGGTTGCGATCTTGCAGCTATGGCCGGTTGCTCACCAACCTCAGTCATCTGCGAAATCATGAAAGACGATGGCAGCATGGCCCGCCTTCCTGACTTACTAGAGTTTGCAAAAGAACATCAATTAAAAATTGGCAGCATTGCTGACTTGATCCAATATCGCAGCCAACATGAAAGCATTGTGGTGCGTGAAGGTACTCGTGAATTTATTACCCCTTGGGGAAAATTCCAGGGGATTATTTATCGCGACACTCCAAGTTCATGCGTGCACGTTGCATTAGTACACGGAAAGCCTTCTGAGGCGCAAGAAACATTAGTGCGCGTACATGAGCCTGTTACCGTTCTGGACTTTTTAGACTCTAACGTCAGCACCCACTCTTGGCCACTAGCCCAAGCACTGCAAGCGATTGCCGCGGCCCCTGCTGGTGTGGCTGTATTGTTAAACGCTTCCGGAATTGCAGCGCCTAGCGATACTGATTGGCTTGCCCAGTTTCAGAAACTCAATCGCCCTCATGATGCCGAACAAAAACCTTTGGCGCGCAAAACAGATTTCAGAAGCTACGGTATTGGTGCACAAATTCTGAAAGATATTGGCGTAGGGAAAATGCGCTTACTAGCCAACCCAAGCCCAGTACCAAGTCTCTCCGGCTACAAGCTGGAAGTAACAGGCTACACCCCTTTTAAACCTTTAATCTAAAAATACTATGACTGACTCCACCAATGAATTTGTAGGCGTATTAGAGGCTGATTTAAATGGGCAAGATCTACGTGTTGGCGTGGTGCAAGCGCGCTTCAATGAAGATCATTGCGTAGCACTCACAAATGCTTGTATTAATGAATTGATTTCCCTAGGTGTTAATCAATCTGATATCAAGCTCGTCACTGTGCCTGGCGCATTAGAGATTCCATTTGCCCTACAAAAAATGGCTGAGACTGGCGAGTTCGATGGCTTAGTTGCTTTAGGGGCTGTTATTCGTGGTGAGACCTATCACTTTGAATTAGTCTCCAATGAATCTGCTGCAGGCATTACTCGCATCTCCATTGATTCTGGTTTACCAATCGCAAACGGCGTGCTCACCTGCGATACGGATGAACAAGCTCTTGCACGTGTCCAAGTGAAGGGTGCTGAATGCGCTCAAGCCGTTGTAGAAATGGCTAACTTGGCACTTGCCCTAACACCAGATATTGATATCGAAATCAATTCGAGCCAAGAGTAAAACATGTCTAAATCTATCCCAAATCCAGAAAACTTAGTACCTGCCAAAGATGCCAAGGCCCCCGCTAAGCGCTCTCTAACCCCACGCCGTCGTGCTCGTGAATACGCTCTTCAAGGCGTGTATCAAAGTCTCGTCATGCGTCGTGCTGGCAGCATTCCAAATGGTGCTGCTATTGCTAAGCAGTTATCCGAAGATCCTGCATTTCGTCGTTGCCAGCTTGATTTGTTTCAGGGCATCTTCGATGGTGTTTTAGCCCGTACAGATGAACTTGAAGCAATCATCACCCCGGCACTGGATCGCCCCA
Source organism: Polynucleobacter sp. 86C-FISCH (assembly GCF_018882415.1). Lineage (GTDB taxonomy): Bacteria > Pseudomonadota > Gammaproteobacteria > Burkholderiales > Burkholderiaceae > Polynucleobacter. The sequence goes on along the minus strand of NZ_JACVOL010000001.1, from coordinate 1,196,558 downwards.
TCAATGAATTGTCTCCTGTGGAGCATGCAGCCCTCTTGATTGGCGCATATGAACTAGCAGTTGACCTCTCAGTGCCTTACAAAGTAGCAATCAACGAAGCTGTTGAGCTTGCCAAAACCTTTGGCGGCACTGACGGCCATAAATACGTTAATGGCGTCTTAGACCTGCTCGCGCAAAAACTACGCACTGCCGAGACTCAAGCGGGCTAATACTAAGTTGCCAGCTGTTAAGAAGCTAAGCCTCCAAGCGTACGTGCCTGGAGGCTTTTTTACTTGTTAGGGGATAAAATGATTTGCATCCATATCAAGGTCAGACATCATGCAAAAAGTAGATATTCGCACCCAACTAAAAGACTCCAGCCTTTTTAAAGAGGCAGCCTTCATAAACGGTCAATGGCTGGACTCTAAAAATACCTTTGCAGTTAATAACCCCGCTACTGATGAAGTCATCGCTCATGTTGCTAATCTTGCAACGACTGATGCCGAACTCGCCATCACCGCCGCAGAAAAAGCACTGCCAGCATGGCGTAGCAAGCTAGCAAAAGAGCGTGCGCAAATCATGCGCAAATGGTTTGATCTGATTATTGCCAATACACAAGATCTCGCTACCTTAATGACACTTGAGCAAGGCAAGCCTCTTGCTGAAGCAGCAGGTGAAGTAGCATACGGCGCTTCTTTTGTGGAATGGTTTGCTGAAGAAGCGAAACGGGTTGAAGGCTCTATTTTGAGCACCACCTGGGGCGATAAGCGCCTAATGGTTCTCAAGCAACCGATCGGGGTTTGTGTAGCAATCACTCCTTGGAATTTTCCGATTGCCATGATTACCCGCAAAATTGCACCAGCCATGGCCGCCGGCTGCACGATTGTGATTAAACCTGCAGAACTTACACCACTCTCAGCATTGGCATTGGCTGAACTAGCAAAGCGTGCTGGCGTACCTGATGGTGTTATTAACATCATCACAGCAGATGCCAATCAATCAATTGCCATAGGCAAAACACTCTGCGCATCACCTACAGTTCGCCACCTTTCCTTTACAGGCTCGACAGAAGTTGGTCGCATCCTCATGGAGCAATGCGCTCCTACAGTAAAGAAACTGGCTCTCGAGTTAGGTGGGCACGCCCCATTTATTGTTTTTGAAGATGCCGATATTGATGCAGCCGTTACTGGTGCCATGGCCTCTAAATTTAGAAACTCAGGTCAAACCTGCGTTTGTGCAAATCGTTTTTACGTTCATAAAAAAGTGCAAGATGCTTTTGTGGAGAAATTTGCTAAAGCTCTTGAAGTCATCAAGGTAGGTAACGGCATGCAAGCCGGCATTACTCAGGGACCACTGATTGAAACTGCTGCCCTTGAAAAAGTGAAAAAGCATGTCGCTGATGCCATTAGCAAAGGTGCCAAACTGGTTACTGGTGGCAAACCATCTGTTGAAGGAAAGAACTTTTACGAGCCAACGATCCTATCCAACGTCAATAGCCAAATGCTCATTACTTACGAAGAAACATTTGGCCCTATTGCACCAATCATTCCTTTTGAAAGCGATGAAGAAGTCATTCAGCTGGCAAACAGCAGTCAATTTGGTCTGGCCTCTTACTTCTATAGCCGTGACATCGGTCGCATTTGGAAAGTAGCAGAGGCTTTGGAGTACGGAATGGTCGGCGTAAACACCGGCCTCATCTCCAATGAGGTTGCCCCCTTTGGCGGCATCAAACAATCAGGCTTGGGCCGAGAAGGTAGCGTTTACGGTATGGATGAATATCTCGAAATGAAATATGTCTGTATCGGTTTATAAGCAAGCTAAGCCCTGCTGACATTTACATTTCCAAATTTTTTTATTTCTTCTTATAAACCAGATCCCAAACACCGTGGCCTAGTTTGATGCCGCGGTTTTCAAACTTCGTGACCGGGCGATAAGCTGGTCTCTCAACATAGCCAGCGTGCTGTGTATTTAATTGCTCAAGCGTTGGCTTAAACTCATTTGGCGTTTCCTCTGGCTTGGCTACATCGGAAACATCAAAGGTTTCAATCTTTACCAAATCACTAGAAGTATTTTGCAAAGTAGGCTCAGCATTTAATACCAAGAGCATTTGCTCAGCATAGTTATGCCAATCAGTGGCCAAATGCAAATAGCCACCAGGCTTTAATCTAGAAACCAATAAACGGACAAACTCCGCCTGAATCAAGCGGCGCTTGTGGTGACGCTTCTTATGCCATGGATCTGCAAAATAAATATGAATGCCATCTAATGAATCTTGGGCAATCATCTGCTCAAGCACCTCAACAGCATCGTGGCGAATTAAGCGTAAATTGGTTAATTGATTTTCACCAATGAGTTTGAGCAATGCACCCACACCCGGTGGATGAACCTCAATTGCCAAAAAATCATCCTCAGATCTTAGTGCGGCGATCTTGGCAGTCGTCTCACCCATGCCAAAACCAATCTCAAGAATCTTTGGCTTGCTTGAACCTTGAAATGCCTCATTTAAATTGAGATTAGCAGCTTGGTAAGGAATTAAAAACTGAGGACCCAACTCCTCAATAGCGCGCTGCTGACCAGCTGTGGTTCTACCGGCCCTTAAAACAAAAGAACGAATGCGGTCAGTTCTTATCATTTGCTGTTGCTGCTTGGTGTATTCCACCCTGCCGAGCGATAGGCATAAACAATTTCAGCAAGCACTATTGAAAGTGATGTCATAAAAAATATGAGGCCCAATACAAAAGTCCAAATGACATACATCGTTTGTAATGAACGAACTGCGCCAGCTTGAAAGAAAAATAATTCAAGAACAGTAAGGGAAATAAAAACGCCGCTCAGAACGTCAAAAAAGATAGCGGCAGTACAAAGACGACCACGAATTTGAGCTTCATCGGCTTCTTTATTCATATGCTGCAATAAAACAGCATCCTTAACCAATCCTTCATTAATCGCTCGTCTAATTTCACGCATCCGATCAACCGATCTGGCCAGGCGCCCGGAAATCGCGTTAATCAAAGTGGCAACTGCAGTCAATAAAAATACAGGGGCCAAAGCCAGCTGAATATTATTGGTAATTGCGTCAATGGATGCATCCATATTAAATTCCGTGGGCTTAAATTAGTGAGACCAGGCAATTAAGCCTGTGTAAGAAGTAAATAAAACTAGCAATCCAAAAGCGATTCGATACCAAGCAAATGGAATGAAGTTATGGTGCGCTACATAGTGAATCAACCAGCGCACACAAACAAATGCAGAGATAAAGGCGGCAATAAAACCTACCACGATAGCAAGAGTAAATTCACCAGAAAAGGCTACGGGATTCTTCCACAACTTCAATAACTCATAAGCCGTAGCACCACCAATTACTGGGATAGCTAAAAAGAAAGAAAACTCAGTAGCAACAGCGCGCGGTAAGCCAAATAACATGCCACCAATAATCGTTGCTCCCGAACGCGATGTTCCGGGTATCAGCGCGGCACATTGCGCCAACCCAACCTTGAGTGCATCTAATGGACTCAAATCATCTACCGACTGAATACGCGTAGAAACATCTGTGAGATTTTGTTGACGACGCTCAGCCCAAAAAATAATAAGTGCGCCAACAATAAAAGCACTCGCTACCGGAATTGGGGCGAAAAGTACTGCCTTGATGTATTTGCCAAATAGAAAAGCTAAGCCCATTGCAGGAATAGAGGCGATCAGTAGATTCAAAACAAAACGACGAGACGCAGGGCTGCCTGAAAAAGAAGTGGCAACCTTTAGAAGCTTTTCACGGAATTCCCAGCACACCGCCAGAATGGCGCCAAACTGAATAATGACTTCAAATGCCTTGCCTCGGTCATCATTAAAGTCGAGCAAATCGCCAACCAAAATCAGATGCCCAGTGCTAGAGATCGGCAAAAACTCCGTTAATCCCTCTACCACCCCCAGAATGACTGCTTTTAATAACAAAATTAGATCCATATCCTAAATTTTATAGGTATAGAGGGGCAATCTAGAGGTTTTGGCAAAATAGTGTCTAAATGAGCAATTTGAATAAATTGGCCTTAAACTGCATGCCACATTGAAAAGTATCTGAATTACATGACCCCAAGCCGCTTTAGACTTTCTCGACTTACCGCCTTTGGTTTGATCCTTAGTCAAGCGCTCGGCTGGAATGCCTGGTCTGGTAATGTCATGGCTCAAAGCCCCAATGCAGCCCCAAGGCCAGCTCTACCGACCCCAATGAGCGCCTCAACCCTGATTGGCCTAGAGCAGCCTCCTCAGATAGCCCCACCACCGACCAAGCCAGCTTTGCCGACGATTTCAGCCCCATCCAATTTGAATGGAAGCAAGACTAGCGATACCAGGGGTCAATTAAATGATTTGATTCAGCTTTATCAAGAGGCTGCATTTAGTGACCCTGTTTTAACAGCGGCACGCTTTAACTACCAAGCCAGTAAAGAGCTCTATTGGCAGGGCTTCTCCTTGCTCATGCCGCAGGCCAATGCCACACCTGGGGGCACTCGCTACTATCAACACGGCACCGGCAGCACTGTAGTCTCAAATAATGCTGGTAACTCACGAGTCTTTGATCAAAAGAGTTATACGGTTACCTTAACGCAGCCCGTATTCAACGTTGGCGCACTAGAGCTATTCAAACAAGGTGATCTCAATACCAAATTAGCGGATATGCGCTTTTTCTTGGCGCAGCAAGATTTGATCTTACGAGTATCACAGGCTTACTTTGATACGCTGACCAGTCAAGACAATGTAGCGCTATATAAAAATAAAAAAGATTTAATCAAACAACAACTAGAAGTTGCGCAAGCAAAATTTGATGCCGGCTTAGCAACTATTGTGGATGTGAATACTGCGCAAGCAGCAATGGATTTAGCAACCTCACAAGAAATCACTGCGCAAGCGGACCTTATTGTGAAGCGCGGTGTTCTGGAACAAATCGTAGGCCGCCCGGTAGGTGCATTGAAGCCCTTAGTGAAAGATGCCAAGATTGAGGGTGTATTAAGAGATCCACGCAGCAAATCTAAAGATGCAAATGGTAATCCGATTGCTGAGAGCGTGAATCCGCATTTGCCACCGGGCCAAACTTTAGATGATTGGATAAATCAAGCTGAGGCTGCGAACTTCAATGTGCTAGCCGGCCAACTCTCTGTAAATCTTGCAGAGAGTACTTATCGTGGCGCTCAAGCCTTAAACTATCCAACCGTAAATTTAGTAGGCACAAGCGGGTACAACACCTCAAACGGAACACCTAATAACTACACACCTGCTAGCACCAATGTGTATAACAACACCGTGGCATTGCAAATGACTATTCCATTGGTATCGGGCGGCTTTAACAGCTCAGTCATCCGTCAAAATGCTGCCCTTGTTGATGCCGCCAAGGCAAACTACGACAACTCCAGACGTACGGCAGCTCAAAACACGCGCGCTGCGTTCACCGGGTTCTACGGTGGATTGGCTAGCGTGAAAGCTTATGAAGCAGCAGAGCGTTCTACCTCGTCTGCCCTTGAGTCAAGCAAGCTAGGCTTTCAAGTTGGTACTTTAATTAATATCGATGTATTGATTGCATTGGATTCATTAATTAATACGCGTTCATTACTGCAGCAAGCACGCTACAACACTATTCTCAATGCAATCAAGCTGAAGGCTCATGCAGCTGCATTAACAGATGCAGACTTAGTCGCTATTAACTCCTTACTGCGATAACTAAAGCATTAATTAAGGCAGTAATTCAGACGCGGCCTCAAGCACTTGGGCTACTGTCGGAGGCTTTTGAATATCTCCCACATTGCGAATATTCTTCGACCAATACCCTTCGGTTTTCCACAGCGGGGAATCACAATAAATTTCAACTGTGGGCTTGTTGAGCACTGCTGCTAAATGCGTTAGGCCGGTATCAACGCCGACTGCTAATGCAGCGCCGGCAATCACACCAAAAGCATCCTCAATTGAGAATGCTGGTGGAACTAAGGCATTCGGAATTTGTGCAGCGATTTCTCTACTAACTGCTTGCTCAGCTACATTCCCCCAAGGAAGAACCACTTGATAACCGCGGCTAGATAACTCCTTACCGAGAGCAATCCAATCACTATTAGGCCAACGCTTAGCCTCTCTAGCCGTTGAGTGAAAACACAAAACATATGGAGCAAGCAACTGCTCAGAGACTAGCTTGGCCGGTAACTTCAAAGATTGAATGTATTCCGGAGAATAAAACTGCGGGGCACTCGAACGCTCAAGCAATGGCCAATCTAAAGCAGAGGACATCACCCAGCGCGAGCGATCTACCGCATGACATTGGATGGGCACCTGTACAGATTGGTTGTAGAAAGATCTGGCAATTGGCTCATATCCAGAAAACTCAGTGGCATTAGCCAATCCTGCAATCACTGCATTTGAAGACTTCTTCGCCAAGGAACACACAATAGCGGATTTCAAAAGGCCTTGAGTTTCAATCAGAATGTCATAGGAGACTTTCTGAAGCTGCTTCTTAAATGCAAAGAATTCTTTCCAAGTAGATAGCTGCAGAAGATTCTTTTTCCAGCGACGCAAACCAAAAGGAATGATGCGGTCAATCCCTTTAAAACCATTCTTAGATAACAACGGCGTCAGTAGGTGAACATACCCCTCTTCAACTACCCAATCAATTTGAGCATCAGGTAAACGTGTCCGCAGATCCCAAACGATTGGCAGGTTATGCAATACATCCCCTAATGAGGAGAGTTTTACCAATAGAATCTTGGGGGGTTTGGTATCAATAGATGCATTGCTCATATGAGCATTATCTTACTTTTGAATAAAGCAAAAGAGACTTAAAACTTAGGAGCTGCATCCCACGCAAGACCAGCTGCATCCTTGGCATTCATATTGGGTTGAATGCCGGCCGGCAAAGGCCACTCAATTGCCACCTTAGGATCATTCCAGGCCAAGCAAGCTTCGCTTTGCGGATGATAGTAATCGGTGGTTTTGTAAAGAAACTCTGCGGTTGGCGAAAGTACTAAAAAGCCGTGAGCAAGCTTTGCAGGAATCCAGAGTTGCTTATGGTTTTCAGCGCTTAATTCAACCCCTACCCATTTGCCATAAGTTGGTGAGTCTTTACGAATATCAACTGCCACGTCAAATACGCTTCCAGCAACCACGCGTACTAACTTGCCTTGAGTTTTCTCTAGCTGATAATGCAGACCACGCAAAGTCCACTGACGAGAAAAGGAATGATTGTCTTGAACAAATTGAACATTCAATCCAGTAGCAGCAGCGAAGTCTTCAGCATTAAAAGATTCGGTAAACCAACCTCGCTCATCTCCAAATACTTTAGGCTCCACAATAAATACATCATGAATCGCAGTAGGCGTAATCAATAACTTAGTGGACATGTTTATCCGATAATTTTTTTATGCGACAAAGATACGGGCTGAGCAGAGTTATTTAACTCATTCAAAATCTTACCAAGATACTGTCCATAGCTATTCTTACTTAACTGAGCGGCAACCTTTTGCACTGCTTCAGCACTAATCCAGCCCTGACGATAAGCAATCTCCTCGGGGCATGCCACCATGAGGCCCTGGCGCTTTTGCAAAGTCGCGATAAACCCAGCTGCATCCAACAGAGAATCATGCGTTCCGGTATCGAGCCAAGCAAAGCCACGGCCCATGATTTCAACGCTTAATTCATTCTTTTCTAAATACACACGATTGACGTCGGTAATCTCGAGCTCACCACGCGCACTAGGCTTAATGGAAGCGGCAATATCACATACTTGGTTATCGTAAAAATAAAGACCAGTCACCGCGTAACTACTTCTGGGTTTGAGAGGCTTCTCTTCGATGGAGAGTGCTTTGTAGTCTTTATCAAACTCTACAACGCCATAACGCTCTGGATCATTCACGTGATAAGCAAATACAGATGCTCCAACAGTTCTCGCATTGGCACTATTGAGTTGGTCTACCAACTCATGACCATAAAAAATATTATCCCCAAGTACTAAAGCACTTGGATCATTGCCAACAAAGTTTTTTCCTAAAGTAAATGCTTGTGCCAAACCATCTGGAGAGGGTTGAACGCAATATTGAATATTGAGACCCCATTGCGAACCATCGCCTAGGAGCTCAGTAAAACGTGGGGTGTCGTGCGGTGTAGAAATGAGCAAAATGTCACGAATACCTGCAAGCATCAATGTGCTAAGTGGGTAGTACACCATAGGCTTATCGTAGACCGGCATCAGTTGCTTAGAAACCGCTTGAGTGACTGGATACAAGCGTGTTCCAGAGCCGCCTGCCAAAATAATACCTTTACGATTTACCGTCATTCTTCATACCCTTATTTCAGCATCTCAAGGGGTGAAGAGGCATTTAAATCAAACCTTCTTTGACCAGCTTGGATACATATTGTTGAACCATGCCGTCCCAAGCAGGGAAAATCGGCACATTTTGGGGTTCATTATAAGAGTTTGAAGCTTCTGAAGCACCATCTTGAAGAGCGGTACGCAATTTAGCGCTGTCCATGCGGGAATTCATAGGCCTAGGCGCTGGCAAAGGGTATTCAACCGCCAAAATCGGCTTGATAGCTCCTGGCTTGGCCTTGAGATCAATGCCGGCATCTAGAGCGGCTTTAATCGCAAAAGAGGCTAAACCATACCAAGTAGTTTCACCTGCCGGTACGGCGTGATAAATGCCCGATTGAAACGGCTTGAGCTCAAAATCAGAATTGAGTGCCAAACCGAGGCTCACCTCCGCAAGCCATTCCGCACTCGTCGGAGCACCATACTGATCATGAATGACTTTTAACTCTTCGCGGTCTTTTGCTAAACGCAACATTGTGCGAATGAAATTACCGCCATCCCCATACACCCAGCTTGTACGGAAAACTGCAAACCGACCCTGAGGTATATTTTTATCTGAATTTATAAATGCTTGTTCTATCGCAATTTCGCCAGCCGCTTTACTCTTACCATAGGCGCCCAATGGATTGCGAACATCGCCTTCAACATACCAACCATCTTTGCTGCCATCAAAGACATAATCCGTGGAATAGTGCAAAAAGGTGGCGCTTTCTTTGGCGGCACATAGCGCCATCAACTCTGGTGCACGCGCATTGATTGCATAAGCCATATCCAAATCGGTTTCGGCCTTATCAACAGCGGTATAGGCCGAGGCATTAATAATGAGATCTGGACTTGCATTAGCAAGCAAGGCATTCAATGCATCGCCATCACTTAAATCACATTCAGCGCGCCCTACATACTGAATACTCGTGCCCTTAGGAAGTGCTGCGACATCAAAAAGACTTTTGAAAGCTTTTCCTAGTTGCCCATCCTTACCAAAAATCAAAATATTCATAAGTGCTTGAACAACCTATTAGTTGTACTGCTTATTAAGCCAGTCCCTATAAGACCCGCTTACAACACCCTCAATCCATGTTGGATTATCCAAATACCACTGCACCGTCTTGCGAATACCTGTATCAAAAGTTTCGGCAGGACGCCAACCCAGCTCACGCTCAACCTTGCTAGCATCAATCGCATAGCGACGATCGTGGCCTGGACGATCTTTTACAAAAGTAATTTGTTCTACGTAGGACTTACCGTCTACCCGAGGCTTGAGATCATCCAAAATAGAGCAGATGGTCTTCACCACATCAATATTGGCTTTTTCATTCCAGCCTCCAATGTTGTAAGTCTCGCCCAATTTGCCTTCAGCCAACACTTCTCGAATTGCAGAGCAATGATCACCAACGTACAGCCAATCACGCACTTGCTGGCCATCGCCATAAATAGGTAATGGTTTGCCATTTAAGGCATTCAATATCACCAAAGGAATTAACTTCTCCGGGAAGTGATACGGACCATAGTTATTAGAGCAATTTGTTGTTACGACCGGGAAGCCATATGTATGAAACCAAGCGCGCACCAAGTGGTCTGAAGCTGCTTTAGATGCAGAGTAAGGACTATTTGGCTCATAGGAATTGGTTTCGGTAAATGCGGGATCTGTTGCAGACAAAGAACCGTACACCTCATCGGTTGATACATGATGAAAACGGAATAGTTCTTTAGCAGCAGCATCAAGACCATTCCAATACTCGCGTGCACACTCGAGCAAATTAAATGTGCCGACAATATTAGTTTGTACAAATTCGGCAGGTCCATGAATGGAGCGATCAACATGGCTCTCAGCTGCAAAATTGACGATTGCGCGTGGTTGGTATTGCTTTAATAGCTTCGTCACCAATTCTTTATCGCCAATATCACCGTGCACAAATACATGGCGCGAATCTTTCTCCAGCGAACTTAATGTTGCTAAATTACCGGCATACGTTAACTTGTCTAAGTTCACTATCCCTTCGGCATCAGGATTAGCAAGCCAATCCAATACAAAGTTACCACCAATAAAGCCTGCACCACCAGTTACTAGAATCATTTGTTAATCCGCTATTTTTAACTTATTTAGTTTGAAATTTTATACCCTTAATACCTACCGCAGAAGCAGCTGCAAATGCGATAAAAAATATCAGTATTTCAAAGTTATGTTTGTAATTAATTTCGGAAAATAAGCCAAATGGCATCAAACCAATCGCCAGCCACGCGCCAATTAATCCAAACTGACCACTGTGCTTTAGGCCAAACCACAGTATGGACAAAAAAGTGGCCAGCAGAAGGAGTAGGCCAGGCACACCAAATGCCAATCCAAAATCGATCCAACCACTATGAGACTGACTCTCTAGCTCCTGCTCCACTTGAGCGTGATTGAGCATGCCAACAAAAGAAGCATTAATAGAACCATAGCCCAATGGGTAGGCTTTAATCAATCTGACCCCAGCTGTGGCCCAAGACATGCGCTCGTAGACATTACCTGAGACCATCTGGCCATTACTTTTTATAGGGAAAGACTCTGGATTATTTTTTCTCCATCCAGAATGGGTATCTATTTGAGAGGAGAATTTCACGTCGTCAATAAAGTTATCCCAGCCTGGTGAAGCAAATAATCGATTCATTTGCCAGCCACCTAGCAAAATTGCACCGACCAAACCAAGGGACATCGCTACCTTCAACGCAGAACGTGAGCCTTGAAAAAAGCTTCGTGCCATACACGTTAGAACCAATAAAACACAGAGGCCAACCCCACCGCCTATGCCGTTTTTAGTGATGTTAATAATCGATGCAATTAAAGCAATTGCTATTCCTACAATCCACCAGGTGATCGCCTTAGCCCTCTGTTTTGAGGATGGTGTACCCAATAAGTAAACGATATTTCCGCAAGCGACTGAGATGGCTAACACCCCAAAGTAAGCAGCTTCAATTTTCTTAAATACAAATCTATCAACAAAATTAAAGAAGCTAATGAAGGTGCCCTCTGGCGAAATGGCCGACATATAAAAGTACGCACCAATATTAATCAGTGAAACGATAAATAAGGCTACAAAAAAGTAAGGTCGCAGTTTGGCATTCTTTTGCAAAGCAATGCTCAAACCAATTGCCAATATCGCCCCCAAAATTGCTCTAGCCCAAAGCGTCTTCACCTCTTTGAACTCCAGATCAAAATTTAGCGAGAAGAAGCTTAGGTGAATTAATACCCATGCAAATAGTGAACCTAAGAGCAAGAGAGGCAAAAGCTCCCAGATTGATTGTCTACAAAAGAAATGACTCTTTTTAATAATAGGGATGGAAGCAATCACACCAACCCCCAGCAATACATGGCGCAATGCAATCGTATTTGGCAGGACCCAGATTGTCAGCAGGCCAACCACGGATACTAAGCAAGCATATGAGCAATAGCTAAATGTCTTATCTTGATCGAACCCTGGCACCATAGATTTACAGCTTGTCTTTATTGTCTAAGTAAAACGATTCATAGGGATACTGCTTCTCATCCTCAAGAATCTGGTTGACCTTCTTATCAAACATACCTCGGTAACCACCTAATAAAGTCGTTTTATATTTTTGGTTTTGAATAAACTCGCGATTAAATTTGGATGCAGTTCTAATACCCTTGGTGTATCCATCATCCGCTAAGTCAGACTGAACGTTATCTATCAACCCCATATCGGCACTAGGAATTTCTTTTTTATACTTTTTGTAGAAACGCCAATAGAAGTCTCCATCCTCTTCTCCGAGACCCAAAAGGCGCTCATCAAAGAATCCAACTTCAATCAATTCACGCTTATCTGCGATGAAGTGAGAAAAACTGCCGTTGATCTTGAATGTGCCGGCATGAGTCAACATTGCCGCTTCGAGGTGATCAAAAAAGCAGACGCCATTTTCTGATTTAAGCTCAAGATCATCATTCAAAATAAGTGCGCGATCATGGCTCGCCGTTAATGCGCCTCGATTCCATAATTTGGCCAACGACTGAAATCTGGGGAACATGGTCGGAAACACTTTTGGGAATCGCGACAGATAAGTCAGAATGCTCGAACGATATACCTCATCAAAAGCTCCCTTTGCAGGGCCATTAATAACAACGATGACTTCAATATCTGGACGCTGCGCCTTAATCTGGGCAAGCAAAGGTACTAAATAGGCATCGAAACGCTTATCAAAGGTGGTGATCACTACTGAGTAAGGAATCGATTGCTCAGACATAAAAATAAATTAGTATTAAGGTATGAGAAGTGTACGAATTTCAACTGCTGGCTGCCCAAGCGACTATTCACAGGGCTTGCTACCAATTATCGCTCAAAGCCTTGGATATCAGCTAGATTGGGTCAAGCCAAATCAGGCTGATTTACTCATATTGGGGCCTTTTACCAAGCCCGATTCCAAGAAACTCAAGTGGTGCCCTAAACCACTACGTCCTACAGTAAATTCAATCCTGAATTTGACCCCCTCTAGAGCTAACTCACCGCTCAGGGTTTTCCATAGCGCAGAAAACTTGCGACATGACACTGTTCCAGCCGAATACAGCATCTCCTTTGACTTAAATATTTCTTCTGAGCAGCACTTTCGCCTCCCCTACTGGATGGAAATGATTGACTGGTCTCATGAAGGCATTGCTGGCAACCAAAATCCGCGTTACGGCAAGCTGATGAGCATAGAGCGTCTGATGCAGCCATTAGGCAATCGCTTTCTTGAGAAAAAACAAGCCGCTGCCTTTTTAAGCTCACACATTCGAGAGCCGCGCAAAACATTATTTGAGGCTGTACAAAAAGTGATGCCGGTTACCGGGTTTGGTGCTCACTTTGATAAAACGATTGAGAACCACCACCTCAGCGGATTTTTGAAGCAAGAACTATTGCAAGAATTTGGTTTTAATCTTTGCCCTGAAAATGGCATGTACCCCGGCTATTACACTGAGAAAATTCCTGAGGCATTTTTTGCTGACTGCTTACCCATTACTTGGACTGATGAAAACGTAAGGGTGGACTTTAATCCGCAGGCCTTTATCAATTTAGCGCCAATGACATGGTGCAATTACGAGCCGCTTGCCGAAATCATTCACTCGCCCCAAGCCCTGCAGAGCTATACCGCTCAAGCCTTGCTTCTGAAGGCTCCCAGCATTCTCCCATTTAGGGATTTTGTAAAACGCATCCTTGAAGACGCAACGACATAATCAATGAAACTGGGCTTCCATACCAATGGGCTATCGCTACGCGGTACAGAAATTGCACTTTACGATTATGCGCACAATAACCAACAGTTACTTGGCAATGAGTCGGTCATCTTTTATCGCAAGAGCAACCCAGCCAATCAATCTGTATTGGAGAAATTTTCCAAGCAATTTAAATTGTGCCCCTATGATGGACAAGCTGAGCTTAATCGCCTCATTGAACAAGAAAAAATTGATTTAACTTATTTCATTAAGTCAGGGGAGCGTGATGATGCTATTTGTGAAAGTTCGCCCGCATTAATTCATGCAGTTTTTCCCACCAAACCCGAAGAGTTTCACGGAGATAAATATGCTTTTGTCTCCCAATGGCTCTCGAAGGAATACTCAAATAATAAAATTCCTTTTGTGCCCCACATGATTGAATTGCCGGAAGTCGCTGGCGACCTTCGTTCTAAGCTGGGCATACCGGAAACAGCAACAGTATTGGGTTGGTATGGGGGCTCGGATAGCTTCAACCTTGATTTTGTTAAGGAAGCGGTTTTGGCTGCAGTACAAAAGCGCACTGATCTCTATTTCTTGTTTATGAATATGGATCCTTTTGCCCAGCACGAAAGACTTCTCTTTCTGCCTGGGAACTCAGATCTCGATTACAAGGTGAAATTTATTAATACATGCGATGGCATGCTACATGCCCGTGGTATCGGAGAGAGCTTTGGCTTAGCCTGCGGCGAGTTTTCCATCAAGGGCAAACCTGTTATCACCTATGCACTCTCACCGCAACGCAGTCATATTGAGATATTGGGTGATAAAGCGATTCTCTATAAGGGCAAGAAAGATTTAGCTGACATCTTTCAAAACTTTGACCGCAAGACACAGAGCCAAAAAAATTGGGATGCCTACTCCAAGAATTTCTCTGCCAAAGTCATCATGAAGCAGTTTAATGATGTCTTTATTCAAGGGAAAAATCTGAATGAAATTGAGATTTCACCGCTCGATCGAATGGTGATTCAAAAATACCGCTTTGAGCGTAAGTTGCGCAACTTACAGAAAAAGCTATATCTATAAATTTGCTAGATTTACCTTACTTGGGAAACCAGGGGTTCTTTGAAAACCAACGATCTAGAGCCCTCATAGCAGAACGCTTTGTCTTCTCCCAGCCCCTTATAGGAAGCCTTCCCGGTCTATCTGCAATGGTTGTCTCTACACCAGTGATGTCCACCGGATAAGGACTGATTGCCAAAAATTCCAGATGATGCTTTTGACGATGCTCTAAGAAGTGGTCCAAAGGCTCATAGATATCGGAAGCTGCATCAATCAGTACCTGCGCAGCACTCGGCCTCAACAAATAAGCGGTGGCGCCTACTGCATCACCTATATTTCTGACTAAAGAAAATTCTCCATTACTCTGAATTTGCTCTTGCGGAACATCACTTAAACCCTGCAGCCTAACTGCATTCCAGCCAGTAGATTCATTCATTAAGAAATGAATAGCTTTCTCAAAATGTGGCAACAGACAAAAGTCATCCTCAAAAATAATCGTTGAGATATTTTTATCGACGCAGTCTTGCCATGCTTTTTTATGCGATAAGAAGCAACCAAGCTCATTAGGTGTTAGCTCAAATCCTAACAATCGCTTTACTTTTTCAGGCTGATACTCCTTAGGAACGCTTGTTAAAGCGGAACCTCTCACAGCATCCAAAAAGCGCCACTGTAAATTGGTTTTGCCCAGCTCTGC
Organism: Polynucleobacter sp. 86C-FISCH; assembly: GCF_018882415.1. Lineage (GTDB taxonomy): Bacteria > Pseudomonadota > Gammaproteobacteria > Burkholderiales > Burkholderiaceae > Polynucleobacter. The sequence goes on along the minus strand of NZ_JACVOL010000001.1, from coordinate 1,181,309 downwards.
TCGTACCTTTTGTTGGCGCGCATCCGACCCAGCTAAAGAAATGACTAAACCTTGAATATCTAACATCAGAGATAACTTTGCAAATAACGTAAGAATCTTTTTGCGCTCTTGAGCAATCTTGATGGAAGTGATTTGCCACCACCTAAATTGAGATCAGACTCCCAGTTAGACTGATAGAGAATGCCAAGATAATTAGACTTGAGCTTCTCTTCTGTCTCCCCAAGCCGCTTGAGCACGTAATACTGCCAATCATAGTGATAGACCCTAAAGAGTGGCTCAATTGCAAGCAATGGAATGGCTCTGTACTTAAGCAAAGCCTCTCCATAAATCAATGTCTCTGGGTATTCTGGCGTTACGAGATCCCAAAGACTCATTCCGTTTGGCTGCAAATACTCTTGATCTAGAGACTGCCAAACCTTGGCAGACCAAATAAAAGGTGCGGGCGCACAATAAAACTCAGGGCCCACCCTTCCAAATATAGCTTGAACTCTCTGGGCTTCAGCACGTAAATTTTCCTCAACCTTACTCTCGCCGCGATTTTGAGCAAGCTGGAAATATTCTTTATTTTGGTGAAGCACCGTAAAAGGGACTCCATCACCACCCATAAAGTCAGAACGCTTAAAGGGGCGAATAAAGACACAGTCTGAATCAAGACATAAATAATTTTCAGCAAGTCCGAGACGCCAGAATTCTGATTTCACAATAGCTTGCGATAGGCCGCCCGGCATAGACAGATACTTCTCAAAGGAGGCTCGCGGATTAGCGCGAACGATATCTTCATCAGCAACCCATAGATAATCGCCAGCATCGCCCAATATCTCTACTAGTGCTGCTTTATCTTCCTTTGGGGTAGAAATATAAAACGGCAAGCGATCTACATTCAATTTCTCAACGGATGCGAGCAGTCTTTTTAGACGCAGAAAGTCATTGCGATAGGACTTGCAATAGAGAACAAAGTCTTTCAATGGGCTTCCTGTTTATATTTAATCTCAGTCAGAATCTGTTCAACCGCTTGATCGACCCCCAAGGGCAACCATTTTGGCTCAATTAGTCTGCGCTCCCGCCAGTCTAACCAAATTCTTTCAAGCGCCATGCCAATACCTTCAACATTGCCCTCTTGGCTTAAGTAAGCGCCCCGTTCCGAGAGCATTTCATCTAATTGAGGATTACGGTGGGTAATTCCCCAAATCGGGCGACCGGTCCAGAGATACTCATAGAACTTCGAAGGGATGTATTCAGCACACCACTCATCATTACCGTGAAGCAAAATCAACACATCCGCTTCTTGCATTTTTTCAACCACCCTCTCGCGACCAGACTTACCCGTCGCAGGATCTTTTTCTAAACGGCCATGAGCTATTAACACGTCTTGATAGCTCAGACGCGAGATAGCCTCCACAGTTAATGAGTCCAAAGCTGCGCCGTAAGCATGCACACGAATATGCTCTCTGGCATCAGGGTATTTTTTAAATAATCCCTCTAGCGCATTTAAGATCGTCGAAAGTGAGCGATCCTTAGCTAAAGATCCTGAGTGAGATAAATTTAAAGTATCGCCATAGAGATGTTGTTTAGCTGCACTCAGACCTCCAGGAGGCTCAGCGCCAGGAAGCACCATAAAGCCATGGGCATTTCCAGAAGTATTCAAATTTGGATTTCTTGCCTTTGCATAGTGGACTGCGCCATTAGTAAACCACCATGCAAAATCAGCATACCGAATAATTTGCTTTTCTAAATAATGTCGAAAACGAGCATCTCTATTCTTAGGTTGCTCAAAGCCTTCATCCATCGGGCTTTTACGGATCACTAAAGGATCATGAATTTCCACAATCCATGGAATTCCGGTAACTTTCTTTAACCATAAACCCGCTAAATGTGCAGACCAAGCGCCGCCTGTGGAATACACAACATCAACCTTGCCCGCACGAATCAATCGATAGCCATGAATAAATGCTGGCATAGCCCAAGACCATTGGCTTGAGTATCCTAAAAACAGTTTCTCTAGGCCAATCAATGGCGCCAATAACACCGAAACGGTTCTAGTTAAGAATTTATAGATAAAACCACGGCCATACTGATTTGCAATCCAATGACGGAAGTCAAAACGAAATGCTGCAGGGCCCCAGGCCAAAAATTGACGATGGGGAAAACGCTGATCTTTTATTCCGGTGATGGCACTAAAAACAACGGGCTGAATCTTATTGTCTAAAAGATAAGGAATCTTATCGGTAATTGTTTGGCTGGATGCTCGCCCATCCATATTGAAGCCATGCGACAAAATTAACCAACGATTCTGAGTTAATTTATTTGCCGACATTGCACTCAATATTAGTGATTAGTTACCAGCCACAATGGACATCACTGCCATACGCACAGCAATTCCAAAAGTAACTTGATTCAGGATGACCGATTGTGGACCATCAGCCACTACCGAATCAATCTCTACCCCACGATTCATGGGGCCTGGATGCATCACAATCGCATCTGATTTAGCTAGCGCAAGGCGGTTTGGAGTCAAACCATATTGCTTGAAGAATGCATCTCCCTCGGGAACCTGACCAGCCTCCATTCGCTCTTTTTGAATCCGTAGCGTCATGACTACATCCACATCCCTCAAGCCTTCTTCCATCGTATGAAAGACTTTCACTCCGAGCATATCTAAATTGCTTGGCAATAAACTCTCAGGTCCAATGGCGCGAATATCTTCGCAACCTAAAGTAGTGAGTGCATGAATATTCGATTTAGCAACGCGACTATGAACAATATCGCCAACAATCGCCACTTTTAAACCTTTGAAATTCTGCTTAAAGTGTCGCATCGTATACATGTCCAGCAAACCCTGAGTAGGATGCTGATGGCTACCATCGCCTGCATTAACAACGTGAACATGCGAAGGCACATGATTAGCAATTTCAATTGGTGCCTTTGAGACACCATGACGTACCACGAAAATATCAGCCTGCATCGCGACTAAATTATCAATCGTATCTAAAAGACTCTCGCCCTTAGCTGTAGACGAAGTGGAGATATCTAAATTAATGACATCTGCTGACAAACGCTTGGCCGCAATCTCGAAGGTCGTTCTAGTACGGGTAGAGTTTTCAAAGAAAAGATTAAAAACACTTTTTCCCCTGAGCAAGGGAACTTTTTTCACCTCGCGCGAAGGATCCGTAACGCTCACAAACTGTTTGGCCGTATCTAAAATATGGATGATTTGCTCTTTTGGGAGGCCTTCAAGGGTCAACAGATGGGTTAATTCACCGGCCGCATTAAATTGATTTACTTCGCTATTCACTGAGCTCATTGCTCACGCTCCTCAAGCTGAAAACTAAATTTACCAGCCGCATCTTTTTCTAATACCAATATTTTTTGCTCGGGCACTTCTATGCTTTCTCCAACAAAATTTGCACTGATCGGCAATTCACGCATACCGCGATCAGCCAAGACCATTAATTCCACTTGCGCTGGGCGACCAAAATCAAATAATTCATTTAAGGCCGCTCTGACGGTTCTGCCGGTTAACAAAACATCATCAATCAAAATCACATTGGCATTATTGACATCGAATGGTAGCTGCGTAGACATCGTGCTCGCTGTACGCAAAGCCGTCATTCCCTTCTCGGCATAATCATCGCGATGAAAGGCGACATTAATGACGCCGTAGTGCGCCAATCCTAAATCTCGCGCCAATCTCTCTGCAATCCACGCGCCACCCATGGCGAGACCGGCAAGCTCAAAAGAGCCATGCTGCAATCTTTTGCGCAGATTTTCTAGCAATTTTTCGTATAAATGTTCAGCATTCATTCTTTAGTCCAATACTTACTTGCATCCCACCATCAACTCAGGGGTCCAGCATTTAATTCTGAAAAATACTGCTCCAAAATCAAAACGGCAGAATGCGCATCTAGATTGTCGTGCATCTTGGGATCCCCCTCTAAAACCGCTGATGAATAGCGCTCATCAATCCATTGCACAGGCAAATGAAAGCGTCCATACAGCTGGTTGCCAAACCGCTTAGCCTTAGCAGTCATTTCATGCTCTGTACCATCAGGATGCTTAGGTAAACCGACAACCAATTGGTCAGGACCCCACTCCTGAAGAAGCGCGCCCAACTCAGAGAACATTGCATCAATATTAGGAGCAGCAATAGTCTTTAATGCTTGGCCAGACTTGCTTATCGAGTTACCTACAGCCACCCCAACTCGGCGCGTTCCATAGTCAAAAGCCATTACAGTCTGCGCTTTAGGCATGCCCAGCCTCACCAGATAGGTGGGATGGATCAAAACCCAAAAGACCCATTGCCCTTTGATAGCGCTGACTTGATGGGGTATTAAAAATAATGTCGATCATCTGATCTCGAGACAAAGGCACATTGATCCAACCATTCAATGAAATTTCTTCTTCAAGCTGACCTGCACCCCAACCCGCATAACCCAAGGTCATTAAAAATTTTTGGGGGCCGCTACCAGCAGCCACTGCCTCCAATACATCTTTGGATGTGGTCATCGTGAGACCACCAGGGATCACCAAAGAGGAGCTATATGAGACATTGGGATTGGATTCATGCAATACAAAGCCACGCTCAACCTGAACAGGTCCACCGAAATAGACGGGCTGCTCAAGCAAGGGTGCAATTTCTAGCTTTAGATCAATTTTGTCAAAGAGCTTTGCTAAATCGACCTCAGTTGGTCGATTTAGTACTAGGCCCATTGCACCTCTTTCGGTGTGCTCAAAAAGGTAGATTAAAGACCCCGCAAAGTTGGGGTCAACCATACCGGGCATGGCAATTAAAAACTGGTTGGCAAGATGGTCTGCTGAAAATGAAATCGAAGACTCTGGCGCAGACGCTAAGTCTGAAGCAGGGGGTGCTTTTTTAGCCGAAGTCATATGGGTTCATTTTACAGAATATCTAGATTTTTCCAGTAATCCAATAAGCCCCCAGTCCTATGCACTCATGAATCAATTTATTCCAATAAAAAGCGCCCTGCTCGAGATCAAAGCTACCCCAATTCAAAGAATTGCCAGTTTGATAATCCACGGGAACTGGGATCACTTCAATGCCTTGCTTCTGAAATAGCAGTAATGAACGATACATATGTCGAGCCGAAGTAATTAAGAGCCAAGGCTTCCCTGGGGCCTCTTGATTAATTTCCTTCATCATGGGTTTAATGAAGATTACATTCTCATAAGTATTTCTGGATTGATTTTCATAAAAACCTGGTCTATCCGCTAGCCCTTGCTCGGATACTAGCTGCTTGAATGCATCAGCCTCAGATACACCACGAGGTGTGATTTGATCAGAAAAACCAGTAAATATAAAAGGCAAGTCTGGATACTTACGCATCAACTCAAATGCCTTGGTTACCCGCTCAGCAGATGCTACTAATGAAACCTCTCCGCGATCTGGCCCTACCGTTCCGCTGCGAACGGCGCCACCCAAAATAATGATTCCACCTAACTCTTTTTCCGAAAAAGAAGCAATGGGTGTCGAAGATACCTTTTCCTCAAGGACCCTAAGCAGACTCTCAGATGTGGGCAGCCATCCAACTACCAATAAATCAATGATTGCTAATAGCAAAAATTTCTTTGTGAGCTCTGGCTTTCTGAGCCCCAAGAAAAGCAGCGCAATCAAAATAAAGCCGATTACCCAATTGAGGGGTTCAATTAAAAAATGTAGTAATTTTGAGAAGACAAAAAAGAGGGTATCCATAATGGTGACAATATTACCTTGAGCCCAGGCAGAGTCAGCAAATAAGCCCTAAGATAGAGGCATGCAAAAAGCACTAGTTTGGCTCCGCCGTGACCTTCGTCTGTATGACAATGCCGCCCTTCATCACGCCCTCAAGGAAAGTGAACAGGTTTGGCTTACTTTTATCTTTGACACCGAGATTCTCAAGCCTCTGATTAAAGGTGAGCTTGATGTCGATGGCCTTAAGCATGATCGTCGAGTAGATTTCATTTGGCAGGGCATCAAACAAATTGACGAGCAATTGTGTCAACAAGGCGGGGGACTCATTGTTTATTTTGGCAATCCCATTGAATGCATTCCTCAAATAGCTAGCGAACTAGGCGTTAATGCAGTCTTTACAAATCACGACTACGAACCTTCTGCTATCGAACGTGATGACACTGTCAAAGCAAAACTAGAAAAGCAAGATATTGAATTGTTAACTTTTAAAGATCAGGTGATCTTCGAGAAAAAAGAAATTCTGACCAATTCCAATACTGTCTTTTCTATCTTTACGCCATACAAAAATAATTGGCTTAAAACGCTTCAAGAAAAAGATCTTGCTGCTTACGAATGCAATCCAAAGCCGGGACAACTTGCTGCCATACCCAAAAAGTTAAGCCAGTCATTACCCTCTCTAGAATCCATGGGCTTTTGCCCTACTGGCATTGAGAGCTACTTGCCGCCTGGCTCAGAGGGTGGTCAAGCTTTCTTAGAAGACTTCCTCTCTCGTATTGATCAGTACCAAATTGGTAGAGACTTTCCTGCAATTAAAGGTGTGAGCTATCTATCCACCCACTTACGTTTTGGCATGCTATCGATTAGAGGTTTAGTACGTGAAGCCCATCGTCGCATGTTGGCTGGCAGTATGGGTGCCACCATTTGGCTAAGCGAACTCATCTGGCGTGATTTTTATTTCATGATTCTGGCCAATCATCCGCGTCTCGCTAAAGGTGCATCGTTCAAGCCCGACTATGACAATATTGCGTGGGAGAGTGGTGCCACTGCCAAGAAATTATTTACTGCCTGGTGCGAAGGCAAGACTGGGTACCCACTTGTGGATGCAGCCATGCATCAACTCAATCAAAGTGGTTATATGCACAATCGCCTGCGTATGGTTGTAGCTAGTTTTTTAACAAAAGATTTAGGAATCGATTGGCGCTGGGGTGAGGCCTATTTCGCTGAACACCTTAATGACTTTGAACTTTCTTCCAATAACGGCGGCTGGCAATGGGCCTCCTCATCCGGATGTGATGCCCAACCCTATTTCCGCATCTTTAACCCCATTACCCAGTCAGAAAAGTTTGACTCAGAGGGCAAGTTCATCAAACGCTACCTTCCACAACTAGAAAAACTCTCCAAAAAGTCAGTTCATGCCCCCTGGAAGGCAGGCCATATCGAGCTAGAGGCAGCTGGCATCACCCTAGGAAGAGATTATCCATTGCCAGTAGTGGATCACGATGAAGCGCGCAAAAAGACTTTGGTGCGCTATAGCGTTGTGAAAAAAATCGCTTAGCAAAGCTTATAAGCGCATATTTCCGCTTTAAGATTAGGCATGAGCAAGATCTATGCCGTCGGTGATGTCCAGGGCTGCGCACCTTCGTTAAAAGCCTTAGTGAAAAAACTTCCAGCGAAATCCAAAATGATTTTTCTGGGAGACTTAGTCAATCGCGGACCCGATTCATTAGGCGCATTGCGACATTTAAAAGCCTTGCAAGAATCTGGTCGTGCAGAGTGCATCTTGGGCAATCATGACTTACACCTTCTGGCGATTGATGCCGGTCTTCGCAAAACCAAAGGTTTAGATACAGTTGAGCCCATCCTGAGCGCCCCCGATCGTGCAGAGCTCATTGACTGGTTACGAAAGCGCCCTATGGCATTAAGTAACGGCAAAGTACTCACAGTTCATGCAGGGGTGCTACCCCAATGGGATCTACAACAAACCATTGAATGCGCTCAAGAAGTAGAGAAGGCGTTACGCAGTAAGTCTTACAAAACTTTTCTAGCCAATATGTATGGCAATACCCCAACCAAATGGAATAAATCTCTCAAGGGATATGAGCGCTTGCGCGTTATCACTAATGCATTAACCCGTATGCGCTTTTGCAGCCCGACTGGTCAAATGGAGTTTGAAAGTAAAGAAGGTTTAGAGGACGGCCCCAAGGGCTATACCCCTTGGTTTATGGCGCCCAATAGAAAGACCACTGATACCTTAATTTACTTTGGGCACTGGTCAACATTGGGCTTGCTACGCAAACACAATGTCATTGGTCTCGATACTGGCTGCGTCTGGGGTGGAAAGCTGACTGCTCTTGAGATTTCAGAATCCAATAAAGACAACAAGAATTCAGACATCATTCAAGTGGATGGCTATGACCACCCACTCAGAATGTAAGCAATTACAAAGCTATATTTTTAAAGCTTAAAGCTTTTTAAAAGAATTCTCAGCGGCGGTAATAATTTCATCGAGTACGGCGTTGTCATGCGCAATCGATGTAAAGCCAGCCTCATATGCAGATGGTGCTAAATACACACCTTCATCTAACATCAAGTGGAAGAATTTCTTAAAGGCATCAATATTAGATTTAGTCACCGCCTCAAATGAAGTGGGAACGTGATCGGTAAAGTAAAAACCAAACATACCGCCCACACTATCTACCGCAAAAGGGATATTGTTTTTATCAGCAGCAGCTTTTAAACCAGTCATGAGCTTTTCGGTTTGGCCTGTTAAGCACTCATAAAAACCTTCTCGCGAAATAATCTCAAGAGTCTTGAGACCGGCAGCTACAGCCACTGGATTACCAGAGAGCGTGCCAGCCTGATACACATTGCCCAAGGGAGCAAGCTTGGACATGATTTCCTTCTTACCGCCAAAAGCGGCCATCGGCATGCCACCGCCCATCACCTTGCCTAAGCAAGTCAGATCAGGGGTAATGCCTTGTAAAGACTGAGCGCCGCCCAGGGCCACCCTAAAACCAGTCATGACCTCGTCATAGATCAATACAGCACCATGCTTAGCAGTCAGAGATCTAATCGCAGCCAAAAATGCTTTAGACGGTTGAATGAGATTCATATTGCCAGCGATTGGCTCGATGATGACTGCAGCAATTTGATCGCCCTGCTTTTTAAATACTTCTTCTATCGCCGCAACATCGTTGTATGGCAATACTAGTGTGTGCTTCACCAAATCCTGCGGAACACCGCCAGAAGATGGCGCATTTTGTGTAGAGTCGGCAAATGTCAACAAGCCTGAACCAGCCTTTACCAAAAGACTGTCAGCGTGACCGTGATAACAGCCCTCAAACTTGATAATCAAATCACGTCCGGTATATCCGCGAGCCAAACGCAAGGCACTCATCGTCGCTTCTGTACCGCTCGACACCATACGCACTTGCTCAACGCTTGGCATCAAAGCGCAAATGCGCTCTGCTAATTCAATTTCGCCTTCAGTCGGTGCGCCATAACTAAAACTAGTTTCCGCAGCCTTCTGAACGGCAGCTACTACCTCTGGATTTGCGTGGCCCACAATCATTGGGCCCCAAGACATAATTAAGTCGATATAACGCTTATCGTTGGCATCCCAAAAGTAAGGGCCCTTGGCTTTAGCAACAAAACGCGGTGTTCCGCCCACTTGACGGAAAGCTCTCACTGGAGAGTTCACTCCTCCAGGAATAGTTTTTTGTGCGCGCTCAAAGAGTGCTTCGTTTTGATCTACTTTTGCCATGGTTATTTCTAATTAAATTGCCATCATTTCAAAATCTTCTTTGCGAGCACCGCACTCTGGACAGGTCCAATTCATTGGGACGTCTTTCCAAAGCGTTCCTGGCGCAATACCTTCATCAGGTAAACCAGCTGCTTCGTCATAAACCCAACCGCAAATTAAACACATGTATGTTTTAAATTCCATTACTTTGCTCTCTGATTTTCTTTGATATATCTATCGTTTTTTGACGCTTCTATCTTATTTTAAGGTTTTATAGCCACTTAAGCTGGTCGCTTAGCATGCATCTCAAACTTGAATAAACGGCATTCAAGAGGGCCATTAAACAAAGGGGTGCGCTTAGATTCTTTGATGCGTAATTGGCCTGGAAGCGCCATATCTGCAGTAAGTACAAAAATATTCCAGCCGCCAAAATCATCTTTTAGATGCTGGCCAAACTGACGTAAAAACTCCACAAACTTAGGATCCTGCTCTTCTTGGGCCTGCAGCTTTTTCAATGATTCACGGCTAGAGCGTTTTGCACTTTGACGGCCCGTCTCTAAATTCAACTCAAAGCGGTTCTCTGGTTCATCTGCGTCATCGTATTTAGCATCTGGATTAGAAGCGCGATCTTGTCCACGACCACCCTTAATAACCAATCGCTCACCGTAAGGAGGGTTCAACAACATCACGCCTTCATTAATGCCTCCGGGTGGCTTAGCAGCCAAGGCATCAATCTGACGAACTACCGGCTGATCAGGTAATTGCGCTCTTTGCCAATTACCCTTGAACATGGATACCAATTTCTCATTAATATCGCCGCCAGTAATTTTTAAAGCATCAACACTAGGGTACTGCTTGCGTTTTTCCAACATCCGCGCAAGAGCGGCTTCTTTTAAATCAACCCAACGCTTCTGCTCAGCAGCCTCATTGAAAGGTTTGAGTCGCTGAAAGCCAAAACCATGCGCCGAAGTCACTAAAGGACGATAAGCCAGTCGACTTGGCTTGGCATCATCACCGTACATGCCTGCACGAATGGCGCCAGGTGGAATAGATAAAGCCATTTGGGCAGCTTCAATTAAAAAGGTTCCACTACCGCACATTGGATCAAATAATGCTTGACCAGGCTTCCAAGCAGTAAAAGACAAAATGCCAGCAGCTAAATTTTCTTTGAGGGGTGCATCGCCTTTTTCATCACGCCAGCCACGCTTAAATAAAGCTTCACCAGAAGTATCTAAATAAATAGTGACTTGGGTTGCTGTTAAATGGGCTTGCACTCGCACATTGGGGAAAGCGGTATCAATACTTGGTCGATCTCCCGTTACATCGCGCAAGCGATCCACAATCGCATCTTTAATTTTGAGCGTTGCAAAATTTAGACTCTTGAGTGGAGAGCGATGGGCTGTGACATCCACTCGCAAAGTTTGCTTAGAGGTAAACCACTCTTCCCATGCTAAACCGCTAGCCAACTTATAGAGGTCGTCTTCTTGACGGTAGGGAGCTTGCGCCATTTGCAGCAATACACGGCTTGCAATACGCGAATGCAAATTCAATGCCATTGCGGCAGATATTGGTGCAGCCAGACCAACACCACCAGTCGGACTTGTAGGCGTTGGATCGATTACCCATGCCCCCAAAGCCTTACATTCTGGGCGCCCAGCAATCTCAGCTAGCTCCTGGGCAAGCGGCACTTCTAAACCGCCTGGGCATACAACAAAAAATCTCATGGGGCTAACAATCTATAAATGGGAATATTAAAAAATTAAACAGAACTTATCGGCTGGTCTTAAGGCTTAAACAACACCAAGGCAACAATAATGACTAACAAAATCACTGGAACTTCATTAAACCAACGAAACCAAACGCCGGATCGCTTATTAACCCCAGCACGAAACTTCTTAAGCAAGCTCAAACAAGCGTGGTGATAACCGATCACCAGAATCACAAAAAATAATTTGGCATGCATCCATACATCGCCACGCCCAATACCAAAGTGAAGCCACAGCGTTATGCCCAATAAGACCGCCGGAACCGCCAAGATAGTCATAAAGCGAAACAGGCGATCAGCCATACCTATCAGGCGAGCATAAGCCTCAGTGTTTTTCTCTTCGGCCAAGTTCACAAAGATTCTAGGCAGATAAAACAAGCCAGCAAACCATGAAGTAATAAATACAATGTGGAAAGTTTTAACCCAGAGGTAAGAATTACTCATATATTGTGTGCTTACTTTTTTATTAAATTAAGTACGAATCTCGCCATGACCCATGACCACGTACTTTAAGGAGGTCAGGCCATCCAAGCCAACTGGGCCACGGGCATGCAGCTTGTCATTAGAAATGCCGATTTCTGCGCCCAAACCATATTCAAAGCCATCAGCAAAGCGAGTGCTGGCATTGACCATCACACTAGCGCTATCCACTTCGCGCAAGAAACGATCGGCCTGAGCTTTGTTGTTCGTAATAATGGCATCCGTATGTTTACTACCGTATTGCTCAATATGATTCATAGCTTCATCTATATTGGCGACCGTCTTAATCGACAAAATTGGGGCTAAGTATTCTGTTTGCCAATCTTCTTTTTTGGCATCGACTAGATTCTGAAAGCCATTTTCTTCAAGTGTTTTACGAGTCAAGCCATCAACCCGCAGCTCGACACCCTTATCTTGATATATCTTGCAAAGTGTTGGCAATACTTTCTGCGCAATCTCTTGGTTCACAAGCAAAGTCTCCATTGCATTACAAGGAGCATACCGTTGCGTCTTAGCGTTATCACATACCTTCACCGCCATTGCTACATCAGCATCCGCATCAATATAGGTATGACAGATTCCGTCCAAGTGCTTAATCATTGGTACACGTGCTTCAGCCATTAAGCGTGCAATCAAACTCTTACCGCCACGTGGCACGATGACATCAATGTATTGAGTCATCGTAATCATTTCACCAACAGCACTACGATCTGTTGTCATAACTACTTGAACAGCATCTTTGGGCAAGCCTGCAGCAGCCAAGCCCTCCTGAATAATCTGAGCGAGCACGGTGTTGGAATCAATTGCCTCTGAGCCGCCGCGCAAGATCACAGCATTACCCGACTTTAAACATAGGGCAGCAGCATCAATTGTCACGTTGGGACGAGACTCATAAATAATGCCTATCACTCCAAGCGGTACACGCATCTGACCTAGTTCAATGCCAGATGCCTGCTTTTGTAGCGGAGTAATTTTGCCAATTGGATCATCCAAGGAAACAATTTGCTCCAAACCCAAAGCCATTGTTTCGATTGTTTTTGGGGTCATAGTTAAGCGATCAACAAAAGCAGCATCTTGACCATTAGCCTTAGCACGCTCAACATCGACCTGATTAACCTTCTGAATCTCAGCTGCCTTTTGACGAATAACTTTTGCAATATGTAATAAAGCCTGATTTTTTTGCTCGCTCGATGCTCGCGCCATTGCACGAGATGCAGCACGTGCTCGCACCCCTATGTATTGCATCATTTCTTTGATAGCTGAACTCATTTTTATTCTCTTATTACTCTCTTGTTACTCTTTAATTCACTTTTGTTTATTTACTTTTTAACGCAATAAATTACCAACTAAACGCAGTCCATCCCAAGGGTCTGCCGGCAACTCTGCTGCGTGCAGACCTTTTACCTGACGATCCAATCCTGCAGCCACTTGCATTGCTCTGCGGAGTTTGAGCGGTTGCACTCTTCTCAACGCTGCTGGATATAAACGCTCTTTATTTCCCCATATGCGATTAGCACGCATGAGGTTTTGTACAGACTCCCCAGCGTCACTCGCCGCCTTCAATTTAGATAGTATCCGAAGCTCTTCAGTTACGCTCCACAGAATCAAAACTAGCGGCTCACCCTCACCTTTAAGGCCATCCAACATGCGATTGAGCCTCGCCAGATCGCCTGCAAGCATGGCTTCGGTTAGCTCGAAGACGTTATAGCGTGCCACCTTCAGAATGGATGAGCGAATCTGCTCCTCGCTCAACTTTCCAACGGGATACAGTAAGCCTAACTTCAGAATCTCTTGGTGGGCAGCAATTAAGTTGCCCTCAACTTGATCGGCTATAAATTCGAGTACACGCTGACCTTCGGGTCCTGCTTCCACTTCTTGATCTTGACGCTTGAGTCGTCCCGAAATCCAATGGGGCAAATGACTGCGATCCAGTGAATCAATTTGAATTGCCATACCCGCATCATCAAGCGCACTAAACCAAGCGGAAGTCTTAGTCTTGCCATCCAAACGAGGTAAAACAATACAAACTACTGTATCTGGACCATCCGAACCATTTGACTGCGAAGCGATTTGAGCGGCAAATTGCTTTAAAGCGTCTGCTCCGTCACGCCCAGGCTTCCCAGTCGGAATGCGCAATTCCACCCAGCGTTTGTCACCAAACAAAGACATGGTCTGGCCAGCGCTCAATAATGCACCCCAATCAAATCCACGCTCCTGCAGTAAGACTTCGCGCTCTGTAAAGTTTTGTTTTTTCGCAGCAGCCCTTAATTGATCCATTGCCTCCATCATTAATAGAGGTTCATCGCCGCTAAAAATATAGAGCGGCAACATGGGTCCGCCCGAACTCAGAGATTTGAGGTGTGCTTGCAGGGCATCGACTTTAACCATGCGAGTCTAGTCCGCTTTAAAACGCTCTAGATTGTGGTGATTTGGCGGCGGCAGATACACGTCGCAGGATCTGAATAGCCAAGTCTCTACGCATCAATGATAGAAATTGCTGTATTTGTACATCAGTCGCTAAGACCGTTGTAACGCTAAAGTCCATATCACGAGTCATATAAATTTCTGACTCAGGAACAACTTCAGCACCAGCTAAATCAAAAGCCCTAAAGCTAACCCGAATATTAAGACGATAAGCAGAAATCTGACCACTGGAGTTATAGGCCAAGATCTCACGACCGTTAATATCATTGGTAATTTCTAAGATGAGATCAGCATCCTTAGGATTGATAGCCACTTTTGCATCAGTGCCCGTCAAAATTGCCGTCTGCAAATCAGCTCTCAAAGGAGGCGAAGGATTACCAGTAATCGCAATCACTTTAAAGGGCAAATCCACCATGCCACGCAAGCGATAACCGCAAGCAATCAACCCACTTACAGGAGCGGTAGCAATCAAACCTAGCATTGCACGACGCAGGGAATTTACGCTCATGTTTATATTTTCTGTTTAAGCAACAATGTTGACTAAGCGACCAGGCACCACAATCACTTTTTTCGGTGTACCGCCATTTAAAGCTTTTTGTGCAGGCTCGCTTTGCAATGCCAGCGCTTCGATCTGCTCTTTGCTTGCATCAGCCGGCACCTTAATATCGCCACGCAACTTGCCATTAATCTGCATCATTAAAGTGATTTCAGTCTGCACTAATGCAGCTTCATCTACAGTAGGCCATGGGGCATCGAGTAGAGGGCCCATTGTTTTGGCATAGCCAACCTCATTCCACAAGACATGAGTCAAGTGCGGAACTACTGGATACAGGACACGCAACAAGATACTTAAACATTCACGCAAGACTGGTGCGCTGATTGCAGTATTTTGATCAAGCTTAATAGGCTCAAGAATATTGAGCATTTTCATTGCGGCAGAGACAACTGTGTTGTACTGACGGCGCTGATAGTCAAAGTTAGCTTGCTTCAAGATTGTGTGCACTTCGCGACGCAATTCTTTTTCAACATCATTTAAGTTACCTGGCAACGAATCAGATGCATCACGCAAAGCGCTCGCCTGACTGCTGGAATACATCCATACTCGGCGCAAGAAACGAGAAGCACCATCTACCCCAGCACCTGACCACTCCAACTGCTGCTCAGGAGGTGCGGCAAACATGACAAACAAGCGGGCTGTATCAGCACCGTATTCATCAATCAAGGCTTGTGGATCAACGCCATTGTTCTTGCTCTTGGACATCTTCTCAACACCACCAACTACTACCGGTGTATTTGAAGTGTCACCAATTAACTTGGCACCTCTAGGACGACCCTTTTCGTCGAGATCTAACTCCACATCCAATGGATTTAGCCAGGTCTTCTTGCCTGAGGCATCCTCGGAGTAGTAGGTCTCATTAAGTACCATGCCTTGCGTTAATAGATTCTGGAATGGCTCATCAAAGGTAATAAGATTGAGATCACGCATGACCTTAGTCCAGAAGCGCGCATAAAGGAGATGCAAAATCGCATGCTCGATGCCGCCAATGTATTGATCCATTGGCATCCAGTATTCATTTCGCTCATCCACCATGGTCTTCGCATTTGGACCGGTGTAGCGCATGAAATACCAAGAAGAATCTACAAAAGTATCCATGGTGTCAGTTTCACGGCGTGCAGGCTTGCCACACTTTGGACACTTCACATTCAAAAAGTCAGCGCGTTTATTGAGTGGATTGCCACTACCATCCGGGACACAATCTTCAGGCAATACCACTGGCAAATCAGCTTCAGGCACCGGCACCGCGCCACAACCAGGATTGCTCTCATCGCCACAATGAATAATCGGAATCGGTGTACCCCAATAACGCTGGCGAGAAATACCCCAATCGCGCAAGCGATAAGTCGTCTTGATTTCGCCAATACCGAGCTTTTCTAATTCTTTAGCAACAGCACTCACAGCCTCATCATGAGATAGGCCATCAAACTGCGCACTGTTAAAGCAAACAACGCCTTCCTTTTGGGCATACCAATCTTCCCAGCGAGTGGCATTGAACATTGGTGACTCTTCTTTGAGTGCAATGACTTGTTTAATCGGCAACTCATACTTCAACGCAAATGCAAAGTCTCGCTCATCATGTGCAGGCACGCCCATTACTGCGCCATCGCCATAAGACATCAAAACGTAGTTGCCAACCCAGACAGGAACTGGCTCATGCGTCAAAGGATGTGTGACATATAAGCCAGTAAACATCCCTTCTTTTTCTTGGGTAGCTAAGTCAGCCTCGATCACACTACCGGTTTTGCATTTTTCAATAAATGCAGCGAGCTTTGGATTATTGACGGCCGCCTTTGTAGCCAGAGGATGCTCTGCTGCAACTGCGCAGAAAGTAACGCCCATGATGGTGTCTGCACGTGTAGTGAATACATACAAAAGACCGTCTTGAATGAAGTTGCCATGGTCGTCAGCGATTTCGTGCTTAAACGCAAACCGCACACCACGACTTTTGCCAATCCAGTTTTGCTGCATGGTCTTCACGCGCTCTGGCCAACCCAAACCTTCTAATCCTAAGAGCAGAGGCTCAGCATATGCGGTGATGTTGAAGTAATAACCTGGAATCTCACGCTTTTCAACTAAAGCACCGGAGCGCCAACCGCGACCATCAATTACTTGTTCGTTTGCTAAAACAGTTTGATCAATCGGATCCCAATTCACTACCTGAGTTTTACGATAGGCAATACCTTTTTCCAGCATCTTTAAAAAGAGCCACTGGTTCCAACGATAGTATTCCGGACTACAAGTTGCAACCTCACGAGACCAATCAATTGCCAGACCCATCGCAGCCATTTGCTTTTTCATATAAGCAATGTTGTCGTAGGTCCATTTTGCTGGAGGTACTTTATTTTGAATCGCCGCATTTTCAGCAGGCATACCAAAGGCATCCCAACCCATTGGCATCAAGACGTTATAGCCCTGCATGCGGAGTTGACGTGCCATTACATCGTTAATGGTGTAGTTGCGTACATGCCCCATATGAAGCTTGCCAGATGGATAAGGCAACATAGAACATGCGTAGTACTTTGGCTTTTGTTTGCCTTGTGCATCAACTGCGTTCTCTGCTACTTGATAGACTTGCGCACTTTCCCAATCAGCTTGCGCTGCGGCTTCAATACTGCGGTAGTCGTAATCCTTACTCATTCTGCGACAACTCTTTTCTTCTATCTTTAATTGATTGACTAACTAATTATTTGCGCAAGCCAAGAACGTCCTGCATATCAAACAAACCATTGTTTTGGCTTTGTAAGAAGCGGGCAGCGCGCAATGATCCTTGCGCGTAAGACTGACGGCTGGAAGACTTGTGACTAATTTCAATTCGCTCACCATCGCCAGCAAATAACACGGTATGGTCACCTACGATATCGCCACCACGAATAGTTGCAAAACCAATCGAGCCTTCCTTGCGTTCGCCGGTATGGCCTTCACGCGCATAGACTGCAACGTCATCTAATTTCTCGCCCAACGCATCCGCGATCACTTCACCCATCTTGAGTGCTGTACCAGAAGGTGCATCTACTTTATGCTTATGATGAGCTTCAATAATCTCAATGTCGTAACCTTGATTGAGCATCTTGGCGGCGATCTCGAGAAGCTTGAATGTGGCATTCACGCCCACACTCATATTTGGCGCAAACACAATTGCTAATTTTGACGAAGCTTTTTTCAAGCTCGCGATTTGATCGGCGGTTAGGCCAGTAGTACCAATAATCATTTTGGTACCGGTCTTTTCGGCAACAGCTAAATGAGCCATGGTGCCTTCCGGTCTTGTGAAGTCGATCAAGAACTGCGCATCAGCCAATACCTGAGGCACATCAGCAGAAATCAACACGCCCGTCTTTTTGCCCAAGAATGCGCCAGCATCTTCACCCAGCTGTGGGCATGAGGTATGTTCAAGTGCACCAACCAATTGCGCATCTGTTGTGTTGAGGACAGCCTCAATCAACATCTTGCCCATACGGCCTGTCGCGCCTGCGATTGCAATCTTCATCATGTGTTTCTTCGCTTCTTATTCAAGTGAGCCAAGACGGTGATCTTGGCATCAGTACAAAAGTGATTTCTATTATTTAGAATCCGCTGCCTTTGGCACATCATTTAAAGTGCCAGGCCCCAACTGCGGAGACTGTGCAGCTGGGTCATTCTTTGAGGAGCCAAAGAAGTCCCAGAACGAACTGCTACTTGGTGCAGGAGGTATTGCTGCACCAGCAGCCAAGTTATCCGTCTTACTTGGAACCAATAATTCTGGACTCTGTAATGGCGGGGTAACCGGAGGCTTATTAGATCCAGTAACAACGTCCCAGAAAGAGCGTTTTGTTTTAGCGTAGTTATCAATCTCCGCAACCAACTCAACCTCAGTAGGCAATGCGTCACCCTCAAACTTCACCACTTTGTCACCATCAAAAAATACGGTGACATGACGTTCTTTGCCAATAAGTTGACCAGAACGCTTAAATTCAAAAATGTAATCCCAACGATTTGCGTGGAAGTAACTTGCCAACAATGGTGTACCTAAAATTTGACGCACCTGCTCGCGATTCATACCAAGCTGCAGCTTTGCATACTGCTCGCTAGAAATAAAGTTACCTTGCACGACATCAGGAACATAAGGTCTAAAAATCTTATTCATCCAAGCGCGTTGCGTATCATCAACCGCGGAAGTGCAGCCAACCACTCCCATGAGCCCAGATAGGGTGAGAGCCACAACCCCCAGTCGAACAGGGGAATAAACACCCTTTAAAACTGGGTTCAAAAAGCGGGTAAAAAGTTCAAGGCAATTTTGCATGGCTGGCCGTATCATTAAGACATTGATTTTAGCTCCCAATGCCATATATATGACCCAAATCCCTACCCCTGAAAATTTACGCGATATTGGCCTAAAGGCGACCGGACCGCGGATGAAAATTCTGGATTTTTTCCATCAAAACGGCGGCACCCACTTTAGCGCTGAAGACGTTTTTATGGCCCTAGCCAAAGAGGATAAAGAGATCGGTCTGGCCACTGTTTATCGGGTTCTTACCCAATTTGAGCAAGCCGGGCTGCTCCTACGCAGCCATTTTGAGTCCAGCAAAGGTGATAGCAGGGCTATCTATGAACTCAATGAGGGGCAGCACCATGACCACTTGGTCTGCATTGATTGCGGCCATGTCGAGGAATTTGTAGACGAAGCCATTGAAAAAAGGCAGCGTGATATCGCCAAAAACCTCGGATTTAAGCTCCAAGAGCACTCTTTAGCCATGTATGGCCAGTGCCAGAAGAAAAATTGCCGCAATAAACAAGCAAAATAGGCTGTTTTAGCTCCTTAGAGGCAAAAAAGACCTCAAATTG
This sequence comes from Polynucleobacter sp. 86C-FISCH, assembly GCF_018882415.1. Taxonomy (GTDB): domain Bacteria; phylum Pseudomonadota; class Gammaproteobacteria; order Burkholderiales; family Burkholderiaceae; genus Polynucleobacter. The sequence continues at coordinate 1,161,835 of NZ_JACVOL010000001.1, read as the reverse complement.
AGGTCTTTTTTCACTTAATTAAGCTTAAAAACAAGAATTAAGCGTTTTTTAACAACTTTTAGCTACTGTTAGCTGTTTTAATTACTTTACAGCCATTAATGCTTCAGCGGCATTGAGCATTTGGACTGAATAACCCCACTCGTTGTCATACCAGGCCAATACCTTAACCAACTTGCCATCCGCAGAAACGCGAGTCTGGGAGGCATCGTAAATACTTGGACGTGGGTCATGGTTAAAGTCGATTGAGACCAATGGCAAGGTATTGAAGCCCAAAATACCTTTGAGCTCGCCTTCGCTAGCAGCCTTGAGAATGGAATTTACTTCATCCACGCTAGTAGCGCGACTTGCAGCAAATGTAAGGTCAACTACTGAAACGTTAATCACCGGTACACGCATTGCAAAACCATCAAAGCGGCCAGCCAATGCTGGCAGAACTAGACCTACTGCCTTAGCGGCACCAGTCTTCGTTGGGATCATGCTTGTTACAGCAGAGCGCGCACGACGCATATCCTTGTGATAAACATCAGTCAATACTTGATCGTTTGTGAATGCATGAATGGTTGTCATCAAGCCAGATTCAATGCCAATCTTTTCTAAAAGTGGCTTCACTAGTGGAGCCAAACAGTTTGTTGTGCAGCTTGCATTTGATACAACTACATCGCTTGGCTTAAGTACGTTTTGGTTCACGCCATACACAATCGTTGCATCCACATCTTTTTCACCAGGAGCAGAAATCAATACTTTCTTCGCGCCCTGCTCAATATGAATCATCGCTTTTTCTTTAGAAGTGAACTTACCTGTGCACTCTAAAACCAAATCAACACCTAATTCACCCCAAGGAGTTTCTGCAGGATTACGTGTACAGAACATCTTGATGCGATCGCCATTAACTACCATGCAATCACCATCTACCGAGACCTCAGCTGGGAAGCGGCCGTGTGCTGAATCGTATTGAGTCAAGTGAGCATTAATGGCAATATCGCCCATCGCATTAATCGCAACAATCTTGATATCACGGCGTGGTTTGCCGTTTACTTGATCTTCATATAAGGCACGCAATACCATGCGGCCGATACGTCCATAACCATTAATTGCGACACGAATTGTCATTTATTTCCCCTTACTAATATTGAATTTATTTCGTATTTAAATTACTTCTTTGCGATGCATTGTTTAACTGTCTTTGCAATCTGATCAGCTGTTAGACCAAAGTACTCATAGAGTTGTGGGGCAGGTGCTGATTCACCAAAGGTATCAACACCATGCACTGCTGCACATCCATACTTCCACCAGAAATCACTTACACCTGCTTCAACTGCAATGCGTGGAATATTGACTGGCAATACTTTTGCTTTATATGCAGCATCTTGTTGATCAAAGACGGTAGTTGAAGGTATCGAAACAACGCGAATACCTAAGCCTTCTTTTTCTAATTGCTGTGCTGTTTGCAATGCAAGAGCAATTTCAGAACCAGTAGCCATAATCACTGCATCAATCTTGCCAGATGGATCACGCAGTACATAACCACCGCGAGCAATCTCTTTGATTTGTGCAGGAGTACGAGATACAAATGGGCAATTCTGACGGCTAAAGATCAAGGCGCTAGGGCCATGCTTGCGCTCAATAGCTGAACCCCAGGCTACGGCGCTCTCCGTGGTGTCACAAGGACGCCAAACCATCAGATTTGGAATGAGGCGCAAGCTGGCAACATGCTCTACAGACTGGTGGGTGGGGCCATCTTCGCCCAAACCAATCGAGTCATGCGTAAAGACAAAAATACTGCGCAACCTCATCAATGCAGCCATACGCAAGGCATTGCGGCTGTAATCAGAGAAGGTTAAGAAGGTGCCGCCAAATGGAATATAGCCACCATGCAGAGCGATACCGTTCATGATGGCGCTCATACCGAATTCGCGCACACCGTAATTAATATGGTTACCCCACTGATCGCCACGCACAGGTTTGCATGTAGACCAATTAGTTAAATTAGAACCTGTTAAGTCAGCAGAGCCACCCATAAATTCTGGCAATGCTGGCGCTAAAGCTTCAATCGCATTTTGACTTGCTTTACGAGTAGCAATGGTCTCAGCTTTAGATTGGCAAGTTTTTAAATATGCATTTAAGGTAGATGAAAAGTCTTTTGACAATTCACCTTCCATGCGGCGCTGTAATTCAGAAGCAAGTTCTGGAAATTTGTTTTTATATTTCTGAAATTCTTTATTCCACTCATGCTCAGCAGCTTGACCACGCTTTTTAAAATCCCATGCCGCATAAATATCTTTCGGAATTTCAAACGGAGCATAAGGCCAGTTCAAAGCAACGCGAGTAGCTGCAATTTCGGCAGCGCCTAATGGTGAGCCGTGTACTTTATCGCTACCAGCCATATTTGGTGAGCCTTGACCAATCGCGGTCTTGCAACAAATGAGTGTTGGCTTATCGCTCTTCTTGGCCTTAGCAATAGCCGCAGATACTGCTTCTGCATCATGCCCGTCAATAGATCGAATGACATTCCAACCATAAGCCTCAAAGCGCTTAGGCGTATCTTCGTTAAACCAAGAAACAACTTTGCCATCGATCGAAATGCCGTTGTCATCCCACAATGCAATTAACTTATTCAGCTTGAGAGTGCCAGCCAAAGAACAAACTTCATGGCTAATACCTTCCATCAAACAACCGTCACCTAAAAATACATAGGTGTAGTGATCAACAATGTTGTGGCCAGGGCGATTAAATTCTTCAGCAAGTAATTTCTCAGCCAATGCCATACCAACTGCATTCGAAATTCCCTGACCCAATGGACCAGTAGTTGTTTCTACTCCCGGAGTGATTCCATATTCAGGATGTCCTGGAGTCTTGCTATGCAATTGACGGAAATTTTTCAATTCTTCAATTGGTAAGTCGTAACCAGAAAGATGCAAGAGTGAATACAACAACATGGAGCCATGACCATTCGATAAAACAAAACGATCGCGATCAATCCAATGTGGATCCGTTGGATTGTGTTTTAAATGTTCGTTCCAAAGACCTACAGCAATATCTGCCATACCCATCGGCATACCAGGGTGACCTGAATTTGCCTGCTGTACTGCATCCATGGATAAAGCGCGAATGGCATTGGCCATGCGAATTTGAAGGTTTGACATCGTAAAAGTGGTCTCGAGGAAAATAAATTGGCTATATTTCAGTAATGCCTCAATTTTATCTTCCCGGACCATGGGAATCCCAAAAGTCAACGACCCTCACACCCGAGGTTGCCCACCATTTGCGCGTTCGACGCATTCAGACCGGGGAATTCTTCCCAGTATTTGATGGAAAAGGCCAGGTTGCCAAGGGTGAACTCCTCTCTTTGAGCGGAAAAACAGGTCAAGTTCAGCTAACTGACATCCGCAAAGATACCCACCGCGAGACCCCTTACGCCATTACTTTGGCCCAAGGACTAGCTGGTGGCGACAAAATGGACTGGATTGTCGAAAAAGCGGTGGAGACTGGCGCCCAAAATATTGCCCCGATGCAATGTGAGCGCTCTATTCTCAAACTGACTCGTTCAAGTGATGCTGAGCGCGCCCAAAAACGGCTTGCTCACTGGGAAGGCATTATTCAAGCAGCCTGTGAACAATGTGATCGCACTGTCTTGGCCAGCCTGGAGCCTATTCAAACTTTTGAGAGTTATTTAAAGGCAACTCCAAAGCCAGCCCTCAAGCTACTGTTTAGTCCCGATGCGACTAAAAGCTTATATTCAGTGCTCATAGAGAATGAACCTCAGGATGTTGTATTAATGATTGGTCCCGAAGGTGGTCACTCTCCCGAAGAAGAGGCTCAGGCAGAGGCTGCAGGCTATCAATTGGTTTCTTTGGGTGAGCGCGTGCTAAGAACAGAAACGGCTGGCGTGGTGGCCATTACAGCCGTTCATAGCGTATGGAACCCTGAAATGCAAAATCGCCTCAAATAGAGGCGATTTATGTAACTTCCAAGACTTTTGCTGTTAGGCAAAAGAATAGAAGACGCGATATGGAGTGCGGCGCTCAGCCCAGAAATCAACTGCATCACGGAAAACATCCAAAAGAGTTTCACGCGCTTCTTTGTCGAACTTCTGCGTGCAAGGCAAGCCTTCAAGGACTACAACAAAGCCTGGCTGTGGGCCAGACTTATCAACCGTAGTAGTCAAGGCATCCAATAAAGGATCGTAGTTTTTTGCCTGCTGCTTAGTAAACGTATAAGCAATCGCAATAGATTCCAAAACCTCACCCTTAGTCATTGCATTGGCGCAATTGGCATAAATGAAGTGTTGACCCAACTCTGTAGCCGCTTCCTGTAAGTCAGGAGTACGGAAAGCACGAATCGATTGCACGATATTAGGGCGCACACTGCGCAACATTGCCGGCGGTCCGGCATCGCGAACGGCCAAAGCGGCACGCCAAGAAGCTGTCACTTTTTTCCCCGAAACTTGATTTGCTGCATAGGTTTGTAAACGAGATAAACCGCCTTCAGCATAAATATTGGCAGCGGATGACTCAGTTTCAAGTCGATCATTGCTATCCCAACTTTCAGCGCGGCCATGTTCTTCGAAGCTGGCTGTATTGCTGTTTTCAGAGCGATTATTCATGATGGGTGCTAGGTTACCCGTAACACGCCATCAAATCAAGCCCAAATACAGTGCATTTTATGTAACGCACTGATTTATATAGAAATAAATTATGTAAGTTATCACTAACTTACATAATTATAGGGTCTTAAGAAATGCCTCTTGCGTTGCTTGCGGCCTCCACAACTGCCAAAGTTGTCACATTCACAATGCGGCGAACTGTTGCTGCTGGGGTCAGGATATGGATTGGCTTAGCAACACCCAACAACAATGGGCCAATTGCAATGCCGTTACCCGCTGCAGTTTTTAGCAAGTTGTAAGAAATGTTTGCTGCATCAATATTTGGCAAAACTAAGAGGTTGGCATCACCTTTTAATGGAGAAGACGTTACCGCACCCGCACGAATGGTTTCATCCAAAGCGCTATCGCCGTGCATTTCACCATCCACCTCCAGGGTTGGATCTGCTTTCTGAATCAATGCCAACACTTCGCGCATTTTGATAGCAGATGGCGCATTGCTTGAACCAAAATTGGAATGTGAAAGCAGCGCCACTTTAGGTACGAGGCCTAATTTACGCATTTCGCTTGCAGCCATCAAAGTTAACTCAGCTAATTCGCAAGCGGTTGGATCGATATTGATGTGCGTATCAACCAAAAATACTTGACGGCCAGGCAGGATCAAACCAGACATTGCACCGTACACATTGGCGCCAGCTTCACGGCCAACTACCTCATCCACATACTTGAGATGGGTTGCAGAATTACCTACAGTTCCACAAATCATGCCATCGGCCATGCCTTTGATAATCATGATGGAGCCGATCAAACTATTACGGCGACGCATCTCTAACTTAGCAAACGACTCGGTCACACCTTTACGTTCTGTAAGGCCGAGATAGGTCTGCCAGAAATCACGGAAGCGTGGGTCGTTCTCTGGATTAACAATCTCAAAGTCGTCACCAGCCTTCATGCGCAAGCCAAACTTCTCAATGCGATGTTCAATCACAGCTGGGCGACCAATCAGAATTGGCGTTGCCAAATGCTCATCAATGATGATCTGTACTGCGCGCAATACGCGTTCATCTTCGCCCTCAGCAAACACAATGCGTTTTTGATTTGCAGGCACACGCTTAGCAATGCTAAAGAGCGGCTTCATCAACGTACCAGAGTGGTACACAAACTGTTGCAACTGATTGCGGTATGCATCGAAATCTTTAATCGGACGTGAAGCAACGCCATCATCCATTGCAGCTTTAGCAACAGCTGGAGCAATCACAGTAATCAAACGCGGATCAAATGGCTTAGGAATTAAATACTCCGGGCCAAAGGAAAGGTTTTCAATACCGTAAACCGACGCTACAACCTCACTCTGCTCTGCTTGAGCCAACTCCGCCACAGCCTTGACTGCTGCGACTTCCATGCCACGAGTAATGGTGGTTGCACCTACATCCAATGCGCCACGGAAGATGAATGGGAAACACAGAACGTTATTGACTTGGTTAGGATAGTCAGTACGGCCAGTTGCCATCACCGCGTCTGGACGAACTGCTTTCACTTCCTCAGGCAAGATTTCTGGAGTTGGATTTGCTAATGCATATACCAATGGCTTGGGCGCCATCTTCTTCACCATATCTTGCTTGAGAACACCGCCAGCAGAAAGTCCTAAGAAAATATCTGCGCCTTCAATTGCTTGATCGAGTGTGCGTAAATCTGTGTCTTGGCAGAATGGCTCCTTCTCTGGGTCCATCAACTCTTTACGGCCTTTGTAAGCAACACCAGCTAAGTCTGTTACCCAAATATTTTTGCGCTGAATACCAAGATCAACCAACAGATCCAAACAAGCTAATGCAGCTGCACCTGCTCCAGAAGTAACCAGCTTTACCTCTTCAACTTTTTTGCCAACAACCTTCAAACCATTGAGGATAGCGGCTGCAACCACAATAGCAGTACCGTGCTGGTCATCATGGAAGACCGGAATCTTCATACGCGCTTGCAACTTGCGCTCAACCACAAAACAATCAGGCGCTTTAATGTCTTCTAAATTAATACCGCCGAATGTTGGCTCTAATGCCGCAATAATTTCTACCAACTTATCTGGATCGTTTTCATTGACTTCGATATCGAAAACATCAATGCCAGCAAATTTCTTAAAGAGAACTGCTTTACCCTCCATCACTGGCTTACTTGCCAATGGCCCAATATTTCCTAAACCTAAAACGGCAGTACCGTTTGTGATGACGCCAACTAAATTTCCACGCGCTGTGTACTTAAAAGCATTCGCAGGATCTTTAACAATTTCTTCGCAAGGAGCAGCAACACCAGGCGTGTACGCTAGGGCTAGATCTCGTTGATTAGTTAGTTGTTTTGTCGGGGCAATTTCAATTTTGCCCGGAGTAGGAAACTCGTGGTACTGAAGGGCTGCCTCTCTTAAGGCTGCAATTTGTTGCTCTTTATTGTTTTCTTTGCTCATTCACTAGCTCGCTAAATTTCGTCTTATCTTTATTTCATCTAAGACTGTTAAGAGCTCAATTCTATTCCTCTCGGGCGTTCGTTACATAACCACCATAAAATAAGGCATGTCTTCTCATTCCAAGCCCTTTGGGGAATTTGACCTGATCGAACGTTTTTTTAAAACGGGTGCGGATTCTTTGCGCACCAGTGCAGATCAAGCCATTACCCTGGGAATTGGTGATGATTGCGCCCTAATCAAACCCAGGGCTGATGAAGAGGTTGCCATTACTAGTGACATGCTGGTTGAGGGCAGGCATTTTTTTGCAGGCGCCAATCCCGAGCTATTAGGCCGCAAAGCCCTAGCAGTCAACCTTTCAGACTTATCCGCTATGGGTGCAAGACCCATCGGATTTACGCTAGCAATTGCCCTACCAACAGCAGACAACACATGGTTAGAGGCATTCTCTAAGGGCCTTTTTGCCATGGCGGAAGAGTATTCATGCCCCCTCATAGGAGGCGACACCACAGCTGGACCGCTGACAATTTCAATCACTGCTTTTGGCTCTTTACCCAAAGGAGAAGCCATTCGTAGATCAGGGGCAAAGCCGGACGATGACATCTGGGTTTCTGGAACTGTTGGCGACGCAAAGCTTGCTCTTGCTGCACTGCGTCATGAAATAACTCTATCTGCCGAAGATTTACAACAGATAGAACACCGCATGCACAACCCCACACCGAGAATTGAATTGGGTGTGCAACTTAGAAATATTGCGAGCTCCGCCTTAGATGTATCCGATGGTCTTCTTGGCGACTTACGTCACATTTTGAAACAGTCACAAGTCGATGCTGAAATTCAGTTAGACAAGCTGCCAAAATCTGACACGCTGCAAAAGCAAGATCTACAAATTCAAAATCAATTTGCAGCCTGCGGTGGAGATGACTATGAGATTTGCTTTACTGCCTCCGCAAGTCAACGCGACAATGTCCAGGCTATTAGTAAATCCATCGGATTACCCCTCACCATTATTGGAAAAATAGTTCCGAAAAAGGATGTTGCAGTAAAAGTATATTTACTGAATGAATCCAAGGCTCTTTTGAGTGATACAGAAGCTGCCCCATTTTTAAAATCATTTGATCACTTTGCATCATGATGAATCCCCAGAATTCTGTTGAAGTGAAGCCAACTTTTAAGTGGGTATTTCAAACCGCTAGTCGGACCATTGCATTTGGCTTTGGTAGCGGTCTCAGCCCCGTAGCACCAGGCACTGCCGGTACGCTCTGGGCCTGGGCGGCCTTTCTGGTTGGCGAATACTTTCTTCGCACCGAAGATTTTCTCTGGATTATTGGCGGCGGTATATTGCTTGGCTGCTGGATCTGCGGTCAGGTCAGCGAAGAGCTTGGTAAAAAAGATTTTGGTGGAATTGTTTGGGATGAAATTGTTGCCTTTTGGTTAGTTCTGATCTTCATCATGCCAACTAATATTTGGATGCAAGCAATTGCATTTGCACTGTTCCGTTATTTTGATGCGATGAAACCAGGTCCAATTGGAATAATTGACCGCCACTTTAAAAATACGGTAACCGATCACTCCAAACGCTCTTCTCTATTGCAAATTATTTGGCGCGGTTTTGGTATTGTGATTGATGATCTTGCGGCTGCCTTTTGCACACTTCTCATCATTGCCTTGTTGCAGTTTCTAATTAAATAACGAACATCAATGAATACAGCGGACCTCACTAAAACATTGGCTGAGATTTTGCTTTCCAGAAATTGGACGGTATCGCTAGCCGAGTCCTGTACTGGTGGCTTAGTCTGCGCGACCTTAACTGAGCTGTCAGGATCAAGCGAATGGTTTGAACGTGGCTACATTACCTATAGCAACGAAGCCAAAACTGAATGCCTTGGGGTGCCAGCAGAGGTCATCGAGGACCATGGGGCAGTCAGTGAGGCCGTAGCCAAGGCCATGGCCGAGGGCGCTAGGATCAATTCGGGAAGCAATGTGGCTATTTCAATCACTGGGGTAGCAGGGCCAGCTGGTGGCACATCTGAAAAGCCGGTTGGAACTGTTTGGTTTGGCTGGGCCACTGCAAATCAAACCCAGACCAAAACCATGCGCTTTGACGGCGATCGTCAAAAGGTGAGGGAGCAAGCAACCGAGTTCGCACTTACCGAGCTAATTGCTCTACTCAGAAGCTAAAAGAACCAACAAACCGCCGATTACTTCATCCAGCCTTTGCTGTGGAAATAACCTAACGGAATGATCGCAGAAATAACCATCGCACCAATCGCCATTGGGTAACCCCAAGTCGCATCTAACTCAGGCATATGTTTGTAGTTCATACCCCAAACACTTGCGAGCAATGTTGGCGGCATTAAAGCTACGGATACCACCGAGAAGATCTTGATAATTTTGGATTGGTTCAAATTAATGAAACCAACGGTCGCATCCATTAAGAAGTTAATCTTGTCGAATAAGAAGGCGGTATGGTTTTCAAGCGAATCAATGTCACGCAAAATTTGACGTGCTTCCTCTTGCTGCTCATCAGAGAGCAACTTGCTGCGCATTAGGAAAGATAAGGCTCTGCGGGTATCCATCACATTGCGACGAATACGTCCGTTGGTATCTTCCTCTTTTGCAATCGTTTCCAAAACCTCTGCAGCATCAGCATCATTAATGCTGTCAGAAAGTACACGCTTACCTGCTTGTTCCAGGTTTTCATAAACCTCTTCCAAAGCATCCGCAGAGTACTCAGCATCGGTTGAATACAAATCAAGCAATACGTCTTTTGCATTACTAACTGATCCTGGACGCAAACGCGCACGCAAGCGAACCAAGCGGAACACTGGCAAGTCTTCGTCATGAATCGAGAACAGCACTTGTTTGGTAAGAACGAAAGCAACTCGAACGTTGCGAGAAGTTTCTTCTTCATCCAATAAGAAATCGGTACGAATATGGAGGTGGCCATCATCAGCTTCGAAGTAACGCGCAGAAGCTTCCAAGTCACCCAAGTCATCTAGCTCAGGCAAGAGTACGCCAAATGCCTCTTTAATCCAGATTAATTCCTCTTCTTCTGGATCAACCACGTCAATCCAGATAGGATTGGCATATTGCAACAATTCATTGCGATCTTCGACTTGCTCTTGAGAGAGGCGGCCATTTTGCAGGACGAACAAGTTGATCATGGTGAACTCCTAAGGAATGTGCGCTAGTTTATCCTATAGAACATGACAGTTTCACTAAAATAAGCCAAATCCAATGAACTCTCGCTCAAATACCTTTAACCAGCAACTCCAGTCCGCATGGGCTTCCCAAGGCAGCATGCTGTGCGTTGGTTTTGACCCAGACCCAAAGCGCTTACCCCCATCCCTACAAGGGAAACCAGAGGGCATCTATGAGTTCTGTCGCGAAATCGCTGATGCGACAGCGGATTTGGTCTGCGCCTTCAAGCCTCAGTTTGCCTACTTTGCCTCCCAAAGAGCCGAGGCTCAACTAGAAAAACTGATTCAGCATCTTAAAGATAAATACCCCCATATCCCCGTAATTCTCGATTCCAAGCGTGGGGATATTGGCAGCACCGCAGACCATTACGCTCTGGAGGCCTTTGATCGCTATGGCGCCGATGCGGTAACTGTAAACCCCTATATGGGCTTTGACACGATTGAGCCCTACCTCAAGCATGCAGGTAAAGGTGTCATTGTCTTGTGCCGCACATCGAATCCCGGTGGATCTGATTTGCAGTTTCTGAATGTAGCCCCAAATGGTGAGCCGCTCTATCTTCATGTGGCCAAACTCGCTGCGCAGCAATGGAACCAGTCTGGTCAGATTAGCCTGGTCGTTGGAGCAACCTTCCCAGAAGAAATCGCCAAAGTACGAGCTATCGTTGGTGAGATGCCTCTGCTAATTCCAGGTATTGGTGCTCAAGGCGGTGACATTGATGCAACCGTCAGCGCCGGAAAAGTCCCAGGCAAGCCAGGAACTGGGATGATCATTAACTCTTCCAGGGCTATTCTGTACGCTAGCTCCGGAAGCGATTTTGCAGAAGCCGCCAGAGCGGTTGCCCTGAGCACGCGTAATGCTCTCAGAGCTGCAACAAACAAATAACCAAGAAATTGCTAAGCGCTCTTACTTTTTTGGGTAAGGCGCTAATGCAACCCGATCCATACCTTCCAAGATAAATTCTTGGCGAGCAGAGTAATTAATACTTCCACGGCGGCAATACTGCTGCTTATCAAAACACTTGGGTGCAGGTAATGCTGAAGCTAGTGCAGCAGACTGATTTCGGTCAAGCGCCGCTGGACTTGTAGCGTAATAGTGCTGGGATGCAGCACCAACTCCAAAAATACCCTCGCCCCACTCCACAGAATTGAGATAAATCTCATACATCCTCTGTTTTGAAAGGGTTAACTCCAAAAGCCCAGTGATGATGAGCTCTTGCCCTTTGCGCAAATAGTTTTGCTCCGAGGAAAGAAATAAATTCTTTGCTAACTGCTGCGTAATAGTTGAGCCACCTCGCAAAGCTGTTTTTGATTTATTGCCTGCTTGAGTTTTTTGCTGATTTTGCTGTTGATTCTTCTGCCAAGCTTTTTGCATATCCTCTACCCGCACGCCACTGTGCTGAAAGAAGATATCGTCTTCACTGACCAGAACTGCGCGCTTGAGATTATTGGAGATCTTGTCGTATGGCACCCATTGAGATTGCATGGAGCAACTCCAATGCCATGAGCACAGACGCCAACGCTCTGCCCTTTGAAAAGCAGTACTGCTTGGATCCAGACCAGTCCATAAGGCAATCTGTAGAGCAAAGAAGATTTGCATCGCCACAAATCCTGCTAGCAAACATTTCACTGGATAGAGAAGCCAGCGCATCAAGATAATTTAGCTACGGAGCTCTGCCAACACTGCGCGAGGATCAATTAAATTTGCCAAGTGTGCACCACGCCATAGTAAGAATGCATCAGCCGCCTGCTCGACCAACATACCAAGGCCATCACTTACTCGTGCACCCCGTTGAAGAGCTTGCTGCATAAAAGCAGTAGTTTTGCCATAGACCATGTCATAGGCAAAAGAGCTGGGTACAAAAATATTGCTCACTGCCTGCGAACTCAAAGGCGATTCATCCGTCAGACCAGCAGCGGTGGCATTGATGACCAAATCAAATGGGTACTGTGTTTTTGCGGGATCCTCAAGATCACCTAAAGTCCGAGACTCTAGCGCCACCTCTTTGGATGCTGCTAGATCAGCAAAGAGTTTGACCAATTCATCTGCTTTAGCACTGGAGCGGTTTGCAATGATGAGAGCTTTAGGAGCTTGCTCCAACAAAGGACCAATCACGCCGCGCGCAGCTCCACCAGCGCCAATCAACAAAATGCGGGCGCTATGCAGATCAATACCTTGGGCCAAAAGATCGCGCACTAGACCAGCACCATCAGTATTGTCACCAAAAATTTTGCCCTCTGTTTTCCACAAAGTATTAACGGCGCCCGCCAATTGTGCGCGTGGTGTTAATACATCAGCCAGGTTTTGGGCATCTAACTTAAAGGGTACCGTGACATTCATACCTTTGCCACCTGCAGCAAAAAACGCTTTAGCTGCTTGCGAAAAAGCATCCACATCAGGCTGAAGACGGCCATAGTGCATACGCTGCTTTGCTTGTTCTGCAAAACGTTGATGAATTGCCGGAGATTTGCTATGGGCAATCGGATTACCAGCCACAGCATAAACATCCACGCCAGCAAAGAGGCTTGGGTCTGTATGCAAAGGGGTGGTATTCGTGGAACTCATAATGACTACAGAATAAGCGAATTTATAAAGTTAGTTAAATAGCTTTAATGACGTAGCTCTAGACGATCCACTCCATCGCGTGTGAACTCGAAAGTGGAGATCCAATCCAATACATCAATTTGATTGCGCATTTCCGAAGGAAAAGGACCAAAGGGGGCTGAAGCCCTAACGATGGCAAGGGCCTGACGATCCAACTCAGGATTGCCAGAACTGCGGCCAATAGAAAGCCCATCCTTACCTTGGGCGTTCGTGGTGATTCTTCCTTGGTTATCTACACTCACCACAATCACCAAGCTGCCATATAAGGGGCGCCCATTCGCCCTTGGGAAAAATGCGCTGCCATAAGCCTCAATTTTTTGGCGCATGGCATCGTAATAGTGTGCAAAGCTCACTGCTTTTGTATTGGCGCCAGTCAGCACCTTGCGTCTTGGCTCTCTGCCATCAGACTGGAGCCGCTTTGCTAACTCAGCTTCTAAAGAATTAAGTTGCGGTGTAATTTTTTGCTCATCGCCGCTTTTACGACCACCAGAGCGATTGCGCTGCTCATCTAGCTTTGCGAGCATTTGCTTTTGCTGCCTCTCCAAAACCTCAAGTCTTGCTTCCGCCCCCAATCTAGCGCGATGCAGTGCTGTAGCATCTTGATTCTCTGTTTTACCGCCACCCTGTAAATCGGCTTGAGCCAATTTGCTCGCTTTTTGAGGTGGCGTTTTATTGCTGGCATTAACCAAAACCACGCTCAGGGGAGTATTGAGTCGGCGATTCTGAATTTCCCCAACACCCCAGCGAAAAGATAAGAACACAAGATGAATCAGAATGGAGGCGCATAAGGCAAAGCGAAATGGATAACGATTCCATACGCGATGCAGATAATGCAAGGCTTTACCGAGTCTCTCAGGACACGGAATCTCAAGAGATTTAAGCTGGGCTAGCATCTTCTTCAGGTTTGTCTAATGACTCTGGCTCCAGCCCCGACTCTATAGCTTGATCAGCTGATTCCTTTTCAGGAGCCTCCAACTTTGCTTCAATTTCTAGAACACGAACACCTGCGCTAAGTTGCAATAAATCTACATCGGCAATCACTACTTCTGCACGCGTCATGCGGGGATGCGTTGCTAACTCAGGAATAGGTAGGTGCAATGGCACTAACTCCACTCGAGACATGCCTTCTTTCAAATGACGGACATACACAGTCTTTGATTCACCATCTTGCGTAATCCAACGTAAGCACCAATATTTTTCTAGTCGGTCTTGGAACTCTCCATACGCTTGATAGCAAGACTCGAAGTCAGCAGCAATGCCCATCAGCGTAGCATCTCGCGGTGGAAATGGTGCAACCATTTTGGCAGTCACACCATGCTTTGCAAGCGCAATCAATTGCCATTGATTGACCAGGTCGGAATATCGACGCAAGGGAGAGGTACACCAAGCGTAATAGTCCAAACCCAAACCTTCATGCGGTCCTGGAGTGGTTTGCATGCGAGTGCGCAGTGGGCCCCAGCCCTTCTGAGTTCTAAATAATCCTGGAAGACCGTGGTCGGCAAGAAGCTGACCTGAGGCGCTGTTACAGAAGATCATCCACTCAGCAACAATGGTGTCCAAAATGGAGCCACGCTGACGCGGCAAAATATCAACGCGCTGAACCCCATCCACCTCTTGAATCTGGAAGTGAAAGTCTCTTGCCAGAGCGTTAGGATCCACAAGCCCCAGTTGCTCGGCACGTAAGCCATTTGCCACGCGCTTTTCTTGGCGACCCGCATGAAGATGTTTAGCGGCTTGCCACAAAATGGCTAACTCTTTGCGATAAGGATAGCTAGAACCATCATCAAGCAAACTCTCTTCGCTCACAAGATGCTCAATATCTTCCAGACGTAAATTGGCTGCCATAGGCACCATCTCTGCACGCATCTGCAAAGTCGCTCGATTGACGACCCCCTGAGAATCAATATCAACATAGATCGATAAGGCGGGTCTTGGCATTCCTTCATCTAAGGAGAATTGCTCAATGACTGAATCAGGCAACATCGTAATTTTGTCGCCAGGAAAGTACGCCGTAGACATGCGATTACGCGCAACTTGATCCAAGGGATCATCTTTTGAAATGGCCAAACCTGGAGCAGCAATATGAATTCCTATCCGATGCCCGCCCTCAATTGGCGTGACTGATAGGGCATCATCAATCTCAGTAGTACCGGAATCATCGATAGAGAATGCCTGCACTTGGGCGATTGGAAGCTCAGCAATAGCAGATGCATATGCCGCTTGATCAACCCCAACAGCCGGATTGTGATCCGCACCATTCGGAAAGTGCGCCTTCAGAAACAGTCCCTGGTGATACGCTAAAGGCGAATCAATTGCGCCACAACGAATCATCAACTGAGCCGGAGATTCACCGGTCTCGGTACAGGCGGAAATAAGAGCTTTGTACGCAGAAGTATTTTTATCGGGAGAAAAAAGTAATTGCTTGGCTGAAGACTTGAGCGTTTCAGGAAAAGTTCCATCAACTAACTCTTGCTGCCAAACCGATTGCTGCTCAAGCTCTTTTTGCTTACGCTCTAAAGCGGCCAGCCCGGCCTGCAGCTGTTCTAATGGCGCTCTCTGAAAGCGGCCACGTCCTTTGCGACGAAAGAAAACGGGGGCTCCCTGCAAAGCAATTGCTAGTGCAACTTGTTGTGGAATGCTGGCTTGTGATCCAAAGTACTCATGCGCCACATCAACTAAACCAAATTCTTCATCTGGTGCGCAATCCCAAAGCAACTGCAAATCAATATCGGCAGTCAGAGTTCCTGCTTCGTCTATAGCGGCCTGTGCTTCTGGCTTTTCAAAGCGCAACCAAACCTCTTTAGCTTTGAGCTTGATCTTTTTTCCGGAAAGACTGGTTGCCTGCCAAGACTCTGCATCCCCAGTACCTGATGCTGACTGCACTGTGGCGATCTTGATGTCGCCACCTTCTTCATATAAAAGATTCATGCTTAGAGCGAGATCCCGCCGCTGGCCTCTAATGCCACTCCATTGACATAGCTCGCTTCATCACTAGCCAAGAACAGATAAACGTTCGCCATTTCAGTAGGAGTGCCTAAGCGACCAAGCCAACTGCGCTTTTCAATGTCTTGCAAAATATTTTCTGGCATGGCTTTGACCATCTCTGTTGCAATGAAACCTGGACATACCGCATTTACTCGTATTCCCTTAGGACCGAGCTCGCGTGCCCATGTTTTAGTAAAGCCAATGACGCCAAATTTTGTAGCTGAGTAATTGGTTTGACCAAAATTACCGTATAGACCCACAACACTGGATGCGTTGACTACCGCACCAGAGCCAGCCTCGAGCATGTGCGGAACAATCAATTGGGTGCAATTAAATACACCTTTCAAATTGACATCAATCACCGTATCAAACTGAGCTTCGGTCATCTTAATCAAGCGCGCATCTTGAGTAATGCCTGCGTTATTAATCAAGATGTCAATGCGTCCATGCTTTTGCATCACCTGGTCAACTACCGATTGAATGCTGGCACGATCAGTCACATTCATGGCATAGCCTTCGGAATTCAAGACTTGTGCTGCAGCGCTGTTGACAGCTTCTTGGTTGATATCGGTAATGATGACCTTGGCACCCTCTTGCGCAAAACGCTGGGCAGTAGCAAAACCAATACCCTTAGCGGCACCGGTGATGATGGCTACTTTGTCTTTTAATCTATCGCCCATTTTTTGCTTTCTATATTTTGTTACTTTGCCAAAATGGCTTTTAATAGTTTTTGATGCACGCCACCAAACCCACCATTACTCATAACCAAAATATGATCACCTGGCTTGGCTTCATGTGCAACTGCTTTAACTAAAGCCTCAAGATCATCGAAAGCTTGTGCTTTGCCCTGCTCTTTTGTATTGAGTGGAGATAAGACCTCAGCCAAGTCCCAACCCAATGACTCTTTTCCTGAGTTTGCGCCATAAGCAAATACTTTATCGGCTGCCTCAAGACTTCCAGGAAGCTGAGCTTTCATCACACCAAGCTTCATTGTGTTTGAACGTGGTTCCAGTACAGCTAAGATGCGCGCTTTTCCAACGCGGCGACGCAAACCATCAACGGTAGTAGTGATTGCAGTTGGGTGATGTGCAAAATCGTCATAGACCGTAATGTCATTTGCAACACCAATGGTTTCTAGACGACGCTTCACATTCTTGAACTCTGCCAACGCACGCGCAGAATCTGCAGGAGAAATACCAATGTGATTGGCAGAAGCAATCGCCGCAAGAGCATTTAGTTGATTGTGTCGACCCATGACACCTGAATCCATCGCCCACTTTACTGTTGCCACTTCTTTACCAGCCTTGCGCACAACAAAACCGTCATTCTCCTGTGAGATTAATGACCATTCATTTGCAAGTTCTTGACCAAAGCGCTCTACAGGGGCCCATGCACCACGCGTAATGACACTTGCTAAAGCAGGCTCTTCGCCATTTACCACCAATAAACCATCGCCCGGCACGGTGCGGACAAGATGATGAAACTGGGTTTCAATTGCAGCAAGATCCGCAAAGATATCCGCGTGATCAAATTCCAAATTATTTAATAAAGCAGTGCGTGGTCGGTAGTGCACAAACTTACTGCGCTTATCGAAAAATGCAGTGTCGTATTCATCTGCTTCAATGACAAAATATTTACTCTCACCCAAGCGCGCAGATACCGTGAAGTTCAGAGGCACCCCACCAATCAGGTATCCAGGTTTATAACCGTTGAATTCCAAAATCCAAGTCAGCATGGCTGAAGTAGTTGTCTTGCCATGTGTGCCAGCAACCGCTAGAACATGTCTGCCGTATAAAACTTGTTCGCCCAACCATTGCGGACCAGAAATATAGGGCAAGCCTTGATTGAGAATCGCCTCCATTAAAGAATTGCCGCGAGAAACCACATTGCCAATTACAAATAAATCAGGCATGGTCTCAAACTGAGATAATTGATTGGGCGAAAATCCCTCAATCAGTTCGATGCCTTGAGCTTCAAGCTGCGTACTCATTGGTGGATACACGTTGGCATCGCAGCCAGTAACGCGGTGTCCAGCTTGTCTGGCGATTGCGGCAATGCCGCCCATGAAAGTACCGCAAATGCCCAGGATATGTATATGCATTTACGAATTTTAGCGAAGGAGCTGTAATGAACCGCAGACAATGGATCATCATCGTCGTAATTAGTCTTTTGGCACTAGTTTCAGGCGTACTGACTTCGCAATGGATTTATAAAACTGGTTTAGCTGGCGACCCTGCCGTAAAAGCGTTTCTTGAAAATCCTTGGCAAACCCCAGATGGAAAAGCAGCCAACACCCAAGAATGGCAAGGAAAAGTCCTGGTTGTGAATTTTTGGGCCTCCTGGTGTCCCCCTTGCGTTGAAGAAATGCCTACTTTAGATAAGTTGCAACAAGAGTTTTTAAAGCAAAACGTCTTATTTGTCGGTATCGGTATCGATTCACCCTCTAATATTCGTGAATTCCTTGAAAAAACCCCAGTTAGCTATCCGATCATGATTGGCGGATTGCAGGGCAGTAATCTTTCTAAGCAAATGGGAAACTCCCAAGGCGCCCTTCCTTACACCATCATCATTAATGCCAAAGGGAAGTCCAGCTATAGCAAATTAGGCAAGATAAGCGAAGATGAGCTCAGAAATGCCATTAAATCCGCTTTATAAGTATTTTTATTGAGTTTTAATGATGAAAACTTAAAGCCATTCCACCACAATTTCAGGCAATAAATTCAATATTTTTCAATATCTGCACTTAAAAGTTTCGAAAATTCCTATTTTTGGGGCAACTTTTTGGTCTTATACCGCCCTTATAAAGGTATACTTTCCCTCATAAGCAATAAAGCATGAAGTTGTATGTAGGGCACAAAGCCCAAATCGTCAATTAACGCTTAACTGCCTCTAAAAATAGGGATCTATGTCGAAAAAAGCTTCAATTCTCGTAATTCAAGGCCCAAACCTAAATCTATTAGGCACCCGTGAACCCGATGTTTACGGCAAAACAACCCTAGAAGACATTCATCAAAAGCTTGGTGAGCTAGCTAAAGCGCAATCTGTTGATCTAAGCACCTTTCAAAGCAATCATGAAGGCGAGTTAATCGACCACATTCAGAAGGCCAAGCAAGATGGGGTTGATTTCATCATCATCAACCCAGGCGCCTTTACTCACACCAGCGTTGCTCTACGCGATGTATTGGCTGGTGTAGCCATTCCATTTACCGAAGTTCATTTATCAAATATTCACCAGCGTGAAGAATTCCGCAAGCACTCCTACCTGTCTGATATTGCAACGGGAGTTATTTGTGGGCTTGGCGCCATTGGCTATGAATTAGCTTTGCAGGCAGCGATTACACGTTTAAAGAAGTAAATCTATTTAAAGAATTACAAGAGAGGAAGCACTCGCATGGATCTGAGAAAACTAAAAACCTTGATCGACTTAGTCTCTGAGTCAGGTATTTCTGAGTTGGAAGTAAATGAAGGCGAAGATCGCGTTCGCATCGTAAACGCTGGTTCTCCAGCTCCTGCTGGCCAGGTGGTTTACGCCAATCCAGCGCCTGTACAAGCCATGCAAGCTGCGCCAGCTGCCAGCGCACCCGCCCCAGCGGCAGCTGTTGAAGCGCCTGCCGCTGAAACTGGTTTTGTTGCGAAGTCTCCTATGGTTGGGACTTTCTACCGTGCACCAAATCCAGAATCACCAAACTTCGTCAATATCGGCGATACCGTCAAAGTAGGCCAAACTCTTTGCATCATTGAAGCGATGAAGCTACTCAACGAAATTGAATCTGAGCATGCCGGTGTAGTTAAAGAAATCCTCTGTGAAAACGGTCAAGGTGTTGAGTTTGACCAGCCTCTTTTCATCATCGCCTAATAAGATCGACTTAGATCTATTCCAATTCACTGTTACTTAACTCAGAGCCGACATGTTCGATAAGATTCTGATTGCCAATCGGGGAGAAATTGCTCTCCGCATCCAACGCGCATGCCGCGAGTTGGGAATTAAAACTGTTGTGGTGTACTCCACCGCAGATAAAGAAGCGAAGTATGTGAGGCTTGCCGATGAAGCTGTATGCATCGGGCCAGCACCATCTCCGCTTAGCTACCTCAATATGCCCGCGATTATTTCTGCGGCAGAAGTAACTGACGCAGAAGCGATCCATCCTGGCTATGGATTCCTTTCTGAAAATGCTGACTTCGCAGAGCGTGTAGAAAAATCGGGTTTTGCATTTATCGGGCCTACAGCAGCATCTATTCGCTTAATGGGTGACAAGGTTTCTGCTAAACGCGCCATGATTAAAGCAGGCGTGCCTTGCGTTCCTGGCTCCGAGGGTGCTCTTCCCGATAATCCAAAAGAGATTGTTGCAACCGCTAAAAAGGTTGGTTATCCCGTCATCATTAAAGCCGCTGGCGGTGGTGGTGGTCGCGGTATGCGCGTAGTTCACACCGAAGCTCACCTCATTAACGCTGTCAATATGACACGCGAAGAAGCTGGACGTGCTTTTGGTAATCCAGAAGTCTATATGGAGAAGTTTTTAGAGAAACCTCGTCACGTAGAGATTCAGATTCTTGCTGATACTCATGGCAATGCCATTTGGCTAGGTGAGCGTGATTGCTCTATGCAGCGTCGCCACCAAAAAGTGATTGAAGAAGCTCCAGCTCCTGGCATTGATCGTCGTTTAATCGCCAAAATTGGTGAACGTTGTGCAGAAGCCTGTCGCAAGATTGGTTATCGCGGCGCCGGTACATTTGAATTCCTGTATGAAAACGGTGAATTCTTCTTCATTGAGATGAACACCCGCGTTCAGGTAGAACATCCAGTTACTGAAATGATTACTGGTGTGGATATTGTTCAAGAACAGATTCGCATTGCAGCTGGCCTCAAGCTCAGCTACCGCCAGAAAGATATCGTTTTCCGCGGACACGCCATTGAGTGCCGCCTAAATGCCGAAGATCCTTTCAAGTTCACTCCAAGTCCAGGCAAGATTGGTTCATTCCATATGCCAGGTGGTCCCGGTATTCGTGTCGACTCGCATGCATATAGCGGTTACGTAGTGCCGTCTAACTATGACTCCATGATTGGCAAATTGATTTCTTACGGCAATACCCGTGAGCAAGCTATTCGCCGCATGCAAATTGCCCTCTCCGAAATGGTGATTGATGGCATCACGACCAATGTGCCACTCCATCGTGAATTGATGTTGGACCCCAACTTCATTGAAGGCGGAACCAGCATTCACTACTTGGAGCATCGCTTAGAAGAGCAAGCTGCAAGTCGCGGCAAATCCTAATTAATGCGAGCGTCTCATGTCTTATCGTGAACTGGTATTCACGGTAGCAGCCGAAACCGCAGAACCTTTAGGTGATGCGCTTTTGGACTTGGGCGCCTTATCCGTCACCGTCGAGGATGACGCTGCTGGTGGATACGATGAAAATCCTCTCTACGGAGAGCCAGGGCTTTCACCGGAAGTGCAAGCTTGGGATCGATCTTCAGTAACCGCCCTATTTAATCCTGAGATTGACGCTTCTGGCAGCGCGGAATTTATCCCGGAGCTGCTTGCTTCCTTAAAAGAAGCAGGCTTTAACTTGGCGCCCCCTCAAGAAAAAACAGTTGAAGAGCAAGACTGGGTACGACTTACTCAAAGTCAATTTGCACCTATTCAAATTGGTGAGCGCATTTGGGTAGTGCCTTCATGGCACGATGCGCCAACCGATCCAAATGCGATTTGCCTAGCCGTTGATCCAGGGCTTGCCTTTGGCACAGGTAGTCATCCCACTACCCATTTATGCCTACTTTGGCTTGAGCAACAAAATAATCTTCAGAGCCAGAGCCTTTTGGATTATGGCTGTGGCTCAGGAATCTTAGCCATTGCTGCAGCTAAGTTAGGTTGCAATCCTGTTATTGGCACTGATATCGACCCACAAGCCATGGTTGCAGCGCGTAGCAATGCAGAAATCAATAACACCACCATTCGCTTTGTTCTACCAAACGAAGGTGCAATCGAACTCGCCGCGGAAACCAAATACGACATCGTTATGGCCAATATTTTGGCCAACCCACTGCAAGTGCTTGCTCCTGCGCTGGTAAATAAAATGAAATTGGGCGGTCGGATTGTTTTATCGGGCGTACTTGCACGCCAAGCTGAAGAGGTAATTGCTACTTACAGTCAATGGCTAACGCTTTCAGTCTGGAAAGAGAGCGAAGGTTGGGTTTGCTTGCATGGCACCCTCAATCAAGATAAGCAAAGTGCTGCCAATAATCCTTTTGCTCCATCTGCTCAAAAAAAAAGTCTTAAATTAGTCCTTTACTCTGGCTTATTGCTGCTCTTACTGGTTTTTGGAGAGCATCTTTCAAGAAATTCATTGCTGCCAGCGCTTGCACCACGCGTTGATGGCACATCAAATTCTTTTTTCGTGAATTCATTTTCTGTTTTACAGCGTGTGGATGCAAAACTTTGTCGCACACTGGGATGTCTAGATCGCGCTGTAAGCGATTTTGCCGCTTGGAAAATAACTTCAGCCACACTTTCACCAGAAAACGCGCGAGAAGGGCTTAAAAGCGTCGCAAATCAATCTATGCTGCAAGTTGAGATACAAAATCGTCTTGCTATTACCGTTTTACCGCCAAATTTAGAAATTACTTTGACTGATGCAGAAGAATCTGAAATCAAATCACTGCAATTTACCCCGCAAGAATGGCTTCCCAAAACTTGGCAAGAGACTCATCCTGATTTTTTAAAAAAGGGTGTCCCTTCTGGCGAGCTTTTGCAGATTGAGCTACCTATTTCACTTCCACCAAATGCCGCGGGTTATCGCGTGCGGGTGCTCTACCCCTAAATCCATTCATCAACATCACATTTATCTCCTCATTTTTTATAAAGAAAGCAATTTATGGCTAGCTTGATCTGTGGCTCTATCGCCTACGACACCATCATGAACTTTGAAGGCAAATTTGCCGATCAAATCCTGCCTGAGCAGATTCATATCCTGAACGTAGCCTTTTTAGTTCCAACCATGCGTCGCGAATTCGGCGGCTGCGCAGGCAATATTGCCTACAACCTCAATCTTTTGGGTGGCGACCCCATCATCATGGCTACTGTTGGAGGCGACGCAACACCGTACATGAATCGTCTTAATCAACTCAAGATTGATGCCAGCCATATTCGCCAGATCGAAAATGCGTTTACCGCCCAAGCCATGATCACCACTGATCAGGCAAACAATCAAATTACCGCCTTCCACCCGGGTGCAATGGGTGAGTCACACCTAAATCAGGTTTCTGCAGTTGTTGCGGAGCGCAGTAAAAACGCTAAAGGCCCTGCGAAGTTGGGAATTGTCGCCCCCGATGGTCGTCAAGGCATGTGGGAGCACTGCCACCAATTGGCCGATGCCAATATTCCATTTATCTTTGATCCAGGCCAAGGCTTGCCGATGTTCAACGGCCCAGAGTTGCTTGAACTAGTTGATATCGCCAGCTACTTAGCCGTAAACGACTATGAAGGTGAAATGCTTTCGCAAAGAACAGGGTTGAGCTTGGCAAAAGTCGCTGAGCGAGTAAAGGCGCTGATTGTTACCAAAGGTGCTGAAGGGGCCGATATCTATGTTGATGGCAAATGTATTGCTATTCCGCCAGTACCAGCAGCAAAAGTGGTTGACCCAACTGGTTGCGGTGATGCATTCCGCGGCGGCTTACTCTTTGGGTTAGAAAATGGCATGGACTGGGAGACTACCGGTCGCCTGGCAAGTCTCATGGGATCAATCAAAATTACCCATCAAGGACCACAAAATCACCAATTAAGCAAAGATCAGATTGCCAGCCAATTTAAAACGGCGTTTGGCTTTAGTTTCTAAGCATTCTTTGGCTTTTCTCTAAGCCATCCAAAATTCAGGCAATAAAAAAAGGGGTCTCGTGAGAGACCCCTTCTAGTAACACCCGTCTGTTTAAGGACGTGTGCCAGTTGGGAAGGGCCAAGCAGCGGCAGGATTCAACGCACTAGTCGCTGGTGCAGCTTTCTTAGCCGCGGGCTTTTTTACAGCGGAGCCCGCTTTCTTCGCAGCAGGCTTACTTACTTTTTTTTTGCTACTTTACGAGCAACTTTTTTAGCAGCTGGTTTTTTTGCTACTTTACGAGCTACTTTTTTAGCAGCAGGCTTCTTAGCAGCAGCTTTTTTAGCAGCAGGACGCTTTTTAGCTACTTTTTTAGCAGCAGGCTTCTTAGCAGCTACACGCTTCTTAGCAGCAGGACGCTTTTTAGCTACTTTTTTAGCAGCAGGCTTCTTAGCAGCTACTTTTTTAGCAGCAGGCTTCTTTTTAGCTACTTTTTTAGCAGCAGGCTTCTTAGCAGCTACTTTTTTCTTAGCAGCAGGTTTTTTTGCAGCAGGTTTTTTCTTGGCGATTGCCATAGTAATACTCCTTCACGTGAGGATTAGTACAAACTACATTAAGAAGACCCGACCACTCATTTCCGCCTGGTTTTGCAACCTTTTGGATCTGACGAGCGAGCCATTCATCGGCGCGCGGCTTGATACTAAGTGCTGCACGCTAATGAATCCTGGAAAAAAAGCCGTGGCCCCGAAGGACAACGGCTTCTTAAATACGGTGGAAAAAATAGAGGGAATAGCCCAGGCACCCTTGAGCAAGGGTTTTCGGATTTGAGTCTGGTTTTGCTGACTTCTAAAACTATCCAACCGTCTAATCTCCTATTTAGCCAGTTGTGCGCTTTACTTCCGTCTTACTACTCCCAACTAAGCGCACCACCGGTTTGATACTCAATAACGCGTGTCTCAAAAAAGTTTCGTTCTTTTTTCAGATCAATCATTTCTGACATCCATGGAAATGGATTCTCTTCATTTGGGAACATCGCGTCAAGTCCTATTTGCAAACATCTGCGATTACAAATGTATCTTAGGTACCCTTTGAACATCGGAGCGTTCAATCCGAGCACTCCGCGAGGCATCGTATCTTCAGCGTAACGGTACTCTAATTCGACCGCTTTTTCGAAGATAGATTTGATCTCGTCTTTGAACGCGGAAGTCCATAACTGCGGGTTCTCCAGCTTGATTTGGTTAATTAAATCGATACCAAAATTGCAGTGCATAGACTCGTCGCGAAGGATGTATTGATACTGCTCAGCAGCACCCGTCATTTTGTTTTGACGACCCATTGCAAGTATTTGCGTAAAACCAACATAAAAGAACAAACCTTCCATCACGCAAGCAAAAACAATGAGTGAACGGAGCAATGTTTGGTCAGCTTCTAGAGTGCCAGTCTTGAAATTTGGATTGGTAAGTACATCAATATAAGGAATCAAGAACTCATCTTTGGCGCGGATTGACTCAATCTCGTTGTACGCATTGAAGATTTCAGACTGATCTAAGCCTAAAGATTCCACAATATATTGGTACGCATGGGTGTGAATCGCCTCCTCAAAAGCCTGGCGCAATAGGTATTGGCGGCATTCTGGAGCGGTAATGTGGCGATAAGTACCCAAAACAATATTGTTTGCAGCCAAAGAATCGGCTGTTGTGAAGAAACCAAGATTACGCTTAATAATGCGACGCTCATCTTCTGTCAGGCCATTTGGATCTTTCCAAAGCGCGATATCGCGGTTCATATTGATCTCTTGTGGCATCCAATGGTTTGCACAACCTGCCAAATACTTCTCCCAAGCCCATTTGTACTTAAATGGAACCAACTGATTTACGTCAGTCTTAGCATTAATCACACGCTTATCAGCGGCATTTACACGCAAAGCTGCGCCGCCAGATAAATTAGCGGCCGCCACTGGCGCAGGTGCTGCAGCTTGTGGTGCCATTGCCACTTGATCTGGCTGTGGACGTTGTGGCTCCACTGCAACCGGCTGCGGTGCAATACCAACTTTCGCTAGCGCTGGAGCAACTTCCTCTTCCCAATTCAACATAACTCTCTCCTAATTCTTATATTTATCACCAATAAGCGAATCGCTTATTGGCATGCTTCACATTCTTCAAATCCTGCATCGCCTGGGCGCATTGTGCAAACCGGACCGTCCGCCTCAACACCGCCACCAGCAGCAGCTGCAGCTGCATCAGTACCATTTACGCCGCCGCCACTAGAAACAGAGTTCAACTGACCGCTAGCAACAGTTGATTTCTCAACGTGAGTAGCAGCCATTGTGCGGAGGTAGTAAGTCGTCTTCAAGCCGCGCAACCAAGCCAACTTGTAGGTGTCATCCAATTTCTTGCCAGAAGCGCCGGCCATGTAGATATTCAATGACTGTGCTTGGTCAATCCACTTTTGACGACGTGAAGCTGCCTCAACCAACCAGGTTGGCTCAACTTCAAAGGCTGTTGCGTACAAATCACGCAAATCTTGTGGAATGCGATCGATCTTAGACAAAGTACCGTCAAAGTACTTCAAATCGGCAATCATGACTTCATCCCAGAGGCCGCGATCTTTCAAATCACGCACTAAGTACTCGTTTACCACTGTGAATTCACCAGAAAGGTTAGATTTCACGAACAAGTTCTGGAATGTCGGCTCGATACAAGCAGAAACACCAATAATGTTGGAAATCGTTGCTGTTGGAGCAATCGCCACGCAGTTTGAGTTGCGCATGCCGTGTTGCTTGATACGTGCACGCAAACCGCTCCAGTCCATAGTGGAAGAGTTGTCTACCTCTACGTAACCGCCACGCTCAGCTGCCAACATCGCTACTGAATCCTGCGGGAGGATGCCGCGATCCCACAATGAACCTTTGTATGTGCTGTAAACGCCACGCTCTTCAGCCAATTCATTGGATGCTTGATAAGCGTAGTAGCAAACCGCTTCCATAGAAGAATCAGCAAACTTCACTGCTTCGTCACTAGCGTAAGGAATACGTTGCATATGCAAGCAATCCTGGAAGCCCATGATGCCCATACCGACCGGACGATGCTTCAAGTTGGAGTTACGAGCTTTAGCTACTGCGTAGTAGTTGATATCAATCACGTTGTCCAGCATACGCATTGCAGTGCGAACGGTTCTTTGGAGCTTCTCGTGATCCAAAATCATCTTGCCGTTGGCATCAGTTGTCATGTGAGCGGTTAAGTTCACAGATCCCAAGTTACAAACCGCAATCTCAGTCTCGTTTGTATTGAGAGTGATCTCAGTACAGAGGTTAGATGAGTGAACTACGCCAATGTGCTGCTGTGGACTACGGATATTGCAAGGATCTTTAAATGTGATCCATGGGTGGCCAGTTTCAAACAACATACCGAGCATCTTGCGCCACAATTGCTGCGCTGGAATGCGGCGGAATGGCTTCAACTCACCACGATCAGCTTTTTGCTCATAAGCAACATAAGCTTCTTCAAAAGCTTTACCAAACTTGTCATGCAAATCAGGGGTATTGGATGGAGAGAACAAAGTCCAATCGCCACCTTCCATAACGCGCTTCATGAACAAGTCAGGAATCCAGTTAGAGGTATTCATGTCATGGGTACGACGACGATCGTCACCAGTGTTCTTACGCAACTCCAAGAACTCTTCGATATCTAAGTGCCATGTTTCCAAGTAGGCGCAAACCGCACCCTTACGCTTACCGCCTTGGTTAACAGCAACAGCAGTGTCATTCACCACTTTCAAGAATGGCACAACACCTTGTGATTTACCGTTAGTACCTTTGATATGGCTTCCCAAAGCACGAACGTTAGTCCAGTCATTGCCCAAACCACCGGCAAACTTAGACAACAAAGCATTTTCTTTCAATGCTTCGTAGATGCCATCAAGGTCATCATCTACAGTAGTCAAGTAGCAGCTAGAGAGCTGTGGACGTGTTGTAGCTGAATTGAACAATGTTGGTGTGCTGGACATGAAATCAAATGTAGAGAGGATTTCATAGAACTCGATTGCACGACGCTCACGGTCCAATTCATTCAGAGACAAGCCCATTGCTACGCGCATAAAGAAAGCCTGTGGCATTTCAATGCGACGGTCTTCAATGTGCAAGAAATAGCGGTCATACAAAGTCTGCAAACCGAGGTAGTTAAATTGCAAATCGCGGCTAGCATTCAAGGCTGCAGCCAGGCGTGGCAAATCAAACTCACGCATGCGTGGGTCTAACAATTCAGCAGAAATACCTTCGTTGATGTACTTAGCAAAATAAGTGCTGTACTCAGCCTGCATGTCGCCTTGCAATACTTCTTTGCCCAAGATTTCTTTACGAATCACGTGCATCAAAATGCGCGCAGTTACTTGGCTGTATGCAGGATCTTTTTCAATCAATGTGCGGGATGCCAAGATCGCGGAGTCATACACCTGAGCCATTGGTACGCCGTCATACAAATTCTTAATGGTTTCAGTGATGATTGGGGTTGCATCAATATGTGTTCCCAAGCCTTCACAAGCAGCTTCTATCACCGTGCGCAAAGCGGCCATATCTAACCACTTCTCAACACCGTTGTCACTGACTTTGATGCCAGACTCACCGGCCTGATTAGCGGTTTGTGCTTCTTGTGAAACTTCTTGCTGAGCAGCACGTTCTTGGTTGCGCTTTTCACGATAGAGAACATAGGCACGAGCAACGTTGTGCTCGCCACTACGCATCAAGGCCAACTCAACCTGGTCTTGAATATCTTCAATGTGGAACGTGCCACCGTTTGGACGGCTACGCAATAATGCGCGCACAACAGAATGTGTCAGTTGCTCAACTTGCTCGCGAACGCGTGCAGATGCAGCACCTTGACCGCCATTAACTGCTAAAAATGCTTTAGTTACAGCAATGGCAATTTTGGATGGTTCAAAAGCAACAACGGAACCGTTGCGGCGAATGATTTTGTAATCAGACAATTGTGTTGCCTGAGTGCCACCAACACCACCAGCTACAAAGCCGGCGGAAGGGGCTTGATTCATTGCCCCTGCAGGACTCATTCCTGGGTTATTCGCTCCAGCGGATTGGTCTGCTGTCTGTGGATTAGCGTATGTCATGTTGCTCCTGCGTCTATATATAGTTATTTGGACAAAATATCGTTAAAAAAACAATGGGGTATTGCTGGATTCAAACACTACATCTAGTGTCTTGAAGTGCATTAGGCACTAAGTATAGGGAAATATTTAGTATTTGGTAAGCTATTTATTACAAATATTTACTAGTACTTTTACTAAGTTTTCCACTTATTTTGGGGTCATTTTGGTGCGGATTTTTTAGCCCTTTTTAGACAAAGGCTGTAAAAGTAAGCGGACGCTCACATACAAAACTTGCTTATCGGGAATCCAAACCAAAGGGCAGTTTTTTGGCAGAAATTCCTGTCTCTTTTTGGAACTTTTTCCAATCAAAATTTATTCCAGGATCCGTTTTACGCTCAGGGGCAATATCGCTGTGTCCAGCAAATTGCAAATCAGGGTATGAGTTTGTCAATTTTTGAATGAGGTCTGTTAAGGCCCGGTATTGAACGGCCTCAAATGGTGTATCACCATCACCCTCTAACTCAATCCCAATAGAAAAATCATTGCACTTTTCTCTACCAAGAAACTCAGAAACCCCAGCATGCCAAGCTTTCTTGCGAGTAGATACGAACTGCACCAACGATCCAGAGCGTGTTATCAGGAAATGGCTTGATACTTTTTGATCGGCAATCTCCGCAAAATAGGGATGCTGATTTGGGTCTAGCTTGTTTTGAAAAAAATCCACGATATATCCACTGGAATCCCGCTCTCTAAATTCACCGGGTGGCAGACTAATGTGATGAATTACCGCAAGATCGGGTTGAATATTGTCAGGCCTGATATCTTGGTTAGGCGAAATGCGCCAATACGCATTACCAATCCAACCTTCAGAATCGAGGGCATACAGATGCTCTTTCGCGCAGTAGAAACGATCGTCATAAGCAATTGCTTCTGGTTGCGGAAGATGCACTTTGCAATATTGACACTGCACCATGACCTCAGGATCGGTAGCCTTCTTAGGCTTATCTTTACTGGGTTTTGGGGGATTTTCAGCATTGAGCTTAGCCTGCTTTTTACCTTTAATCCAAAGATAAACAAGGCCAGCACCTGCAATTAATAAAATCCACTTAAACAAGAATTACACTCTCTGCAAAATGACTTCAAGCACAAAGCGACTGCCTACATAAGCAAGCAGTAAAGCCGTGTAAGCACTTAATACCCAACGAATTGCAGCCCTACCGCGCAAACCTACTCGCCAGCGAGCCAAAAGTAATCCTGCAAACAAGACCCATGAGACCAAAGCAAATATTGTTTTGTGATCAAACACCAACGGCTTACCAAACAGAGTTTGAGAAAAGAGCAAACCGGAGAAGACCGTCAAACTTAGAAGTGCAAAACCAACGTAGAGCAAGTTGAACAGCAGACTCTCCATGGTCATTAAGGGCGGAAGGTCCTCCAACCAATGAGCTAGTCTTCCATTGGGAATAATGGCTAACTGACGATGCAGGGCACGATCTTGCACGCTCATGAGCATGGCGTGCATAGCTGCCAAACTCAACAAGCCCACTGCAACCGTCGCCACAACAAAGTGACCCTTGAACCAAGGGTCTGAAACTGCCTTAGGCGAAATTAAAACTCCAGGAAATAAATTGGGAAGGAATGCACAAATCAGCGCAAACATTAAAGCCATCCAACGCAGACTGGAGATGGGCAAAAACCAAGATTGAAACCAATAAAAGGCTAGGCCAACCCATGCAATTAAGGATAAATCTTGCGCAAAACCGAATACAAAGCCTTCCGGAGTGAAGACAGAGTCGTGAAGCTGCACCCCATGAATCACCAAAATTACAAAAATAGCGGCCTGCACCATGGCCGTTGAGAACCTAGACTCCACGCCGCTCTTGGCTTTGAAGCTTAAAACCAGCAAAAGCACTAAATAAAGTGCGGAAGGAAGCCATCCGTAACTTGAGTAACCTAAAATATCCATCTGGAAAGTCTAATCGATAAATGCTAGAAAACCTCACCGACCGCCTATCTCGCGTTGTTAAAACAATGCGGGGCCAAGCCCGCCTTACTGAAGCCAATACCGCAGAAATGCTGCGGGAAATCCGTTTAGCCCTATTAGAGGCTGACGTAGCGCTTCCAGTAGTGAAGTCTTTGCTTGAGCAAATTAAATTTAAAGCCCTTGGCGAGGAAGTGGTTGGAAGCCTCAGTCCAGGACAAGCTCTTGTTGGCGTAGTTCAACGTGAGCTAGCCCAAGTGATGATGGGCGACACCAATCAAAGTGGTGAACTCAATTTAGCAACTCAGCCACCTGCAGTAATCTTGATGGCTGGTTTACAGGGTGCAGGTAAAACGACCTCTGTTGGCAAACTAGCAAAATGGTTGCAAGAGAAAAAGAAAAAGAAAGTTCTCACCGTTTCATGCGACGTCTATCGCCCAGCCGCTATTGAGCAATTAGAAACTGTTACCAAACAAGTTGGTGCTGAATTTTTCCCAAGCGATGTTAGTCAAAAACCAAATGACATTGCGCTAGCCGCTCTTGACTGGGCACGCCGTCACTACTTTGATGTCGTCTTAGTCGATACCGCAGGTCGCCTTGGTATTGATGAAGCGCTCATGCAAGAAATCAAAACCTTGCATGCCAGCCTTAATCCAATTGAAACCTTATTCGTAGTTGATGCGATGCTCGGCCAAGATGCCGTCAATACCGCCAAAGCTTTCCACGAGGCTCTGCCATTGACCGGTGTGATTCTCACGAAGTTAGACGGCGACTCCCGTGGTGGTGCGGCCCTTTCAGTTCGCCAAGTAACCGGTGTACCACTCAAATTTATCGGCGTTGCCGAAAAGATGGATGGCCTTGAGGCGTTTGATGCTGAGCGCATGGCAAACCGTATTCTGGGCATGGGAGATATCCTTGCCTTAGTTGAACAAGCACAGCAGCATGTCGATGTTGCTAAAGCCGAAAAATTAGCCAGCAAGATTTCTAAAGGTGGATTTGATCTTGAGGATTTCCGCGATCAACTCATGCAAATGCAAAAGATGGGTGGCATGGCTAGCCTGATGGATAAGTTGCCAAGTCAAATGGCGCAAGCGGCTTCCAAAACTAATTTAAGTAATGCTGATAAACAAACCACACGCATGCGTGGAATTATTGACAGCATGACGCCTCAAGAGCGCAGAAAACCTGAATTACTGAAAGCCAGTCGCAAGCGTCGTATTGCTGCGGGCTCTGGCGTAGAAGTTCAAGAAGTCAATCGCCTGCTCGCACAGTTCGAGCAAATGCAAACCATGATGAAGCAATTCAAGGGTGGCAAAATGGCGCGCACCATGGCAAGCATGGCTGCAAAAGGAGCCGCCAAGGGTATTGGCGGACTCTTTAAGAAATAACTAAATCTAAAAGCTAATTAAGAGACGACCTAAGCGATTGATTGCTTAGCAGCTTGTACAGCAGCAATTACTTTCGCCTTAATTTCAGCTAGCGGGATGTTTTGGGATTCAGCATCAGTGCGGCCTTTGAATTCCACTTGAGAATCCGCTAAACCACGATCGCCAATGACTACACGGAACGGCGCTCCGATTAACTCCCAGTCAGCAAACATCGCGCCTGGACGCTCGTTACGATCATCCAAAATCACATCGACGCCTGCAGCCAATAGCTCATCATGCAATTGATCGCACGCAGCTTTTACTGCTTCTGACTTTTCGTAACCCATTGGGCAGATCACCACTTCAAATGGAGCCATCGAGATTGGCCAAATAATGCCCTTCTCATCATGCCCTTGTTCAATTGCTGCACCAAGTAGGCGGGTTACACCGATACCGTAACAACCCATCACCATTGGCTGAGCTTTGCCCTGTTGATCTAAGTAAGTACAACCCATCGCCTCTGAATAACGCGTGCCCAATTGGAATACGTGGCCCACTTCAATACCGCGGCAAATATCAACAACACCTTTACCATCTGGAGAAGGATCACCAATAACGGCATTACGAATATCCAAAACCAAAGGCTCAGGTAAGTCACGACCCCAGTTCACGCCGGTTAGGTGATGGCCAGCGTCATTCGCACCGCAAACAAAATCCGCCATATTAGCAACAGTACGATCAGCAACAACAGTCACGTCAGCACTCACGCCAACAGGACCCAAGTAGCCCGCAGGTGCATTACAAGCTTGCTTAATTTCGGCTTCTGTAGCAAAACGAGATTCGGCCATACCAGGAATCTTGCCAGCCTTTACTTCATTGAGCTCATGGTCACCACGCACCAACAACATAAAGAGTTTGGCTGGACCATTCTCTTGATCAGCAGCAAACAGCAAGGACTTCACGGTGGACTCAAGCGGAACATTTAAGAACTTAGCCACATCAGCGCAATTGGTTTTATCAGGCGTTGGAACTTTGCTCATTGCCGCTGAAGCTGCAGCACGATTGGCTATCAAAGCCAATGATTCCGCTGCTTCCAAATTAGCCGCGTAATCAGAGTTAGGGCAATACACAATCGCATCTTCACCAGTATCGGCAATCACATGAAACTCTTGACTGCCAGAGCCACCAATGGCGCCATTGTCAGCAGTTACCGCACGGAACTGGAGACCCATACGCTTGAAGATGCGGGTGTATGCATCAAACATGATTTGATAAGACTTCTTGAGACCCTCAACATCGCGATCGAATGAGTAAGCATCTTTCATGCTGAACTCACGACCACGCATGATGCCAAAACGAGGACGACGCTCATCGCGGAACTTCGTTTGGATTTGATAAAAGTTGACTGGCAATTGCTTGTAACTCTTAATCTCATTGCGAGCCAAATCCGTAATCACTTCTTCAGAAGTTGGCTGAATCAAGAAATCGCGATCATGACGATCTTTGATGCGGAGCAACTCTGGACCCATCTTTTCCCAGCGACCAGTCTCTTGCCACAATTCAGCGGGCTGAATCATCGGCATCAGCAATTCAATAGCGCCAGCACGGTTCATTTCTTCGCGAATGATGTTTTCAACCTTGCGAATCACCTTCAAACCCAGCGGTAG
Organism: Polynucleobacter sp. 86C-FISCH; assembly: GCF_018882415.1. GTDB lineage: Bacteria > Pseudomonadota > Gammaproteobacteria > Burkholderiales > Burkholderiaceae > Polynucleobacter. The sequence goes on along the minus strand of NZ_JACVOL010000001.1, from coordinate 1,128,075 downwards.
ATAGTTGTAGATGCCTGCGCTGAGCTTGCGGATTAATCCTGCGCGCACCATGAGTTTGTGCGAAACCACCTCAGCGTCGGAGGGGGCTTCTTTTAGCGTGGCGAGAAATGATTGTGAGGCTTTCATGTATGGATATAATCAAATCGTTGATTTTAAAGGATTTGAGGCACGATCATGCTTGACCGTGAAGGGTATCGCCCGAATGTCGGCATTGTCCTCCTCAACAGCCGTAACGAGGTTTTCTGGGGAAAACGCGTTGGGCAGCATTCGTGGCAATTCCCACAGGGTGGGATTCAGCATGGTGAAAGCCCTGAACAGGCTATGTACCGCGAATTGCATGAGGAGGTTGGCTTACTGCCGGAGCATGTCCAAATTATTGGACGCACCAGGGATTGGCTTCGCTACGACGTCCCTGAGGAATACTTGCGCCGCCAAAACTCCACCCGGGTCCACCGTGCCGCCTATCGCGGACAAAAACAAATCTGGTTTCTCTTGCGTCTAGTAGGTTTAGATAGCGATATTCAACTGCGCGCTTCAGAGCATCCCGAGTTTGATGCTTGGCGCTGGGTTCCATTTTGGATTCAATTAGATGCGGTTATTGGATTCAAACGCGAAGTCTATCAATTGGCTTTATCGGAACTAGCACGTTATCTTTCCAGGGGCATGCGAATGCAGCAACTGGCATGGGGCACCCCACTGGACATGATCCAGTCTTTTTATGCTGGACACGAAGATCAATCCAAATCTTCAGAAAAATCAGACAAACCAAAATGAAAAAAACATTCCCCAGACTTGCCATTTACCTAAACTGCTTCGTCTTAGCAGTCTGTTTAGAAGGTTGTGCTGGTGACCCGCTTCAGAGTGGCCTAGATCCGTTTGCGCCGATGGTCTTTAAAGAGGGCACAACAACTATGCCCTTAAACCCACCCAATCAAGCCACTCTATTGCCTTTTTACGTATCACAACACACGATCTTCAAGTTTGCCGTGGATACAGACTCAATACTCATTGGAGCAGATGGAGTAACTCGCTATATAGTTGTCATGAAAAGCCCTAGCGGCAATGAACAAACGCAATATGAAGGTATTCGTTGCGATTCATTTCAATGGCGTCTATATGGCACACTTGAAAACGGAGCATGGAGAGAGAATCCTCTATCAACTTGGCGCAACATTCAAAACAATGTCCCAAACCGCTATCAAGCCTCCTTAGCTCAAGGTGCTTTTTGTAACTTCAATTCTCAAGAGAAAAACATCAAAACCATCTTAGATTCTCTGAATCCAAATGGCTTTATTGGCGGACAAAAGCCAACTAATTCATACGGAATTCAGTAAAAGAAAGTTCTGATGGATTACTTGGCGCTCAGACGAGTGCCAATCTTCTCGCCCGCCATTAGACGAGTAAGGACATTGGGTTCGCGCCCAGAAGCAATGACTGTTACTGCACCAGTCTTCACAGCAATCTTGGCGGCTAATACCTTCGTGAGCATTCCACCCTTGCTTAGTTCGCTTGCTGCACCACCAGCCATCTGTTCTAAGGCAGGATCGCCAGCAATAGCATCTGCTAACAATGTGGCATTAGGATTTTGACGTGGGTCTGCAGTAAACAAGCCACCTTGATCAGTCAAAATAACCAAGAGATCTGCATGAATTAAATTGGTTACTAATGCAGCAAGACTGTCATTGTCACCAAACTTAATTTCATCGGTGACCACGGTGTCATTCTCATTAATAATTGGAACGACACCCAATTTCAAGAGAGTATCCAGAGTGGCTCTAGCATTGGCATTTCGTTCCGCATCAGCCAAATCTGCATTCGTCAGCAAGATCTGAGCGCTACGCAAATTGAATCGCGCAAAACAACTCTCATAAACCTGCACCAAACCCATCTGGCCAACTGCAGCTGCTGCCTGCAGCTGATGGATTTCTTGTGGGCGCTTGGTCCATCCCAAACGTTGCATACCCTCAGCAATTGCACCTGAGCTCACCATCAATACTTCATGACCAGCCTTTAATAGGCCTGCCATTTGCTCGGCCCACATAGCAATCGCAGCATGATCTAAACCTTCACCATTATTGGTGACAAGACTAGAACCTACTTTGACAACAATCCGTTGAGTTTTCTTAGCATTCATAGCAATGAGCAAATGGAATATTTAATCTGGTTTTTTATCTTCTAGCTGGTCTTGATAGCGAGGATCTTGAGAACGCTCATCAGCATCATCACGGTCACGACGCACAGAATCTAAATAATCTTGCAAAGAGTAGCAAAGCTTGTCGCAGCCCATGCCAGTCAGAGCAGAAATCTCAAATACAGGGCCTTTCCACTTAAACTTTTTCACAAAGTCAGCAACAACCTTTTTGCGATCCTCTTCAGGGATCATGTCGACCTTGTTAAGCACTAGCCAACGTGGTTTCTCAACTAAGGCTTCATCATACTTACGCAACTCATTCACAATCGCCACGGCATCAGCTACCGGATCAACATTCGCATCAAAAGGAGCGATATCGACCAAGTGAAGCAGCACACCAGTACGTTGCAAGTGACGCAAGAAACGATGCCCTAAACCAGCGCCTTCGGCCGCACCTTCAATCAAACCAGGAATATCGGCAATCACAAAACTTCGCTCAGCACCCACACGCACAACACCCAAATTTGGATGAAGGGTTGTAAATGGATAATCCGCAATCTTTGGACGCGCATTCGAAACGGCAGTAATCAATGTTGATTTACCCGCATTAGGCATGCCCAACAAACCAACGTCAGCTAATACTTTTAATTCCAGCTTAAGCTTCCGGCGCTCGCCTTCTTTGCCATTCGTCTTTTGGCGCGGCGCTCTATTTGTACTGCTCTTGAAGTGAATATTGCCCCATCCACCAACACCGCCCTGCGCCAAGCAAAGACGTTCGCCATGTGTGGTTAAGTCCGCGATAGGCTCGCCAGTTTCGTAGTCAGAAATAATGGTGCCAACAGGCATGCGCAGCTCAATGTCATCGCCAGCGCGGCCATAACAATCCGCGCCACGACCAGGCTCACCATTTTTTGCAGTATGCGTTTTTGCGTAGCGGTAATCGATCAAAGTATTGATATTGCGATCAGCCGTTGCCCAGACGCTACCGCCTTTGCCGCCGTCACCGCCATCAGGACCGCCAAATTCAATGAACTTTTCACGGCGCATAGATGCACTTCCGGCACCACCTTGCCCGGCAATTACTTCAATACGTGCTTCGTCTATAAATTTCATGAATAAAAAAGGCCTCGCTTAGCGAGGCCTGTTCCTAAGAGTTAAATTCGGAATAAATCTGAATCAAACGAGTCTCAGTCAGGCGCCTTATGAACGAGGCAGAACTGAAACTTGGGCCTTCTTCAAAGCACCCTTAACGCCGAATTCCACTTGTCCGTCAATTAAGGCAAACAAAGTGTGATCTTTACCGATACCAACGTTTGCACCTGGATGAACACGTGTGCCACGTTGACGAATGATGATGCTGCCAGCATTGATATGCTCGCCGCCAAATACCTTAACGCCTAAGCGTTTCGATTCTGAGTCGCGACCATTTCGTGTTGAGCCGCCGCCTTTTTTCTGTGCCATATCTTTCTCCTACCTGAATTAGGCTTTAATCGTGTTGATCAAAATTTCAGTGAAATTCTGACGATGGCCTTGGTGCTTTTGATAATGCTTGCGACGGCGCATCTTAAAGATTGTCACTTTATCGTGACGTCCCTGGGAGACGACAGTGGCCATCACAGCTGCACCATTAACCAATGGATCACCTAATTTCAGTGAAGCGCCTTCGCCAACAGCGAGGACTTGGTCAAGAGTGATTTCGCTGCCGATTTCCGCTGGTATCTGTTCTATTTTCAATTTTTCGCCTGCAGCAACTTTATACTGTTTGCCACCGGTTTTTATGACCGCGTACATGGTTTGAAACCTCAATTAATATCTACATTTAAGCTAATCCACCCTGGACCAGCTAAGCCCATTATTATATCTTGCATGCCTAGCACTGTCAAAACCAATGACTTAAGCCAAATCCTGGCCCCAATTGCCTTAGATTTCAAGGCCTTAGATGAGGTTATTCGTCAGCGCTTGGCCTCAAAAGTGGCCTTAATTGACCAAATTTCGACCTATATCATCCAGGCAGGCGGCAAACGGGTAAGGCCCGCCCTTTTGATGTTGGTGGCCAAATCCCTAGCTAACGGCAAAGAAACCCCCCATATTTTGGAGATGTCCGCTGTAGTTGAGTTCATTCATACAGCCACCCTCCTTCATGATGACGTAGTCGACGAATCCACCCTCAGAAGAGGTCGCGAAACTGCGAATGCTGCTTTTGGCAATGCTGCCAGCGTTTTAGTCGGCGATTTCTTGTATTCCAGAGCTTTCCAAATGATGGTGGGCCCAAATGACTTAAGGGTGATGCAAATTTTGTCGGATGCAACCAATACGATTGCTGAGGGCGAAGTTTTGCAACTCCTAAACATGAATGATCCGGAAGTTGATGAAGCTAGCTACCTACAAGTCATTCGCTATAAAACAGCTAAATTATTCGAAGCCTCTACCGAGTTAGGCGCTATTCTTGCCAACGCTACTGATGCACAACGCGAACAAGCTGCTGCATTTGGCCGTCACATCGGCACAGCTTTTCAGCTAATGGATGATCTTCTCGATTACACAGCCAATGCTGCACAAATGGGAAAAAATGCTGGTGATGATTTGCGTGAAGGCAAACCAACTTTGCCACTCATTTACTTATTAGAAAACGGCACTAACGAAGAACGACTTTTAGTGCGTGCAGCAATTGAGCAAAACCAAGATTTACCAGATGATGTTTTTGCACAAATTCTGGCTGCCGTACAAAACTCTGGTGCACTAGATTACACGCAAGCAGCGGCTAAACGTGAAGCAGATCTAGCTCTGTCTTATCTCAAAGACTTCCCTGCAAACCCAGCCAGTCAAGCGCTAGAAGCACTCTGCGCATATTCACTTACAAGACAAACCTAAGCTCCTAAGGTCTTAACTCTCAGCTCGCGTGCTGTAATTCGCGTCTGCTCAGCCTCTTCACGCAATCGTGTAATTTCCTGCGAAGACAGTCTATCTAGATTGGAGTAATCCATTTTCCAAGAAGGATCATCAGACCATCTCAATGGTGACTGAACGGTTGTGCGTGGTGCAGGAGCAGACTCCAGAAGACGCAAAGCTAATTGAAAATTGAGATCCTGCGAAGCAACGTCACTCGGCTTTGCTGCAGCATTACCCAAAGGAAAATCACTAAACAACAATCGCGGTACGCCGCAATACTCAACAATGTCTTTTGCAGCACCCATCACCACAGTTGAAATTCCTGCAGCCTCCAAATATCCCGCCAATAAACTTTGACTCTGATGACAGATCGGGCAATTCGGAATCAATACCGCTACATCCACACCATCTGCTTGAAGCATTTCCAAAATACGTGGGGCATCTATTTCTAATGTATGGCGCTGACTGCGATTAGTGGGCAAGCCATAAAAATTAGGTGAAAGCGCACCCACCTCCCTCGTTGCGGCCGCTCTCTTAGCAGCTTCCAGCGGAAACCAACAATTACCGTCTTCCATATTGGCATTCTTGCGATCAATGCCGACATGAGCAATCCGTAAATCAACTTTCCCTTCGATGGATTGCTTATACGGCTGATAAAACTTAGCTGATGAGTTGTAAGGAGCACCCTGACCCTGAGGACCCTTATCTGAGTCATAGGGAACGGCTGTAGTAATAAGGCCTAATACTGATTGAGCTAGAGGCTTTTTGAGGGGAGTAAAGGGCACATCAAGAAAGTGAGCCCAAACATAAGGATGTTCGTAGCCCAAGCCTAAGTAATAACTTCGGGTGCGCTCCATATAGCGAACCGGCTGATCCTGTTCTGGTGCAAATTCAAGCTCAGAAGTCTTAGACATCAATTCATCCCTGTAAGATATTGCATATCAAATATTTAACTTCATAGGAACTTATTATGGCTCAGTGGCTTAGATTTCAGCATCAAGGAAAAAGTGGTTTAGGACAGGTACAGGGCGACCAAATCGCCGTGTACGAAGGTAATTTATTCAACGGACCCAAGGCGACCGGTGAAACCATCAAATTATCTGATGTCACCATCGACATCCCATGCACCCCTTCAAAAATGGTGGCCATGGTCGATAACTTTCATGCCTTAGTCACCAAACTTGAACATGCGGTACCAGCTGAGCCTTTGTACTTTCTCAAAGGGAATAACTCTTTCTTGGCAGCAAACCAAGTGATTCGCACGCCCAAATCCTACACAGGAAAAGTAGTTTATGAGGGCGAACTTGGCATTGTGATCGGCAAGCGCTGCCATGAGGTAGATGAAGCAGAGGCTGCAAAGGCAATTTTTGGTTACACCTGCATTAACGATGTAACAGCTATTGAAATTCTGAATCGCGATCCCGGTTATGCACAGTGGACGCGTGCAAAGAGCTTTAATACCTTTGGTGTATTTGGCCCCTACATCACCACCGATGTTGATCCAAGCAAACTAAGCATCAAGACGATCCTCAATGATCAAGAGCGTCAAAACTACCCAATTGCAGATATGATTTTCTCGCCTGCAAAATTAGTCAGCCTGATCTCGCAAGATGTGCCACTCGAAGCAGGAGACATCATTGCTTGTGGTACTTCCGTAGGCGTCGGCTCAATGAAGCCGGGAAGCAATGTCAGCATCATCATTGATGGCGTAGGACAACTCGATAATCGCTTCGAGTAATTTAGAGTCCAGAAAAGCAAAAACCCTTGCTATGTTGAGTAGCAAGGGTTTTTTATTTGCAGTAACTTTACTTTTTAGTAGCCTGATACTGAAGGCAAGGCTAAGCTGCCCTTAGAAGCTTGGACGTTTTCATCCAGATACTTCGTCAAAGCAAAAACGGTATTCAAGCAAGGGGTCGGAGTTTGCGTGATCTTGCCAAGCTCAATCACTGAACCTAACAAAGCATCAATCTCCAAGCTACGACCAGCTTCTAAGTCTTGCAACATAGAGGTTTTGTGTTTACCAACTTTTTCAGCGCCCGCAATACGACGCTCAATATCAACCCGGAAAGTAACGCCCAACTTCTCAGCAATAGTCTGAGCTTCGGCCATCATGTTACGCGCCAACTCTTTGGTCAATGGGTATTGGCAGATACCTTCCAAGGTACCGTGAGTTAGAGAGCTAATTGGGTTGAAAGTCATATTGCCCCAAAGCTTGAGCCAGATCTCTGAACGAATGTCGTCCAAGATAGGTGACTTAAATCCAGCCGCGCCCATCATCTCGGACATCTTCTGAATGCGCTCTGTAGTCTTGCCATCCAGCTCGCCCAATGGGAAGCGGTTACCTTCCACGTGACGAATCACGCCAGGTGCTTGAGTAAAGGTTGCTGGATACACTACGCAACCAATAATGTTGTTTGGATTAATTGCATTCTTAGCAACACCACCAGCATCCACTGTTTCCACAGAGTGATCTTGATAGTCGCCACCAAGCTTCTGGAAATACCACCAAGGAATTCCGTTTTGCATTGGAATCAAAATGGTTTCTGGACCCATGATCGCAGCTAAGTCATCAATGATCGGCTCCACTTGATGCGCCTTCACTGCCAGAATGACTACATCTGGAGTTTCAGCATCACGAATTTTTTCCACAGCTTTTACTTGGGCAACCAAAGGCTCTGGTTGGTCATCCATAATCAGAGCAAGACCACGCTCTTTAATCGCCGCTAAAGTTGCGCCACGAGCAACAACAGTGACATCGTTGCCTGCTCGCGCCAACATGACAGCCAGGTAACCGCCAATAGCGCCACCCCCACCGATCACACAGATTTTCATAGGAACTCCATAAGAACTAAAAATTTTGAATTGGGTCTATTTTAATTGGGTTTTTGCGCTGCAGCAATTAAGGTTGCCTAATTTTTAAGCAACCTTTAACTTAAATGACCTTTAATTGATCTCTAGGCACTAGGCTACCTAAAAGCATGCCTGCAATACTCGCCACCAAGCCAGCCAATTGAGGGGGCATGATGGCATCAGGCGCCAAAGTTTCGCAGCTGATCCAGACCGTAAGACCCCCAACCACCGCCAACAAGCCACCTAAAGAATTGGCTCTTGACCAATACACACCAAGCGCCAGGGGAACAAAAGCAGCCACCAAGGTCACCTTGTAGGCGTTCTCAACCATTTTGAAGATTGAAAGGTTTGAGTTAATCGCAAAAAATGTGACCACCACCGCGAAACAGAGCACGGTAATTCGCATGACTTTTAGCAAATCCTGGTCTGACAAATGCTTAAAAAAGCCTCGCACAATGTTTTCGGCAAATGTGACTGATGGAGCCAATAAGGTGGCACTCGCACAACTCTTAATCGCCGATAAAAGCGCCCCAAAGAACATTACCTGTGCAATTAATGGCGCATGATTCAGAATCAGTTTCGGCAAAATCATTTGTGGATCGGTATTTAAATATTGCTTCACCAAATCCGGACTAATCAAGATTGCTGAGTAAGCCAAGTACATTGGCACAAAAGCAAAAATGAAATACAACACGCCGCCCAGCAAAGCAGCTTGAACAGCAATATTGACATTCTTAGATGAGGTAATCCGCTGGAAGACGTCTTGCTGTGGAATAGAGCCCAACATCATGGTGCACAAAGCGGCGACAAAACCCAAGATGGATGCCAAATTCATATCCGGCCAGAAGTTACTAAATTGACCAGCTGCGGCCGCATGTTCAATGACTACGCCAATGCCACCAGTCTGAGAGGTCATTTCACCGCCGATATAAAGCATGCCAATCACAATGATGATCATTTGAATAAAGTCGGTAATGGCAACTGACCACATACCTCCAAACAAGGTGTAAATCAGCACGCTACCCGCACCAATCAACATGCCGCCTGTCTGAGAAATACTGCCCTCAGACACAACATTAAATACGAGACCCAAAGCTTTAATTTGTGCAGCCACCCAACCCAAGTAAGAAACCACGATACAGAGAGTTACTAAAACCTCTACAGTGCGCCCATACTTTTCGCGAAAGAAATCACCAATGGTGAGCATGCGACGGTTATAGAGATGCCGTGCAAAAAAGAGGCCGACCAAAATCAAACAAAGGGATGATCCAAATGGATCAGAAACTACACCCCCTAAACCCTCTTTGAGAAAAGTAGCGGGAATTCCTAAAACAGTTTCAGATCCAAACCAGGTAGCAAATACCGTTGCAGTAACGATCGGCAGAGGAAGGCTATGACCAGCCGCAGCAAAGTCAGCAGTATTTTTGACTCGCAGGGCAGCCCACAAACCAATCCCTACCGAGACAACCCAGTAAATAATGACGAACCAAATTAGCACGCCTACATGCTCCTTCTGAAATGTGATGAAATTATATGTCCATGTCACTTTTAGCAGTTAGCAAAAAGCGCCCATTTGGAGTGCTCCACGAAAGGCGCTGGTCTGACATAATTCAAGAGTGAGAGCGCCTAAGCAAACCCCAACACCCAACCCCTCTGCTGATCTGGCCTACCAAAAAGCCATCCTAAGCTCTGTATCGCGTACATTTGCCCTCACCATACCGCTCCTGCCACCAAGCATCGAAAAAGTGGTTGGCAACACCTATTTGCTTTGCCGCATTGTTGACACTATTGAAGATGCAGCAGAATTAAGCGCCCAGACCAAGCAGTCACTCTCGGCGCTTTTTTTAGATGCCGTTCTTGAAAAGACGCCAGTTGAAAGTTTTGTTGAACCCTGTCTTGATGCATTAAAAAATTACAGCAATCCAGATGAAATTGATTTGATTGCGAATACACCAACAGTTTTACGAATACTGCACACCTGCTCCAGCAATGACCAGCAGGCAGTTAGTCGCTGCGTTTCCATTATGTCGGAAGGGATGTCCTTCTTTCATAGCAAACAGAATCAAGCGGGCCTTCAAGACCTCGCAGAGTTCGAAAAGTATTGCTATGTCGTTGCTGGCGTAGTTGGTGAGCTTCTTACCACCATATTCAGCAATCATTCCCGGGCTTTTGAAAGAGCGCTCGTAGGGCATGAGAATCTTGCTATCGCATTTGGTCAAGCACTACAAATGACCAACATCCTTAAAGACTCGCCAGAGGATAAGGCGCGCGGAGTTTCATGGAAGCCAATGAATGTGAGTCAGGCGGAGCTTTTAAAGATTGCCTATCAAAAACTACAAGAGTCTTTGCAATATATTCTGCTGATTCCTAAAGAAGAGCTAGGCATGAGGCGCTTTTGCTTTTTGGCTTTCGGGTTAGCAGTGATGACGCTTACAAAAATTGCTCAGCGCGCAGAATTTAATAGCAAGGATGAAGTCAAGCTTTCCAAAAGCGCTGTGATGAAGTTTTATGGCTTTACCAAGATTGCCGTTAAAAGTGATGTCCTAATGAAGGCTTTTTTCTACCTCAACAGTAGAGCCTTAATTAAATAAAACTTACAAAGCACCCTCGTGCTTTAAAAGCCAGAGCTTAATTTGGCGATACAAACCTGGGGAATCCTCTTTCATAAACCCCCCAATTCCTTGCGCAGAAACTACTCTATGGCAAGGTGCAATTAAGGGGTAAGGATTTGCACCACATGCGGTGCCCACTGCCCGTGGACCACTCTTAATTTTCTTGGCTACCTCACCATAAGTTTTTGTTGTGCCGGCCGGTATATCTTGAATGCTGGTCCATACCTTTTTCTGATGTTCAGTACCCACAGGTTTTGTAGGCAAGTCAAATTGCCAGGTAGGGTCTTTAAAGTACGCCTTGCACTGGCGTGCCACCTCTTTTGCTAGTGCATTTTTTGGTGCTATCAAAACCTCTTCTGCTGGTAAGTAGTCAATTTTTGACAACATTAAACTTCCCTCCACCAGTTCCGTCAAAATTCCCAGGCGACCAAAAGGCGCTGCAATCACACAGTAACTTGGACTATTCGTGGTGAATGGCGTTGGAGAGGCTGTCATAGGGATTCATTCTCACATAATTAAACAGGTTGGCTGACCACTCTTTACACTGTGGCTATAGCTTGCTACATATCACTTTGCTATATTGACTCATCCTTACTTTTTTAGGCAGACCACATGGACACTTTTTTTGACGATTGGCCGTTTTACGGTCAAGTTGCTCTAGTCCTATTTTTACTCGCACTCTCTGGCTTCTTCTCGATGGCAGAGACCAGCATGCTGTCCTCCAATCGTCATCGTCTCCGTGCAATGGCCAATAGCGGTAATGCAGGAGCAGCGCTGGCTGAAAGACTCCTAAAACGTATTGATTCACTGCTATCCGTTCTGCTGATCTCTAACAATCTTATTAATACCGTTTTACCTATCCTGGTAACAGGTATTGCCCTGCATATTTTTGGTGACAGTGGTCTCGTACTCTCCATAGCAACCTTAGTGGTTGCATTGCTGATTATTATTTTTAGTGAAATTACCCCCAAAGTTATTGGGGCGGCATTTCCGGAAAAAATTGCATCCAATGTTGGCTGGGTTATTTTGCCGCTGACATTTTTACTGAAGCCTTTGCTCTGGTTTATTAATAGCTTTGTGTCGGGCCTGATGAAAGTCTCTGGCCTGCAATCGTCCTCTGATAGCAGAGCCATGAGCAAAGAAGAATTACGCAGTCTAGTGTTGGAATCAAACCGCTTTGTTTCCAACCATCATCGCAATATTTTGCTCAACTTGTTTAATCTAGAAAACATCACCGTTGATGATGTGATGACACCTAGATCCAAGATTGAAGTTTTAGACCTATCAAGACCCATTGATGAAGTGGTTCAACAATTAGAAACCTGCTATCACAATAAATTGCCAGTATGTGACCAAGACTCTGAGCGAATTGTGGGCATCCTCTCGGTCAAAAAGGCCTTGTCATTGTTGGGTGATACAGACTTAAAGCATGAGGATTTTAGAGTCCTGCTAAATGAGCCCTACTTTATTCCGAGCGGCACACCAGTCTTGCAGCAAATGCAGTTTTTCCAAGACAATCAACAGCGCTTAAGCTTGGTTGTAAATGAATATGGCGAAGTGCTGGGTCTAGTCACGTTTGAGGATATTGTTGAGGAGCTGATTGGTGAGTTCACCACCTCTTTCTCCAATCTTTCAACCGATCCTCATTGGCTTGATGATGGGACCTATCTAGCAAGTGGTGGCGCCTCACTAAGAGACCTTAATCGCCTACTTAATCTCAACCTTCCTTTGGATGGACCGCGCACATTAAATGGCCTCATTCTTGAAAAGCTAGAGGCAATTCCAGATCACGATGTCAGCATTCGTATTGCAGGCATAGTCATGGAAATTATTCAATTTGATGAACATGGCGTAAAAACAGTAAAACTCTATCGCCCATTGCAAGACCAAGAGCAAGATTGAGCATTGCTCAAGATGACTCACTAATCATTCGCACTTGGTATGAAATTGCCGCTCATGCCCTAGATGCTAGAGCGAGTGATATTCATATTGAGGCTGGAGCCCAAGCCACCATCATTCGATTTCGTGTAGATGGTTTATTAAGAGTTCACTCGCACTACCCCATTGAATTACATGAACGTCTGATTGCACGCGTCAAAGTTCTGGCTCGCTTAGATCTTGCAGAGAAACGACTTCCACAAGATGGGCGTCTTTGTATTGGGCACAATTTCTCCAAGCCCGATAGAGATTGTCGCGTCTCAATTCTGCCAACCCTTCATGGAGAAAAAGGCGTCATTCGAATACTGCCAAGCTGTACTGAAGATCTTGATCTTGAGGAAATTGGCTTTCTTCCGGATCAATTGTGCGAAGTCCAGCATGCACTTGCCCAGCCCAATGGATTAATCATCGTGACAGGACCCACTGGCAGCGGCAAGACTCGCACTCTATATAGCTGTCTAAGGTATCTCAACCAATCTCATCGTAATCTTTGCTCCGTAGAGGATCCGATTGAAATTCGTCTGGCAGGAGTTAATCAAGTTGCCTATCATCCACGGGCAGGGCTAGACTTTCCAACCATCATCCGCGCCCTACTAAGACAAGATCCTGATGTCATCATGATTGGTGAAATACGCGATGCTGCCACAGCGAACTTAGCGATTCAGGCAGCACAAACAGGACACCTCATTCTGAGTACCCTACATACCCGTAATGCACGCGGGGCTGTACCAAGACTTCAGCATCTGGGAATTGATCAAGAGTCTCTGGAGTCTTGTCTATTGATTGTCAGTTCACAGCGCTTAGTCAGAATGACTTGCCATCAATGCCTCAATCATCATTCGAACGAAAAAGCTCAATGCTTAAGCTGCGGTGATAGCGGCTACTTTGGACGTATTGGGGTTCATGAAGTACTTAGTCAATCCAAACTCTTTGATCCATCCCATTCATTTACTACTATGCGAGCAGCTGGATTAGCTCATGTACAAGCCGGATTAATTACCCAAGCGGACCTAGAATCAGAAGTAGGTGCATGGCACTGAGCAAGCAAGATCAATTGCATTTTGCCGACCAACTCCTAACACTCCTCGAGTCCGGCTTACCACTTCTCAATGCAATTGCACTCATATACTCCACCGCACCCAAGTCCTGGTTACCCTGGATTAGTGGCATCTATGCGCAACTAAAAAAGGGAGAGAGCTTTTCTCAATGCCTACGCAGCCAACAAAATCTATTTTCTATGGAGTTTATTAATTTGATTCGGGTTAGTGAACGTACAGGCGACTTTAATCTAGCTCTTAAAACAATCTGCGCACAACTTGAGGCTCAAATAGAATTGCGACGAAAAATTCAACAGGCGATGAGCTATCCCATGATCACCCTGACAAGCTCCTGCCTACTGGTAATTGTGATGATGATTTGGGTTGTGCCGGTCTTTAAGGATGTATTTGCTCATTTTCAAGCAGAGCTGCCAGCCCCAACGAAGGCATTGATTGATCTATCCGCCTGGTTTGAGGCGTTTTATATTGAGATGGTGATAACTCTAATCAGCCTAGTCAGTCTCTTTAGTTTTGCATGGATCAAGCTTCCTAAACTACAAAAGCAATGCGATCGACTCAGCTTCTGCATACCCTTAATTGGACAGCTCCTCAGACTAGCTACACTGACTTATTGGTGTCGCACATTAGGCCATCTGCTGAAATCTGGATTACCACTGCCTGATGCCCTCAGAGTTACCGCCCAATCATCAAACCATTGGCTTAGCCATGATTTCAGCGCTGAAATATTTAAGCACTTGACCCGCGGCTGGTCGCTTGGGGATGCAATAGTAAAAGCCGATCCTCGACATTCACTATTTGACCTTGAGACACTGCAACTCTTAAGAATTGCCTCGGAAAGTGGTGCGCTCGCTGATATGCTACTGAGGCGCGCAACTGTATTGAGCAACCAATTAAGCAATCGCCTAAATACCCTCAGTCATAGTTTGGAGCCTTTATTGATTATTGTTGTTGGACTCATCATTGGAAGCCTAGTCATAATCTTGTATCTCCCCATCTTTAACCTAGGACAAATTGTTTAATGGCCAATCTTGTTTTTTCAGAGTGGATTCAAATATTCCTAATATTGGTCTTAATGTATTTGGCATACTTTGATTTGCGCACCTTCAGGCTGCCCGACATCATCACCCTGCCGCTCATCTTCACGGGCCTATTATTCAATAGCCTTTCAAACCAAGGTTTTGCCTCTTTTCAAGATTCAATCATTGGCGCCATTCTTGGCTATTCAGGTCTCTGGTTATTAAATTCACTCTATCGCGCACTCAAGAAACAGAATGGCATAGGCATGGGAGATGCAAAACTCTTAGCAGCCTTGGGAGCCTGGCTTGGCTGGCAGCCATTACCCGGCATTCTTCTCACAGCATCTCTGACTGGACTGATTGGTGGCGTTATTTGGCTAGTGTGGAATAAGCAAAATCATCGGGCTGCTTTTCCATTTGGCCCCTTTCTTGCTATTGCTGGCATCATTGAGTTGTTATGGCCACAGACTATACAAACACTCCTGCTGAGCAAGCTAGCCTAGGCGCATTAAAAGGGCAATTGCCCCTTGTTGGCCTAACAGGCGGTATTGGCTCGGGTAAAACGGCAGTTAGCGATGAGTTGGCCAAGTTGGGAGCGGGTATAGTTGACACCGATCTGATTGCCCACCAGATTACCGCCCCAGGTGGTGCGGCCATTCCTTTAATTCAAAAGCAGTTTGGTGCGGAATTTATTGATCCCAGCGGAGCGCTAGATAGAAGCAAAATGCGCAGCTTAGTTTTTGCGGACCCTAAGGCCAGGAAATGCCTGGAGAACATTACCCACCCCTTGATTCGGCATGAAACGATTAAACAAGCCCAGCAATTGCTAGAGGAAAAGGCTCCTTACCTTGTTTTTGTAGTCCCGTTGTTAATTGAGTCTGGCAATTGGAGGCCCCTGCTGGATTATTTAGTGGTAGTGGATTGCCCAGAAGAGACCCAAATTGAACGGGTGATGCACCGCAGCAAATTACCCCGTAACGAGGTTGAGGCAATCATTAAAGCCCAAACAAGCAGAGCTGAGCGACTTGCTTTGGCCGATATGGTGATTGAAAACCAGGGATCCCTTGATCAACTTAAAGCAGAAGTCGTGAGCTTGCACCAAAAAATCTTACAGATTCAGAAAGATCGCTCGAGTTCGTCATAGAATATGGGCTTGTGATTGTCTACGAATACCCCTTCAATGAATTAGTTCGAAGCATGCTTCGGCTGGAGTATTTGTTCGCCCGCTTTAATCACTTTATTCGCTCGGATGACCCTGAGTTACACCACAACGCTATTTCTATCTTGTTTGATCTTGGGGATATTGGCGCTCGCGGTGATATCAAGTCATTGCTACTCAAAGAATTTGAGCGCCAAAAGTATGCGCTCAATGGATTGAAGTCATCACAAAAAGTAGATCAAGAAGCGCTTACACAAACTCTTTCTGAAATTGATGCTGTTGCTGCTAGCATCAACCAATCTGCTGGCAGACCTAACTCCGCTATTACCGAGAGTGAATGGTTAAATGCAATTCGTACTCGCCTAAATATTCCAGGCGGCACAAGTCCAATTGATTTACCTAGCTATCATGCTTGGAAAAATAGTCCCACTTCTGAGCGTCGCGAATTGCTTGAAAAATATATTGGTCCACTCTTGCCTTGGCAAGAAGCATGTCAATTATTTTTGCGATTACTTCGTCAATCGGGCGAGGCTAAAGATGTGGTTGCACATAATGGATCATTTCAACAAGCTCCTTCTGGCAAGGTATATCAATTAATGCGTATTGCCGTTGAAGATGACACTTTATTTTCTGAGATCAGCGCGAATAAATATTTGCTCTCAGTACGCTTCTTAAAGTCGGAAAGCGATAAAAAAGCACAACTGGTTAATGCAGATGTGCCATTCAAGCTAACCCTCTGTCAGCTTTAAGCCAAAGCCCTTCTAAGGCACTCCAGCATTGGCCAAGCGGCCGGCAGTAACGGCTCAACACTAGGCGATTCTGCAGCAATTGACTCCCAAGATAGTGCCTGTCCTTCACACCCCTTAGGTATACCAGACCAACTCCGAATGATGCTGACATATAGGCGAACATAGGCATGAGGATAATCATGCTCGAGAACCGTTAGCTCTTCACTTGCATGTATATCAATACCAAGCTCTTCTTGTAACTCTCGTTGTAGCGCCTGAAAAACGGTCTCGCCTTTTTCAACTTTACCGCCAGGAACCTCCCAGTAACCTGCGTAAGGTTTCCCCTCTGGTCTTTGTCCCAAAAGATAACGGCCTTCTTCATCGATCAATATTCCCGCTGCAACAACAGTAATGGGACGCTGGATTTCAGTCATGAAAATAATTCACTTAGGATTTTGAGCCGGCCCAGTGTTTGGCAAATTGCCAAGCAACACGCCCTGAACGTGATCCACGCTCCAAAGCCCAAACCAAGGCCTCAGGACGAGCCACTTCAATCTCCTTGGAACTCAAGCCAAAATGCTGCAACCAATGAGCCACGATCGCTAAATACTCATCTTGTTTAGGTGGATAGAAAGATAACCAAAGGCCAAAGCGCTCAGACAAAGAAATCTTTTCTTCTACAACTTCTCCAGGATGAATTTCACCATCATCGTTATGAACATAACTCTCGTTATCCTTCATATATTCCGGCAATAAATGACGGCGGTTAGAGGTGGCATAAATCAAAATATTGTCGACCTGGGCAGAAACGGAGCCGTCTAAGGCTGATTTCATGGCTTTGTAGCCGGATTCCCCATCCTCAAAAGAAAGGTCATCACAAAAAATAATGAAGCGCTCTGGACGCTCTGCTAAGAGCTCAGTAATGTCAGCCAAATCTGCCAAATGCTCTTTTTCAACCTCAACGAGGCGTAGACCCTGGCTAGCAAACTCATGCAAGCTTGCCTTAATGAGAGAAGACTTTCCGGTCCCTCTCGCACCAGTCAACAAAATATTATTGGCTGGCTTCTTCTGAATAAAGTTTTTTGTATTGTCACGAATGGAATCGCGTTGACGATCAATATTTTGCAAGTCTTCGAAGGTGATGTCGGATACATGCTTTACAGGCTGCAAGAATCCAATGCTGCCAAAAATACTATCGCGACGACGCCATCTAAATGCAGTTGAGGATTTCCACTGCTCATCAGTTAAAGGCTTAGGTAAAAAAGTATCGAGGTGGTCTAAAAGACGATCTAATTTTTCATTCATATTTCAGGCTGTCTTTTATGAGCGGTAGTCTGCATTAATAGATACGTAGTCATGAGATAAATCACATGTCCACATAGTTTGTGTAGCTGTGCCACGACCCAAATCAATCTTCACAGTAATTTCTGGAGCCTGCATTACCCTCTGACCATCTGCCTCTTGATAAGTAGGATTGCGTCCACCATCTTTCGCAACCCAAACATCGCCAAGCCACATTTGCACACGGTTAACATCTAAATCAGAAATACCTGCGTAACCAATTGCTGCAAGGATGCGCCCTAAATTGGGATCACTTGCAAAGAAAGCGGTTTTCACCAAAGGTGAATGGGAAACTGCTTTAGCAACCAAGCGGCACTCTTCAGGAGTTTTTCCGCCAACCACTTCAATAGTCATGAATTTAGTAGCGCCCTCGCCATCACGCACGATCATTTGCGCCAGCTTGCGAGCTAATGAAATTAACGCATCTTTCAAGATTGTGTAGCTAGGATCATTCGCAGATTGAATCTGAACTACTGACTGACCAGTAGCCATAATGATGAATGAGTCATTCGTCGATGTATCGCCATCAATCGTGATGGCATTAAAAGAAAGGTCTGCAACTTCACGTGTCAGGTTGCCCAGTAGACCTGGAGCAAATCCTGCATCAGTCGCAATAAACCCAAGCATCGTCGCCATATTAGGATGAATCATTCCCGCACCCTTACAGATGCCTGTAATGGTCACTACGCCAGCAGGCGTCTCCACAGTGACTGATGTGGCCTTAGGTTGAGTATCGGTGGTCATGATGGCTTCAGCCGCATCAAGCCAGTTGTCCTCACCCAAATTGGCTACCGCGTTTGGCAAGGCGGTGATAATTTTTTCAATCGGTAGCGGCTCAAGAATCACGCCCGTTGAAAAAGGCAAAATTTGCTCAGGATTAATCTTCAAATCTTTTGCCAAAGCAGCGCAGGTTTCTAAGGCATGCTTCATGCCTGACTCACCTGTTCCAGCGTTAGCATTGCCGGTATTGACTACCAAGGCCCTTATTTCACCGTTACGACCCTCTTGAGCCAAATGCTCGCGACAAACTTGCACAGGAGCAGCGCAAAAACGATTCAGGGTAAAAACACCCGCAACCTGGGATCCAGGCACCAAGGTCATCACCAGAAGATCTTTACGATTTGCCTTCTTAATTCCGGCTTCAGCGATGCCCATCTGAAAACCTTTAACAGGCTTGAGTTCGGCTTTTTGGGGGAGAGGTAGATTAACTGTCATAGTCCGATAATTGTAGATCAGACACCCCTCTCAAGTGATGGCATTTAGTCCGCAAATCAAAGCTTAATTTAAGCAAGATCCTCCAGCACTTTTTGCTCAATTGAAGCCCACTCTTCATCGGTAAATAATCTTGAGCGCGTATGAAACGCCTTTCCAGTAGAGCCTTCAAGAGAGAAGGTGCCTCCCTGCCCATCAATTACATCCAAAATAAGCTGAGTGTGCTTCCAATACTCGTATTGCAGCTTGCCAATATAAAAAGGCACTCCACCAACCTCGCCTAATTTCACATCGTAAGGCCCAATGGTTAAATCGGTAGGTAGATAACAGTTGGCAGCACTGTTATCACAGCATCCTCCTGATTGATGAAACATAATTTCTCCGTGTTGAGCCTTTAACTCGGCAATTAAAGAAAGTGCATCATCAGTAGCAACTACACGCTCAACCATAATATTTCTCCAATGACAAGTATGACAAAAGGGCGGTTCAAACCGCCCTTTTAAAAACACCAAACCTATTACTACTTAGAAGAATCCAAGTTTTGATTCACTATAGCTGACTAAAAGATTTTTCGTCTGCTGATAGTGGTCTAACATCACTTTATGGGTTTCTCTACCGATACCAGATTCTTTATAACCACCAAATGCAGCATGAGCAGGGTAAGCATGGTAACAATTGGTCCATACACGCCCAGCCTTAATTGCACGACCCATGCGGTAGGCCACATTACCATTGCGAGACCAAACCCCGGCACCCAGGCCATAAAGCGTGTCGTTTGCAATTGCCAAAGCCTCTGCCTCATCCTTAAAGGTGGTAACCGCTAAAACAGGGCCAAAAATCTCCTCTTGGAAGATGCGCATTTTGTTGTGGCCTTTAAACAAGGTTGGCTGAACATAGTAGCCGCCCTCAAGATCACCACCTAGATTCGCCTGAGAGCCTCCAATTAAGAGTTCAGCACCCTCCTGCTTACCGAGATCCAAGTAAGACAATATTTTAGTAAGCTGCTCTTTTGATGCTTGAGCACCCATCATGCTGTCGGTATCCAACGGATTGACATGTTTAATTGCAGAAACACGTTTTAGAACTTTCTCCATAAACTTGTCATAGATACTTTCCTGAATCAGCGCCCTTGAAGGGCAAGTACATACTTCACCCTGATTAAATGCAAACAGAACCAAGCCTTCAATCGCCTTATCTAAGAATCCATCATCTTTGTCCATCACATCAGCAAAGAAAATGTTTGGCGACTTACCGCCCAACTCAAGAGTTGCTGGAATAAGGTTGTTTGCAGCAGCTTGGGCAATTACACGCCCCGTAGAGGTGGAGCCTGTAAATGCAATTTTTGCAATGCGCTTACTGCTAGCCAAAGGCATACCAGCCTCACGACCAAATCCGTTGACGATATTTAAAACCCCCGGCGGCAATAAATCAGCAATCAATTCAGCCAATACCAAAATTGAAATCGGAGTTGACTCTGCTGGCTTTAAAACTACGCAGTTTCCTGCAGCTAAAGCAGGCGCCAATTTCCAGGCTGCCATCAAAATTGGGAAATTCCATGGAATGATTTGGCCGACTACGCCCAATGGCTCGTGATAGTGATATGCAATAGATGTTTCATCAATCTCCGATAGAGAGCCTTCTTGAGCACGGATACATCCCGCAAAATAGCGGAAATGGTCAACCGTTAGCGGAATATCAGCATTTAGTGTTTCACGAATTGCTTTGCCGTTATCAACAGTTTCTGCATAAGCAAGCAATTCAAGATTTGCCTCAATACGGTCGGCAATCTTTAACAATATATTTGAGCGATCCGTTGGAGAAGTCTTGCCCCATGCATCTGCTGCCTTGTGCGCCGCATCCAAAGCCAATTCAACATCTTCCGCACCAGAGCGCGCTGCTTTTGTGTATACCTTACCGCTTATTGGAGTAACTACATCGAAGTATTGACCCTTCACCGGGGCAACCCATTTACCACCAATGAAATTATCGTATTGCGCTTTGTATTGGACTTTAGCGCCCTGGGCGCCTGGTTGTGCATAAATCAAAATGTTCTCCCTTATGAAACATAAAAATCATTCATCCAGATCAATGAATGTCCATGACAGCCACTTTCACCCAAGCGCAAGATTCAATCAATCAGATGCAGTGCAGCAATTTTTGAAAGCGTTAAATTAAAGGAAAAATGAGGGTATTTCCTAGTCTCAAAAAGATAGAACTGTTCATTTATGTGACAACCTATTCGTCTTAGAGCTCAACTCATTTCTATAGATCAATATGAAGGCCTCCAATCTTAGGGACATCAGGAAAAGCTGGTTGCTTCATGGCGAGCCACCCAAGACTGATCTAGAGAGTCAGCTAGGCCTTACTGTTTATCGCTCATGGCAAAGATGCCTAAAGTCTGGTCTTGAAGCATTTCAGAAACAAGTTCCCGACAACATCTTAAGTGGACAGATACTTCAATCTCGTATTGAACATCGACATGAATTAATTGCTATCGCCAAGCCGACCATGAACTACTTACACGGTCTGATGGCAGGAAGCGGAGGCGTCATCCTGCTCTCCGATCACCAAGGCGTCATAGTTCACTCAGTTGGTGATGCACAGTTTGTTTCCAAGGCTGACAGGGTCCTTCTTAAAACAGGTGCCTCCTGGCTAGAAAACCATCGCGGCACAAATGCAATCGGCACTGCTTTGGTGGAGCGAGATGCAGTCTCGGTAAATGGATCGGAGCATTTTCTTGAAAACAATGGCTTTTTAAGCTGCACGGCAGCGCCCATATTTTCTCCGGATGGAAAAATTAGCGGGGTTTTAGATATCTCTACTGATAAAAGTGCCTACCATCCCCATACGATTGGTCTAGTAAAGGCCACTGTCCATTCTCTTGAAAAGCAATTATTTCTAACTCAAGAGTCCCGGTACGCCCTCATTCTTAAAATTCACAATAGTCCAGAAGGTCTTGGATCTATGGGTGAAGGTCTAATTGGAATTGATGAAGATGGCACAATTACAGGCATCGACCGCACAGCGCTCTCATTAATAGAAATGAATGCGCTAGATATCGGTGTAGTAAAAATTCAGCAAATCCTTGATGTGACCCTCAGCGAAGTATTTGATAGCGCAATCAAGAGTGCTGGGAAAGTAAGTAAATTCAACACCCATTTTGGAAAGAGTTTATTTCTTAAGATGCAATCAAATCCATCTTATAAAAGTCATACTCATCCAAAAGAAATTGAGAGTGCATCACAAAATCAATTCGGCGATTTGGCGGGTCGGTCTATTTCGGAAGAGTTTGAAGCTGGTGCACTAAAGCAGTTATCTAAAATTGCCATTCAGAAAACTTTAGAAAAAACGAACGGCAATATTAGTCTTGCTGCAAAATTGCTGAGAATTAGCAGAAATACTCTTTATCGGTATTTAAAGGGTTAGCCTTAAATACCGATTAGGCTAATGCACCGCAGCAGTTCTTATATTTTTTGCCACTACCGCATGGACAAGGATCATTGCGCCCCACCTTTGGTCCAGTGCGAAGAGGTGCCGGCTGAATATCAATCGGCGCCCCGCGATCACCGGTTGATCCTGCAACTTCTTTTTCTGGATCAGCGTGCTGATACTGAACATCGGATAGCTTAGCCAAATCATCATTCATCGATTCAGAGGCTTGATCTAACTCGCTTGCACTACGAATCTGAACTGTCATGATGCTTTTAACAACATCATTCTTAATGACGTTAAGCAACTCACCATATAACTCGAAAGCCTCACGACGATATTCTTGCTTAGGATCTTTTTGGGCATAGCCACGTAAATGAATGCCTTGACGCAAATGGTCTAAAGCAGCTAAGTGCTCACGCCAATGACTATCTAAGCTATACAACAGAACTGAACGCTCAAAACTAGCAAAAGATTCTCGACCGGAAAGATCTACTTTTGCATCGTAAGCTTCTTTAGCAGCCTGCAATACACGCTCAACAATTTCAGAATCATCTATGCTATCGGCCGCTTCAACCCAACCCTTTAGATCAACCGTAAGACCCCACTCGCTAGCTAGTGCATTCTCCAACCCAGTGAGATCCCACTGCTCTTCCATAGACTCCAGGGGCACATAAACCGAACAAACTGAACGCAATACGTCTTCACGTAAATTGGCAATTAAATCGCCAATATCGCTGCTCTCAAGCACTTCGTTTCTGAGGCGATAGGTTTCTTTACGCTGATCATTGGCAACGTTGTCATATTCGAGCAACTGTTTGCGAATATCAAAGTTACGACCCTCAACTTTGCGCTGCGCAGACTCAATAGAACGAGTCACCATGCCAGCTTCAATCGGCTCGCCGTCTGGCATCTTCAGTCGATCCATTACAGCGCGTAAACGATCGCCTGCAAAGATACGAAGCAGCGCATCATCTAATGAAAGATAGAAGCGGGAGGAACCTGGATCACCCTGACGGCCTGAGCGGCCTCTTAACTGGTTATCAATACGACGGCTCTCATGACGCTCTGTACCGATGATGTGCAATCCACCTGACGCAAGAACTGCATCATGAATACTTTGCCACTCATCCTGCAATTGCTTAATTTTGGATGCTTTTTCAGCATCGGAAAGAGAGCTATCCGCCTCAATCAACGAAGATTGCTTGCCAACGTTGCCACCCAACACAATGTCAGTACCACGACCAGCCATATTAGTAGCAATCGTGATCATTTTTGGACGCCCTGCTTGAGCAATAATTTCCGCTTCACGAGCATGCTGCTTTGCGTTCAATACTTGGTGCGGCAATTTACGTTGATCTAGCAGTTGCGCGATCAACTCAGAGTTCTCAATTGAGGTAGTACCAACTAGTACTGGCTGACCACGCTCATAACAATCTTGAATATCCTTAATGACCGCATCATAGCGCTCACGAGAAGACTTATAGATTTGATCTTGCTTATCTTTTCTTTGACTAATCCGGTTTGGAGGAATCACAACTGTTTCTAGGTTGTAAATTTCCTTAAATTCGTAAGCCTCTGTATCAGCAGTACCAGTCATACCAGCTAACTTGCCGTACATGCGGAAATAATTTTGGAAAGTGATCGTAGCTAAAGTTTGATTCTCATTTTGAATCTGTACGCCTTCTTTAGCTTCCACGGCTTGATGCAAACCATCAGACCAACGACGTCCCTGCATCAAACGACCAGTGAATTCATCAACAATGATCACTTCGCCATTTTGAACAACATAATGTTGATCACGGTGATACAAAGAATGTGCACGCAGAGCCGCATACACGTGATGCATCAAAGTAATGTTTTGTGGCGCATAAAGGGAATCGCCATCATTAAGCGCGCCTAACTGAACTAATACTTGCTCAGCTTTATCGTGCCCTTGCTCTGTCAGATAAACCTGCTGGGATTTCTCATCTACCCAGTAGTCGCCCGGCTTTTCAACGCCAGTACCATCCGCCTTCTCTTCGCCAATTTGACGCCCTAAGTGAGATGGCAGAGCATTAATCTTGATGTAAAGATCGGTATGATCTTCCGCCTGACCGGAGATGATTAACGGTGTGCGCGCCTCATCAATCAGAATGGAGTCAACTTCGTCAACGATTGCGTAAGCTAAACCACGCTGTACACGCTGGCCCAAATCCTGAACCATGTTGTCACGTAAGTAATCAAAACCAAATTCGTTATTTGTACCGTAGGTAATATCTGCGGCATAAGCTTCTTGCTTGGTAGTGTGATCCATCTGGGATAAATTCACGCCCACCTTCATACCTAAGAAGTTATATAGCTTAGCCATCCATTCGGCATCACGCTGCGCCAAATAATCATTGACTGTTACAACGTGCACACCCTTACCAGTCAGCGCATTCAAATAGACTGGCAGAGTAGCGGTTAAGGTTTTTCCTTCACCAGTACCCATCTCAGCAATCTTGCCTTGATGCAAGGCTAAACCACCTAAAATCTGGGCATCGAAGTGACGCATCTTCATGACGCGGGCACTAGCCTCACGAACAACAGCAAATGCTTCTGCGGCAATGTCATCCAACGACTCACCAGAAGCTAAGCGAGACTTGAATTCAGCAGTTTTTGCGGCAAGTGCAGCATCATCCAAAGATTGCAGGCTCGCCTCAAAAGCGCCGACCTTAGCAACGACTTTGCGATACTGTTTTAAGAGGCGGTCGTTACGACTGCCGACCAGGGTTTTAAGAAGACCGATTACCATGGGATATTGAAGAAAATTAAGTCCTTGAGTTTATCACCCGCAACCCCATTTTTTATGAACTTCACCCCTAAATCATCCCGCAAGCACACAGCCCATGACTGGATGGATTACCTACGAGAATCCGATGGGCTTGGGGGGATTTTGGCTAAAACAGAGGATCTGGCAAAACTGAAGGGGCGGATCCACTCAGCACTTTCTACCCTGGATTTAGGTCACCTCAGCTCAAAAATTGAAGCTGGCTGGCGCTCTGGCTCAAAAGATGAGCTCTTTTTACTGGTGAACAGTGCCAGCATTGCTAGTCGCTTACAGCAAATTTTACCTAGTCTAATCAAAGAGTTAGCTAATTCTGGCTTAGTATGTAGCGCAATAATGGTTCGGGTTAAACCAGCCCCACCAGTCTGGGAGGTAAAAGCCAGACCAGCCGAACGGGAAAAGCCAAAAGGCTTAAATGAGGCAGCTAAAAAGTCTTGGGAGTCTCTTTTGGAGAAATTAGGGCCAGAATCAGGCCTGCGCTCATCTATCGAGAAACTACTCAAAAACAAGCCGAAGTAGGCTAAAAGACAGCTTCGAAGATTGTTTCGAGCTTCTTAGAAAAAGAGGGGTTGGCTTTCTTGGGAATAGGCTTCAGGAGCCTTATTTTCAGCAAAGGAGCTAATTTCGTAAGAGCTTGGATCTTCCAAAAGCTTACGCAAAAGTGCGTTATTGAGGGCATGCCCTGACTTTTCAGCAACATAAGCGCCCACAATTGGGTGACCAATGAGGTAGAGATCACCAATCGCATCTAAGATTTTGTGACGCACAAACTCATCTTCATAACGAAGTTCTTCGTTATTCAAAATGCGGTGCTCATCTAAAACAATCGCGTTATCTAAACTGCCGCCACGTGCCAAACCCATTTCACGCAATGCTTCCACTTCGTGAGCAAAACCAAAAGTACGTGCGCGACCAATTTCACTGCGATAAGCGTGTTCTGCAAAATCCACTACAAAACGTTGTCCAGTTTTATCTACGGCTGGATGTTTAAAGTCAATCGTAAAGTCCAACTTAAATCCAAAGAATGGTTCTAAGCACGCAAGCTTATCGCCTTCACGAACCTCAACTGGTTTTTTAATCACGACAAATTGACGTGGCGCCTCTTGCTCGGCAATACCCGCTGATTCAATTAAAAACAAAAATGAAGCAGCGCTGCCATCCATGATGGGAACTTCTTCGCCATCAAGTTCAATTAATAAATTATCCAAACCTAGCCCAGCACAAGCGGATAACAAATGCTCTACAGTTGAAACACGTACACCATCTTTCTGAATTACAGAGGCTAGTCTTGTATCGCAAACCGCCAAGGCAGTTGCGGGAACAACTGACTGCTCAGGCGTATCCACCCTAACAAACTGAACCCCTGAATTCACTGGCGCAGGCTTGATAGAAATCGTCACCTTGCGGCCAGAGTGCAAGCCAATCCCCACGGTTTTTACCGGAGTTGCGATAGTGCGTTGCTTCATCATATGTGGGTATCTAAATTCAGGAGATATTCGTTAGTAAATTCCGATTACAGCTTTTTCAAAATAGAAGCTGCATCACTTACTTCAAACTTGCCAGGAGCTTCGCGATCAAGTGACTTCACAACGCCGTCTTCAATAATCATGGCATAACGGTCAGATCGCACACCAAATCCACGAGCAGTTAAATCCAATTCTAATCCGAGCTTTTTGGTGAACTCTGCACTACCGTCACCGAGCATGCGAATCTTCTTACCTACTTTTTGATCGCGCCCCCATGCACCCATCACAAATGGATCATTTACAGAAACACACCAAATCTCATCAACACCTTTAGCTTTAATCGCATCAAAGTGCTCAACATATCCAGGCACATGCTTAGCAGAACAAGTAGGCGTAAATGCACCTGGCAATGCGAAAAGTACGATCTTTTTACCGGCAGCTAACTTCTCAACTTCAAAGGCATTTGGCCCCAAGGAGCAGCCCTCGGTCTCTTCATTCATAAATTCATAAAGAGTAGCGTTCGGTAATTTTTGTCCAACAGCAATCATGACATCTCCAATAAATAATTGTTAGTAAGCATGCCAACGCAAGCGCGGGATTCGTCGTCCGGAGGGGCGCCGCGCTGGCATTTTGCAATTACCTATTGTATTAAGCAGTCAATTAATCTGCTTGCTTACGCAAAAAGGCTGGGATTTCATAGTAATCAGCCCCTTTGTCCAACATGGATTTAGCTTGCGGAGAGCTATCTGCACCTAATGTAGGCGCAGGAGTCGCTTCACGAGAGCTACGAAAAACGCGTGGTAAATCGTATTGGCTGTAATCAACACCAGTGCTTGCTGGCTGTGCTGCCATCGCTGGAGCACTACCAACACCAGTCATTGCCAAACCTGCGCTAGTTCCCAAAGCGGAATCCATACTTACCTTGCTCATTGCAGCAGATGGGCTTGCAGGGGCGAAACTATTGAGATCAGCCATTGTTGGCATGGCATCGTGAGTACCAGTAGCTTGTCTCCAAACTACTTCAGGCTGGTTATTTTTACGAGCTTGAGGATTATTCAAACCAGTAGCAACCACAGTCACACGTAAGGCGTCACCTAAGCTCTCGTCATATACGGTACCGAAGATCACTGTTGCGTCATCTGCAGCGTAGCCGCGAATCGCAGCCATTACTTCACGAGTCTCAGACAACTTCAATGAACGGCTAGCAGTAATGTTGACCAATACACCGCGTGCACCTGAAAGATCAACACCCTCTAACAATGGTGATGCCACCGCAGCTTCAGCAGCCAAGCGTGCACGATCCATACCAGAAACAGTTGCCGTTCCCATCATGGCTTTGCCTTGCTCGCCCATGACTGTCTTAACGTCTTCAAAGTCAACGTTAATCAAACCTTGAACATTAATGATTTCTGCGATGCCTGAAACCGCGTTATGCAATACGTCATCAGCGCAAGCAAATGCTTTGTCGAACTCAGCATCTTCACCCATTACTTCAAAGAGTTTTTCATTGAGCACAACAATGAGTGAATCTACATATGACTCGAGTTCTGCAGCACCGTTCTCAGCAACCTTCAAACGCTTCACACCCTCAAAATCAAATGGCTTACTGATCACGCCAACAGTGAGGATGCCCATTTCTTTTGCTACTTGAGCAACGATTGGAGCTGCACCAGTTCCAGTGCCGCCACCCATACCAGCAGTGATGAACACCATATGTGCGCCTTGCAAGGTATCAGCAATGCGGGCACGCGCTTCTTCAGCAGACGCAGCACCGATTTCTGGTTTAGCCCCTGCACCCAATCCGCTAGAGCCCAGTTGCAAATTCACAGATGCCTCAGAACGCTGTAAAGCGCCAGCATCGGTGTTCATGCAAATAAACTCTACGCCGTTAACACCGCGACGGATCATGTGCTGGACAGCATTACCACCAGCGCCACCAACTCCAACCACTTTAATAATGGTCTTGCCGGCTGTTTCTTGATCTAACATTTCAAATTCCATATACCCTCCTAGGTAAAAAACGTACTACATTGACGACGACGAAAAAAACTTAAAAATTTCCTGCAAACCATTCCTTCATGCGCGAGATAACTCCTTGCAACGCGCCTGATTGAGAAACACGACGGCCGCGCAATAACTGCGCTTGACCTTCCATCAGCAAACCAATGCTGGTGGCATATCTGGGACTACGCAAAACTTCATGTAAATGGCCACGGTACTCAGGCGTGCCGATGCGGGCTGGTCTTAAAAAGACTTGCTCAGCCAACTCCACCATGCCAGGCATGAGCGCAGTGCCACCTGTTAAAACAATTCCTGAAGAAACCATGTCTTCGTAACCGGAGTCGCGAACTACACCTCGCACGAGCGTAAATAACTCTTCAACACGTGGCTCAATCACCGCTGCCAATGCTTGCTTAGACATCGGACGTGGCTCACGATCGCCCACACCAGGAACATCAATCATCGCAGTGGGATCTGCCATGTCTTGACGAGCAATGCCATGTGCAATCTTCAAATCTTCCGCATCAATTGTTGGTGTACGCAAAGCCATTGCAATGTCATTAGTAATTTGATCGCCTGCAATTGGAATTACTGCGGTATGACGAATAGAACCTTGGCAGTAAATTGCAATATCAGTAGTTCCGCCACCGATATCCACCAACACCACACCCAACTCTTTCTCATCCTCAGTGAGCACTGCCAAACTTGATGCCAAAGGTTGCAAAATCAAATCGTTTACTTCAAGACCACAGCGACGTACGCACTTCACAATGTTTTGTGCTGCACTTACAGCGCCAGTAACAATGTGTACCTTCACCTCTAAGCGAAGACCGCTCATACCAATCGGCTCGCGCACATCTTCCTGTCCATCAATAATGAATTCCTGAACAAGGATGTGCAAAATCTGCTGATCGGTTGGAATATTGATGGCCTTGGCAGTCTCGAGCACGCGCTCCACATCACCAGCGCCAACTTCTTTGTCGCGTATTGCCACCATGCCGCTCGAGTTAAAACTCACAATATGGTTACCAGCAATGCCCGTAAATACCTGAACGATCTGGCGATCCGCCATCACCTCGGCCTCTTCAAGCGCCTTTTGAATCGATTGAACTGTCGCCTCAATATTGACTACAACGCCCTTCTTCAAGCCTTTGGATGCAGTTTGACCAACGCCAACTACATTGAATTGACCATCAGGAGCTAATTCAGCAACCAAGGCAACAACCTTGGATGTACCAATATCTAACCCAACCAACACATCACGATTGTCTTTACTCATTGCCATTCCTCATTGCTTCAGCTCGCTTTTTTTGCCATCTACATCATTCTTCTTCAAACTTGCAGAGGCAAGATGAACCGCAAAACCATTTGCATATCGCAAATCAATTGCATCAATTCGATTAGCCCACTTCTCTTGTACTTGGGGCCAATATTTAAATAATCTCGCTACACGCTCTTCGGTTAAATTTTTATCGGAGCTTTCTTCATCGCGCCCAAACTCGACTCTCATACCATTTGAAAGTCTGACGTTCCATGCGTAGCGCTCCGTTAAGGCAAGACTAGTTACTTCTGCACCCCAAGGTTTAAACCAGCTATTTGCTTTTTCATAAAGACTCATCACTTCTTTGCCTGAATCTGCGGGGCCAGAGAAGTCAACCAGACGGATGTCGTCACCCACTTCAGAGACTCGTCCAGCAAATAGCTCCCCATGGGTATTCATTAAAGTGTGACTCTCAGCACCACCCCATGTACCAAATGGTTTCTGTTCTTCAATGCTGACGACCAATCCATTGGGCCAGACACGGCGTACATTGGCATGTCGAACCCAAGGCATGCTCTCAAAGCCACGCTTTACATCCTCTAGACGAACACTAAAGAAATTACCCTGTACTGTTTCAAGAACCTGCTGCTTCACGATAGGCTTCTTAATGTGTTTTAGCGTTTGTCCTGCAACTGGCTCAATTTGTATTTGCTTCAAAGCAAATACTGGACGCTGACTAAGCCAAACCAAAATACCAATTACTAGCATCACTATGAAGCAACGTATCAAGAAACGACTCAGCTTCTCCATGCGATCTGAGTGATTCCAAAGTGGAGCCATCAACATAGAGAAAATTTCACCGAAGCGGTCCATGAAGTTACTCATGCATGAGCACCCTCTTTTTGCTGCAGTGTTTGGCCCAATAACCAAAGAACCAAATCCGCATACTCAATACCTGCTGCCTTAGCGGCCATTGGTACCAACGAATGAGAAGTCATGCCCGGAGAAGTATTCATTTCTAGCAAATAAGGTTTGCCAGTTTTTTGCTCCAGCATCACATCAGCGCGACCCCAAGTCCGGCAACCCAAAGCCTTGTAAGCCGCCAAGGCTAATTCCTGCACGGCAGCATTCACCTCTGGCGCAAGCCCTGTTGGGCATAGGTACTGAGTTTCATCAGAGAAGTACTTATTATGAAAATCGTAATTTGCTTGTGGCGGAATAATTTTGATTACGGGTAACGCTTCTGCTGTTTTGCCCTGGCCGACCAATGGGCAAGTGAGTTCATCACCAATAATGCAGGTTTCTGCAATTACTTTTTTATCTAAACCAGCGGCAAGCTTGTAAGCAGCCGGCAATTCTTCGACTGATTTAACTTTGGTTAAACCTAAAGAGGAGCCTTCATGCGCAGGCTTCACAATTAATGGCAAGCCTAAATGTTGAACGACTGCATTCCAATCACTTGTTGCGGTCAACTCTTCATACTCAGGAGTCGCCAGTCCATTGCTAATCCAGACTTGCTTGGTGACAATCTTGTCGATTGCTAAAGCGGAAGCCAATACAGCACTACCGGTATAAGGCAAACCTAATAACTCCAGCAGCCCTTGAATAGTTCCATCTTCACCAAAGCGACCATGCAAGGAAATGAAAATGCGATCAAAATTTTCTTTGGCTAGTTCAGTTGGGCAGCGCAAACCAGTATCAAAAGCGTGGGCATCAACGCCTTTTGAACGCAGCGCTTCCAAAACGCCATTGCCTGACATGAGTGAAATTTCTCGCTCACCTGATTTGCCGCCAAGCAATACTCCAACACGGCCTAAAGACTTAAGATCCATACCAGCCAAGCTGGACTTCACGCGATCGCCCCAGGAGCTCAAATTCGCACCGACATTAAACATGCTTTGCCTCCGACAATGTATGTGGCAAAGCAGAAATTGATCCTGCACCCATCGTAATTAATACATCCCCATCTTTTAAAACTTGACTCAATTTTTCTGGCATCTCTGCAATATTTGCAGCGTAAGCAACTGCGCCTGAATTTAATAAGGCTTTTGAATTCTTATCTTCAGCTATTGCAGCCTTCATCAAACTCTTGCCATCTGCCCCTGGAATTTTTGCCTCACCGGCTGGATAGACATCAGTCAATACCAACGCATCAAAGCTTCTAAGGACTTGTACAAATTCACCAAAACAATCGCGCGTTCTTGTAAAGCGATGTGGCTGGAATGCCAGAACCAAACGGCGATCTGGATAAGCGCCGCGAGCGGCAGCTAAAGTTGCTGCCATCTCTACTGGGTGATGACCGTAATCATCAATCAAAGTAAAGCTGCCACCTGATGCCAGCGGAATCTCTCCATAACGCTGGAAGCGACGACCAACACCGCTAAATTCCGAGAGAGCCTTGGTGATGGCCTCGTCACCCACACCCAGCTCTGTAGCGATACCAATTGCAGCCAAGGCATTACGCACGTTGTGTAATCCAGGCAAGTTCAGCGTGACATTAAGTGGACCAGGCTTATTGCCATGTCTGCGGACAGTGCGACGATCAACCGTGAAATGCATCTGTGTGCCATCTGCGCGCACATTACTTGCGCGGATATCGGCATCCTCAGATAGGCCGTAGCGCAATATCGGCTGGGATACAAATGGAATGATGTCGCGCACATTTGCATCATCAATACAAAGCACTGCCACACCATAAAACGGCATACGCTGAATAAACTGTACAAATGCTTGCTTTAAGCGCGCCATATCGTGCTGATAGGTATCCATATGATCTGCATCGATATTGGTGACAACTTCCATTGCTGGAAATAATTGCAAGAAAGAAGCATCGGATTCATCAGCCTCAACAACGATGAAGTCACCACGCCCTAAACGCGCATTGGCGTTTGCAGAATTGAGTTTTCCGCCAATTACAAACGTAGGATCTAGACCACCTTCAGCCAATACTGATGCGACCAAACTAGTGGTCGTTGTTTTTCCATGGGTGCCAGCAATCGCAATACCCTGCTTTAAGCGCATTAACTCACCCAACATCACAGCACGCTGAATGACTGGAATCTTTGCAGCACGCGCAGCCAAAACTTCAGGATTGTTTCCAGCAACTGCTGTTGAAATGACTACTGCCTCAGCAGTGCCAATATTTTTAGGGTCATGACCAATATGAATCACGGCACCCAACTCCTTCAGGCGCTTAGTAACAGCGCCCTCAGCAAGATCTGATCCTGAAACCTGATATCCCAAGTTCAAAAGCACCTCAGCAATGCCGCTCATACCAGCGCCACCGATACCGATAAAGTGAATTTGCTGAACGATATGCTTCATTTGCCTACTCCCGCACAATCTGCACACACTTCAGCCACTCGCTGGGTCGCATTTGGTTTAGCCAAGGCATGGGCTCTCAGCGCCATTTCTTTTAATTCTTTGCGATTCAGGTTTTGAATCATCATTGCTAAATCTTGCGGATTGAGTAAGGGCTGCGGCAATAAAACTGCTGCGTCTGCACTAGATAAAAACTGTGCATTAGCGGTTTGATGATCATCAATCGCAAATGGGAAAGGAATAAGGCAAGAAGCAACTCCACAAGCGGCTATTTCAGAAACAGTCATCGCACCAGAACGACAAATCACTAAATCTGCCTGTGAATACGCAGCTGGCATGTCGTCAATAAATGGACGAATATCTGCCGCGACACCCAGATCGGCATAACGCTTTTCTAGATCTGCCAAATGCTTATCGCCGGCTTGATGAATAACCTTAGGACGAGACCCTGCTGGAATCAACGCCAAAGCAGCTGGAATATTTTCATTTAAGGCTGCAGCTCCCAAGCTCCCGCCGACAACCAAAATAGATAAAGGCCCTTGACGCTGCTCATAACGCTCTGCAGGCGCAAGCATATGGTCAAATTCTTCACGAATCGGATTACCAACCCACTCTGCATTTGCCATCGTATTGGGGAATCCAGTCAAAGTTCGCATGGCGATTTTGCTTAGCGCAATATTGGCGCTACCAGCAACTGAATTTGATTCATGCAAAACCAATGGACGCTTCAATAATTTAGTGACTAAGCCACCCGGGAAAGTAATGTAACCACCCATACCTAAAACAACGTTCGGCTTAACGCGACGCATGATTTTCCAACTCTGAATGCATGCACGCATCAAATTAATTGGCAACATGAGTTTGGTCTTTAAACCTTTCCCACGCAAGCCGCCAAAATCAACCGCCTCAAATGGAAAGTCACAAGACTTCACGAGGCGATACTCCATGCCCGCTTGATTACCCAACCAAGAGACATTCCAACCACAAATCCGCAAGTATTCAGCGACAGCTAGGCCTGGGAAGATGTGCCCACCAGTACCACCAGCCATTACAAGAATTGAGGGTTTTGTCAAAGCTTCCCTCCACGCATCAGAATGCGATTTTCAAAATCAATGCGCAATAGCATTGCCATCGCAACAGCATTCATCAAAATACCAGAACCACCATAACTCACCAATGGCAAAGTCAAACCTTTAGTTGGTAACAGCCCAAGGTTCACACCCATATTAATAAAGG
This sequence comes from Polynucleobacter sp. 86C-FISCH, assembly GCF_018882415.1. GTDB lineage: Bacteria > Pseudomonadota > Gammaproteobacteria > Burkholderiales > Burkholderiaceae > Polynucleobacter. Next base: position 1,093,618 of record NZ_JACVOL010000001.1, on the reverse strand, counting down.
CCTGCCAACCAATCCAAATAGCCACACCCTTAGCAGCAAGTCCTGCAAAGCTACGATCTAATTGCAATGCGGTGCGTCCGATTAAGAATGCGCGACGTACGATCCAGTAGAACAAGAAGATCATCACGACTACACCAACAAAACCAAGCTCTTCACCGATCACTGCCATGATGAAATCGGTATGGGCTTCAGGCAAGTAATGTAATTTTTCTACGCTACCGCCAAGGCCTGTACCAAACCATTCGCCACGTCCAAAAGCCATGAGTGAATGGGTTAATTGATACCCCTTATTGGCTGCGTTATCTACTTGCCATGGATCCATAAATGCCAACATACGTCCACGACGGAATGGTGAGAGCGCAATCATCGTTGCACCGCTCATCAAGCCAACTGCAATCAAACCACCAAATAATTTAGCGTTGATACCGCCCAAAAAGAGAATGCCAAATGCAATCAATGCAACCACTACGAATGCACCCATATCCGGCTCAGCCATCAGCAAGCCACCAACCAAGGCAACTGCAATACCCATAGGTAGCATGCCCTTCACAAAGGAATGGAGATACTCTTGACGTTGCACTGTATAGCTTGCCGCAAAGATCACTGCAGCAAATTTCATTAACTCGGAAGGCTGGAAGTTCATCAAGCCAAGGGGAATCCAACGCTTAGCTCCATTCACGCCTTTACCGACACCAGGAATGAGTACCGCGATAAGCAGTAAAACGGTAAATCCAAAAATAACTGGTGAATAACGATCCCACACCTTTGTAGGAATCTTGAAAGCCCAAATCCCCACTCCAATAGCAATCGCCAAAGAAATCATATGGCGGATCAAGAAAAAGTTGCTACTGTAGTTCGCATACTTAGGTCCATCAGCCAAAGTAATGGAAGCTGAATACACCATCACTAGACCAATCAACATGAGGGACAAAATTGCCCAAACAAGCAACTGGTCATACTCCATCATGCGCGAACGAGTTTGCTCTACGCCAGATACCGCATCTCGCAAGCCAGTACGGAAGTTATCGATTCCGCCTCTAGAAAAATTCCAGAAACGATTTAATCCAAGACGGTTTTCGGGAAAGAATTTCTCTTTTAAGTTCATGCCTGGACCCCTTCAAAGCGCATTCCCAACTCTTCGACTTCTGCAGCAAATACTTGAGCACGTTCTTTATAGTCGCGGAACTGATCTAAGCTAGCGCAAGCTGGAGATAACAGCACTATGTCACCGGATATTGCCTGTGCAGCTACAGCCTGGACTGCAGTCACTAAGTCACCGCAATTAGTAACGGGTATTCCAGCGCCTAATGATTCGCCAATGGCAACACCATCTTTGCCAATCACGAAGGCGCCCTTTACAAAACGCAAAGCTGGTTCACGAAGTGGGCTGAAATCCTGCCCCTTACCATCTCCACCAGCAATTAACCAAATACGTTTACCTAATTCGTTATTACCCAAACCATTTAATGCGGCAACAGTGGCGCCCACATTAGTGCCTTTACTATCGTCCACATACTCAACGTCTTTAACAATCGCAATGCTTTGTACTCGATGAGGCTCGCCATGGTAATCACGTAAACCATGCAATAACAAGTTCATTGGCAAATTGGCAGCACGTGCTAAGGCAAGCGCAGCTAAGGCATTTAAGGCGTTGTGACGACCACGAATTCTTAATGCATCAGCTGGAATGAGGCGCTTCAATCGTAATGGCTCATCATCCTCAACAACTGCAGACTTACGACGACGTTTAGGCTTAGGCTCCACATCCTCATCTACTTCAGCCCACACCAGCCAATCAATACCGCCAGCACGCAAGTCATGCTCAATACCAAATGCGCCTTGCTCATCTGGACGATTGGACCCAAAAGTCACAATAGATTTCTCTGCTCTCTGCTCTTCAGAAAGCAAGCCCATTACAAGAGAGTCATCACGATTCAGGATGCACACTGTATCGGTGCCAAATATTCTTGACTTAGCATCTGCATAAGCCTGCATATCCCCATGCCAATCCAAATGGTCTTGGGTAATATTCAACACAGTTGCTGCTGTTGCATTTAAGGTGTGGGTATAAACCAGCTGGAAACTGGATAACTCCAACACCCAAACATCAGGCATGTCGACAATTTGATCTGCCAAGTCTAAGCAGCTCATTAATTTTTCTAAAGCGGCAGGGCTGATATTTCCCGCAACAGCAACTTTCTTGCCGGCGCGCTCACAGAGTTGACCCGTTAGTGCAGTAGTCGTTGTTTTGCCATTAGTACCAGTGACTGCCAATACCGCAGCCTCATAGCTAGACTCTTGTGCCTGAGCCATGCGACCTAAAGCAGAAATTGCACGAGCAAAAAATTCAATTTCGCTCCACACGTCGATTTCAGCTTCCTCAGCCTTTACCAAGAAAGAATATGTTGGATCTTGCACCGGAGAAAGCCCTGGGCTGATACCAATCACATCAATTCCTTTGAGTAAGTCATCACTCAAAGGTCCAAAACAGGTATCTTTTAGACCCGCAATGTGAAGCTCTTGCAACCAAGCATTCTGACGCTCACTTAATGATGATTGCTCACGAGTGTCGGCGAGACGGACCTCTGCACCATTACGCAAGCACCACTTAGCCATGGCGACACCAGATTCACCCAAACCTAAAATGAGGAATCGGCTTGGTGCTTGATAGCCTTCATCACTCATGAAAGCTGAATTAGCGAAGGTATTTTCTAAAATCAACATATTTACTTTTGGGTCACCGTAACTTCAAGCTAGATAAGCCAATTAAGACTAAGAGAATCGTGATGATCCAGAAACGCACAACTACTTGCGTTTCTTTCCAGCCACCTAATTCAAAATGATGATGCAATGGTGCCATTCGGAAAATACGACGGCCCTCGCCAAAATGTTTTTTGGTTACCTTGAACCAAAATACTTGCAACATCACTGAAAGGGTTTCGGCAACAAAAATGCCGCCCATCACAAACAACACAATTTCTTGGCGAACAATGACTGCAATAGTGCCGAGTGCCCCACCTAAAGCTAGCGCACCTACGTCACCCATAAATACTTGGGCTGGATGGGTGTTGTACCAAAGGAAAGCTAATCCTGCGCCACCCATAGCGCCACAGAAAATCATTAACTCGCCAGCGCCAGGAATATAAGGGAAGAGGAGGTACTTCGCATAAATCGCATTACCCATTACATAGGCGAAAGCTCCTAATGCAGCACCCACCAGAATGACTGGCATGATGACCAAACCATCAAGGCCATCGGTTAGATTCACAGCGTTACTACTGCCAACAATTACTAAGTAACTCAAAATAATGAAACCCATAATTCCTAATGGGTAGCTCACTTCCTTCATAAACGGTAATAGCAAGTTAGTTTTTGCTGGTAGGTCTAAAGCAAAGCCGCTTCTGAGCCACTCATAGAACAATTGCAGCACCTTGAGGTTGTTGACCTCGGAAACAGAAAACGCAAGGTAGATTGCAGCAAATAAACCAATCAAAGTTTGCCAAAAGAATTTCTCTTTCGATGCCATACCCTTGGGGTCTTTGTAGACCACTTTACGGTAATCATCTACCCAACCTACCAAGCCAAAGCCAAAGGTAACAATCATCACAATCCAAATAAATCGATTGCTAAGATCTGCCCACAACATGCATGAAATAAAAATACCAATCAAAATCAAGACGCCACCCATTGTCGGAGTGCCTGATTTCACTAAATGTGTTTGCGGTCCGTCAGTTCTTACAGCTTGACCCATCTTTAAAGCAGTGAGTTTGCGAATAACCCAGGGTCCCGCAGCCAAACCGATTAACAATGCAGTCACCGTTGCCATCACCGCTCTAAAAGTGATGTAGTTGAATACTCGGAAAAATCCGAAGTCATCCTGCAACCATTGCGCCAACATTAAGAGCATGTTTTAGCCTCCTCTAACAAGGCCTGCACTACACGCTCCATGCGCATAAATCGTGAACCTTTAACCAAAATATTTAAATGCTGATTGCTGCCGCTGGACTGGGTATGAAGCGCATCTCTTAATTGCGTAATCAGACTGTCCATATCCGCAAAATGTATTGCCTGAGATGCAGTTGCAACACCTTTACCAGCTTCATTAAATCCTTGGAGTGCGAATTGACATTGCTCACCTAGGGCAAAGAGTTTGGCGATACCCTGTTCAGCAGCATAGGCGCCAACTTCCCGATGAAACTCGGGGCCTTGATTGCCAACTTCGCCCATATCACCCAAAATTAACCAAGATAAATTTCCCGATTGTTTTAAAGCATCAATAGCCGCTCTTACAGAATCAGGATTAGCGTTATAGCTATCATCAATGAGGGTTCGTTTTGAATCGATCGCCTTAGCTTGCATACGTCCATTGACCGGCGAGAAAGATTCGAGGCCCTGCTTAATTTTTTCAAGACTTACACCAGCCGCAATTCCTACCGCACTTGCTGCTAGAGCATTGCGAACATTATGGCTACCCAAGGTATTCAACTGAACCTCGATGCTGCCTTGTTCAGTTTTAATCTGTACTAACCCATTGCTTAATAGGGTGCCAGTTACTGCGGCTGATGCCTTGGTCTGTGCAGATGACAGAACAAAATCAATAACCTTGCGACCTGCAGCAGCCTGGTGCCAAACATTTGCAAATTCAGAATCTGCTGGGAATACAGCGATCCCATCAGTTGGTAACGCACGAATTGCATCAGAGTGTTCTTCAGCGACAGCGGCTACTGTTGCCATAAACTCTTGATGCTCACGCTGGGCGTTATTAATTAATGCGATATTGGCCTGAGCAATAGCAGCCAACTGTGCCGTCTCACCCGGATGATTCATGCCAAGCTCAACAACTGCTAGACGATCCGTCGAGCGTAACTTTAATAGGGTTAATGGCAAACCAATATCGTTGTTCAAATTACCTTTGGTCACCAGGGTATGTTGTTCGCCAACGGCAGCCTTGAAAATAGAAGCAATCATTTCCTTAACGGTGGTCTTACCATTGCTACCAGTAACCAAAGCCAAAGGAATAGGATGATTAGCGCGCCATGCTTTGGCTAAATTTCCTAAACCAACGCGTGTGTTCGAAACGCAAATTGCTGGCAAGTCGGCCGGGCATTTATCTTGACTACTAATTAGCGCAGCACCTGCGCCTGCTTTCGCAACATCAGATAAGAAGTCGTGTGCATCAAAGCGCTCGCCAACCAAAGCTACAAATAATTCATTACGCTCTATCTGGCGACTATCAGTACCCACTCGAGAAACAACCAAGTCCTGAGCAGCTTCTACAGAGGTATTAATTAGCTTGCTTCCAGGCAGCATGGCCTGGGCTTGAGCAAGCGTTGTCATGATGGACATTAGATTCCACCTCCTGCAGCCAAGCGGATATGTTCCTGGTCAGAGAAATCAAATTTCTTGCCATTGATTTCTTGGGTAGTTTCATGCCCCTTACCAGCCACCAAAACAATATCGCGAGCATTCGCATGACGCACAGCCGCCATAATGGCAGCAGCACGATCGGCAATCATCTGAACATTTGTTGCATCAACTTTTAGGCCACCACGAATCATCTGCATGATGGCTTGTGGATCTTCTGAGCGTGGATTGTCGCTAGTAATCAAAATTTGATCGGCATAACGCTCTGCAACAGCGCCCATTAGCGATCGTTTTCCGGCATCTCTATCGCCACCGCAGCCAAATACACACCAAATATTTCCACCACGCCGGTCTGCAATAGGCCGTAAAGCCTGCAAAGTTTTCTCTAAGGCATCTGGCGTATGTGCGTAATCGACAACCGCCAATAAACCCTCTGTTTTTTGAGGCTTGCCAAGTTGAATTAACTCCATGCGCCCAAGCACCGGATTTAATTGACTGACTTTTTGTGCTGCAAGCTCACAGCTCATGCCTTGAGCAAGCAATACTGTCCATACTGCAAGCGCATTACTTAAATTAAATTCACCCAACAATGGGATATGCAATTGAGCACTTCCTGCATTGTCATAAACAAAAGTGGAATCGTAGCCTGCACCATTCAACGCAGTCTCTTTTGCATAAATACGGTGCAATCGGTCACCAAATTTTTCAAAGCCTTCGAAAACTGATAGCGACAAGGCATATGCCCACACCTTCAAATTGTTTTTGGCCAACAGATTCATAGCCAACTCACGACCAAAAGCATCATCTAAATTAATCACCGCATGCTTAAGTCCGGACTGCTGAAATAACTTTGCTTTCGCCTCGGCGTACTCGGCCATACTGCCGTGGTAATCCAAATGATCTTGCGTGAGATTAGTGAAGATCGCGCAATTTAACTCAGTACCAGCGATTCGATCTTGATCCAATGCGTGTGAAGATACTTCCATGGCTACTTGCTTTGCACCTGCGCTACGCAACTCCGCTAGCTGAGTTTGTAACTTTGGGGCATCTGGAGTTGTATAGCCAGTTTGAACCAAGGCACCGGGAAATCCAGTTCCTAAAGTTCCTAAAACCGCAGTGCGATGATTGCTGGCATCTAAAGCCTGAGCAAGCCACTGAGTAATACTTGTTTTTCCATTGGTGCCAGTAACGCCAATAATGCTCAATTCTTTGCTGGGGTTTCCGTACCACCGAGAGCACAACTGGCCCGCCTCTGCAGCAAGATTTTCAACTGCGAAGCATTGTGGGTGATCTATAAATTGATTATCCATACCCGCAGGATCAAACACCACGGCCGCTGCACCATTTTCTAAGGCAGCATGAATAAACTGACGTCCATCGCGCAATGCATTGCCATGACCTACCAGATAGGCAAAAAAGATATCGCCAGACTGAATCTGGCGACTATCCGCACACACTTTTGCGGAGGAATTCGCTAGTGTGTGTAAGTGGTCAATCAAGTGATTGGTGTCTATTTTCAAATCCACCCTCATCGCTTCAAAACCACATGTTGAGCTTGTGCATTTGCAGACTGAATCTCGTGTGGACTCTTGTCTTGCAGCACCATCTGCTTCACTTTGTTATCTGGCAATACATTTAAGGTATGCAGTGTTTCGCTCACAATGGTCGAGAAAACAGGTGCGGCAACATCTCCACCGTAGTGACTTCCACCCGTAGGCTCATCAATCATGACTGCAACCACAATACGTGGCGCACTAATAGGGGCTAAGCCAGCAAAGTAAGCGCGATACTTATTGCCATACCCTTTACCAACTAACTTATGCGCTGTTCCAGTCTTGCCCCCTACACGGAAACCTTCAGCTTGCGCCTTAATGGCAGTGCCTCCAGGCTCAGTAACCGACTCCATCATGGTTCGCATTTCTATTGCAGTTTTTGGAGAAAGAACTTTTGTGCCTGGTTTAAATTCTGGGCTCCGCTCAATTGTCAGTGGAACCAATTCACCATCACGTGCAAAAACTGTGTAAGCACGAGCTACCTGAAATAGCGAAGCAGAAATACCGTAACCAAATGCAATACGCGCTTGATCGGTAGGCATCCACTTTTTAAATGGGTGAACTGTTCCAGCCACAGCGCCAGGGAAACCAATTTTTGGCGCTTGTCCAAAGCCAACTGCTGTGTAGAAATCCCACATCTCTTCGGCAGAAAGGCTGTTCATTGCAATCTTTGCCGTTCCAATGTTGCTGGACTTTTGAATAATTTGCGAGACCGTTAAATTTCCATAAGGATGCGTATCGGTAATTGGCTTAGGCCCAATTAAATACTTAGCGCCAATCACCATATTGGTATCAGGCTTGACCGCGCCTTTTTCTAATGCAATTGCAATCGTTAACGGCTTCATGGTTGAGCCAGGCTCAAAGGTGTCTGTTAATACGCGATTACGTAATTGCTCGCCAGTTAACACCCTGCGATCATTCGGGTTGTAGCTTGGATAGTTTGCCAAAGCCAAAATCTCGCCCGTTTGCGTATCAAGCACTACCGCGCCGCCCGCCTTAGCGTGATGCTTTTCAACTGCATCTTTTACGGCGTTATAGGCTAAAAACTGAATCTTGCTATCAATAGACAGATTTAAATCTTTTCCGTTTTGTGGCAACTGCAAAATAGCCATTTCATCGACAACGCGACCAAGACGATCAACCACTACACGTCTTTGTCCTGGGTGTCCGGCAAGGTCTTTCTCTCTAGAAAGCTCCATGCCCTCTTGGCCTTTATCGTTTACGTTTGTAAAGCCAACCACGTGCGCCATCGCTTCGCCCTCTGGATAGAAGCGACGATATTCATTATTTAAACCAATGCCTGGAATTTCTAATTGTTTAATTTGCTGCGCAACCGCTGGATCAACTTGGCGTTTTAAGAAGATTTGCTTGCGCTCTTCTTTTAGCTTCTTGCGTAAATCAGATTCACTCATCTGCAAGAGACTTGCTAGCTTCTGAACTTTGTCTGCAGCCAAATCGTCTGGAACTGTGTCGTTATAGGCGATAACCGATTTCGCCTCCAGACTAGTTGCAATAACCTGACCATTGCGATCCAAAATTTTTCCACGGCTTGCAGGCAACTCCAGCTCACGCTGAGTACCGCGCACGCCTTTTGCTTCATAGAATGCATTGCCTGGACCCTGAATCCAAAATGCACGCAGCAAAAGCATCATGAAAACAAAGAATAAGAGGAATAGCATTAAACGCGACCGCCACATTGGCAGACGCAACACTAAATTAGGCGTAGTAGAAAAACCGACCGGCCTCATTTAGCCTCCCTCAGATACAAAGTGCGTTCAGGAGAAATTGGGGACATGCGCAATTGATTGCGTGCAACATCACGAATACGTGCGGACTTTGAAAGATTGCGTTGCTCATACTCAAGACGTAACCATTCTTGATTTAGCTTACGCTCTTCAATCTGTGCACGTTCCTGCAGAATGAATAACTTACGCGCACGCTGCTGCGCCGCTACTAAAGATAGAGCGCAAATTAATAGCAATGCGAGCAAAGTAAATGTTGCACGATTCATGCAACTTCTCCCATGCGCTTTTCGGCAACACGCATAATTGCTGATCGTGCGCGAGGATTTTCAGATACCTCTGCATCACTAGGCTTAACGCGGCCAATAATTTCGAGTGCGCTTTGCGGCAAATCTTTTTCGCGCACTGGCAAGCCACGAGGCACCTCTACTTTGGCATGTGCTTGCATAAACTGCTTCACGATGCGATCTTCAAGAGAGTGGAAACTGATCACCGCTAGTCTTGCGCCAGGCTTTAATAATTTCAATGCCGCTTTTAAACCGAGTTCTAAATCTTCTAGCTCGCGATTGATAAAAATGCGCAGGGCTTGAAATGTTCTGGTTGCAGGATCTTGACCTGCTTCACGTGTGCGCACAACACTAGCTACAAGACTAGCTAATTCTGTCGTAGTTTTTGGTGACAATCCTTCTTCACGCTTGGCCACAATGGCCTTAGCGATCTGATATGCAAAGCGCTCTTCTCCGTAAGCCTTAATCACGTGCGTGATTTCCTCCGGTGGCGCTTGCTCCAACCACTCTGCTGCAGTTAAACCATGATCGGTATTCATACGCATATCGAGCGGACCTTCGCGTCGAAAAGAAAATCCCCGATGTGCTTCGTCCACTTGCGGCGAGCTGATGCCCAAGTCCAACAAAATTCCATCTACCGATTCTGCTTCCGCGTACTGATCCATCTGCGCAAAACTGTCGTGCACAATTTTCAAACGCGGATCGTTGATTTGTTGCGCTACTGCGATCGCATCCAAATCCTTGTCGAAAGAAATCATTCGTGCTGATGGATTCAATTCCTTGAGCAGCGCTTGAGTATGACCACCGCGCCCAAAAGTTCCATCGATCACTAGAATTTGTTTTGCAGAATTTTGATTTTGAATCAGTGGGCCACCAACTAGCGCCGTCACCGCCTCGGCCAGTAACACTGGGCGATGAGATATGTTCATAGCACCCTGTCATCAAAAATTAAATTGCTTGAGTGCTTCAGGCATGCCTTGCGCAATCGCAGCCTGTTCTTTTGCAGCGTATGTTGCTGCATCCCACAATTCCAAGTGACTTCCCATACCAAGCAAAATCACTTCTTTTTCTATTCCAGCTGCTGCGCGTAATTCTGGACTGACCAATACGCGACCAGCACTATCCAAATCCATTTCCGCTGCGTTACCCAAGAAGATTCGACGCCACCAATGAGCATCCATTGGAAGTTGTGCAACTCTCGCTCTGAAGGTTTCCCACTCAGGCCTTGGGAAGAGAAGTAGGCAGCCATCGGGGTGTTTTGTGAGCGTGATTCGGCCCTCGCCCTGTACCAACAAGGCGTCACGATGCTTTGCCGGCACAGACATGCGGCCTTTTGCATCTAAATTGAGAGCTGACGCACCTTGAAACACCATTTACCCCACTTTTTCACACTTCCTCCCACTTTAGAGGATCGCACTAAGAGGGTCAAGTGTTTTTAGGAGTTTTTTTAGGAATTTCTCTAGTGTTTACAAACACTTAGCGTCGTGTGTTCAGAAAATGGTGTTAGTAAAATAGCTACTTGAAACAATGGCTTGGAAAATATACTTAAGAATAGATCTTAGCTATTGGGCTAGATAATCCCAAAATATACTGTATTTATAAACAGTAATATCAAAAAAATATATCAAAATTAATCAGAAATTATTTTTTAAGAATTAATCGTATTTCAGTTTTAAATTTTGTAAGCAGTAGTGGTCATTACCTTAGACATTGCCTGCATTATTTTCTGAACAGGTTCTGGCAAATTTGCACCGCCTGCATTTTTTGCAGCTTGCCCATGTGCAATTTCATCAATGCGCATTTGATCAACAATTGCACGTGAGCGTTGATCCTCTTTAGGCAATTTTTCGAGATGACTTTCTAAGTGATTCTCTACTTGTTTTTCTGTTTCAGCAACAAATCCTAGGCTCCACTTATCGCCCGCTAAGCCTGCTGCCAAGCCGATCGCAAAGGATCCAGCATACCAAAGCGGATTGAGATAACTAGTATGTGATCCAAGTTCTTGTAGGCGAGTTTCACACCAAGCAAGGTGATCCATTTCTTCGCGGCCAGAGTGATCCAGCATCTCTTGAATATCTGAATTTCGTGCGACTAATTTTTGTGATTGATACAACGCTTGCGCACAAACTTCACCAACGTGATTAACACGCATGAGTCCAGCAGCATGTTTGCGTTCGGCAGCATCTAACCCGGAATGATTTGCAAAATCCGACCCTGGCGTAGGTCTTTGAGCATTGGCGCCCCCAACTACCGATCGAAGGGCGGTATCAAATTCCAGAATAAAGCGATCTATCGGGGACATACGCGACAAAGGTTAGATTAAAACCTCTGCTTTGCTGCTTTGCTTGGTCTTCAGACCCAACTCAGCCAAGAGTGCACGGTCTTGTTCTGCCTCAGGATTACCGGTAGTGAGTAGTTGCTCACCATAGAAAATAGAGTTAGCACCAGCCAAGAAACACATCGCCTGGACTGCTCTGCCGAGCTCCTGACGACCAGCAGATAGACGCACGCGGGCTTTAGGCATGGTGATCCTAGCAACCGCAATAGTTCGAACAAACTCGAGCGGATCCAATGGCTTTTGATCTGCTAATGGCGTACCGGCCACAGGCACCAAATGATTAATAGGCACTGATTCTGGATATGGACTCAGATTGGCTAAGCGCGCCAGAAAGGCAGCGCGCTGCTCCCTGGATTCGCCCATTCCTACGATTCCACCGCAGCAAACTGACATACCTGCAGCGCGGACATTGGAAATCGTATCCAAGCGATCCTGATAGCCACGAGTGGAGATCACTGAGCGGTAAAAATCTTCGCTGGTATCTAAATTATGGTTATAGAAGTCCAGGCCAGCTTCTTGAAGGGCCTGAGCTTGATCAGCTTCTAACATGCCCAAGGTAGCGCAGGTTTCAAGGCCTAGGGCCTTTACACCCTTAATCATGGCAGTCACTTTTTCAATATCGCGATCTTTGGGCTCACGCCAAGCAGCACCCATACAGAAACGATTAGAACCAGCCGCTTTGGCTGCTTTAGCAGCCTCTAAAACCTCTTCCAAGCCCATTAACTTCTCGGCCTTAACGTCCGTGTCATAACGGGCGGCTTGCGGGCAATAGCCGCAGTCCTCAGGACAACCACCTGTCTTGATTGACAACAGGGTAGCCAATTCCACATCACCCTCAGGGAAATAAGCCTTATGGGTCTCTTGGGCCTTCAACATCAATTCATTGAATGGGAGCGCAAATAAAGCCTCAATTTGAGCCACTGACCACTCTCCAGGTGCCGCAATCTCCGCATTAGCACTTTGATGCAATTCAGCCTTAGATTTGAACTGAGTTAATGGTTTTTCAACGGTTTGAGTGTCCTGCATGGGCAAATTCCAGAAATTAGGTAGATTCAAGGCATAAACATAACAGATACAGGCCTGAAGTTGGGAAAACTAGTGGTCAAATATCAAACATGAAGGTTATTTCTGATTTAAATCAAGCCGCACTCGTTGATCGCAGCCTAGCCGCCGTTTGGCACCCCTGCACTCAGATGAAACAGCATGAATCTTTTCCGCTAGTTGCAATTACCAAAGGCAAAGGGGCTTGGCTCTATGACGAAAACGGAAATGCCCTGCTCGATGCCATTAGTTCTTGGTGGACCAATTTATTTGGTCACTCTAATCCACGTATCAATCACGCAATCACTGAGCAGCTAGAAAAAATTGAGCACGTGATGCTCGCAGGATTTACACATCCTCCAGTAGTCGAGTTATCTGAAAAACTTTCAGCGCTAACTAAACATCATTTAGGTCACGTCTTCTATGCATCTGATGGTGCATCTGCTGTTGAGATTGCACTGAAGATGAGTCATCACTATTGGCAGCTCAATAGCAAACCGCAAAAGAAAAAGTTTGTTTGTGTAGAGAATGGTTACCACGGAGAAACACTAGGCGCATTAGCGGTAACTGACGTAGCGATTTTCAGAGAAGCTTACGGGTCGCTGCTGCAAGATGTCTACACAGTCACCTCCCCCGATGCACGCAAAGCAAAAGTTGGTGAGACCGCAGATGATGTGGCAAAACACGCAGCCAAACAACTTGAAGAGTTATTTGCAAAAGAGCATCAACAGATAGCTGCGTTTATTGTTGAGCCCTTAGTGCAATGCGCCGGACAAATGGCGATGCACTCGCCCGAATATCTGCGCCTAGTCAAAGAGCTATGCAATCGCTATGAAGTGCATCTGATTGCAGATGAGATTGCCGTTGGCTGTGGGCGAAGCGGTAAGTTCTTTGCCTGTGAACATGCTGGTATCTGGCCAGACTTCTTAACACTCTCCAAGGGAATTAGTGGCGGCTACTTGCCACTATCTCTATGTCTTACAACCGATCAGATTTATCAAGCGTTTTATGGTGACCAAACGTCGCAAGGGTTTTTACACTCCCACTCATACACAGGCAATCCGTTAGCGTGCGCTGCCGCTCTAGCTTGTCTTGAGATTTTTGAATCCGAAAACGTATTAGAAAAAAACATTGAGCGCTCGCAAGATCTAGCAAATGCATTTGCATGGGCAAAGTCAGACCCCCGAATTGAGCATTGGCGCCAGCAGGGAATGATTTTGGCATTTGACATTAAAAACAATTGCCTTAAGAATCCCAAAACTTTTGCACGTACTATGTTTGCCAATAGCTTGGAAGCAGCTGTATTAATTAGACCCATTGGCAATACGATTTATGTAATGCCTCCCTATATTCTGTCATCCGAAGAAACGATGCAATTAGGCAGAGCAGTACAGCTTGCCCTCGAGAAGACATTGGCATGACAAAAGCATTTAATGCCCTTCATTTAGCGCAAGAGCAAATTGCAGATTTGGATTTGCAGCTACTCAAACGAAAACTCAGAGCAACCGAATCTCCATGCGACACCAAAGCACTGGTTAATGGGCGTGAATTAAAGGCTTTCTGCAGCAATGACTATCTAGGCCTGGCAAATCATCCCGATCTCGTTCAAGCCCTTGCTGAAGGTGCCGCGCAGTATGGTGTTGGTAGCGGCGCCTCTCATCTCATCAGCGGCCACAGTATTGCCCATGAGATTCTTGAAAGTAAGTTGGCAGCTTTTCAGAAACAACATATCCCAGATGCACGTGCACTCTTTTTTAGTACTGGCTACCTTGCAAATCTGACAGCGATTACAGCCCTAGCAAGACTTGCGCCAAATGGATCCACCAGCATTTATTCAGCCAAGTTAAATCATGCGTCTTTGATTGATGGTGTTCGCCTAGCAAGTGCGCAAACTAATGCACGGGTTCACTTGTTTGATCATGAAGACACTAATGCATTAAGTGAATTACTGAAGGCTGATCAAAACCGTCTCAAGATGATCGTCACCGATGGCGTCTTTAGTATGGATGGTGACCTTGCCCCTGTTAAGAGATTACTGGAAGTAGCTGAGCAATACGATGCCTTGCTATTGGTGGACGATGCTCATGGCTTTGGGGTTTTAGGTAAGAACGGTCACGGCATATTAGAGCAGGAAAATATCTGCTCAGATCGCATTGTGTATATCGGCACGCTTGGGAAGGCTGCTGGCGTCAGCGGTGCTTTTGTTTGTGCGCATGCAACCTTGATTGAATGGCTTATCCAAAAAGGTCGCCCCTTTATTTACAGTACTGCTACGCCACCAGCAATTGCGCACACACTCTCCAAGAGCTTAGACATCATCGAGGGGAATGAAGGAAGTCATCGCCGTTCCCAACTGAATAAGCTGATTCGTATTTGGCAAGATGAAATGCATTTTTCTCAGTGGGAAAAGGTGCCCTCTTGCACAGCTATTCAGCCTGTTATTTTGGGCAGTAATGCCAATGCCTTGCTGGCTGCTAAGTTATTAGATGAGGCTGGTTACTGGATTCCAGCCATTCGTCCACCGACCGTACCCATTGGGAGTGCGCGATTGAGAATTACCTTCTCAGCAAATCATAGTGAAGCAGATTTACGTCAGCTAATCGCTACCTTGAAAACTATTGAGCAGACAGCAATCCAAAAGGCTCCCCATGAGTAAGTCTGCTGGACTCTTTGTCACAGGCACCGATACCGAAGTTGGGAAAACCTTGGTAAGCGGCGCACTCATTGTGAAATTGCGCGAGCAACAAATAAACGTCATTGGCTTTAAACCGGTTGTCGCTGGAACCTACCAAGATACAAGTGGCATAACTCTCAATGAGGATTTAGAAACACTACGCATTGCATCTAACCTCAGTCATGGTGAATTGAGTTTATGTCCTTATGTATTGGA
Organism: Polynucleobacter sp. 86C-FISCH; assembly: GCF_018882415.1. Lineage (GTDB taxonomy): Bacteria > Pseudomonadota > Gammaproteobacteria > Burkholderiales > Burkholderiaceae > Polynucleobacter. The sequence continues at coordinate 1,078,403 of NZ_JACVOL010000001.1, read as the reverse complement.
TAAACCAGCCGCCCCTCACTTAGTGGCAACACAGCAAGGGCTAATGCTTGAGATGAGTGTGATGACTGAAGCTTTTCAGGATGTTCAAAAGCATGCGGATTGCATTGTGGTTGAGGGCGCTGGCGGCCTGTTAATACCTTTAAATAAAGATGAAGATTTAGGTGGGTTCGCAAAGAAGATTGATTTGCCAATAATTCTTGTAGTGGGCATGAAATTAGGCTGCCTTAATCACGCCCTGTTAACTTACGAAGCAATCAAAGCGCGCAACTTAAAGATTGCTGGATGGATTGCCAATACCCTTGAAGAGGAAATGCCTCTTCTACAGGAAAACCTCCAGACCTTGCAAGCCAGGATTGACGCACCCTTTTTAGGTCTGATTCCGTCACTGCCAAAAGAGCTACAAAAAGCTACTGATAGCCCTTATTCAATTGAGGCTTTGCATTTTGCTGCAAAGCACATTCAATTGCCCAATCAATAATCAGCATTAATTGCCTTCTAAAGGCGTATCAAAAGACTTTCGGATAAGATGAAGGGATGCATTTACTTCCAGAAATTACCGAATCCGCAGAAGCCATTCAAGAAATTCGACGCAATATTCATGCACACCCTGAATTGCGTTTCGAAGAGAATCGCACGTCTGATTTAGTCGCAGAGGCACTTTCTAGCTGGGGAATTACTGTTTACCGCGGGATGGGAAAAACTGGAGTAGTTGGTCGCTTAGATGGCGACTTAGGACCGGGAAAGATGATTGGTCTGCGCGCCGATATGGATGCGCTGCCATTGCAAGAGCACAACAACTTTGAGCATGCTTCAAAAAATCCAGGAAAAATGCATGCATGTGGTCATGATGGTCACACTGCCATGCTTCTTGGTGCTGCACAGTATTTATCAAATCATCGCGACTTCAAAGGTACTGTGATTTTTATTTTCCAACCAGCCGAAGAGGGCGGTGCTGGTGCAAATGAAATGATCAAGGATGGGCTCTTCAAAGAATTCCCATGCGATGCCGTATTTGGCCTGCACAACTGGCCTGGCTTAGTAGAAGGTCACTTTGGTGTGACGTCTGGCCCCATGATGGCCTCTAGCAATACCTTCGAAATCACCATTACAGGCAAAGGTGGTCATGCCGCCCTTCCACATAACAGCGCAGATCCAGTTTTTGCTGGGGCGCAAGTAGTTCTAGCATTACAAAGCATCATTACCCGCAATAAACGCCCTGTAGATGCTGCGGTTTTATCCATCACACAATTTCATGCAGGCGAAACAAGTAATGTCATTCCGGATAGCGCCTTCATTGGCGGCACAGTGCGCACATTTACATTGGATGTCTTAGATCTCATTGAGCAACGCCTTCGAGAAATCGCACACAATGTTGCAAGTGCTTTTGATTGCCAAGCGGAAGTCACATTTGCTAGAAATTACCCACCTCTCATTAATCACGCCAATGAAGTGGAATTTGCCACTGAGGTAATGAGCGAATTGGTTGGCAAGCAAAATGTGAATGCCTCAATCGATCCGACTATGGGTGCAGAAGACTTTGCGTTTATGTTGCTGGAAAAGCCAGGTTGCTATGTTTTCCTTGGCAATGGCGACGGTGATCATCGCTCCGTAGGTCATGGCATGGGTCCTTGCCACCTACACAATCCTTCATACGACTTCAATGATTCCTTGATTCCAGTAGGCGTGAGCTATTGGGTCAAACTAGCTCAACGCTTCCTAGAAAAAAACTAAATTCTTTTTTGAATTTCTGAAATTAAGAGTTGGTAAATTTGGCTGGGCGTTTTTCCATAAACGCAGCCATACCCTCTTTCTGATCATTTGTTGCGAAACATGCATGAAAGAGACGGCGCTCAAAGTGAATGCCTTCAGACAATGTAGTCTCGTAGGCCGTATTGATACTTTCTTTCACCATCATTGCAGTCAACAAAGGCATATCGGCAATCCCTTTAGCAATTGCTTTAACTTCTTTCAGCAAATCTGCTTGCGGGAAAATTCTGGCGACCAAACCAGCGCGCTCAGCTTCGGCAGCATCCATCATGCGGCCTGTCAGAGCTAAATCCATGGCTTTTGCTTTCGATACTGCTCGTGGTAAACGTTGTGTACCGCCAGCACCTGGAATGATGCCTAGCTTCACTTCTGGTTGAGCAAACTTCGCGTTATCCGCAGCCATAATGGTGTCGCACATCATGGCGAGCTCACAACCGCCACCAAGCGCATAGCCAGAGACAGCCGCAATTACGGGCTTGCGGACTTTTTTAATCTCTTCCCAGTTGCGGGTAATAAAGTCACCGCGATAAACATCTTTCAGTCCATACTTCGCCATGGATGCGATATCCGCTCCAGCTGCAAACGCCTTTTCACTGCCGGTAACAATCATGCAACCAATATTGTCATCCGCATCAAAAGCCAATAATGCAGCGCCAAGCTCTTCCATTAATTGGTCATTCAAGGCGTTCAATACTTCAGGGCGATTCAAAGTGATGGTTGCAACCTTGCCATCCACTTCAGTCAAAATTGTTTTGTAGCTCATTGATTTCTTTCAGTAGTAAGAGTGAATTAACGTGGAAGCAGCAGCCACATCCTGCCATTTTGTTTCATGCGGCCTGCCATCTCTCCAGCAGAATCCCCTGATCCCCAATAGTAGTCCGCCCTGACACCACCCACAATAGCTTTGCCAGTATCTTGTGCCATCACCAACTTTTGTAAAGGCTGATTACTCAAAGGCTTTGTTGTAGCTAAAAATACTGGTGCACCCAAAGGCAGAGCCTGCAAATCAACAGCGATGCTACGCTCACCAGTAAGCGGAACGCCTAAGGCTCCATTCGGACCTAAATCTGCCGCCACATTACCCGGCAACTCTTTAAAGAAAACAAAACGCGGATTCGCGTTGAGCATTTCATTAACTCGATCTGGATTACGTTTAGCCCATTGCGAAATGCCTTGCATCGTTGCCTCGCTACGCGTAATTTCTTTACGATCTAACAACCATTGTGCAGATGACTTGAAGGGCTGATCATTCGTCCCCGCGAAGCCAAGACGCAAGATGCGCCCATCTTCAAGGCGAATTTTTCCAGAGCCCTGAATTTGCATGGAAGCAGCCGCTACAGGATCTTGTACCCACGCAATTTCCGACCCCTTTAAAACCCCTGAACTCATGAGCTCTGCGCGCGTCGGACCAGGATTCGGTTTTGATTTGCGCCACGCGCTTGGGTAACTATAGAGCGGCACGTTGTATGTGCTGGTGCGAGTGAGTGAGCCATTCATGACTGGCTCGTAATAGCCAGTGATTAGACCAGTATCACTTCCAGAGCTAGTACGAATTTCATAAGCTTGAAAGTTGCTTTCAAAATATTTACGAACTGCCTGTGTGTCACGACCTGAAACACTGCTCGCTTGAGCACACACTTGACGCCAATTTACTTCGCTGTTTTTCTTGCGCAAAGCATCACAGCTTTTTAACCATGCAGGCCAAGCTTGGGATAAGTCATCATCCTGCCATCCAGGTAATGCCTGCCAAGAGACAGCACTAAAACTTGCAATGGAAGAACTGTAGCTTGATGGCGAGGCACCAGAACCACTTGAGCGATATCCCGTGCCACGAGTGGGGGGAGTAGAACATCCCGCAATCAAGCTAACGACCAGGATTGCGAATACACTTAATGAAACATATTTAAATTTAGAAATCATGATCGCCAATTTACTCGATGAATACCCAATGCTACTGTTTGTCTTTGAAGGTGCCGTTGCCTTAGGACTATTGTTGTTTATTGTCCTCTGGACGGGCAAAGGCAAAAAGTAGTCTCCTGAACCTTGCGCTAGTGCAAGGTACGGGGCATCACCAGGGCAAACTCAGGAATAGGGGCCTGAAAGAACTGAGCCTCCTCAGTTACGCAAAAATACTCCCCACGCATAGTCCCTGCAGGGGTGGGCAATGTAGCCCAACTGGTGTATTCAAAATGCTCCCCAGAGCGCAAAAGCGGCTGCTGACCTACAACCCCCAGGCCACGGACCTCCTGGACGTCGTTATCCCCGTCCGTAATAAACCAATGGCGGGCTATAAGCTGAATACTGGCCGTACCTGTATTACGTATGGTGACGGTGTAAGCAAAGGCAAATTGGCGGTTATCTGGGTCAGATTGCTCCGGAAGATACTGGGCTTTGACCGTTATGCTGATTTCGTGGGGATTCATGGTCGAATTCTGCTCCATCCTAAGGTCAACTGCAAGCTAGAATCTAGGGATGGAAAGCCAAAAAACATCCTCAAATAGCCAATTTGTTATTGCCCCATCGATTTTGTCTGCTGACTTCGCCTGTCTGGGCAAGGAAGTACAAGACGTTTTGGTGGCGGGCGCTGATTGGATTCACTTTGATGTGATGGATAACCACTATGTGCCCAATCTCACCATTGGCCCCTTGGTTTGTGAGGCTATTCGTCCGTATGCAATCAAAGATGGCAAGCCGGCTGTGATCGATGTGCATCTGATGATCGAACCAGTGGATCGCATTGTTCCTGACTTTGCTAAAGCGGGCGCCAATTTAATTAGCTTTCATCCTGAAGCAAGTCCGCACGTTAATCGCACACTAAACCTCATTCGTGATCAAGGTTGCCAAGCAGGTCTTGTATTTAATCCAGCAACTCCACTAGATTATCTTGATCACACGTTGGAGCTCATTGACTTGGTATTACTCATGTCAGTTAATCCAGGGTTTGGTGGTCAATCATTTATACCAAGTACTCTCAATAAGATTGCTCAAGTTCGCGCACGCCTCGATCGCTATCAAGCAGAGACTGGTCGACACATTCGTCTTGAAGTAGATGGTGGCATTAAGGTCGACAATATTGCTGAAGTTGCAAAAGCGGGTGCTGATACTTTTGTTGCTGGCTCAGCAATTTATGGCAAAGAAAATTATGCGCAAGTGATTGATGCAATGCGCGCTGAATTAGGAAAGTCAGGAAGATCCTAATGCAACGCGAAGAATTTAATGCCCTAACTAAACAGGGTTTCAATCGCATTCCTCTTATTAAGGAGGTCTTGGCCGATCTTGAAACGCCATTGTCGCTTTACGTAAAACTCAGCCAAGCGTTTGGCACGAAAAATACTTACCTGTTGGAGTCAGTTTTGGGTGGCGAGCGTTTCGGCCGCTTCTCCTTTATTGGCCTGCCTGCTAAGACAATCGTTAGAACTGTTGGCACACCCACTGCACCGATCAATGAAGTGGTTACAGATGGGAAAGTCGTTGAAAGCAACACCGATAATCCACTCGACTTTGTAGATGCTTATTTCAAACGCTTTAAGGTTGCGCTACAACCCGATATGCCACGTTTTTGTGGTGGCTTAGCAGGTTACTTTGGTTATGACACAGTGCGTTACATTGAGTCACGTCTAGCTAAACACCAACTACCCGATGAATTAGGTGTGCCTGATATTCAACTCATGTTGACTGAAGAGTTAGCAGTGATTGATAACGTCGCTGGAAAAATTTACTTTATCGTTTACGCAGACCCAAGCATTACTGATGGCTTTGAAAAAGCCCAAGAGCGTTTAAAAGAATTAATGACCTGTCTTGGTAAGCCAGCAAATATGCCAGCATCTTTACCAAGCACTAAGACAGAACTCATTCGCAAATTTAAGGCTGCCGATTTTGAAAATGCCGTTCTGAAAACCAAAGAATATATTTTGGCCGGTGATTGCATGCAGGTAGTGATTGGTCAACGCATCAGCAAACCATTTGCAGATTCACCTTTGGCACTCTACAGAGCCTTACGCTCACTCAACCCGTCCCCATATATGTACTTCTATGACTTTGGGGATATGCAAATTGTTGGCTCATCCCCTGAGATTCTGGTTCGCCAAGAAAAACGTGCTGCCGAGAAGATTGTGACCATACGTCCGCTGGCTGGCACACGCCCTCGCGGAGCAAACCCTGAGGAAGATGAGCGCCTAGCCAAAGAACTCTTGGCAGATCCTAAAGAAATCGCTGAACACGTCATGTTGATTGATTTAGCGCGCAATGACGTGGGACGTATTGCCAAAACAGGCTCAGTGAAAGTGACTGACTCCATGTCGATCGAGAAGTACTCACATGTTCAACATATCGTGAGTTCCGTAGAAGGCGATCTTTTAGACAATATGAGCAATATGGATGTGTTGCGAGCCACCTTCCCAGCAGGCACCTTGTCAGGCGCACCAAAAATTCGGGCAATGGAAATCATTGATGAGATGGAAATCGTGAAGCGCGGCGTATACGGTGGCGCAGTTGGCTATCTATCCTTCTCAGGAGATATGGATGTAGCCATTGCTATTCGTACTGGCGTTATCCGCGATGGCATGCTGCACTCTCAGGCAGGCGCAGGCGTCGTAGCCGACTCCGACCCGACTGCGGAATGGAAAGAAACAGAAGCAAAAGCACGTGCAGTATTGACTGCAGCAGATTTAGTACAAGGAGGACTTGATGCTCCTAATGATTGATAACTATGATTCGTTTACCTATAACCTTGTTCAGTATTTTGCAGAACTGGGTGAAGAGGTAAAGGTATTTCGTAATGATGAAATTACCGTTGAGGATATTGCCAAACTCAATCCCGCACGTATCTGTATCTCACCTGGGCCATGTAGTCCAGCCGAAGCAGGCATCTCAGTTGAAACTATCAAGCGCTATGCCGGACAAATTCCGATTCTTGGAGTTTGCTTAGGTCATCAAGCTATTGGTGAGGCGTTTGGCGGCAAAGTCATTCGCGCCCAAAAGGTAATGCACGGCAAGACCGATAGCATTCATCACACTGGTGTGGGCGTATTTAAAGACTTGCCCGATCCATTTAAGGTGACGCGTTATCACTCTCTCGCTATTGAGAAGAGCTCTCTGCCTGCGATGCTAGAAGTCACTGCAACATCGTCTGATGGAGAGATTATGGGTGTACGCCACAAGGAGCTTGCGGTTGAAGGCGTGCAGTTTCATCCAGAGTCGATTCTTTCTGAGCATGGTCATGCCCTGCTCAAGAATTTTTTACAAAACAAATAAGCAACCTTAATTACAGCGCTATGCCAATTACTCCGCAAGAAGCCTTACAACGCTGCATTGAACATCGCGAACTATTTCATGACGAGATGACTGCCATGATGCGTCTCATCATGAGCGGCGAGATGTCACCAGAGTTGGTTGCTGGATTATTGGTTGCACTGCGCACCAAAAAAGAAACAGTTGGTGAAATCGCTGCTGCTGCACAAGTCATGCGTGAGTTTGCAACCTCTGTAAAAGTGGATGACCGTAGTCACCTGGTCGATGTCGTAGGCACAGGCGGCGATGGCGCACACACATTCAATATCTCGACTGCAGCGATGTTTGTCGCAGCAGGTGCGGGAGCTAAGATTGCTAAACACGGCAACCGTAGCGTGAGCAGCAAGTCCGGTAGCGCTGATGTTTTAGAAGCGCTTGGCGTTAATCTTGCGCTGTCCGCCGATCAAGTAGCCAAATGCATCTCAACGGTAGGAGCAGGCTTTATGTTTGCCCCAAACCATCATCCAGCAATGAAAAATGTTGTTCCAATTCGTAAGCAGCTCGGCGTACGAACCATTTTTAATATCTTGGGCCCCCTCACCAACCCTGCAGATGCCAAGCGTATCTTGATGGGGGTGTTCCACCCTGATCTAGTAGGAATTCAGGCGCATGTATTGCAGGCATTAGGAATGGAGCACGCATTAGTTGTTTACGGACGCGATGGTCTTGATGAAATTTCTTTAGAGGGACCAACCCTAGTTGGAGAGCTCAAAGATGGTGTGGTGCGTGAATATGAAATTCATCCAAAAGACTTTGGCCTAAATACAGCCCTAACCAATGGCTTCAAAGTGGCTAACGCTGAAGAGTCCAAGAAGATTGTTCTTGAGGTTCTCGATGGCAAGCCAGGCGCAGCAAGCGATATTGTTTGCCTGAATGCAGGTGCAACGCTTTACGTTGCGGGCGTGGCTAAAGACATCGCTAGCGGTGTTGAACTTGCCAAAGCCGCTATTGCATCGGGTGCTGCCCGTCAGAAGCTAGACGCATTCGTAGCAGCAACACAATCTAAATAAGTCATTATTCATGAGCGATATCCTCGACAAAATTGTTGCAACCAAAAAGATTGAAGTTGCTAACTGCCTTAATAAAGTGTCGCTTGCCAATCAACGCGAGCAAGCTGAAGCAAACAATCTAGACGCGCTTCTGAAGCCTAGAGGCTTTATTCAGTCTATAGAGAGAAAGATTTCGGCTGGTAAAGCTGGTGTGATCACTGAAATTAAGAAGGCGAGCCCAAGCAAAGGGATCTTGCGCGAGAACTTCATACCAGCAGATATTGCCAAGTCCTATGAAAAACATGGCGCCGCTTGTTTATCAGTTCTAACGGATGTGGATTATTTTCAAGGCTGCAACGACTACCTCCAGCAAGCTCGTGCTGCTTGCAGTATTCCCGTTTTGCGTAAAGACTTCACCATAGACCCATATCAAGTTTATGAAGCCCGCGCGATTGGTGCAGATGCAATTCTGTTAATCGTGGCTTGCTTGGAACTCAATCAAATGAAAGAGTTAGAAGCCTGCGCGCACGAGCTAGGTTTGGATGTATTGGTCGAGGTACACAATGCTCCCGAGCTGGAGCAAGCGCTGGAACTCAAGACACCACTACTTGGTATTAATAATCGTAACCTCAAGACTTTTGAGGTAACTCTGCAAACTACGCTCTCTCTGCTATCTATGGTTCCGAGTAGCAAAACATTGGTAACAGAGTCTGGGATATTGGGTCGTGCCGATGTTCAGCTCATGCGCGAACACCAAGTGAATGCCTTCTTGGTGGGTGAAGCCTTTATGCGTGCCGCCGACCCGGGCGCCGCTCTTAGTGAGCTGTTTGCCTAACTTTTCTCAAGAGATCTAAGCAGTATTTGATTAACGAGATCAGTAGCAGCGATCCCAATACATCGCCTATAAACATCACTACAAAGTGATTTACGCTCCCCGTATCTTCTAAGGTCATAGTAGAAAACCACCATTGGTGTAGGCCCGCTGACAACAGGGAATAAATCAATATACAGGCTATCAATTTTGGAAAATTTAGATTGCTTAAATCTGATTCAAGCCGCAGATTGCTAAATACAAAATATCTAGCTAAGTACGGCGCAAATCCTGAAATTAATCCAATGCCAATGCAAAGTGTTAATTCATGCGGGAAGTCACCGTAGTAGCTAATCAGGAAAGAGGCGGCTGCAATTCCTAGAGCGCCAGGCAAACCAAAAATCAAAGTTAGAAATAAACGTAAGCCAGCGGGAAGATAAATCCAATTCACCCCCAAACCAAATACCAAACTATTGGTTAGCCAACCATTGAAATAAAAGAGAAATGTGTACGCCATCGCACTAATAGCGCACCCAATAAACCATTCTGAAGAAATTGTGAAGAATTTAGACATTGCAATCAGTATGGATTATTTTTAATTGATGTGCGTCAATTGCTAAAATGGGTGGTTAGGAATACACTCATGTTAGCTCAAAAGCTAATAACAAATAAATCTCAAGCGCAAATGCCAACTCTTAAAACCTCGTCCTATATTAAGTTTCTTAATCTGATTGATACTATCGATCGCATCAATCCAGGGAAAAAACTGGACTGCATTGAAGAAAGCTTGCTCGATAAGATCGTTGCCTGCGCTCATGCAAAGCAAGCGATTTTGGTTGGCGATCTAATTTCTATTGCTGACCTCGGTTCACAAGCCACCTTGCATGGTCGACTCAAAAATCTCAGCGCCTTGGGTTATATCAAAATGGCTGCCAATGCGGATGGTCGCAAAAAAGAAGTGTTGCCCACCAAAATGGCACTGAAGCGCTATGAAGAAATTTCTAAATGCTTGGAAAAGGCTGTCAAAGCCTCTTAATCAAGATTTCAGATTCTTTGGCTGCATAAACAAAAAGCCCTTTTCAGGGCTTTTTTATTTGGCTGGAATAGAACTTCTTAGACGTTAAACAAGAAGTTCAATACGTCTCCATCCTTCACAACGTATTCCTTGCCTTCAGCGCGCATCTTGCCTGCTTCCTTGGCGCCCGCCTCACCTTTGAACTGAACGAAGTCATCATAAGAAATAGTTTGAGCACGAATAAACCCGCGCTCAAAATCCGTATGAATAACACCAGCAGCTTGTGGCGCTGTATCACCTTGGTGAATAGTCCAGGCGCGAACCTCTTTAACACCCGCAGTGAAATAGGTTTGCAAGCCGAGCAATGAATAACCCGCACGAATCACACGATCTAGGCCCGGCTCTTCCATCCCCAGATCAGCCAAGAACTCAATCTTGTCAGCCTCATCCAAGTCGGCAATTTCTGCTTCAATTGCAGCACAAACCGCTACGACCGGCGCACCTTCTTTTGCGGCATGTTGCTTAACAGCATCGAGGTGCGGATTGTTTGAGAAGCCGTCTTCTTTCACGTTCGCAACATACATTGCAGGCTTAGCTGTAATCAAGCACAAAGGCTTAATCAGTAATTTTTCGTCATCACTTAAGTTCAAGCTACGAACTGGCAAAGCAGAATCCAGATGGGCTTGAACTTTAGTGAGAACAGCAACCAAAGCGGCAGCCTCTTTGTCATTGCCAGACTTTGCAGCCTTGCTTGAACGATTTAGAGTTTTCTCTACTGTAGCCAAATCGGATAGGGCCAACTCGGTATCAATCACGCCAATATCGGCGATGGGATCAATTTTTCCGGCAACGTGAATCACGTTTGGATCCTCAAAACACCGCACCACATGGGTAATGGCATCGGTTTCACGGATATTGGCCAAAAACTGATTGCCAAGACCTTCACCTTTTGAGGCGCCAGCCACCAAACCAGCAATATCGACAAATTCGACTGCTGCCGGCAGAATGCGCTCAGGCTTCACGATCTCAGCCAGTGCGGCTAAACGGGGGTCAGGAACCTCAACCACGCCTACATTGGGCTCAATCGTGCAGAAAGGATAGTTTTCCGCTGCGATTCCAGCTTTGGTAAGCGCATTAAAGAGGGTAGATTTGCCGACGTTAGGCAGGCCGACGATGCCACATTTCAAAGACATGACCTTATTGTAAAGGGGCTGGTTTCGATATCATCGAGTTATGTCAGAAGTTCACTCAAATTCCCTGTCCAAATCCTCAGGCCACCCCTCCCAAATGCGCACAGCAGACGTTGTTGTGGTCGGCGGAGGGATTGCTGGTAAGGCTTGCGCCCTCGGCCTAGCTCAACTAGGCCTGCAAACCATTGAAATAGCTCCCGATTTAGGACAAAGCATTGCTAGTCCACAAGGCACCCAATGGGGACAACGAATCTACGCTTTTTCCCCAAGCACTCAAAAATTGCTGGCTCACCTACAAATTTGGGACGCAATTGATCACAGCCGCCTGCAGCCGGTCCGAGATATGCGCATCTACGGCGATAGGGGCGAAAAAAATGACCAACTCCACCTTTCGGCATTTGAAGCAGGAACACCTCAGCTCGCCTGGATTGGAGAGTCCAACTTAATTGAGCACACCCTTGATCAAGCATCACGCTTTCAAAACAAGCTAGAACGTATCAGTGATGTCGTAGAAAAAATTCATGTAGATGCAGATGGAAGTACTTTGCATTTAAAAAATGGCGGCAGCATTCGCGCGCAACTAGTCATTGCAGCCGATGGTGCCAACTCCCCCATTCGCAATGAGCTTGGGATTAGCGCTAGTGAAGAAAGTTATTCGCAAAGCGCGGTGGTAGCTAATTGGCTCTGTACCTATCCACACTTAGAAACTGCATTTCAGTGGTTCTTACCAGGTGGCGACATAGTTGCCATGTTGCCTTTACCAGGCAAACAAGTTTCCATGGTCTGGTCCACCTCACCTGAGCGTGCGGCTGATTTATTAAAGCTTGATCAAGCCCAATGGCTAGATCAGTTTGCTTCGATTGCGAATGGCGTCATACTTAAGCAGTTAGGCGAACTCACTCTGAACTCCATACCAGCGGCCTATCCTTTACGAAAAATTCGAGCCAAACGTTTTATCGGCCCAGAAGCCTCTCCAAAGGTTGTGCTCATTGGCGATGCCGCGCATGTCATGCATCCTCTGGCGGGGCAAGGCCTCAATTTAGGACTTCGTGATGTTGCTGTCTTATTAAATATTTTAGGTAAACGTGAGTCCTTCCGCTCACCAAGCGACATCGTGTTACTTCGTCGCTATGAACGTCAACGCCAAGGTGACACCAGCGCCCTTCTATGGGTTACCGATAAACTGAAGAAACTATTTTCTGCAAGCAGCAACACAGAACGACAACTTCGTAACTGGGGTCTAGGTCTTGTGAACAAAAGCCACTTTATAAAACAGCGCTTAATTGAACGCGCTTTAGGAGAAATTGATTTTGAATAAATTCTTATCTACGATTGCTTTTATTGGCGCCAGCCTTATTTGCGCTGGATTAGCGCATGCGCAACCAGAACAGCAAATCAAAACAGAAATTCAAAAAAAATTGGGCACTAATGCCAAAGTCAAAAGTGTTTCTCCGGCGCCTGTATCTGGTTTGTACGAAGTATTAGTAGGCAACGATATTTTTTATACAGACACCTCTGGAAAATATCTGATTCAGGGTGAAATCATTGAACTTGCAAGCGGTAAAAATATTACTGAGCAAAGGCAGGCAGATTTAAATCGCATTAAATGGAGCGATTTAACACTTACCAACGCCATCAAAAATGTTCGCGGCAATGGCAGCCGTCAGCTTGCCGTTTTCTCCGATCCTAATTGTGGCTACTGTAAGCGCTTAGAAAAATCACTGCAGCAATTGGACAACGTCACTATCTATACCTATCTGATTCCAATCCTATCGCCAGATTCTGCACAAAAATCAAAACAAATTTGGTGCTCAGCAGATCCATATAAGGCTTATATGGATTGGATGATTAACGGCATTACACCTAGTGGCAAAGCAGATTGCAGCACACCACTAGACAAGAATATGGCTTTTGCCAAGACTTATGGGGTTACAGGCACACCAACTTTATTCTTTACAGATGGCAGCCGCTTCCCTGGTGCCGTACAAATCACTGACATTGAAAAGAAATTTAATTCACTGAAATAATCATCATGAACAATGTCGACTTACCTGCAATCCAATATACGGTCTGGCCGGCTGATCTTCATGGTCATCGTTTTCGTGTAAAGCTACACATTACCAACCCCGACCCTACTGGTCAGATCCTGCAAATGCCGGCCTGGATTCCGGGTAGTTATTTAATTCGGGATTTCAGTAAACATGTGGAGTCACTTGAAGCATTCTCAGGGACGGGCACTAGAAAGAAACTTGCGGTAGAGCGGATTGATAACGACCATTGGCGTTTACCGCCATCAAATGACTCTATTGAAGTCCTGACAACTGTTTACGCATTTGATTCATCAGTTCGTGCGGCCTATCTCGATACTGAGCGAGCCTTCTTCAACGCAACCAGCCTATGTCTTGCAGTCAAAGGCCAAGAATATTTACCCTGCTCTCTCGCCGTCACTGCGCCTGAGCTTGCTTTTGCAGACCACTGGACAGTACAAACGACTTTAAGAGCAGCAAAGACTGATGAGCGTGGATTTGGTTTTTATCTAGCAAAAAATTATGATGATTTACTTGATCATCCTATCGCTATGGGCGAGTTTCAACTGGTGCACTGGAAATCTAATGGCGTATCCCATCGCATGGCTATTCAGGGGTGCAATCACATTGTTGACTCTAAGCGCCTTGCTGAAGATCTTCAGGCAATCTGCAGCAGCACTATTGAATTGTTTGAACCCAAAACCAAGCGCGCCCCATTTGGGGAATATCTGTTTTTAGTTAATGCCGTACTGAATGGCTATGGCGGCCTTGAACATCGCAATAGCACTGCATTACTTTGCCGACGCGATCAAATCCCCCAGGAAAATATTCTCTTTGAAGAGTCTGCTTATAGAGAATTTCTAGGCCTGTGCAGTCATGAATATTTTCATGCGTGGCTGGTTAAGCGTATTCAGCCAAAAGCTTTTCAACCTTATGATCTCGCAAAAAGAAATCACACTCGCTTACTCTGGGTATTTGAGGGCTTCACTAGTTATTACGATGATCTTCAGCTACTGCGCAGCAAGCGGATCGATCTCAAAACCTACCTAAGACTGGTTGCCGATAACTGGAATGGCATCTCACGCGGCCCTGGACGTCATAAGCAAAGCCTTGCTGATAGCTCATTTGATGCCTGGACTAAGTATTACCAAGCAGACGAAAACACACCCAATGCCGTTGTTAGCTACTACGGGAAGGGTGCATTACTGGCTCTTGGCCTCGATTTACAAATCCGCGCGTTCTCCAAAAACAAACTCTCCCTAGATGATTTAATGCGTCTCATTTGGCGCAAGCATGGCATCACCCTGGATGGCATCGCTGAGGATGGGCTGGATGATTTGTTAGTAGAGTTGCTGGGAGAAGGTTTCAGCAAAATTTGGGCAGACATAAAAGCACGTTATATTTTTGGCGTTGAGGATATTCCATTGCAAAAATGGATTGGATCAAACCTCGTTGCCGTAAAGCTAAAACATCAATCAACTTTGGAAAAACTTAAATTGCAATTTGGCATGCGATATACCGATGCGAATGGTTGGCTCAAGATTACTCATGTGCTCGATAGCGGCATTGCCCAGACAGCAGGTCTAGCAGCCGGGGATTTACTGGCTAGCGTTGATGGGCAAAGGGTCACCAGCGCACGTTGGGATAGGGTTTTGGGCAGCCTTTCTGAAAATACTCAAACACGTATCACTTTTTATCGCGATGATCTTGAGCATGAGCGGATGGTCTCACTGCAATCCGCCCAAGCACCTGCACAATATGAGCTATCGCCAAAGAAAGATGTCTGATCAAAATTGAAGGCACTATTTTCAAAAGACGATATCCCCAGTGATTGGCGTGCACTACTAGGAAACTATTTTGAGTCGGCAGATTGGGAATCGCTAGAAAAGAATTTGCAGACTGTTTTGAATTCTGATCCAGGCGCGGTAAGGCCAGAACCGCAAAACTTTTTTAAAGCACTCAAACTGACTCCAGTGGATTCGGTTAAGGTCGTGATTCTGGGTCAAGACCCCTATCACTCTCCAGGACTAGCCCAGGGACTTGCTTTTTCTATTCCAGCGGAAATTGGAATCAACTCTCGAGAATTTCCCAGTTCGCTTCGCAACATCAGCAAAGCACTTGCGCTAGAAGGTTTTGGTCATTTACCCAACGGTGACCTGCATAGCTGGGCCAAGCAGGGTGTTCTTCTTCTCAATACTGCCTTGAGCGTCAGACTGGGCGAAGCAGGCAGTCACACCAATTTAGGGTGGAAAAGTTTGATTGATCATTTAATCAATGCGCTTTCTAAATCTAAGCCGCATTTAGTTTGGATGCTCTGGGGTGGTCACGCGCAATCCAAGCTGCCCTTGATTGAAGATGGCCAAAACCAACTTGTTCTCCAATCTTCGCACCCATCAGGCTTAGGGGTATATAAAACAGAGAAGCCCTTTTTGGAGCCCGGCGCCAAGGCAAGCTGCAATCACTTCAGCAGAACTAATCAGTGGTTGATTGAACACAAAAGCTCACCCATCCGTTGGGTGGAGAGCGTTCAAAATGACTTATTTAGTTAAAGCGGTAAATACGCAAGCTACCGTACAAGAGGCAAAAATAGCGCTGGCCCACTCCAATATTTGCCCGGACTGAAAAAATCCCAAGTATTGCCCTAAAAACGAGCTGCCAGCAGCCGCAATGAAGCCGAGCAAGAAGGCTACAAGGACCTTCCCAGGCCTGAAGCCCTGTGAGGGGCCGGGATAAAAGATCCAGGCTGAGACCCCAGAAATACCCCCAATCACCAGAAAAGCTAAAAACCCCATTGATACCCCCATTAATGCTGCCATCAAATCTATAATTGCCATTATGAAGTTGTTGACACTCGGCATCAATCATCACACAGCGCCGGTCGCCATTCGGGAAAAGGTCGCCTTTGACCCTGAATTTCTTCAAGAAGCGTTGCACGATCTACGCCAACACTTGGTTGGTGCGAATCATGCTGGGCTGCCCGAAGCCACTATTTTGTCGACATGCAACCGTACCGAGCTGTATTGCGCTGCGAATGATGACAATGCTGCGAGTATCTTGCATGAAGCAACTTTTGATTGGCTAGCAAAAACTCAACAACTTGCGCCTAGCAGTCTTGAGCCTCATATTTACTCTTTGCCACAATCCGATGCAGTTCGACATGCCTTCAGAGTGGCATGCGGTCTAGACTCGATGGTCATTGGTGAGACTCAAATCTTAGGGCAAATGAAAGATGCGGTCCGCACGGCAAATGATGCTGGTGTTTTAGGAACTTATCTCAATCAACTCTTTCAGAAAACATTCGCAGTGGCCAAAGAGGTGCGCGGCTCAACTGAAATCGGCGCTCACTCTATTTCAATGGCTGCAGCATCTGTGCGACTCTCTGAACGCATCTTTGAAAAAATTTCAGATCAAAAGATTTTGTTTATTGGTGCTGGTGACATGATCACCTTATGTGCAACACATTTCGTTGCACGTAAACCTAAAAATGTTGCAATCGCTAATCGCACTATCGAGCGTGGCCAAGAATTAGCAGACTCTATTTCTGCACAAGATGTAGAGGCCGAGTCCTTCAAGCTCTCCGAGCTACCTGGCCGCCTCCACGAATTTGACATTATTGTTTCTAGTACCGCCTCATCCCTTCCGATTATTGGCCTTGGCATGGTGGAAAGCGCCCTTAAACAGCGCCGTCATAAGCCGATGGTGATGATTGATTTGGCAGTACCAAGAGACTTTGAACCTGAAATCTCCCGCTTAGATGACATCTACCTCTACACAGTAGATGACTTAGGGGTCATGATTCAAACTGGCGCCAATTTACGTCAAGCGGCAGTAAGTCAAGCCGAGGCGATCATCGAAGATCGTGTTGGCAACTTTATGCATTGGATGCAGGGTCGCAATTCTGTTCCACTGATTCAGGATATTCAGCAGCAAGGTGAACGCTTGCGGCAACTAGAGCTTGAGCGTGCAATGAAGCGCTTGATGCGCGGTGATGACCCACAAGAAGTTCTCAATGCAATGGCGCAAGGTCTCACAAATAAATTTTTGCATGGCTCACTCCATGCGCTGCAACACTCTAATGGCGCTGAGCGTGACGCCTTGATTAAGTTGTTACCGAAATTATTCGCCTCGCACTCCAAGCCAGAAGACCATTAGATGAAGCCCAGCATGCGGGCTAAGCTAGACCACCTAGACACGCGCTTAGCCGAACTCAATTCCTTATTAACCTCCGAAGAAGCAACCAAGGATATGGATGCCTATCGGAAGCTCACGCGCGAACATTCTGATATTGCGACAGTAGTTGAGCAATTCGGGCTCTACAAGCAAGCCGAAGCGGATGCTCAAGCAGCAGAAGATATGCGCAAAGATCCAGAAATGAAAGATTTCGCGGATGAAGAGCAGAAGCAGGCTTTGGCGACGATGGAAGTGCTTGAGGGCACACTCCAAAAGCTCTTGCTGCCTAAAGATGAGAACGATGAACGTAACGTTTTCTTAGAAATTCGGGCAGGTACTGGTGGCGATGAGAGTGCGCTATTTGCAGGCGATCTTCTACGTATGTACACGCGCTTTGCTGAACGCCAAGGCTGGAAAGTTGAAGTAGTCAGTGCTGCTGAATCTGATTTGGGTGGGTATAAAGAAGTGGTCTTGCGCCTGGTGGGTCAAGCCGTTTACTCGCGCCTAAAGTTTGAATCTGGTGGTCATCGCGTGCAACGTGTTCCACAGACAGAAACTCAGGGCCGCATTCACACCTCTGCTTGTACTGTAGCCGTGATGCCTGAGGCAGATGAACTGGAGGCGGTCAAGATCAACCCAGCTGAATTAAGAATCGATACTTTCCGCGCCTCAGGTGCTGGTGGACAGCATATTAATAAAACAGACTCCGCGGTACGTATTACTCACTTGCCAACAGGGACAGTAGTGGAGTGCCAAGATGATCGCAGCCAACACCGCAACCGTGAACAAGCCATGAAAGTATTAGTTTCTCGCATCATGGATGCACGCGAGCGCGAGAAGCATCAACTCGAAGCACAGACCCGAAAATCTCTGATTGGCTCCGGAGATCGTAGCGATCGCATCCGAACTTATAACTTCCCTCAAGGTCGTATTACCGATCATCGCATCAACCTCACTCTATATAAGATTGATGCAATGATGGATGGCGATATAGACGATCTTTGCAATGCCCTTGCCTCCGAGCACCAAGCAGAGCTGCTAGCGGCTCTTGGTGATAACTAAGTCATCAAGCAGCGATCATCGAAACTGTGAGTGCCAACTTAAGCCTACGCGCTCTATTGAGAGACTCGGCACTTGCATCTGCTGATGCAAAAGTACTTATGGCGCATGTTCTGGAAAAACATTACCAGCTTCCACGCTCCGCCCTACTATCACGCGATGAATTAGAACTTAATGACATTGCGCTTGAAGACTGGAAAAAACTAGAATCCAAGAGGCTACAAGGTGAACCAGTTGCCTACCTCATTGGTAAAAGAGGTTTTCACAACATTGAACTTTTTGTTGCCCCTGGCGTTTTGATTCCGCGCCCGGAGACAGAACTTCTTGTGGAAATTGGCCTGCAAGAAATAAAGCGCTTAAATACTCCGGCAAGCATTTTGGATCTCGGCACAGGCTCAGGCGCGATTGCCTTAGCGATTGCAAATGAAGCGCCTCAAGCCATGGTTACTGCGACGGATCAATCCACCGAGGCATTGGAGATTGCCGAAACTAATGCAAAACAATTGAAGATTGCCGATCGTGTGCAATTTTTCCAAGGCAGCTGGTATGAAGCTCTTGAAGCTGGCGCCTCTTTTGACGTCATCTTGAGTAACCCACCTTATATTGCCTCCCAAGATTCACACTTAAATCAGGGTGACTTACGCTTTGAGCCTCTTTCAGCCCTCACCGATCATGGCACAGGACTTAGCTGCCTTAAAACCATTATTTTTGGGGCCCAGCCGCACCTAAACCCGAATGGTTTGATTGCGGTAGAACATGGTTTTGACCAATCAGAAGCGGTCGTATCCCTAATGAAGCTAGCAGGGTTGCGGGATATTCAAACCCATGTAGATTTGGGTGGGCATTACCGCATTGCCTCAGGCAGAAAATAAAGCCAAATAACCTTTTTTCACATTAAGTCTTAAAATCAACTAAACCTTGTTTTAAAACTGTCTTAGCAATAAGGCTGCTGCAGTAGAAATTTATTAGAAAGAATGTATGGACACTCAAGCTCAAATTAAAGAAATCGTTACTAGCCACCCTGTTGTTTTGTTCATGAAGGGGACCGCTCAGTTTCCGCAATGCGGCTTTTCTGGAAATGCTGTGAATATCTTGCGCGCTAGTGGCGTAGAAAAACTCCACACTGTAAATGTTCTCGAAGACGCTGGCATTCGTCAGGGCATCAAAGAATATGCAAACTGGCCAACCATTCCTCAGCTCTATATCAATGGTGAATTTATTGGTGGTTCCGACATCATGACTGAAATGTTTCAGTCTGGCGAACTCCAAAAGCTTGTTAAAGCTTAATTACTTTTTTTGTAGAGACTATTGACGCTGTGAGTTTTGATTTAAGCTCTCTTCTACTGTTTGGCCTGCCATTAGGATTATGTGCAGGCCTTTTAGTTTATGCGCTTAACTTACGTTCCGCCCTTGCTCGCGTTGAGCTCCAGGCCCAGACCGAGATTGCACTAACCCAAAACCTTCGCATCGAACGTGATCAAGCATTGCAAAATGCAATTCGACTTGAGGCTGAGTTAGATTCAGAGCGCAAACAGGGCTTAGGCAGAATTGAGTCACTCAACGAAGCAAAAGAAGCACTGACAAATCAGTTTAAAAATTTAGCCAATGAAATCTTGGAAGATAAATCCAAGCGCTTTACCGAACAAAATGCAGCAAGCCTAGATGCCCTTCTTAAGCCTTTACAAACTAAGCTCACTGAATTTAAAGAGCAAGTAAGTAACTCTTATGGCAATGAAGCTCGCGAGCGCCATGCTCTGAAAAGTGAAATTGAGCGCTTAGCCAATCTGAATCTACGTATGTCAGATGAAACACGCTCCTTAACTCAAGCATTAAAGGGCGACTCTAAGGTGCAAGGCAATTGGGGTGAGTTAGTCCTGGAATCAATTCTAGAATCCTCTGGCCTGCGTAAGGGCGAAGAGTACTTAGTTCAGGATAGCCATACACAAAGCGATGGCTCTCGCCTGCAGCCGGACGTTGTTATCAAGCTGCCTGAGGGTAGAAGCCTGGTAGTTGACAGCAAAGTATCGATTACAGCCTATGCCAGACACGCCGAAACCACAGACCCTGCAACAGCCGAGCAAGAACTGGCCGCGCATATTCAGTCTCTGCGCCAACACATTCAAGGCCTTTCTGGAAAGAACTACAGCTCCCTCTATGGGGTAGGCTCAGTGGATTTCGTTTTAATGTTTGTACCGATAGAGCCTGCATTCTTGCTCGCGTTGAAGACTGCACCCAACCTATATCAAGAGGCACTAGCCAAGAATATAGTTTTAGTTTGCCCAAGCACTTTAATGGCGACACTTAGAACGGTTGCTCATCTCTGGCGACAAGATCATCAAAATCGCAATGCATTGGAGATCGCAAAACAGTGCGGCAATCTTTACGACAAATTTGTTGGCTTTGTAGATGACTTAGAGAAGCTAGGTCAACGATTAGATCAAGCGCAAACAAGTTATCACGATGCGTTTAATAAACTAAAAACTGGTAAGGGCAACCTTATTCGCTCCGCTGAAAAAGTTCGTGAACTAGGCGTCAAACCCAGTAAGAGCCTGGCTTCGCCACTAATTGAATCATCTTCAGACTTTGAGTAATTCCAGTTATCTGTCTTAGTGAATATTCAAAAGACTTAGATAAACAAAAACCCCGCCTAGTTTGCACTAAGCGGGGTTTTTTCTTAAGGCTTATTACTAAATCTAGTTCTGTATAAGCTCTAAATTAAGCAGCTTTACGGCTACGTGATGCAGGAGTAGCAGATTTTTTAACTTGAGCAATTTGGCCTTGTACAGTTTCGATTGCTTGATCAGCAGTTTTCTCTGCAGTAGCAAAAGCCTCTTTGCTAGCAGCGCGGAACTGTTCAAAACCTTGCAATGCACTACCGTATACAGTTTTGAATGAAGACAAGAAAGTATCAGAACCTGCAGGTGCATTAGCAGCAACTGTGTTGATCCAATCTTGGAAACCATCTTGCAATTGGTCGATGCTTGCATCAACAACATTTACGAACTCTTTATTGCTATCACGCAATACTTTGCTTACTTTCTTTTGGTAAGCAACAGCTTGATTGCCAGCAGCTTGCAAAGAATCGGCAGTGAAGATTTCAGTAACTTGCTTTGGATCTTTTGCAGTCAAAACTTGCTGAATGCTGTCTTGTGTATTAACTAATGCGTCTTTAGAAGCGGCATAGTTCAACTCAGCCAATTTCTGAGCATTTTCCAAAGCAGCTTCGCTCAAAGAAAATGTAGCCTCAAGGCCTTTGCTGTTAATTTGGGACAATTTAGCGGTGATTTGATCTTGGTTCATGTATTTCTCCAGAAATTAAGTGGTACAACTGTCAATTAAGTGCATTTAAGGAGATTTCAGATGCCTTAAATATTGCACTGCACCATGAAACTGTAACTGAATGAAAATGACAAATCAAGAAGTATTTGCTGCTCTGCAACAAATATATCGCTATTTAGATATAAACCTAATTAAATCAATAACTTAATGCAAATTCAGAATTCCCATTCCTATCGAAAAGTAGCAATTGCAGCCTGCTTTGGCACCTTTTTAGAGTGGTATGACTTTTTAACTTTCGCCACTCTAGCAGTCATTTTTGCGCCTCTATTCTTTCCGTCCACAGACCCGAATGCAGCCCTTTTGGCGAGCTTAGCGACCTTTGGAGTGGGAATGGTAGTCAGACCCATTGGAGCAGCGTTATTTGGCTCTATGGGCGATCGCATTGGCCGAAAGCCAGTATTTATGATCACCATTGCTTTGATGGGTATTGCCACTGTTAGCGTGGGCTTTTTACCTACGTATGCTCAAGCAGGCATTTGGGCCCCTATCTTGCTAGTCAGCCTGCGCCTACTTCAAGGCCTTTCTGCGGGCGGAGAGATTGGCGGTAGCGCTATCTACCTCACCGAACACGCAGGCAATGAACGTAGAGGATTTAAGACTAGTTTTTTACAGCTGATGGGGCCGTTAGGAATCCTATTTTCAACATTGCAAATTGCTGTACTCAGAAGCTACTTAACTCCAGAAGAATTTCAGGCCTGGGGTTGGCGCGTGCCATTCTGGGTTTCCATTGTTTTACTGATGATCGCCTTTAAAGCTCGTATGGCTCTTGAAGAAACGCCCATCTTTTTGGAGTTAATCAAAAATAAGCAGCATGCCGAGAATCCATTCATCACCAATTTTCGCGACCCCCAAACCCGCAAAAGAATGTTTTTGCTTTTTTTCTGCATCTCATCTGGTGGCGCCGTTCTATTCTTTTGCGTTCAGGTTTACACGGCGATCTTTTTAAAAACATCTGTAAAGCTAGCGCCGGAGATAGTTGATCTCCTCAGCATTTATGCAACTGCGGTCTTATTTCCCTTCACCATCTTTTCAGGCTGGCTATCAGACAAGATTGGCCGTAAACCTGTAGTAGTTGGCGGCCTTACCTTGGGCGCCCTATTCATCTACCCCGCATTTCAGTTGATGCAATACCTTGCTGAGCAAGGAAATATAAGCCTAGTTGGCGCAGTGCTAACTGGCCTCTCATTTATCCTTGCATTGGTAGTTGGTCCCCAGACTGCCCTGCTTGCCGAACTGTTTCCCGCCAAAACCAGAAATAGCGCCGCCACTTTTCCGCATAACTTAGCAGCAGGCTGGATTGGGGGATTACTGCCCCTCATTGTTACGTGGCTCAATCAACAATGGGGCAATGATCTTGCAGGCCTTTTGTATCCAACTATTTTTCTTGGGGCAGCCAGCATACTAGCCTTAATGCATTTACCCGAAACTAGAGATGTGCAATTGGCAAAGTAGAATTCAATTTACCCGTACCTTATAGATATTAGATTGAAATCATCCACATATAGACCGGACATTGATGGGCTGCGTGCCCTCGCAATCATTCCGGTCGTACTCTTTCATGCTTTCCCAGAAATTTTTCCCGGCGGGTTTATTGGGGTGGATATATTTTTTGTAATTTCGGGATTTTTAATTAGCTCCATCATCCTGGATGGAGTTTCAAATCAGAATTTTAGCTTTAAAGATTTTTATACCAAACGCATCAAAAGAATCTTTCCGGCACTGATTCTTGTTCTTTTATGTACCCTTGCAATCGCTTGGTTTACCCTTCTATCGGATGACTTCCAATCTCTGGGAAATCATACGTGGCGGGGCGCCATATTTATCTCCAATTTTTTACTATGGAGAGAAAGTGGTTACTTTGATACCGCAGCAGAAACCAAGCCACTGCTTCACCTATGGTCCCTAAGCATTGAAGAACAGTTTTATCTTTTTTGGCCAGTAGCAATATGGCTTCTATGGAAACTCAGAAAAACCTGGATTCTGAAAGCCATAGTATTGATTTTTATATCAAGCTTTCTGTGCAATATTTTTCTTATCCAAAAAGAATCTATTGCCGTTTTTTACAACCCTTTAACCCGATTCTGGGAGCTTCTGCTTGGTGCTTTTTTAGCTTATAGGTTGAGTCTCCAGTCAGACTCATTCAAGCTTCGCTTTATCAGTCCCACAGCACTATCTATCATCGGCTTCGCACTGATCGTTGCTGGACTGGCGTTACTCAACAAATCCCGCCAGTTCCCAGGCTGGTGGGCACTCATGCCTACTCTAGGCGCCTTTCTCCTTATTCTCTCTGGACCAGAAGCGTGGGTTAATAGAAACATTCTCTCCAAGAAATTTCTGGTTTGGATTGGATTGATTAGCTTTCCCTTGTACTTGTGGCACTGGCCACTATTTTCATTTGCCAGAATTTTTTACGGCCCCCATCCCCCAGAATTTTTACTGGGCGGGTTGATTGTTATATCGATCGTATTAGCCTGGGGCACTTATCAGTTCATCGAGAGGCCTATACGCCACAGAATAAATCCAATCATTGGTCCAATTAAACTTGCGCTTGGATTGATTGCTGTTGGATTAATGGGCTTGGCGATTTTTAAACTCAATGGAGTTTCCTCTCGCTTTCCCCAAATCGAAAAAGATATTGCTAGCCTTCAATGGAGTCCTTCTGAGAACAATACAGAGACTTGTAAGGCGAAATACCCTAGTGAGCAGTATTGCGTTTTGTCGGATGAATCCAATAAGCCCACTGCAGCCATTATTGGAGATTCTCATGCCAACCATTTCTTCAAAGGTTTAAGTGAGTTTTATAAATCTCGCCATGGCAATCTAATTAATCTGGGCTATGGTGCATGCGGTCCATTCATGGGCCTTGATCGAGCCGAAGTGGGGCCGAATGGCTACCTAAACTGTTACAAAAAAATGCAGCCCATCTTTGAGTACGTTTTAAAAGACAAAGACATTAAAACTGTTTTTCTTGCCTATCACCATAATGAATATGCTTTGCCAACCGCCAAACTCGTTGATCTCAGCGGAAAACTGGATAGCTCGAGTGAGCAAGCACTCCTTACTGACTCCCTTGTGAAAACGGTCAATGCGCTATCTGCATCCGGCAAAGAGGTTGTTCTTATCTATGACTTACCAAATCTCACAATCAACACCGGCACGCATATCAAACAATGTTTCTATGCCAATCTTTTAAAAATTGATACAGGCTGCTCGGAAAAGAACATTCAATTCCAAGATAACTTTACGAAGTATGATGAAACAATTGATCGCCTGAGAAAAGAAACGGCAATCAAGGTATTTGATACCAGAGAGTTTGTAAATGGAAACTTTCCTATTAACGGAAACCAGGAATGGACATATAGAGACTATCAGCACCTAACAACTAAGGGCTCTCTATTTTTTTCCGATAAATATAAATGGTAGGGGTCGCATTCTTTTTGATCTAAGATCAATTGGTGGCGAACTGCAATCACTAGTAATAGAATTATTTATCTATACAAATGAAAAAGGATTTACAGCGGTAGGCTGTAAATCCTTTTTGTATTTTTGGTGCCCCTTGTCCGACTCGAACAGACCACCTACTGATTACAAATCAGTTGCTCTACCAGATGAGCTAAAGGGGCAACGGGATATATTTTAGCCTATTTCACAATCTTCAAGGAAGGTCTTGTCGATTTAGGCTTTTCTGGGGCCCCATCATCAGAATCTGCGATATGTAAATCTCTGGCCTGAGCTGGGTCAAATGGGAAAGACATCCCCTGTCCATTCTCCCTGGCGTAGATTGCCAATACATGACTGACGGGTACCAGGATCTTCCGTGGAACCCCACCAAATCGCGCCTGGAAACTGATCCAGTCGTTTTCCATCTGCAGCTGGTGACAGGCCTCTAAGGAGAGATTCAGAACGATCTCATCATTCTTCACAAACTCCATCGGCACTTCCACCCTAGCATCAACAAATACAGCGATGAAGGGTGTAAAACCAAAATCCGTGCACCACTGATGTAGAGCACGGATTAAATAGGGTTTATTGCTTGGGACGTCAGACATACTGACTGTTAATGAACCGCTGAAACTGCTTAGCGGCGCATTACCTTCTCAGAAGGAGTCAAAGCTTCAATGTATGCAGGCCTGCTGAAAATACGCTCAGCGTATTTCAAGAGAGCAGCAGCATTACGAGAAAGATCGATGCCATAGTGCTCAAGACGCCATAACAAAGGCGCAATTGCAACGTCTAGCATTGAGAACTCATCACCCAACATGTACTTGTTTTTTACAAAAATAGGTGCAAGTTGAGTTAAACGATCACGAATCGCTAAACGCGCTTTTTCATGAACTTTCTCAGCAGCCTTACCTTTTTCGTTCTCCAAAGCAGCCACATGCACAAATAGCTCCTTCTCAAAATTAAAGAGGAAGAGGCGAGCACGTGCACGTGCAACAGGATCAGGCGGCATCAATTGCGGATGAGGAAAACGCTCATCAATATATTCATTGATGATGTTTGATTCATACAAAATTAAATCGCGC
This sequence comes from Polynucleobacter sp. 86C-FISCH, assembly GCF_018882415.1. Lineage (GTDB taxonomy): Bacteria > Pseudomonadota > Gammaproteobacteria > Burkholderiales > Burkholderiaceae > Polynucleobacter. Next base: position 1,052,221 of record NZ_JACVOL010000001.1, on the reverse strand, counting down.
TCAACCAAGATAGGAACTTGGCCATATGGGTTCATTACAGAGATGTCTTCTGGCTTATTAAACAAGTCAACATCGCGGATTTCAAAATCCATGCCTTTTTCAAAAAGCACCAAACGGCAGCGTTGCGAGAATGGGCAGTTAGTACCCGAGTACAACACCATCATAAATTTATTTCCTTAAATTTCTACTTCAATACAACAAACGCACAACAGCGTTAAATCTTGTCGCTAATAGACCCCGAAGGGTCTATCACATTCAATTAATGAATATCTTTCCAATAAGCTTTGTTCAAGCGCCAAGCCAAGATTGTGAAGATTGCCAAGAACAAGAGCACGATGACGCCAAGGCGTTTGCGCTCTAACTGGACTGGCTCAGCCATCCATGACATGAAGGCAACCAAGTCGGCCATATTGTCGTCGTACTCCTGCGACTTCATGGTGCCTGGTGTTAACTGTTCAAAGCCTACAAATACTTTCTCCATTCTGCTTTCGTCATGAGGATCTTTACGCTCCTCAAACTTCGCAGCACGCTCACCTTGTAATTGCCAGAGAACATGTGGCATACCAACGTTTGGATATACCAAATTGTTCCACCCAGTTTGGGTAGTGTCATCTTTGTAGAAAGTACGGAAGTAGGTGTAAAGCCAATCAATACCACGTGCACGAGCTTCAACAGATAAATCTGGTGGAGTCTTGCCAAACCATGCTTTACCTTCTTTAGGCGTCATGGAAATGGTCATTAAATCGCCAACCTTAGCGTCCGTCAAAATCAAATTGTCTTTAATTTGCTGGTCAGTCAAGCCGATATCACGCAAGCGGTTGTAACGCATGCTGGTTGCTGAATGGCAATTTAAGCAATAGTTCACAAAAATCTTTGCGCCGTTTTGTAATGAGGCATTGCTACTTACGCGATCAGGGGCTTTGTCTAAAGGAAAGCCTCCTTCACTTGCATTGGCAGTAACACCAAAGCCGAGGGCGGCAACCAATACTGTTGCTTGGCAGACGCCCATCAAAGTTTGCAGAATTCGTTTCATGCTAGTTCCTAGTTTCTCTTTGGTGTCTGAATTAATGGGATTCAAAAGTAACGCGCGTCGGAACTGGCTTGAATGTACCAAGCTTGCTCCAGAAAGGCATTGCCAAGAAAAAGCCCAGATAATAAATCGTACAAATCTGAGAAATCTTTTCAAATACTGGTGATGGTGGCTCGATACCCAAGTAACCCAAGATTACAAAGCTAACGATAAATACACCATAGATATATTTATGAAACTGTGGGCGATAGCGAATGGATTTCACTGGTGACTTATCAAGCCAAGGCAAGAAGAACATGATCACAACAGAACCGCCCATGATCACAACACCCCAGAACTTAGCATCAAAGAAATAGAAGCCTGCAGCCAATACCACTGCAATTGCTGCACAAGCGCCCTTCACTTTTTTATCGCTTGAACTTCTGGCAAACATTCCAAGAATGATGGCCAAGAAGATCCACAACGGCAATAAGAAGTTAGTAGTGGTTGCACGCAACATAGAGTAGAACGGCGTGAAATACCAAACTGGTGCAATGTGTGTCGGAGTGACAAATGGATTCGCTGGAATGAAGTTATTCGCTTCCAAGAAGTATCCGCCCATCTCCGGTGCAAAGAACACGATGCAAGCAAATACCATCAGGAATCCACCCAAGTACATTACGTCATGAACGCTGTAGTAAGGGTGGAATGGAATACCGTCAACTGGGTGACCGTTAGCATCCAAGTTCTCTTTAATTTCTACGCCATCAGGATTGTTTGAACCAACTTCATGCAAAGCAAGAATGTGTGCTGCAACTAAGCCAATCAATACCAATGGAATTGCAATGACGTGGAATGCGAAGAAACGGTTGAGGGTGGCATCACCAACAACATAGTCACCACGCAACCATAAAGATAGATCTGGGCCAATGAGTGGGATTGCGGAGAACAAGTTCACAATCACTTGAGCACCCCAATAGGACATTTGACCCCATGGGAGCAAGTAACCGAAGAACGCCTCGCCCATCAAGCATAAGAAAATTGCGCAACCGAAAATCCAAATCAATTCACGTGGCTTGCGATAGGAACCGTAGATCAAACCACGGAACATATGCATGTAAACCACGACAAAGAACATCGAGGCGCCAGTTGAGTGCATGTAGCGAATCAACCAACCCCATGGTACTTCGCGCATGATGTATTCAACAGACTCAAATGCTTTAGCTGCATCTGGTTTGTAGTTCATTACCAAGAAAATGCCGGTAATGATTTGAATTGCTAAAACAACGATCGCTAATGCGCCAAAGATGTAGAAAAAATTCAGGTTCTTAGGAGCATAGTACTCACTCATGTGACGCTTAAATGCGTCTGTAACAGGCAAACGTGAGTCAACCCATGCCATTAGCTTTACTGCGGCTGACGCGTCTGCAGGAACTTCTTTTTCGTGAAATGCCATTTATCTCTCCTTAGGCCTTCTTATCTTCGCCAACCAGAATCTTGGTATCGCTCAGGTACATATGTGGCGGTACTTCCATGTTGTCTGGGGCTGGTTTGTTTTTGAATACGCGGCCTGCCATATCGAAAGTAGAACCATGACATGGGCAAAGGAAGCCACCTGGCCAATTATTTGGCAAGGAAGGCTGGGCACCTGATTCGAATTTAGCTGTAGGAGAGCATCCCAAGTGCGTACAAATTCCAACAACCACAAGGTACTCAGGCTTAATAGAACGCCACTGATTTTGGGCATAAGGAGGTGTAAATTGAGCTGGATCACGCAATGAATCTGGATCAGCTAATTCGCCATCAATCTTGGATAACTCAGCAACCTGCTCAGGGGTGCGACGCACTACCCAAACTGGCTTACCGCGCCATTCAACCATTCTCATCTCGTCTGGCTGCATACCAGCGATATCGATTTCAACAGCTGCGCCAGCGGCTTTAGCACGCTCGGAAGGCTCAAAACTGTCCACAAAAGGGTAAAGGGCTGCGGCTGCACCTACGCCACCAACCGCCGATGTGGCGATCAGCCAGTTGCGGCGATCCTTGTCCATACAGGGCTTGTCACTCATTTACAAAATTCCTAAAAAGGGTATTTATGGGTGGAAATTGCTTAAAGATAGGATTTTAAAGTAAAAAGTGGGGTAAGCAAGAAAGTTATGGGGTTAATCTCGGGTTAATCTGGATCTAAGTTAAAAGGAAGGCATTTATGAGCGTTTTAAAGGAATTTCGGGACTTTGCCGTAAAAGGCAATGTAGTTGATTTGGCGGTCGGCGTGATTATTGGCGGGGCTTTCGGGAAAATCGTCGATTCCCTGGTAAATGACATCGTTATGCCGGTGATTTCAAGCCTTTTAGGGGGCCATATCGACTTTACAAACCTTTTTATCGTCCTTGGCCGCATCCCAGAGGGTGTTCCTAGAACCTTTGACGCCCTCAAAAAGGCCGGAGTGCCAATTTTTGCCTATGGCAACTTCATCACCATTTCGATCAATTTCATTCTTTTGGCCTTTGTCATCTTTCAAATGGTTAAGGTGGTTAACAAGATTCGCATCATGGATGCACTGCCGCCGCCACCCGTTCCAGAAGATGTGGTTTTGCTTCGCGAGATTCGCGATAGTCTAAAAAAATAAATTTATTAAATAGGATTTATGGAAAGCAAAGTGTGCGGAAAGAAATAATTTTTCTCATTAAACAGACTTATATCCAAAACACCTTTCCATGAATTACTCTCTCCAAAAATATTGGCTCGTCTTTGCGCAAGCTGTCACTGTGATGTTGGCAGCTTTATTTGTTGTTGCCACCCTAAAACCAGAATGGCTTTCAGAGTCAAGGGTTGCTTCTTTGGTAAACACCGCATCACTCAAGGAGAGTGACTACGATGGCCAGCTAAGCCCAGGCTCTTATCACGATGCAGTAAAGCGCTCAATGCCTGCGGTAGTCAATATTTTTACGAGCAAAGGAAGCGGCAAACCCAAGGCCCGTAAAGGCGCCAGCCCGAATTCGGCTGACCCACTATTTAAATTTTTCTTTGGAGACCAACCGCCTGAGGAAGAGCCTAGCTCAAGTTTAGGCTCTGGTGTACTGGTAAGTCCTGAAGGTTACATCCTCACCAATCATCATGTGATTAGTGATGCAGATGAAATAGATGTCGCTTTATCAGATGGCAGAAAAGTGAAAGCTCAAGTTATTGGTAGCGATCCTGAAACCGATATTGCCGTATTAAAAATAGAAGCAAAACAATTGCCCGCTCCAATTACGCTTGGCAAAGTTGAGTCGGTGCATATTGGTGATGTAGTGCTTGCTATCGGCAATCCATTTGGGGTTGGTCAAACCGTTACCTCTGGAATTGTTTCTGCACTAGGCCGAGATCATGTTGGCATTAATACCTTTGAAAACTTTATTCAAACGGATGCTGCAATCAACCCGGGAAATTCTGGTGGTGCATTAATTGATACCCGCGGGAACCTTATTGGCATCAACACAGCGATTTACTCAAATAATGGTGGCTCCATGGGCATTGGATTTGCCATTCCCGTAAACCTCGCCAAACAGGTCATGGAGTCGATTCTGACCAATGGCAGCGTTACTAGAGGCTGGATTGGGGTTGAGCCACAAAACCTCTCTAAAGAGCTCCTGGAGTCTCTGGGCTTACCTGCCAGGACTCAAGGCGTATTGCTCTCAGGAGTGCTTGAGGGGGGTCCTGCGGCGAAGGGTGGGGTCAAACCGGGTGACGTACTAATCACCGTCAACGGCAATCCCACCAAAGACGTCAGGCAGCTTTTAAATCAAATTGCACAGATTGCTCCAGGCAATGATGCAAAGCTCAAAATTCTTCGCAAAGATAAAGAGCTTGAGTTAACGGTACAAACTGGGAAACGACCAAAACCCAAAAAGATGACGCAGTAAAAGCTAGTTATATTTGCAGTGAGGGCTACGCACTTAACTCACCAAAATTTTGGATAAGAACTCTTTAGCCCTTGGTGAGCGCAGCTCTGGATTGGCAAAGAATTCTTCTTTGCTGCAATCTTCAACAATCCGCCCCTGATCCATGAAGATCACACGATGACTCACCTTTTTAGCAAAGCCCATCTCGTGGGTAACGCAACACATGGTCATACCTTCATTTGCTAGCTTGACCATAACATCCAATACTTCACCGACCATCTCGGGATCTAATGCAGAAGTAGGCTCATCAAACAACATCACAATCGGATCCATGCTCAAGGCTCTAGCAATCGCAACACGCTGTTGCTGACCACCAGACAGCTGCCCTGGAAATTTGTCTTTCTGAGCAAGCAGTCCGACACGCTCTAAATATTTAAGACCATGCTGATTAGCTTCGTCAGCTGTGCGCCCCAAGACCTTCATCTGTGCCAGCGTTAAGTTCTCCGTAACACTCAAATGTGGGAAAAGCTCAAAATGCTGAAACACCATGCCAACACGAGCACGAAGTTGAGGCAGGTTAGTTTTTGGATCATGAATACTTATCCCATCGACCACAATCTCACCTTTTTGAAACGGCTCTAAAGCATTGATGGTTTTAATCAGAGTGGATTTGCCTGAGCCTGAAGGCCCGCAAATAACTACCACCTCACCCTTCTGGATAGAGGTACTGCAATCACTTAATACCTGGAAGGATCCGTACCATTTCGATACATTGCGAAGTTCAATCATGATTTTTTAATGGCTCAGAAGTGTTTAGCGGATGATGGCAACTTTAGCTTGAATCTTACGAACCGCTTTTGAAAGTGAAAAGCAAATTACAAAATAAGTAATGGCAGCCAAGACATAAGTTTCAATGGGCCGGCCATAATTTTTGCCGGCGATTTCGAAACCCTTCAGTAAGTCATATGCTCCGATTGCATAAACGAGTGAGGTATCTTGAAACAAAATAATTGTTTGCGTCATGAAAACTGGAATCATGTTTCTAAAGGCTTGTGGCAACACAATGAATCGCATATTTTGACCATAGGTCATACCCAAGGCTTCTGCCGCATAAGCCTGACCTCTTGGTACCGACTGAATTCCAGCTCGAACAATTTCAGAAAAAAAGGCCGCCTCAAATGCGATGAAAGTAATGGTTGCCGAGAGGTCTGCGCCTATAGGACGACCAATCAGCATCGGGATCAATAAAAAGAACCACAGGATCACCATTACCAGTGGAATTGAGCGCATAGTGTTGACATAAAACGTAGCGGGATAAACCAAGACAGACTTGCCCGATAAACGCATTAAGGCCAAGATAGTGCCAACAACAATACCACCAATAGTAGCAATCACCGTTAACTGCACACTGAAGAGCAAGCCCTTCAAAATATAGTTTGTGAACAACTCCCAGTTATAGAAGCTCAGGTCGAGTTCAAACATTTAGTGAGCCACTCCCGCTTCACTTGCCTGGGTGATGAAACCCGGAATGCGCGACCTCTTTTCTATCAGAGCCATTAAACGATTCACCGCAAATGCTGAAGAAGCGTATAGCAAAGTTACGGCCAAATAGATTTCGACACCATGTGAGGTTTCTTCCTGCGCCTGCATCGCAAATAGCGTGAGCTCCGGCACTGAAACTGCGAATGCAACCGATGAATTTTTAATGAGATTCATGCTCTCAGAAGTTAATGGCGGGATCACAATCCGCAAAGCCATAGGCAAGATGACGTAACGATAACTTTGAGTGGTTGTTAAACCCAAAGCAGTAGCAGCCATGCGCTGGCCGCTTGGCAGAGCCTGAATACCCGCTCTAACTTGTTCAGCAATTCGTGCGGAAGTAAAAAAACCTAAAGCAATGCTAACTAACCAATAGGACGGCAGCGCCTTCAAGGGCAAAACAAATGCAGGGATGACGTGATACCAAAGAAATACCTGCACAAGAATGGGAATGTTTCTAAAAAGCTCGACCCAAGCCGTAGATAAACGGATGAGCCATTTATTTAATGAGCCCGTCTCAGGCAAAGTGCGTAAGGTACCCATAACGACACCAATCAGCAGCGCAATAGCCAAGCTCAAGCCTGCAACCGCCAAGGTCCATCCCCAGGCTTTTACGAGCCAATCGAGATAACTAGGATCTGCGTTCTGACCTAGGCCGAAAATTGAAGAGATGCAGTGGTCGACCACATCTCCATCCAAGGTGCTTTTACAAAAAACACCTAAATCTAAAGCCATAAATTATTTCTTTTGATAATCTTCAGCGGGCTTGTCATTCAGATTGGCCCAGGCATTTTTAGTGGCAGGAGACAACTCAAGACCAACCACGATGTTCTTCGGCGGAATAGGCGATAAGAACCATTTATTCCACAGCTTAGGCATATTGCCATTCTTCACAATCTTGGCGATTGCCTCATTTACTGCAGCCTTGAACTCTGGATCATCCTTACGAACCATAATCGCAATAGGCTCTGTGCTTAATACCTCACCAACAATCTTGTAATCCTTTGGATTTTTGGAATTAGCGATATTGCCGGCCAATATAGAGCTATCCATCACAAAGGCATCGGCACGGCCAGACTCAAGCAACAAGAAGCTATCTGCATGATCTTTACCAAAGACTTCATCAAAATTTACGCCATTGGCTTTTTCATGTTTACGCAGCAACTGCACTGATGTCGTACCAGTAGTAGTGGCTACTTTTTTCCCTGCTAGTTGAGAAATAGAATTAATACCCGAGTTTGACTTCACAGCAATCCGCACCTCTTCTACATACAAGGTATTAGCGAAACCGACGTCTTTAACACGGGCAGCGTTGTTAGTGGTGGTGCCGCATTCGATATCAATGGTGCCATTCTGCATTAAGGGTACGCGGTTTTGAGAGGTCACCGGTTGATAGTTAATGCGAAGCGCATTCAAACCCAACTTGTCTTTAATGTCACCCAAAATCATGCGGCAAATCTCAACGTGATAGCCATCAAAGCGACTGTCTCCAGTCGTGTAGGACATTGGAATAGACGACTCACGAACGCCCATAGTGATGTTGCCAGAGGATTTGATTTTGTCCAGAGTCGGAGAGGCTGCGTAAAGAGCGGGCACAGAAAGAATGCATGCGCATACAAAGGCAGCGCGTATTGCTGGAATTTTCATTGGGAGTCCTATAAAACTATTGGCACATGACCATTCTACGATTAATCAAAATCCAAAGAAAAAAACCCGCTGTGTTTCCACAGCGGGTAATTTAATGCATTACTAATTTTTAACTAGCTTACGCTAGCGTCAAATTAGAAAGTGTGACGTACGCCAACAGCGTAGTTGCTACCGCCGTAGCTAGTAGAAACTGCTGCAGCACCGTTACCAACAGTACCGTTAGAAGTTTGAGTCTGACCGTAGATAGCATACAAGTTAGTACGCTTGCTCAAGTAGTAGTTAGAACCCAACTGCCAGCCGTTAAAGTTAACTGTTGGAGCACCAACGCCAAACTCGTTACCTTTACCCATACCGATGCTTGCCCAACCTTCGATTGTTGGAGTGATGTAGCTACGAACACCGATCTGCTCAGCGTTACGCTTGATGTAGTTGCCGCTGTTTTGTTGAACAGAAGCTTTACGAGCTACGTATTGAGCGTATGCCTTCAAGATACCGAAGTCATAAGTTGCACCAGCGTAGAACTGGTTATCTCTGATGTTAGAGCCACCAGTTGCTGCGCTCCAAATAGCTGGAGTTGGTGAAGTAACAGTAGCACCGTTTGCTGCTGTAGTTGTTACAACAGTAGCGTTGTCATTCTTAGATGTAAATGCTTGGTAAGCAGCAGTTACATAGAATTTTTGCAGTGTGTAGTTAGCATTCAAGCCCCAACCATTTTGGTTAGTCAAGCCACCAGTAGTAGTGGTTGTGTTACCAACAGTAGTTGTTGTTTGTGTATCGTTTCTGTTATTTGCTACCAACATTGCACCAGCGCTAAAGCCAGCAAAGTTGTCAGATTGCAAAGTCAATGTGTTAGCTGTACGTACAGTGTAAGAAACTGTTGTACCGCTAGTTGCGCTATCAGCAGTAGGAGCAGCTGCGCTACCAGAAGCACGTGGGTAAATAACGTTACCCATCATGTTGTTTGTTTGACCTGGGTCAGTAGCAGCTACAGCATTGTGAATACCTGTGTACTGAGTACCAACTGCACCCATACCAAGACCATTCTTTTTCAAACCAACGAATGCTTGACGTGTAGAACCAGGCATTACTGTAGTACCAGTAGAAGGAGCCAAATCAACTTCAACTGTGAACAATGCTGAAGTACCGCCACCTAAATCTTCAGTACCTTTAAAACCTAAACGGCTTGACTGCTCAGCAGACTGACCGAATTGGTTACCAGTAGACTTCAATGAGCCGTTGGCTGTTGTAGGTGCTGTAGTACGGTTAGCAGATGTAGAAGCACGTGTGTTCTCACCGATGTAACCAACGTCCAAGATACCGTAAACGGTTACGCTGGACTGAGCTTGAGCAGCAGATGCAAATGCACCGATTGCTGCGATTGCTAATAGCGATTTTTTCATTCTTTAAATCTCCAAAAATTAAAAGTAATGCCCAAATAAAACTGGGACCTACGAATTTTGCTTCTTTTGCACCACTAGACTGGGGGTCAGGGTATTTAGGAGCTCTTTTTGCTTGTCAAAAGGTAGTTTTTTGGCTTTCTTCGTTGTATCTCGGCAACAAGACCCCTCTTTTCTGTCTTTTATGGGCTCTAGATGCCAAAATTGTCATATGGCAAGCCGCGAATTCTTAAAAATCCTGAGTTCAGCCCGATTGGGTGATGTTTCTGCACAACAAAATCTTGCTCAAGCCTACTTAACTGGGGCATTTAAAACCCCCATTCAGCCTGCTAACGCATTGATTTGGCTAGAAAAATCCTATTTTTCCATTACAAATCAGACACTTGAGAATCAAAGCTCAAGTAGCGCTGAAATTTTTAAGGTCTTAACGCAAGTTGCCAGCATTCCACTGGTCGAAACCTTTAATTCACCTGCATTTGGCTTTGGCTGGGATTCTTTTTGGAGGCTTGCTGAGTCCAATGAAGACTTAGAACGCTCCTCTGCAGCCAAATGGCAACTCGTCAACTTATTAGTCAATCCACAACATCAAGAAATTCAGCCGCAACTTTCTGATTGGCTTAAAAAAGCGAGCGCCATTACTTCGGTTGAGAAGATTTCTGGCTTAGATGTTGGCAGCCTTCAAAAAATTGCTAAGCAATATTTAACTGAACTAGCGGAAGGCAGCTCTACTTTTGCAGTGAATGCAAAAGAATTACTCATCAAACTCCAACCCAAAAATGAAGCGCTCTCCTCTTTGTGGAAAGTTTGGCTAGATGAGCAAAATGAGGATGCCTTAACTCGAGCAGCTGAACTTGGCTTAACCATTGCTAAGCTAACTTTGGGTTTACGTCTTGCGCAACTAGATGACAGAGTTGAAGTAGCGGAAACTAAATCCAATGCCTCCCTTAAGAAAGCAGCGCATTGGTTAGAGCTTGCTGCTAAGGATGGTGATCGAGATGCTTGGTATGCACTCGGTGAAATTTATCGGCGCCCACAATTTTCTGGATACAACGCTGCGGAAAGTGATCGCTGCTTTGATCGCGCTGCTGACCTTGGTCACGCTCAAGCACAACTTCGCAAAGGCGCCAATCTTTGGCGTAAGCGTGAAAAGTCAGAAGAAAAAGTTCGTGGGTTACAGGCTTCTTACTGGGTTTGGCAAGCCCAACAGCAAGGCGTAGCAGAGGCAAAGGAATTGCTCAGCAAAATTTTGGAGAGTTGTCCAAATCCTAAAAAGAATGAGTGGTTTGAGTTGGCGCGATACGCTGAGCAAGCACTAAATCATCATGCCGAGCACAAGCTCGACGAAGACTGGCTACTACTTTGTCATCGCATCATCATTGCCAATCAATTTAATTTCAGCAAAGCAGAACTATTGTTATGCGAAGTTGGACAACTACAACACGAACATTGCGTAGTTGTGGATATTCGCTGGGAACTACCAAAGATATTGCCGAGATTGATTCAGATCGAAACCATTCAGCAACGCCGAGCCCTACTAGCAGCTGGCAAAGCCTTTGCCGGTACAGAAATGGATCTTGAAGGCAATCTTCGTCAAAGGCGTTATCGCTTTGATCGCGTTACAGACTGGTTAAAGACGACCTTTGCAAATCAGGTCGTCGATGCAGAAGCCAATTAAGCTGCAGAACCCTCTGCCTTAACCTCATCCTCTGATGGCTTGGGCACATAGAAGCGCGCAATAAATAGCCCTAATTCATAGAGGAGAGTCATCGGTACCGCTAGAAGCAGTTGCGAAAGAACGTCTGGAGGAGTCACAACTGCTGAGATCACAAAAGCGCCCACAATCACGTAAGGACGAATCTCTCTCAGCTTTGCTAAAGGCACCATACCCATGCGTACCAAAACAACTACCACTACAGGCACCTCAAAAGTAATACCAAAAGCCAAAAAGGTATTCATAGCAAAGCCAAGGTATTTATCGATGTCAGTAGACATCTCAGCACCCAATGGCGCGTTGTAGCTAGCCATAAAGTTAAATACGGTTGGGAATACCAAGAAATAGGCAAAAGCCATGCCAAAAATAAATAGGCTATAGCTACTCACCACCAAAGGCAGAATGAGTTTTCTTTCATGCAGATAGAGACCAGGCGCTATGAAAGCCCAGAGTTGATACATCACTACAGGCAATGCAATCAAGAAAGCAACCAGCATGGTTACCTTCATCGGCACAAAGAAGGAACCAGTAACATCGGTCACTATCATCTTGCCGCCTGCTGGTAATGACTCAAGCAAAGGCTGCGCAAACAAATGAAAAATATCAGGCGCCCAATAAACCAAACATACGAAGACGACAATAATTGCAATCGCCGATTTAATTACGCGATCACGTAATTCAAATAAGTGGGATAGAAATGTTTCTTGTAATCCCGAGTCTTCAGTTGAATTCTTATCAGTCATGCGTTGATGTTTTTATTCTTTTGCTTTTCAGTATTATTTTTATTTGCTAGCGCTGTGATGAAAGCGCTTCATTCTGGCTGCGCCAGATTGCACGCGAGTACGAATACCCGCAGATCGCTTAAACCAAACCGGCCTTGCAGCACGGCGTACTCCCCAGCTATTACGGCCTTGGCGCTTGCTTTTGCGAAGGACCTCTTTTTCATCAAGCGGCGGCTTTTCAAAGTTGGTCTCAAAGATATCGGCTTGATCGCTTAAGTTAGCACCCGCCTCTTGAACAGTCGAACCAATGCTATTTTCAACTTCTTTGAGAGTGGCAGTAGTTTCTTCTCGAAACTTTTTAAACTCTTCTACTTCCATCTGACGGTTGACTTCAGATTTAACATCAGCCATATAGCGTTGTGCACGCCCAAACAAATTACCTGCCATACGAGCAACTTTTGGCAAGCGCTCTGGTCCAACTACGACCAAAGCAACTACAGCAATCAGCGCAAGCTTTGAAACTCCGAGATCAATCATTTAACGCAATTATTTAAATGCAGCATGAGTTTCTATCGTGCATTAATTACTTGTTTACGTCTTTTGCTTGAACATCAACAGTCTTTTCTGTTGCGGCAGCAGTTTGCTGGATTTGCTCTTTAGGTTCTTCGCCTGGCTTCATACCATCTTTAAAACCCTTAACAGCACCACCCAAGTCTTGACCGATGTTGCGCAATTTCTTGGTACCGAATACCAACATCACGATCACCAAAACAATTAACCAATGCCAAATGCTAAATGAACCCATCTTTAATCTCCTTGGATTATTTTTTCCAGGGGCGGGGACCGCCCATCACATGCAAGTGCAAGTGATAAACCTCCTGCCCACCATCCGCGCCATTATTCACCATCAATCTAAAGCCGCCATCCTTACCAGGACGGCAACCCTGTTCTTTGGCAAGACGGGGCGCTAATTCCATCATTCTACCCAGCAAAGGGATATCTGCGCTTTCCGAAGACTCCAACATGGGTATATGTTTTTTAGGAATCATCAAAAAATGGATAGGCGCTGCCGGATTAATATCTTTAAAAGCGTAGATTTCCTCATCCTCATAAACCTTCTGGGAGGGGATTAAACCTTGTGAAATCTTGCAAAACAGGCAATTTGGATCGTGTGACATGCTGATTCCGTAGTTATTTCAGAGTATTTCGTGATTACTCTTTGCCGGCAGCTTTTCTGGCCGCCTTCTCTTCAATACCCGAAGTTCCCAGACGACGATCAAGCTCGGCGATAACATCTTCTGGACGCAAATTGAATTGAGACAGAGCAATTAGGCAGTGAAACCATAAATCAGCCATCTCACCCACTAGCAACTTTTGCTGGTCAGGCGCCAAATTAGAGTTACGCACATCCTTGGCAGCCATGACCGCTTCAGTCGCTTCCTCGCCAATCTTCTTCAAAATTCCATCATCACCCTTCGAAAAGAGTAAGGCGGTATAGGAGGTTTTGGGATCTGCTTGGCCTGCCTTAAACGCATCACGACGTTGATCGACCACATCAGCCAAATGGGCTAATGCTGAGTCCAAATTAGAGGGTTTGTTTGCAGAACTAGTCATAGGATCATTTTATGTCTTTTGTAAGAAGGTCTTTGTTATTACTTCTTACTCTTGGACTCATCAACCCAAGCGGCTTTTGCAGAGTCCCACTGCAAAAAGAAGCAGCTATGTTCCCCTGTATGGCAAGCAATGCCATCTTTTTGCTCAACCAATAGCAAAATCGTGTCGCCATCACAATCCAGACGAATTTCTTTTACCTTTTGAGTGTGGCCAGACTCTTCACCTTTGTGCCATAACTTCTGCCTTGAGCGTGTCCAGTAGACTGCCTCGCCCAAACGCAATGTTTCCAGAAGAGCATCGCGGTTCATCCAAGCCATCATCAAGATATCTTTGCTACCGACCTCTTGTGCGATTGCTGGAACTAAACCTTGCTCATTCCACGTCACAGCATCAAGCCATGAACCAGCCTGCAGATTTTGAACGGGTGTAAAAGTGCTTTGAGAATTGCTCATACCTAAACTTTACAGGCAATGGTTCAAACTTAGTAAAAAGTCTGAATTCGGTTTAAATCCGAACCGGGATTCCTTGGGCGGCCATATATTCCTTTGCCTGGCCAACGGTGTACTCACCATAATGAAAGATGCTGGCAGCCAAGACTGCATCTGCATGGCCTTTGGTAATGCCATCAACCAAATGCTGCAAATTACCAACTCCGCCAGAAGCAATAACCGGCACTGAAACCGCATCACTTACAGCTGCAGTAAGAGCCAAATCAAAACCATCTTTGCTACCGTCACGATTCATGCTGGTTAACAAAATCTCACCGGCACCACGCTTAGCAACTTCTTTAGCCCACTCCACTACATCCATGCCAGTAGCTGTTCTGCCGCCGTGGGTAAATACTTCCCAATTACCTGCTTCTGTTTGCTTGGCATCAATCGCCACCACAATGCATTGAGAGCCGTAATACGCAGCCGCATCAGAAACCAAATCTGGATTAGCAACTGCGGAGGAATTCATGCTGACTTTATCTGCGCCAGCGTTGAGTAAGCGTCGCACATCAGCAACCGCACGCACGCCGCCGCCAACAGTCAGCGGAATAAATACCTGTGATGCCACATCCTCAATGATGTGCAGAATCAGATCGCGCCCATCAGATGTTGCGGTAATGTCTAAGAAGGTCAGTTCGTCTGCGCCTTGCGTGTTGTATCTTTTTGCAATTTCGACAGGGTCACCTGCATCGCGCAGACCAACAAAGTTCACACCTTTAACTACACGCCCCGCAGTAACATCGAGACAAGGAATAATGCGCTTGGTTAACACTAGATAATTTTCTTTTTATATTTGAGTGTTAACTCATCAGCATATTTTTGTGCAGTGGCGAGATCGAGATCGCCAGCATAAATAGAGCGGCCAGCAATCACGCCCATCACACCCTCTTCCTCTGCTTTACAGAGTGCATCGATATCTTGATTATTCGATAAGCCGCCACTCGCGATTACCGGAATACGAATGGCTTGGGCCAACTTCACAGTGGCATCAATGTTCACGCCTTTGAGCATGCCATCGCGCCCAATATCGGTGTAGATAATGGCTTCAACGCCCCAGTCTTCAAATTTCTTAGCAAGATCAATCACTTCATGACCGGTGATTTTGCTCCAACCATCCGTAGCTACTTTGCCATCACGGGCATCTAAACCAACCATGACATGGCCAGGGAATGCCGTACAAGCATCTTGTACAAAACCAGGGTTCTTCACTGCTGCAGTGCCAATAATGACGGTACTGATTCCGTCGTCCAACAAACGCTCAATCGTTTCGAGATCACGAATACCGCCACCCAACTGCACAGGAATCTCATTACCTACAGCCTTGAGAATAGATTTAATGGCAGACTCGTTTTTTAACTTGCCAGCAAAGGCGCCATTTAGATCCACCAAGTGCAAGCGACGCGCACCTTTGCTAATCCAATGCGCTGCCATTGCGCCAGGGTCTTCAGAAAAAACCGTAGCCTTATCCATATCACCTTGTTCGAGTCGAACACAGTGGCCGTCTTTTAGATCAATTGCGGGAATCAGCAGCATAGCAAAGAGTAATAAATATTAAGGTTGCCAAGAAACAAAATTTTGATAAAGCTTTAATCCGTATTCTGCACTTTTTTCTGGATGAAATTGAGTTGCAAAAATATTATCTCGCGCCACTGCAGAAGTAAACCAATCGCCATATTCAGAAGAACCAGCAATATCCTCATTGCGCTGCGGCACAACATAGTAGCTGTGTACAAAATAAAAACTGGTCAAATCTGGGATACCAGACCAAAGGGGGTGTTTTTGATCCTGACGGACCTGATTCCAACCCATATGCGGTACTTTAAAAGCAGATCCATCTGGCTGCTTCTTGCCAGCCAAATCAAAACGGCGCACTTCACCAGGAATCAAGCCCAAGCACGGTGTCCATTGCTCAGTGGCACGAACCTCGGCACTTCTATCAAATAGCATTTGCTCGCCAACGCAAACACCTAAGAGCGGCTTGCTTTTAGACGCCTCTATCAAGGCCTCTAATAAACCGGACTCTTGTAGGTGCTTCATGCAATCTGGCATCGCGCCCTGACCTGGCAAAACCACACGATCAGCAGCACGAATCTCTTCAGGCTGATGTGCAATCAGAACATTGTCATTGGGTGCGACATGATGAAATGCCTGATATACAGAACGGAGATTGCCCATTCCATAATCAACGATCGCAATGGTTTGCGCCAAAATTGAGCCTATCTTTGCTGTTATCTAACGGGCAACTAGATGATCTAGATTAGAGGCTGCCTTTGGTTGAAGGAATAGAGCCGGATGCACGTGGATCTACCGCCAAGGCCATACGCAACGCGCGACCAAAAGCCTTGAACACTGTTTCAATCTGATGATGCGCATTAATGCCACGCAAGTTATCGATGTGCAAAGTCACTCCAGCATGGTTCACAAAACCACGGAAGAACTCAATGCTGAGATCAACATCAAAATCACCGACGCGAGCACGGGTAAATGGAACATTGAATTCCAAACCAGGGCGTCCTGAGAAATCGATCACAACACGGGAGAGAGTTTCATCCAAAGGCACATAAGAGTGGCCATAACGGGTAATACCAGCCTTATCACCTACCGCTTTGGCAAAGGCTTGGCCCAAGGTAATACCCACATCTTCAACAGTGTGGTGATCATCAATATGGGTATCGCCATTGGCAACCACTTTGAGGTCTATCATGCCGTGGCGGGCAATTTGATCCAACATATGGTCGAGGAAAGGAACTCCGGAGGCTAGCTCAGCCTTACCGGTACCATCTAAATTGATGGAAATCTGAATTTTGGTTTCCGAAGTGTTTCGGGTAACGTCGGCTTGCCGCATGCTTCATTGCGCCGCGAGGCGAAGTGTTGATTGAAGCCTCATAATATCATTCCTAGAGAAGATATAAATATCGATATTGCAGCACTTTCATCCCGATTTTTGACCTGAGAACCCTCATGAGCCGTTTTTGGAGCCCTGTTGTTAAAACCTTAACCCCTTACGTTCCAGGGGAGCAACCGCAAATGCAGCGGCTGGTCAAACTCAACACCAATGAAAGCCCTTATGGCCCATCGCCCAAGGCGCTAGCTGCCATTGAAAGTCAAAATACTGCGGATTTACGCCTTTATCCTGATCCAGAAGGTGCAGCCCTCAAACAAGCCATCGCCAAATTGCATGGCCTAGACCCAAAACAAGTTTTTTTAGGCAATGGTTCGGATGAAGTTTTAGCGCATGTTTTTGCTGGGCTTCTCAAACAAACTAAGCCAGTGCACTTTCCGGATATTACATATAGCTTCTATCCGGTCTATTGCAAGCTTTTTGGAATTGAATACCAAACGATCCCCTTGGGTGAGAATTTTGAGATCAAAACTGCCGACTTCAAAACGCCCAACGGTGGGATTATTTTCCCCAACCCAAATGCCCCAACCGGTAGATCTATTCCCCGCTCTGAAATCGAAGCTTTGTTATCTCGCAACAAAGACTCTGTAGTAGTTATTGATGAAGCCTACGTTGATTACGGTACTGAATCCTGCATTCCATTATTGCGCGGCAATGCCTGCCCAGAAAATCTTCTAGTTGTTCACACGCTTTCTAAGTCACGCGCCTTGGCTGGCCTGCGCGTTGGCTTTGCTGTTGGTCATCCGGATTTAATTGAAGGATTAGAGCGAGTAAAAAATAGCTTTAACTCTTACCCGCTAGGCCGACTCGCTCAAGCGGGCGCCATTGCAGCCATTGAAGATCAAGCGCACCTTGAGGAAACTTCTAACAAGGTAATTCAAACTCGCAGTAATTTAGTTGATCAGCTAAATGCCTTAGGATTTGAAACGCTACCGTCAACTGCAAACTTTATTTTCACCCGTCACCCCAAGCATGCTGGAGCTAAGCTCTATCAGGCCTTACGTGATCGTGGCATCATCGTGCGTCACTTTAAATCTGAGCGCATAGAAGAATTCTTGCGCATTACGATCGGCACAGATGAACAAAGCAACGAACTCGTCGCTGCTTTAAAAGAGATTCTGAATTAAAAGATTGAATTATTAAGCGCGGGTTTCTTACGCGCTTACTTTTTGAGACGCATCTCGGCCGCACGAGCATGGGCTTGTAAGCCTTCACCATGAGCCAAGGTACTTGCAACCTCACCCAAAGTTTGGGCACCAGCTTCACTCACTTCAATCATGCTCGAGCGCTTGATGAAGTCATAAACACCCAATGGTGAAGAGAAACGCGCAGTGCGTGCTGTTGGCAAGACGTGGTTAGGTCCGGCACAGTAATCACCTAATGATTCACTGGTGTAGTTACCCATAAAGATAGCGCCTGCATGACGAATTTGATCTGCCCACTTGCGTGGATCAGCAGCACAAATCTCCAAATGCTCAGCAGCAATGGCATTAGCAATCTCACAAGCTTCTGCCATATCTTTAACTTGAATCAATAGGGCACGATTTGTTAGTGAAGATTCAATTACTTTTGCTCTTGGCATTTCTGGCAAAAGCTTATTAATACTTGCCTGCACTTGCTCAATATATGCAGCGTCTGGACAAAGCAAGATCGATTGCGCTTGCTCATCATGCTCGGCCTGTGAGAACAAATCCATGGCAACCCAATCAGGGTTAGTAGATCCATCGCAGAGAACCAAGATTTCTGAGGGTCCGGCGATCATATCGATACCGACAATGCCAAATACTCGGCGCTTAGCTGCAGCTACATAAGCATTACCAGGTCCAACAATTTTGTCGACCGAAGGAATGGTTTTTGTTCCATAAGCCAAAGCACCCACTGCCTGAGCACCGCCGATCGTAAAGACGCGATCAACACCTGCAAGAAAGGCTGCCGCCAAGACCAATGGATTACGTGCTCCATCTGGAGTAGGCACCACCATAATGACTTCAGCAACACCTGCCACTTTTGCGGGGATGGCATTCATCAACACAGAAGATGGGTAAGCCGCCTTACCGCCTGGCACATAAATACCAACACGATCTAGGGGCGTTACTTTTTGACCGAGACGCGTGCCATCTCTCTCTTCATACTCCCAAGAATGACAACCCGCTTCAATCTTTTGCTTCTCGTGATATGCGCGAACTCTTTGCGCAGCAATATCCAGAGCACTTTTTTGTTCAGCAGATAAAGATTGATAGGCTTGTTCTAAATCTTTGCGCGGAATCTCTAATTCGGAAACGCTTGCAACATTCAAACGATCGAATTGTTTTGTAAAACCAAGAACCGCTTCATCGCCCTTATCTTTGACTGCTGCCAAAATCTTGACTACTGCAGAATCTATAGCCTCGTCATCAGCGCTAGGCAAAGAAAGGCTCGACAGCAGAATTTCTCTGAAGTCTGCATCTTTGCTTTTAAGGCGCTTGACGTTGATATTTGAAGGCATGGATAAGACTTCTGGTTGGCCGCCGATTATTTCAGCAACTCAAAAATAGGCTGCAGCTGAGCACGCTTACGCTTATACGAAGCTTGATTTACTACCAAACGAGCGCTGATATCAGCGATTGGCTCAACCTCAACTAGACCATTTGCTTTTAGGGTGTTGCCAGTAGAAACTAAATCTACGATAGCGTCAGCCAACCCTACCAATGGAGCAAGCTCCATTGAGCCATACAGATGAATCGTATCGATGTGGACACCTTTATTGGCAAAGTGTTCCCGTGCGCAATTGACATACTTCGTTGCCACTTTTAAACGAGAGCCCTGTTTCACTGCGCCAGCGTAGTCAAAACCTTCGCGTACAGCAACAGACATACGGCACTTGGCAATACCCAAGTCATAAGGCACATACAAACCATCGGTGCCTTTTTCCATCAATACGTCTAAACCAGCAACGCCAAAATCTGCACCACCAAATTGCACATATGTTGGAACGTCGGAGGCGCGAACAATGATTAAGCGAACATCTGGATTGGTTGTCTCAATAATGAGTTTGCGAGACTTCTCGGGATCTTCAAGCGGCACTATGCCGACCTTGGACAAGATCTCAGCGGTTTCCTCGAAGATGCGGCCCTTGGAGAGAGCTAAAGTCAATTTCATGAACTAATTATCCATCAGCCTTACTTGACGCGCTCAATCTTGGCGCCCAAGAGGGTTAACTTCTGCTCCATACGGTCATAGCCACGATCTAAGTGGTAAATCCGGTCCACCTGGGTTTCACCCTGAGCCGCCAGTCCAGCGATCACCAAGCTAGCGGAAGCGCGCAGATCGGTGGCCATCACGATTGCGCCGGAGAGCTTTTCCACCCCCTGAGCAATTGCGGTATTTCCTTCAATAGCAATATCTGCGCCCAAACGATTGAGCTCCTGCACATGCATAAAGCGGTTTTCAAAAATCGTTTCGGTAATCATTGAGCTGCCAGCTGCGATGGCATTCACTGTCATCAACTGTGCCTGCATATCTGTAGGAAAGGCTGGGTACTCAGAGGTGCGGAAATTTACCGCTTTAGGGCGACCCTGCATCGATGCCTTAATCCAATCTGGACCAACCTCCATCTGCAGACCAGCTTCTTTTAATTTCACGATCACTGCATCTAAAGTATCTGGACGGCAGTGTTTAACAGTAATTTCGCCACCAGTTGCAGCTACCGCACACAAGAATGTTCCAGCCTCAATACGATCTGGAATCACTGAATGCTCGGCACCATGCAATTTCTCAACGCCTTCGATTACTAGACGATCGCTGCCAATGCCAGAAATCTTGGCCCCCATCTTCACTAGCAATTCAGCTAGGTCGCCAACCTCAGGTTCACGCGCAGCATTTTCTAATACCGTTGTTCCTGATGCCAAAGTAGCGGCCATCAATAAATTTTCAGTGCCGGTCACGGTAATCATGTCCGTCAAGATCGAGGCGCCCTTTAAGCGATCAGATTGAGGCTTGGTTTCAGCTTGAATGTAACCACTCTTGATTTTGATGCTTGCGCCCATTGCCTTGAGACCCTTGATGTGCTGATCCACCGGACGCGCGCCAATAGCGCAACCACCCGGCAATGACACCTTTGCACTATGCATTCTGGCCAAGAGTGGGCCAAGTACCAAGATGGAAGCACGCATAGTCTTCACCATCTCATAGGTGGCCTCAGAGCTTTTGATGATTGCTGCGTTCAACACCATATGGCTATGATCGCTCGCATCTGGAAAATCTACCGTAACGCCAATCTCTTGCAAAAGCTTAAGCATGGTGCGCACATCCTGCAAGTCAGGAACATTGCGCAAAACTACTGGCTGATCGGTTAATAGACAAGCACACAGAATTGGCAACGCGGCATTTTTAGCGCCAGCAATTACTACCTCACCTTTGAGAGGAGTTCCGCCAACCATTCGTAATTTATCCATGAAACGATTCCAGTAAAAACTTAGTAATTAATATGTAATGAGGTTATTTTTTATGCTGCTGAATTCTGAGCAAATTCTTCGGGTGTAAAAGCCTTAATTGATAAAGCATGTACTTCTGCTTTCATGCGATCGCCCATGGCACCATAAACCAATTGATGACGCTGCACTAAGCGCTTGCCCTCAAACTCAGGACTCACAATAGTTGCAAAAAAATGTTGTCCATCACCCTCAACCTGTATATGGGTACATTGAATACCTTGTTTGATATAGCCTTCAATCTGATCGGGGGTGGGTAGCATTTTCTCTCCTAATGAAACCAGGGTATTAACAATTAGTAACGGAGCTTATAGCCCTTTTGGAGCAAGCGCAATGTAATGGCTGACACCACTACAAAGAAACAAAACACAATCACCAAACTACTCCAAGGGGAGTTATCAGAAACCCCAAAAAATCCGTAGCGGAACCCGTCAATCATGTAAAAGAAGGGGTTGAAATGAGAGACCACCTGCCACGCCGGCGGCAAAGAATGAATGGAATAAAAAACACCAGACAACATCGTAGCCGGCATGATGATGAAATTCTGAAAAGCAGCCAACTGATCGTACTTATCAGCCCAGATGCCAGCGATTAAGCCGAGACTTCCCAAAATTGCTGCGCCTAAAAATGCAAATACCAAAATCCACAGCGGATATTCCAAGGAAGGTGTAGCAAACCAAATAGTAATCAATAAAACACCTAAGCCAACCACGATACCCCTGAAGACTGCAGCCAGAATATAAGCTGCATAGAACTCAAAATGACTCAATGGAGCAAGCAGAACAAAGACTAGGTTCCCTGTGACTTTAGACTGAATCAGAGAAGAGGATGTATTGGCAAAAGCGTTTTGCAAAACACTCATCATGACCAAGCCAGGAATCAGAAAGGCCGTGTAACTGAGACGACCATAAATTTCCTTGCCTTCGAGCACATGTCCAAAGATCATCAGGTACAGCACAGCCGTCAGAACTGGTGCAGCAATCGTCTGAAATGCGACCTTATAGAAACGCTTTACTTCCTTAAACAATAAAGTCGGAAAACCGCTGCCGTATTCCAAAGCCGGTCTATTTATGCCATGCTTCATAAAGCGCCTCCGGACATAATGTTGACAAAGACTTCTTCTAGATCGGTTTTACCTTCGCCATCTTTTTTAACCGATCCATAGCGGCTTAATAAATTCGCGGTAGTGTCTAAAGCCACGATCTTGCCTTGCTTGAGCATGGCAATGCGCTGACACAGAGCTTCAGCCTCTTCCAAATAATGAGTGGTCAAAACAATCGTATGACCATCTTGATTTAGTCTACTAATAAACTGCCAGAGCGATTGACGTAACTCGACATCTACACCGGCAGTAGGCTCATCCAAAATAATGACTGGTGGTCTATGCACCAATGCCTGAGCAACAAGCACTCGACGCTTCATTCCACCAGACAAAGAGCGCATATTGCTATCGGCTTTAGAGGTGAGATCAAGGTTAGCCATGATCTCGTCAATCCATGCATCGTTATTGCGTATCCCAAAGTAGCCCGACTGAAAACGCAAAGTTTCTCGAACAGTAAAGAAGGGATCAAAGACCAACTCTTGAGGAACAACGCCCAGCATACGGCGTGCCTCACGAAAACCTTTTTGAACATCAGCGCCCATAATGGCTGCATGACCGTGGCTAGGTCTTACTAGGCCAGCCAGAATAGAAATTAACGTGGTCTTGCCGGCACCATTGGGGCCCAACAAACCAAAAAATTCTCCAGGTTCAATAGTCAGAGAAACATCATCTAAAGCTTGAAGTGCCCCGTACTGCTTAGATATGTTTTGAAT
This sequence comes from Polynucleobacter sp. 86C-FISCH, assembly GCF_018882415.1. Taxonomy (GTDB): domain Bacteria; phylum Pseudomonadota; class Gammaproteobacteria; order Burkholderiales; family Burkholderiaceae; genus Polynucleobacter. The sequence goes on along the minus strand of NZ_JACVOL010000001.1, from coordinate 1,029,021 downwards.
AGATATCGCTGGATGCATTGCCATTACAAACCTAGCAACGCAGCAACACCATAAACACCAGCAAGAACTTTTAGCTTCTCCGGAGCATGTTCTATCGAAATAGACTTACCTTCAGACAGGAGTTTTTTTTGCCATGCCAATAAAACAGTTAATACAGTGGAGTCAAAGTCTTTTAACGCAGAGCAATCGATCAATTGCAAACTGGGGCTATTTAACAAGCCCTCTTTTTGCAACTGCAAGGCATTTTCTTGCGTAACGATTTTTGGCAAAAGAAAAGGCATGGTGTCTTTATTTAACAATTAATTGCTTGGCTTAGCAGTAGCTAATTGTTTATTGCGGTCTTGCAAGAACTTGACTAAGCCCTCAATGCCGTTTTGACTGATTTGATTAGAAAACTGGTTACGGTAGGCTTCAACCAACCAAACACCCATGATGTTCATGTCATAAACCTTCCAGCCATTAGCTGTTTTCTCAAGTCGATAGTCCAAAGGCACTGGATCACCACGGCCAAGTACAACGGTTTTCACAACCACTTCTTTATCATCTGGCGCCGCGCGCAAAGCTTTAAATTGCACAGTCTGATCACGCAACTGGCTCAACGCGCCCGAATAAGTGCGAATGAGTAGATTCTTAAACTCGGAAGTAAGTTGGGCTTGCTGCTCAGGCGTCGCTTTTTTCCAATTAGGCCCCATCGCCATTTCTGTTGTGCGACGCATATCGGTATAAGGAACAATTTTCTTTTCTACCAGGTCCACAATCTTTGGAATATTGCCCTTCTGAATATCGGGATCAGCCTTAACGCTTGCCATGACATCTGTAACAACCATCTTGATGAGAGCGTCTGGAGGTGTTGATGGGTCAGGGGTCTGAGCAAAAACAGTGCCGACTGCAAATAGCAGCCCTGCAAAAATAAAGCTGCCGATTTTTTTAAAACTTTTCATATTCCCCGCCCACCATCTTTATCTAAATTGAGACTCATTTTAGTTACTTCAAACTGCACTGATGACTGCTTATTGATATGGATTCTCATAAACAATGGGTTCTTCATCATCGCGACCCTCATTAATTTGATATGCCCGTCTTTGAATGTAAGCATCGCGCATAAAGCTGTACTTATCAATTGCAGCGCCATCCAATAAATCACCAGCTTCATAGTAAGTATTGCGCGCATTCACTACACGCAAACCGGTAATGCTATTTCTTAGGCCAATGTCCTTTACATACGTAAAGAGGTAGTCAGACTCTAAATCAGCCACAGTACCAACAGTATCTCGAACATTACTTGGACCAAAGAAAGGTAAAACGACATATGGGCCTGAAGGCACACCCCAAACGCCTAAAGTTTGACCCCAATCTTCCTTATGCTTTTCTAAGCCGCCTGGTGTTGCCAAGTCTAATAGTCCACCCAAGCCCATGGTTGTATTGACCACTACGCGCATGAAGTCATTAAAGGCAAACCCTGGCTTGCCTTGTAGCAAGTTAAAGAGTGCAGTGTAAATATCGTTGTAGTTGCTAAAGAAGTTATAAATTCCATCGCGCACAAACTCAGGCAATACAAAACGATAACCCGCAACTACTGGCTTTAGAACATAAGCGTCTAAGCCTTCATTAAACTCGAATACCGAACGGTTAAACGGCTCCCAGGGATCCTGTGGGGAGCGCTCTGCGCCAGCAGGAATCGAAGCGCAACCAATCATGGCTGCAACCAAACTCAGCAAGATTGCCGCCTTGAGTTTGCGCACAACAGACAACATCATTTTGCCGCGCCTTTTTCTTGACCGCTATCCGCTGCTTTATTGTAAAGAAACTGACTGATGAGGTTTTCTAAAACAATCGCTGACTGAGTTTGAGAGATCTTCTCACCATTAGCCAACATATCATCCGAACCACCTGCTTCAAGGCCGATATATTGCTCACCCAATAGGCCGGATGTCAAAATCTTTGCAGAAGAATCTTTTGGAAACTTAAAAGAATCTTCAATCGTCATGACTACTGTTGCCTGATAAGTCTTGTCATCAAAAGAGATGTTGGCAATTCTGCCAACAACTACACCAGCACTTTTAACGGGTGCACGAGGCTTTAAACCACCGATGTTGTCAAAGCGTGCGGAAATTTTGTATGTTGGGGCGAATGACACCGCATTCATATTGCCAACTTTTAACGCGAGAAATAGCGCTGCCAACAAACCTATGGCAACAAAAATACCTACCCAAACATCAATTGCACTTTTTCTCATAAGAGCCCCAGTTTATTCTTTCTAATTTGAGAACATCATCGCGGTCAGCAAGAAATCCAATGCCAGGACCGATAAAGAAGAGATCACTACCGTACGGGTAGTCGCTTGCGAAACGCCTTCAGGCGTAGGCTTTGATTCATAACCTTGGTAGAGAGCAATAAAAGTCACTGCCACACCAAACACCATGCTTTTAATTAGGCCGTTACCGATATCCGAAAACAGGTCTACGCCACCCTGCATTTGCGACCAGAAAGCGCCTGAATCCACTCCAATGAGTGGAACACCAACCAAATAGCCGCCTAGAACACCCACAGCCGTAAAGATGGTTGCCAAAATTGGCATAGAAATAATGCCTGCCCAGAGTCGTGGCGCAATCACGCGACCCAAAGGATCAACCGCCATCATCTCCATAGCAGTTAATTGCTCGCCAGCTTTCATCAAACCAATTTCTGCGGTCAATGAAGTGCCGGCTCTGCCAGCAAACAATAAAGCAGTAATCACTGGTCCTAACTCACGAGTTAAAGACAATGCGACCAACAAACCAAGCGCTTGCTCTGAACCATAACGATTTAAGGTGTAGTAACCCTGCAAACCTAATACGAAACCTACAAATAATCCTGAGACCGCAATGATGATGAAGGAATGGTTGCCAACAAATAAAATTTGATCAATTACTAAGCGTGGTCTCTTAAGCAAGAATCCTGAGCGCACAATCACCGCTACAAACATGCGGGCAGCCAACCCAAGACTACTTAAGTTACGACGAACAAAAAATCCAAGATCACCAAAAAGATTTAATAGTGCAGTCATAGAGGCCTCACTCCAAAATCTTCTTCCAAGGTTTTTCCTGGGTAATGGAAAGGGACGGGACCATCTGGTGCGGCATCTAAGAATTGTCTGACAAAGGGATCAGTTGAGCGACTTAATTCCTCTGGTGTTCCTTCTGCGCCAATGCGGCCATTGGCAATAAAGTACACATAATCTGCAATCGCAAAAGTCTCTTCAACATCATGAGTAACCAATAAACTCGTGGCTCCCAGGGCATTATTTAGATCACGAATCAAGCGCGCAGTAATACCAAGCGAAATAGGATCAAGGCCAGCAAATGGCTCGTCATACATGATGAGTGGTGGATCTAAAGCAATCGCTCTTGCAAGCGCAACGCGTCTTGCCATGCCACCAGAAATTTGGGAAGGCATTAAATCACGTGCGCCACGCAAACCTACCGCATTGAGTTTCATCAATACCAACGAGTGCAAGAGTTCTTCACTTAAATCGGTATGCTCGCGTAGTGGAAAGGCAACGTTTTCAAAAACACTAAGGTCGGTGAACAAAGCGCCAAACTGAAATAGCATCCCCATACGTCGACGAGCTACCATCAACTCAGCGCCGCTCATCTTGCCAATATCTTGTCCTTCAAAAAGAACTTGGCCCGATTGGGCTGTATATTGACCGCCAATCAGGCGAAGAATGGTGGTCTTGCCACAACCAGAGCCACCCATAACAGCAACCACTTGACCGCGTCGAAACTCCATATTGAGTCCCGACAAAATTTGCCGCTCACCCGGAGCATAGGAAAAGTTGACGTCTTTAATAGAGACGACAACTTCGCCTGCAGCTTGCTTGCTTACATCCAAGGAGTTTGGCTGGCTACTGTTCATATCCTCGATATTATCGAGGTAAAACAGAAGACCCCATTAAATACTCGTCCACTGAACGGGCACATTGACGGCCTTCACGAATCGCCCAAACTACGAGAGACTGTCCGCGACGCATATCGCCAGCAGCAAATACCTTGGGAACGTTCGTTTGATAGGCATTTTGACCGTCCACAGTAGCTTTAGCATTGCCACGAGCATCTTTTTCAACGCCAAAAGCATTCAGTACTTGCTGAACTGGAGACACGAAGCCCATTGCTAAAAGCACTAAATCTGCCTTGATCTCAAATTCAGAGTTTGGCACTTCTGACATCTTGCCGTCTTTCCACTCCAAACGTACGCCGATCAACTTCTCTACTTTGCCGTTTTTACCTTCAAAACGTTTTGTTCCAACAGACCAGTCACGATCACAGCCCTCTTCGTGAGAGGAGGATGTGCGCAACTTTGTTGGCCAATATGGCCATACCAATGGCTTGTTTTCCTCTTCTGGAGGCTGCGGGAGCAATTCAAACTGAGTAATCTTGGTAGCGCCGTGGCGGTTTGAAGTTCCTACACAATCAGAGCCGGTATCACCGCCGCCGATAACTACAACATGCTTGTCGGTTGCACGGATTTCATTTTTGAAATCGCCTGCATTTTCTTTGTTCTGTGGAATCAAAAATTCCAACGCATAGTGCACACCGGCTAACTCACGACCTGGGACTGGCAAATCACGTGGCTGCTCTGCGCCACCAGTGATCACTACAGCGTCAAAATCTTTCATCAACTGCTCAGGTGAAACTGTTTTGTTGGAGTAATTTTTTACTTCAGCACCAATCGCTTCTTTACCAACAAACACACCAGTTTCAAACTTCACACCTTCAGCTTGCATCTGCTCTACGCGACGGTCAATCAACCACTTTTCCATTTTGAAATCAGGAATACCGTAGCGCAGCAAACCGCCAACGCGATCATTCTTCTCAAACACAGTCACATCATGACCAACACGAGCCAATTGCTGTGCAGCCGCCATACCCGCAGGACCGCCGCCAACTACCGCTACTTTTTTACCTGTCTTGGTCTTGGATGGCTGAGGCTTAACCCAACCACTTTCCCAGCCCTTATCAATAATGGCGTGCTCAATAGATTTAATGCCAACTGCAGTGCTATTAATACCTAAAGTACATGCGGCTTCGCAAGGAGCTGGACAAATACGACCAGTAAATTCTGGGAAGTTATTGGTTGATTGCAAAACGTCTAATGCATTCTTCCAATCATTATGGAATACCAAATCATTAAAGTCAGGAATGATGTTGTTCACTGGGCAACCGTTATTACAAAACGGGATGCCGCAATCCATACAACGTGCGCCCTGAACTTTAGCCTCTTCATCAGTTAATGCAGCAACAAATTCTTTGTAGTGATGGAGACGTTTAACCGGCGCTTCGTACGTTTCATCAACGCGCTCAAACTCCATAAATCCAGTGACCTTACCCATATCGAATCCTTAGTATCTTTTCTTAATGTCTATCTATTTGATTAAGCAGCAACGGTTTTGTTCTGAGCCTTTTCCCACAACTCACCGAGAGCACGTTTGTACTCAGTTGGGAGAACCTTCACAAAACGTCCGCGGGCATTTTCCCAGTCAGCTAAAAGCGCTTTTGCGCGCTCAGAGCCAGTGTGGCGGAAATGACGCTCAATCAAGCCCTTCAAGATTTGCTCGTCTGTTAAACGCTCACCACCATCTTTAACATCGACAGGGGCATGCCACTCAGACTTCGGCATCTTGGCAATCTGCTCGGCAGAAGGCAGGACTTTTTCCAAAGTAGCCATGCTGGTGTTGCAACGCTTATCGAACAAACCATCTTCGTCGTAAACATAAGCAATACCGCCGCTCATACCTGCAGCAAAGTTACGGCCTGTTGCGCCCAATACAACTACTGTGCCACCAGTCATGTACTCACAACCATGGTCGCCAGTACCTTCAACAACTGTTGTAGCACCAGAGTTACGTACTGCGAAACGCTCACCGGCTACACCGTTAAAGAATGCCTCGCCAGCAATCGCACCGTAGAGAACAGTGTTGCCAACAATGATGTTTTTCGCTGTGTCGCCACGGAACTCATGCGGAGCACGAACAATCACACGACCACCTGACAAACCTTTACCAACGTAGTCATTTCCATCACCAACCAAATCTAAGGTGATGCCGCGAGCCAAGAAAGCTGCGAAGCTTTGACCAGCAGTGCCATTCAACTGAATGTGGATCGTGTCATCTGGCAAACCTGCATGGCCATAACGCTGAGCTACTTCACCTGAGAGCATTGCGCCAACTGTACGGTTCACGTTCTTAACAGGAACAATGAAAGATACCTTCTCACCACGCTCTAAGGCAGGCTCGCTCTTCTCAATCAAAATATTGTCGAGTGCGCTAGCTAAGCCATGATCTTGCGTCAACACTTGATAACGTGGAACTTCAGCAGCAACCTGTGGTTCAGCAAAAATCTTGCTGAAATCCAAGCCATGTACTTTCCAGTTCTCAATACCTTTGCGGGTATCTAACAAATCAACGCGACCAATTAAGTCATCAAATTTACGAATACCCAATTGCGCCATGATCTCGCGAGCCTCTTCAGCAATAAAGAAGAAGAAGTTCACTACATGCTCTGGCTTGCCAGAGAATTTCTTACGCAATTCTGGATCTTGTGTAGCAACACCAACTGGGCAGGTATTTAAATGACACTTACGCATCATGATGCAACCCTCAACAACCAATGGAGCTGTCGCGAAACCAAATTCATCTGCGCCCAATAAAGCACCAATCACTACGTCGCGACCAGTCTTCATTTGGCCGTCAGCTTGAACACGAATACGACTGCGCAAGCCATTGAGAACCAATGTCTGCTGTGTTTCAGCTAAGCCGAGTTCCCATGGAGAACCAGCGTGCTTGATTGAAGAAAGTGGGGATGCGCCGGTACCGCCATCATGACCAGCAATCACAACATGGTCTGCTTTAGCTTTCGCAACACCAGCCGCAACAGTTCCAACACCCACTTCAGAAACCAACTTCACAGAAACGTCGGCTTTTGGATTGACGTTCTTCAAGTCATGAATCAACTGGGCGATATCTTCAATCGAATAAATGTCGTGGTGCGGAGGAGGAGAAATCAAACCAACACCTGGCACTGAGAAACGCAACTTGCCGATGTAGTCAGAAACCTTACCCCCCGGCAATTGACCGCCTTCACCAGGCTTAGCGCCCTGTGCCATCTTGATCTGAATCTGATCAGCAGAACGCAAATATTCTGTAGTTACACCAAAACGACCAGAAGCAACTTGCTTAATCTTAGAGCGCAAAGAGTCGCCATCTTGCAATGGAATATTAGCCTCAACTACGTCGCTACCCAGGATGCTTGCTAAAGACTCACCCTTCTTAATTGGAATACCCTTGAGTTCATTAACATAACGGTTTGGATCTTCACCGCCTTCGCCAGTATTGGACTTACCGCCAATACGGTTCATAGCAATCGCCAAAGTAGCGTGGGCTTCTGTAGAGATCGAACCCAAAGACATCGCGCCCGTTGCAAAACGTTTAACGATTTCTTTTGCAGACTCTACTTCGTCCAATGGAATGGCTTTTGCTGGATCAATCTTGAATTCAAACAAACCACGCAAAGTCATTTGACGCTTAGTTTGATCATTGATGATGTTGGCGTACTCTTTATAAGTCTGATAGCCTTTCTCAGCGCCGATACGTGTGGAGTGCTGCAACTTCGCAATCGTGTCAGGAGTCCACATATGGTTCTCGCCACGAATGCGGAAAGCGTACTCACCACCAGCGTCAAGCATATTAGTTAGAACTGGGTCATTACCAAATGCTGATGAGTGCATGCGCAATGCTTCTTCAGCCACTTCAAATACGCCGATACCACCAACGTTTGATGGAGTGCCCTTGAAGTATTGATCAATGATGTCGTGGTTTAAACCAATGGCTTCAAAAATCTGTGAGCCTGTATAAGACATGTAAGTAGAGATACCCATTTTGGACATCACTTTTTGCAAGCCCTTACCAATCGCTTTCACAAAATTCTTCACTGCTTTTTCTGCAGATAAATCACCGGATAAACCTTTAGCCATTTCAGCTAAGGTTTCCATTGCGAGGTATGGATGAACTGCTTCTGCACCATAACCAGCCAAGAGTGCAAAGTGATGAGTCTCACGCGCGCTGCCTGTTTCCACCACTAAGCCAACGCTAGTACGCAAACCTTTTTGCACTAAATGTTGATGAATGGCAGAAGTAGCCAATAAAGCAGGAATTGCTACGTGCTTTTCATCAACCTGACGATCGCTCACGATCAAAATGTTGTAACCAGAGCGCACTGCATCAGCAGCTTCAGCGCACAGAGAAGCTAAACGCGCTTCAATACCAGCCTTACCCCATGAAGCTGGATAGCAAATATCCAATTCATAAGAGCGGAACTTGCCATTGGTGTAATGACCAATATGACGAATCTTAGTGATGTCATCAAAATCCAAAATTGGCTGACTTACTTCCAAGCGCATTGGTGGATTGATGTTGTTGGTGTCTAACAAGTTTGGCTTAGGGCCAATGAAAGAAACCAAAGACATCACCATGTTCTCGCGAATTGGATCAATCGGAGGATTGGTAACTTGTGCAAACAACTGTTTGAAGTAGTTATAGAGCGGCTTGTTCTTATTAGAGAGAACCGCTAATGGGCTGTCATTACCCATTGAACCAATAGCTTCTTCACCATTCATGGCCATTGGAGCCATGAGGAACTTAATATCTTCCTGGGTGTAGCCAAATGCTTGTTGGCGATCTAATAATTTTGCCGCTGGACGAATCGTGGTTTTCTCATCAACCAAGTCCACCTTACTGGCATCAACTTCGTCCAACTTCACACGAACCGCATCGATCCAGCTCTTGTATGGCTTAGCTTTAGAAACGGCATTCTTCAACTCAACGTCATCAATGATGCGACCTTGCTCCATGTCGATCATGAACATCTTGCCTGGTTGTAAGCGCCATTTTTGTACGATCTTGCTCTCAGGAATCGGCAATACACCAGCCTCAGATCCCATGATGACGAGGTCATCATCAGTTACGTAATAACGTGCTGGACGTAAACCATTGCGATCCAAAGTGGCGCCAATTTGACGACCATCGGTAAATGCCATTGCTGCAGGACCGTCCCATGGCTCCATCATTGCTGCATGGTATTCATAGAATGCGCGACGATTGTCATCCATCAATGCATGTTGTTCCCATGCCTCAGGAATCATCATCATCATGGCTTGCGCCAATGGATAGCCAGACATTACCAACAACTCTAAACAGTTATCGAAACATGCAGTGTCTGATTGACCTGGATAAATTAATGGCCACAGTTTTTGCAAGTCATCGCCAAGCACTGGGGAGCTAATTGCACCTTCACGTGCATTCACCCAATTGACGTTGCCTTTAACAGTATTGATCTCACCGTTATGCGCAATCATGCGATACGGATGCGCCAATTCCCAAGCAGGGAAAGTGTTGGTAGAGAAACGTTGATGCACTAAAGCCAGCGCTGAGACAGTGCGCTTGTCTTGCAAGTCTTGGTAATAAGCACCAACTTGATTGGCTAACAGCAAACCCTTGTAAACAATGGTTCTAGCAGACATTGAGGCAACGAAATATTCCTTGCCATGTTTGAGATGCAAATCTTGAATCGCGTGACTTGCTGTCTTACGAATGACATACAACTTACGCTCAAGCGCGTCGGTTGTCATGATGTCACGACCACGACCAATAAAAATTTGACGAATGAATGGCTCTGTCATTTGTACTGTTGGAGACATCGGCAATTTCACATCCACCGGAACATCTCTCCAACCTAAAACAACTTGACCTTCTAAACGAACGGTACGCTCTAATTCTTGCTCGCAAGCTAAACGAGATGCATGCTCCTTCGGCAAGAAAATCATGCCAACACCATACTCACCTAATGGTGGCAATGTCACACCTTGCTTGGCCATTTCTTCGCGATACAAAGTATCTGGAATCTGAATCAAGATACCAGCGCCATCACCCATCAATGGATCAGCACCAACTGCTCCCCGGTGATCTAAGTTCTCAAGAATCTGTAAACCCTGAGAAACGATCTCATGTGATTTCTTGCCTTTAATGTGTGCAACGAATCCTACGCCGCAAGCGTCGTGCTCATTACTTGGGTCATATAAACCTTGAGCGATAGGGCGAGGGTCTGTATTTAATTGTGTAGTCATAGTATTTCCGAGGGGCGACAAAGGCCTAATTACTTTTGGAGGATCAAATATAGGTGAATACCCATACCGATGCAATAGAAATAAAATGAGTCTGTCCCATTTATTTTGATGCCGCACCAATATGTATTACTTATATGGGGACAGAGTCAAAATATTCAATACCCAAAATTTATTTTTGGAAAGCTTTTATTTCTCTAAGTCGTTGAATTTAAAGAGTTTGTTTTTCTAGGGCGGCCACGATGCCGTATTACCGCTATCTCTGGGGCATTTTTGAAGAGCTTTTGCGCATAAATATCACTCACCCAAGGCTTGGAGCGAAGCAAGGATTCTGTAATTTGGCGATCCTCCCAGTGGGGTGCCCCCTCCTTCACAAAACTAGCCCAGGTCATTTGCCTTTCAAAGGGCGTATTACCTAACCTCCAAAAATGCTGGTGATCCACTAGCCATGGTTCGGCATTACCCCCAATATGCGTTGCAAAACTAGTCCAAGTTGAGCTTTGAGGGTTCGACTCAAATCCAGCCCTCACTGGGTTGAGTTCGATATAACGCTGACAACGCAAAAAATAATCTGGATCAATTAAGGATGAGCGATACCGACCTTCCCAAATAGTTCCAGAGCGTCGATGCTGTTGATTGAAATATTGCGCATAACGACGTCCCAGGGATTGCATGGTTTTTGCAAGAGAGTCTTCATTTTGCGGAGTCATCAACAGGTGCACATGATTCGGCATCAAAGCAAAAGCATGAACTGCACAACCAAATTGCCTTGCTGCCTCACGCAACCACTCTAAATAAGTGCGACGATCTTCATCGGTAAAAAACAGCGTTTCGCGATTATTACCACGAACCATCACATGCATTGCTTGGCCTGGTATTACAGTGCGCGCTTGCCGTGCCATGTTGAATACGAACTATTGAAGTTCGCGGACACCGCCATTGCTTGAGAATTCTGGAATAAACCAGTCGCCATCCACTTGCGTTACTCCACTTGGAACTTCACGCGTCTCCTGCGGAACCTCTCTTAGCGCGGTACCCATATAAGAAATCCACATAGGCAACGCAAGGCCACCACCAGTCTCTCGATCACCCAGGCTAGCCGGCTTATCAAAACCAATCCATGCAATCGCAACGACTTTGGGGTTATACCCAGCAAACCATGCATCGTGAGAATCATTGGTTGTACCAGTTTTACCTGCGATATCACTACGGCCTAATTTGCCGCGTGCAGAAGCTGCAGTCCCTGACTTAGTTACCTCTTGCAACATGCTATCCATGACAAACGCTGTACGGGCATCGAGCACACGCGGTGCATCTTCCCGAGCATGAGTAGGCTTTGCCTCAAACATGACAGTCCCTTTGGAGTCGACCATCTTGTTAATCAAGAATGGATCCACTCGATAACCGCCGTTCGCAAAAACACTGTAAGCAGAAGCCATTTGTAATGGTGTAACTGAACCCGCGCCCAACGCCATTGTTAAATAAGGAGGATGCTTTTCTGGCTCAAAACCAAAACGCTGAATGTATTCCTGAGCATAGGAAGGACCAATAGCGCGAATGATGCGCACAGAAACCAGGTTCTTCGATTTAGCTAAAGCAGTGCGTAAGCGCATCATGCCCTCATATTTGCCATCGTAGTTTTTTGGCTCCCAGGCTTGGCTACCAGTTTCCATACTGCCAATCGATAAAGGTGCATCATTCACCATCGTGCTGGGTGTGAAACCTTTTTCAATCGCGGCGGCATAGATGAATGGCTTAAATGAGGAGCCTGGCTGACGCAAGGCTTGTGTCACATGGTTGAATTGATTGCGACGGAAATCAAAGCCACCCACCAAAGAGAGAATTGCGCCAGTCTCAGCGTTCATGGAAACAAACGCGGCCTCTACTTGAGGCAACTGAGCTAACTTCCAAACTCCACCGTCTGACAGAAGCCGCACAACTGCACCAGGACGCAAACGTTTCTTAGGTTGAGTGCTATCGGTAATAGATGCTGCTGCCAACTTCATGCCCTCACCTTTAATGGTGATAGTGTCGCCAGTGGCAATCATGACCTGCATTTCTTTTGGCTTGATATCAAGCACAACACCAGACTGCAAATCATCTAACTGTGGATAAGCAAGTAATGCTTCATCAATGGCGCGTTGGCGTTTTACAGAATCTTCAGGAAGATCAATAAAACCTTCTGGGCCACGATAAGCGTGACGCAAGTCATATTCAAAAATTCCCTTACGTACCGCTTTGTAAGCGGCATCTTGATCTGCTTTCAAGATGGTGGTGTAAACATCAATTCCTTGGGAGTAGATTGCCTCACCATATTGCGTAAATAGCAATTGGCGCACCATCTCCGCTGGGAAATCTGCGCGAACAGCAAACTCGTTACCAAGACCTCGAATATGCAATTCCTCGATCATCGCTTTTTGATAATCCTCTGGAGTGATATATCCCAGATCGCGCATACGCTGCAAAATGTACTCCTGGCGAATCTTGGCACGACGGAAGTTGCTAACAGGGTTATAAGCTGACGGCGCCTTTGGTAGGCCGGCCAACATTGCAGACTCAGCAATGGTGATGTCTTTTAACTCTTTGCCAAAATAAATCTGCGCCGCACTAGAGAAACCATAAGCCCGCTGCCCTAAGAAAATCTGGTTCATATAGATTTCCAGAATCTTGTCCTTAGTTAATTGAGACTCAATTTCCCAGGCTAATAAAACTTCATAGATTTTTCGGCTAAAGGTCTTCTCGTTGCTGAGGAAGAAATTGCGCGCCACCTGCATGGTGATGGTTGAAGCGCCCTGCGAAAGATGTCCGCGCAAGTTGGTTAATGCAGCACGCAAAATTCCAACATAGTCCACACCACCGTGAGAATAGAAGCGATCGTCCTCAATTGCTAAAACAGCATTGCGCATACTTTGAGGAATTTCATTTAATGGGATTACCTTGCGACGCTCCTCACCAAACTCACCAATTAACACTTTGTCCGCCGTATAGATGCGCAGAGGAGTCTTTGGGTTGTAATCAGTTAAGGCGGAGATCTTTGGAAGATTAGGTTTTGCAACCAAAAAGGCATAACCCATCAGCAATGTAATCACTACGGCAAAAACCACGCCAATAATTAACAAAGCTTTTACTAATGGATTACTTGAATTCTTGCGCGGCAAGCCAGGCTGAACTCGTGTTTGCCGAGGACGTCTATCGGATGGACGAATAGGACGCTGATTAAGCGGCGGCTTGTCTTTTGGAGGTAAGGCCATATGCCCAAATTATAGGGTGCTTAGTCAATTTCCCTAAAAGCTCCAAATACCCTGTTTTACGTATGCCAAATGCCTACTTTCTGACGCTGGGTTCAATCTGAGCCGATGGCTTTTCAGGACTCAAAACTGAAGAATAGGGTCATGCCTGCACGCCACATTTCCAGCCAATCTTTTGACGAAATTTTGAGTGATCTTGGCGACGACCCCGCCATTCCCGATCCCCATGGAATTCGTAAACCACCCCCACATCAAAGCGCCGCACCCAAGACCTCAGGAAGGAGCAATAACCCCACTTTCACAGACCCACTTAACAAGTTAGAAATCCCAACTTCTATTCAAAAAATAGGCGGGATGATTGCCCTATTTTTCGGGATATTAATAGCTTCAGCAGTTGCAATCTACATTGCCTTTAACACCCTCAATCAGACATCCCAAAGCACTCAAGAGGAGTCTCAAAAGCTCATTTCCGAGCTAAAAAAGGACATGGCCTTATTGCGCGATGAATTTCATCAAGATCAAGATGATTTATATGCAGCAATAGATGAAATAGAAGTAAGCATTCACTCATTAATGAATAAAAAGCCCGAAAGCAGGGTTACCAGCAAACCTAGGATGCCGTCCTATGAGGCCGAATTACGCCGCTGGCGATACCTGGGTGCAGCCCAAATGGGAGACTCTCATCAAGCATTTTTTAATACCGGGAAAAGCAATATTGCTTTTGAAAAAGGGGGCCAAGCTTTGGGCGAATGGCGTCTTAGCAGCATAGAAAATGGCAGCGCAATCTTCTCTCATCCGGAAGGCAAATTTCTGGTGTTGAAAGCCTTCTCAAGCGAATGAGCCACTGCATTCATCGTCTCCAAAAATACTTCAATAGAGTCTGCTTTTCGCTAGCGTTATTCATGCTGCTTTCGCCCAACCTAGCGGGTGGTAACTCAGACTCACAAAACCATTTTTTGAGTCCAATTAGCCTGCAATTTACTGACATTGAAATAAGAGAGCTTTTACAGGTTTTAGCTAAATTGGGTAATACCAATTTTTTATTAAGTGAGTCGATCAAGGGAAGGATTTCAGTCGATCTCAACAAGACCCCTTGGCAGACTGCCCTTCATTCCATTCTTGCCAGTCGCGGCTTGAGGCTCGTTCGTAATGGCGATATCTATTGGATTGGGCCCCATGCAGAAATTCAGGCCTTTCAGAAGTTTCGTCGTGAGGATGCTGCGCTACCTTTTGGTGGCGATCACATCAATAGTCCAAGGCAGATTCTGATAGAAGCTCGCATTGTGGAGGCAGATGAACGCTTTGCTAAAGAACTGGGGGTCAAGCTGGGCTATCAAGCAAGTGGGGAAGGCGATCAAAAGCTAGTTGGTAGCATGGATTTAGCTGGCGCTGGATTAAGTGGCTTTAATCCAGCAACCATAGCTGCAACCTTAGTCTCGAAAAATGGGAGCCGCATTCTTCAGGCAGAACTATCTGCCCTAGAATCTGCGGGCCAAGGAAAAATTCTTTCCAACCCCCGAATCATGACAGGCGACCAAGTAAAGGCCACGATTGAACAAGGCACTGAACTCCCCTATCAAACCTCCAATCAAAATGGCAGCAAATTGCAATTTAGAAAGGCTAATTTAAGACTTGAAGTTCTTCCCAAAATTCATCCAGATGGAAAGATTTCAATGCTAGTAGGCATAAACAAAGATACGGTAGGCATGAAAACAGAGCAGGGTTATGCGATTGATACCAAAAGCCTCAGTTCCGAGGTCACTGTTGAGAATGGTGGAACAGCGATCATTGGCGGCATATTCCAAACCACCGAGCGAGAGGATGAAGTCAAAATCCCTTTATTAGGGGATATACCGCTAATTGGCCATTTTTTTCGCCATAAATCCAAATTACAAGACAAAACTGAATTGTTAGTCTTTTTAACTCCGACCGTTCTCGACAAACCCTAATAAAATCGAAGGGTGAACTCTTCGACAAACAATATCTTTCTGATCGGCCTCATGGGCGCCGGGAAGTCGACCGTCGGTAAAGTTTTAGCAAAAAAATTGGGGCGTCGATTTCTTGATGCTGACCACGTCATCGAAGAGCGCTGTGGCGTAAAAATTCCAGTCATATTTGAAATGGAAGGCGAAGAAGGTTTTCGCAAACGCGAGGCTCAAGCCATTCGCGAAATCACCTCTGAAAACGATATCATTTTGGCAACTGGCGGAGGCGCTATTCTCTTGCCAGAAAATCGCCAAGCACTCAGTGAGCATGGAACTGTTATCTACTTACACGCCAATCCGATTGAACTCTGGCATCGCACTAAAGGTGGCGAAGGTCGCCCACTTCTTAAAAATGGTGACGCCAAAAAAATACTAGAGAACTTGTACGCTATTCGCGACCCTCTCTATCGTGAAATTGCTGACCACGTGATTGAAACTGGTAAACCGAGTGTTAACCAACTGGTTAACACCTTAATCATGCAACTTGAACTCTCCGCATAAATACATTGGCAATATGATGAAAACACTTGAAGTTGATCTAGGTAATCGCAGTTATCCAATTTATATTGGTACAGACCTCATTGACCAGCCAAACTTATTTAGCGCCTGCGAAAAAGCAACCTCGATCTATATCGTCAGCAACACTACGGTTGCCCCGCTCTATGCTGAGCGCTTGACCAAGACCCTGAATACTTTTGGAAAGCCCGTTAAAACGATCGTCTTGCCTGATGGCGAGTCATACAAGGACTGGAAAAACCTTCAGCTTATTTTTGATGATCTCTTGAAGTTTGGCGCTGATCGCCAAACCATGTTAGTTGCTTTGGGTGGCGGAGTCATTGGTGACATGACTGGGTTTGCTGCGGCTAGCTTCATGCGTGGCATTCGCTTTATTCAAGTGCCAACCACTTTACTTGCTCAGGTAGATTCTTCAGTGGGCGGCAAGACCGGTATCAACCACCCTCTTGGTAAAAACATGATCGGCGCCTTTCATCAGCCGGCGGCAGTGATTGCAGATCTCAACACATTAAAGACCTTGCCTCCACGTGAGCTCTCTGCTGGTCTTGCAGAAGTAGTGAAACATGGTGCTATTGCAGACGCTCAATTTTTGGATTGGATTGAAGCCAATGCAATCCCTTTACTTGCTTGCGACACAGAAGCGATGGGTCATGCAGTGTTACGCTCGTGCGAAATTAAATCTGCAGTAGTTTCCGCAGATGAAAGAGAAGGCGGTATTCGTGCAACTCTAAACTTTGGTCACACCTTTGGACACGCAATTGAAGCAGGCATGGGTTATGGCGAATGGCTACACGGCGAGGCAGTTGGTTGTGGCATGGTCTTAGGTGCAGACTTATCTCGGCGCCTCAACTACATCAGCGAAGCCGATGTCCAACGTCTCACTAAAATTATCCAGTCGATGAATCTGCCAATCACACCGCCAAAGTTTGGTGCGGAACGTTATATGGAGCTGATGCAGGTTGACAAGAAAACCGAAGGCGGCCAAATCCGTTACGTTGTTCTAGAAAAGATTGGTAAAGCCCAGATTAAAAGCGTAGCTGATGCCCAAGTGATTGAAACCTTAAGCGCCACAGGTGCCGCTTAAATTAGGGCAATCTTTATTTCTGCGCCTGCTTGGGCAGCAGCAAACCCTGACAAATCACTTAAAAGCTCTTTGCCAGTTTTAGTGTCCAGCCACAAAGGTTTGGCCATAGTGCCAGCCCAACGATAGTGATATCCACCTGATTTTGCGGCCACCCAAATTTCATGTAAGGGTGGCTGAGTATTCACTACGATGACGCTTTTATCTTTAAAGCGAATATTGATGACGTTTCCACCCTGGCGCTCGACATCTAAGTCCAGATCCAATGCATCATCGGCAGCCTCTAATGCCACCTCTATAGAATGCAGCAAATGGCTTCCCAATTGATAAAACTGCTTGTCATCAATGGTTTCTGCGCCTGAATTATTTGGATTCATAGTGGAGTCCTGCATGCTATATTCAATCATTCGTTTTAGAGACATTCATGATAGCGATTCTTAATAGAACCCTCTGCCTTAGCCTTTTATTATCCCTTGTTGGGTGTGGGGTAAGAGGACCGCTATATATGCCAAACGTGCCACCGGTTCCACCCGCCCCTACAGAGCCAGAACCCAAAGGCAAGCTCTACCCGCCCCAAACACCTGCCAGTCCAAGCAATTCTTCAACGGCCAAGTAATGACAAGTAAAGCGCTTCCAATCCCTCAGTTATCCGGTTTTACCGAACGTAATGGCAACTGGTATGCCGAAGAAATTCCGCTTGCTGACTTAGCGAAAGAGTTTGGAACGCCCCTCTATGTCTACAGCAAGAAGGCGTTGACCGAAGCCTATCAGGCTTATGACAAGGCATGCGTAGATGCCAATGGCAAACGTCGTGCGCGCGTGCACTACGCCATGAAGGCCAACAGTAATTTAGCAGTGCTCGATTGCTTTAAAAAACTAGGCTCTGGATTTGACTTAGTTAGCGGCGGAGAATTAGCGCGCGCATTGGCCATCGGCGCAGACCCAAAAAGTTTGGTATTTGCGGGCGTAGGCAAATCGGCATCTGAAATCGGTGCAGCCTTAAAGGCTGGCGTTAAATGTATCAATGTTGAATCAATTGCTGAGCTACACAAGATTAACAAGGTTGCTACCGAACTGAATCTACGCGCCCCAATTTCTTTGCGCGTTAATCCGGATGTGGATGCACAAACTCATCCTTATATTTCTACTGGATTGAAGGGCAACAAATTTGGCATCGCCTATCACGAGGTTTTAAAAACTTATCGTGAGGCCTCACAACTTTCTCAAATTGACGTTGTTGGGATTGATTGCCACATTGGCTCACAAATCACCACCACCGCTCCTTACCTAGATGCGCTCGATAAAGTTTTGGATCTTGTAGCGCAACTGAAAAAAGAGGGTATTGTTATTCACCACCTTGATCTCGGTGGTGGTCTCGGAATTTCTTATAGCGATGAAACTCCCCCAGATATCACTGAGTTTACGAACACCTTATTAAATCGAGTAGCAGAACGTGGCTTTGGGCATTTAGATGTTGTTCTTGAACCAGGTAGATCCTTAGTTGGCAATGCTGGCGTGCTCTTAACCACCGTGGAATATCTAAAGCCAGGTGCTGAAAAGAACTTCTGTATTGTCGATGCCGCCATGACAGAGTTAATGCGCCCAGCCTTATATGAAGCACATCACGGCATTGTGCCCGTCAAAAAGAAAACAGCAACAGCTTTGACTTACGACATTGTTGGTCCAGTTTGCGAGTCTGGTGATTGGCTAGGAAGAGATCGTCATCTTGCAGTAGAAGAAGGTGATCTTCTTGCCATTCTGTCTGCTGGTGCTTATGGTTTTGTGATGGCATCCAACTACAATACGCGGCCTAAACCTGCAGAGATTATGGTTGACGGAAAAAATGCTTACGTCATTCGTGCGCGTGAAAATACTGCCGACTTATTTTCTTCTGAAAAAACTTTACTGAACTAAAAATTGCTTAGTCTTAGTGATGCAATAGCAATGCAAAAGTTTTAGGCAATAAAAAAACCCGCTACTTGAGCGGGTTTTTTTATTTGAAGAAATTCGCTTAATGCAAACCAGCGATGTAATCAGAAACTGCTTTCATTTCTTGATCAGAAAGCTTAGTAGCAATCGCAGTCATCTGGCTGCTATTTTTACGCACACCTTCACGGAACGCGAGCAATTGTGAGTTTGTGTAATCGGCCCATTGACCACCTAAGAGTGGGTACTGAGCAGGAATACCGGCACCAGTTGGGCTATGGCAAGCCGCGCATGCTGGAACACCTTTTGCTGCAATACCACCACGATAGATGCTTTGACCTAGTTCAATTGTGTTCTTGTTTTGTGCAACGCCTTGTGACAATGGTTGCTTAGCTAAATAAGCTCCAATGTTTTGCATGTCTTGTTCAGTTAATGTTGCCGCCATACCCATCATCACAGGATTAGCGCGAGTACCCTCTTTAAAGTTCTTCAACTGCTTAGCTGTATAAGCTGCGTGCTGAGCAGATAACTTAGGCCATGTAGCAACTGCGCTTTGACCTTTAGGGCCATGGCAAGTTAAGCAAGCTGTAACGCCGCGTGAAGGATCGCCATTAGAGTACAGAGCCTCGCCAGCTGCTGCGTCGACTTTTGGCTTGCCTGGAATGGCAGCCTTGGCTTCAGCAGCAGGAGCCGCATCGGCAGCAAAAACTGTGCCAGAAAAGCCAATCAAGGCGAAAATAGAGAGAGCCGCAAAACCAGCACGTAAGCCAGTTAATTTGGAGATTTGAGAGGTTTGACGCATTATGTTTACCTTGGCAAAAATTCCTAAAAGTGTTTGGGCCCTGCATTTACAACCTTTTACCCAACACCATGAGATATTTCATGATTTTGCGTGATTTTACAATAGCTTCTGGACATGTCTAAACTCTTTCAAGCCCGCTTCGCCACCACAGTCAATGACACCCATTGCCTGCCTGCCACGCCCCTGCGTGAGGTAGCCTTTGCCGGACGCTCAAATGCAGGCAAATCCAGCGCTCTTAACGTGCTTTGCAACCAAAAAAGGCTTGCCTTTGCCAGTAAAACCCCTGGGCGCACCCAACACATCAACTATTTTGGGATTTTTGCAAAAGACGACCTTTTGGGCTATTTGGTGGATTTACCGGGTTATGGCTATGCCGCCGTCAATCATGAGACCAAATACCACTGGAATGCCCTCCTAAGCGACTATCTACAGGAGCGAGAGCAGTTGGTAGGCATGATCCTCATTGTTGACTCTAGGCGTGGCATAACCGAGCTAGACGAGCAAATGATTGAGTGGTTTGTGCCAACCGGCAAGCCAATCCATGTTTTGCTGAGTAAATGCGACAAACTCAATAAAAGCGAGTGCAAGCATGCACTAGAGGCAGTTCGCAATCAATTACAACAATATGACCCCGCTTTGCCCGACGGCAATGGCGAGTCCAAACAACTTACGGCACAATTATTTTCAAGCACCAAACGTATTGGGCTTGAAGAGGCCGACAATATTGTTATTAAATGGTTATTTGAAGCAGAGA
Organism: Polynucleobacter sp. 86C-FISCH; assembly: GCF_018882415.1. Lineage (GTDB taxonomy): Bacteria > Pseudomonadota > Gammaproteobacteria > Burkholderiales > Burkholderiaceae > Polynucleobacter. The sequence goes on along the minus strand of NZ_JACVOL010000001.1, from coordinate 1,008,554 downwards.
CTAAAGAAGATGAAATCACCAGCTAATTCATTGCTTAATTTTCCAGGGCATCGTCCTCGTCGCATGCGTCGTGATGATTGGTCACGCCGCCTCATGCAAGAGAACAGCGTCTCTACCAATGATTTGATCTACCCAGTGTTTTTGCTAGAAGGTCAGGGCAAATCTGAAGCCGTTGCATCGATGCCAGGCGTGAATCGTGTTTCTTTGGATTTGCTTTTTCCAGTCGCACAAGAGTGCGTTGATTTAGGCATTCCAGTACTTGCACTCTTTCCAGTAATTGATGCAGCGCTAAAGACGCCGAATGGCAAGGAAGCCTTTAATCCAAAGGGGCTCATCCCATCTGCCGTTCGTGAGCTCAAGAAACGTTTCCCAAATTTAGGCATCATGACTGATGTTGCACTTGATCCATACACAAGCCATGGTCAAGATGGTGTGCTCGATGATCAGGGTCGCATCCTAAATGATGAGACCACCGCCATCTTGGTACAGCAAGCAGTTGCGCAGGCTGAAGCAGGTGTTGATATTGTTGCGCCATCAGACATGATGGATGGCCGCATTGGAAAAATTCGTGAAGCGCTTGAACAAAAGAAACTCATTCACACCCGCATCATGGCTTACTCAGCTAAATATGCCTCTGCTTTTTATGGCCCATTTAGAGATGCAGTAGGGTCTGCAAAGAATCTGGGTAAAGCCGATAAAAAAACCTATCAAATGGATTGCGCCAATGGGGATGAGGCTTTGCGGGAGATTGCCCTCGATATTAGCGAAGGTGCTGATATGGTGATGGTCAAACCAGGCATGCCTTATTTGGATATTGTTCGTCGCGTAAGAGAAGAGTTTGATTACCCTACTTATGCCTACCAAGTGAGTGGCGAATACGCCATGCTCAAGGCAGCCGCACAAAACGGTTGGCTAGATCATGATGCCGTCATGATGGAATCTTTACTTGCATTTAAACGTGCTGGTGCAGACGGCGTTCTAACTTACTTTGCGCTTGAAGCGGCAAGACTCATTAAAGCAGCTAAGTAATTCAATATTTACTTGTTGGTTGTATAGCTGCTTTAGTTTTTCAATACGTTTCTTAAGCGTTCAATAAAACGCTGCGGTGGCATATAACCAATGACGCGTTGATCTTTTTGCTCTTGAGAATTTTGATCAAAGATCAAAATTCCTGGCGGACCAAACAATCCAAAGCGCTTAAGTAATGCCTGGTTCTCAGGGCTATTTGCAGTGACGTCAGCCTGCAATAAAACAAACTGCTTTAGCTCCTTGCTAACCTCTGGATTAGCAAAAGTATTCACTTCCATTTCTTTGCAACTGATACACCAGTCTGCATAAAAATCGAGGAGCACTAATTTCTTTTCTTCTTTGGCTTTGCTCAATTGAGCATCAAGCTGCGCCGGCGACTGAATGACCACAAAAGCCAATTCTCCGACCTGATGAATGCTTTGACCGTTGACTATTTTTGCGCCCCCCGCAACATCATTCGTTTGCAGCAATGGTGATGCAATCCAAGCTGCTGTTGCAACCAGCAATACACCCAAAGTACGCTGTAACCACACCATCCAGATTCCAGTAGATGGAATCAAGATGCGTGCCTCAACAGCAATAAATAGCAGCGGCAGACCCATTCCTAACGCCATAACAAAGAGTAAGCCCGCGCCCAAACTCATAGAACCGGTTTGGGCAATAAAGGCTAAAACGCCTGCTAAAGGAGCTGTAATGCAGGGGCTGGCTACCAAAGTGGAAATACCCCCCAAAGCAAAGGCACCAAATACGCTACCGCCCTTTTGACGCCCTGCCAACCTATCGACATGCTGATGCCACGATTGGGGCAGACGTAAGTCATACAAGCCAAATAGACTGCCAGATAGGGCTAATAGCAATAGGGCAAAAGTAGCGAGCGCAAAGGGGCTTTGCAGGGCGCGTTGTACGCTGCCCCCTAGGGCTGCCATGAGTACGCCAGCTAAGGCATATACCAATGCCATACCTAAGACGTATGCGAGCGCTAAGGCGCTTGCACGACCCTTAGAGACAGCTTTGCCACCCTGGGTACCGAAGATAACGCTCGACAAAATTGGCAGCATCGGAAGCACGCAAGGCGTGAATGCCAATGCCAGACCCAACACAAAGAAGGCTAGAAATAAATACGCAGTTGAAGTGCTTTCTAAAAAGCGGCTGATGGCATTAACGTCATCACGCTGACGCCATAAATCTGCCAAACTAAATTGGTCATTCGCCTGCACACTAGACGAGGGAGCACCATCCAATGCTTCTGGAATTGGCGCTGCTTTTACGCCAGGTCCGGCAAGTAAAAATTTAAGGTTCATGGGTGGATAGCAAATCCCTGCTTCCGCACAACCCTGAAGAGTGACCTCCAAATGAACGGGCTGTCCAGCCACCGACTTGATCTCTAAAAAGACTAAGAACGGATCTTTGTATACCTGCAGCTTTTTTTGAAAAGTTTCATCAAACTTTTCTATACCTGATGGCAGTGAAGGCCCTATATTACTTAGCTTCCCAGCCTGTGAGCCCGCCTGAAACTTCAAAGACTCTTGATAAATGTAATAGCCTTTGGCAGGCAAAAATTCCAGTTCAATTTGATTGGAATTTTCAAGCCAAGTAGCCTCAACCCGAAATGCTTTTTCTGGCGGCAAGAAATCTTGCGCAGCAAATACTTGTGCTGAGATGAACAGCAAGAGTGCAAAAATTTTCCCCAAGAATGAATGTAATTTCATGACTTCGAATTTACCTCAGACTCAACCCACTTGCCGTACTGACTTTCATATTGCTCAGGAGCAAATGCCAAAATCTCAGGCAGGTCATATGGATGCGCGTTTTTAATAAAAGCTAATATCTCAAGCCACTTAGGTTCGGTGGTTTTTGCAGCAAGAAGAACTTCTTGTTCTTCGCAAATTTTGCCTTCCCAGCGATAAATCGATTGAATGCCCTCAGTAAGCTGCACGCAAGCTGTCAAATTCTGTTCAACCAAGGCTCGAGCTAAGCCCTTGGCAGCCTCCAGACTTGGAAGACTTGTAACGACTACCAAAAGCTTGCTGGGATTGACTGTAGCGTTTTCAGACATTCTGTATTTATAACCCGATAAATGAAAAAAGCCAGACCGAAGCCTGGCTTTCTACTGTAACCGTGAGACTTAAGCCTCTTCAGCTACTACTGCAGTTTCATCAACTTCTGGGCGATCTACCAACTCAACCAAAGCCATTGGTGCATTGTCGCCATGACGGAAGCCAAACTTCAAAATGCGAAGGTAGCCACCTGGACGTGTTGCGTAGCGTGGTCCGAGTTCTGTAAAGAGCTTGGCAACGATATCGCGATCACGTGTGCGATTGAATGCTAAGCGACGGTTTGCCAAGTTATCTTTTTTACCCAAGGTAATTAAAGGCTCAACAACCATGCGCAATTCTTTAGCTTTTGGCAAAGTCGTTTTAATGACTTCGTGCTCCAAAAGTGAATTGGACATGTTGCGCAGCATCGCCAAGCGATGTGATGATGTTCTGTTTAGTTTGCGTAAGCCGTTTCCGTGACGCATGATGCTTCCTTTCTAATTATTTCTCGAGGTTAGCTGGAGGCCAGCTTTCGAGTTTCATGCCAAGACTTAAGCCACGAGCCGCCAATACATCTTTGATTTCATTCAAAGATTTACGACCTAGATTAGGCGTCTTCAACAATTCATTCTCTGTACGTTGAATCAAGTCACCGATGTAGTAAATGTTCTCAGCCTTCAAACAGTTTGCAGAGCGCACTGTCAACTCGAGGTCATCTACTGGACGCATCAACATTGGATCAACCATTGAAGAGCGGCTTGGTGCCAAATCACCAGAAACTTCGCTGCTCTCAAGAGCTGCGAATACAACTAACTGATCAACCAAGATACTAGCTGCTTGACGAATTGCTTCTTCAGGAGACAACACACCGTTTGTTTCGATAGTCATTACGAGACGATCGAGGTCGGTACGTTGCTCAACACGAGCAGATTCAACAGCATAGCTAACACGGCTTACCGGGCTGAATGAAGCATCCAACACGATACGACCAATGATCTTAGTAGCTTCGTCGTTATATTGACGTACGTTACCTGGAACATAGCCGCGGCCTTTTTCAACCTTGATCTGCATGTCCAACTTGCCACCAGCAGACAAGTGAGCGATCACATGATCAGGATTCATGATTTCTACATCATGTGGCAAATCGATATCTTTTGCAGTAACAACGCCTGGGCCTTCTTTACGCAAATTGATAGTAACTTCGTCACGTGACTGCAACTTAAATACGATACCTTTGAGGTTCAACAAGAGGTTAACTACGTCCTCTTGAACTCCATCCAATGTGGAGTACTCATGAACAACACCTGCAATAGCTACTTCAGTTGGCGCATAACCAACCATCGAGGACAACAGTACACGACGTAATGCATTTCCGAGTGTGTGGCCATAGCCACGCTCGAACGGCTCCATAACAACCTTTGCTTGGTTGGCGGTAAGCGCTTCAACAGAAATAATCTTTGGCTTGAGCAAATTTGTTTGCATATTTTTTCCTTGAGAGTGCCTAATTAGCGTGAATACAATTCGACGATCAAACTTTCATTAATTTCACCGCTAATATCTTCACGGTCAGGCACTTGCTTAAATGTTCCCTCGAGCTTGGCTGCGTCAACTGAAACCCAAGTAACAGCTGCCATTTGCCCAACCAAATTGAGTGATTCTGTAATACGCGCTTGCTTCTTCGCTTTTTCACGAATAGCAACTACATCACCAGGCTTAACCTGAATAGATGGAATATTCACAGGGCTGCCATTGAGCAAAATTGCGCAATGGGAAACCAACTGACGTGCTTCAGCGCGTGTTGAACCAAAGCCCATGCGATAAACCACATTGTCTAAACGTGACTCGAGCAACTGGAGCAATGTTTCACCAGTGTTGCCCTTACGACGCTCAGCCTCTGCGAAGTAACGACGGAATTGACGCTCTAATACGCCATAGATACGCTTAACCTTTTGCTTTTCACGCAATTGATTACCGTAATCAGATGTTCTTGAGCCAGATGTACGGCCATGTTGACCAGGCTTAGTATCTAACTTGCACTTGTCTGACAGGGCGCGACGTGCGCTCTTTAAAAATAAGTCGGTACCTTCCCGACGTGCTAATTTGGCCTTAGGCCCTAAGTAACGTGCCACGATGCTTTCCTTTCTTTGCCGCAGTCTTGCGACCGGCGGTGAGTTCGCCCTTTAAATCAGGCGAACAGTGGGCTTTAATAAAAAACTACTGAAACTGTTGTACTGCCAACTTCCAAGCTTAGATACGACGACGCTTTGGAGGACGGCAACCATTGTGTGGAACTGGAGTTACGTCTTGAATCTCAGTGATCTTGATGCCCAATGAGTTCAATGCACGAACTGCTGATTCACGACCTGGGCCTGGGCCTTTGATCTGAACTTCCAAATTCTTGATACCGCATTCAATGGCTGTCTTACCAGCAACTTCTGCAGCTACCTGAGCAGCAAAAGGTGTTGATTTACGTGAGCCTTTGAAGCCCTGGCCGCCAGAAGTTGCCCATGAAAGCGCATTTCCTTGACGATCAGTGATCGTAATAATGGTGTTGTTAAAAGAAGCGTGAACGTGTGCAATACCGTCAGCAACGTTCTTTTTAACCTTCTTACGAGCGCGCTGTGAAGCGGCGGAAGCGGATTGTTGTTTTGCCATGTCAATAAACTTTCTTGATTATTTCTTCAGTTGCACGCCAGACTTACGTGGGCCCTTACGGGTACGCGCGTTAGTCTTAGTACGTTGACCACGTACAGGCAAGCCCTTACGATGACGAACACCGCGGTAGCAACCTAAGTCCATCAAACGCTTGATGCTCATAGTTACTTCACGACGAAGGTCACCTTCAGTAATGAATTTACCTACTTCATCACGCAACTTTTCCAAGTCACCGTCAGTAAGGTCTTTAACTTTTTTGTCGATTGCAACACCTGTGGTTTCACAAATTTTGCGTGCACGAGTTGTGCCAATGCCAAAAATTGCTGTTAAACCGATAACAGTATGTTGATGATTTGGGATGTTTACCCCAGCGATACGTGCCATGAGATTTCCTCTTAATTAACCAGATCAGCCTTGACGCTGCTTATGACGTGCGTCTGAAGAACAGATCACGCGCACAACGCGTTTGCGCTTAATGATCTTGCAATTTCTGCAAATACACTTAACGGATGCTAAAACTTTCATAACTCACCTCTTAAAAATAGGTACTACTAATCTTTACTTCGCACGGAAAATGATTCTGGCGCGCGTTAGGTCGTAAGGAGTCATCTCCACCGTCACCTTGTCTCCCGGCAAAATACGGATGTAATGCATCCGCATCTTTCCGGAAATGTGCCCTAGAACCACATGTCCGTTTTCAAGCTTCACGCGAAACATCGCGTTCGGCAAATTCTCTACAACTTCTCCCGCCATCTGAATTACATCGTCTTTAGACATTCAGTTAAGCGCCCATCTTAAAGTTGGCTTTCTTCATCAAAGAGCCATACTGCTGTTGCATTACGAATGACTGAACTTGAGCCATGAAATCCATTGCAACAACAACAATAATCAACAGTGAAGTACCGCCGAAATAAAACGGCACGTTGTACTTCAACACTAAGAATTCTGGCAACAAGCAAACCAGAACCATATAAATTGCACCGGCTAGAGTCAAACGCACCAAGATCTTATCGATGTAACGCGCTGTTTGATCGCCTGGACGAATACCCGGAACGAATGCACCACTCTTCTTTAGGTTCTCAGCTGTATCGCGGCTGTTAAATACCAATGCGGTATAGAAGAAGCAGAAGAAGATAATCGCAGCTGCATACAAAATCGTGTACACAGGTTGTCCTGGTGCCAAAGTGGCTGCCAAGTCTTTAATAATTCTGCTGAACATATTAGTTGGCTCGCCTGAAGTGAACCAGCCAGCAATCGTTGCAGGGAACAAAATGATTGAAGAAGCAAAAATTGGAGGAATAACGCCTGCCATATTCAACTTCAATGGGAAGTAAGAAGATTGTCCACCATAGATCTTGTTGCCAACTTGACGCTTAGCGTAGTTAACCAAGATACGGCGCTGACCGCGCTCTACAAACACCACAAAATAAGTCACCGCTACGCAAATCACAACGATCAGCATTGCAGAAATAATATTCATTGAGCCAGTACGAACCAACTCTAACAAGCTTGCTAACGCATTCGGCAGACCAGAAACAATGCCGCCGAAAATGATGATGGAAATACCGTTACCAAGACCACGCTCAGTAATTTGCTCACCAAGCCACATTAAGAACATCGTGCCAGTAACCAAAGTTACTACAGTGTTCAATTCAAACATCAAACCTGGGTTGATAACCAAACCTGGCTGAGCCTGCAAGGCAACAGAAATACCCAATGCTTGGAATGTTGCCAAGAGCACAGTGCCGTAGCGTGTGTACTGAGTAATCTTACGCTGACCAGCTTGACCTTCTTTTTTCAAAGCCTCTAAAGAAGGCACAACGATGGTCATTAACTGCATGATGATCGATGCAGAAATGTACGGCATGATTCCTAAGGCAAAAACGGTGAAGCGAGATAAAGCACCGCCTGAGAATAGATTGAACATTCCCAAAATACCGTCCTTTTGGCCAGAAAATAACTGTGCCAATTGGTCTGGGTCGATTCCAGGAACAGGAATATGTGCACCCAAACGGAACACGAGCAAAGCCAACACCAGGAAGACTAAGCGTTGGCGTAATTCGCCAAACTTGCCACCTGCTGCTGGGGTGCTTGCGTTATTGGTAGGTGCTAATGCCATATCTACTAAAAGACCTATTAAGCCAATTCAACCAATTTGCCGCCAGCTGCTTCAATAGCTGCTTTAGCGCCGGCAGTTGCTGTGATGCCCTTGAGGGTTACAGCAATCTTGAGTTCGCCAGTCTTAATAACCTTAACTGCATTGATCTGCTCACCAGCAAAACCATGAGCTTTCAATACCAATAAGTCCACTTCTGGCAAATTGATTTTTGCTAAGTCGTTCAAAGTAATTTGACCAACATGACGACGTGTCAAAGACACGAAACCACGTTTTGGCAAACGACGATACATAGGCATCTGACCGCCTTCAAATCCAACCTTGTGGAAACCACCAGAACGGGATTTTTGACCTTTGTGACCACGGCCAGCAGTTTTACCAAGACCAGAACCAATGCCGCGACCAACGCGACGACGGTTTTTCTTGGAGCCTTCTGCAGGTTTAATTGTGTTGAGTTGCATATTCTTCGCCTATTTACTTGCTAGTTATTAGCCAATGACTTTAACTAGATAAGAAACTTTATTAATCATGCCGCGAACAGCTGGAGTGTCTTCCAATTCAGAAACTGAATTGATGCGACCGAGGCCTAAGCCACGAACAGTTGCACGATGGCTTTCACGTGTACCGATCAAGCTGCGTACTAATTGCAGTTTGACTTTGGAGTTAGATGTTGTCATTTATAGATTCCTAATCTTTTGGTCTTAGCCGAGAATCTCTTCAACTGACTTACCGCGCTTAGCAGCAATCTCAGCAGGAGTACTCATCTTGCTCAAACCATCAATGGTTGCACGAACCAAGTTGTATGGGTTTGTTGAGCCGAGTGACTTAGCAACCACGTTAGTTACACCCATTACGTCGAAAATCGCGCGCATTGGGCCACCAGCAATAATTCCAGTACCGTCTTTAGCTGGAGAAATCAAAACGCGTGACGCGCCATGCTGACCAGTAACAGTGTGCTGCAAAGTACCTTTACGCAAAGTAACCTTGATCATCTTGCGACGTGCTTCGTCCATTGCCTTTTGAACAGCAACTGGAACTTCTTTTGATTTGCCTTTACCCATGCCGATGCGGCCATCGCCATCGCCAACTACAGTGAGTGCAGCGAAGCCGAGAATACGACCACCCTTAACCACTTTAGTTACACGATTAACAGCAATCATCTTCTCGCGAAGACCATCATCACGCTCTTCGTTTTGCATCTTAGTTTGCATTTTTGCCATGTTTTTTCCTAAACCCTATTAGAACTTCAGGCCGGCTTCACGCGCAGCTTCAGCTAAGGCCTTAATACGGCCGTGGTAACGATGACCGGAACGATCAAACGCAACATCAACAACGCCTGCCTTAACAGCACGCTCAGCAACTAACTTGCCGATTTGTTTTGCCGCTTCAGCGTTGCCGCCGTTTTTGATCGCTTGGCGCAAATCTTTTTCCATTGTTGAAGCAGCTGCTACAACCTTGGTTCCGCATGGGCTATAAACCTGAGCAGAAATATGTGTGTTGCTACGGATAACTGTTAAGCGATTTGCCAATGCTTCGGCAATGCGAATACGAGTCTGCCTAGCACGTCTTTGTCTGGATTCGTCTTTATTCATTTTCTAATCTCGCTTACTTCTTCTTAGTTTCTTTCAGATGCACAACCTCATCCACGTAGCGAACACCCTTGCCTTTGTATGGCTCTGGTGAACGGTATGCGCGAACTTCAGCTGCGACCTGGCCAACTTGCTGCTTGTTGGAACCTTTGATAATGATTTCAGTTTGAGTTGGAGTCTCGGCCTTTACACCCTTTGGCAGGTTGTAAATAATGTCGTGTGAGAAACCTAACTGCAATTTCAATGTTTCGCCTTGAGCAGCAGCACGGTAACCAACGCCTACTAAGCTGAGCTTGCGCTCAAAGCCAGCAGTTACGCCAACAACCATGTTGTTAACTAAAGCACGGGCTGTACCTGACTGTGCACCAGCTTCTGGTGAGTCGTTATTTAAAACAACTGTCAATACGCCATCTTCTTGTTTCAAACCAACAGAAGGATGCAAGTTATGTGTCAAAGTGCCCAAAGGACCTTTAACAGTAATGTTTGCACCGTTGATGCTGATTTCAGCGCCTTTAGGAACTGTAATTGGTGATTTACCTACGCGGGACATATTTCGCTCCTTAAGCTACGTAGCAAATAACTTCGCCGCCCACGCCTGTTGCACGTGCTTTACGGTCTGTCATTACGCCTTGAGGGGTTGAAATAATTGCAATGCCCAAGCCATTCATTACTTCTGGAATGTCATGACGGCCTTTATAGATACGCAGACTTGGTGTAGATACACGGTCGATACGCTCGATAACAGGACGGCCTGCATAGTATTTGAGATCAATGTGGAGCACTGGCTTAGCTGCTTCACCTTTGATTTCGAAACTTTCGATATAGCCTTCATCTTGCAAAACTTTTGCGATGGCTACTTTAACTTTTGACGACGGCATCAAGACTACGGGTTTCTGCACTGCTTGCGCATTGCGGATCCTTGTCAACATGTCGGCGATTGGATCGCTGATACTCATGAGTTCTCCTAATTCTTTCGCCGCTTACCAGCTGGCCTTGGTTAAACCGGGGATTTCGCCACGGAAGGCGATTTCACGAATCTTGCTACGAGCCAAACCGAATTTACGGAATGTGCCACGTGGGCGACCGGTTAATGAACAACGATTTCTTTGACGAATCGGGCTTGCGTTACGTGGAAGTGCCTGTAGTTTCAAGCGAGCTTCATAGCGCTCTTCATCGCTGCGTGATTGATCAGCAATGATCGCTTTGAGTTCGGCACGCTTAACAGCGTACTTCTCTACAGTTTTTGCGCGCTTATTTTCGCGCTCAATCAGGGATAGTTTTGCCACGTTAGCCTCTTAATTGCGGAAAGGGAATTTGAATGCTGCCAACAAAGCTTTTGCTTCTTCATCGGTTTTAGCAGTCGTCGTAATACTGATATTGAGACCACGGAGGGCATCAATTTTGTCGTATTCGATTTCAGGGAAAATAATCTGTTCTTTAACGCCGATGTTGTAGTTACCACGGCCGTCAAATGCTTTACCAGAAATGCCGCGGAAGTCGCGTACGCGTGGCAATGCAACAGTAACGAAACGGTCCAAGAATTCGTACATGCGTGCGCCACGCAATGTCACCATGGCACCGATTGGGTAACCTTGACGAATTTTGAAACCTGCAATCGCTTTTTTAGCTTTAGTTACAACTGGCTTTTGGCCTGCAACTTTAGTTAAATCGCCTACTGCATTTTCGATAATTTTCTTGTCGTTCACTGCATCGCCTAAGCCCATGTTCAGGGTTACCTTAGTGATACGTGGAACTTCCATTACTGACTTGTAACCAAATTTGGCGATCAAATCAGCAACAACTTTAGCTTGATAGTGTTCTTGAAAACGTGTGCTCATAATTTCTCCGTGCCCCTTATGCGCTTAAAGTTGCGCCAGTGGTTTTGAGGAAACGTTGCTTTTTACCGTCCACGAGTTTGATACCAACACGTGATGGTTTGCCGTTACCGTCAACCACAGCCACATTAGAAATGTGAACAGGCATCGTCTTGTCAATCATGCCGCCAGTAACACCGGCTGCTGGATTTGGCTTAACGCTCTTTTTATAAATATTTACGCCTTCGATTACTAACTTGTTCTCGAGAACGGCTGTAACAGTTCCTTGCTTGCCCTTATCGCGGCCAGTCAACAGAACTACGGAATCACCTTTACGAATCTTTTTCATATCAGCCTCTTAAATAACTTCGGGGGCGAGAGAAACGATCTTCATGAACTTCTCAGTACGCAATTCGCGTGTAACTGGTCCGAAGATACGTGTGCCAATTGGCTCTAACTTAGCGTTGAGCAATACCGCAGCGTTGCCATCGAACTTAATCAATGAACCATCTGGACGGCGAACACCCTTAGCAGTTCTAACTACTACGGCGTTATAAATGTCACCTTTTTTTACACGGCCACGTGGAGCAGCGGACTTTACAGTCACTTTAATGACATCACCGATACTGGCGTAACGACGCTTAGAGCCGCCCAATACCTTGATGCACAACACTTCACTGGCGCCTGTGTTATCGGCAACCTGTAATCTACTTTCGGTTTGTATCATTTCTAATCCCCAACTTATTGGCCAAAGGCAAACAGTCTTGGTTCCGTCTATGGGCTTTAACGAAAGTTAAAACCCGGAATTAATGAAAAACACTGCTTCTCCAATAAAACCAGAGAAGCCTTCTATTCTACTACGTAAAACAGGGATTTGGGAAGAATCTTCGCCAAAATCCCTAATATTTCTTTAAATACCCTTTGAAGCTTCAACTAAACGGGTCACAACCCAAGATTTAGTGCGTGAAATTGGCTTAGATTCAGCAATTTCAACGGTATCACCCATCTTGTATGTGCCAGCTTCGTCATGAGCGTGGTACTTTTTGGACTGGCCAACGTACTTACCAATCACTGGATGCTTAACTTGACGCTCAACCAACACCGTCACAGTTTTTTGCATTTTGTCGCTAACGACGCGGCCCACAAGGGTGCGGCGCAAGGGTTTAGATAATTCTGTCATATCCCTTTTTCCTTATTTCTGTGCAGTCTTTTGGGCGATAAAAGTCTTCACACGAGCGATGTCGCGCTTATTTTTACCCAATTGGCTGGTATTTGTGAGTTGCTGAGTGCCTTTTTGCATGCGGAGCTTGAAACCGGTCTTAAGCAACTCGGTTAACTCTGCATTTAAAGCGTTCAGATCTTTTGAAGCTAATTCTGTATTTTTCATAATCTCTATCCCGATCAACCTAAGTGGCGAATCACGAAAGTGGTCTGTAAAGGCAACTTAGCAGCAGCAAGCTTGAAAGCTTCGCGCGCCAATTGCTCATCAACACCGTCCATCTCGTAGAGCACTTTGCCTGGTTGAATTTCAGCTACGTAGTACTCTGGATTACCTTTACCGTTACCCATACGTACTTCAGCAGGTTTTTGTGAAATTGGCTTATCTGGGAAAATGCGAATCCAAATACGGCCACCACGTTTAATGTGACGAGTCATTGCACGACGTGCTGACTCAATTTGACGAGCAGTCAAACGACCACGGCCAACGGCCTTCAATCCAAAGTCACCAAAGGCTACAGAACTACCGCGTGTTGCCACGCCAGTGTTACGGCCTTTTTGTTCCTTACGATACTTGCGACGCTTTGGTTGTAGCATGCTTACTCTCCTGACTTCTGCGTATCTGCGGCAGGTGTTTCAACCTTACGCACACGCTTTACTGCTGGTTTAGCAGCAACTAATGGCTTGTCTGTGCCAGCAGCTGGTTTACGAGCAGCTGTCTTGCTTGGAGCACGACGAGTTTTCTTTTCTTCGGCAGCTGGTTCAGCAGCTTGTGCAGCAACTTGAGCTTCTGCACCACGACCCAATGTGTCGCCTTTGTATACCCAAACTTTTACACCGATGATGCCGTATGTTGTTTCCGCTTCTGAAGTTGCGTAATCAATATCAGCCTTCAATGTATGAAGTGGAACGCGACCTTCACGGTACCATTCGCGACGAGCAATTTCAGCACCATTCAAACGACCAGATGACATGATCTTGATGCCTTGTGCGCCTAAACGCATTGCGTTTTGCATTGCACGCTTCATTGCACGGCGGAACATGATGCGCTTCTCTAACTGTTGAGTAATAGAGTCAGCGATCAATTGCGCATCAACTTCAGGCTTACGAATTTCTTCGATGTTCACGTGAACTGGAACGCCCATACGCTTTTGTAATTCGCGGCGGAGCACTTCAATATCTTCGCCTTTTTTACCGATTACAACGCCTGGACGTGAGCTATAGATAGTAATACGTGCATTCTTTGCAGGACGCTCGATAACTACTTTACTTACGGATGCATTCTTCAACTTCTTCTTCAGATAGATGCGAACGTCAACGTCCTCTTTCAACATCTTTGCGAAGTCAGTATTGTTTGCATACCAACGTGATGTCCAATTCTTCGTTACCGCGAGTCGGAATCCGGTTGGGTTTATCTTTTGTCCCATATCTTTCCTTAGTTACTCAAGGTCACGCTAATGTGACAAGTTTGTTTTTCAATTTGATTTCCACGACCCTTAGCGCGTGCGGTAAAGCGCTTCAATGAAGTGCCTTTATCAACAATAATTGCTGAAACCTTGAGCTCATCAATGTCAGCACCTTTATTGTGTTCAGCGTTGGCCACTGCGGACTCAACAACTTTCTTCACAATGAAGGCAGCTTTCTTGGGGCTGAAGTTCAAAATGTTTAATGCGCGGGCAATCGGCAAACCACGAATTTGGTCAGCGACCAAACGAGTCTTTTGCGCAGAAATGCGGGCACCCTTGTGAATAGCTTTAACTTCCATCATCATCCCCTTACTTCTTCGTTACTTTCTTGTCAGCAGCGTGACCTTTGAAAGTACGGGTCAAGGCAAATTCGCCTAACTTATGACCCACCATGTTTTCTGATACATATACCGGAACGTGTTGACGACCGTTATGTACAGCAATCGTCAGACCAATAAAGTCTGGGAGGATTGTTGAACGGCGTGACCAAGTTTTGATCGGTTTTTTGTCTTTATTGGCTTGTGCGACTTCAACTTTATTTACTAAGCTGGCTTCGCAAAATGGGCCTTTTTTAGCTGAACGTGTCATATCTATTTATCCTTATCGCTTAACGTTTTTGACGACGTTGAACGATCATCGAAGTTGTACGCTTATTGCGACGTGTACGATAACCTTTGGTTGGTGTGCCCCATGGGGATACAGGTACACGGCCTTCGCCAGTTCTACCTTCACCACCACCGTGTGGGTGATCTACTGGGTTCATTGCCACACCGCGAACGGTTGGGCGAATACCACGCCAGCGATTTGCACCAGCTTTACCGATAACGCGCAAGCTATGCTCTTCATTACCAACTTCACCAATAGTGGCACGGCAATCAATCAGAACACGGCGAACTTCACCGGAGCGCAAACGCACCTGAGCGTATACGCCTTCACGAGCTAACAATACTGCGGAACCACCAGCAGAACGTGCTACTTGAGCACCTTTGCCAGGCATGATTTCTACACAGTGAATAGTGCTACCAACTGGAATATTGCGAATCGGCAAGTTGTTACCAGACTTGATAGGGGCTTCAGAGCCACTCATCAACGCCTGACCAACAGTCATGCCTTTTGCAGCCAGAATATAACGACGCTCACCATCAGCAAACACGATCAATGCAATATTTGCACTGCGGTTTGGATCGTATTCCAAGCGTTCAACTTTTGCTGGAATACCATCTTTGTCGTTGCGTTTGAAGTCAACAACACGATAGTGATGCTTATGACCACCACCTTTATGACGGGTAGTGATGTGACCGTTATTGTTACGGCCAGCTTTTTGAAACTGTGGCTCTAACAATGGTGCAAAAGGCTTGCCTTTATGGAGGTCAGGATTGACCACCTTGACCATTGAGCGACGACCTGGTGAGGTCGGTTTTGTTTTCATCAAAGGCATGATTAATTCGCCTCCGCTTCAAAGTTAATTTCTTGACCTGGCTTCAAGCTTACGTAGGCCTTCTTAGTGTGGTCACGACGACCTTCAAAACGGCCATAGCGCTTAGGCTTACCTTTTTGATTTACGATTTGAACTGAGTCAACTTGCACTTTGAAGAGCAATTCAACTGCTTGTTTCACATCGCTCTTGTTTGCGTCGCGAGCTACTTGGAATACCACTTGTTCGTTTTTCTCTGCAACCATAGTGGCTTTTTCAGAGATCACCGGTCCAAGCAGAACCCTCATTAGGTTGTGATCGTTTTTACGGACTTGGCTCATTTCAGCAACTCCTCAATTTTTGCGATCGCAGCTTTGCTTACCAATACTTTTTTGTATTGAACCAAAGCTAATGGATCAGCGTGCTGTGGCTCACATACAGCAACTTTATGCAAGTTACGTGATGCCAAGTACAAATTCTCGCTAACCTGATCAACAATAATCAAGACTGAATCCAAGCCCATTGCTTTAACTTTGTCAGCTAAAACTTTAGTCTTTGGAGCGTCGAGACTGAATTGATCAACAACATTCAAACGACCTTCGCGAGCTAACTGAGACAAAATTGATCTCATACCAGCGCGGTACATTTTCTTGTTTACTTTTTGGCTGAAATTCTCTTCTGGAGAATTCGGGAATATACGACCACCTCCACGCCACAGCGGGGAAGAGCTCATACCAGCACGCGCACGACCAGTACCTTTTTGACGCCAAGGTTTCTTAGTTGTGTGCTTAACTTGCTCACGGTCTTTTTGTGCACGGTTACCGCTACGTGCATTTGCTTGGTAAGCCACTACAACTTGGTGTACCAACGCTTCGTTATATTCACGTTCGAAAACTTCTGGTGAAGCTTGTACGCCCGCACCTAAAGTACCGTTGTCCTGGAGAAGCTTAAGTTCCATATTCGCTCTCCTTATTTCTTCTTCAACGGTGTTTTAACCGCTGGAGTAACAATAACTTTACCGCCTGGGGCACCTGGAATAGCGCCTTTAACCATGATGAGATTACGTTCTGCATCAATGCGTGCGATGACTAAATTTTGAACTGTACGTGTAACGTCACCCAAGTGACCGGTCATACGCTTACCAGGGAAAACACGACCTGGATCTTGCGCCATACCGATTGAGCCTGGTACGTTATGTGAACGTGAGTTACCGTGGGATGCACGACCAGAAGCGAAGTGATAACGCTTGATGGTACCTGCGTAGCCCTTACCGATAGACACGCCTTGTACGTCCACTTTTTGACCAGCAGTAAATGCAGTGTCAGCAGGAATTACTTGTCCTGGTGTCATTTCTGCGATTTTTGCTGCGTCTAAATGAAATTCGTTGAGACCGTTACCAGCCATCACTCCTGCTTTAGCGAAGTGACCAGCCATTGCTTTGGTAACGCGAGTAGCTCTACGTGTGCCATGTGCCAACTGGATAGCGTTATAGCCATCAGTTGCCTGGGTCTTGATTTGAGCGACTCTGTTGTCGCTCACGTCGATTACGGTGACAGGAATCGCTTCCCCTTCGTCCGTAAATAGACGGGTCATGCCGACCTTGCGGCCGATTAAGCCTAAGCTCATATTCATGCTCCACGCCGACTTCGATTGGTCGGCAAAATTAATTTAAGTGATTTACAAGTAAAAGTACTTCTAAATCAATAACTTACAACGTTTTTAATGCTGATAAAACTAAGATTATCGCCCAAATAATTGAGCGAAGCCTTAGATTCTATCCCGAAAACCCAGTCTTGACAAGCAAAAAGACTGGGAACAACAAATTACTGCAACTTAATTTCGACGTCCACACCTGCTGGGAGGTCTAATTTCATCAAAGCATCTACAGTTTTCTCTGTAGGATCAACGATATCCATCAAACGGAGATGGGTACGGATCTCTAATTGATCACGGGATGTCTTGTTCACGTGTGGTGAACGCAAGATATCAAAGCGCTCGATACGAGTTGGCAAAGGCACTGGACCCTTAACAACTGCACCAGTACGTTTAGCTGTATCAACGATTTCAGCTGCAGACTGGTCGATCAAACGGTAATCAAATGCTTTAAGGCGAATACGAATTTTTTGGTTTTGCATATTAATTCCAAAGAGCGTTGTGGTGCTGCCACGTTATACATCTAAAGAGCACGGTGACATCAGCAGCACTGATGTCACCGGTTAGCAAACCGCTAAATATTTGTTACTAGTAAAACTTAAGCCAAAATCTTTGCAACCACGCCGGCGCCAACAGTACGGCCACCTTCACGGATCGCAAAACGTAAACCTTCTTCCATCGCGATAGGAGCGATGAGTTTTACGGTAATCGTGACGTTATCACCAGGCATTACCATTTCTTTGTCTTTTGGCAACTCGATTGAACCAGTTACGTCCGTTGTACGGAAGTAGAACTGTGGACGATAGTTGTTAAAGAATGGAGTATGACGACCACCTTCGTCTTTACCCAAGATGTAAACCTCGGCTGTAAAGTGAGTATGTGGGGTGATTGAACCTGGCTTAGCCAATACTTGGCCGCGCTCAACTTCTTCACGTTTTGTACCGCGTAACAAGATACCAACGTTATCGCCTGCTTGACCTTGGTCGAGCAATTTGCGGAACATTTCAACACCAGTACAAGTTGTCTTGAGTGTTGGCTTGATACCGATGATTTCGATCTCTTCACCAACTTTAACGATACCGCGCTCGATACGGCCTGTAACAACAGTACCGCGACCGGAGATAGAGAACACGTCTTCTACTGGCATCAAGAACGCGCCGTCAACAGCACGCTCTGGAGTTGGGATGTATGAGTCAAGTGCTTCAGCCAATTTCATGATGGCTTCTTTACCCAATTTACCTTCGTCGCCTTCAAGGGCTAACTTAGCAGAACCTTGGATGATTGGTGTGTCATCGCCAGGGAAGTTGTACTTAGATAGAAGCTCACGAACTTCCATTTCAACTAACTCGAGCAATTCAGCGTCATCAACCATGTCGCACTTGTTGAGGAACACCACGATGTAAGGAACACCAACTTGGCGTGCCAAGAGGATGTGCTCACGAGTTTGTGGCATTGGGCCGTCAGCAGCAGAGCAAACTAAAATTGCGCCGTCCATCTGAGCAGCACCAGTAATCATGTTCTTAACGTAGTCAGCATGTCCTGGGCAATCAACGTGAGCGTAGTGACGGTTAGCTGTCTCGTACTCAACGTGCGCTGTATTAATCGTAATACCGCGTGCTTTTTCTTCTGGAGCAGCATCGATCTGATCGTATGCTTTAGCTTCGCCACCGAATGCTTTAGAAAGCACGGTTGCGATTGCTGCTGTCAATGTGGTTTTACCGTGGTCAACGTGACCAATGGTGCCTACGTTTACGTGCGGTTTTGTCCGCTCGAATTTTTCTTTTGCCATTTTTGTCTGCCTTCTCTAGCTAGTCAATATTCAAAATTAATGTGGATAAATTACTTCGCTTTAGCAGCCATAACTGCTTCAGCAACGTTCTTAGGTGCTTCGGAATAATGCTTAAATTCCATGGTGTAGGTAGCGCGGCCTTGGGTCAACGAGCGCAAGCCAGTTGAGTAACCAAACATCTCTGCCAACGGCACTTCAGCGCGAACGATCTTACCGCCGCCTGGAATGTCATCCATACCTTGCAAAATACCGCGACGGGATGAGAGATCACCCATTACGTTACCCATGAAATCTTCTGGCGTTTCAACTTCAACAGCCATCATCGGCTCAAGCAACACTGGGGATGCTTTGCGCATACCGTCCTTGAACGCCATAGAACCCGCCATCTTAAATGCGTTTTCATTGGAATCAACGTCATGGTATGAACCGAAGAACAATGTTGCTTTGATATCTACAACTGGATAGCCAGCCAAAATACCGGAGTTCAATGTTTCGATGATGCCTTTTTCTACCGCAGGGATGTATTCACGTGGAACAACACCGCCCTTAATAGCGTCAACGAATTCAAAACCTTTGCCTGGGGCTTGTGGCTCTAACTTCAAGACCACGTGACCGTATTGACCACGACCACCAGACTGCTTAACGAATTTACCTTCGATCTCTTCGCAAACCTTACGAATCGTTTCACGGTATGCAACCTGTGGCTTACCAACAGTTGCTTCTACACCGAATTCACGCTTCATACGGTCAACCAAAATTTCCAAGTGGAGCTCGCCCATACCGGAAATAATTGTTTGGCCTGATTCTTCGTCAGTCTTCACACGGAAAGAAGGATCTTCTTGTGCCAAGCGATTCAAAGCAAGACCCATTTTTTCTTGGTCAGCTTTTGTCTTTGGCTCAACAGCTTGAGAGATCACAGGCTCTGGGAATACCATGCGCTCCAAAATAACGATGCTATCTGGATCACACAATGTTTCGCCTGTAGTTGCGTCTTTCAGACCAACTGCAGCAGCGATATCGCCAGCAAATACTTCTTTGATTTCTTCACGTTCGTTTGCGTGCATCTGCAACAAACGACCAACACGTTCTTTCTTACCCTTAATTGGGTTGTAGATTGTGTCGCCAGATTTCATTACGCCTGAATAAACACGGAAGAAGATGAGCTGGCCAACAAATGGGTCAGTCATGATCTTAAATGCCAACGCAGAGAACTTCGCGCTATCAGACGCTTCACGTGTTGTAGGCGTGCCATCTTCCAATTCACATGGAACTGGTGGAACGTCTAATGGTGAAGGCAACAATTCAACTACAGCATCCAACATCGCCTGAACGCCTTTGTTTTTGAAAGCTGTTCCGCACAACATTGGAACGATTTCATTGGCAATAGTACGTTGACGCAATGCTGCTTTGATTTCTTCTTCGGTCAAGCCTTCGCCACCGAGATACTTTTCCATCAACTCTTCTGAGCTTTCAGCAGCAGCTTCGAGCATCTTCTCGCGCCACTCTTCAGCAGAAGCCTGCAATTCAGCAGGGATGTCTTCGTATGTAAATTTAGTACCTTGTGAAGCCTCATCCCAATAGATAGCCTTCATCTTCACCAAATCCACAACGCCTTTGAAGTTTTCTTCAGCGCCGATTGGAATTTGGATCAAAATTGGATTTGCTTTAAGGCGAGTTCTCATTTGGTCGTAGACCTTGAAGAAGTTCGCACCAGTACGGTCCATCTTGTTTACGAATGCTAAACGTGGAACTTGATACTTGTTAGCTTGACGCCACACAGTTTCAGATTGTGGCTGTACACCACCTACCGCACAGTAAACCATGCAAGCGCCGTCCAAAACACGCATTGAACGCTCAACTTCAATAGTGAAGTCTACGTGTCCTGGGGTATCAATAATGTTGATACGGTGCTCTGGGAAATTACCAGCCATGCCCTTCCAGAACGTTGTAGTAGCAGCAGAAGTAATCGTGATACCACGCTCTTGCTCTTGCTCCATCCAGTCCATGGTTGCAGCGCCGTCATGAACTTCACCAATCTTGTGATTAACACCGGTGTAGAACAAAACGCGTTCTGTAGTTGTTGTTTTACCTGCGTCAATGTGCGCAGAAATACCGATATTGCGGTATTTGTCGATAGGGGTTTTACGTGCCACTGTTGGTGCCTTTTCTTTACTATTTGATTAGAAGCGGAAATGTGAGAAAGCTTTGTTAGCTTCTGCCATACGGTGAACTTCTTCACGCTTCTTCATTGCGCCGCCACGACCTTCAGCAGCTTCTAATAATTCGTTGGCTAAACGTTGAGCCATAGATTTTTCGCCACGCTTCTTAGCAGCTTCACGCAACCAGCGCATTGCCAAAGCGGAACGACGTGATGGACGAACTTCAACAGGAACTTGATAGTTAGCGCCACCAACACGACGGCTCTTAACCTCAACCATTGGCTTAACGTTGCCCATGGCTGTTGAAAAAATTTCGAGTGGTTCTTTATTTGCTTTTTTCTCGATGTGATCAAAGGCACCGTAAACGATACGCTCTGCAACCGATTTCTTGCCGTCCAACATGAGGACGTTCATGAATTTAGCTACTTCTACATTACCGAATTTTGGATCCGGCAAAATTTCCCGTTTGGGAACTTCACGACGACGTGGCATAACTACTCCTTCAGTTCAGTTAGGGGTGTTCACATGAATCACCCGCTCCGGCTGTCCTACTATCCAAGAAAATTCTTAGACGGAACAGCCACTTACTTGTCTTTTAAGTCTGACAAACAATGACTTACTGCAAAAAACTACAACTGCTTAATTACGAAAAATTAAGCAGCTTTCTTAGCGCGCTTAGCACCGTACTTGGAACGTGATTGCTTACGGTCTTTAACACCTTGCAAGTCAAGTGAGCCACGAACGATGTGGTAACGAACACCTGGCAAATCCTTTACACGACCACCACGAATCAACACTACTGAGTGTTCCTGGAGGTTATGGCCTTCACCACCAATGTATGAAATAACTTCAAAACCATTGGTTAAGCGAACTTTGGCTACTTTACGAAGCGCAGAGTTAGGCTTTTTAGGAGTAGTGGTGTACACACGTGTACAAACACCACGGCGCTGCGGACTGTTTTCCAGTGCAGGGCTCTTGCTTTTAACGATAAGCCTGGATCTTGGCTTGCGTATTAATTGATTAATTGTTGGCATAAAATAGCTCGGTTAGTACTTCTTTGTTGCTTTCTTCAAGAAAATCAATGACTTAGAGAATTTCTAGGTCAAAAAGACCCTCTTCTGAATCAGTAGAACTCAGCATTCTAGCTTGGCCAGCCTTTTCCGTCAACCAAATGGGGAAAAAACTGGCCATTTCTGGCCAGAATTACCAAATTAGCTTGGATCAGCCTCCCCAGTAGGAGCAACGACTTCAGCCTCGATTTCTACAGGCATATTGGCCATTGCTTCCTCTTCGGCGGCAATCATTTGAGCGCGGTCACGCTCGAATTGCTCTCTGACCTTGCGTGCACGGCGATAAGACAAGCCGGTACCAGCAGGGATCAGACGACCAATAATGACGTTTTCCTTGAGGCCACGGAGTGTATCGGTCTTGCCCATAATTGCGGCTTCGGTCAATACACGGGTGGTTTCTTGGAAAGAAGCCGCTGAAATAAAGCTGTCGGTCGACAAGGATGCCTTAGTAATACCTAGCAACACGTTATCGAACTGAGCTGGGTGCTTACCTTGGGCGATCACTGCATCGTTAGCGTCATACAACTTAGAACGCTCAACTTGCTCACCAGTGATGAATGATGTGTCGCCTGGATCAGTTACCTGAACACGACGCAACATCTGACGCACGATAACTTCAATGTGCTTGTCATTGATCTTCACACCCTGGAGACGATAAACGTCTTGAACTTCGTCAACGATGTAGATTGCCAACTCTTCGATACCTTTGAGAGTCAAGATGTCGTGTGGATCAGCAGGGCCTTCCACAATCATCTCGCCCTTGTTCACAACTTGACCGTCGTGAACGAGAACTTGCTTCTCTTTAGGAATCAAGAATTCATTGGCTTCACCGTCCATATCGGTAATCACCAAACGTTGTTTACCTTTGGTTTCTTTACCGAATGAAACTGTTCCAGTAACTTTCGCCAATACTGCTGCATCTTTTGGTGAACGTGCTTCGAACAATTCTGCAACGCGTGGCAAACCACCGGTAATGTCGCGAGTCTTCTGTGATTCGATTGGAATACGTGCCAATACTTCACCGACTTCAACCTTCTGGCCATCTTTAACAGTAATCA
Source organism: Polynucleobacter sp. 86C-FISCH (assembly GCF_018882415.1). Taxonomy (GTDB): domain Bacteria; phylum Pseudomonadota; class Gammaproteobacteria; order Burkholderiales; family Burkholderiaceae; genus Polynucleobacter. The sequence goes on along the minus strand of NZ_JACVOL010000001.1, from coordinate 985,488 downwards.
AAGCGCCTACCTGGAGGCCAATGTTTACTGGATGATCAGTACCAGCGATCATGACTTCATTACCCTTTTCATCAACCAAGTTGATCATTGGGCGAACGCCTTTGCTTGCTGCTGAACGACGCTTACCGTCAATAACCACCAAAGTGGAAAGACCGGTAACTTCGTCAACCTGCTTAGCAACAGTTACACCTTCTTCGACGTTGTCGAAGCGAGCGATACCAGCGTACTCAGAAATAATCGGACGTGTTAATGGATCCCAAGTTGCTAAGCTTGCGCCAGCCTTAACTGCTGCATCTTCTTTCAACAAGAGAGTTGCACCGTAAGGAACTTTATGACGCTCGCGCTCGCGACCATTCTCATCAACGATCAAGGCTTCGCCAGAACGTGAAATCACGATCTGCTCACCCTTCGCGTTCTTCACAACACGCATCGTGCCGGAGAACTTCAATGCACCATTTGATTTAGCTTCAATATTGCTTGCAACTAAAGCGCGTGACGCTGCACCACCAATGTGGAAGGTGCGCATAGTCAACTGTGTACCTGGCTCACCGATCGACTGAGCAGCGATAACACCAACTGCCTCACCAACGTTAACCAAACCACCGCGACCTAGATCACGTCCGTAGCACTTAGCGCACAAGCCAAAGCGAGTTAAGCAAGACAATACTGTGCGAACTTTAACTTCGTCGATGCCCAATGCAACGATTTGATCAACATGATCTTCATCGAGCAATGTGTCGTTAGGAACAATCACTTCTTGTGTGTCAGGGTGAACGATGTCACCGATACATACACGACCCAAAATACGATCACGCAATGCTTCGATAATCTCGCCGCCTTCAACAAGCGCCTTCATTGTTACGCCAGTAGTCGCGCCGCAATCCTCTTCGATCACCACGAGATCTTGAGTAACGTCGCACAAACGACGTGTCAAGTAACCAGAGTTCGCTGTCTTCAATGCTGTATCAGCCAGACCTTTACGAGCACCGTGGGTTGAAATGAAGTACTGCAACACGTTCAAGCCTTCACGGAAGTTCGCAGTAATTGGGGTTTCAATGATGGAGCCATCAGGCTTAGCCATCAAACCACGCATACCAGCCAACTGACGAATCTGCGCTGCAGATCCACGCGCACCGGAATCCGCCATCATGTAGATGGAGTTAAAGGATTCTTGGCGAACAGTCTTACCGTTGCGGTCGAGTACATCAACGTGTGACAACTCATCCATCATTGCTTTACCAACTTGGTCGCCTGCGGCACCCCAAATATCAACCACGTTGTTATAACGCTCTTGATTGGTTACGAGACCAGACATGAACTGCTTGTCATACTCTTTAACCTTGGCAGAAGCTTCAGTGATGATGCGCTCTTTAGATGTTGGGATCAACATATCGTCGATCGCAACAGAGATACCAGCATTGGTTGCCAAACGGAAACCAGACTGCAAGAGACGGTCAGCAAAAATGACTGTTTCACGCAAACCGCACTTGCGGAATGACGTGTTGATCAAACGTGAGATTTCTTTTTTCTTTAAAGGCTTGTTGATTTCCTCGAAAGACATGCCTTTAGGCAAAATCTCAGACAAGATTGCACGGCCAACTGATGTTTGATAGATCTTGGTCTTCTCAGCAAAACGCGCATCGCCTTCTGCCTTCTTGTCCACGATCTCATACTCAGTAATACGCACAGCAACACGTGAAGCCAATTCAACTTGACCTGCTTCGTATGCACGCACTACTTCAGTAATGTTGGCGAAAACCATGCCTTCGCCCTTACCGTTGATCTTGTCACGTGTAGCGTAGTACAGACCCAACACCACGTCCTGCGAAGGAACGATTGATGGCTCGCCGTTAGCTGGGAACAATACGTTGTTCGAAGCCAACATCAATGTACGTGCTTCCATTTGCGCTTCGAGCGACAAAGGAACGTGAACCGCCATTTGGTCACCGTCAAAGTCAGCGTTAAATGCCGCGCAGACTAATGGGTGCAATTGGATTGCTTTACCTTCAATCAGCATTGGCTCGAAAGCCTGAATACCAAGACGGTGCAATGTAGGCGCACGGTTCAACATGATTGGATGTTCACGAATCACTTCTTCGAGAATGTCCCAAACGATTGGAGTCTGGCTTTCAACTTCTTTCTTTGCAGCCTTAATAGTGGTTGCAATTCCCAAAGTCTCGAGCTTGTTGAAAATGAATGGCTTGAACAATTCCAAAGCCATCAATTTTGGTAAGCCGCACTGATGCAATTTCAATGTAGGGCCAACCACGATGACTGAACGACCAGAGTAGTCAACACGTTTACCCAACAAGTTTTGACGGAAACGACCGCTCTTACCTTTAATCATCTCAGCTAAGGACTTGAGAGGACGCTTGTTAGCGCCAGTCATAGCCTTACCGCGACGACCGTTGTCGAGCAATGAGTCAACCGCTTCTTGCAACATACGTTTTTCGTTGCGAACGATGATCTCTGGTGCGCGCAACTCTAACAAACGCTTCAAACGGTTGTTACGGTTAATAACGCGACGATAGAGATCGTTCAAATCGGAGGTAGCAAAGCGACCGCCATCCAACGGCACCAATGGGCGCAATTCAGGTGGCAATACTGGCAATACTTCCATGATCATCCAGTCAGGCTTAATGCCTGAAGTCTGGAACGCTTCGAGCACTTTTAAGCGCTTAGCGTATTTCTTGATCTTGGCATCGCTACCAGTAGCTTTCAAGTCAGCACGAATGGTTTCAACTTCACGATCGATATCAATCGAACGCAAGAGATCACGAATACCTTCCGCGCCCATGATGGCGGTAAATGCACCGTCACCATACTCTTCAGTCTTGGCAATGTATTCGTCTTCAGACATGATCTGACCGCGCTTCATCGCGCCCTCAGGAGTCATGCCAGGATCAACAACTACATATGCTTCGAAGTAAAGAACGCGCTCGATATCACGCAATGTCATATCGAGAACCATACCCAAACGGGATGGTAAGGACTTCAAGAACCAAATGTGCGCTACAGGGGCTGCCAACTCAATGTGGCCCATGCGCTCACGACGTACCTTAGCGAGAGTAACTTCAACGCCGCACTTCTCGCAGATTACGCCACGGAACTTTAAGCGCTTGTACTTACCGCATAAGCACTCGTAGTCTTTTGTTGGTCCAAAAATCTTGGCGCAAAACAAACCATCACGCTCGGGCTTAAAAGTCCGGTAGTTGATGGTTTCTGGCTTGCGTACTTCACCAAAAGACCATGAGCGAATTTTCTCAGGAGATGCGAGGCCAATCTTGATGACATCAAACTGCTCATCACCCTGCGTTTGCTTAAATAAATCGAGCAATGCTTTCATATCAGTTGCGCTCCATGTCAATGTCAATACCCAACGAACGGATTTCTTTTACCAGCACGTTGAAGGATTCGGGCATGCCAGCATCAATCGTGTGCTCGCCCTTGACGATGTTTTCGTAAACCTTGGTACGGCCTGCGACGTCATCGGACTTCACTGTCAGCATTTCCTGCAAGACATATGAAGCACCGTATGCTTCGAGGGCCCAGACTTCCATCTCACCAAAGCGCTGACCACCGAACTGAGCTTTACCGCCCAATGGCTGTTGCGTTACTAAAGAGTAAGGTCCGGTTGAACGAGCATGCATCTTGTCATCGACCAAATGGTGGAGTTTCAAGACGTGCATTACGCCAACAGTTACTGGACGCTCAAACTGATCGCCAGTACGGCCGTCGCACAAAATCATTTGCTGACGTGAAGGAGTCATCTTCAAAGAAGTAGCAACTTCTTCTGGATAAGCCAACTCGAGCATGCGTCCGATTTCAGCTTCTGTAGCACCGTCAAACACTGGGGTTGCAAATGGCAAGCCTTGGCGGAGATTCTCAGCCAATACTGTGATTTGCTCATCAGTGAAGTTGTCGATGTCTTCAATACGGCCTGTTTCGTTGTAAAGCTGCTTCATGAACTTACGGAGTTCAGCTTGTTTAGCTTGTTGACGAACCATCTCGTCGATACGCTTACCAATACCTTGAGCAGCCCAACCTAAGTGGGTTTCCAAGATCTGGCCAACGTTCATACGGGAAGGAACACCCAATGGGTTCAAGACGATGTCAACAGGGCGTCCGTCAGCCATAAATGGCATGTCTTCTGCTGGAGCGATTTTAGAAACCACACCTTTGTTACCGTGACGACCGGCCATCTTGTCACCAGGCTGTAAGCGACGCTTAACAGCCAAGTACACCTTAACCATCTTCGTTACGCCAGGCTGCAAATCATCGCCCTGGGTAAGCTTGGTGCGCTTCTCTTCGAAGGCTTCATCAAACTGTTTACGTTTCGCTTCGATAGAGGACTTAATCGCTTCAACTTGTGAGGCAACTTCATCATCTGCTGGACGCACATCAAACCAATGGTATTTATCTAAGCCAGCAAGGTATTCCTTGTCGATCTTAGTGCCTTTAGCTAATTTCTGAGGACCACCATTAGCAACTTTGCCAATCAACAGTTTTTCTAAACGCATGAAGGCATCGCCCTCAACAATACGCAACTGGTCGTTTAAGTCCAAACGATAGCGTTGTAATTCTTCTTGAATGATTGACTGTGCACGGGCATCGCGCTCAATACCTTCACGGGTGAAGACTTGAACATCGATAACAGTACCGATCATTCCTGATGGAACGCGCAAAGAAGTATCTTTTACGTCAGATGCTTTTTCACCGAAGATCGCACGGAGGAGCTTCTCTTCAGGAGTGAGAGTTGTCTCGCCCTTTGGAGTTACCTTACCAACCAATACGTCACCAGCTTCAACTTCAGCACCGATGTAAACAATACCGCTTTCATCTAAACGGGAGAGTTGTGACTCTGCCAAATTAGAGATATCGCGAGTAATTTCTTCTGAACCAAGCTTGGTATCACGTGCAACTACTGACAACTCTTCAATATGAATAGAGGTGTAGCGGTCGTCAGCAACAACTTTCTCAGAGATCAAGATTGAATCTTCAAAGTTGTAACCGTTCCATGGCATAAATGCCACAGTCATGTTTTGACCCAAAGCCAATTCACCTAAATCGGTAGATGCACCGTCAGCAACTACGTCGCCGCGGGCTACACGATCGCCAACCTTCACGATTGGACGTTGGTTAATGTTGGTGTTTTGGTTTGAACGGGTGTACTTGATGAGGTTATAAATATCCACACCAACTTCACCAGCTGCAGTTTCATCATCGTTCACACGAATCACAACACGATTCGCATCAACATAATCAACAATACCGCCACGCGCTGCTAATACAACAGTGCCGGAGTCAACCGCAACAATACGCTCTAAGCCAGTACCAACTAATGGCTTATCTGGACGCAAGCAAGGAACTGCTTGACGCTGCATGTTCGCACCCATCAACGCACGGTTCGCATCATCGTGCTCTAAGAATGGAACGAGTGAGGCAGCAGCAGAAACGATCTGGCTAGGAGCAACGTCGATGAAATCGATGCGCTCTGGGCTAACCATCATGGTTTCACCAGCTTGACGAGCAGAAACCAATTCGTCAGCTAATTTACCGTTTTTGTCGATCGTTGCATTCGCCTGAGCAATAACGTATTTCGCCTCTTCAATAGCAGACAGATACATCACTTCATCGCTTACCTTGCTATTAGCAACCTTACGATAAGGCGTTTCCAAGAAACCATGCTCATTCAAACGCGCAAACAACGCGAGTGAGTTGATCAAACCAATGTTTGGTCCTTCTGGAGTTTCGATTGGGCAAACACGTCCGTAGTGGGTTGGATGCACGTCGCGCACTTCGAAACCTGCGCGCTCGCGTGTCAAACCACCAGGTCCCAATGCAGAAATACGACGCTTGTGCGTGATCTCTGAGAGTGGGTTGGTTTGGTCCATAAACTGGGACAACTGTGAAGAACCGAAGAACTCACGAATAGCAGAAGAGATTGGCTTGCTGTTAATCAAGTCATGCGGCATGAGGTTTTCTGTTTCGGCTTGGCCGAGACGTTCTTTAACCGCACGCTCTACACGTGACAAACCAGCTCGGAATTGGTTTTCTGCCAATTCGCCAACGCAACGTACACGACGATTACCTAAGTGATCGATGTCGTCTACTTCGCCTTTGCCGTTACGCAAATCTACGAGGGACTTAATGGTGTCGAGAATATCTTCGTTTGACAGAACCATTGGACCTTCCATTTCTGGACGGTTCAAACGGCTGTTGACCTTCATGCGGCCAACGCGTGACAAATCGTAGGTATCTTCGCTATAGAACAAGCGCTGGAACAAGGCTTCAACAGCATCTTCTGTTGGAGGCTCACCAGGACGCATCATGCGATAGATGGCGATACGAGCAGCCATTTGATCCGCAGTTTCGTCAGTACGCAATGTCTGTGAAATGTACGCACCAGAATCTAAATCGTTGGTGTAGATGGTTTCTAACTGCTTGATACCTGCATCGCGCAATGTCGCCAATAACTCTTCAGTGATTTCATCATTAGCGTAAGCCAAGATTTCACCGGAGTCTGGATCAACAATATTACGTGCAACTACACGACCAATTAAATAGTCATCTGGTACAGCGATTGTTTTTGTTTTTGCAGCTTCGAGTTCGCGAATATGCTTTGCATTGATACGCTTGTCTTTTTGAATGACTACAACGCCATTCTTGTCGAGCACATCAAAGCTAGCCAACTGACCACGCAAACGCTCTGGCACAAATTCCATTGAGCCGCCATTAGCAGTCAATGAGAAATGGTCAAAGTTAAAGAAGTTAGCAAGAATCTGTTCGTTGTTTAAACCAATTGCTTTGAGCAAAATGGTGACAGGCATCTTACGACGACGGTCAACGCGGAAATAGAGAATATCTTTTGGATCAAATTCGAAATCGAGCCATGAACCACGGTAAGGAATGATGCGTGCTGAGAACAGCAACTTACCTGAGCTGTGTGTCTTGCCCTTATCGTGCTCAAAGAACACGCCTGGGGAACGGTGCAACTGAGAAACGATCACGCGCTCAGTACCGTTAATCACAAAAGAGCCGTTTTCTGTCATGAGTGGAATTTCACCCATGTAGACTTCGCTCTCTTTTACCTCTTTAACCTTAGTAGGCGCTTCGCGATCATAAATAATCAAGCGAACTTTTGCGCGTAAGGCAGAGTGGTATGTGTAACCACGTTGTTGACATTCTTTAACGTCAAATGGTGGCTGTGATAACTGGTATGACACGTATTCCATACGTGCGTAGCCGTTGTTAGACACAATTGGGAACGCTGATGTAAAGGCGGCTTGAAGTCCCTCAGTAAGACGAGACATTGCCGGCTTATCAGCCTGTAAAAATTTAGCGTAGGATTCCAGCTGCGTTGCGATCAGGTACGGAACCTGGTGGTTGTTTACTCGCTTAGCAAAGCTTTTACGGACTCGCTTGCGTTCGGTGAAGCTATAGTTCATTTCATCTCCGAATTCAGCGACTGTACAAAGATTTGGCGATTGGCCACTACCAATCACTGGCGGACAACACTAAACCGTTTCGATCTAGTGTCCGACCAAACTTGCATTCTGCAGTCGTATCAGAAGGCAAACCCGATTTCAATCAGAAATGAAATCGGGTTTGACCACTAATGGTCAAACCCAACATGGCTAACGCCCCTTTTTGAGAGGCGCCAGCATTGTGTGTATTACTTGAGTTCTGCTTTAGCGCCAGCTTCTTCAAGCTTCTTCTTAGCTTCTTCAGCAGTTTTCTTGTCAACGCCTTCTTTGATTGGCTTTGGTGCACCGTCAACCAAGTCCTTAGCTTCTTTCAAGCCAAGACCAGTAATTTCGCGAACTGCCTTAATTACTGAAACCTTGTTTGCGCCAGCTTCGAGCAAGTTAACAGTGAATTCTGTTTGCTCTTCACCAGCAGCAGCTGCGCCACCACCAGCAGGACCAGCAACAGCCATAGCTGCAGCTGAAACGCCAAACTTCTCTTCGAACGCTTTAACCAAGTCGTTCAAATCCATAACGGACATGCTACCTACTGCATCAATGATTTCTTCTTTAGTAATCGCCATTTTTAGCTCCTAATACTTAAATAGTTAATCTGTCGCTTATTCAGCGGCAGGGGTTTCGTTTGCTTCTGTTCCAGCTTCTGGGGCTGCGGCTGCAGGCTCAGCGGCTGCTTCTGGAGCGGCTTCAGCGGCTACTGCTGCTGGGGCTGCTGCTTCTGCAGGTGCTGCTGCGGGAGCGGGTGCTCCAGCTGCCTTTTGTGCTGCTACTGCGCCCAATACGCGAGCCATCGCAGATACCGGTGCCAACATCACACCTAACAACTGAGATAACAACTCGTCGCGGCTTGGAATTGTTGCGAGGGCTTTTACACCTGCAACGTCTAACAACTTGCCGTTATATAAGCCAGCAGTAATGACTAGCTTGTCTTGAGTCTTAGCAAAGTTCTGCAATACTTTTGCCGAAGCAATCGGATCAGCAGAGATGCCATAGATCAAGGGGCCAACCATCGAATCAGCAAGAGGCTCAAACTGAGTGCCTTGTGCAGCACGGCGTGCCAATGTGTTCTTCAAAACGCGAAGATATACACCTTGGTCACGTGCGCTAGCACGTAGCTTTGTCAACTGCTCTACTGGAATACCACGGTATTCAGCGAGCACGACAGTTTGGGCTCCAGCCAATTGAGCGCCGACATCAGCAACAATCGCTTTTTTGTCTTGTACATTCAAAGGCACGGTTTAACTCCATAAAAACCAACTGTTTCCAGTTGGGGTTACACACCAGCGTCTGATCATTTGTTCACAAAGTCTCTTGTGAAAATCTTTTCAGGGTCGCCATCTGCGCTGGCTATTACTTTCGTAACGATTAAGAATTAATTTCTGAGTAAGCAAACCAATCCACCAACGGTCTTTGATGTTCGACTCTCACTCAAAGAGCGGGAGTCGACCCAAAGTTCTTTTTTGTTACAGGCTAATTAAGCTGCTGCCTGTAACGATGCTTGGTCTACGCGTACGCCTGCACCCATGGTGCTGCTTACGGCAACCTTCTTTAAATAGATGCCCTTAGATGCAGGTGGCTTTGCTTTATTCAAAGCCTCAAGCAATGCGAGCAAGTTGGATTTCAATGCAGTTGGCTCGAATGAACGACGGCCAATGCTTGCGTGCACGATACCGGCTTTGTCCACACGGAACTGAACTTGACCAGCTTTTGCATTCTTAACTGCAGTAGCAACGTCAGGAGTAACAGTTCCAACTTTTGGATTCGGCATCAAACCACGTGGGCCCAATACTTGACCTAAAGTACCAACAATTTTCATTGTGTCTGGAGATGCGATCAAAATATCAAAATCAATTTTGCCGCCTTTAATTTGTTCAGCAAGATCTTCCATGCCAACGATTTCTGCACCAGCAGCTTTAGCTTGCTCAGCCTTCTCGCCTTGTGCAAAAACAGCTACACGAACATGCTTACCTGTACCAGCTGGGAGCACTACTGCGCCACGCACAACTTGGTCAGATTTCTTAGCATCAATACCCAACTGAACAGCAACGTCGATAGACTCATCAAACTTAGCAGTTGCACACTCTTTAACGAGGTTCAATGCATCGTCCAATGAATAGAACTTATTGCGATCAACTTTGGATTGAATTGCTTTTACGCGTTTAGATAACTTAGTCATGATTAGAGACCTTCCACAGTGATGCCCATGGAACGGGCGCTACCAGCGATAGTTCTAACAGCTGCGTCCATATCGGCTGCTGTCAAATCTGGCATTTTTGCTTTAGCGATTTCTTCCGCTTGAGCACGAGTAATTGAACCAACCTTATCGGTATGGGGACGTGGTGATCCTTTTTCGATCTTCGCAGCCTTCTTAATCATGATGGTTGCTGGAGGAGTCTTCATGATGAATGTGAAGCTCTTATCAGCAAACGCTGTAATCACGACTGGAATTGGTAGGCCAGGTTCCATGCTCTGAGTTTGAGCATTAAACGCCTTACAGAATTCCATAATGTTGAGGCCGCGTTGACCCAATGCTGGACCTACGGGTGGTGATGGATTTGCTTTACCTGCAGGGATCTGCAGCTTAATAAAGCCAATGATCTTCTTTGCCATGTGTTGCTCCTTAAAGCGCGCCTAACCTCATTAGGAAAGACCGCTGTTGAGTAAACGCTTCGCTAGTTTTTGGCTTTCTAGCTCCGCTCCTCGGTTAAATACAAAATCTAAATAACCATCTAAAACTACAAACTACTACACTGCAAAACTGGACTAAGTCCTTGTTTTTACATCTTTTCTACTTGGCCGAACTCCAGTTCAACTGGGGTACCGCGGCCAAAAATTGTAACAGAAACGCGTAATCTTGACTTCTCATAATTGACTTCTTCGATATTTCCATTGAAATCAACAAATGGGCCTTCTTTAACGCGCACAATCTCACCAACTTCAAATAGGGTCTTAGGCTTAGGCTTATCTACACCTGCCTGCATTTGATCCATGATTTTCGCTACTTCAGCAGTGGAAATTGGGCTTGGGCGGTTACGAACACCACCTACGAAACCAGTCACTTTTGGCGTATTTTTCACTAAATGCCAGCTCTCGTCGGTCATTTCCATCTCAATCAGGACATATCCTGGGAAGAAACGACGCTCAGAAACTGATTTTGTGCCGGATTTGATTTCCACAACCTCTTCGGAAGGAACCAAAATACGACCAAATTTCTCAGGCATGCCAGAACGTGAAATACGCTCTTCGAGGCCTCTTTTCACGCTTTTTTCCATTCCGGAATAAGCATGGATTACATACCAGCGCATATTGCCGGTAGCTTGTGGATTTACAGCTACTTCAGAATCAGTCATTTTTTACTCACTTCCAGCCCAAAAAGACTGAAAAAACTAGCCATTCAATCAATTTGTCTGCAATCCACAAAAACAAGGACATGATCAGAACAAAGCCAAATACGACTAGAGTCATCTGGGTAGTCTCTTTACGAGTCGGCCAAACAACCTTTTTTACTTCATACCAAGAATCTTTTGCATAGGCGATAAAACGACGCCCGTCTGGTGAAATCGCCACAATTAAAACTGCTGATGCAATGCCGCCAAACAAAACGGCAAGACGTACCAACATAGACTGGTCAGCCAACGTGTAGTAGAGCACTAGCGCTGCGACAACGATTAAAGCAGCGAGTCCAGAGACCCAGCTGCTTTTTTCTTCAGATTGACTTGCTGTTTGTTGAGACATATTGCTTTCAGTTCAAATCGTGGCAGGGGCGGAGGGCATCGAACCCCCAACCTTTGGTTTTGGAGACCAACGCTCTGCCAATTGAGCTACACCCCTTTATAAAAAACTAATTAAGCCAAAATCTTTGCAACCACGCCGGCGCCAACAGTACGGCCACCTTCACGGATCGCAAAACGTAAACCTTCTTCCATCGCGATAGGAGCGATGAGTTTTACGGTAATCGTGACGTTATCACCAGGCATTACCATTTCTTTGTCTTTTGGCAACTCGATTGAACCAGTTACGTCCGTTGTACGGAAGTAGAACTGTGGACGATAGTTGTTAAAGAATGGAGTATGACGACCACCTTCGTCTTTACCCAAGATGTAAACCTCGGCTGTAAAGTGAGTATGTGGGGTGATTGAACCTGGCTTAGCCAATACTTGGCCGCGCTCAACTTCTTCACGTTTTGTACCGCGTAACAAGATACCAACGTTATCGCCTGCTTGACCTTGGTCGAGCAATTTGCGGAACATTTCAACACCAGTACAAGTTGTCTTGAGTGTTGGCTTGATACCGATGATTTCGATCTCTTCACCAACTTTAACGATACCGCGCTCGATACGGCCTGTAACAACAGTACCGCGACCGGAGATAGAGAACACGTCTTCTACTGGCATCAAGAACGCGCCGTCAACAGCACGCTCTGGAGTTGGGATGTATGAGTCAAGTGCTTCAGCCAATTTCATGATGGCTTCTTTACCCAATTTACCTTCGTCGCCTTCAAGGGCTAACTTAGCAGAACCTTGGATGATTGGTGTGTCATCGCCAGGGAAGTTGTACTTAGATAGAAGCTCACGAACTTCCATTTCAACTAACTCGAGCAATTCAGCGTCATCAACCATGTCGCACTTGTTGAGGAACACCACGATGTAAGGAACACCAACTTGGCGTGCCAAGAGGATGTGCTCACGAGTTTGTGGCATTGGGCCGTCAGCAGCAGAGCAAACTAAAATTGCGCCGTCCATCTGAGCAGCACCAGTAATCATGTTCTTAACGTAGTCAGCATGTCCTGGGCAATCAACGTGAGCGTAGTGACGGTTAGCTGTCTCGTACTCAACGTGCGCTGTATTAATCGTAATACCGCGTGCTTTTTCTTCTGGAGCAGCATCGATCTGATCGTATGCTTTAGCTTCGCCACCGAATGCTTTAGAAAGCACGGTTGCGATTGCTGCTGTCAATGTGGTTTTACCGTGGTCAACGTGACCAATGGTGCCTACGTTTACGTGCGGTTTTGTCCGCTCGAATTTTTCTTTTGCCATTTTTAATCTGCCTTTAGTTAACTCTTAAACCAAACACGAAATACACAATTAATAAAACCATACATGGTGCCCATGGGCAGGATCGAACTGCCGACCTCTCCCTTACCAAGGGAGTGCTCTACCACTGAGCCACATGGGCGTAATCTAATGCAACAAATTCTGGAGCGGGATAAGAGAATCGAACTCTTGACCGAAGATTGGAAATCTGCTGTTTTACCATTAAACTAATCCCGCACATCTGGTGGAGGGGGTAGGATTCGAACCTACGTAGGCGTAGCCAACAGATTTACAGTCTGCCTCCTTTAGCCGCTCGGACACCCCTCCGCGAACCCAATATTCTGACTCCAAATGGAGTTTCTGTCAATCACTCTAAACGCTTTGCACAAGTAAAAACGCCCAGACCTAAGAGGGTCTGGGCGTCGCATTGGTGCCCGGCAGTTACCTACTTTCACACGGGTAATCCGCACTATCATCGGCGTAGAATCGTTTCACTGTCCTGTTCGGGATGGGAAGGAGTGGTTCCAATTCGCTATGGTCACCGGGCGTAGAGGGTCGAGTTGCTGATTAAATCAACAACTCTATTTGAGTAAGCATGTAATAAGGATGCAGATTAAATCTGGCAAACATCCAACACAATAGTGCTGGTTATAGGATCAAGCCTAACGGGCAATTAGTATCGGTTAGCTTAATGCATTACTGCACTTCCACACCCGACCTATCAACGTTGTGGTCTTCAACGACCCTTTATGTAGGTTAAACCTACGGGAGATCTCATCTTCAGGCAAGTTTCCCGCTTAGATGCTTTCAGCGGTTATCTCTTCCGTACATAGCTACCCTGCGATGCTTCTGGCGAAACAACAGGTACACCAGCGGTACGTCCACTCCGGTCCTCTCGTACTAGGAGCAGCCCCCGTCAAATCTCCAACGCCCATGGCAGATAGGGACCAAACTGTCTCACGACGTTTTAAACCCAGCTCACGTACCTCTTTAAATGGCGAACAGCCATACCCTTGGGACCGGCTACAGCCCCAGGATGAGATGAGCCGACATCGAGGTGCCAAACACCGCCGTCGATATGAACTCTTGGGCGGTATCAGCCTGTTATCCCCAGAGTACCTTTTATCCGTTGAGCGATGGCCCTTCCATACAGAACCACCGGATCACTATGACCTGCTTTCGCACCTGCTCGACTTGTCGGTCTCGCAGTTAAGCACGCTTTTGCCATTGCACTTTAGGTACGATGTCCGACCGTACCAAGCGTACCTTCGTACTCCTCCGTTACACTTTGGGAGGAGACCGCCCCAGTCAAACTGCCTACCATGCACTGTTCCCGACCCGGATAACGGGCCAAGGTTAGAACCTCAAATAAATCAGGGTGGTATTTCAAGGTTGGCTCCAACAGAACTAGCATCCTGTTATCAACGCCTCCCACCTATCCTACACAGACCGATTCAAAGTCCAATGCAAAGCTACAGTAAAGGTTCATGGGGTCTTTCCGTCTAGCCACGGGTAGATTGCATCATCACAAACATTTCAACTTCGCTGAGTCTCAGGAGGAGACAGTGTGGCCATCGTTACGCCATTCGTGCAGGTCGGAACTTACCCGACAAGGAATTTCGCTACCTTAGGACCGTTATAGTTACGGCCGCCGTTTACTGGGACTTCAATCAAGAGCTTGCACCCCATCATTTAATCTTCCAGCACCGGGCAGGCGTCACACCCTATACGTCCACTTTCGTGTTTGCAGAGTGCTGTGTTTTTATTAAACAGTCGCAGCCACCTTTTTATTGCAACCCTTTCGTCCTCCCGTTGTTCACGGTCAAACTACAAGGGCGCACCTTATCCCGAAGTTACGGTGCAAATTTGCCGAGTTCCTTCTCCTGAGTTCTCTCAAGCGCCTTAGAATACTCATCTCGCCCACCTGTGTCGGTTTGCGGTACGGTCTTGTTAGACTGAAGCTTAGAGGCTTTTCTTGGAACCACTTCCAATTGCTTCGCGAATAAATTCGCTCGTCTCACGCCCTTGAATTACGCTACCGGATTTACCTAATAGCCATCTCCAACGCAAGAACCGGGACTTCCAACACCCGGACAACTTTCCGCGATCCGTCCCCCCATCGCATCTAACAATGGTCAAGGAATATTAACCTTGTTCCCATCAGCTACGCATCTCTGCCTCGCCTTAGGGGCCGACTCACCCTGTTCCGATGAACGTTGAACAGGAAACCTTGGGCTTACGGCGAGGGGGCTTTTCACCCCCTTTATCGCTACTCATGTCAGCATTCGCACTTCTGATACCTCCAGCATCCTTTACAAGACACCTTCACAGGCTTACAGAACGCTCTCCTACCATCACATTACTGTGATCCGCAGCTTCGGTTATATGCTTAGCCCCGTTACATCTTCCGCGCAGGACGACTCGATCAGTGAGCTATTACGCTTTCTTTAAAGGATGGCTGCTTCTAAGCCAACCTCCTGACTGTTTTAGCCTTCCCACTTCGTTTCCCACTTAGCATATATTAGGGACCTTAGCTGGCGGTCTGGGTTGTTTCCCTCTTGACACCGGACGTTAGCACCCGATGTCTGTCTCCCGTGCTTGCACTTGTAGGTATTCGGAGTTTGCTATGGCGCAGTAATCCGCAATGGACCCCACTACCATGACAGTGCTCTACCCCCTACAGTGATACACGAGGCACTACCTAAATAGTTTTCGGAGAGAACCAGCTATTTCCAGTTTTGTTTAGCCTTTCACCCCTATCCACAGCTCATCCCCTAACTTTTCAACGTTAGTGGGTTCGGTCCTCCAGTACGTGTTACCGCACCTTCAACCTGGCCATGGATAGATCAACTGGTTTCGGGTCTACACCCAGCAACTAGCGCCCTATTCGGACTCGCTTTCGCTACGCCTTCCCTATTCGGTTAAGCTTGCTACTGAATGTAAGTCGCTGACCCATTATACAAAAGGTACGCAGTCACCCCTTACGAGGCTCCTACTGTTTGTATGCACACAATTTCAGGATCTATTTCACTCCCCTCCCGGGGTTCTTTTCGCCTTTCCCTCACGGTACTTGTTCACTATCGGTCGATTACGAGTATTTAGCCTTGGAGGATGGTCCCCCCATATTCAGACAGGATTTCACGTGTCCCGCCCTACTTGTCTCTAGCCTAGTACCACCCAATAATTTTCACATACGGGACTATCACCCTTTATTGTTGGACTTTCCATTCCATTCTGTTAATTACTGAGCTATCACTAGAAGGCTCTTCCCATTTCGCTCGCCACTACTCTGGGAATCTCGGTTGATGTCTTTTCCTCTCGCTACTTAGATGTTTCAGTTCACGAGGTTCGCTTCTCATACCCTATGTATTCAGGTATGGATACCACAAAAGTGGTGGGTTTCCCCATTCAGAAATCCCCGGATCAAAGCTTATTTACCAGCTCCCCGGGGCTTATCGCAGGTTATAACGTCTTTCGTCGCCTGTAATCGCCAAGGCATCCATCATGTGCACTTATTCACTTGATCCTATAACGAGCACCATTGCTAGTACCTGTTACAGGTTTACTTCTACTTCTGACATGTTTGCCGTAATCCAAACTGTAAGTACTTTGTTAAGAACTTGGTAAAACTCGTTTGTATTACTGATTGATGATTCAATCTTTACCCTTATTACATTGTCAAATGTCCTCTCAAAGAAACATTTGACACTTTGCTTACTCAAATTTTTAAAGAACAGCCATAAATGGCAAAACTAAACAATTGTTAAATCGCTTAGTTTTGACATTTAGATGATGGTGGAGGATGACGGGATCGAACCGACGACCCCCTGCTTGCAAAGCAGGTGCTCTCCCAGCTGAGCTAATCCCCCAACGTCCCACTAAGTCTTGTTTCTGGCTGGTGGTGGGTCTGGTAGGACTTGAACCTACGACCCCTGCGTTATCAACACAGTGCTCTAACCAGCTGAGCTACAGACCCGTGGCTTTTATTGTCAACCGATAAGTGTGGGCACTATAGATCCAGCATCTTTTCTCTAGAAAGGAGGTGATCCAGCCGCACCTTCCGATACGGCTACCTTGTTACGACTTTACCCCAGTCATGAACCCTGCCGTGGCAGTCGCCCTCCTTGCGGTTAGGCTAACGGCTTCTGGCAAAACCCACTCCCATGGTATGACGGGCGGTGTGTACAAGACCCGGGAACGTATTCACCGCGACATTCTGATCCGCGATTACTAGCGATTCCAGCTTCACGTAGTCGAGTTGCAGACTACGATCCGGACTACGATGCATTTTCTGAGATTAGCTCCCCCTCGCGGGTTGGCAACCCTCTGTATGCACCATTGTATGACGTGTGAAGCCCTACCCATAAGGGCCATGAGGACTTGACGTCATCCCCACCTTCCTCCGGTTTGTCACCGGCAGTCTCTTTAGAGTGCTCTTGCGTAGCAACTAAAGACAAGGGTTGCGCTCGTTGCGGGACTTAACCCAACATCTCACGACACGAGCTGACGACAGCCATGCAGCACCTGTGTTCACTTTCTCTTACGAGCACCTAATGTATCTCTACTTCGTTAGTGACATGTCAAGGGTAGGTAAGGTTTTTCGCGTTGCATCGAATTAATCCACATCATCCACCGCTTGTGCGGGTCCCCGTCAATTCCTTTGAGTTTTAATCTTGCGACCGTACTCCCCAGGCGGCTGACTTCACGCGTTAGCTACGTTACTCAGGATGTAAATCCCGAACAACTAGTCAGCATCGTTTAGGGCGTGGACTACCAGGGTATCTAATCCTGTTTGCTCCCCACGCTTTCGTGCATGAGCGTCAGTGTTATCCCAGGGGGCTGCCTTCGCCATTGGTATTCCTCCACATATCTACGCATTTCACTGCTACACGTGGAATTCTACCCCCCTCTGACACACTCTAGCTATACAGTCACAGGCGCCATTCCCAGGTTAAGCCCGGGGATTTCACGCCTGTCTTGTATAACCGCCTGCGCACGCTTTACGCCCAGTAATTCCGATTAACGCTCGCACCCTACGTATTACCGCGGCTGCTGGCACGTAGTTAGCCGGTGCTTATTCTTCAGGTACCGTCATTCCCGGACTGTGTTAGAGCCGGTGTTTCTTCCCTGACAAAAGAGCTTTACAACCCGAAGGCCTTCTTCACTCACGCGGCATTGCTGGATCAGGGTTTCCCCCATTGTCCAAAATTCCCCACTGCTGCCTCCCGTAGGAGTCTGGGCCGTGTCTCAGTCCCAGTGTGGCTGATCGTCCTCTCAGACCAGCTACTGATCGTCGCCTTGGTGGGCTTTTACCCCACCAACAAGCTAATCAGGCATCGGCCGCTCTAATCGCGCGAGGTCTTTCGATCCCCCGCTTTCCCCCTCAGGGCGTATGCGGTATTAGCACAGCTTTCGCTGCGTTATCCCCCACGATAAGGTACGTTCCGATGTATTACTCACCCGTTCGCCACTCGCCACCAGGTGCAAGCACCCGTGCTGCCGTTCGACTTGCATGTGTAAGGCATGCCGCCAGCGTTCAATCTGAGCCAGGATCAAACTCTTCAGTTCAATTCCTGTGATCCTTGCGGATCGTCGCACTCATTCAAGAAATTGACTTGGTAATAAAACCAAATCTTTTTACTGTCTATGAGTACTATTTATTTACATCTGTCCCGAAGGACTGGATGCTTTCACTTAGTACCCACAATTATCGGTTGACTAATTTTTAAAGAGGGCTGACTTGTTTTGTATTTCAAATAACATTCAGCAGAGAGGTGAGACTATAGCGCACTTATTTTGGGTCGTCAACACCTTTCGTAGTCTTTTTCTTAAAAAAGGCAGGGTTTTTTCCTATTAAAAAAATAAACCCAATAAAAACAAGCACTTATTTTTGAAAAAAAATTTCAACTTTTTTCTTAAATTTCTAATTTTTTAAGCTTTTTTGGATTCAAGGTATGAATTCAGCCGATTTTTGACCACAAATTCACCCCCCTTATTGCGCATAAGCCACACATTAGGGAAAACCCTGAAAATTATTCTAATTCCTGCTAATATATTGCTATGCACAATAAATTAGCGAATAGTCACTTACCTGCGAGCCCATATTCGGCAGGGCAGACTGTACCCGTTCGCGAACTTCATGCGGGCTACAGAGAAGAGATATTGAATCATTTACTACAGCTAAATGATGAAGATAGGCGCTTACGGTTTGGTACTCAAACCCCTGATGAGGTCATTCGTCACTATGTAGAGCACTTAGATTTCAACAAAGATGCCATTTTTGGCGTATTTGATTTGGATCTGAAGCTCATTGGCATGGCCCATTTAGCCTACTTACCAGAGCATAAGGGGCAACCACGAGCCGCTGAATTTGGTGTATCAGTACTGCCAGAAGGGCGCTCTCAGGGCCTAGGGACAGCGCTACTGCAGCGTTCTGCCGTGCATTCACGCAATACCCGCATTGAAACACTATATGTTCACTGCCTTGCAAACAATAAGGCGATGATGCATTTGGCACAAAAGGCTGGAATGACAGTTGAATACGCCTATGGCGATGCCGACGCTTGCCTTAAATTGCCGCCCGCAAGTCCTGCAACCATTGTGGAAGAAGCTGCAAACGAACAGTGGGCCGATATGGATTACGTACTGAAGAAAAACCTCAAGCAATCCAATCAAGCATGGTGGTGGTTCTTAGGTAGGCCTGGTCTCGCGCGTTAATTAATTCTGCATTAATTTTTGTTGGGTGCGCCACGCAATATCCAACTAGTTAATGTAGACAGATCCGCATCATTCAGTTTTGTGTTCGCCGGCATAGGCACCACACCCCAAGACCCAGATCCGCCTTTAGCGATTTTATTTTTTAAAAACGCTTGAGCATTTGCATCGCCCTTATATTTTTCTGCAATCGCTTGAAAGCTTGGGCCAACAATTTTTTTATTGATTGCATGACAACCTAAGCATGCATTTTGTTTTGCAATTGCAATTGCAATTGCTTTTTCATCTTCAGCACTAGCTTGTGCAACAGGCATAAAGTAAGCGAGCGCTGCAAACAAAAATAATATTTTTACAGTCACTCGCTTTTTAAACATCAACAGCCTTCAATAAATTACTGAAATTTTGGTGGGCTACTAGGTTGTGTTTGATCAGCCTTGCCTTGTTTTTCTAGGCGCACTTTTTCTTCTTGAGAAATAATGTCGAAGTAAACATAAACATCTTTAACGCCGTTTGTATTGCTAGCTACTTTCTTGGCAATATCTGCTTCGTTTTGCGTCAAGATACCCATAAGATAAATGCTGCTACCTTCAGCAACTATCGCCATAGAATTCGATGGCAACTGATCAGTGAAGATCATTTGAGTTTTGATTTTTGATTCGAGATAAGAATCATTTGCGCGAGCTGTGTAACTACTATTCGGCCCAATAATTAATTCGTTAAATACCGAGCGTGCGTTCTTCATCGCCTTGACGTAGGAGCCGGCCTCACCCTTAATATCGGCGTCCTTAACCTCTCCAGTTAACAACACTTTTTGATTAAACGAAGTGACGTTAATGTGCGCGTTATCTCCGAATTTCTTCGCCAGCGCATTTCCTGCTTCTAGCTCAATACCCTTATCAATTGCTTGTACGCCTGGCGTGCGTCGATCCGCCGCTATCGATGCGCCAGCTGCAACACCGCCCACTGCAAGTACACCACATGCTGTCACCTGAGATGCAATTAACAGCACAACAAATAACTTGGCGATAGAGGAAATTTTCATTGGGATATTTTCTGTGTTGAGTGTCAATAAATTTTAGTCGAGCAAAACATGATCTACGCCATCGCATAAGGCGTGCAGTAAAACCAAGTGAGTTTCCTGAATGCGCGCAGTTCGAGTTGATGGTGCGCATAAATGAATGTCATCTTTATCTAACAACTGCGCAATTTTTCCGCCGCCATTTCCGGTCAACGCAATAATTTTAATGCCCATCTTTTTTGCAGCTTCAATTGCCTTAACAACGTTCTTTGAGTTTCCAGAAGTTGAAATTCCCAAAAGAATGTCGCCCTTTTTTCCAAGCCCGCGAACTTGCTTACTAAAAACTTCGTCATAGCTGTAGTCATTTCCAACTGCAGTCAGAATAGAAGTGTCGGTTGTCAGAGCAATCGCCGCCAACTCTTGGCGCTCTCTTTCAAACCGACCGATTAACTCAGCGGCAAAGTGTTGAGCATCGGCAGCCGAGCCACCATTGCCGCAAGCCATGACCTTACCGCCAGCGCGCAAACATTCCACCATTGCCAATACGCCTACAGCAACAGAGTCAGGCAACACTTTCTCGGCCTCTTGCTTTACCGCAATGCTATCTAGAAAATGTTGGGAGGCGCGCTTGCGCAAACGTTCATTGAGATCTTTTTCCATAGCAATATTATGCGCCAAAGATGGCCTAATTTCAGCGCCAATCGGGTCATCTCAAAAGCAACGTATTCTCTTACTAATTATTTAACTTTTTCAGGCAAATCCCATGGAACTTAGCTCATTTGATTTTTTAAAGCAGCAGGATTTGCCTGCTGGGGCTCTTTACATGGTGGCCACACCTATTGGAAATTTGGGTGACATTACCTTACGCGCCCTACACGTATTAAATGCAGTGGATGGAATTGCCTGTGAAGACACTAGGCATAGCGGAGCGTTACTCCAGCAATTTGGCATACATAAAAAATGTTTAGCGCTTCATGAGCACAATGAAATCAGTGGGGCTCAAACAGTTATTCAGCATCTCGCCAATGGCGAGCGTTGGGCCTATATCTCAGACGCAGGTACGCCGGGAGTTTCTGACCCTGGGGCAAGACTTGTAAGTGAAGTTCAAAAAACTGGGTTGCGGGTAATACCCATTCCTGGGGCAAGCGCAGTGTCTGGTGCGATTTCAGTGGCGGGATCTGTGATGCATGGGTCGGAAGGGCGCTTTCAGTTTTTAGGTTTTTGGCCCAACAAAACAAAAGATCGCGACACCTTCTTACAAGATATTTCTAGCAGCAAAAAAGCAAGCATCTTTTTTGAATCACCACATCACATCAAAGAGACATTGGCGCTATTGGCGAATCATCTAGAGTCCGATCGTCAGCTTTTGATTTGTCGCGAGTTAACCAAAAAATTTGAAGAGATTGTTTCGCTTGAAGCCTGCAACGTTGCCAGCTGGCTTGCGACTGCAGAGAGCCTTAAAGGCGAATTTGTAATTGTGGTTGCAGGCCGTCCAGCCAAAGGCGATGAGGCGCCCGAACATGCATCGCTACTATTGTGGGCTAATGCACTAAGGCCTTATATGGGTAGCAAAGAAATTGCGGCAGTCCTCTCGCAAACTCTAGGGCTCACAAAAAAAGAGGCATACCAAATTGCCTTAGATGCAAAAAGCGAATAAGCAAAAATAAAAAAGCTGGCATATAGCCAGCTTTTAAATACGTGCAAAGAAATTATTTAGCAGCGGGAGCAGCAGGCGCTTTTGGCTCTGGTAATTTGCCACCAGCAGAATTTGCCAAGTACACAACTGCACGACCTAACTCATAGTCACTCACATCAGCAGGAGCGGCACCACCACGAGCAGGCATAGCACCTTTGCCCTTAATTACAGATGCTAGTAAGCCGTCATAGCCTTTACCTAAACGTGAAGCCCATGCGCCTGCATCACCAAATTTAGGCGCACCTGCAGCGCCGCTTGCATGACATGCAGCGCAAACTGCTTTATAAACTTGCTCGCCTGTTTGAAGCTCTTTAGGGGCGCTAGCGTCTTTAAAATTCAACTGGGCTACTGGCTTGATCAATTGCTCGGCGCTTGCAGACGAATCGCTACGCTTGCCATTGTTTACAAACACCATTAGCAACAAAATAATGATGAGTGGCACAAAAAAGCTTGCAAACACCATGATGATGAGTTGTTTTGGGGACTTAATCAGACTTCCGTGCTCGTTGCTCATAAGAATTTATCGTTTGACGGGTTTTAGGATTGTTTTGCCGTGATTATAACTAGAGAGTAGGGTTATAGGCACTTACAATAGATGGGTAGCCAGATTTTCACTGGCGCCCGTAGCTCAGTGGATAGAGTATTGGCCTCCGAAGCCAAGGGTCGCAGGTTCGATTCCTGCCGGGCGCGCCAAAAACAAAGGGGTTTTTGACTTACATCATGCGAAAAATTGCGAAAACCGCTATCATTTCCACCTAACTTATTGATTCTTATCGTGTCTACACATCTAAATTCCGCCCTTTCAGAGCCTTCTTTGACTAACCCGTTGCCGCCAGAGGCACCATTACCGCATCGAAAAATCATTCGAAGCTGGTTAATTCCAATGGCACAAGGCGAAACGGGGCGCGCAATCATGCTCCTAGTAGTAGATGCCCTTTTATGGCTTGGCTGTATCGCTGGAACCATATTTGTTGAAAGCATTCTGCTAAAAATCGTTTTTGGTGTGATCGCAGGGTTTGTAACAGGACGCATCTTTATTTTGGGTCATGATGCATGTCACCAAAGCTACACCCCTAATCGCGAACTTAACAAGGTGTTGGGTCGCATTGCTTTCTTGCCTTCACTCACACCATATAGCTTGTGGGATGTTGGTCATAACGTTGTGCATCACGGACAAACAAATCTGAAGGGCTTTGACTTCGTTTGGGCGCCTTTATCAAAATCAGAATACGACGCGCTTCCCGCATGGCGTAAGGCTTTGGAGCGTCTTTATCGTAGCGGCTGGGGCCCTGTTTTCTATTACTTAATTGAAATTTGGTGGAGACGCGAGTACTTCCCAAATGCAAAAAACAAACCTGGTGATCGCCCAATTTTCCTAAAAGATAATTTGCTCGTTACCGCATTTGCGATTGTTTGGATTGCTTGTTTAATTGCTGGCGCCATTGCAACTGGTCAATCTATTTGGATTGGTTTAATCACTGGCTTCGCAGTTCCATTCCTATTCTGGAACGGCATGATTGGTTTTGTGGTCTACGTACACCATACCCATCCAAAAGTCTCTTGGTACGACAAAAAATCTGAGTGGTTACGTGCTCAGCCATTCGTCTCAACTACTGTTCATCTGACCTTTAACTGGATTTGGGGCAAATTGATGCACCACATCATGGAGCACACAGCGCACCATGTGGACATGAGCGTACCGCTTTATCGCCTGCCAGAAGCCCAGCAGACTCTTGAAACCATCCTTCCAGAGCGTATTTTTGTACAAAAGTTCTCTTGGGGCTGGTATTTCGATACTGCGCGCAAGTGCAAGCTTTATGACTTTGAAAACAAGGCTTGGCTAGACTTTGACGGCAATAAAACGGCTGATTCAGTCCGAGTTGTGCTCAGCCCAGCTCCAGCGGGACAAAACGGGTAAAATAGATCTTCTGTATAGATTTGCCTTACCCGGATTGCCCATGACTACCTCGACTCCAGCAGCTACCCAAGAAACCTCTCAGAGCCTTAAATTTTGCTCTTCTTGCAGCCGTGAAAAACGACTTGAGGGTGGCACATGGATTCCAACAAGCAATCGTAAGCAACGCTGGATCTGCGCTAGCTGTTTATACAACCGTACACATCGTACCGGCTCAGCAAAAACCTAATATCACTAGTAGTAAAAAGTTTTAAGCGCGATCCCCAACATAGGGATTCGTTTTTCGCTCCTGGCCAAATGTCGACATTGGTCCATGGCCCGGCACAAACTGAACATCATCCCCCAAGGGCCACAATTTAGTTTTAATCGCATGAATTAAATCCGCATGGTTGCCTCGCGGAAAATCTGTCCTGCCAATTGAGCCGGCGAATAAGACATCGCCAACAATTGCCAAACGATCTTCTTTGTCAAAAAACACTACGTGACCTGGAGTGTGTCCTGGACAATGAAACACTTCCAAATCAACATTGCCAACTTTTACATGGTCGCCATTATTCAACCAACGATCAGGCTCAAAAACTTTGGCGTGTCCAAAACCAAAGCGCACTGTTTGCTCTGGTAATTGATCAATCCAAAATCGCTCATCTTCCTGCGGCCCCTCAATGGGCACGCCAAGCTGATCAGCCAAGTCTTTAGCGGCTGCGCAATGATCAAGATGTCCATGGGTTAGTAAGATCTTTTTTACGTTTCCGCCCATCTGCTTAACGCCTTCGAGGATCTTCTCAATATCACCACCCGGATCCACCACCGCAGCATCGCCAGTCTCTTGGCAAACCAAGATGGAGCAATTTTGTTCATAAGGGGTAACAGGAACAATTCCTAATTTGATTGGCATATATGTACAGTAGCTAAATTCATAATTTGATGGATAAACATTTTATGAGAGTGGGCATAAAATGCACTCAAAGGATAAAACAATGAACAGCCAAGATACTTTTAAATTTGCAGAAACCCACGAATGGGCCGATCAGGAAGATGATGGCCTAATCTGGGTTGGCATTAGCAACCACGCCCAAGAGGCTCTTGGTGATGTCATGTTCTTTCAGGCACCAAAGCTAGGTCAACAAGTAAAGCAGGGCGAAGCGATTGCAGTGATTGAATCAGTAAAAGCAGCGAGCGATATTCATGCTCCAGTGAGCGGTGAAATTGTTGCGCTCAATGAGGAGGTAGATGCATCACCTGAGCTCGTAAATGAAAAGCCTTATGGTGTGTGGCTTTTTAAAATCAAACCTACATCTGATGACAGTCTTGCCTCTGATTTAAGCCAGCTCTTAACTTTAGAAACATATAACGCAGGCCCGGGGGCTTAAACATTAGATAGAAATTGGGTCGCGCTCAATGAGCCAACGAATGCGGCCTTCCTTGCTAATGCGCCCCTGAGAATTCTCCCGCAAATAGCGGTCTATCGCCTCTAAAATTTCTTGTAAATTTTTACGATCATCAGACTCCACCAGGAGCTGGGCGCGCTCTGAACCTGCCACTCGCATCATCGCCTTGGGAACGGGGTCGTAGACTCTGAGCCCATTAGCTATATGGCCGCCAGACTTTAAATAGCCCTTCAAAGCGCTCAGAAACTGGATTGCCTTATCAAGACTTTTGGCCTCGGCATGAACTAATGCCTGATACGCAAATGGAGGCAAGCCAGCCTCTTTTCTTTCGTTTGCCGTATAGGATAAAAATCCATCGACGTCATGACGCAAAAGAAACTGAAAAACTGCAGCCTCTGGAAATTGGGTTTCGATATAAATTGCGCCGCCCGCTTCTCCGTCTTTGCCCGATCTTCCTGCGCGACCAGCCACCTGGACTAGTTGCGCAAACAATCTTTCTGCAGCTCTAAAGTCCTGTGAAAACAATCTGCTATCGGCATCCAATACGGCAACCAAACCAATATTTTGATAATCGTGCCCCTTGGCGATCATTTGGGTACCAACAACGATATCAACATTTCCCTGGTGTATTTCCTGAAAGAGCTCTTCAGCACCTTTACTCTTTCTACTTGAATCCGTATCCACTCGCAACACTCTAGCGCTTGGCCACATCTCTTCAATAGAGTCTTCAATCTTTTGGGTGCCTTGCCCTAGGGTCTTGAGATCGGCATTGCCGCACTCAGGACAATGATTCGGGATGCTCTTAGCCAGGCCGCAGTGGTGACAACTCAAAACTGATTTTCTGGCCAAAGCACCAGCCTTATGAAGCACCATATATGAACTACATTGCTCGCATTTAGATAACCATGAGCACGCGCTGCAACTCAGCACCGGCGCATAACCACGCCTATTGATGAGTATGAGGCTTTGCTGCTGTTTTTCTAAATTCTGAGTGACTGCATGCGCAAGCGTTTTAGTAATGAGGCTTTTAGACTTTGGCTTCTCTACATCGCCAGGGCTAAATTGTGTTTGTGGATCACGTGTGTTCACCAAATGTACTTTAGGAAGGCTTGCGCCTTGTGCGCGTTGATCTAAGCGAATATATTCATAGCGTCCCGCTTTAGCAGCCATCCAAGTTTCAAGCGATGGCGTGGCAGATGCTAACAAGATTGGCACTTTAAGATCATGAGCACGCCAAACAGCAAGGTCGCGCGCAGAATAACGAATGCCATCTTGCTGTTTATAGGATGGGTCATGCTCCTCATCTACAACGATAGCGCGTAAGTTGGGCAGGGGTGTTAATGCTGCTAAACGTGTACCCAAAATAATTTGTGCTTTGCCAGTCATTGCTTCGTGCCACGCAATACCTCTAACCTTTTCACTAACGCCACTGTGAAGTACAACCATTTTTTTATCGGGGAAATATGCGCGCACTCTGCGCTCTAACTGTGGCGTTAAATTTATTTCAGGAACCAGGAGTAATGCTTGCGCATTTACATCATCCAAAATTCCACTAAGCCAGTTTAAAAATACTGCGGTCTTTCCGCTGCCTGTTTGTCCTTGCAACAGAATTGCCTTGAATTCATTCGAGGGGCAGGCGCGTAATTTTTCTAACGCAAGTTTTTGTCCTTCGTTTAAATGGCCTTCATCGACATATCCCTCAACAGCCTCTTGTTTGGTTTTTTTCTTTTGCTTTTCCTCGGCAGCAACTAATTTTTTTGGAATTTTTTCCCAGTCATCCGGCTTTTTCCACATCTGCGGAATGGTGGGAATAATGGTTTCCCCAAGGGCGTGGATGTAATACTGGCTTGCAAAGTTCATTAAGCGCAGAACTGCGGGGTCTAAAGGAGGCAGCGGGGCTACCCTAGAAACACTTTTTAATTTATCAAGCTCATAATCAGAGTGAGTGCTTACTTTAATAACCATCCCAACAAGTGAGCTGCGCCCAAAGGGAGCCTCTACCAGCACACCAATAGATGGCGGGCTGCCTAGTAACTCCTCATCCCACAAGTAGTCAAAGCCCTGGGCAAGGGGCTTGTCAACGACGACCTGAACAACGATTGGAGGGGCCATGAATTACGTCTGATTTCTTATTTAGCTTGTGGATAAGTCTGTGGATATCATCCAAGGATTCTGATTTATAAACTAATTTATCAGCTTTCCGTTTTTGCACCCTTTTAAAGCTATTTGGTAATTTCTTATATTTATCAATGACTTATAGAGATATTCGAAAGTGAATTTTCATCTTTAATCGCAATCTCACTGAATTTCGAATTTTGCTGCTAACTGTGCATAACTTTCGCTAAAAATTTTGGCGGCAAGTTAGCGATCACTCAGTATTACGACTTTGCCCTGAGTGCCCTAGAGCGATTAACGACGGCTTCTGCCAGTGCGGTGACGCTCTCAGGGGGGGTGAACTGAGAAATGCCGTGACCCAAATTAAACACATGGCCATCCAAAGGATGTAAACCGGGTTTAAGGGCCGGTGCGCTCGCTAAATCTTCAAGAAGAAGGTTTGCTTGTTCCGCGATTTGTTTTGGCTCTGCAAACAGGATTAGCGGATCTAGATTACCTTGCAATGCCAACGGCTTGTTCAGGGCGAGCAATTGTTTTCTTGCGCGACTAAGTGACATTGTCCAATCGATTGCAATCACGTCAGCACCAACTTGCGCCATGTCATTGAGCCAAATTGCGCCGCCTTTAGTAAACATGATCACAGGAATTTTTCTGCCTTCATGCTCGCGGGGCAACATAGCAATCACTTTTTGCATAGACGCCAAAGACATCTTTTGATACCAACCATCTGGAAGCATGCCGCCCCAGGTATCAAAAATCATGAGTGCTTGCGCACCTGCTTTTACTTGCTCAATTAAATAAGCAGCAACAGATTGTGCATTGATATCCAAGATATGTTGCATTAAGTCAGGGCGACTAAACATCATGGTTTTTGCATGACGGAAATCATCAGCACTAGAGCCATCAATCATGTAGCAAGCCAATGTCCATGGGCTTCCGGAGAAGCCAATCAATGGGACGCGTTGCTTACCGTCCTGAATCAATGCTTTGCGAATTTCAGAGACAGCATCAAAAACATATTTGAGCTGATCCATATCAGCTACACGTAATTTCTTAACCGCCTCTTCTGTGCGAAGGGGGTGCTCAAAGCTTGGGCCTTCGCCGGCCGTAAATTTCAGACCCAATCCCATTGCATCGGGAATGGTCAAAATATCGGAGAACAAAATAGCCGCATCCAATGGATAACGATCCAAAGGCTGAAGGGTTACTTCAGTAGCATAAGCAGGATTTTTTGCGAGCCCCAGAAAACTTCCGGCTCTGGCGCGTGTAGCGTTGTATTCAGGGAGATAGCGGCCGGCTTGGCGCATGAGCCAAAGCGGTGTTTGATCAACCGCTTCGCCCAGGCAGGCCTTTAAAAACCGATCATTTAACAGCAAGGAGATGACCGGCTATTACTTTTTACGACGGAAACGAGCAATTGCAGCCAACTGCGCAGCTGCCATTGCAAACTCAGACTGGGCCAAGGCCAAATCAAAGTCAGTGCCACGATTTTGCATCGCTTCTTCGGCACGTTTCTTGGCTTCAATTGCTTTAGCTTCATCAAGATCATGGCCGCGAATAGCAGTATCTGCTAGTACAGTAACGTGATCTGGCTGAACCTCTAAATAGCCACCTGCTACGAAAACAAACTCTTCGTCACCATCAGCTTTTTCAATACGAACTGAGCCTGGACGAATACGTGTAATCAAAGGAGTGTGGCCGCGCAAAATGCCGAGCTCACCACTTTCGCCAGGAAGCGCAACAAACTTGGCTTCCCCGCTGAAAATGGACTGCTCAGCACTTACTACATCGACGCGTATGGTTGACATAATTTCCCTAGATTAAAGCTTCTTGGCTTTCTCGATGGCTTCATCAATTGAACCCACCATGTAGAACGCTTGCTCAGGCAAGTGATCCAATTCGCCGCTGCAGATCATTTTGAAACCACGGATAGTTTCTTTCAATGGAACGTATTTGCCTGGCGAACCAGTAAACACTTCAGCAACGTGGAAAGGCTGGGACAAGAAACGTTGAATCTTACGAGCACGTGATACAGCCAATTTGTCTTCTGGAGACAATTCGTCCATACCCAAAATCGCAATAATGTCGCGCAATTCTTTGTAGCGTTGCAATGTCATCTGTACTTCACGAGCTACTTCATAGTGCTCTTGACCAACCACTTGTGGGTCGAGCTGACGGCTGGTTGAATCCAGTGGATCAACCGCTGGATAAATACCCAATGCAGCGATGTCACGTGACAACACAACTGTGGAGTCTAAGTGCAAGAAGGTTGTAGCTGGTGACGGATCGGTCAAGTCATCTGCAGGAACGTAAACGGCCTGAATAGATGTAACAGAACCAGTCTTAGTAGAAGTAATACGTTCTTGCAATTTACCCATCTCTTCAGCCAATGTAGGCTGGTAACCCACAGCAGAAGGCATACGGCCGAGCAACGCAGAAACTTCAGTACCTGCCAATGTGTAACGGTAGATGTTGTCAACGAAGAACAAAATGTCACGGCCTTCGTCACGGAACGCTTCAGCCATAGTCAAACCAGTCAACGCAACGCGCAAACGGTTACCTGGAGGCTCGTTCATCTGACCAAACACCATCGCCACTTTGTCGATAACGTTAGATTCTTTCATCTCGTGGTAGAAGTCATTACCTTCACGAGTACGCTCACCAACACCGGCAAACACTGACAAACCTGAGTGCTGCTTAGCAATGTTGTTAATCAATTCCATCATGTTCACGGTCTTACCAACACCCGCACCACCGAACAAGCCAACCTTACCGCCTTTAGCGAATGGGCAAACTAAGTCAATAACCTTAATTCCGGTTTCGAGCAAGTCAACAGAAGGTGAGAGCTCATCAAACTTAGGTGCTGGCTGGTGAATAGCACGACGCTCTTCAGTAGCGATCGGACCTGCGTCGTCAATTGGGCGACCCAAAACGTCCATGATGCGACCCAAAGTTGCTGGCCCAACAGGCACAGAAATTGGGCCGCCGGTGGATTTCACTTCCATACCGCGGCGCAAGCCATCGCTGGCACCCATGGCAATCGCGCGAACTACGCCGTCACCGATTTGTTGCTGAACTTCAAAGGTCAAACCTTTTTCAGCAAATGATTTTTCGCCGCTATCAACTAATGTCAATGCATCATAAATGTTTGGCATTTTGTCGCGTGGGAACTGAATGTCCACCACTGGACCGATACACTGCACGATATTTCCGTTACTCATCGCATTTCTCCGCTTTTAATTCCTGAATTCTTTCGTATTCCTAAACGCTGACTGCTTAAACCGCAGCCGCTCCGCCAACAATTTCTGACAGCTCTTTGGTAATAGCAGCCTGTCGTGTTTTGTTGTATTCCAATTGCAATTCGCCGATTACGTTCTTCGCGTTGTCTGAAGCGGCCTTCATTGAGACCATACGTGCAGACTGCTCAGAAGCCATGTTTTCAGCAACCGCCTGATAAATCATTGCTTCAACGTAACGCTTTAGCAGGCCATTCAAAATGGACTCTGCATCAGGTTCGTAGATGTAATCCCAAGAATTGCCTGTTTGCTCTTCTGGAGTCAAAGCAGCTGGCTCCAAAGGTAAGAGTTTTTCTAAAACAGGCTCTTGTTTCATTGCATTTACAAAGCGGGTGTATGCCAAATAAACAGCATCAATCTCGCCACGCTCAAACGCTTCCAATTGGGCGGTAATCGCACCAATCAAAACATCCAAATGCGGCGTATCGCCAATTTGAATTGTTTGAGAAATGAGTTTTGCTTTTGAGCGATTCAAAAATTGCAGACCTTTTGAACCAATTGCGGTGTACGCAATCTCAATATTGTTTTCTTGCAAATCGCGCACTTGGTTAGCAATCAAACGCAAGACGTTGGTATTTAAACCGCCGCACAAGCCTTTGTCTGTCGTAACCAAAATCGTGCCAACCTTCTTCACTTCACGAGTTGCCATGTAAGCAGGGCGGAACTCAGGATTTGCTTTAGAAAGATTGGCAACAATCTCACGAATTTTTTCAGCATATGGGCGCGCATTACGCATGCGCTCCTGGGCGCGACGCATCTTGGATGCGGCGACCATTTCCATTGCCTTCGTGATCTTGCGCGTGTTTTGCACGCTCTTGATCTTAGATCGTATCTCTTTTGTGCTTGCCATGATTTATGCGAGCCCTCTTAGAAAGAGGCAGAACGCTTGTAATCCTCAATGGCAGCACGCAAAGCAGCTTCGTCATCTTTGCTCAAATCTTTAGTCTCTTCAATACGTCCAACTAAGTCAGCGTATTTAGATTTCAAATGATCTTGCAAACCTTTTTCGAAGGCCAATACGTTCTTCACTTCGAGGTCATCGAAGTAGCCGTTGTTCACAGCGTAGAGTGAAGCAGCCATTTCCCAAACTTGGAGTGGCTTGTATTGAGCTTGCTTACACAATTCAGTAACGCGGCGACCACGCTCGAGCTGCTTGCGGGTTGCTTCGTCAAGATCAGATGCGAACTGAGCAAACGCTGCCAATTCACGATATTGCGCTAAGTCGGTACGAATACCGCCAGACAATTTCTTAATAACTTTAGTTTGTGCAGCACCACCAACGCGGGATACAGAAATACCAGCGTTAATCGCAGGACGTACACCAGCGTTGAATAAGTCAGTTTCCAAGAAGATCTGACCGTCAGTAATCGAAATTACGTTGGTTGGAACGAATGCAGAAACGTCGCCAGCTTGAGTTTCAATAATTGGCAATGCGGTCAAAGAACCAGTTTTGCCTTTTACTGCGCCGTTAGTGAACTTTTCAACATACTCAGCATTTACACGAGCAGCGCGCTCGAGCAAGCGTGAGTGGAGGTAGAACACGTCGCCAGGATAAGCTTCGCGGCCTGGTGGGCGGCGGAGCAACAAGGAGATTTGACGATAAGCAACTGCTTGCTTGGTCAAGTCATCGTAAACAATCAAAGCGTCTTCGCCGCGGTCACGGAAGTATTCGCCCATGGTGCAACCTGCGTAAGCAGAGAGGTACTGCATCGCTGCAGACTCAGAAGCACTCGCTGCAACAACCACGGTGTACTCCATCGCGCCCAATTCTGTGAGCTTGCGAACAACGTTAGCAATAGTAGAAGCTTTTTGACCGATCGCCACGTAAACGCAATAAACGCCTTTACCTTTTTGGTTAATGATCGCATCAACCGCAACAGCTGTCTTACCAGTTTGACGATCGCCAATGATCAACTCACGCTGACCACGGCCAATTGGAACCATCGCATCAATCGCCTTCAAACCAGTTTGTACTGGCTGGCTAACGGATTGACGTGCGATAACGCCAGGAGCAACTTTTTCAATAAAGTCAGTTAACTTAGTGTTGATTGGGCCTTTGCCATCAATTGGTTGACCGAGCGCGTTTACAACGCGACCGAGCAACTCTGGGCCAACTGGAACTTCCAAAATGCGGCCAGTACATTTCACTGGGTCGCCTTCTTTAATGTGGGTGTATTCACCCAACACTACGGCACCAACAGAATCACGCTCAAGGTTTAACGCGAGGCCGATAGTGTTGTTTGGAAACTCCAACATTTCGCCCTGCATAACGCCTGACAAGCCATGTACGCGGCAAATACCGTCGGTCACTGAAATAACAGTGCCTTCGTTGCGAACTTGGGAGTCAACGCCCAATTCGCTAATTCGGCTTTTGATCAGCTCGCTGATCTCGGAAGGGTTGAGTTGCATTACTTACTCCTGGGTCTTATTTCGTATGTTCTTAATAGGGATCACTTATGCGCCAAGACTTGCTTGCATTTGAGCTAACTGGGCCTTAACTGAACTATCCATTACTTCGTCGCCAACCTGAATGCGAACTCCGCCAATCAATGTTGGGTCAACTTGAATAGTTGGGCGCAATTCTTTACCCCCAAAGCGCTTCTTCAAACTTGACAACAAATCATTTAACGCAGAACCCTCTAAAGGGAATGCGCTGGTAATGTTTACTTCTGCTGCGCCTTCGCTCTTGTTCTTCATTGCTTCAAATTGCTGTGCAATTTCAGGAACGGCTGCTAAGCGGTGGTTTTGATTTACAAGATTTAAAAAGCTGGCAACCTTGCCATCTAGCTTGGTCTTCACCATGCCAGAAAGTAACTTACTTAAATCATCAGCGGATACTTTTGGATTGTTTGACAAAGCAGCAACTTCTGGCAAAGCAGCAAGCTGTGCCAATTCGTTTAACTGCTCCAAACAACCAGCAAGCTCAGCCGGCTTGGCGCTTTGAAAAAGCGCTTCCGCATAAGGACGTGCAATAGTGGCTAAATCAGCCATATCAAAGTTCTGCCTTTAGTTGGTCAAGCAATTGGCCGTGGGCTTTTGCATCAATCTCACGACGCAAAATTTGCTCAGCGCCTTTAACAGCGAGAACAGCAACTTCGGCACGCAGCACTTCACGAGCGCGCGTTACTTGTTGATCTGCATCTTGCTTAGCTTGAGAAATGATTCGAGCCGCTTCAGCTTGTGCGTTAGCGCGAATTTCATCGGCTGACATTTGTGCACGTTTTTCAGCTTCGGCAACACGTTGAACACCTTCTTGGCGTGCTTTAGTTAATTCTTGCTCAGCTTCATTGCTGGCTAATGCGAGTGCTTCTTTACCGCGCTCGGCAGCAGCTAAACCATCAGCAATTTTGCTTGAACGCTCATCTAACGCCTTAACAAGTGGTGGCCACACAAAGCGTGCAACAACCCACCATAAGACGAAGAAAACGATCATTTGCGCGAATAGGGTCGCGTTCAGATTCACGATATTCCTTTCAGTATTGTTGAGAACAGTTGGATGACCCCTTGGTCATCCACGCCAAAACAATTACTTAATAACTGCGAGCAGTGGGTTTGCGAAAGCAAACAACATTGCAACACCAACGCCGATCAAGAACGCAGCGTCGATCAAACCAGCCAAAAGGAACATCTTAGTTTGGAGTGGCTCCATCAATTCTGGTTGACGTGCACAAGCTTCGATGTACTTACCGCCCATCAATGCAATACCTAAACAAGCACCGATCGCGCCGAGGCCGATGATGATGCCGATAGCGATTGCTGTGAAACCTTGAATGTTTGCGAGAAATTGTTGCATGTTGCTGACTCCTGAAGTTAAAGAGATAAGTTAAAAATAAAAATCTTAGTGATGGCTATGCGCTTGCCCGATGTAGACCAAGGTCAACATCATGAAAATAAAGGCTTGCAACAAAATAACCAAAATGTGGAAGATGGCCCAAGCTGATCCAGCAATAACATGGCCCACCAATCCGAACAGGGATAAATCTAAATTAAATGTCCACACACTACCTAGCAATGCGATCAACAAGAAAACCAACTCGCCGGCATACATGTTGCCGAAAAGTCGCATTCCCAATGAAACACCTTTAGCAAGATATTCGATGATGTTCAAAGCAAGGTTGAATGGGGCCAAGTACCACTTCGCGCCAAACGGGGCAGAAACGAGCTCATGCAAGAAGCCGCCAAAACCTTTTACTTTGAAGCTATAAAAGAAAACTAAGAGTAAGACGGACATAGACATGCCCATCGTTGCATTGAGGTCAGTTGTCGGAACAACTTTATGGTGCGGCACGTGCACGCCAAAACTTTCAATGAAATGATTTACGCCCAATACCCAATCCACCGGCACTAAGTCCAAGGTGTTGAGCAAGATGATCCAAAAGAATACAAATAGCGCAAGCGGGGCGATGTAAGAACGATCGCCGTGAACAATGCTCTTAGATTGTGTCTCTGCCATTTCAACAATCATTTCAACGAAGCACTGGAAACGACCTGGCACACCTGGAGTTGCGCGACGCGCTGCAATCAACAAAATAAATACAGCGAGCAAGCCCATGAGGGATGCCCAAAAAATAGTGTCTAAATTGATAATGCTGAAATCAATAATGGACGTCTGTGGTCCACCTGAATTGTTGAGGTTTTGTAAGTGCTCTGAAATGTACGCTGTTGGCGTCATTTGTTCTGCTGCCCCGTGGGCTTGGTTTACTTCGCTAGACATCTCTTAACTAGTCCTTTGTTTCAATCTCAATTGTCACTACTTAGCGCCACAACCACGCCAGCCAAACACACTTCAAGGCAAGCAGGTAAGTCACCAATAAAGGGACCCAAAGCACGCCTGGGACTAAATACGCAATCCCAATAAACAGCATTAAAGTCACGACGATTTTGATAAATTCGCCTGAAACTAATGCTGCTAAAAATCTTCCTGGATTCAATATTTGCGATTTTTTTGCCAACTCCAACCTTACTAAAAACAGGGTTGTAGGCAAGACGCTAATTAAACCACCTAAAAAGGCCGACTGAGTATAAAGGCTTACCCCTACCGGCTCCCCAAAAATTGACCAAAACACCATGCTGATAGCTGTAATCAACATTTGGGCCAACACTATTTTCCAAGGTGAAAGGGCTCGGTACTTTGCTGCATTATTCTGCTGCAACGCAACAATCTCTTCCTTGCTGTAGACCCGAATAACTTCTTCTTCGGGCTCATCCCACTCATTTACCTCGGAAAATTGATTTTTTTGAGGAATCAATTTAGCCCCGAAAGTTTAATGTGTGCACTGCAATATGTCAAAGGATTTGGGTACATTTTTTGCCCTTATTTATGACTCAACGCCCAACTTTTTTAACAAAGAATCCAGCTCATCGAATTGGCTAAAGCGAATTCTGAGCTCTCCACCCTTGCCTTTGAGCTTAAATTCCGTGCTCAAACCGATCAAATCTGCTATTTCCTGGGTTAAACGCTGCATATCAGGGTCGGCATTCTTTGTTGGGCTACCGGGCTTACTTTTAGCTTTTTTGTCGCCTATTTGGCCGCCAGCAATCACCAAAGCAGCTGTCATTCTTTCCGCTTCACGGACTGATAAGCCTTGAGCAGAGATTCTTTGCGCTAAGGCAACCTGGCTAGAGCCTGGAAGAGGGAGTAGCGCACGGGCGTGGCCCATATCTATGTCCCCAGCTAGCAGCATGGCCTGAACTGGCTTTGCCAGCTGGGCAAGGCGCAGCAAATTGGTAATGGCGCTGCGGGATTTGCCCACTGCTTTTGCGGCCTGCTCATGCGTAAAGCCAAATTCCTCGATCAACCGAGCCAAGCCCTGAGACTCTTCAAGAGGATTTAAATCCTCGCGCTGCATATTTTCGACCAAGGCCATTGCCGCGGCAGCTTGATCATCTGCACCAGAAACTAAAACAGGAACCTCTTTTAAGCCGGCAATAGTAGCGGCACGAAAACGTCTTTCTCCTGCAATGATTTCATATTTGCCGGGGGCTACTAAGCGAACCAACAGAGGCTGCATCACACCTTGCTCACGAATACTTTCTGCTAACTCTTGCAGCGCACCCGCTTCCATTTTTTGACGTGGCTGATATTTGCCTGCTTGAAGCGCTGTTAGCGGCAAGCGATTAATGTCGGTTGATGGGCTGGCTTGTTGAGTTTTTTCTCCAAGCAGGGCCTCAAGACCTCTACCCAAACCTTTTTTCTTAATGGCAACCATGTTCTATATTTTCTCTTTAAAAATTACATCTGCTTAATGCGTTCAACCATCTCGGCGCCAAACTCTAAATACGCTTTTGCGCCACGTGATGATTTGTCAAAAGCAACCCCAGGAAGCCCATAGGAAGGGGCTTCTGCTAGGCGCACGTTACGCGGAATAAAGGACTTGAAAACTTTGTCGCCGAAGTGTTCGAGCAACTGATCAGAGACTTGTTGTTGCAATGTCATGCGCGCGTCAAACATTACGCGCAACAAACCAATAATGACTAAATCCGGATTTAAATTTGCGTGCACTTGTTTGATGGTGTTAACCAAATCAGACAAGCCTTCTAACGCAAAATATTCACATTGCATTGGAACGATCACGCCGTTTGCTGCGCACAATCCATTGAGTGTTAACAATGACAAAGCGGGCGGACAATCGATCAAAATAAAATCGTAGTCATCAGCGACCTGTGCAAGCGCATCCTTCAATCGCACTTCGCGCAAATCTAAATCTACCAATTCAATTTCAGCGCCAGCTAAATCACGATTGGCTGGCAATACGTCATAGCCTGAACTTTCGCAACGCTGTGCACATTCTTTAACAGATGCCATGCCAATCAATACTTGATAGACGCTAGTATTTAAATCTGCCTTTTCAACCCCGGAACCCATAGTTGCATTGCCCTGGGGGTCTAAGTCAACCAACAAAACCCGTTGTTTGAGCCCTGCCAAGCCTGCGGCCAAATTAACGGCAGTCGTGGTCTTGCCAACGCCACCTTTTTGATTTGCGATACAGAATATTTTTGCCATAGCTACTTTTTGGGTCTACTTAAGGGGTGAGGGTGGATTTTCTCACGGGGGCCAACACCAAAAGGCGCCGCTCCACCGCTAAATTAGGAATATGCAGGGGTTCATCGGCGACTAAGCGCCACTCCTTCATAGAAACATCTTTCATTTCATCGTCTGCGCGCTTAGCCTTCATTGCGAACACCAGGCCATCAGGCTTCAGGAAAGGCAATGACAAATCTAAAAAGCGTGCCAGGTTGGTAAATGCACGAGAAATAACTGCATCAAACTGCCCTGGTTGCTGCACTGCAGCATCTTCTACTCGCTCACAGAGTACTTCAATGTTTTTTAGCTTTAACTTTCCGCGCACATGCTGCAGAAATGCCGTCTTTTTACGTATGGCTTCAATCAAAGAAAGTTGCCACTCCGGCTGAACAATTGCAATCGGAATTGCCGGCAAGCCACCGCCCGAACCGAGATCTGCAATCTTGGGTGATGGGCCCAGTAAAAACTGTCTAAGAACAGGTAAAACAGCAATGGAATCAATGAGATGTAGGCGTACAGAATCTTTTTCACCCTCAATTGCTGTAAGGTTATGGACCTGGTTCCAGCGTCCCATTTCTTGTAAAAACAGCTCTAAATCGGCAATATTGGTCGCGCTTAATTTGAGGCCAAGATCCTCAATTCCTAAAGCAAGGAGCCCCTCACTCATGCGTTTCTTGAGTGCGCCCCAAGCCCTTTTTTAGATGCACCAACAAGAGGGAGAGGGCTGCTGGAGTTACACCTGAAATACGACCAGCCTGACCTAATGTTTCTGGTTTATGCAAGTTAAGCTTTTGTTGTACTTCTTTGGACAAGCCAACAACCTGCGAATAATCGAGTGATTCTGGGAGAGGGAATGTCTCATTGTGTTCTTGACGGGCAATTTCGGTCGCTTGACGCTCAATATAACCCTGATATTTCACAGAAATCTCTACTTGATCGCTTATTTGAGCAGCCAGCCCAAGATCTTCATCCAAAGATTCTGGGGCCCACATTCCATCGCCTAGAGCAGTAATTGCCTCATAAGTAATGCCTGGGCGCCTTAAAAGCTCAGCCAAACTACATTCATGGGAAAGGTCTTGCCCCAATAATTGGGAGACAAAGGGAGCAGCCTCACTCTTAGGGCCCACCCAAATATTTTGCAATCGAGATGTTTCACGTGAAACAGCCTCCTGTTTCCTGCAAAACACTTCCCAGCGATAGTCGTCGACCAAGCCCAACTCTCGCCCAATAGTAGTCAAACGCATATCAGCGTTATCTTCCCGCAAGCTCAGGCGATATTCGGCGCGGCTTGTAAACATGCGATAGGGCTCTTGAACCCCGCGTGTGATCAGATCATCAACCAAAACGCCTATGTAAGACTCGCTACGCTTAGGCAACCAAGGCTCTTTACCTTTAGCGGCTAAACCGGCATTGATGCCGGCCAGCATTCCCTGTGCCGCAGCCTCTTCATAACCCGTGGTGCCGTTGATCTGGCCCGCAAAGTAAAGGCCGCCAATAACCCTAGTCTCTAAACTATGGCGCAATTGGCGCGGATCAAAGAAGTCATACTCAATGGCATACCCGGGACGGACGATTACTGCAGACTCCATACCCCGAATGCTTCTAACCAAGTCCCACTGCACATCAAAAGGCAGGCTAGTGGAGATGCCGTTTGGGTAGAACTCGTTGGTTGTTAAGCCCTCTGGCTCTAGAAAGATCTGATGGCTATTTCTAGAGGCAAAGCGATGAATCTTGTCCTCAATAGAAGGGCAGTAGCGCGGACCAACGCCCTCAATGACGCCCGTATACATCGGCGAGCGGTCTAAACCACCTCGAATAATGTCATGGGTTTTCTCATTCGTATGAGAAATCCAGCAAGGAACCTGCTTGGGATGCTGCTCGGGACGACCTAAATACGAAAACACCGGAACAGGGTCTAAATCCCCAGGCTGCTCCAGCATTACCGAGAAATCAATCGTTCTGCCGTCAATTCGGGGTGGGGTACCCGTTTTAAGCCTGCCCTGAGGAAGTTTTAACTCTTTTAATCTAGCAGACAAAGAAACTGCTGCCGGATCACCTGCGCGACCGCCAGCATAATTATTCAATCCAACATGGATCTTCCCGTCCAAAAAGGTGCCTGCTGTAAGCACTACCTTTTTAGCCATAAACTCCAGGCCCATTTGCGTAACAACGCCCTGTACCTCATCGCCCTTTACCAATAAGTCATCAACAGCAGCCTGAAATAGACTTAAATTAGGCTGGTTTTCTAAACGACGGCGAATTGCGGCTTTATATAGAACACGATCGCCCTGGGCACGAGTGGCCCGCACAGCAGGACCCTTACTTGAATTAAGGATTCGAAACTGAATGCCGGCCTCGTCAGTGGCAGCAGCCATCGCACCACCCATTGCATCAATCTCTTTTACTAAGTGGCCTTTACCAATCCCACCGATGGAGGGATTACAGCTCATCGCCCCCAAGTTTTCGATGCTGTGGGTAATCAGTAGCGTATCGCAACCCATGCGAGCTGAGGCGAGGGCAGCCTCAGTCCCGGCGTGACCGCCACCAACCACAATGACATCGAAATTTTTGGAATAACGCATGATTTGCCTCAGATAGGGCGATGATCATAGCATTTTGTTTGTTTCACGTGAAACAAAACATTGCAAATATCTTAAAAACTAAAAGGTGTATTTCTAAGTAATTGATTTAATTAGAAAAATAGGCATCCCAAGCAGACTTCAAAATTAACACGCTCACAATAAGCAGAAAAGCCTTTCTAACAAAGGTGCTGCCATGCTTAATTGCCAGACGACTTCCGAACTGACTGCCTGCAATATTGGCCACCATCATGGCAAACCCAAGTGCCCAATTAATTTGCCCTAGGCTGGCTAACATCAAAATAGCCGCCAGATTAGTTGCAACGTTTACCAGCTTTGTTGCAGCAGAAGCATGCAGAAAATCAAAGCTGAAGAAGCGAACAAAACCAAACAGCAAGAAGCTGCCCGTGCCCGGTCCAAAGAAGCCGTCATAAAAACCAATTGTTAAACCAAGAATTGCTGCCTTAAGTTGTTGAAAGCGTCCAAGGATTTTTGGCGCGTGGGCTTCGCCGAGCGATGGCTGAAACCAGGTGTACAACAACAGAAATAACAATACAAAAGGCAAAGCCTTGCGAAGTGGTTCTGCCGGGAAGTTGCTTACCGCATTAGCACCCAACAACGAGCCAACAAAACCCGCAACAATTGCGGGGCCAACTACAGCCCATGGCAAAGACACATGCCGTAAATATCTTCGCGCAGCATTGAGCGTTCCACCAACCGCAGACACCTTATTGGTTGAGAGCAGGGTTGCGGGCGGCGCATCTGGGTAGGCTGCAAAAAGAGCGGGGACCTGAATTAGGCCACCACCACCAGCCACCGCATCAACCAGCCCGGCAAAAAAAGCCATCGCTAAAAGCAATGGCCAGATATAAATTGAAAATTCGATGAGAGTCTCTTTTAATTAAATGAGTGTGACGCAATTAAAAATTGACGCCACACTAAAACCAAATAATAAAAGGAAAAAACAAAAATTAGTTTTTGTTTTTGAAGTGCGCAGCGATTTCACCAACAACGCCGCGACGGAAAGCTAGAACGCAAATTACAAAAATAAATCCGGTAGCAATTGTGCTCCAAGATCCAATATTGGCTAAATAGTTTTGTAAACCAACAACAATTCCTGCGCCAACTACTGGACCAAGAATAGTTCCCATTCCTCCAAGCAAAGTCATCAATACAACTTCACCCGACATATGCCAATGAACGTCAGTAAGTGTTGCAAGCTGAAACACCAAGGACTTCATTGATCCAGCGAGACCAGCTAATGCCGCAGAAATAACAAACGACATTAATTTAAATCGATCGACGTCATAACCCAAAGAAATGGCGCGTGGCTCATTCTCGCGAATAGCTTTGAGTACCTGACCAAATGGTGAATGAACCGCGCGCATGATCAACGCGAAGCCAAACAGGAAAACAGCTAATACAAAGTAGTACATCGCTACGTCATCTTTTAGGTCAATAAAACCAAATAACATTCCGCGAGGCACGCCTTGAATACCGTCCTCACCACCAGTAAAAGGCAGTTGAACAGCTAAAAAATAAATCATTTGCGAAAGAGCCAAAGTCACCATCGCAAAGTAGATTCCTTGCCTACGAATAGCCAGGGATCCAATTAAGAAGCCCAAAATCCCCGAGCCAACAACACCCAAGATAATCCCCAATTCAGGGGAAAGGCCCGCTTCTTTGCAAAAGTAAGCGGTGATGTAAGCCGCCGTTCCAAAGAATGCAGCGTGGCCAAAAGACAGCAAGCCCGTAAAACCTAAAAGCAAATTAAATGCGCATGCAAACAATGCGAAACATAAAACCTTCATCGCAAACACAAGGTAAATAAAATCTTGGAATGGCAATAACAGTCCAATAAGGACCAAAATTCCGTAAAGTAGTTTTGTTTTTGGATTCATGCTTATTTCTCCCGCCCAAACAGTCCAGCAGGACGAACCAACAAAACAATTGCCATGATCACAAAAATCACAACGCCAGAAGCTTCTGGGTAAAAGACTTTGGTCAGGCCTTCAATCAAACCTAAACCCAAACCAGTCAAGATGGCGCCCATGATGGAGCCCATGCCGCCAATCACCACCACCGCAAAAACAACGATGATAAGGTTAGAACCCATTAGCGGGTTTACTTGAAAAATAGGGGCCGCTAAAACACCAGCAAAGCCAGCTAAGCCAACACCATAGGCGTAAGCCAATGAAATCATTAAAGGAACATTAATACCGAAAGCTTGTAGTAATTTAGGGTTTTCAGTTCCAGCGCGCAAATAGGCGCCCAACTTTGTTCTTTCAATCACGTACCAAGTAGAGAAGCAAACCACCAGAGAGATGATCACCACCCATACTCGATACTTCGGCAAAATAATGCCGAGAGACTCAAGGGGAATAGCGCCCTGCAGTATCTCTGGGGCTGGATAGCTCTCACCAGAGATTCCGTACCAATGACGGAACATGCCCTCAATAATGAGTGCCAAACCAAATGTCAGCAAAAGACCATATAAATGGTCTAAGTGATACAGACGGCGCAGCATCGTGCGCTCCAGAATTAAACCGAAGCCCGCCAAAACCAACGGGACAACAATTAAAGCAAACCAATAATTGATTGATAGCTCAGGAAAGCCGAGCCATTGACTGATTTGAGTTAAACCAATCCAAGCAATAAATGCACCCATGGTGTACTGAGCACCATGCGCAAAATTAATGATGTTGAGAAGGCCAAAAATAATGGCCAATCCCAAACTCAATATGGCATAGAAAGAGCCATTAATAAGCCCCACCAAGAGCTGGGCAACCAGCCCTTGAGGGGTAATTCCAAGAAGTTCAAACATACTTAATAGAGATCAATTACTTGTTAGTAACCAGCTTGCATCGTGACAATGAAAGTGGTTGAGTTGCTTCAGCAGCAGGAATAACTGCCTTAACGTTGTAATAGTCCCATGGGCTCTTAGAGTCAGATGGCTTCTTAACTTCTAGCAAATACATATCATGCTCAAACTTGCCGTCAGCACGAATCTTGCCTTTGAACAAACCATCATCAATGTTTGTAGACTTCAAAGCCTTCATCACCGCTTGGGTGTCATCGGTGCCAGCTTTTTGTACGGCATTTAAGTAAGCAAGAACAGATGAGTAAACGCCTGCCTGAACGCTGGAAGGCATGCGCTTATGTTGCAAAATAAAGCGTTTTGCAAAAGCACGAGTCTTGTCGTCTTTATCCCAGTAGAAACCTTCTGTGAGGTACATGCCTTGAGCAGCATTTAAACCCAAAGAGTGAACATCGGTAATAAACATCAACAAAGGCACAACAGTTTGCTTTTTATTGATACCAAACTCGGAAGCCTGCTTAACACTGTTGATGGTGTCTTGCCCGGCGTTTGCCAAAGCAACTACGTCAGCACCACTAGCTTGAGCCTTCAAGAGGTAGGAAGAAAAGTCGCTGTTTGGGAATGGGTGCTTGCTGGTTCCTAAAACCTTGCCGCCGTTCGCATTAACAACGTTGGTTGAGTCTTTTTCCAAAGCCGCGCCGAAAGCGTAGTCAGCAGTAAGGAAGTACCAATTCTTTTTGCCCTGCTTTACAACTGCTTTAGCTGTGCCGTTAGAAAGTGCGTAAGTGTCATAAGTCCAATGTACGTTATTAGCGGTACATTTTTCGTTGGTAATTGGCAAAGAGGCTGCGCCAGAAACCAAAGTAATCTTGTTCTTTTGTTCGGCAACTTCCATTACAGC
Organism: Polynucleobacter sp. 86C-FISCH; assembly: GCF_018882415.1. GTDB lineage: Bacteria > Pseudomonadota > Gammaproteobacteria > Burkholderiales > Burkholderiaceae > Polynucleobacter. Next base: position 941,507 of record NZ_JACVOL010000001.1, on the reverse strand, counting down.
CAAAGCAACGTTAGTTGAAACCAACTCAACAATCACGTCTACACCGTCTTTGTCGTACCACTCTCGAGCCTTGTTTGCAGCAATGTCAGCCTTGTTCTGGTGATCGGCGCTAACTAACTCAATCTTCTTGCCGATTACTGTGCCATCTTTAGAAAAATCCGCAATCGCCATCTTTGCAGCAATTACAGCACCTGGACCAGCCAAGTCAGAATAGGTTGAGGAAAGGTCGGTCAACACACCAATCTTAATAACATCGCCACTAACCTTCGGTGCGCTTTGCGCAAACACTGGGTTTGAACCAAACATGGTCGCCGCAACCAGACACGCGGTTATTTGCTTTAACTTCATTGCCATCTCCTATAGAAATCCACTAAACACCAAGATACTCATTTAATAGAGCCGCTTTTTCAGCAAGCTCATTCTGATTTACAACCTCAACCACATTTCCATGTTCAACAACATAGTGGCGATCAGCCAAAGGTGCCGCAAAACGGAAATTCTGCTCAACCAAAACAATGGTGAATCCCTTATTGCGCAGGCTGGTTACAACCTCACCAAGCTTTTGCACAATAACTGGAGCCAAACCTTCGGTAATTTCATCAAGCAACAGAAGCTTAGCGCCCGTTCTCAGAATACGAGCCATGGCCAGCATTTGTTGCTCACCACCAGAAAGACGAGTGCCAGGGCTATTTCTTCTTTCATAGAGGTTTGGAAACATTTCATAGATCTCATCCAAACCCATGCCGCCAGGAGCGATCTCCGGCAAAAGCAACAAATTCTCTTCGGTGCTTAAGCTTGCAAAAATCCCGCGCTCTTCAGGGCAAAACCCAACACCCAAACGGGCAATCTTGTAGGTTGGCATAGCGATAGTTTGTGTGCCATAAATTTCTACAGAACCAGTTCTTTTGCTGGTTAAGCCCAAGATGGTTTTAAGAATGGTGCTTCTTCCGGCGCCATTTCTACCAAGCAAGGTCACTACTTCGCCATCACGCACAGCAAAATTTACGCCGTGCAAGATATGGGATTCCCCATACCAAGACTCTAAATTTTTAACTTCTAGCGCCATGGTGCTCATAGGTTGTCTCCCCCATGACTTCCCATATAGGCTTCAACAACCAATGGGTTGTTTGAAACCTCATGATAAGACCCCTCAGCAAGAACCGAGCCTCGCTGTAAAACAGTAATACGGTCAGCAATTGAAGAGACCACCTTCATGTTGTGCTCAACCATGAGAATAGTGCGGCCCTTAGCCACCCGATCGATCAACTCAGTAACACGCTCTACATCCTCGTGACCCATGCCCTGGGTTGGCTCATCCAAGAGCATTAACTCTGGCTCCATAGCTAAGGTTGTCGCAATTTCGAGCGCCCTTTTGCGACCATAGGCCAGGTTTAAGGTTTCCTCATGAGCAAAGTCTTCCAACCCAACCTCATGGAGGAGTTCTAAAGCACGCTCATTAAGTACATTTAAAGAGTTGCCAGATTTCCAGAAGTGGAATTCAGTGCCCAATCCTCGCTGCAGTGCAACACGAACGTTCTCAATAACCGTCAGATGGGGGAAAACCGCTGAAATCTGAAATGAGCGAATAACCCCCCGACGGGCAATCTGTGCGGGGGCCTCATTGGTAATGTCTAAACCATTAAATAGGATTTGGCCACTACTAGGCTCCAAGAACTTGGTTAACAAATTGAAGCAAGTAGTCTTGCCAGCCCCATTGGGCCCAATCAAAGCGTGAATGGTTCCCCGGGTGACGTCTAAGTTCACATCGGTGACCGCAGAAAATCCTTTGAAAGATTTTCCCAGTCCAATTGTTTTTAATATTGTTTCTTGCAATCTCATACCCTCTACCCCCTACTTGGGAGCAAGAATATGAGAATACCCCAAGATAGCTTCGCTATATATAGCAATAACCCTAAACAACTCGGGGAAGACAAACAAAAAATATTTAAGCTATTTTTTGAAATTGTTGAATTGCAGAACGAGCCATGTCATCGAGAACATCGACCGGCACCCGTTGGGCACCCTGCACAATCATGAGGGCGTAAGGCTTGGCAAGCGCTGAGGCCTCAGGGCAAAGGCGCAACTCATCACCCTCTGACGGTGATTGACTGCGCCAATAATTAATTGCTGCCTCTAGCTCTTGAATTGTTACAAACAACATAGAAATTTTTACTTCTCTTTTGTTGCCAACATGGTGCCGCGACACTTTTTAGCACCACAGCGACATTCGTAATCTTTTTTCATTTGCTTGGTAATTTTTCCCTCGATATCTAGTGAATAGTCATAAAACAACTCTTCACCAACTTTGAGGGCGCGCTTTGCATAAATAAACACCCTTGGCTCGCCGTCGAAAGTATCTTCACGGGTTTCACAACTAGGCTTGCAGGAGTGGTTGATCCAGCGCGCAGCATTGCCGCCATACTTTGCATCGATTACACGACCATCCTCTAGTGAAAAGTAAAAGGTATGGTTGGGGTCTTTGGGATCATGTGGATGACGCTTTTCAGCCAACTTCCAACTAATGCGCTCACCCTTGTATTCAATGATTGCCTCACCTTTTTTAATTGGCTTCGCAACAAAAACACCCTTGCCATGAATTGGAGAGGATTTAACAACAATAGAAGATCTGTCCACCTTTGGTGGTTTTAATTTTTTGTCAGCCATTTTTATACGTCTAAGTTACGAGCAATTAGGGCGTTCTTTTCAATAAACGCTCGACGAGGTTCAACCTCATCACCCATTAGAGTTGTAAAGACTTGGTCTGCAGCAATCGCATCTTCAATCTTTACTTGCAAAAGCGTTCTTGAGCTTGCATCCATCGTGGTTTCCCACAACTGTGATGGATTCATCTCACCAAGACCTTTGTAGCGTTGACGACTTAATACGCGCTCTGCTTCAGACAGCAACCAAGCAAAGGCAGCCCTAAAGTCACCAATGGTTTGCTCTTTCTGGTTTTTGTCTGGGTCGCCGCGACGAACCTTGGATCCTGAAACAACCTTGCCAGACAAAACTGCAGCTGCATTTGCCAGACTCTGATAATCGTCGCCATGTACAAAGTCGGAGTTAATGGAAGACAACTTGAGGTTTCCATGAATGCGGCGGGACAGCAGTAAGCGGAAACGCTCTGTGCGGTCTTCTTTTTGCACAATAATTTCTGGTGCTACAGCCAATGGATTTAAGGAATCCGCAAGCGCTTGGCGCAAACGATCAGCAGACTCGTTTGCTGATTTTTCAGTATCCAGATTTAATGAAGTACCCGAAGCAATGGCACGCAAAGCATCTTCATCGATAGTGCGAGAAAGACGATCGACAATCGACTGAATCACTTGATAGTGTTTTGCCAACTCATTTAATGCATCGCCTTCAATAACTTCGCCAGATGGCGTTTGTAAAGAGGCGGTCTCAAGAGCAATCTTCAACAACAATTGATTTAGTTCGTTGTCATCTTTAATGTATTGCTCGCTCTTACCAAACTTCACTTTGTAAAGTGGTGGTTGAGCAATATAAATGTGGCCGCGCTCAATTAACTCAGGCATCTGTCTATAGAAGAAAGTTAACAAAAGCGTGCGAATATGGCTTCCGTCAACGTCCGCGTCGGTCATGATGATGATGCGGTGATAACGGAGTTTGTCTGCTTTGTATTCCTCAATGCCAATACCCGTACCAAGAACGGTAATTAAGGTAACTACCTCTTGGCTTGCAAGCATTTTGTCAAAGCGAGCTTTTTCAACGTTAAGGATTTTGCCTTTTAAGGGAAGAATTGCTTGGAAGCGACGATCACGCCCCTGCTTAGCAGATCCACCCGCAGAATCACCCTCAACAATAAATAATTCAGACTTTGATGGGTCTTTTTCTTGGCAATCAGCCAACTTTCCAGGTAAACCCAATCCATCTAGTGCACCCTTGCGACGGGTCATGTCTCGTGCTTTGCGCGCCGCCTCACGAGCACGGGCTGCATCAACAATCTTGCCGCACAAAATCTTTGCGTCTGCTGGGCGCTCTTGCAAATAAGCACTTAAAGCCTCAGCAACGATCTCTTCTACCGGTCCACGAACCTCGCTTGAAACCAATTTATCTTTGGTTTGGCTGGAAAATTTTGGTTCTGGAACTTTAACTGATAAAACGCAAGCCAAACCTTCGCGCATATCGTCACCAGAAATTTCTACTTTTGCTTTCTTAGCAACTTCGTTTTCATCAATATATTTATTAATGACACGAGTCATTGCTGCGCGCAAACCAGTTAAATGGGTTCCGCCATCGCGTTGCGGAATGTTGTTAGTAAAACAAAGCACTTGTTCACTAAAGCTGTCATTCCACTGCATTGAGACTTCAGCAGTAATTTGCCCACCGAGATCAGAAGGACGAACACCTTCTGCGTAAAAAATGTTTGGATGTAAAACGTTTTTAGTTTGATTGATGTACTCAACAAACCCTTTAACACCACCAGAGAAGGCGAAGTCTTCTTCTTGACCTGTGCGCTGATCAATCAACTTGATGTGAACGCCATTATTTAAAAAGGAAAGCTCACGAATGCGCTTCACCAAAATTTCATAATGGAATTCTACGTTTCCAAAAATTGTCTCATCAGCTAAGAAATGAACTTCAGTTCCAGAAAGTTCTGTATCACCTGTAACAGTGATTGGGGATACTAAAACACCATTTTCATCTACAACATTACGGTTTTGAATAACACCGCGCGCAAATTCCATGTAATGCGCTTTGCCATCACGACGGATAGTTAACTTTAACCATTTGGATAGTGCGTTTACACAACTAACACCTACGCCATGTAGACCACCAGAAACTTTATAGCTGTTTTGGTCGAACTTACCGCCAGCGTGTAGTTCAGTCATAACGATTTCAGCAGCACTTCGCTTAGGCTCATGCTTATCGTCGTATTTAATGCCTGTAGGAACACCGCGCCCGTTATCAACAATAGAAATTGAGTTATCAGTTTGGATAACTACAGTAATTTCAGAGCAATACCCTGCTAATGCCTCGTCAATTGAGTTATCCAACACCTCAAAAACAAGATGGTGTAAACCGGTTCCATCAGAAGTATCTCCAATGTACATACCAGGACGTTTACGAACAGCCTCAAGACCCTCTAGGATTTGAATCGATGCAGCGCCGTACTGCTCTACTACTTTTTTTTCTTCAGTCATTTTTTTCTAAGTTAAATACGCATTGGCATCACAACATACTTAAAGCTCTCTGAGCCAGGCAGAGTAACTACAGCACTACTATTCGCATCACCCAAACTAATTTGAATCTTTTCGTTCTTGAGGTTTGATAAAACATCAAGTAAGTAACTCACGTTAAACCCAATCTCCACCGCATCACCTGAGTACTCAGTCTCAATCTCTTCTTGCGCTTCTTCTTGCTCGGCGTTGGTTGATTGAATTGTGATGCGATTAGGAGATAAAGAGAACCGAACACCCTTGAATTTATCGGTGGTCAAAATGGCAGCACGTTGAAGGGCAGATTGCAATGCATCTCTACCAACCACTAATGAGTTTTTTTGACCTTTAGGAATCACTCTTTGGAAATCTGGGAATTTACCTTCAACCAGTTTTGAGATTAATTCAATATCACCAAAGGAGAATTTCACCTGGTTTGCAGTCAAACTAATCTCAAGAGGCTCTTCAGAGTCTTCTAATAAATGCTGACACTCCAAAATAGTTTTGCGTGGAATGATGATTTCCTGCTTCTGACCTGAGCCGGATGGCGCTTCAGCCAACTCAACCTGTGAATACGCAAGACGATGGCCGTCTGTTGCAACAGCAACAACATCCTTACCCTCAATCACCAACAACATACCGTTCAAGTAGTAACGAATATCTTGCTGCGCCATTGAAAAATGCACCTGGCTAATTAATTGACGGAAACTTTTCTGAGACATCTTCCATGCAGCAGTAACTTCACCAACGCTCTGCATTACAGGAAACTCAGTTGCAGATAGTGTTTGCAAAGAAAAGCGGCTCTTACCACTCTGAACAACCATCTTGTTATCTTTAAGATTTAAAGAAACCGGCCCCTCAGGCAAGGCGCGCAAAATATCCAATAATTTTCTTGCAGCAACAGTGGTTGTTACGTCTTCAGAACCAACGCCAAAATTGGCATTAGTTGTAATTTGTATTTCAATATCAGTAGAGATAAAAGAAACTTTTTCACCTACTTTTTTAAACAGTAGGTTTGCCAAAATTGGCAGTGTATGTCTGCGTTCAACAATTCCACTAACAACCTGAAGAGGTTTTAGTAAGTTATCGCGTGAAGTGTTAACGAGTTGCATTGCTTTTAAATCCTTGTATATATCTTAGTAGTAATAGTAATAAGGGTTTGAAATTCCGTGGATAAGTCAAAAACACCCTATAAAACAACACCTTAAACGCTAAAAAACCTGTGGAAAACTTTTGTATAAGCACTGCATAAAACGGGGATAACTTTTTATCAACACCCTATTTTTGCATGAAGCTGAGACTTTCCACAATTTATCCACATGTAATCCCCAAACTTATCCCTGGGGTTCTCCACAACCTTATCCACAGCCCAGAATTAAGCTTTCAAGGTTTGTTCAATAACGTGAATTTCATGATTCAGCTGACTGTCGTGCGAACGCTCGTCTGCAATCTTGCGAACCGCATGTAAAACCGTTGTGTGATCCCTACCACCGAATAACTCCCCAATCTCTGGAAGACTTTTTTGTGTCAACTCTTTAGCCATAAACATCGCGATTTGGCGGGGTCTGGCTATGTTTGCTGGGCGCTTCTTTGAATACATATCCGCAACCTTAATACTATAAAAATCAGCAACGGATTTTTGGATGTTTTCCACAGAAATTTGTCGATTTTGAATTGACAGCAAGTCCTTCAGCGCCGTTCTAGCAACCTCAATAGTTACCTCTTTGCCATGAAAGCGTACAAAAGCCAAAATCTTTCTTAAAGCCCCCTCAAGCTCTCTAACGTTTGAGCGAAGGTGTTTTGCCACAAAGAAAGCGACATCCTCACTCATGGGGATACCCTCATTAATTGCCTTCTTCATCAAAATAGCAACCCGCATTTCAAGCTCTGGGGGCTCAATTGCAACAGTTAAGCCTGAATCAAAGCGGGATATAAGTCGATCATCGATACCCGCCATTTCTTTGGGGTAGGTATCACTAGTAATAATGACTTGGGATTTATTACTTAGCAGAGCCTCAAAAGCATAGAAAAACTCTTCCTGAGTCCTGGACTTCCCACTAAAAAACTGAATATCGTCAATTAACAGAAGGTCTAAGGAGTGATAGTAGCGCTTAAAGCGGTCAAAAGCCTTTTGTTGGTAGGCGCGCACCACGTCCGAAACATATTGTTCTGCATGGATGTAGCGGATTCTGGCGTTGGGCTTCTCTTTAAGAAGATGGTTCCCGATTGCGTGGATCAAATGTGTTTTACCTAGACCCACACCACCGTATAAAAACATGGGGTTATACGAGGTGCCTGGATTGTGGGCAACTTGAATTGACGCAGCTCGTGCCAACTGGTTTGCTTTACCAGTCACAAATGTTTCGAATGTGAGATTTGGGTTTAGTTTTGAGTGGTCCTCAATCTCAAAACCCCCTTCTTCGACAGAAATAACAGGCTCTACAGCTTCTGGAGCATCCGCTTTTTGTTGTACTTCTTCAGGCGCAATCGTTTTATTGCTCTCTGGATTTGCCTCGGTCGCCAATGTAAATCCTACATTTATAGGGCGACCAAAGTACTGAGATGCCAACTCTTGAAAGCGGTCGGCAAAAGTTTTCTTGATCCAATCTAACTTAAAGCGGTTTGGCGCACCTATTGTTAGTGAGTCATCACTTTCAACGAAGGATAATAAAGTTAGGGGCTGAATCCATGTTTTAAACTGTTGGGGCGACAGTTCGCGAGATAAAATGCCAATGGCATCATCCCAAAATCCCAGTGGGCTGATTGAATTCAAGGCGGGGGGATTGTGTAAGTTGCTCATATTTTTGGAGGATCCATTGTAGCGATCCCCCAAAGTTATCCACAAGCTACAAAAACGTGGAAAACCTGTGGATAACTTGTGAATAATAGAAAATTCTCTATTTAAATTAATGATTTAAGAGAAATTTAGCCAAAAATAGAGAAAAACACCTACATATTCATCAAGATAGATTGACCTTTTGCTCTGCAACAAGGAAAATACTTGGTTTTCCAGGGATCGATCATGAAAAGAACTTACCAACCCTCAGTAACACGTCGCAAGCGCACTCACGGCTTTCGCATTCGTATGAAAACCAAAAGCGGACGCGCAGTTTTAAATGCACGCCGTGCAAAAGGCCGCAAGCGTTTGGCTGTTTAATTTAGCCATTGAATAGCGCTAGGATTTCTGAATTACTAAAAATACGTCCCCAGACAAGTTTGTACTGGGGTGTATATGCTGCATCCACCCAAGAGGGCGCTAAGCCTGACTTGGGGGTTGCTGTAGCAAAGAAGTTAGCCAAAAGAGCGGTTGACCGAAATCGCCTCAAGAGAATGATTCGCGAATTGGTTTGGGCGGCTCAAGCCAACACCTTAAATAAAGATGTTGTAGTTAAGCTCAAAAAACCAATTGGTCGCGAAACACGAGGCAGGCTTAGAAAAAAAGAAAAAGAAATTCTGCGCTCTCAAATTTCAGGGTTAATTTAAGGTGCGTGTTTTAAACCACGTGGCAATAAAGTTGGTAAAAATTTATCAACTAACATTGAGCCCATATGTGGGAATGCACTGCAAATACGTACCCAGTTGTTCGCAATATGCTTGTGACTGCTTTAGTCATTATGGATTTTTAAAAAGCCTTGGATTAACGGTGTGGCGTATCTTGCGCTGCAACCCATGGTCACACGGCGGCTATGATCCTGCTTTAAAAGATACAAAAACATCAACTTAAGTGAATGTAAATGGACTTTAAAAAAACAATTCTTTGGGCTGTATTCTCGATGTCGGGTCTTATGCTCTACAACAATTGGCAGGTTCATGAAGGCAAGCCATCTTTGTTTGGTGGCGCTCCAGCAAGTGCTCCAGCAGCTGCCGATAAAACAGCTACCACCAACAAGGTTGATGTTCCTACACAAATCTCAGGATCACCAGCCGTTGCTGCAACCCCTGTCGTAAGTGGAGGTGCGATTGAAGGCGCAGAAAAATTCACACTACAGAACGATGTTTTAGTGTTGGAGATCAGCGCAAGCGGCGCAAACGTTATTGATGCAAAGCTATTGAAATCTTTAACCGCAGAAAATAAGCCGGTTGAGCTGTTCCAATACACGCCGACACATAAATACTTTGCTCGTTCAGGATTAATTTCCCTTGGAAATAACGATCTGCCAAACCATACAAGTACATTTAAGTTGGCTCAATCCGGCAAAGATGGCTCAGGTAGACCGTTTGCTGTTTTTGTTAGTGAACGCAATGGCGTTAAGTTGGAAAAAACATTCATTCTTAATCCAGGCAGCTATGTTGTGGATGTTGGGCATCGAGTTACCCAATCATCAAACAACCCAAACCCACTTGTTCTATACACAGAGATTGTGCGCGACGCATCCCAAGAACAAAAAATCGGCCCCTTCGATGGCGCCTTTTCTGCTAGCACCTTTACTGGGCCAGCTGCTTACACCGACAAAGAAAAGTTTAATAAGCTTGAGTTCACGGCAATTGATAAAAACAAAATCACTATCCCTACCCAAGTAGCGGCTGGTGAGCCAGCTTGGATTGCAATGGTCCAGCATTATTTCGCAAGCGCATGGATCCCGGGCGATAAAGTTGCACGCGATATTTACGCCGGCAGAATTGACAACGGCCTCTATCGAATTGGTATGCAAACCCCCCTCGGCGTGGTTGCCTCAGGATCTTCTGTTGTAGAAAAAGCCAAGTTATTTGTTGGCCCACAAGAGGAGCGTGTTTTAGAAACTATCGCCCCAGGGTTTGAGTTGCTAAAAGACTATGGCTACTTAACCATTTTGGCCAAACCAATTTTTTGGCTGCTAGACAACATCCACTCTTATGTTGGCAACTGGGGTTGGTCAATCATTCTTTTGACCATCTTAATTAAGTTGGTGTTCTTCCCGCTTTCTGCAGCAAGCTATAAATCAATGGCGCGCATGAAGGAAGTGCAACCCCGCTTGGTGGCCATGAAAGAGCAGTACAAAGGCGAGCCACAAAAACTCAATCAAGCCATGATGGAGATGTATCGAAAAGAAAAAATTAACCCGTTGGGAGGCTGTCTCCCTGTGGTTATTCAAATCCCAGTGTTTATTTCTTTGTATTGGGTTTTGTTGTCTTCGGTTGAGATGCGTGGGGCGCCATGGGTATTGTGGATTCATGACCTTTCAGTTCCTGACCCGTACTACATCCTTCCGGTAATTATGGCTGCTTCAATGTTCGTGCAAACCAAGTTGAACCCAACACCACCAGATCCAGTTCAGGCAAAAATCATGATGTACATGCCGATTGTTTTCTCGGTCATGTTCTTCTTCTTCCCTGCCGGATTGGTTTTATATTGGGTTGTAAACAATTTGTTATCAATTGCACAGCAGTGGCAAATTAACCAAATGTTTGGAAAAAAGCCCGCTAGGTAATTTGCGAGCCGCATAAAACTTTGTAATAAGTAGACAGCAATGATGACGAGAAAATTGCCTATCATTGCTGTCGCAACCGCACAGGGTAAGGCTGGCGTGGGCGTTGTTCGCATCAGCGGACAAAACCTACAGCCCATCGCAAACTCCCTCTTTCAAAAAAAACTTTCTCCACGTCAAGCCAATCTATTAACACTGTGTGACGAACACGGCGATGCTATTGATCAGCTTATTGCTATTTACTTTGCTGGACCAGCCTCATTCACAGGTGAAGATGTTTTAGAGCTTCAGTGTCATGGTGGGCCACAACTACTCGAGTTGGTAATAAAGCGCTGTTTAGAGTTGGGAAAAAACGAGGGGCTTGTTATCGCAGAGCCTGGCGAATTTACTTTGCGCGCCTATCTCAATAACAAGATCGATTTGACTCAAGCCGAGGCAATTGCAGATTTGATTGATGCGCAAAGTGAGGCGGCCGTGCGTGGAGCCGCGCGCTCCTTGCAAGGTGCTTTTTCTGATGACATTAACAATCTCATCGAGGAAATTACTCAGCTCAGAATTTTGGTTGAATCAACCCTGGATTTTCCAGAAGAGGAAATTGAGTTTTTGGAAAATGCCCAAGCGCGTCAACGCTTGGCGGCTGTAAAAGAAAGGTTGCAGGCTTTACGTGCTGGCGCTAAGCAGGGAAAAATCTTGCGAGATGGAATCCAGTTGGTTTTGGCTGGGGCTCCTAATGTTGGGAAAAGCTCCCTATTAAATCGTTTGGCTGGCGAAGAGGTGGCTATTGTTACCCCCATTGCTGGAACTACCCGCGATCGAGTAAAGGAAAGCATCACTATTGATGGCGTGCCAATGCACATTATTGACACCGCAGGCTTGAGGGAAACTTCCGACATAGTCGAGGCAAAGGGGATTGAGAGATCTTGGGATGCCATTCGTCATGCTGATATGGTGATTTTTTTGACCGACGCTCAGGCGGGCAATCAAGAAGATGAGCTAAAAGCCCAGATTTTGGAGGAATTACCCCCTAAATGCGCTGTACTCGAAGTCGTCAATAAGGCTGACTTGCTGCCCGACTCTCCAAAATTGCCGTCCGATCAGGCTTTATTGATTTCTGCCAAAACTGGAGTGGGAATAGATCAGCTCAAGCGGAAGATTTTGGAGATTGTGGGCTGGGATGGGCCTCAAGAGGGCACAATTTTGGCTCGCAGAAGACATTTAGACTACATAGAGCGAGCTGCAGAACATATTGAAAAATCAGAACAATTTGCCGCAAATGGCAACAATTCGCTGGAGTTGTTTGCAGAAGAGCTATCTTTAGCGCAAAAACACCTTGGCGAAATCACTGGCAAACTGCTCCCTGACGACCTTTTGGGCAAAATCTTCAGCCAATTTTGTATTGGCAAGTAAAGGGTTTGTGCGGTGTGGGGCTGAGGGTAAAAATTCACCCAAAATGATAAAATTGTCGGATTAAAAAATTCAATCTTCATAGGGAAACATATGACTTCAACTACCAGCGGCCAAATCAATGTGAATGCGCCAGCTTACGTAAAAAACAAGCGTTTAATTGAGTGGGTTGGCGAAGTTGCCGCTCTGACCAAGCCTGACGCGATTCGTTGGTGTGATGGCTCACAGGCTGAGTACGATGAGCTGTGCGAGTTGTTGGTTTCGGCTGGTGTATTTAAGCGTCTTAACCCTGCCAAACGTAAAAACTCCTTTTTAGCTTTGTCTGATCCTGAAGATGTGGCGCGTGTTGAAGACCGCACCTTTATTTGCTCTGCCAAGAAAGAAGATGCTGGTCCAACCAATAACTGGGTTGAGCCAAGCGAGATGCGTGCAACATTGAATCCATTGTTTGATGGCTGTATGCGTGGCAGAACAATGTATGTTGTGCCATTTTCAATGGGCCCAATCGGCTCACCAATTGCACACATTGGCGTTGAGTTATCTGACAGCCCTTACGTTGCAATCAATATGAAGTTGATGACCCGTATGGGCAAAGCAGTTATTGACCAGTTGGGTGCTGACGGCGAATTCGTTCCTTGTATTCATACGGTTGGCAAGCCTTTGGCTGCTGGCGAAAAAGATGTTGCATGGCCTAACAACAAGAACAAATATATTGTTCATTACCCAGAAACTCGTGAGATCTGGTCCTTTGGATCTGGCTACGGTGGCAATGCATTGTTAGGTAAAAAATGTTTTGCCTTGCGCATTGCGTCAAATATGGGCCGTGACCAAGGTTGGTTGGCTGAGCACATGTTGATCTTGGGCGTAACTTCACCCGAAGGTAAGAAATACCATATCGCAGCAGCATTCCCATCTGCTTGCGGCAAAACCAATTTCTCCATGATGATTCCTCCAGCAGGATTCGATGGTTGGAAAGTAACTACTATTGGTGACGATATTGCTTGGATCAAACCACGCAAAGATGCTGTCACTGGCAAAACCCGTTTATTTGCGATCAATCCTGAGTCTGGCTACTTTGGCGTAGCTCCTGGAACCAATCGCCAAACAAACCAAAACTGTATCGACTCATTGAACCAAGACGTGATTTTCACTAACGTTGGCTTGACCGATGATGGCGATGTTTGGTGGGAAGGTTTGACAGAAACCCCGCCAGCACATTTGATTGACTGGCAAGGTAAAGACTGGACTCCTGCTGATGGCGCTGCTGGTCGTAAAGCCGCACATCCAAACTCACGCTTCACTGTTGCTGCAACCAATAACCCAGCGGTTGATCCAAACTGGGATGATCCTGCAGGCGTTCCAATTGATGCTTTCTTGTTCGGCGGTCGCCGTTCAAACACTGTGCCTTTGGTTAGCGAAGCGCGTGATTGGGTTGAGGGTGTTTACATGGCTGCGACATTGGGCTCGGAAACTACCGCAGCGATTACAGGACAGATCGGCGTTGTGCGCCGTGACCCATTTGCAATGATTGCATTTGCTGGTTACAACATGAGCGACTACTTCCAACACTGGTTAAATATTGGTAAGAAGTTGGAAGCTGAAGGCGCTGTATTGCCGAAGATCTATTGTGTGAACTGGTTCCGCAAAGACGAAAATGGCAAGTTTGTATGGCCTGGCTTCGGCGAGAACATGCGCGTTCTTTCTTGGATTTTGAATCGCGCCGAAGGCAAAGCTAACGGCAAAGAAACACCGTTTGGCATTACTCCAGAGTACGCAGATATGCACTGGGGCGGCCTTGATTACTCAGCAGAGAAGTTCACTCAAGCCATCAATGTTGGAATTGATGACTGGAAGAATGAGCTTAAGCTTCATACAGAATTGTTCGAACACCTTGGCGATCGTTTGCCAAAAGAGTTGAAAGAAACTCGCTCTAAGATCGAACAACGTTTGAATGCTTAATGCTGACAACCCTTCAGTAATCACAAACGTTTTATATAGATTTATTAAATGACCAAACCCCAACACCATGAAATAGTGGTGATTGGGGCAGGCATTTGTGGGGCAACCATTGCAAGTGAGTTGCTCGAGCGCGGCAAAGCAGTTTGCATTATTGACGCCGCCGCATCTCCAGCGACTGCCTGTTCCAGCCATGCTTATGCCATTGCTCATCCCCATATTGGTAAAGGCTCTCCACGCCTATTGCGTCTAACGCGTATTGCATTTTTGCTAGCAGAAGCGCGCTGGAAAAATGTATGGCAGCAGCATGGAATATTTCAGCCGACCAAAAAAGACAAAGTATTTGATCGTGCACAAACGATGGAGCATCTTCACTACCTAGATCTTGATGTCGATATGGCAATCGCTATGGATGCTAAGGAAGCGCAGCGTGTTTGTGGAATTGAGCAAAGCGGTGTGTGGTTGCCGCGAGGTGCTGGTTTAAATTTATACGAAGCAAGCAAACAGCTTTTGAAGAATCACGAGCGGTTAACTTGCGTCTGGAATACACACATTACGCGCCTTGAAAAGGGTACCAAGGCTTGGCATTTGTTTGATGCACAAAATGAGATGGTCGTCTCAGCAGACAAGGTAGTTATTGCTTGCGCCATGGAGGCGAAGCCTTTAATGGGCAGCATTGATATTCGCTTACCTTTAAGGCCTGTACGTGGACAACTCAGCATTTTCTCGGTTCAAGAAGGAGATCCTTGGGCCGAAAGGTTGCCAAGTGTCGGAATTTCTGGCGATGGTTATTGTTTGCCTGCGACTCGTTTAGAGGACGGCAGTTATCAATGGATCGTGGGCTCGAGCTTTGATGAGGGCGAAGACGATCTGGTGCCAAGAGATGAAAGCGATGATTTCAATCGCGAACAAGCTAAGGGCCTGATAGCCTATGAAGAGGGGGATACGCGCTCGTTAGTGAAGGCCGGTGAATTTGTTGGCGTTCGTTGTGTTGCTGGCGATCGCTTGCCCATCATCGGCGCCCTCACTCAGCGCCCAGGGATATTTCTGGCTACCGCCTTGGGGTCACGTGGAATTTTGTGGTCCGCTCTAGCGGCCAAGCTTATTACCGCTCAGCTACTAGAGGATGACTTTGCTTTGCTAGCGCGCTTAGGTTTTGCAGCTGATTTAGTTGCTGCACTTGCGCCTGCCCGTTTCTTCGCAGGGGCTTTAGCAGCACCCTCTGCTTTGGGAGCTTTGGCCTCAAATTCAAAACCAATTTTGCCTGCTGAATCTAAGGCTAAATAGGCCTTAAACCCACGACCAGTACGGTTCGACTTAAAGTTGGTCAGAAGATCGGTTTTGCCTTCTTTCAATAACTTTTGAACTTGTTCTGCCGATACTTCTTGTTGTAAAACAACCTTGCCGGTTTTGAAGTCACACGTTTTGCTTGGGCCCGTATTGTTTTCACAAACGTAGCGCATGCCATCTTCATAAACAGCACCAGAACACTTAGGACAAACTCCTAGAGCTTGACGACCTGTGAAATCAACCGCTTCAGTTTCGTCATCTTGTGTATTACCAAAATCAAACTCGAGTTTGAAACCAGCATTTGGATAGTCTTTGTCATCCTCTGGAATTTCACTCAACTTGATAATTGCTGCAAATGGCCTTCCCATTTTGCTGCGGAATCCTTGTAGAGGGCCAATCGTTTTTTCACGTAGCAACTCTTCAACTTCAGGGTATTCAAATGCACGTCCACCCGGTGTTTTGCTGATAGTAAAGCCACACTTTTCGCAAGCAAAACGACGGTAGTTTTCTTTCACCGGACCCTTACAGTGCGGGCATGGCGTGGTCATAGTGGCATAGTCGCCAGGGATAGTATCGCTATCGTATTCTTTGGCGCGCTTCACAATGCGCTGGGTCATCTGCGCGATCTCTTGCATGAAAGTATCGCGATTCATCTTGCCTTGCTCGATGAGAGAAAGTTTGTTCTCCCAGCTACCAGTTAAATCGGGGCGCGTTAACTCTTCAACATCTAAGCCGCGCAATAAAGTCATCAGCTGGAACGCTTTTGCTGTTGGTATTAGCTCACGTGCTTCGCGCACGATATACTTTTCTGCTAGCAGACCTTCAATAATTGCCGCGCGTGTTGCAGGAGTGCCTAAGCCTTTTTCGGCCATAGCTTCACGCATCTCATCATCATCTACCCACTTACCAGCGCTTTCCATTGCGGAGAGCAATGTTGCTTCTGTATAGCGTGCTGGTGGCTTTGTTTTTAATGGCACAGCAGCAATAGTTTCTGTTTGGACTGATTCGCCCTCTTGGACTGGAACGAGCTCATCATCCGCCTGATTGGATTTACCGTAGACCGTTAGCCAGCCTGGGTTTACAAGCACACGCCCCTCGGTTTTAAAGTGGTGTCCTGAAGCCTCTGTAATACGAGTAGTAACGCGGAATTCCGCAGCAGGATAAAACACCGCCAAGAAACGACGTACTACCAAATCGTAGAGCTTTGCCTCGGGCTCGCTCAAACTCTTTGGCGTTTCTAGAGTTGGAATGATCGCAAAGTGATCGGAAATTTTGGAGTTATCGAAAATACGCTTGTTCGGTTTAATCCATCCGTAGCCTGCCTTGGCTTTTGGATCCTTAGGATCGCCTTGCAGAATTTGTTTGGCAAATGCACGATAGTCTTGCGAATTCTCAGAAAGATTTTCCATGGTTTGCTTAACTGTATCGAGATAATCTTCTGGCAGTGCTTTTGCATCAGTACGCGGATACGTTAATACTTTGTGACGCTCATATAAAGCTTGTGCAAGACCTAATGTATTTTTTGCGGAGAAGCCAAAGCGTGCATTCGCTTCGCGTTGCAAACTAGTTAAGTCGAATAGTTGAGGAGCAAGCTGTGTGGCTGGCTTGGCCTCTTCGGTTACGTTTGCTTTTTTGTCGCGACATGCCGCTACGATGCTTTGTGCGGCCGCTTCGCTCCATAAGCGATTCTCGCGCGCATCTGGTTCAGCAGCATCTTTTTTAAATTTCGGATCAAACCAACGACCCTCATAGACGCCTGCCGCAGCAATGAATTCTGCTTTTACTTCCCAGTAGTCTTTAGAAATAAATTTACGAATGAGCTCTTCTCTCTCAACCACAATTGAGAGTGTTGGGGTTTGAACACGGCCGACCGTGGTTAAAAAGAAGCCACCACTCTTGCTATTAAACGCAGTCATGGCGCGAGTGCCATTGATACCAACTAACCAATCTGCTTCAGAGCGGCAACGCGCTGCATCTGCAAGGGGCTGCATATCTTCATCGGTTCGTAAGTTGGCAAAGCCATCACGAATTGCTGCTGGTGTCATCGACTGCAGCCACAAGCGTTTAATAGATTGCGATGCTTTTGCATGTTGCGCAATCAAACGGAAAATCAGCTCGCCTTCACGCCCCGCGTCGCATGCATTAATCAGCGCGGTGACATCTTTACGCTTAATAAGCTTTTGTAAAACTTTTAAGCGTGACTCTGTTTTGGCAATCGGACGCAAATCAAAATATGGAGGCACCACTGGCAGGTTGGCAAAAGACCACTTGCCACGTTTTACGTCAAATTCTTCGGGAGCGGCGATTTCTAATAAATGGCCCACTGCAGAAGAAATCAGAAATTCATCGCTTTCAAAATAATCTTCATATTTTGTAAAGCCACCTAGGGCCTTAGCAATGTCATTGGCAACAGAGGGCTTCTCCGCAATGATGAGTGCCTTTGGGTTATCCCCGGCGGTAGTCTTAGAGCTGCTTTTTTTGGTAGTTGCTTTAGTCGCCACGCGTTTTGCCTAAATTTGAGCTAAAAATGATGTTTTATTGGGTAAAACGGAGGGTCGATTAATGCCTAAATAGGACCCAGCCAATTACATACCCCTTTTTTATTATTAACCGATAAATTAAGAAAAGTCCAAAAACCCCAATTTTTTGCCTATTTTGGACGCAACAGATTGCCTATTTTTATAGCAAAACCTTGCTTTAAAGCAATTTAAATGAGGTTTTTGAGGAAAAATCGAGCTCCTCAAGTATGTCACTCGTCCTAAAGGCCAGTTTTGCACCTTGCTGAATCAGCAGGTGACAACCTATTGAATTGGGGTTGCTTATAGGGCCAGGAAGGGCGAAAACCTCTCTTCCCAGCTCTGCAGCCAAGCGCGCCGTAATGAGAGAGCCCGACCTTTTTGCCGCCTCTATGACTACAACGCCAAGCGATAGGGCTGCAATGATGCGATTTCGCCTGGGAAAGTGCCATGCCTTTGGGCCTGTCCCCATGGGCAACTCAGATATCAGTAGCCCTTGTCGTCCAATGGCCCTAGAGAGGCTGATGTTTTGACGGGGATAAACAAGGTCTAGGCCGGTGCCCAGTATGGCGGCGGTAAAGTGCCCCGGCCCAAGCTCAATAACCGCATGGTGGGCCGCACTATCAATGCCCATTGCCATCCCAGAAACAATGAGCGCCCCCGCCTTGGCTAAACCCTGTGCAAGGTGGCGAGCATTTTTCAAACCTTCTGGGCTGGCGTTTCTTGAGCCGACGATGGCAATCATGGGCTTCTTTAAAAGACCGGCATCCCCATATATATAGAGCGAGTCTGGAGGGTCGTATAAATCGTGAAGACGGCGAGGGTAGTCGGCGCTTTTACGATCGATGCGGATGGCGCTAGTCGTTACAGGCGTTAATTGCATAAATCAATTTTGTGCCATAGGGGAATTAGAACAATCAGGACAGACTGATAGCTCTGTTGGATAATTCTTATATGGCTTTGTTAAACGTCCTTTGTTATCCAGATCCCCGCCTGCATAAGGTTGCAAAACCAGTTGCACAGGTTGATGCTCGCATTAAAAAAATTGTCGCTGATATGGCGGACACTATGTATGAGGCTCCTGGTGTTGGCTTGGCGGCAACCCAGGTAGACATACATGAGCGCATCGTAGTGATCGACGTATCTGATGAACAAAACGAGTTGATGGTTTTTATTAATCCGGAAATTGTTTGGGCAAGTGCTGAAACGAAATCTTGGCGCGAAGGTTGTTTGTCTGTCCCCGAGTTTTATGACGAGGTTGAAAGACCAGCAGAAATCCGCGTTAAGGCATTAGATGTTGACGGGAAAGAATTTGAAATAAACGCCGATGGTTTGTTGGCGGTTTGTTTGCAGCACGAGTTAGATCACTTGCAGGGAAAAGTATTTGTTGAATATTTATCAATCCTCAAGCGAACTCGTATCTCACAAAAAATGAAGAAGCGCGCTAAAGAATTAGTAGGTCAGCGCTAAGCGCCCCAATGAAAATTGTCTTTGCTGGAACCCCAGAGTTTGCTGCGCAAGCCATGCGTGCAATCTATGCTGCTGGGCATGAAATTGTTTTGGCCCTCACTCAGCCTGACCGCCGTGCTGGCAGGGGCATGCATTTGCAAGCAAGCCCGGTTAAAGAGTTTGCTTTAGAAAACAATATTCCGGTATTGCAGCCAGAAACCCTAAGACGCACTAGTGCTGATCCACAAAAAAAAGCACAAGCTGACGAAGCCTATGAGCGTCTCTCCTCAACCGACTTTGATGCCATGGTTGTTGTTGCGTATGGCTTGATCTTGCCTCAAGAAATTTTGGATATTAGCGAACGCCCCGGAAGATTTGGCAGCTTTAATATTCACGCTTCCTTACTTCCACGTTGGCGTGGTGCTGCGCCAATTCAGCGGGCGATTGAGGCTGGAGATGCAAAGACTGGTGTTTGTATTATGCAAATGGATGCAGGTCTTGACACTGGCGATACCGTTTTAGTTTCCAGTCTTGATATTGCCCCTGATGAAACAAGCGCAAGCTTGCATGATCGATTGGCGCAGCTTGGCGCAGATTCGATTGTTAAAACTTTAGACACCTTGCAGCAAGGTAAAGATATGAACCGGGTGCCACAGCCAAACGAAGGCATTACTTATGCTGAAAAAATACTAAAGAGCGAAGCAGAAATTGATTGGTCCTTAAGCGCAAAAGAAATCGATCAACGCATTCGTGCTTTTAATCCTTTCCCTGGCGCTACTGGTCACATTAATGAGCTGGTAGTGAAGCTTTGGGATTCCAGAATTCCAGAGATGGGAGCGATAAGCTCAGCCGGCAGTGTTGGTGATGTGCTTGGGTTTAGTGGCGATGGCGTATATATTCAGTGTGGCCAAGGTGTCATCGAGGTGATGCACATGCAAAAACCCGGAGGCAAAAAAATAGATGCTAAAACCTGCTTACAGTCGATTAGTGTTGGTCAAAAACAGTTGCATTTTCTGTCAAAGGAGTAGAAATGTTTAATTTTGCAAAGACTGCTGTTTTGATGGCAGCCATTACTGCGTTATTTATTGTGGTTGGCGGCATGCTGGGCGGCGAGCAAGGCATGTTGATGGCTTTATTGATGGCTGTTGGCATGAATTTCTTCAGTTATTGGTTTTCTGACACCATGGTGTTGAAGATGACCAATGCACAACAGGTAGACGAAAGATCTGCGCCCCAGTTTTACGCATTGGTGAAAGAGCTGGCTGAGAAGGCGGGCCTGCCGATGCCTAAAGTATTTTTGATTAATGAAGATGCGCCAAATGCATTTGCAACGGGACGCAATCCAGAAAACGCTTCCGTTGCCGCAACAACCGGCATTCTAAAAATTCTCTCGAATCGTGAGCTGCGTGGCGTTATGGCACATGAGCTTGCACATGTTCGTCACAGAGATATTTTGATTTCAACAGTGGCTGCAACTATGGCAGGTGCAATTTCTGCATTAGCAAACTTTGCGATGTTTTTTGGCGGGCGCGATTCAGAGGGTAGGCCTAACAACCCAATAGCAAGTTTGATGGTGGCGATATTGGCGCCAATAGCGGCAAGCTTGATTCAGATGAGCATTTCACGCGCACGGGAATATGAGGCTGATCGCGGTGGTGCAGAAATTAGCTCTGATCCAGAAGCCCTTGCACATGCGCTAGAAAAAATTCATAACTATGCTCAAGGCATTCCATTTCAGGCTGTCGAGCAACATCCAGAAACTGCACAGATGATGATTCTCAATCCTCTTAGTGCTGGCGGCCTTGCGCAACTTTTCTCAACCCACCCTCCCACTGAAGAGCGGGTGGCACGCTTAATGCACATGGCTAAAAACGGGGTATACCCCGGAGCAAATTAATTTGACCGACCAAAAAACACCACGCAGTCTCCCGCTTTCAGAAGCAATCACTATTGCAGCACAAGCAATCAGCGAGGTAATGAGCGGAAGATCGCTTACAGAGGTCTTAGATCAGCTTGAGCCGCATGAGCGACCAATCGTGCAAAGCCTCAGTTTTGATGCGCTACGAAAGTGGGTCCGTTCGCATGAGTTAATCAAGCAATTTATTCCAAAGACTCCGCCGCCTGAAACAGATCACTTGCTAAGCGTGGCAATCGCTTTGTTTTTGCAAGATGCAACAGAAGGCAAAGGTTATCCAGCGCACACCATTGTTGATCAGGCTGTGAAGGCATGCGGCGAATATGACAAGACCATGTATGCCAAGGGATTGGTGAATGCGGTCTTACGTAAGGTCAGCCTCTTAGTGCAGCCGCCCGAAGGGGAGAAGCGTTACCCACCTGACCCCATTCCAATGTATGTGCCAGCATGGTGGCGCGCAAACTTAAAGCGCAATTACTCTAAACAGTGGCAAGCCATTTTGTTTCAGCAGGCTAAGCGCGCACCATTAATTTTGCGCGTTAATCAACGGCAATATACACGCGAGCAATATCAATCATTATTGTCTGATGCCGGCATCGCATCAACACCAATTAATGAGGTAGCTGGCATTGCTTTGCCTTGTGCGCTTTTAATTCCAGAAGCTGTACCTGTTTCTGATTTGCCAGGTTTTTATAGTGGCGCTGTATCAGTCCAAGATGCGGGAGCTCAGCTTGCTGCGATTTTGTTAAATCCTCAAGATGGCGAGTTAGTGTTAGATGCTTGCGCAGCTCCCGGTGGCAAAACAGCGCATCTATTAGAACTTGCTGATTGCTCAATGCGGGCCTTGGAGTTGGATGGTGAGCGGATTGGAAAAATTGGCGGTAATTTAGATCGCCTTCGCCTGCATTCCGACAAGGTAAGAGTGCTTCGTGGCGATGCCTCTAAAGCCGCATGGTGGGACGGCATTCTTTTTGACAAAATTTTGCTCGATGCGCCCTGCTCTGCTTCGGGGATTGTGTCTCGTCACCCAGACATACCGTTTTTAAGGCGTGAGGCTGATGTAAGAGCCCTGCAAGAAAGGCAGCGTGGCATTCTGAATCAGGCGTGGCAGATGCTCAAACCAGGGGGCACCCTCCTATATGTCACATGTTCAATATTTTTTGAAGAGGGTGAGGATCAGGCCAATTGGTTTGCTGAGCAGCACCCCGATGCGGTACGATTGAGCGCTCCAGGCCAGCTTTTGCCTGGTGAGCTAAACGACAGTTTTTACTATGCTTTGTTTAAGAAAAATGGGCCATGAGCCAAAGAATTAAACAATTCCTATTTTTGTTCTTAATGGTGTTGGGAATTTTCTCAACCACCGTGAGTGCAGAAGGTATCAAGATCAAATCCTTTGAGTTGGAGAGGTCTGATAACGACTGGCTTTTGAGCGCTACGTTTCAGATTGAATTATCTCCGGGCCTAGAAGACGCGGTACAAAAAGGTGTTGTGCTGTATTTTCAGACTGAGTTTGATTTAACGAGATCGCGCTGGTATTGGTTTGATGAAAAGCCAGCTCTTGTACAAAGACAAACCCGTTTGTCATATCAGCCCTTAACGCAGCAGTACCGCATTGCTTCCGAGGGATTTACTTTCTCAGCTAAATCGATGTCTGAGGCGCTACAAGCAGTGGGCAGTATTGGTGGATGGCGTGTAATGGAGAATTCACAACTAGATCCAGGTAAATCCTATACGGCTAGTATGCGCATGAACCTAGACCTTAGTAAGCTGCCAAAACCTTTTCAGGTCAACGCGCTAAACAACCGTGATTGGAATGTTTCTAGCGATTGGTATCGCTTTCCATTCTCTTCAAATGGCCCCAACCTGATTAAACGATGAGATCTATAGCGTCCTTGCTGGACTCAGGCTTTTTTACATCAAAAGCATTGGGTAAAAAAGTCGTACCAATCACGATTGGTTTGATTGGCGTATTCGCTTTATTGCTTTTGGTTCTATTGGCAATAGCCTCATCCAACACCGAGTTTTTTGATAACTACTTCATTTGGCTATATGCCGCAAATGTTGTTATTGGAATTTGTCTGACCTTGGTTATTTTGACCTTGGTGGGTGTGATTGCAGTGCGTTGGTATCGAGGTCACTTTGGCACGCGCTTGATTGCCAAGCTAGCGATGATTTTTGCTTTGGTTGGCATTGTTCCCGGTTTAATTTTGTACGGCGTTTCTTTGCAGTTCGTATCCCGCAGCATTGAAACCTGGTTTGATGTGAAGGTAGAGTCGGCATTGAATTCTGGCTTGGAGCTGGGGCGTGTGACTCTGCGTGTTGCTCAAGAAGAGATTTTGGGCGAAGGTAACTTTATTGCCGAGCAGATTGCTCTGGTTCCAGCGGGCGCATCTACGGAGCAAGTTGCGACTATGGTTATGAAGATTCGTAACCAATTTGGTATTCAGGAGGTGAGCCTCTTCAATATGCAACGTAATTTGATTCTTACTAGTGAGTTAAAGCCCAAAAAATACTTTCCTCCGCCTAGTGCAGATGTGGTTGCTGAAGCCTTTAAAAAGAAAGGGACCACCTTCTTAGATCAGATTGAAGTGGATGGCGGGCAGCGTGGCTATCGCATTAGAGCAATCGTTCCTGTAATACGAAAAAAATCGATTCATAGCAAATCAGATTCCAGTAAAGATGCGGATGATAAATATTTTTTACAGCTTGTGCGCTATATTCCTGCCCCATTGGCAAAAAACATTTTTGCGGTTGAGTCTGCCTATAGTGAGTATCAAGAAAAATCATTAGGGCGCACAGGTTTGCGGAAGATGTTCGTGGGAACTTTAACCCTCACGCTCTTTTTCGCGGTATTTGTTGCAATCACCTTGGCGCTCATGTTGGGTAGGCAGTTGGCCCGCCCACTCCTAATGTTATTGAGGGGTACGCAGGCGGTTGCCCAGGGTGACTTGTCGCCTAAGCCCGAGTTAGATACTGGCGATGAGCTAGGAATGCTTACGCGACAATTTAATGTCATGACAAGGCAGTTGGCAGATACTCGGACCTCTTTGCAAGAATCCAAGGCATTCTTGGAGCGCGTGCTGGGAAGCCTGACCGCAGGCGTATGTATTTTTGATAAAAACTACAACGTCGTTTCTAGCAATGCAGGGGCAGACCGAATTTTTGGTCAAGACCTTACTCAACTTGATGGAAAGCCCTTGAGTAGCAGCCTTGCTTTACAAGAGTTTGAGGGCGCCATTAAAGAGGGTTTTGCCACCATGAAGCTTGCCGTAGTTGGCGAGGGTGACGCAGGAAAAAATGCGGGCCAAACAAGCGCACCCGTATGGCAAAAACAAATTAAGCTGCACAGTACTAATGAGTTTGAAAATGAATTAGGCGTCACTTTATTTGTGCGCGGCACAGAATTGACCGGTGATTTGCGCATGGTAGTTTTTGATGACATTACCGACGTAGTGAGCGCACAAAGATCGATTGCCTGGAGCGAGGTAGCAAGACGCCTTGCCCATGAAATTAAAAATCCTCTTACGCCTATTCAGCTCTCCGCCGAAAGATTGCAACATAAGCTTGCTGGTAAGCTGAGCCCCGAGCAAGAAGAAATGATTAATCGCAGCACTGAAACCATTATTGGTCAGGTGCAAGCCATGAAAGAAATGGTGAATGATTTTAGGGATTTTGCTAAAACACCAACCCCTCAATTGAAGTCAGTTTCTATTAATACGCTTACTTCAGAAATTTTGGGCCTTTATGAAGGCAGCCCATTAAAAACGAAATTGGATCCAGCTTGCCCAAATATTATGGGTGACCCAACCCAACTGAGGCAGGTTATTCATAACTTACTCCAAAACGCTCAAGATGCTACTCTTGAGGGTCCAAATCCCACCAGTCCAGTAGAGGTGAAAACAGAGTTGGTGCCTTATGGTGAGCATAATGGCGTAGTCCAAAATGCGGTGCGCTTAACAATAAGTGATTGTGGAGTTGGATTTCCAGCTAAGATATTGGCAAGAGCCTTTGAGCCGTATGTAACAACTAAGAGCAAAGGCACTGGATTGGGTTTGGCAGTAGTGAAGAAGATTATTGATGATCACGCTGCGAAAATTGAAATTAGAAATCGTATGCAGGGCGATGAAGTAGTTGGTGCGCAGGTATCAATATTGTTTATGAATCTAGCAAAAGAGGCAGCCTAAGCATGGCTAGTATTTTGGTTGTTGATGACGAGATGGGAATTCGTGAGCTTCTCAATGAGATTCTGACGGATGAAGGTCATACTGTGTACGCTGCAGAAAGCGCAATACAAGCGCGCACTATTCGCGAACAAATGCGACCTGATTTAGTCCTGTTGGATATTTGGATGCCCGATACCGACGGTATTACTTTATTAAAAGAATGGTCTAACACTGGTCAGCTCACGATGCCCGTGGTCATGATGTCTGGCCACGCAACAATTGATACTGCCGTTGAAGCAACTCGAATTGGCGCCCTCAATTTTTTAGAAAAGCCGATTGCCCTACAAAAGCTTTTGAAGACGGTTAGCAAGGCTTTAGAGAGCTCTCCCAAATATGTTGAGCCTGAACAAGAGCGCGCTGTTCAGGCCAATACAAACGCAGTGGCAACGCCAAAGCAAGCTATTGTTGAATCAGCTCCAGCACCTGCCGAGGGTGAATACATCAGCGGAATAGCAAAAACGTACTTTGACCTGCCATTAAGAGAGGCTAGAGATCTCTTTGAAAAAGCGTATTTTGAGCATCAGATGCAAATCATGGGTGGCAGCATGACCAAGATTTCTGAGTACACGGGCCTCGAGCGTACCCACTTGTATCGCAAGCTCAAGGCGCTTGGAATAGATACCTCGCGGAATAAAGGCGAGAGCTAGACCCCCGTTAACCATGGGCATGAAGCCCATGAAATTAAGCAAATCCCCCAAATCAAGGGCGCTTAAAGCAAATTCGTTATAATTCCAAGTCTTGGCCTGGTAGCTCAGTCGGTAGAGCAGAGGATTGAAAATCCTTGTGTCGGTGGTTCGATTCCGCCCCGGGCCACCAAGAATCTATAAACCACCTTCGGGTGGTTTTTTCGTTTTCACTCTCCATTCACAGTATTCGACGCTTTTGGACTTTGCCTACCGCTAGATGATTTGCTCTAACTCTGCCTAACCGTGTCAACCATCCAGGGTGGTTGCTTGGCGTGTCGTTTAAAACGACAAATTAGATAATATGAGGCATATAACGATATTTGAAATTATTAGTGAATCCAATCAATCAAATTAATTTAAACAGCGCTCAACAGCTTTTATTAAAAAGGCTTATAGAGCATGAAGTTATCTTTCTTGTAATTGGTGGCCAAGCAGTTTGTTCTTATACAAGCCATCGTCAAACAAGAGACCTTGATATTCTTTTGTCAAAATCAAAAACTAATGTAGAAAAAGTTGTTAAAGCTTTCAGGCTTGAAACCGTTAAATCGTTCTCAGGCCTTCCATTGAGTCGCGAACTAACTAAGCCAAATAAGCTGATTCCCTATCCAAAAGTTGGTGTAGAAAAAGAGGCAGATTTATTGTCTTCAATAGAGGGTATTAATTTTGGAAAATGTTTCCAGAATTCAAAGAAGGCCATATTTAATGGAATGGAAGCAAGGGTACCATCTGTAAGTGATTTAATTGAAATGAAAAAGATATCTTCATTAACTAAAAACTTTAAAGCAAGAAAGCAAGATCAAGAAGATATTGACGAGCTTATGAAGTTAATAGCATCATGAAGCATATGACAAATAAAACTAATCTATCTGAGCTTTCCGACTTTGAAATCATAGAGCTTTATCCTTCCATCCTTAAGGAGTTAAAGGCGCGAGGAATAATTAGAACTAATAATCTTATAGGTGAGTTAGGCGAGTATTTGGCGGCCAATGCGTATCAGAAGAATCCTAAATTACCCAATCTCCAGCTTAATATTAAGAGCACGAAAAATATCGATGCCACTAGCAATAAGGGCGAGCGATACGCAATTAAGGCAACCTCAGGAAATGGAACGGGTGTATTTGCGAGCCTGCCAACTGAGGATGACGGCAAGGTCTATTTCGAATATCTAATTCTTGTTCGATTTAATAAAGATTACACACTTGATTCAATTTATGAGTTAACTTGGGAGCAATTCATTCAGTATCGTAAGATGAAGCCGCCTGAAAATAAATGGAATCTTCCAATTACTGAAGCAGTTAAGGCTGCCGCCAAAAAGATCGTTTAATTCTCAAATGATTGAATACAACCGCAACAATCTTATTGAGCATGTTCGTAATCAATTTAAGATTGATTGGCATGGCTTACATGGCGCCAACCACTGGGCTAGGGTATTTCATCATGGTAAGTACATTGCTCAAAGGCGTGAAGCTGATTTATTAGTTGTTGAGCTATTTGCTTTTCTACACGACAGCTGCCGCTTTGATGAGGGTAGAGATATAAAGCACGGTGAGCGTGGGGCAGAGTTTGCTTATGGAATGAATGGCAACTTATTTCATCTTAATGGCAATCAGTTGGACGACTTGTGCTTTGCTATACGACACCACTCGGGTGGTGATATTTCAACTAACGCAACCATCCAAACATGTTGGGATTCGGATAGGTTAGATTTGGGAAGGGTGGGCATTATTCCCTCCCCAAAATTCATTTCAGAAGTTGCCTCTGAAATGATTGATTACGCTTTTGATTTAAGTATTAAATAAAAGTTCTTTATCTTCTACCAATAGCTCGCTGTTAGGCGGTTCACCATCTTCTAGCGGACGTAGCTTATGCCTATCTGTAATGGCTACTGTTGAAAAGCCTTTCACCAAAGAGGTGCCTCGCCACATTTGGTTGAATTTCCTGCCGGTAATCGTTTTGATTTCGTACGCATCCTCACGACCATCATGCCTACCAAGATGCGCAACAACCTCAACAAGCATCCCAATGTTCTCCGGGCACCCGCCAATAATGATACAAAGTGTTCCCTTTTTAATTTTTGACATACTAGAACCCCCCTTCTAACTAAGTTATTGTGTATTTCAGGTTGATTTATGTATCAATGAATTACCGACTCTGCTGCCTCAGGCTTTCCTTGAGGATCTTTTTTTTGGTTTGTTACTAAAAACTCTTTAGTTTCTAGAGCAATTTTTAGATATTCATCCGTGGCAATCCTAAAGTTATCCGCCCCATCTTCTTTGCTAAAGATATAAGTGAGGCTATAGATTAAGTTGTCGCCATCTTCGCCATCAACAGTAACGGTATTAACGTCATCGTTATCTACGACACGCAGGCCTCTCGTGAATTCTGGTTTCTCCCCATCTACCCAGCTCATATCGAGCCTATCAATATCAAAGCGTAGGCTGCGAAATAGATTTGCCACAGTAAAACGTGCGCCACTCAAATATGTGTAATCTCTCATAACACCCCCAATCAATGAATTAGATTCTTTGATTAAATTATGGGCATTCACAAGCTCAAATAATGAGCTTGTGAATGGGGATTGCTAAAGAAGTCGTTTTAAACGACAAAGAGTAAAGAACGGTTCTTATTGCCCATAAAAACTAGTGATGTCGAAATAGAATTCTTTTGTAAATCGATAAGCCCTTGATTCCCTGTAGGCGTCAAGTTCGGGCATGAGCTCCACTTTCCCGCTATTTTTAATTTCTTCAAATCGCCTTGTTAATTCATCCCAAACTTCATCTGTAAAGCCGATAACATTGAAAATAAGTTTGTCATAGGCTTTTTCATCTTTAAAAAGTAACTCTTGGTTTTTAAGTTCCCATCTGATGCCAGAGTATTTTTCATTCGCTTGACGAAAAATAATCATTTCTTCATAAATGCGCTTTTCGACAAAAACATATTCAATGCTTACGCCATTAAATGGGATTGCTTTACTTACTGTGGAATCATTTTTATCAATAACGCAGGCACTTTCAAAGTCGTAGCCCCATCCACCGGTTATTGGCAAATCTAATTTAAAGTCCTCAAAAATAATTTGCCTTGGAGACTCCTTAGTTAAAAGCTGTGATGGTTCTCTCATTTAGTTCCTATTCATATTTATTTGATGCTCTTGCTAGCTCTTCTTTAATTCTTTTGCGTAGGCTTTGAGGGGCAAGCACCTCTACACTTGACCCATGTTTCAAAATATCCATAACTAATTCGGGATCTTGATTAAAGTCAAACTCAAGTATGTAATTTCCATCTTTATCAAAGCTGGAAATCTGCTGGCTATGCCACGTCTCAGCACTTACCCATCTTGCCCGCTCTGGAGAGAATTTCAGCTTGGCTCGTTGCCCAGCTTTGCCAGAAAAGATCCCGTAGCTATCAGCAAAATATTCATGTAACTGTTTATCTGAAATTTCATCCGCCTTCACATTTGTAATGTGAGCGGCCTTAATACTATCTACAGCAAAGCTTCTCAATTCTTTTCGAAGATGACAGTAAGCATCTAGATACCAGTTGTCCCTATAGAAAATGAGGCGCTGAGGAGATATTTCCCTCTCTGTAGTTTTATCCGTGCTTCGTGCGTAGTAGCTAATTTGTAGTCTTTTACGTTTTAATAATGCGACACCAATTTCTTCAAAGCACTTGACATCGCTGTTGCGAGCAGACATCCCGAAAACCTTAATTCTTTTTCTTAGCTCTTTGGCAGGAGTTTCCCCTTGTCCAAGAATGCCATCAATAATGGATGTGAGAGGGGCAATATGGGGCTCAATGATTCCGCCTTTATCAAGCCCAGATAAAAGGTGTTGGGTTAGGGCGAGCGCCGTTGCTTCTTTCTCGGAAAACCAAAGTCCTGGTAGCTCAATCTTCTCACCCGTGGTTTGATTCTCAAAGCAGTAGCCACCATGGAACCTGTCATAAACAATAGGAGCGTTCATGCGGCTTCTTAAGTACTCAAGGTCACGCTTAAATGTTGCTTTTGATATTTCCAGCTCATCAAGAAATTCTTGTAGTGGCACATGTTGTTTCGCCTGGATCATGTATTTGATCTTGTGTAGTCTTTCCATATCACCCATATAACTTCCTTTATTTGCGCATTAGATTTAATACTAGCTCATTTTGTGAGCTAGTAAAAATGCGTTCTGAAATATAAGCGTCTCCAATTAACGGGCGTTATCGTTTGATTGGACTGGGTAGTAATTAAGTCAAATCTTTGTACTTCTTGCGCGTATTTTTTTGCTGCCTTGGATGCTGGCATGCCAAGAATTACTGAGGTATCTATGACGGCTTGGACTACAAAGGGTTCAAGTTTTGTTTGGTGTGCTGATATTTGTAATGGCAAGATAATGCTAAAAAGTATTGCTCCACAAAGCATGACTTATCGCTTCGATGGTGTGTAGCCAATTCGGTTGCCGCTATTATCAAAGTAGTTGGTAACTCCGCTTGGCGCCTTTACTTCATATCCAACCCTATTGCCGGAGTTGTCGTAAATCCCATTCGTTGCGCTCAAATTATTTGGGCTGTTATCCATGTTGTATGGACTATTACGCATGTTTGAAGAAGAGTTATCCATGTTGTATGGACTATTTTTCATGTTGTAAGGCGAACTATCTAAATTCGTAACTTGAGAAAAACTGTTCTGTGCGTATAGCGCCGCCTGTGCCAGTAAAAATAGGCTGATTAGATATTTCATAAATTCTCCTTGTAGGTGCTTAGGAGTAATTTAAGGGGGCGGAGGCTCATTAAATGAGCCTTTAATCAAATAATGTCGTTTTAAACGACAAATAATTTATACAAATTTGAGGTGGTGACTGTATTATAGTAACCACTGCTTAGGCAAAGGTTACTAAAAAATGGATTTAAATTCTACTTCACACATTTCAATTTCAGATGCTAGCGAAAAGTTAGACGTCTCATTAGACACAATCCGCCGTTGGGAAAAAAAAGGGCTTATTAAAGCTCACAGGAGTCCTAACGGCCATCGATACTTTGATAAAAAAGAGCTAGATAGGCTGTTGGCTAAAAATAGTGGAAGCGGAGATGTAGGCTACAAAGTTCTTAAGGCAAAGAAAAAGTCCGGATACTCCGTTGTCGAATTGTTTGCTGGTGCGGGCGGTTTGGCTTTAGGCATGGACAATGCTGGCCTTGAATGTAATCTACTTGTAGAGATTGATAAGAAGGCTGTAGAGACGTTAAGAGCTAATCGCCCCAAATGGAATGTTGTTGACGATGACATCGCAAATGTAGACTTTAAGAAAATCAAAGCCGATGTAGTTGCGGGGGGCTTTCCCTGCCAAGCTTTTAGCTATGCTGGCAAAAGGATGGGATTTGAGGATACAAGAGGCACTCTATTCTTTGAATATGCTCGAGCAGTAAAGGAAATAAAACCAAAAATAATTCTTGGTGAAAATGTTAAGGGTCTGGAAAAGCACGATAACGGACGAACATTAAAAACAATGTTAGAAGTCCTTGACGAGCTTGGCTATGACGTTGCTTATAGAATTTTAAGAGCCCAGTATTTTGACGTTGCTCAAAAAAGAGAGCGACTAGTAATATTTGGAATTAGAAAAGACTTAAAACGACAAATTGCTTTTCCAAGAGAGCAGAATTACACAGTGAGCATAAGAGAGGCTCTTCGTGATGCGCCAATGGCGGACGGGCAAAAATATACCGCTGACAAGAAGAAAATAATGGAATTAATTCCGCAGGGCGGGTACTGGCGTGATTTGCCAATTAATCTTCAAAAGAAATATATGGGCGCAAGCTTTCATCTCGGAGGGGGAAAGACTGGCATGGCTAGAAGGTTATCCTGGGATGAGCCTTCTTTAACGCTCACTTGTAACCCGGCACAAAAACAAACTGAACGCTGTCACCCAGAAGAAACTAGGCCATTAAATGTAAGAGAGTACGCTCGTATTCAGTCATTTCCAGATGAGTGGCAGTTTTCAGGGTCTACAGCTTCCCAGTACAAACAAATTGGAAATGCTGTGCCAGTCAATCTTGGATATCACATAGGCAAAGCAATAATAGCTATGCTTTCTGGGTTGTACGACGAGAAGTCCTTGGTGGTTTTGGAACGTAAGCCGACTTAAAGAATTGAACAGCTTCTTCAATGCCACTCATTGAGGCTGATTTTCTACAGTCTTTGATAACAGTTGGTAAGGCGTTGAAAACTTGTTCTAGCGCATCGTCTTGCCCTGTAACGAGTTTGTAAAATCTAAGCCCATCTATTTGAATAATATTTGGATTGGGCTCACATTGAGTGCCCGTTTTCTTATCGGATGGAGTAAAGGGTTTTTCATAGCCCTTTGCTGTGCTGGGAATAATTTCAACATAGTAGGCCTTGAAGTCTTTATAAATGCTTGTTTTGGGCATTATTAAGCTCTCAAGCTCCTTATAGGTGCCTACTTTATCGGAGCCTTTTACTGTGTTGTGCTTATTTTTAACCTCAGCAATAATTTGTAGGTCGGTATTAACTAAGTCGACAACATTGCCGGTTTTTAAGTCTTTCCAGCCATTAACAGAGCCAAGAATTTTTTGATGGAGAAGCCCAATATCATTAGAGAGTGACTTTTGGACTTGCCGACTTTTCTCGCTTTTAACCCAGTCTTCAAAATCCATATCGAAGCTAGCCATCTCCATTAGCATTGAAAATGGATCTATAACATTTCTATCAAATTCATCGGTAGCCTTAATTTTTGCCGCATCACCAATCGCAAGCAATTCATTCACAATTTCTTTAAATCTTTCATCTGTGATAAATGAGACATAAGGCATAAATTCTCCAGAATTAATAATTTCTATAAGAATACTAACTCAAGGCATTAATTGGTCGTAAATAACAGCAATAGATGCTATTATTTTTTGTAAGTTATTAATTAATAAAGTGAATGTCTGAACAAGTAAATTCCTCTAATGGACAAATAGACAATCAGCCTAATGAAGAAAGTAAATCTCATTTACCTCCTACATTGGTGGATAAACTATTGGCGCGATTATCAATAGCAAGAGATAGACTTGTTGATAGAAATTTAAGAAATAGATTAATTAGTACAAATCTAAATTCAAGTAGGACTAAAAATATACGCTTCACAAATGTGAACGGCGAATCAATTTTCATTTCGCTTCACAAAAATAAGAGTGACATGGGATTCAATGCCCTTGGTGAAGTTCAAGAAAGCCAATTAATTGAAGCTGAGGAAGCGCCAGAAGAGCTTGTAATTGAAGCAAATCAGCTCTATACGAGACTAGAAAAAGAAAGCCTTCAAAGGAAACTTAAATCTTTGTATTTTGAAGCTCAAGAATATGAAGAAGAACAGGGTGTAAATATCCTATTTGTCGCTCTTGGCTTTGTTAAATGGTACGAGGACGATACATCTGACATTGAAAGATACGCACCATTGGTACTGCTTCCTGTTGAGCTAGTCCGAGATGGAGCTAAAGATAAGTTCAGATTGAAGCCGCGTGATGAAGATTTATTTACGAATATCTCATTGAAGCTATGGCTAAAAGAGCAAAACTCAATTGAGCTACCTGATATTCCTGAAGATGATGATTGGTCTGTTAATGATTATTGTGAGCAAGTGCGGCAGGCAATTTCTAAAGAGAATCGGTGGGAAGTTCTAGTTAATGAGGCGGTAATTGGCTTTTTCTCATTTAACAAGTTTTTGTTGTGGCGAGACTTAGATCCTGAAAATTGGCCTCAAGGCAAAAGTTTGCTTGAACATCCAATTGTTCAGAGATTGTTAATGCCGCCAAATGGTAATGATGAACCTGATGCGCCAATAGTTCCGCCTGATGAATTAATTGATGATTACTTCACGCCAAAAGATTTGGTTTATGTTGTAGATGCTGACAGTTCGCAAACTGAGGCAATTCAAATGGTGCTGTCGGGCAAGGACATGGTTATTCAGGGTCCGCCGGGTACGGGTAAATCTCAAACAATCACCAATATCATTGCGGCCGCAGTGGCGCAAGGCAAGAAGGTTCTGTTTATTGCCGAAAAAATGGCAGCACTTAATGTTGTACACGAAAGATTGGCGAAAGTTGGTTTGGGCGTTACCTGCCTTGAGCTACATAGTAGGAAGGCGACAAAGAGTGGCGTTCTCAAGCAAATAAGAGATTCAGTTGAGTTGCCTGATCAATTACAAGTTTCAGGCAAAGCGTTTGAGGCATTAACAGAAAGTCAAAATTTTCTGAATAATCATGCCAAACGAGTAAATGATCGTAAAGAGCCTTGGGGGTTCACTCCTTATGAGGTACTTGGTGAAATTTCTAAACTTCATCGTTTGGGATTAAATGTTTTCTTCTTTGAAATTCCAAATGCCATAGGCTACACAAAAGATAAGCTGGATGATTTAACTAATCGTTTAAGTGATTTAAGTGAGCGATTAAAAAAATCAGGCATTCCTGAAAATCATCCTTGGCGAATGTCTACATCTAATTCATTAACCCCAATGGATATCGAGAGATTGGAAGGTGAATTTGAGAAATTAAGTTTATTAAATAATTCAGCTCAAACGCTATTCAATGGAGTGATTGCTGCCATTCAGTTGGAATTGAGTGATGTTGAAAAATTTACATTAGAAGATTTGAATTGGTTGTTTGAAATAACAGCAACAATCAAAGATGCGCCTGCGGTTTCATACGAAATACTTCTTTCAGAAAAGATTAAAGAAAATGCGAGCCAATTATCTGAGTTGGCTTTGAAAATTGAGGGATATCAAAAAGCTAAAAAGACTGTTGAAGAGAAGTTCATTGATGGATGGGAGTCTTACCCGATAGGTGAATTAAGGGTGAAGCTAGCGGGTAGTGGCGGTTCAATTTTTTCAA
Source organism: Polynucleobacter sp. 86C-FISCH (assembly GCF_018882415.1). Classification (GTDB taxonomy): domain Bacteria; phylum Pseudomonadota; class Gammaproteobacteria; order Burkholderiales; family Burkholderiaceae; genus Polynucleobacter. The sequence continues at coordinate 906,630 of NZ_JACVOL010000001.1, read as the reverse complement.
TATTTAATGGTGTATATAGAAGCTCAATAGCAAGCCTAAAGGGTTTATTAAAAAGCGATTTACCTAAAGGGTTTAAAAATCGGCTCGCTCTTTTGGATGAGGCGCTGACACTTAAAAAGAATAGAGAAGATATTAAGGTCGCTGATGTTAAGTTGGTGAGCGCATTAGAAGAGCTTTGGAAGCAAGAGCAAAGTGATTATGAGCTTTTATTGAAAGTTGCTAACTGGCATTTGATATTTGCTGGTCTAGATGGCATTAGATTGCGCATTGCTAAAAATTTAGTTGGCAAACAAAGTGCTTGGGATTTGGTTGACGATCTTAAAAAAGCAAATAAAGAGTTTGAGGACAAGTTAACAACTTCTTGTCAGTCAGCAAAAATAAACATTGAGTTTTTAAAACCATTGCCATATTTGGATTTAGATAAACAAGTAAAGCAGTGGAGTGAAAATTTAGATAGATTTAACGAATGGCCGACAGTTCGCAACCATCTAAGTAATTTATTTGATGAGATTGGGTCGGAGTGTCACGACAAAATATTTAAGGGTCAAATTCAGGCTGATCATATTGAAGCTGTAATTCGCGTTTCAATCCTAGAAAAGATATGGCAGGCTATGGTTATTTCTGACACTTATTTGTCAGATATTGATGCGTTTAAATTAGATCGTGAATTGGACAAGTTCCGCAAGTCAGATAAAGACAGATTGAAAATAGCAGCCAAGGAAGTTTTAGGCAATTATTCAAAAAATTGTCCTCGGGGAACTAATGGCGAGATGGCAATTATTCGTCAAGAAATGTCCAAAAAGAGAAATAATTTCCCTGTAAGGAAACTGCTTTCCAAGGCAGGGCGAGCCATTCATGAGCTTAAGCCTGTATTTTTGATGAGCCCTATGTCAATAGCCCAGTTTGTGGCTCCAGGGTCAATGACATTTGATTTGATATTAATTGACGAGGCCAGTCAGGTTAAGCCGGAAGATGCTTTGGGAGCAATTGCGAGAGCTAAACAGGTTGTAGTTGTGGGTGATGCCAAGCAACTCCCGCCTACAAATTTCTTTAATAGACTCACTGATGATGTAGATCAAGAAGAGATGCTTGATGATGATGGCGCTTATTTCTTTAGTGATGTTGAAAGTATTTTAGGGTTGTGTGATGGAGTATTTCAAAATAATGCGATGCTCAGATGGCATTACCGAAGTCAACATCCCGGTTTAATTGCTGTATCCAATAGAAATTTTTATGACGATAAGCTTCTGCTTCCACCTTCTGTATTAAGAAGTAACTATGCTGATGGCTTAGGAGTTTCTTTTATTAAGTCTCCGCAGAATGGTTATAAAAGAGGTGGTTCTGATGGCGGTAGAAATCTTTTGGAGGCTGAGTTAATAGCCAAAGAAGTAATTGCGTTTGCTAAGGCTAATCCAAATAAATCTTTGGGTGTTGCGGCATTTTCGGTAACGCAACGGGATGCTATTCGTGATTTGGTTGATGAGCACAGAAGAAAAAATCCTGATACAGAAGCATTTTTCTCTGATGCGAAAAATGAACACTTCTTTGTTAAAAATCTAGAGTCTATTCAGGGCGACGAGAGAGATGTAATCTTCATTTCTGTTGGTTATGGAAGAAGCGAGGATGGCCGCTTAACTCAGACCTTCGGGCCCTTAGCGGCAGAAGGTGGAGAAAGAAGGCTGAATGTATTAATTTCTCGCGCCAAGGAAAGGTGTACCGTCTTTTCTTCCATAACGGCAGAAGATGTTAAGTCTGCTCCTGGGAAATTGGGTGTTAACGCATTTAAAGAATTTCTTCAGTTTGCTGAAAAAGGATACTTTGATGTTCCTATCAATACTAAAAAAGGGTTTGATAGTGATTTTGAAGAATCCGTTGCTATGTTTCTTGCTAAACATGGATATAAAGTTCAGCCTCAAGTTGGTATGGCAGGATTCTTTATCGACATAGGGGTAATTGATCCAAGCAATGAAAACAAGTTTTATTGCGGTATTGAGTGTGATGGCGCAACTTATCACTCTTCTAGATCTGCGCGGGATAGAGATAGACTTAGACAAGAGATTTTAGAGAGTCGTGGCTGGAAGATTTACAGAATATGGAGCACTGATTGGTTCCATAGGCGCCAAGACCAAGAAGCAAAATTATTGGACTATTTGGCTTCTCTACAGAACCCTAGCGAGATAGAAGAAGTTAACCCAGAGGTGGTTGAGCCAAGCGTCGATATTTTTGAGCCCCAAGCAATTGTGGATGAGCCAAGAGATGTAGTCGTTCCTTATGTTGAATCTAATGAGAAATTTTTCTCAAGAAACAAGGCTCCCCACGAAGTTTCTGTTTATGAGAGGTCAAAGCTAGTCAAAAAGATTGTTGAGATTGAGGCTCCAATTCATCAAGATGAAGTGGCAAGAAGGGTTGCCAAGGCATTTGACTTAGAGAAGGCTGGAGCAAGGATTGTTGCGGCTACGGTTGAGGGCTTAAGGCTAGCAAATGGACTTACAAATGAAGGTGGCTTTTGGTCTGTTGCTGGAGAGGTTAACAAAGTTGTGCGGAATAGATCATCTGTTGTTAATAAGAATCTTGAAAAGGCTGAATACATTCCTCCTGCTGAGATAGCTGTTGCGTTAGAGCATTTAGTTAAAAGTAGTGTACAAATAGAAGATGCTGAACTTGTACAGCAAGTATCTAGATTGTTTGGTTTCCAGAGATGCGGACCCGATTTAAAAATCGTTATTCAAAAGGTATTAGACAGGGAGGTGGGTAAATTGTTTCAGCGCAATGGAGCATACATCTCCCTGAATAAATAGCCTTATCGTAGGTTGCCCAATCCTAATCTCTGAAAATAAACTTGCTGTATGAGTTCAAAATTTTTACAGCAAGTCCATGCCTAAGGGCGTAGTAACTAAACTTATAAATCTAGAAGTTATACCCTCACCACCTCAGCATCACCAACCCACAACACTTAGCCAACTTAAATACGCAGAGCCCGCAGAGCTTTATCTGCGTGATGGTGAGGTTGTTATCTTCCGTAGACCAAATAGCCCTCTCTGGCAATGTCGTTTTAAACGACAAAACGGCACATGGGAGCGTGTTTCAACTAAGCAAGCTTCAATTGAGCATGCTGTCAGAGTGGCCTGTGACTTATACGATGAAGCCAGATTTCGCCAGCGTTTGGGGCTTGCGCAAAAAGCTCCTACGTTCGCAGAAATAGCGCACACCACTCTGTACGAAATGCGACGTGATTTGGATGAAGGCATTGGTAAGGTGGTTTACCTAAGTTACATCACTTGTATTGAGAAATACTTCTTGCCTTACTTTCAGGATAAGCGACTAGAAGAAATAACCTACACAGACGTTCATGAGTTTGAGATTTGGCGAAACAGACAAATGCGACTAGTGCCCAAAGCCAGCACCCTAATGAACTTTTCTAGTGCTTGGACAAAGTTACAGCAGACGGCTGTTAATAAGGGGTGGATTAGTGAGCGTGTGGCAATCCCTAAGTTAACTTCCCGAGGGCACAAGGGCAAAACTCGCCCAGCATTTAGCCGCGAAGAGATTACCAAGTTATTTGACTATATGGAGAGGTGGGCTAAAGAAGGTCGTCTAGAGATTGAGCGTGAGATTCGTCCATTAGTGCGAGATTACGTAGAGATGCTGTTATTGACTGGAATGCGGCATGGCACTGAGGCACTTAATATCTGTTGGAATAACATTGAGTGGCACACAAATGATGGCAAGAAGTACTTGCGTATATGGGTGGATGGCAAAACTGGTGGGCGTTGGTTAATTGCTAAACATAGGGCTATTGATGTTCTTAGACGATTACATAGTCGTCAAAAAGCCGTATATGACATTCCATTTGATAGATTATTTGAATCTCGTGCCCCGCAAAAGATATTTGTAATGGCAGACGGACATCAGCCTTTGCGTATAGATGGGACATTTAAGAAACTCATGCGTGATAGTGGATTGGGTAAGAGTCAAGATGGGCAAATGCGTACTTTGTATTCATTGCGTCATACATATGCGACTTTAGAGCTACTGGAGAATAAGACTGATATTCACACGCTGGCTAAGCAAATGGGAAATAGTGCCGCGATGATTGAGCGGCACTATTCCAAACTAACTCCTACTATGGCGGCAGAGCAATTGGCATAGACTCTTGTTAAAAGATGATGTTAGAAGGTATGTTTTGACGTTGTATTAACCGTCGTACATTGTGAGAAATATTCCTAAGCGAACCATTGGCCGCCCTAATTGTTGGCAATAATTCAGCATCAGAAATATCAACCCCAATATCTTTTAATAATTGATGAGCTATCGGTAATAGCTGGGCATCATTAGCCGCATTCATTTCTACCAAGACACATCTATCAAGCATGCCCCTGTCAAGTAATGAAATATTGTTTGTGGTTAAAACAAATATGCATCTTTGACAGTTAAGTGCGGATTTAAGGCTAGCTTGCGCCTGCTTAGTTAAGTTATCCACTTCATCAATAATGATGTAGTGAAGTCCACTAGTGTTGAATGAATTAGTTGATGTTATCTTTCCAATTAAATCCATCACTTGCGGACCATTAAGTCCTTGTTGGCAACCAATAAAGTCAGCAGGCATGTTTACTTCTAAACCTGTTTTACCTTTTTCGAGTGCGTCAGGCAGCATTTTTGCCATGGTTGTTTTGCCTGTGCCATAGACTCCATAGAGAAGAATGGCTGATTTGCCGCTTGAAGGTAATGGCTCGGCACCTGTGACAATGTCATAAATTCGCAATTTACTTTCGGGGTTACCGAAAATAATGTCATTAAGAGTTTGCGGTTCATAAACACCCCCTTGTTTGATTAACATTTTTATATCCTTTCTGAATGGGGAATGCTCATAACATTCCCGTTAATTGATTAAGCTTGTTTAGCAATATTGCCGACAGCATCATTAGCCGCTTCAACTTCTTTTTTGGCAGCTTCCATAACTTTGTTTTGGTGACCATAAAGAGCCACGTAAGCCGCATTCACAACTGAAGTAGAGCGAACAACAGCTTTAATATCAAAACTGCCATCGGCCATCTGCTCTGCTAGCAACACACAAGATGTGCCCATAAACTCGGCATCAGCTACATGTGATAGCAATTCAGATTTGGCATTGCCAAGGATTACTTTTCCATCAAAGTATTGTTTGCCAATTTGAGCTTTTGCTTTTGGGCTTACATAGGTTGCGCTATGACCAAGTTTGATTTCTTGAACGCCACCTTTATCTTCAATCCATGTTGGCAGATCAAGTGCTGTAACGCCCTCTTTAACTGCTTGTCGCAGGACTAAGGAATAGGTGCTAATACGTCGTCTATCAACGTTACCAAATACAGCCTTAACAACGCGAGTAACAAGAGGCATATCTGCGCTATGTTTATACCCGCGAGTCTTAAAGAACTCTTCTAATGCTTCAGCTCTCGCCCTCGCTTGTTTCGTACTTAAGGTGATTGATGCATACCCAAGACATTCGGCAAGAATTCCATACAACTCTTGGTTGCTGGTGCGATATGCTCCTTGCTCCCAATAGATGCGTTTAGCCTCTAAGTTAAGTAATGGCTTACTTGCATCAAAGTTGATGGTTGCTGTGTCGTTTGAAACGACGTTGTTTGCTACTGTTACTTCGTTAACTAATGTGTTCATGATTTACTACCTTTCTATGTGTGTTTAAAAGTATGGTTTGTGAATTAATTTGTTCTCACTTGCCATGTATTCACTGTAAAGATATTGACACTTTAAAAAAATGACTGTTAATAGTCACTCTTAAGTGTTAATATCTTTGTGTGCCTATTAAGAAAAAATCAGCCAACTTATTGCCTACAAAGGCCATGAAAGAGTGGTCTACGGTTGGAATTAAGGGCTACGTAATGCTGATGTTGGAATTTATGAAGTTAAGCCCAACATACGAGCTGGCTAGAAAGGCCAATAACGAAGGGTTAAGCAGGGCGGAGAAAAAGTCTTTGCCAAAAGACTTTGATCAAGTTCTATCCACCTACGAAGAATTTGGAGATCTTTCTACTATTACATTTAATGAGTGGTGGAAAGAGCGCGGCATTTATATCTACGGAACTGATTTTGAAAAGCCCAAAGTCAGACTTATTGCCAATGTTGAAAAAGGGGAGAAGGTTGATTCTGCCTTTCATCGTGCTTTAGATCATTACTTTAAAACGTCCCGGATGCAGGAGGGTGAAGTCCCATCGCTAATCCTTTCAGTGCCGCTGGGGATGAATAAGCGATATGTATTGAGTCAAGTAACTAAGTTAATTGATCAAGCAGGGGTGTCTGTACCGGTAAAGGCGCAGAAAGCTAAAAAATCGTTAGCGGCAAAAAGATTGAGATCTGCGCCCCTATTCACCATGATTCATTTATTGAGAAACAAGGCTGCCAATCCTAATTTAGAGCTATGGCGATTAGGTGTAATTGCAAACGTGAGCCCAGCCAATATGGAGGGACTAGATGCCAAGGCGGTAAAGGTAACCTCAAAAACTACTGATCAAAGAATCAACATGCAAATATTGACCAGTAGATTCTTACTAAAGGCTAAGCGAACTGTAGAGCATGCGGCGAGGGGCAATTTCCCATGCTCTACGCCAATTGACTTGCCTGACTTTAACTACGAAGAAATATATCAACGATATAAAAAGTCGCAATCAGCAAAGAAGGCTTCTAAATAAGTTCTACGGCCGCTTTTAGTTGGGTTGGGCTGGAGTATAGGTACGAAGCAGTAGTTGCGATGTTTCTGTGACCTGCTAGGCTTTTCAAAATATGTATGGCCGTACCCTTATTAGCTAGCCCCGTTAAAAAGCTACGGCGTCCACTATGGCTACTTGCCCCATCAACACCCGCCCTTCTGTAGAGAAAGAAAAAATACTGAGTCAAAGTGTTTGCTGAAAAGCCATCCCTCTTTTGTGTGTAGAACAGAGGTTTCTCTATATCTCTAATTTTCAAGCTTTTGATGTACTGAGCCAGCTCTTTTTGCATGCGGGCATTGATATAAACGGTGCGAGCGTGTTTCCCCTTAGTTTGGTCTGGCATGAGACGTATTTCTTCTTTAATTGTGCCGCTGTCGTTCAAAACGTCGCTAATTCGCAAACTAGACACCTCGCCAACACGCATTCCTGCATAGTGGGTAAGTAGCAGGGCGCAACGATTACGAGCAGAATGCTTGCGTGTGGATACGTGATCAAGCACGCGGCGTAGTTCAACGGGGTTTAAGATTTTTGCTTGTGACATAAGTAGCTCCTAAATGTAATAAATAAGCGTCTACAGTATGTTTTCTTTGGTTTGGTTTGAGCAACCGAAATATGCCTTCAGTATTTCCTTATTAATATCAAGTGGTTAGCTAGAAAATGTAATAGAACAGCAGTTCTATTACATTTTTAATGGGATTAAATTCAGAAAAATTCCAAGACTTTGCTAGAAGCCCTACAAGCAATTATTTATTAACATTGCATATACGCGTATTTGAAATGAAAAATTTAAGCGTATTGGGTTTATTTGAGCGTCAAATAAGAAGGAAGAGGGCATTGATAAAACTCTATCCATTCCTTGAGAGCCAGAATGCTATCAACATCATTTGATGAGATATAGTTTTCCCAGTTTATAGCGTAAGAAAGATCTTTCAATTCGAAATAGACAAATTGACTTGCTCTGGAGTGATTTTCTAAAAAATCAGAGCCTTCATTGGAGAGAAGCCAGTTATACATTTGCATCAATTTATTATTTTGGTCTGCAAAATTGAGAAGATGTGAAAGTGCACCTCTTGCTAATATGTATTCTTTTGAGGTACCCATTAAGTCATTATCGATCTCGTATATGTCGATAGACTCAAACCACTTGCCTAGTAAGTTATCTGGTGAATTTGGATTGATTTTCTTCGGCATATATTTCCTGTTTCATATAGAGAACGAGATTAATTATGACATTAATAAATGTATTAGAGCGAACTGGTTCGCTCGTTCTTCGCTTATCGCTCATCACACTTTTTTTCTTAAGACTACTGAGTATTGCTGTTGGGCATTTGCTAGATTCAACCTACACTGAGCCTTAAGCAACGGGCACAGTGTAGAAGTAGACTTTTGCTGAGTTCTTTTACTACACCACTTAGGGCACAACCACATTGGGTAAGGGCGGTTTCGCTTTCTCCTTTTATGTGCGGCTTTAAAACGCAACAATGACAAAAGCATAAGTGGCTACCTTTGTCTTGTTTGAAAGTTGCTGTGTAAGCAGGGCTTTCTCGTGTCACTGTAGCTTTAAAAGCTACTGACTTTATGCTGTACAAATATTCTCGTATCAATTAGCTAGCAATGCTAATGGCGTCCTGTAAAGGATGGTGATAACAAGTCTCTGCTACTGCTCAGAATTTCCATCCCTACGAACACGGTTGACTAGGTTTAGGGTGACATAACAACTGAGTGCCACTTCTCATTTCAGTAGTAATTGTTGACGAATAAAGCTTTCCTCTGCTTTATTAGTCATAGATATTTAGCTAAACCAAATAAAAGGATTAAGAAGCTGAGTTGAAATATTAGATTTGACATGATTTCGGTTGCTCTTCTTGGAAAACTGACATTAACTTAAGTGTGCCCATTAACTAATAGGAGAAATGAAATGAGCACATTAAATGGATTAAAACTTGTGAATGCCAAAAAACCAACAGCTATTCCACCAATCTTGCAACGAAGAAATAAGTTATCCACCAAAGTCTGGGAGCAGATTCAGTTAGCAAAGGCGCACAAGGAGGGCGGGACTTTTACTGTAAAAAGATTTAGAACAGTAAAAGATGTTGATGGATCTAGAAAATCGATTGAATTAGAAAAGCGTGTGCGACAGTGGTGGTTTGTTTCGGCGGATGGAAAAGTGTGCTTAAACGTGCGCTATGGTGCCAAATTAATCGAGTTAGCAAAAGGTAAAACAGCAGTTGAAGTTGCCTCAGGTGAAGAATTGATTAAAACATTAGAGATTATTAAGAGTGCTGTTGAAGCTGGAGAGCTTGATGCACAGATTGAGCAAGCCAGCGGAGCTGTACGTGCGGGATTTGGTAAGTAAAGTCGTTTATAGCGACAAATGGATGGGGTGCTTAGGCGCCCCATTTTTATGAGCCAGCTAAATATAAGAAAAGGAGTTGCTTATGTTGGTGGCAGAAATGATTAGTGACCAAGAAAGGGTTGAATTGTTGCAACTAATTAATCAATTTCTAATTAGTAAACAAGAGCAATCCCCAGCTCAACCTACTATTCAAGATAAATTGGAGCAAGCCCAGAAAAGTAAGATCGGTAAATTGGCAAAAAATTACTATGCTTCAGATATTGAAGCTAAATCACAGGTTACCGATGACGATAAGGTGATGGCAAGGCGAGCTTACCTTTCAGCAAAAAATGGCGACTAATCACCTATCACGTCAAAACCGCCATTTAGATGGGGTATTCAAGTTGAAATAATTAAATGCTGGTTGACAAATTGCATGGCTGACGGACATAGCAAAAATGAATTGTCGTTTAAAACGACATGACACGTAGCTGTGGCGTGTGGCTTCCGCAGGATTTCGAAAAAAGCTTGGTGGCACTGCTGAGATTCGATCCAAAGTTCGGCGCTACGAGTAGGGGCCGAACTAATTTTTGACTGACACATAAATGTTTTGAGCTTGTGCACAGTTTATGCACGCTATCGTAACTTTCTGATTACGCTCGAAATTTTGACCGACGCATTATGTAAATTTTGCGCACGAAATGTCTGGGGTGGCGTAACCAATTGATTTCATAGACGAAGCGGTCTATCGGAGGATATTTGAAAATCCTTGTGTCGGTGGTTCGATTCCGCCCCGGGCCACCAAGAAATACTAAAACCACCTCCGGGTGGTTTTTTATTTTGCCCTCGTCCTATGTGGGGCTTTTGTTTTGTATAGTATTTAAATATGACAAACCTAAATCAGCTTCCTACAGATCTACCTATTCCTCAAGATGATGGCTCAACCAACCATTTGAAGGGAATGAGGCTGCCCAATGTTTCTTTACATGCCACCAATGGTAAGTCCGTAAATTTTGGCGATATCAAAGGCAAGCTAGTTATTTACTGTTATCCAATGACGGGGCAACCTAATGTTGCTTTGCCTGATGGTTGGGATCAAATTCCTGGGGCAAGAGGCTGCACCCCTCAGAGTTGTTCATTTAGAGATCACTATCAAGAACTTCAAGCATTGGGCGCCGAGGTTGTAGGTTTGAGTGTTCAAACTACCGAATATCAAAAAGAGATGGCTGACAGACTTCATCTCCCATTCCCGGTGGTTAGTGATGTGAACCATCAATTTCAGAAGGCATTGAATATGCCAACTTTTGTTGCGGCCGGAATGACTTTATTAAAACGAGTCACACTCATTGCGAATAATGGCGTAATCGAAGCGGTTCACTATCCTATTTTCCCAAGTGATAGTGATCCGGCGTGGGTAATTGACTATTTGAAGAGTCATTAGGGCGCCATCATTGGCCTTGATTGGTTGCCCATAAGCTGCATGTAGTTGTACAACCACCTTCGGGTGGTTTTTCTTTTGCCCGAGATATTTGAAGATGGCTTTTAAGCGACAATAGAAACGCACAATAAAAAGTAGGAGACAGCATGTATAAGCTCATAGCCTTTGATGCCTATGGAACATTATTTGATGTGTATTCGATGGGCCAGTTGGCGGAAGAGTTATTTCCGGGCCATGGAGAGGCTTTTGCTTTAATGTGGCGCGATCGTCAAATTGAATATACCAGCCTAGTTACGATGAGCGATCCTAATCCGGGTGGAAGCAAACACTATCTGCCATTCTGGGAATTAACAATTCGTTCGCTTCGCTATGTTTGTAAGCGCATGGAACTAAATCTCACAGCAGAATATGAGAAGCAACTCATGGATCAGTATGCCAAGCTCACTGGCTTTAACGACAGCTTAAGCGTTCTTAAAACGATTAAGGATATGGGAATTTCCACCGCAATTTTGTCTAACGGTAGTAGAGAGATGTTGGCAACAGTGGTCGAAAGTAATGGCCTAGCGCCATACCTGGATAAGGTTGTCACGATAGAGGATGTGCGATTGTTTAAAACAGCGCCACAGGCCTACGAACTTTTATTAAAAGCTTTTCCAGTAAAGAAAGAAGAGACCTTGTTTGTCTCAAGCAATGCCTGGGATGCGCTAGCAGCGAAATGGTATGGATTTGATGTGTTTTGGGTCAATCGCCTTGGCCATCCATTTGAAGAGATTGGTGAAAAACCAAACTATGAAGGAATTTCTTTAAGCAAAGTTTTAGAAGTTATTTAAGGAGAAATGCATGTTGCTGATGACTTCAATTATTGCCGCAATCTTGACTATTATTTTCGTAAAGCTTTCTTTTGCAGTAATTGGACTTAGAAGAAAAAATAAGGTTGGTCTAGGAAGCGGAGGATATGACGATCTAGAAAGAGCTATTCGTGCTCAAGGTAACTTTGCTGAGTATGTGCCAATTGGACTCATTTTGATTGCTTGTCTTGAGTTAAATGGCGCCCCTTGGTGGCTCGTTATTCTTCCCGGCATCGCTTTAATCATTGGGCGCTTAATTCATGCCAAAGGCATTAATGAGCCGCCGCCCAATTTTAGTAGTCGTGTTTTAGGGATGAAATTTACTTTCGGGACACTCATTACTTTGGCGGCACTCAACCTGGGTTGGGCTCTCTGGGTCTGGGTTCTGGCGATGTCTTTTTAGTGCGTATTGGTACAAATCACTAGTTTGATAAAACTATCATTCGGTTATAATTTTCATAAGCAGGAGAGTGAGGGGTCTCCCTCCACCGAAGGCGCAAACTCCCATGAACGCTCAGGTATCCACCAGGAAGGTACTGCTTATCCTAAATAGCCGTCTGGAGAGCCACCATTTTTATGGTGCACCGAAGGAGCAAGCCCTAAGCTACGCTTAGGGTGAATCTCTCAGGTATCAAGGACAGGGGGAGCGGCATCCGTCAGCGCGGCAATAGTCCGTGAGCGATGGTCCGCTTTGGGAGAGTCTCTATGCACATTCTGATCGAATAGTTCGCCAATTATTTTGTGCCGCAAATGCGGTATTTAAATCATCGATATTTCCCAAAATCAATTTTTATTTTTGGGCGCTAACTTATTAAGGTAAATGTATGACAAACAAATTTGTTGAAGAGGCTCCATATCACCCTGGCTACGAAGATGCTGGCTTTAAAGGCGTTGCTTCGCCACTGGCTGCAGAAATCGATCGCTTCAGAAAAAGCAATTCTCGTTACTTAAGCTTTGCAGATGTAATCGTTGATTTTTGTGTATCAGATCAAAATAAATTACAGCACGCCAAGTAAGCGCAAAATTAATAAGCCACCCCAGGGTGGCTTATTAATTAAAAGGACCAGATTTTTTAGTCTTTATAGATCTAAATTGTCTAGTGCTAAATTTTCTAGATGGCTAGTATCGGCCCAGCCATCTACTTTCCATGAATACCCATCATGGCTGATCCAGTTGAGAGAGGCATTAGGTACGGCAACAGCTTTTTCAGCATCTAAGGCTTGATTACTTGCAATTCTGTACATCATGTCTAATGCGCCGCCATGGCTTACTAATAAAACTGTTTTTCCAAGATATTGTTCGCGGATTTTCTCGAGAGTAGTGTTGATGCGATCTGCAAATTGCTGAATGCTTTCTCCGCCGCGCAGTTCCTCAGTAACATTTCTGCTCAGGTGAGATCTCCAAAGTTCCGGTTCAAGCTGAGGCGCTTCATCGGTAGTAAGCCCCTGTAGCGCTCCAAGGTGTCGCTCCCTAAGCCCTGCGTTGGCAACGGCGGATGTAGCAAATAACTCTTCAATTGCTTTTGCAGTCTTGGCGGCCCGCTGGAGATCGCTTGTATATAAAACATCAAATGCAAGATTAATTCTTTTGATGGCGCGTGCCATTTGCTCAGCTTGCGCCAAGCCCCGAGCATTCAGATCTATATCTGTATGGCCTTGAAGGCGGCGCTCGGCATTCCAGTCTGTCTCGCCGTGGCGAACTAAACAAAATCGAGTAATGGTCATGCCGCAATGATAAAGACTTAATTGTTTTTTAGAGTCCAGGCGCGCGGATTATGTTCAAAGCCAATGTGCTCGTAGTATTCGTTTGCCTTGGGTGCAGCTAACAGAACAATCATGCATTCAGGGCCAAGTCGAGATTTGGTTTCTTCAATCAATTGCTTGCCAATTCCTGAGCGTTGATATTCTTGATCCACCGCTAAGTCTGCAAGGTATGCCACGTAAGCAAAGTCAGTTAAGGACCTAGAAATGCCTACTAAAGTTTCGCCATCCCATGCGGTAACTGTAAGGTTGGCATTTTTGAGCATGGCCTCAAAGGTTTGTACGTTGTGAATGGGGCGACGCTCTCCAAGAGTTGAGCGTTTGTAAAGATCTATCGCTTGCTCAGCAGTAACAGTAGCGTTGTCGCGGTATTCAATCATTTTTCTTTCTCTGTGGATAGCTGATCACCTATAGTTAAGATTCCAGAGCTCAAAACCTCAGCACGAATCCCTCCGCGTCCTTCAAATGCATCCATGAAGCTTGGTCTGCTGAGTAGTTGAGCGGGTCTTTCGCACGGAGTGCAAAGTTCAGTACCCAGCATTTGAATGCTCCCCAACTGAAATCGCTTTCCAACTAGGTTATTGAGCTCAGCTGCAGTGATGTCCTCAAGTGCGATATTTCGGCGTGTTTCTGCAGCATCAAAAGTGGGCTCATCGCCAGCTTTTAGCCACTCATTTGCTGTTTCAATGCCTGATAGGCTAATTAAGCTGATGTGGCGTACCTTAGCAGGCTCCGTTGCAGAATATGCGCCAGTACCCATGGCATAGCGGTCTCCTTCAATACCCATGCCGGCATTGAGTTTGGCGGAGTGAGCAGATTGCATCTTTACTCCAGCGGAGTTCGCAAGATAAATAGCTTGTATACGGGCGTTGAATTTCATAGGCAGTAGTTGAATATTACAGCCCACCTGCGGTCGATTGTTAATACAATTAATTCAATACAAGAAAAAGGGTGATGGTGAACAAAGAAACCAAAGGAATGTTGATTGGCTTTATTGGCATTCTGATTTTTAGCTTAACGCTGCCAGTTAGCAAAATTGCAGTTTTAAGCTTCAACCCTTATTTCATAGCCTTTGGTAGGGCGAGTTTGGCAGGGCTCGTCGCGCTCGCCTATCTTTCCTATAAAAAAGAGGAAATGCCTTCCAAGGTCGATTTTGTAAAGTTTGTAGTAATAGCTTTAGGAGTTGTATTTGGATTTCCCATATTTACTACTGTTGCAATGACCCAAGGCTCCTCCTCTCATGGCGCCGTTATTTTAGGAATGATGCCGCTTGCTACAACGGTGATTGGGGTTCTGCGTTTTAAGGAGAGACCCTCATTGGGTTTTTGGCTGGTGTCTCTGTTGGGGGCTGGCTTGGTTGTTTTATATGTCTTGCTCAAGAGTTCGGGAAGCTTTACCTATATTGATGGACTGTTAGTCTTGGGTGGCATCAGTGCATGCATTGGCTATGTAGAGGGCGGCGAGTTATCAAGAAAGATGAACCCACGCGCAGTAATTTCATGGGCATTGGTAATTTCATTGCCGCTAAATCTGGTGATGACATGGCTGACATATAACCCAGAATATATATACGCAGGCACAGTGGCTTGGACCAGCTTTGTTTATCTCAGCCTATTTCCCATGTTTCTTGGGTTCTTCTTTTGGTATGAAGGTCTTGCAATTGGCGGCATTGCAAGGGTCAGCCAAGTGCAGCTAATTCAACCGTTTTGTACTTTAGTGGCAGCCAGTATTTTGCTTGGAGATTCGCTCACAGTCATGAATTTAATCTTTGCAGTTTTGGTGGTCTCTACAGTCATACTGGGAAAGAGGATGTTGGTGAGAAGGGCGTAATGAATTTTGCGTTTAATTTTTAGATGATGATGAAATTAAAAAGCCCCGATTAGCGGGGCTTTTTAATTACGCAACTACAACTTTATGTTTGCTAAGAGCTCGCAATATTTTGCTTTTCTCTTTTGGTTTTGTGCTTGTTTCTAATAACTTAGTAAGCTGTGTTGAGTTAAGGGGCCCTAAGCGCGCTTTACCAGTTTTGGTAAGCATAGAGTCGTTTTTTCTGGTTCTTTGATTTTGGCCTACAGCCATAAATTTCCTAGAGTAATGGAATGATGAATCTCAAGGCTTGCTTCAGAGATTCCCCTATCTAGGGCGCACAATAGTGATCACAGTCCAGAATAACAGTTAACACCTGCAGAAGCTATGATGTATCCATGATGAATTTACCCAGTTTAGTTTTCGCCCTTGTAATGGGCTTCTTAATGTCTCTGAGCATTACGCTTGCCACTACTTTTGTGCGAGTTGGCCCAGCAGAAAATTTCTTTTGGCTATGGCTTGAGGTTTGGGTGGTGGCCTATCCGGTAGCGATTGTCTGTATTTTGATTTATAGACCAGCTGCCAGCAAAATTACTGGAAAGATTCTACAAAAGCTGAGCGAACTCTAAATGAACACATTACTAAAAAATTTCATCGTTGGCGTAAGCTGCATATTTATATTGAGCGCTTGTGCCGCGGTGTGTACCGATGCTTCTGACTCCAATCACGTTACTTTCTTAAATAGTAGCGGAGAATCGATTGAGCAGTTAACAAAAAAGGCAAATGCGTATTGTGCCCAATACGGCAAGACGGCTTCATTCAGAAGCAGTGATACTCAGTTGGTTGCTGTGTTTGATTGCAAGGCGCCGCGTTAATTTATTGAAGCGGTTGACTGGTTTAGCCTGCTAAATCTGATTGATAAATTAGACCGGCATGCTCTCTCAGTGCGTGGAATTGAATTGATTCCCAGCGTTGTTGAGCAACGTCTAATTCCGATTTATGCGATGCCAGGAAAACGGATGCACCTACAACATCTTCGGCCATACGATGAATGTTTTCTTGGGTAAATTTCTTTAGCGCAACAGGGTCGTCTGAGCTTACCCACCGCGCCAGGCTGTAGCGAGCTGGTAATAGACGCACCTATGCGCCATATTCAGTTTGGAGTCGGTGACTAACCACTTCAAACTGGAGCTGGCCAAATGCACCCAGCAGCATCGTGCCACCGGCCATTGGTCTAAAGACTTGAATAGCACCTTCTTCGCCTAATTGCATCAGTCCAGTTCGCAATTGTTTTGAACGCAGTGGATCTGCAGACTCAACCATGCGGAAAATTTCAGGCGCAAAAAATGGCAGGCCGGTGAACTGAAGCTGTTCGCCTTCGGTTAATGTGTCACCAAGACGAAGCAAGCCATGATTAGGTAAGCCAATAATGTCGCCAGGAAAAGCTTCATCCAAAATATCGCGTCGTTGTGACAAGAAGGAAAGCGCATTATTGGTACGCACCTCTTTGCCATTACGACATATCTTGAGCTTCATGCCGCGCTGAAAATGACCAGAGCAGATTCTTAAAAATGCCACTCGGTCGCGATGTGCCGGATCCATGTTGGCCTGAATCTTAAAGACCACTGCTGAGAATTTGTTTTCTGCGGGACTCACTTCGCGCTGCAATGCTTTGCGTGAACCTGGCGAAGGCGCTAATTCAACTAGTGTGTTCAGAATCTCGCGCACGCCGAAGTTATTGATTGCGGATCCAAAGAAGACTGGAGACTGACGCCCTGCCAAAAAGGCTTCCAAATCAAATGCAGGCATCGCTTCTTTAATAAGCGCGACTTCAGCCAAAGCATTCTCTAGATCAGCACCTAGGCGCTCTTTAAGGGCCGGATCATTCACATCAACCACCGCATGGGAGTCTTCGGTAACGCGATCTTCGCCCGCTTTGAACATGCGCATCCGCATATTGGCAATGTCAATCACACCAGCAAAAGATTTACCCATGCCAACTGGCCAAGTAAATGGAACCACTTCAATGCCGAGAGCAGTTTCGATCTCGTCCATGAGTTCCATTGGTGGTTTTACCTCACGGTCCATCTTGTTGATGAAGGTGACAATAGGCGTATTGCGTGCGCGGCATACTTCCAGCAAGCGTAATGTTTGTGATTCAACGCCATTAGCGGCATCAATCACCATGAGAGCAGAGTCAACTGCAGTTAATACTCGGTAAGTGTCTTCTGAGAAATCTTGGTGACCTGGAGTATCTAACAAGTTAATGATGCAATCACGATATTCCATCTGCATCACAGAACTTGCTACGGAAATACCCCGTTGCTTTTCAATCTCCATCCAGTCGGAGGTTGCATGTCGACTTGCTTTACGGGCTTTAACGCTGCCAGCAATTTGAATGGCACCCGCATAGAGCAGCAATTTTTCAGTAAGCGTAGTTTTACCCGCATCTGGGTGAGAGATGATGGCAAAGCTGCGGCGTCTAAGTACTTCTGCGCCTGGCGTGCTGGTGGTGGAGGTTTCGATGGTAATTTTGCGCCAGTTAATCTAAGTTTGGTCGCAATTATAAGCGGGCGCGGGGCTTTAGAATTGCTCTTCAGGCCTTACGTAGCGCCATTGGCCTGGAGGTAGGGGGCCTAACGAGATACGACCCATTCTGACGCGCTTAAGGCCTAACACCTTAAGACCTACCATCTCACACATCCTACGAATTTGGCGTTTACGACCTTCGCGCAAAACAAAGCGAAGCTGATCTTCGTTTTGCCAACTTACTTGTGCTGGCTTGAGCTCTACGCCATCTAGCGAGAGGCCATGTCTTAGGCGGTCTAAATCTTCGAAAGAAAGAAGGCCCTCAACACGCACTAAATATTCTTTTTCGATCGGGCTATTTTCACCGATCAATAATTTGGCAATGCGGCCATCTTGAGTCAAAACCAGCATGCCAGTAGAGTCAATATCCAATCTTCCGGCAGGCGCTAGCCCCTTTGTATTGAAGCGCGGACTTCTACCCTTGTCTAGCGGACTAGCAAAGTAATTTTCGGGAGTGATTAAAGAGGCTGCGGGTTGATATTCCTGTTCATCGTCGTAATGAGAGATATATCCAACAGGCTTATTTAAAATCACGGTGATGCGAGAGGCTTGTTGTGCCTTTGCACCAGATTGCAACTCAATTTTTTGATGGCGAAAAGCGCGAACCCCTAACTCATTAACCACTTCCCCATCTACCGTTACTAGACCTTGTTCAATATATGAGTCTGCTTCACGACGTGAGCATAGACCTAGCTCGGAGAGTAATTTTGAGACGCGTACTTTTTCTTCCATGCCTGCATTATCCGTCAATTACTGCCTACGGGGAGGCAATACAAATCATCTTAAGTTCTGACAATATGAACGCTGCAGGGAGCCTCTTCGACAATCTTGGTCATCGAGGTTCTCCAAGGCGTTACCTTGTTGGGTAGCTTATGTGATGCGCCAATCAGAATGAGCGATGCATCATTATCTTTAGCAAACTCAACAATCCGTGAGGCGGGATCAAGAGCTTCTAGCACGTGATAAGAGATTCTCTCTGGCGGTAGCTTCAGTGGTTTGGCCCAATCCATGAGTTGCACTAAATGGCCGCGCACAATTCCGCTGGCGGTTTCATTTTCTTGGTTGCCCTCAAATGTGGGGGTGCTACTAATGGTGCTCAAGCAAACTAATCGACTTTCGGGATAGGCATGCAGTAAGTTTTTTGCGGTAATTTGCATGCGCTCTCTTAAGTCTTCGTCTGATTGGCGTGTATCTATCGCAGCAATCATCAGAGGCGCATCAAAGTTGCCCATACTGGGGCGCGGACTGGGAGAGGGTTCATAGCCGGCGGCTTTGAACATGCCCTTGAGGTTTTGCCAAAAACTAGGCGGCTCAACGCGATCTGCCCGTTCGGTAAGTGTTACGCCCTCGGGGTCACGCAATACTTGTCGTAAGCGAGCAGCGCTCTGGTAGCGATCGGCTGCGCGAGGCTCTAGGCATCTCAACACTACCTCTTGAAGCCAGCGCGGAATCTCTCTACGAATTGCGCGTGGCGGAAACGGTTCAGCCCACATTCGTCTGCGTAGGCCGCTCATCGATTGCGGATTACCAAATGGCAGTTCGCCAGTCAGCAATTCATACATGATTGCGCCAATAGAAAAAATATCGCTACGCGAATCCGAACGAATTCCGGCTACTTGCTCAGGAGAGATATAAGGCGCGGATCCAACGCCTTTACGCATTTCTTCTGCAAGCAAATCTGGATAGCGAGCATGATGCGATAAGCCAAAATCTATGAGGGTTAGTTTCCCCTTATCATCAACCAAAATATTTTCAGGCTTGATGTCTAGATGTATTGCATCCTGAGAATGAAGTGATTGAACCGCTTGCGCAAGATCCGCTCCGATACGAACAACTTCATCGATTGTAAAAACTTTACCTTCTTTGATGTAGTCCTCGAGGGGTCGTCCCTCAACCCTCTCCATTGCGATATAAGGGCGTGTGGCCATATTGCCGGAGCCCAAATATTTAGGAACATAGGGGCTTTTAAGCGAACGCAGAATGGTCAGTTCGGTTTCAAAGCCGATCAAGCTCTCAACCGGCTGGTCTCTACCAACGCGCGGAATCTTTAGCAGAATGGGTACATCAACACCTTCTTTAGTTGCTGAAAAAAGGCTGGCCATTCCGCCGCGATGAACCTCTTTGCCCAGAGTAAATCCATCAACTACTTTGCCTTCTTGAAATATATCGTCTACTGCTTCAATGTCAGTATTAATTGCCATGAGATTTACTTGCCTGTAATGAGGCGATTAGCCAAATCTTCTGGCAGTCCAGCGCGACGCACTTTGTCGGCAGCAGTAAAGTGATCGTAGGGGGTGCGATGAAAGGTGAGCATTTCAGATTCGGGTTCAAAAACTGCAAAGCATGCCTCTGGATTGCCATCTCTGGGTTGACCGAGTGAGCCCACAACCCCAACCCACTGACGATGGTGCAGCACTGGAATTTCATCGCCAGGATGCGGCGCAAAACGTATGAGTTTGCCAACGGCGCTTTGATAAAACAAAGCTTGTTCGTGCGCATGACCAACAAAGGTGTAATTTTTCCCAGAGTTTTGTACGCAGCGCCAAGCGCTCATGCTATCGGTAATGTAATTCCAGTCAGCAGGATTATGTGCGGAGGCGTGGACAAAACAAATCTGATCTTCTTGAACCATGAGCGGAAGATTTTTAAGAAACTCTACATGGCCAGAATTAAGCTGAGACTTAGTCCATTCAATAGCAGCATTTGCGCTGGAGTTCATTTGACTGCGGCTGTCCTTAAATACAGCTTCATCATGATTGCCGAGAATGGCAATCGCTTTTTTGTTGTCTACGAGATCGGCAATGCGATCAACGAGCGCGACAGGGTCTGCGTTATAGCCCACTAGGTCGCCCAAGAAAACCATCCGGGTTACCCCAAGCCCTTCGGCGCGAGCCATACAAGCATCAAAAGCCTCTAAATTACTGTGGAGGTCGGCAAATAGCCCAATACGTTCAGTCATCCCTTAATGATAGGACAAAAGGCCTCTAGATAGAAGGGTTATAGGGGCTTGGACTGTTGTCGGGGCGGTTTTTGAAGCGCTTGTGAACCCAATAGTATTCCGCTGGGCGCAGTCGAATTTCATCTTCAAAGTATTGGTTAAGGCGGGCAGTATCTGATTTTGGATCTTCCCCGGGAAAATTCTCTAATGGTTTTCCAATTTCACATAGATATCCAGATTCATCTGCTTTCAAGGTGGTTGTCATTAGACACACGTCGGCGCCAGTAATTTTGGCTAAGCGAGAAATCGTGGTGATCGTATTAGTTTGAATGCCAAAAAATGGTACGAACTCAGAATCTTTGAGACCTAAATCAATATCCGGCGCAATGATGATGAAGTCACCGTTACGAATTTCTCGAATGATGGCTTTAACATTTCCCTGCCGATCAATAGAGTTGCCGCCAAAACGATTGCGCCATTCCACAATTTTTTTATTAAAAAATGGATTCTTCATTCTCTGAAAAAATCCGGAAGTACGTGGCCAGTGCTTTTCTTTGCTAAGCGCACTCAAAATAATGCTACCTTCAATTCCGGTGAAGTGCATATTCACTAAGATGCGAGGTTTTTTGCTGGAAAGATCTACGGCCGATTTCACTTCGATCATATTGCTCAATTGTTTTGAGCTACCGCACCAAATAATGCTTTTTTCTATAAGACTACGGCCGAGTAAGCGCCAATGTTGTTTGCTTAAGCTATCAATTTCAGCTGAGCTTAGTTTCGGAAAGCATAGTCGCAGATTGGTTTTTACAACCCGATTTCTATCGCCGGGAATGCGAGCGGCTATAAAGCCAAGCCCATAACCAATGGCAACTAATAATCTATAAGGTAGCAGCGCAAGAAGCTTGAGTAGTGCAACGACTACATGGTTAGAAAAAGATTTGAGCAAATTAATTTTGCGCTAGTTCGTAACGCTTTACTGACTTTGCATAACGCTCAGTCATTTCTTCGATAGAGCTGCTTGACATACCTAAATCATTAACAAGGCCAGTCTCAAGTCGATAAGCCCAACCATGAACCGTTAGATCTTGTCCACGCGCCCATGCATCTTGCACGATAGTAGTTTCGCAAACGTTCACTACTTGCTCAATGACGTTGAGCTCGCATAATCGATCTTGACGTTTTGGAGTTGGGATCATGTCACCCAGATAGCGCTCATGTTTTTGATGCACATCTTTAACGTGCCGTAACCAGTTATCGGCAAGACCAACGCGCTTATCAGTTAATGCTGCATGTACACCAGAGCAGCCGTAATGACCTACCACCAGTATGTGCTTTACCTTAAGTAAGTCGATGGCAAATTGAATAACCGATAAACAATTCAAATCAGTATGGACAACTACGTTTGCAACATTTCGATGAACAAATAATTCACCGGGCAATAAATTGACAATGTCATTTGCCGGCACTCGACTATCAGAGCAGCCAATCCAAAGATACTCCGGAGCTTGTTGAGAAACCAGGCGCTTAAAGAAGTTGGCATCCTTAGCCACCATACTTTCGGCCCAGGCGCGATTGTTTGAAAATAGTTGCTCTAAAGCTTGGGAATTCTTCATCGTCATGGTTTCAGTTTAAAGTACTTTGATGACACCTATTTGGTTAAAACAAACCCCCACTGGAATCATCCTAAATTTGCACTGCCAGCCAGGCGCAAAACAAACCAAGGTAGTTGGTCTGCATGATGGCTGTTTAAAAATTTCTCTACAGGCGCCTGCCCTTGAAAACAAGGCAAATGAACTTCTATTGGCCTGGCTTTCTAAGCAATTAAGAGTGCCTCAGAAGCAAATTCAATTTGTTTCTGGTCAAAATAGCCGCAAGAAAAGAGTGGAAATTTGGGGGCCCATTAGTCCAGAGCAAATTGCTCAGCTGTTGAGTCCCTAAGACCATGTTTCAGCCTACCAAAAAATAGCCCACAAAATTCCCAGAATGAGCACCCACTTGCCTACGTAATAAACAGTGCGATGTTTTGCTTTTAGCTTTTTGGCTTGCGCGCGAAGTTGGTAAAAATAGGTAAATAGAACATTAACAAACCCAACTTTTTCACCTTCTACGTTTTGAGAGGAGGCTGCACTCATTACGTATCGCCCAAACCAGCGATTGAATAATTCAACAACTTTGGTGTAAACAGGTCGCTCAACATCGCAAAACAAAATGATCCTCTGCTGATCGGTTTCATTGGCGGCAAAGTGAATGTAGGTTTCATCAAACATCACCGCTTCACCATCTTTCCAGTAATAGCGTTCGCCATCAACATCAATAAAGCACTTGGGGTTGTTCGGTGTAGATAAGCCAATGTGATAGCGCAAGGAGCCTGCATAGGGGTCTCGGTGCCGCACCAAAGTTGCTCCAGGTGGTAGCGACGCGAACATGGCCGCTTTGACGGAGGGGATTGATTTCAGTAGGGCGACTGTTTTCGGGCATTTAGCTTGGGCCGACGGCACCTCTTTTCCGTACCAGCAAAGGTGAAAACGCTTCCAGCCGGTGCGAAAGAATGAATTAAACCCAATGTCGTTATAACCGGTAGCCGCTGCAATTGACCCACCTTCCTGCAGAGAAAGCGCTTCCTGGCGAATGGTTTCCCAGTTTTCTTGAATGGGCTTCATCTCAGGAAATTGGCTAACTGGAATAAAGGCGCTGGCCTTCACTTTTGAAAAGAGATACAGCAGGGTATTTACCGGCGCTAGAAGCACCTGGTAGTCCGTAAGAGACCTTACTACGCCAAAACGCACCTTTCCCCTGAAATAGACATAAATAGCTGACGCTACAAAAATAAAAAAGATGACGTGGCGGATTTCCATATGTTTTGTCTATTTAAGGTAGTAATGGATATTTTAATTTGGATGCTGGCCTCAAATAGACTATTTCTCGCATCTAGATGCTCATATACTTCCTATAGAAGATATAAGTACCCGCTTAGGGTTTATGTGGTGATTTACCAAGGAAATTCTGATGAATAGCTTTATAAAGTGGCTCTTAAGCCTTGTTTTAATTGGGTTAGTGGGTATTTCGGCCTATACATGGGGGATGCTCACTTGGAGCTACGGAAGCGGTGAGCGCGCTGGATATGTGCAGAAATTCTCTAATCGCGGCTATGTATGCAAAACCTGGGAAGGTGAGTTGGCTATGGTTTCTATGCCAGGCACTATGTCAGAAAAATTCCTCTTTACGGTGCGTGAAGATGCTGTGGCGCAAAAAATAAATGCTAATTTAGGAAAAAAGGTTGCCCTAAAGTATGAGCAACACATCGGTTTGCCGACAACCTGTTTTGGCGATACGGAGTATTTTGTTTCTGATATCGTAGTTTTGGATGAGTAGTTTGTAGTCGTATTAAAAAATTGCTGTAACGCAACTTTATTTTTGTAATTTTTTGTGGTTAAAATCATGTAAGCGTAATGTGCGCTGACATCAATATCTATAAGGAGCTTCACTTGAACAAAGCCGAACTAATCGCAGCGATTGCTGACGACGCGGAGATTTCTAAAGCCAAAGCTGAATTCGCATTGAATTCTGCAATCGACACAATCATCAAAGCTGTTACTAAAGGTGACTCAGTACAACTGATCGGCTTTGGTACTTTTGCTTCTGGCAAGCGTGCTGCACGTATGGGTCGCAACCCAAAAACTGGCGAGCCACTCAAAATCGCTGCTGCAAAAACTGTTAAGTTTTCTGCTGGTAAAGCATTTAAAGATTCTGTTAACAAGCGTAAGAAGTAATTCTTTCTTTGTTGATAAAAAAGCCCGGCATGCCGGGCTTTTTTATTTCCTCAAGAATTGCGGACTTTTAAAACAATTTGTATTTAGCTTTGCACTAAGCGGCGATGGCGATGAATGCTCATCAATATGCCCGCACCAAATCCTAAGGTAACGAGCGCAGTACCACCGTAGCTAATAAATGGTAACGGTACCCCAACAACTGGCAATAGACCGCTCACCATGCCGATATTCACAAACGCATAGGTAAAGAAGATCAAAGTTACAGCAGCGCCCAGAAGTCTTGTAAATAAATTGGGTGCACTTGCAGAGATGGCGAGTCCTCTTTTAATCAGAGCGAAGAAAAGTGCAAGCAATACTAGGTTGCCTAATAGGCCAAACTCTTCGGAGAAAACGGCAAACACAAAGTCGGTATGTTTTTCTGGAATGAATTCCAAATGTGCCTGAGTTCCCTGAAACCAACCCTTACCAAAGAATCCACCTGAGCCAATCGCAATCATGGATTGAATGGTGTGAAAGCCTTTGCCTAATGGATCGCTAGTTGGATCTAGCAAAGTGCAAACACGATGCTTTTGATAATTATGTACAAGCGGCCAAACTACATCATGTGCGCAGATGGTGCTGCCGAAAATAATAATTAGCAGAATGCCAATAACGCCTAGAGCAACAAAAGGCAAAATCCATTTCCAGGGCAGGCCCGCCAAAATAATGACGTAAAGTCCCGCAGCAAAAACCAAGAGAGCGGTTCCTAGATCGGGCTGACGTGCAATTAAAAAAACAGGGATCGCTAAAATAATGGCGGCAACTGCATAGTCCCAGTTTTTTTGAATGCCCTCGCGCCTTTGAAAATACCAAGCAAGCATGAGTGGCATTGCAATTTTCATAATTTCAGATGGTTGAATCACAACTCCAATATTGAGCCAGCGACGCGCACCTTTTTTGATTAATCCAAATGCAGCTACTGCAATTAAAAGAGCAACACCAAACCCATAAATCCAAACTGCACCCATCTCTAACCATTTTGGCGGTATGCGTGAAACGATCCACATCACCACAAAGGAGAGCGCAAGATTGCGCAACTCTTCTGCAATTTGTACGGGAGTATTTTGACTTGCTGATAAAAAAGTAAAAAAGCCAATAGCCGCTAAGCCAAGCAGAATAAGGCCTAGCTGGCGGTCTAATCCAGCAAAGATGCTAAAGAAAAATCCTTGAACTTTAGTTAAGGGGCTCTTTTCCATTCAGGAATCTCCTTAGGCCACTTGCCCTCAATGTAAAAGTCCAACGCCTTGCGTGCAATCGGCGCTGCATGCTGTGCACCGAAGCCGGCATTCTCCACAACCATCGCAATTACGATAGTTGGCTTGTCTACGGGAGCAAATGCTATGTATAGAGCATGGTCACGTAAGAATTCTGCAGTAGCACTATGTTTATATTCTTTGGAATTCAAACTAAAGACTTGTGCAGTTCCTGTTTTTCCACCAACTTGATATCCGGTGCCTTTAAATGCAGCGGCAGAGGTGCCTGAAATGTTTACCTCAAGCATCGCTTTCTTAATGACTTCAATATTTTCTGCATTGAGATCGATGCGATAACTTTCTTTGGGCGTTGTGAGCACTCTGTTTCTCGTGAATGGATCTTCAATTGCTTTCACTAAGTGTGGCTTCATCACAATGCCGTTATTAGCCACGTTCGCCATGGCATGAGCTAACTGCAAAATAGTAAACGCGTTATAGCCCTGTCCGATGCCGAGAGAAATGGTTTCACCTTCGTACCATTTTTGCTGCTCTGGTTTTTTGAAAGTATTTTTCTTCCACTCAGTAGATGGTAGAACGCCTCTTGCTTCACCTTGCAAATCAATACCAGTAATTTGGCCAAAGCCAAGTGGCTTCATAAAGTCATGCATCATGTTGACGCCCATATCGCGGGCAAGCAAGTAGTAATAGGTGTCGCAAGATTCAACAATCGACTTTTGCATATCCACAATGCCATGGCCACCTTTTTTGTCATCACGGAAAGTGTGATTACCAAAGTCAAAGTAACCAGGATCGGAGATGGATTGGGATGGCGTGCGCTTTTTATTTTCTAGTGCCGCTAGTGCCATGAAAGGTTTATAAGTTGAACCTGGTGGGTAGATGCCTTTCAGCGGACGGTTATAGAGCGGCTTTTGAGGCGAGTCGTTTAGCTCTTTCCACGTTACTGAATCAATGCCCTCAACAAAGTCATTTGGATTGAAGTTGGGCTTAGAAACAAATGCCAAGACATCTCCAGTCTCGGGTTCAATCGCGACAAACGCGCCACGGAAATTTCCATAAAGCTGCTCAACCAAATATTGCAGTTTGATATCAACCGAAAGAACCACATTCTTTCCGGGAACTGAAGGTGAGCTAGAAAGTGTGCGCACGGGTTTTCCGCCGGCAGTAATTTCTACTTGGTCGTATCCAGGCACTCCACGCAAAACAGTTTCATAGCTTTGCTCTAAACCAATCTTTCCAACGTACTGAATACCCGGCAAGAAAGATGCCTGTAAAGCGTCTGGATCATCAGCCTTGGCGCCCTCGATTTCGGCCTGCATGCGCTCCTTATCTTTCTGCGAAACGCGGCCAATATAGCCAATTAAATGGGAGGCTAATTCGTTGTATGGGTACTCCCGGAAGCTCCTAGCCCGGATTTCTACCCCAGGAAAACGGTAGCGATTTGCCATAAAACGGGCAGTTTCAGTCTCGTTGAGCATAGAACGCAGGGGAAAAGTGCCCATATTCCGTGAATCTTCGAGGGATCGCTTGAAATTACGCTTATCTCTGGGTGAAATATCAATAATTTCGGAAAGATCGCTAATCAGTTGGTCTACGTTGCCTTTTACCTCTTCAGCATTCACATCCAGGGTGAGGGCGGAATAATTCCTGCCGATCACAATGCCATTGCGGTCAATTAGTAGGCCTCGGTTTGCAGGAGCAGGAACGAGAGCAATACGATTGCTTTCTGCCAATAGAGCATATTTTCCATGGCTGACTAGTTGTAGCCATACAAGACGAGTGACGAGCAGAAAAAAACAAACGGTGACAAACAGAGTCGCAATATGAATGCGCTCTTGAAATGAGTCTAGGTCAGGCTTTTTAAAAGAAACCATCTTGTTTCTTAGAGAGGTCGATTGTGATCAACATCTATAGGACGACGCTGTGGCGCAAGTAGGATGCGCGTCGCTATTGGCCAGAGCATTGCCTCTATCAGCGCTTGAATAGCACCTGTGAGAGCCCACCAATAAAGTTCGCCGCTTAGCAACCAATGTGCCAGCACGGGAAAGAGTGATACCAATAAGAAAATCGGGAGTAGATGCAGTGCTTGTGAAAGCACGGTGAGAGCCACGATGCGCCTGTGCCAGGAGATGGCAACGTAAGCAACAAGCGAGTAACTAAAGGCATGCAAGCCAAGTAGATCGGAGTTGTGAACATCCATCATCAAGCCCAGAATGAAGGCGGTGATCACGCTCACATAGCGATGCTGATGAATATTCCAAAACACGATGCACAGAATTAACCAATCTGGCACCCAACCATAATTACCAATCGGCAGCAGATTTAATAGCAGCGCACAAAATAAGCTGAAGTAAATAAAGACCGGATTTACCGGGCGCAGAATGTAGCCGCTTTGGAAATCAATCATTGCATTCCCCGCGCACGAGTTTGTCGACGTCCCGGTGTATTGGTTACACCAGTGGCTGACTTATTATTTGTTGGTGCTTTAGCATCAAATTGCGGATCATATAAAAGCGCGAGTGCTTGACGATAGCGATTGACTGCTGCAACTGGTACACAAAAAACGTTGGATGAATTCTTGTCAACATTGCGCTCAATTTTGCTAATGACAGCCACTGCAAAACCCGGGGGATAAACACCGTCAATCCCTGAGGTCAGCAAAATATCGCCGACTTCTAAATCACTGGCTACAGGTAAATATCGAAGTTCTAGGGGATTGCCGCGCCCAGCGCCAAAGACCGCTGCACGAAGGCCATTCCGTGCCACCTGTACTGGAACCGCAAAATCGCGGTCTTCCAGCAAGGAAACCTCTGCAGAGCGTTCATAGAGGCGGACTACCTGGCCCAAAATGCCAGAATCATTGGCGATGGGGTTGCCAAGCTTCAGACCATCATTACTGCCGCGATTGATCACAATGCGCTGAGAAATCGGATTAGGAGGATTAAATAGAATTTCGACCGGCAATGTTTTGAATGGAACCTGTTTTTGCAAAGCCATTAGCTCGCGCAGGTTTTGGTTTTCCACCATCAAGAATTCAGATTGATTTGCCAGTAGAGAAAGTTCTGCTTGGCGAACTTTCATGACTTGGTTTTCTTGATCAAGAGTTGATCTTGTTGTGAAATATTCTGATGTTGCTTCGAGCGCATTGCGCGGCATCATCATCACATATTCAAGTGGACGCAAAATCCAATTGACGTTGTTGCGGATGGGATCGAGTGCTTTGAAACGAAAATCGATCAGCATCAAAGCGATGCTGATCGACAGACAGACAATCAGTTTAAGTAAGGCCGGAATGCCCTGTCTGAAAAGTGGTGGAGCGCTATGTTGCAATTCCCTGATCGACGTGTATGTCGCTTACTCGTGCGAGAACACTCCGCCTAACTTATCCATGCGCTCAAGTGCGATACCGCAACCACGAGCCACGCAAGTTAAAGGATCTTCTGCAACATGAATTGGCAAGCCAGTCTCTTCAAGCAAGAGACGATCAAGGTCACGCAATAAAGCGCCGCCGCCTGTGAGCATCATGCCGCGCTCAGCAATATCGGACGCCAACTCAGGTGGAATCTGCTCTAGAGCAGCTTTTACCGCAGTCACGATTTGATTCAATGGATCAGTTAATGCTTCCAAAATTTCATTACTGGTAACCGTGAAGCTACGTGGAATGCCTTCGGAAAGATTGCGACCCTTTACTTCCATCTCGCGCACTTCAGCGCCAGGGAAAGCAGAACCAATTGTTTTCTTAATCAACTCAGCAGTTTGTTCACCGATCAACATGCCGTAGTTACGACGGATGTAATTTGTAATGGCTTCATCAAATTTGTCGCCACCAACACGAACGGAGCCTTTGTAAACCATACCGCCTAATGACATCACACCAACTTCAGTTGTACCGCCGCCGATGTCGACAACCATCGAGCCAGCTGCTTCAGAAACTGGCAAGCCAGAACCAATTGCTGCAGCCATTGGTTCTTCAATTAAAAATACTTGTGATGCACCAGCGCCCAATGCGGATTCACGAATCGCACGACGTTCAACTTGAGTAGATCCACAAGGAACGCAAATGATGATGCGTGGGCTTGGCTTTAATAATTTGCTCTCGTGCACAAGCTTGATAAATTGCTTGAGCATTTGTTCAGTAATTGTGAAGTCAGCGATAACGCCGTCTTTCATTGGGCGAATTGCCTCAATATTCCCCGGAACACGTCCCAACATCGCTTTTGCCTCTTTGCCGACGGCCAAAATGGTCTTTTTGCCGTTTGGACCACCTTCTTGGCGAATTGCCACAACAGAAGGTTCATCGAGGACAATACCCCGCTCACGCATATAAATTAAGGTGTTGGCGGTTCCTAGGTCGATGGCTAGGTCATTGGAAAAGTAGCTGCGGAAAAAACCAAACATGATGTAGTGGGAAAATAGAAAGTGTTAATGAAAATATATAGGAATGATACTCTAGCGCCCCATGAAACTTGATGATGTCCAGCGCATTGCGCACCTTTCTAGGCTTGAGTTAAATCAGGCAGAAGCCGAGGCAGTTTTGCCTCAATTGCAGGCTATTTTTTCCTTGGTTGAGGAAATGCAAGCAGTTGACACAACTGGTCTTGAGCCTTTGGCTCATCCAATCCTCTTTTTACGTGATTTGGCTCAGCCTATGCGTGCTGACCAGGTTACTGAGTCAGACCACCGCGCTGAAAACATGCAATCAGCCCCTGCACAGCAGGATGGCTACTTCTTGGTGCCAAAGGTGATCGAATGAGTTGGCACAACACCCCGATTGCCTTAATGGCAAAAGCACTGGCTGCAAAAGAGGTCTCCAGCACTGAGCTAACCCAGTACTTTTTGGACCGTATTGAGGCTGGAAAACAGTGGAATGCTTACCTTGATGTGAATGCTCACTTAAGCTTAGAGCAAGCAAATAAAGCAGATCAGCTAATTTCATCTGGCAAAGCTGGCAAGTTAACCGGCATCCCTGTTGCCCACAAAGATGTCTTCGTAACGCGTGGCTGGAAGTCGACCGCAGCATCCAAAATCTTGGCTGGATATCAGAGTCCCTTTGATGCCACGGTAGTTGCTAATCTGGGAATCCCAGACGAAAACAATCCCCATGGCGCTGGCATGGTTTGCTTGGGCAAGACCAATATGGATGAGTTCGCGATGGGCTCCTCCAACGAAAACTCTGCCTTTGGACCGGTTTTAAATCCTTGGAATGCCGCACACGTAGCCGGCGGCTCATCTGGCGGCTCTGCTGCAGCGGTTGCTGCTGGCTTGGCGCCGATTGCTACCGGCACCGATACTGGCGGCTCCATTCGTCAGCCAGCCGCCTTCTGTGGCCTAACCGGAATTAAGCCAAGTTATGGGCGCGTATCTCGTTACGGCATGATCGCCTACGCATCTTCACTCGATCAAGCGGGCCCGATGGGCAAGACCGCAGAAGATTGCGCTTTGCTGCTTTCAGCAATGTCTTCGCATGATCCGCGTGACTCCACTTCTTTAGCAGACTCTGGAGAAGATTACGGCCGTTACCTCAATCAAAATTGGAAAGAGGGAAACAACAATTCAGCAAAACCACTAGAAGGTTTGCGTGTTGGTTTGCCAAAAGAATTTTTTGCCGAAGGTTTGGCAAGCGATGTTGCTAAATCCGTTAATGAAGCCTCCAAGCTTTTGGAAAGCTTAGGCGCGACATTAGTTGAAGTTAGTTTGCCTAAAACCAAATTATCAATTCCTGTGTATTACGTTTTGGCACCAGCAGAAGCATCGAGTAATTTGAGTCGCTTCGATGGCGTACGTTATGGTTATCGTGCAAATGAATATCGTGACCTTGGTGACATGTATGCCAAGTCTCGTACTGAAGGTTTTGGTTCGGAAGTAAAGCGCCGCATCATGATTGGAACCTACGTTCTTTGTCATGGTTACTACGATGCCTACTATCTGCAGGCACAAAAAATTCGTCGCATTATTGCGGCCGATTTCCAAGCGGCTTTTAATCAATGTGATGTCATCTTGGGTCCCGTAGCCCCTGATGTAGCCTGGCGCTTAGGTGAAAAGTCAAAAGACCCTGTGCAAATGTACTTAGAAGATATTTATACGCTCTCAACGAACTTAGCGGGCCTGCCCGCAATGAGTGTCCCATGTGGATTTAATGCCAATAACTTGCCTATTGGTATGCAGCTCATTGGCAACTATTTTTCAGAAGCGCGCTTATTGCAAGTGGCTCATCAATATCAGCAAGCCAGTGATTGGCATTTGCGTCAAGCAAGTGAGGTGGCATGATGCAATGGGAAGTCGTTATTGGTCTAGAGACCCACGCACAATTACAAACACAGTCGAAGATTTTTAGTGGTGCGAGCACGCGCTTTGGTGCGCAGCCAAATACACAAGCATGTGCAGTTGATCTTGCATTGCCCGGTGTCTTGCCTGTCCTCAATCGTCAAGCCGTAGAGCATGCGATTCGTTTTGGTTTGGCAGTGAATGCAAAGATTTCACCGGCAAGCATTTTTGCTCGTAAAAACTATTTCTATCCCGACTTACCAAAGGGCTATCAAATTAGCCAGATGGAAATTCCAGTGGTAGTTGGTGGAAAAGTTGAAATTCTGGTTGGTGATGAGGTGAAGGTAGTTGAGCTCACCCGCGCCCACATGGAAGAGGACGCGGGTAAATCAGTCCATGAAGAGGGCTTTACTGGCCCCCATGGCGAAGCTTCTAGCGGCATTGATTTAAACCGTGCAGGGACGCCTTTATTGGAAATCGTGACCGAACCTGTGATGCGCAGCGCTGCTGAAGCGGTTGCCTATGCCAAAGCCCTACATGGACTGGTGGTTTGGCTTGGCGTTTGTGACGGCAATATGCAAGAAGGTTCGTTCCGTTGCGATGCGAACGTATCTGTTCGTCCTATGGGGCAAGCTGAGTTTGGTACCCGTTGCGAAATTAAGAATCTGAACTCCTTTCGCTTCTTGGAAGAGGCAATTCAATACGAAGTGCGTCGTCAAATTGAGTTAATTGAAGATGGCGGTACCGTTGTTCAAGAAACCCGTTTGTACGATCCTGATCGCGGCGAAACACGCAGCATGCGTAGTAAAGAAGATGCGAACGACTATCGCTATTTCCCAGATCCTGATTTATTGCCAGTAGTCATTGATGATGCATGGATTGCAGATGTGCGTAGCAAGATGCCTGCACTTCCTGCGCAGTTGCGTGATCAGTGGCAAAGCGAATTTGGTTTAAGTGCCTACGATGCGCAGTTGCTCACGCAAGATCGCGATACTGCAAAAGTATTTGAAGATCTATTGGCAATCGTTGGTAAGCCATTGGCAAAAGCGGCAGCTAATTTAATTGCTGGCGAACTTGCATCGTCATTAAATCGTGCTGGTATTGCAGCAGCAGAAGCGCCATTAAAGGCAGAGCATTTGGCGCCATTGCTGACTCGCGTAGCGGATGGCACCATCTCCAACAAAATTGCTAAAGACATCTTTGCGATTCTGTGGGAAGAGGCTATTGCAGGCAAAGCCATTAGCACTGTGGATCAAGTGATTGATGCCAAGGGCTTAAAGCAAATTAGCGACAGTGGCGCAATTGAAGCCATCATTGATCAAGTATTGGCAGCTAATCAGAAGTCCGTGGAAGAGTTCCGCTCAGGCAAAGAGAAGGCGTTTAATGCATTAGTGGGCCAGATCATGAAGGCCTCGCAAGGCAAGGCCAATCCTGGCCAGGTAAACGAACTCTTGCGTAAGAAGCTGGGTTCATAAAAGAACATATTTAGAAAGCAATTGATGAGCGCAATAGATCCAAAACAAGCCGAGCAAGAAGAGTTGGTTGCTGAGTGGTTGCGAGTAACCCCGGGCTTTTTTGAGCGCTACGCCGATCTCTTTAATGAGATCCGAATTAAGCATCCTCATGAAGACCGTGCGATTTCTTTGCAAGAGCGCCAGATGACGGTGTTGCGTACACAGAATCAAGAGCTCAATCGACGCTTAAGTGAGATGTTGCACTTTGGTAGTCGTAACGATAAAACTCAGCAAAGCTTAGTTGCTTGGTTGTTGCGTTTAATGAAAGCAAACAATAAAGCCGATGTAGAGGCTGCGATTACTTCTGGTTTGGCAGAAGTATTTGAAGTGGAATAGGCGCAATTGCTTTCACCAAATTCTGCTTTTGGTCCTTGGGTTGATACGCCCTTGTGTGGCTCGGCAAAAGAACTAGCAGCAGCCAGCGTTGACTTACTCGCCAGCCAAACGACTATCGATCCTGAGTGGCAAAGCATGGTCGCTATCGGCTTGCCGCTTGGTAAAAGCATTGGCGCCAGTCAATCCCCTGCAGTGTTATTGCTGGCAAGTAAAGACGAGTCACGCTTTACGGCTGATATGGGCGCGTTCTATTTACGTCAGATTGCTGAATTAACTGCTGCAGCTTTGGATCGCATCCAAGCTTATGAAATTAAAGGCGACTGACCTTCATCCCCTCATGCAAGAGTATTTGCATGAGTTGCATGTGTTGCGCCAACTCTCGCCACATACGCTCAAAGCGTATGGCATGGATTTGAGTGACCTCCAAAACTTTGCTCTTGAAGACAATATTGAATTATTGAAGGTAAGCAATGGCCATGTGCGTCGTTGGGCTGGCCGTTTGCATTCCAAAGGTAAATCTTCAAGAAGTATTGCGAGAGCCCTATCTGCATGGCGTGGTTGGTACGACTGGCTCAGCGAAAAGGATGCGCGACGTGATGTACGCGCAGGCAAGGTAACAAGCACGCTCGTTGCTAATCCCGTCGATGATGTCAAGGCACCAAAGCGCCTAAAGTCTTTACCTAAAGCCTTATCTGTTGAGCAGGCGCTTGCCTTGGTAAATCAAGCGGTCAAAGAGGCGGAAGAGAAAAAGGATTTGGAATCGATTCGGGATGCGGCAATTATTGATTTGCTCTATTCCTCCGGCTTGCGTCTTTCAGAGCTCCTCGGTATTGATGTGATGCAAAGTAAAGATCGTCAACATGAATCTGCGGGCTGGTTAGATTGGGACGCTGCGGAGGTAACGGTTTTGGGCAAGGGCGGCAAACGACGCTCTGTTCCGGTTGGTGTGCCCGCCATGAAATCTCTTGCGACATGGCGAGAGTTACGCGATGCTGGGGATTACTCAGAAGAGTCAATCGCACTATTTTTATCTGCCACAGGCAAGCGTTTATCGCCACGCACTGTGCAGGCGCGCTTACGAACTTTGGCTATGCGTGCAGGCTTACCAACGCATGTGCATCCCCATATGATGCGACATAGTTTTGCAAGTCATGTGCTGCAATCATCCCAAGATTTACGGGCTGTTCAGGAGATGTTGGGGCATGCCAGCATCGCCAGCACCCAGATTTACACCTCGCTAGATTTTCAACACCTTGCTCAGGCATACGATAAAGCGCATCCACGCGCAAAGGCTGGCAAAGGTTGAGGAACTCGGTAAGATAGAAGGTTTCCCGCTTTGGGAAACTTTGGCCTCTAGATTTTGATTGGATCATCCATGGCATTAATTCCAGTAACCATTTTAACTGGCTTCTTAGGAAGCGGCAAAACAACTTTGCTCAAACATATTCTCATTGAAGAGCATGGCAAAAAAATTGCTGTGATCGAGAATGAGTTCGGCGAAGAAAATATTGATAACGATATCTTGGTGCAAGACAACCAAGAGAATATTGTGCAAATGAGTAATGGTTGCATTTGCTGCACCATTCGTGGTGACCTCGTTGACGCACTAAATGAGCTTTGGGAACAGCGTAAGGACAAGAAGATTAGTTTTGATCGCGTTGTGATTGAAACCACGGGCGTTGCTAATCCCGGTCCTGTAGCCCAGACTTTCTTTATGGATGACGATGTTGCTGATCACTATGTCTTAGATGCTGTGGTTACCCTAGTGGATGCTAAGCACGGTCAGCAGCAACTCAATGAGCATGAAGAGGCGCAGCGCCAGGTTGGCTTTGCCGATCAAATCTTTATTACCAAGACGGATTTAGTTACTCCTGCAGAAGTAGATGCTTTACGCAATCGTCTGATGCATATGAACCCAAGAGCGCCTATTTCTGGCATTTCTAAGGGTGTGGTGCCGTTGAATGCTGTTTTGGATCTCAAGGGCTTTAATTTGAATGCCAAGCTAGATATTGATCCTCACTTCCTGGAGCAGGATGACCACGATCATGAGCATTGCGGCCATGACCATAGTCACGATCATGATCACAGCACCTGCGGCCATGATCATAGCCATGACCACCATCATGGTCATGCGGGCCATACAGACCGCATTCAATCCTTTGTTTTTCGTAGTGATAAACCCTTTGATCACAAAAAGTTGGAAGACTTCCTTGGCGGCATCTTGGAGGTCTTTGGAGAGAAGATGCTGCGCTATAAAGGTGTCCTCTACGTGAAGGGAAGTGCCCGAAAAGTGGTGTTCCAGGGGGTTCATCAGATGATGGGCAGCGATTTAGCCGGTCCTTGGGGTACAGAGCCTAAGCAAACCCGCATGGTGTTTATTGGCATCGACCTGCCTAAAGACACCCTACTGGCTGGGCTTGAGGGATGTTTGGCCTAGGAAGATTCGGGTACAATCCGCCGCCACGGTCAATATTATGAATATTGAGAAATAATGATTCGACGGTAATAAAAGTTTGGCAGAATGAGGCAATAATGCTTCAAACCAGGGAAGAATGAGATGACGGTAAAAACAGCAACAAAACCAGCAACTGCTGCAAAAGCAAGCAGTAAAGCTGCGAGCACAAAAGCTCCAAAAGGCGCGCCTTTAACGGAAGCTGAATTGCTCAAGATGTCCGAGAAGGACTACATGAGTGCTGCCCAGTTAGATTTTTTCCGTCAAAAATTACTTACTCTCAAAGATGACATTCTGAAGAATGCCTCCGAGACAACAGAACACCTGCGCGAAAATATTTTGGTTCCAGATCCTGCCGATCGCGCTACGATTGAAGAAGAGCATGCATTGGAATTGCGCACTCGTGATCGCGAACGTAAGCTCCTCAAAAAAGTAGAGCAAGCATTAGCGCGTATTGAATCTGGCGACTATGGTTGGTGTGAAGAAACTGGTGAGCCAATCGGCTTGAACCGTTTAATCGCAAGGCCTACAGCCAATTTATCTCTTGAGGCTCAAGAGCGTCGTGAACTCCGTCAAAAATTATTTGGCGAATAAATTTTAAGTAGCAATGACTAAGCATTTACCAACTATTAGCGATATCTCTCCTTTGTTGAAGGCGGAGATTCTGGCTGAGGCTTTGCCTTACATCCGTTCGTATCACGGCAAGACAATTGTGATCAAGTACGGCGGAAACGCTATGGTTGAAGAGCGCCTCAAAGAGAGTTTTGCGCGCGATGTTATTTTGCTCAAACTCGTTGGCATGAATCCTGTAGTGGTTCATGGCGGCGGACCACAAATTGATGAAGCCCTCAAGAAAATTGGAAAGACCGGTACCTTTATTCAAGGTATGCGCGTGACCGATGAAGAAACCATGGAAGTGGTGGAGTGGGTTTTGGGTGGTGAAGTGCAGCAAGATATTGTGATGTTGATTAACCACTTTGGTGGCCAAGCTGTAGGCTTGACTGGTAAAGACGGCGGACTCATCCGCGCCAAAAAAATGTTGGTTGCCGATGAAAAGAACGCTGGCGGAACAATTGATTTGGGATTTGTTGGTGAAATTGAGGCTATTAATCCTGCAGTTGTAAAAGCCTTACAAGACGATGCTTTTATCCCGGTGATTTCTCCGATTGGATTTAGCGAAGAAGGTCAGGCCTACAACATCAATGCAGACTTAGTTGCTGGCAAGATGGCTGAAATTTTGCACGCAGAGAAGTTGGTCATGATGACGAACATTCCAGGCGTGATGGATAAGAACGGCACTCTCTTAACTGACCTCACTGCCCGTGAAATCGATGGCTTGTTTGCTGACGGCACGATTTCTGGCGGCATGTTGCCCAAGATTTCTTCTGCATTAGACGCAGCAAAGAGCGGTGTTAATTCAGTGCACATTATTGATGGTCGTATTGAACATTCTTTATTGTTAGAAATTCTGACCGAGCAAGCGTTCGGTACGATGATCCGTTCTAGGTAAGTAAATAAGCATGCGCGAATCTTTAGAGCCGGCAGATATTAACGACAGCAGTGCTGATGCTGGTAAGTCGCGCAAGCGCCCCAAGCCGGGTGAGCGCCGCCTGCAGATCCTGCAGGTCCTCGCAGAAATGTTGCAAAACCCGAAGGGTGAGCGCGTTACTACTGCTGCCTTAGCAGCCAAAATTCAAGTTTCAGAAGCGGCCTTGTATCGCCATTTCGCAAGTAAAGCCCAGATGTTCGAGGGCCTCATTTCGTTTATTGAGCAAACGGTCTTTGGTTTGATTAATCAGATCAACCAAAAAGAAGAGTCTGGCCTTGCTCAAGCACGCGGTATTTTGCAAATGCTTTTGTTCTTTGCAGAAAAGAATCCTGGTATGACTCGCGTTTTATTGGGCGATGCTTTGTTACAGGAAGACGATCGTCTGCAAGAGCGTATCACTCAGGTCCTAGATCGCGTTGAAGCATCTCTTAAGCAGGCTTTGCGCATTGCCCAAACTCAAGGCGGCAATTGGGCGCAGCTTGGTCAAGAAGAAGTCAGCATTCGCGCTGCTATGTTGATGAGTTTTGTTTTGGGCCGTTGGCATCGCTTTGCCCGTAGCGGATTTAAGAAGTTGCCCACAGAAGCGTCCGATGTTAGTTTGCGCCTTCTCCTGTCAGAATGAGCGAGCTAAACCTCTCTAGAAATACTATTCATTTTGCCGAGCCCCTGCCTTTGCAGAGTGGCGCTGTGTTGTCTGGCTACGATTTAGTCATTGAAACCTACGGCAAGCTCAATGCAGATAAAAGTAATGCTGTTCTAGTTTGTCATGCACTCAATGCTTCCCATCATGTAGCTGGTCCAAGCCCAGAAGACCCAACAGATATCGGTTGGTGGGACAACATGATTGGCCCAGGCAAACCTGTTGATACCAATCACTTCTTCGTCATCGGTGTAAATAATTTAGGTTCATGCTTTGGTTCAACTGGGCCTATGAGCATTAATCCTGCAACTGGCAAGCCCTATGGCGCTGAGTTTCCAGTGATCACTGTTGAGGACTGGGTGAACACGCAGGCGCGCTTGGCTGATAAGTTGGGTATTCGTAAGTTCGCTGCTGTGATGGGCGGTAGCTTGGGCGGTATGCAGGCAATGGCTTGGGCTATTCAGTTCCCCAAGCGAATAGAGCATTGCGTTGTAGTCGCATCCACTCCAAAACTGAGTGCACAGAACATTGCATTTAATGAAGTGGCGCGCAATGCCATTTTGTCTGACCCCGACTTTCATGGCGGTAACTATTACGAGCATGGTGTAGTGCCTAAGCGCGGCTTACGTTTAGCCCGCATGGTTGGGCACATTACCTATTTGTCTGATGATGATATGGCCGAAAAATTTGGGCGCGAATTACAGCGCCCTAATGGCGAATCCAATGACTACCGCTTTAGTTTTGATGTTGAATTTGAAGTTGAAAGTTATCTCCGCCATCAAGGTGATAAGTTCTCAACCTATTTTGATGCCAACACTTACTTGCTAATTACCCGTGCGCTCGATTATTTTGATCCTGCACGTCGTTACGATGGCAGTCTTAATCGCGCCCTAGCTGAAGTGCAAGCCAAGTTTTTGGTGGTGAGCTTTTCAACAGACTGGCGCTTCCCACCGAATCGTAGTCGCGAAATTGTGGAATCTTTGCTGAGCAATAAGAGCGAAGTGACTTATGCGGAGATTGATGCGCCTCATGGGCATGATGCTTTCTTATTAGATGATGCTCGATATCACAATTTGGTACGAGCCTACTTCAAGCAAATGCGCGAGACCCAATCATGAGTAATCTCAATAAACGCGCCGACTTTGCCGCTATTTCCAATTGGATAGCGCCGAACGCTCAAGTGCTAGACCTTGGTTGTGGCGATGGTAGTTTCTTAGAGTTTCTACAGAAGCAAAAGCCAGTTCATTCCTATGGTGTTGAGATTGATGATTCACGTGTGCTGTCATGTGTGCAAAAAGGCTTGAATGTCATCCAGCAGGACTTAGAAGGTGGCCTGGCACTTTTTGAAGACAATAGTTTTGATACGGTTGTTCTGTCACAAACTTTGCAAACCATTCATCAAACTGAAAAGATTTTGCGTGAAGTTGTGCGTGTAGGAAAAGAATCGGTAATTTCGTTTCCTAACTTTGGTCATTGGTCGCACCGCCTTGCTGTGGGTTTGGGCCGTATGCCGGTCTCAAAGAGCCTGCCTTATCAGT
Source organism: Polynucleobacter sp. 86C-FISCH (assembly GCF_018882415.1). Classification (GTDB taxonomy): domain Bacteria; phylum Pseudomonadota; class Gammaproteobacteria; order Burkholderiales; family Burkholderiaceae; genus Polynucleobacter. The sequence goes on along the minus strand of NZ_JACVOL010000001.1, from coordinate 866,899 downwards.
GGTACAACACGCCAAACGTGCGCGTACTCACTGTTACTGACTTTGAGAAGCTAGCCTCCAATCTTGGGCTCAAGATTCTCGATCAATGTATCTTGCATGAAGGTCGCCAAGTCACTTTGATGCCGAACCTTTTTGGCAGTCTTGCCTTATTCCGCATTCGTCGCGCCTAGGATAAAAATACAAAGGTGTTAACTGCAGTCCAATCTTGGATAAAAGATTTTCGGGTTTATCTCGAATGGCCTTGCCTGCGCATGCTATTTCTGGGCTTCTCCGCAGGCCTACCTTTGCTCCTCATTTTGGGAACCCTTAGTTTTTGGTTGCGTGAAGCCGGCATTGATCGCAGCACTATTGGCTACTTAACCTGGGTCGGCTTGATCTATGCCTTTAAGTGGATGTGGGCACCTCTCGTAGATCGTTTGCAAATTCCCTTGCTAACGAGATTGTTTGGGCGCCGCCGCAGTTGGTTGCTTTTTGCGCAGGCACTCATCATTTTGGGTCTGGTTGGCATGTCGACTTTAGATCCGAAGCTCGCACTCAATTCGATTGTCTGGTGCGCCTTGTTGGTGGCCTTTGGTTCTGCTACTCAAGACATTGCTTTAGATGCATTTCGGATTGAATCTGCCAATAGTGATCATCAGGCAGCTTTAGCTGCAACCTATCAAACCGGATATCGACTGGCCTTGATTTGGGCTGGTGCTGGTGTTCTTTGGCTTGCTGCTCGTGCTGAAACGGGTAGTGGATACGATGCGAGTGCATGGCAATTTGCTTATCTCTGTATGGCTGCTTCCATTGGCGTTGGTGTGATTACAACCTTGCTAAGCAAAGAGCCAGTCAAGTATGAGTTGGCAAAAGTGCGTACCGCCAAAGCATGGCTATATCAAACGCTTGTTGAGCCTTTTGCAGAATTCATCACCCGCTATCGTTGGCATGCAGTATTGATTTTGTCTTTGATTGCCGTATATCGCATTAGTGATGTTGTGATGGGCATTATGGCCAATCCATTCTATGTGGATATGGGCTACACCAAAGATGAAGTTGCCGCCGTCAGCAAAGTATTTGGAGTGGTTATGACTTTAGTGGGCGCATTTCTTGGCGGCGTACTCACCTTGCGCTTTGGTGTTTTGAGAATCTTATTTGTAGGCGCTGTACTCTCTGCAGTCAGCAACTTATTGTTTGCCTGGTTGGCAACACAAGGCCATGACTTGCATGGCTTGATTTGGGTAATTTCTGCAGACAACCTTAGCTCAGGTATTGCGAGTGCAGCCTTTATAGCTTTTTTATCTTCGCTGACGAACATCCGCTATTCCGCTACTCAATACGCTTTGTTTAGCTCGATGATGTTGCTGCTACCTAAATGGTTGGCGGGTTTCTCAGGGGTGTTTGTTGATAATTTTGGTTACCAGACATTCTTCTTTGGTACCGCCATTATTGGGGCTCCGGTGCTGCTCTTAATTTGGGCCACGATTCATTTCAAGATCGTGCAGATCAAAAAAGAAGGGGAGTAATCTCCCCCGCCGTTTTTTTGCTGCAATTTACTACCGCTTAAATCTTCCAGTCGTAATCCACAGTGAGTGGTGCGTGGTCTGAAAATTTTTCATCTTTATATACGGCGGTTTTCTTAGCGCTTTGCGCAATACCTGGTGTGCTGATGTGATAGTCAATGCGCCACCCCACGTTTTTTGCATAAGCCTGTCCGCGATTACTCCACCAGGTGTAACAAGCCTCAGTCGCCTCAGGCTCGAGCTGACGAAAGACGTCGACGTAACCTACTTTACTAAATAGATTGGTTAGCCATGCGCGCTCTTCAGGTAAAAACCCAGAATTTTTGAGATTACCTTTCCAGTTCTTCAGGTCGATTTCTTGATGGGCAATGTTGACGTCTCCACAAAGCACAATCTCTCGACCTGATTTTTTGAGGGCTACGAGATGTGGCAAAAAGCTATCAAGATAGCGGTATTTAGCCTCTTGTCGCTCAGGCGAGCTGGAGCCAGAGGGCATGTAAACCGAAATAACAGAAAGCCCTTTAAAGCGCGCTTCTACATAACGCCCCTCAGCATCGAACTCTTCATTGCCGTACCCGTACAAGACCTCATCAGGCTTATGAGGGGTATAAATTCCGCAACCGCTATAGCCTTTCTTCTCGGCATGATGGAAATAGGCATGCATACCATCGGGATTGAGAATGGCGTCTTCCAAATCATCGCGCTGGGCTTTGAGCTCCTGCATGCAAATGAAGTCGGCCTTTTGCTTTACGGCCCATGGCAGAAAGCCTTTTTTGACTGCGGAACGGATACCGTTGAGGTTCGCGGAAATGATGCGTAACATGTAGGCCTATGAGCTCAAATAATTCAAATCAAGATAACTTTATACGTTTTGCCTTAGAGGCAAAGGTTTTGTCCTTTGGGGAGTTTAAAACCAAAGCCGGCAGACTCTCGCCTTATTTCTTTAATGCTGGCGAATTCAACGACGGCGCTCGTCTGAGTGCTCTAGGCCGCTACTATTCCAAAGCATTACAAGAGTCGAGGCTGCAATTCGACATGCTTTATGGCCCAGCCTATAAAGGAATCACGCTAGCAGCTGCTACAGCAATCGCTTTGGCTGATGACGGCATCAACGTTCCTTACGCCTATAACCGCAAAGAAGCAAAAGATCATGGCGAAGGCGGAGTCTTGGTGGGGGCTCCTGTTAAGGGGCGAGTAGTGATTATTGATGACGTGATTTCTGCTGGGACCTCTGTGAGAGAGTCGGTGGATCTGATTCGCAAGGCGGGCGCAGAGCCTGCTGCAGTATTGATTGCTTTGGATCGTATGGAGCGTTCAGGTAACGCTGTGGATATTGGCGATAAATCTGCTGTGCAAGCAGTGGAGCAAGAGTTTGGTTTGCCGGTGATTTCGATTGCGAACCTGACTGGCTTGATGTCATTCTTAACTGCATCAAGCGATACCCAGCTAACCAATTATTTGCCTGCAGTAAAAGCGTATCGTGAGAAGTACGGCATCTAAGAGCACTCGCTTTTAGATTTCTGTTTCACCTTCAAATACCGTGACTGCTGGACCCGTCATGATGACTGATTGAGTAACGCCATCAACAGTTCCGGCCCAAGCAATTTGTAGATCGCCGCCGCGTGTATGCACCTTTACAGGCGAATCTAATAAACCTCTGCGAATGCCAGAAACAACTGCCGCACATGCGCCGGTGCCGCAGGCCAATGTTTCACCTGCGCCACGCTCAAACACGCGCAATTTAATTTCATTGCGATTGATAACTTGTAGATAGCCTGCATTTACTTTTTTGGGGAACGCTGCAAACTCTTCAATCTCAGGGCCTTCTTCAAGCACAGGCGCGCTATCAACATCGCCAACCACTTGAACTGCATGTGGATTACCCATAGATAAAACACCAACCAAGCTGTCGTGTGTAGCTGGGTAGTTCAGCGGAAGTGCATATAGCGTCTCTTGAAACTCTTGCACGCTAGCTAAACCAGTTGCATTAAATGGAATGTGGCTATGTTCAAAAATAGGCGCACCCATATCCACCTCTACTTGCCCATCGGGATGAGATTTGAGGGTAAGCACGGTGTGCGCTACTTCAACGCGCAAGGGATTCTTATTGGAAAGGCCTTGATCCAATACAAAACGTACAAAGCAACGAGAGCCATTGCCACATTGCTCCACTTCACCGCCATCAGAATTAAAAATGCGATATCGAAAATCGGCATCTGCGCGCGTCGCTTTTTCAACCAGCAGAATTTGATCTGCGCCAATACCAAATTGGCGGTGTGCCAATGCTTGCCACTGTTCACGCGTAATGCCGCTAAGGTCTTGATTGATGCCATTGAGCACAATGAAATCATTGCCAGCACCATGCATTTTGGTGAAGCGTAACTTGCGCACTGGATTGTTTGTATTGGTGCTCAAAATATTTCCATTTAATCGTAAAGACTCGGCTCGCCTGGCGGCCGATGTTTAAAGCGTTTATGTACCCAATAGTACTCCGCTGGTCTTTCACGAACAAGCTCTTCAATATATTGGTTGAGGCGCGCAGTATCTTGTTCCACATCATCGCTTGGAAAGTTAGGCAAGGGCGCACTGATGTGGCAGGTATAGCCCTTGCGATCTTTGTTTAACGTCGTTGTCATGAGACAAACTTCAGCCCCGCTGAGCCTTGCTAGGCGGGATACAGAGGTAATGGTATTGGTTTGGATGCCGAAGAAGGGAACAAAGACTGAATCCCGCGGCCCTAAATCAATATCTGGCGCAATAAAAATAAAATTACCCGTTTGAATTTCGCGAATGAGATCCCGTAAGCGACTTTGTCTTTCAATCGACTTGCCACCAAAACGATTTCTCCATTCAATCATTTTTTGATTGAAGAAAGGATTCTTCATGTTTTGATAAAGACCAGCACCTCGTGGCCAGTCGTGTTGATTGGCCAATACGGAAAGTGCCATAAAGCCACCTTCAAGGCCAACAAAGTGTGGATTAATGAGAAGTCGTGGTTTGCGATCTCCTAAGGTGATCGCTGATTCAATGGTGACGATATCGGTAATTTGTTTGCCGCTACCAAGCCAGATGCGACTTCTCTCTAGTACGCTGCGACCAAATAATTTCCAGTGCTCAATTGCAAGCTTGTCTATTTCTTCTTCGCTCAGATTCGGAAAGCACAAGCGCAAATTGGTTTTGACTACCTTGCTACGCCCATTCGGAATATGGGCCGCAAGCCAACCCAGGCCATAGCCCACATGAACAGTAATCGTATAGGGTAAAAAAGCAAAGAGGCGCAGAAGGCTGAGCGCCAAGAAATTGAGAAGGTTTTGTAACCAGGTCATTCCAGAAATGATAACGAATTAATTTAATTGCTTGGAGGCAATTCTGCACCAGCGGGATGCTTGTAGCGGTTGTAAGACCAAATAAATTGTTCAGGTGCGACAAGAACTGCATTTTCAATGGCAATGTTTAGTTCTGCGGCGGCAGTGTTGGCATCTTCGGACAAAGGCGCAAGGCGAGTTGCTTGCATTAGCCAGCCTTGGCCGGTACCTTTTCGCTTGGCGGTAAACATCACTACTGGTGTGTTATTTCGATTGGCGAGACGAGCCGGTAATGGCGTTGTGTAGGCTGGGCGTCCAAAGAATGGAACCCACACACCTTCACCACCGCTAGGCACTTGATCTGGAAGAATGCCAATGGCCTCGCCTCTAGTGAGTGCTCTAGTCATTTGACGCACGCCATTAAGGTTGGTTGGAACAAAATGCATATTGGGGTAGGCGCGACCTTCTTCCACCACTTCATTAAGCCATTCTTGGCGCGAGGGTCGATACAGAATGGTTGCGGGGAAATGTTGCGCCAAGACGCGGGGAATGATTTCAAAGCCGCCTAGATGGGGTGTAAGCATAACCAGACCATGCCCTTCGCCAATCGCCGCCTCAACGACATCCCAGTTTTCCACTTCAACTAATTTCAGTGCTTTTTGTGGGTTGCGCCAAATCCACAGGCTGTCTGAAAAAAGCATGCCAGATGCTCTGATGGCCTCCCAAAGCTGCAATGGCAATTTGCGAGCTTGGACTACGGCTTCATATTGAGGTCGAAAGAGTGAGCGGTATTGCTTTGAGCCAACATAAGCGAGCATGCCTAAAGAAGCCCCAATTGCCTGAACTAAGGCAAGAGGAAGCACGGCAATCGTATTGAGACAGAGCTTAAGCAGGATTTTTCGCACCCCCTAATGATATTCAATGCCGCTCTTACTGTGTGGATTTCGGCCCGCCTTGCCCAATTAGCGGCTTTTCGGATAAAATTCTGTCATCGCTGAGTTAAGGCAACTTGCAGGGCGATTCATAAATTCTGCTAAAGCGTCGCCGTTGTAGTTCCTGGCACGTCGAGTTGTCCCAATGATCGTGTTAATTACTAAAGGAATATGCAATGGCAAACGATTACTTCTTTACCTCAGAATCTGTTTCTGAAGGTCACCCCGATAAAGTAGCAGACCAAATTTCTGATTCGATTCTCGATGCCATCTTGGCTCAAGACCCAACTGCACGCGTTGCAGCAGAAACATTGTGCAACACCGGCTTAGTAGTTTTGGCTGGTGAAATCACTACTAATGCAAACGTTGATTACATCCAGGTTGCTCGCAATACATTGCGTGAAATTGGTTACGACAATACTGATTACGGTATCGACTACAAAGGCTGTGCAGTATTGGTTGCCTATGACAAGCAAAGTCCTGATATCGCTCAAGGCGTTGATAAAGCTCATGATGATGGCTTAGATCAAGGTGCTGGTGACCAAGGTTTGATGTTTGGTTACGCTTGTGATGAGACTGCAGAGCTCATGCCTTTGCCAATTCACTTGTCACATCGTTTAGTTGAGCGTCAATCCCAATTGCGCCGTGATGGCCGTTTGAACTGGTTGCGCCCTGATGCAAAGTCACAAGTGACATTGCGTTATGTGGATGGCAAGCCTGACTCTATCGATACAGTTGTGTTGTCTACTCAGCATGATGAAGATATTTCTCTCGAAAAATTGCGCGAAGCGGTAATCGAAGAAATCATCAAACCAGTATTGCCTAAGCATTTGATCAAAGGTGCGATTAACTTCTTGGTTAACCCAACAGGTCGTTTTGTTATCGGCGGTCCACAAGGCGATTGCGGTTTAACTGGTCGCAAAATTATTGTGGATACCTACGGTGGCGCAGCTCCTCACGGCGGTGGCGCTTTCTCTGGTAAAGATCCGTCTAAGGTTGACCGCTCTGCCGCGTACGCTGGTCGTTATGTTGCGAAGAACGTAGTTGCTGCTGGTTTGGCAAGCAAGTGCTTGATTCAGATTTCTTACGCGATTGGTGTTGCTAAACCAACTTCAGTGATGGTGAGCACATTTGGCACAGGCAAGATTTCCGATGAGAAGATTGCTCAATTAGTTTCCGAGCATTTTGACTTGCGTCCAAAGGGCATCGTGAAGATGCTCAACCTCTTGCGCCCAATTTATAAGAAGACTGCTGCTTATGGCCACTTTGGTCGTGAGGAGCCAGAATTTACTTGGGAGCAAACAGACAAGGCGGCTGCATTACGTGCCGCAGCAGGTCTATAAGTAGAAAATACGCAGTTTGTAGGTGTATTGAGGTGAAATATGCCGTAATTGTTTACAATTACGGCATACCTTCAAGGAGCGTTGCAAGGAATACTGAGACCCAGTACTTCCCCAGGCTTGAAGGGAGTGGATTCCTAAACGGAGTTTGCTAATTGCAACCGCGCTCGCTAACCCATGATTCAATGGCTAGCGAGTTTCTACTCCAGCATTGGATCGTATTTAGCTGGAGCATTAATGAATACCGTTTCTGATTTAAATAACTTTGTTGCAACTCGTTGCGCGATTGCTGATATCACTTTGGCTGACTTTGGTCGCAAAGAAATCGCGATTGCTGAAACTGAGATGCCTGGCTTGATCGCTATTCGCGACGAGTTTGCTGCACAACAGCCATTACGCGGTGCACGCATCACTGGTTCATTACATATGACCATTCAAACTGCAGTATTGATCGAGACACTCGAGGCACTTGGTGCTGAAGTGCAATGGGCATCTTGCAATATTTTCTCTACACAAGATCATGCTGCTGCGGCAATCGCTGCTAATGGCACTCCTGTATTTGCGATTAAGGGCGAGACCCTCGAGCAATACTGGGACTTTACCCATCGTATTTTTGAGTGGGCTGACGGCGGCTACACAAACATGATTTTGGATGACGGTGGCGACGCTACTTTGTTGTTGCACCTTGGTGCACGCGCTGAAAAAGATCAAGCTTGCTTGAATCACCCAACTAGCGAAGAAGAAACCATTTTGTTCGCAGCCATTAAGAAGAAATTGGCGCAAGACCCGACTTGGTATTCAACACGCTTGGAAAAAGTAAAAGGCGTTACAGAAGAAACCACTACAGGCGTACATCGCTTGTATCAAATGTTTGCCAAGGGCGATTTGAAGTTCCCAGCAATCAACGTAAACGACTCCGTTACTAAGAGCAAGTTCGACAACCTCTACGGTTGCCGCGAATCTTTAGTTGATGCGATTAAGCGCGCTACTGACGTGATGGTTGCCGGTAAGGTTGCAGTAGTTTGCGGCTACGGCGACGTGGGCAAAGGTTCTGCACAAGCATTGCGTGCTTTGTCTGCTCAAGTATGGGTTACTGAAGTAGACCCAATTTGCGCATTGCAAGCTGCGATGGAAGGTTACCGTGTTGTAACTATGGATTACGCTGCTGACAAAGCAGACATCTTTGTTTCTGCAACAGGAAACTACCATGTGATTACGCATGACCATATGGCTAAGATGAAGAATCAAGCCATCGTTTGTAACATCGGCCACTTTGATAATGAGATCGATGTTGCTGGTATTGAAAAATACAAGTGGGAAGAAATTAAGCCACAAGTTGATCATGTGATTTTCCCAGCAGCCAATGGCAAGCCTGAGAAGCGCATCATCATTTTGGCTAAAGGCCGTTTGGTTAACCTCGGTTGCGGTACAGGACATCCTTCTTACGTAATGAGCTCTTCATTTGCAAATCAAGTGATTGCGCAAATTGAATTGTGGAATGCAGTAGGTACAGATAAATACCCAGTCGGTGTTTACACATTGCCTAAGCATTTGGATGAGAAGGTTGCTCGTTTACAGCTCAAGACTCTCAATGCAGAGTTGACTGTGTTGTCAGATCAGCAAGCTTCTTACATTGGCGTAACAAAGGAAGGCCCATATAAGGCTGACCACTACCGTTATTAATCCAATCACTGTTCAATAGATATCTAGGCCCAAAATCATGGAATTAAGCGTCGAATTCTTTCCTCCAAAAACACCTGAAGGTGAGAGTAAGTTGCATCTTGTGCGTGAGCGTTTTTCTGAAACGCTTAAGCCTACGTTTTATTCCGTGACCTTTGGTGCCGGTGGTTCTACTCAGTCTGGCACATTAAAAGTAGTGAGCGATATTCATGCTGCCGGTGCAGCAGTTGCTCCCCACTTATCTTGTGTTGGTAGCTCACGTGAAAGCGTGCGCGAGATGCTCAAGCAATATCAAGCGTTAGGCGTAAAGCGTATTGTGGCCTTGCGCGGTGACTTACCATCTGGCATGGGCCAGTATGGCGAGTTTCATCATGCCAATGAATTAGTTGAATTTATTCGCGCAGAAACAGGCGATTGGTTTCATATCGATGTAGCTGCATATCCAGAGACGCATCCACAGGCAAAGTCCCCTGCGAGTGATGTGGATTTCTTTGTGCAAAAAATGAAAGCGGGCGCGAACTCTGCGGTCACCCAGTATTTTTATAACAGTGACGCCTACTTCCGTTTTGTTGATGAGGCATATGACCAGGGCGTAACTCAGCCGATCATCGCGGGCATTATGCCGATCACCAATAGCAGCCAGTTATTGCGATTCTCAGATGCATGCGGCGCAGAAATTCCGCGCTGGATTCGTTTGCGTCTTCAATCTTATGGCGATGACATTGCCTCTATTCGTGCATTTGGCGAAGAGGTGGTGACTGACTTGTGTGACCAGTTATTGACGGCTGGCGCACCTGGAATTCATTTCTACTCGCTCAATCAGGCTGATGCAGTTTTGGCTATTGCAGATAACTTAGATTTAACGAAGTAATCCAGACTCCGTCAGGAGCATATCCAATGGCTCATCGTGCGTTTGAGCAGCCCATTGAGAATCATCTAATTTTTGCCAATTAAACCCAATCCCCATGCAAATGAGGTTTGGGTTATTTTTTCGTAGCTGTGCCAGAGTGCGATCGAAGTATCCGCCACCGTAACCTAGGCGCCAGTAATGTGTTTTGCCGTTAACTACAGAGCAAGACCAGCCAACACAGGGGATGAGGATGCAGTCAGGCGTCAGTTGCGGGCGTGCAGGATTTTCTGGGTTGGGCTCTGGTACGCCATGCTTGCTTTGAATTAATTGATCCCCTTGGCGCCATTCATAAAAATCCAGATGTTTATCGGGGCGCGCAAATGGCAGTGAAAGAGTCCTATTGGGGGCTTTTTTAGCCCAAGCCACCAAGGCAGAGCGCAAATCGATCTCATCCTGAATAGGCCAATATAGAGCGATAGATTGCCAGGAATCGCCTTGTTCCGATAGCAGTTCATTTAAGTGATCGATGAGGCGCGCTTGAATTTGAGCGTAATCGTGCTCGGCAGCAAACATAGTCCGCTGGTTCAATAAATTTTGACGAAGAGTTTTTGCTGAATTACCGTGCATATCGATCATTATCAGGCGAAAATTAAAGGATATAGTAATCAAGTTGTTGCCTGGCCACAGTCAGGTAAATAGATATAGGGTTAGATGGCAAGAATGAAGTCCGCAATTTTCAGTAGCAAGCACCTTTTGATGGCTAAGATTTTGATCTTGGGCCTAGCGCTTGGCACGTCTAGTAGCTTTGCAGAAAAAGCCAAAAAGCCAAGCCTACCTAAGTCATATGAGAGCAAAGCTGCTCCCGCAGAAATTACCGATACCGATCGGATGTTTATTGATCTGCGTGAGGCTGCAAAAAAGAACGATGTATTTCGGACTCAGCAACTCTCTTCAAATTTAGCCAACTATCCATTTGATGATTACGTAACTTATTTCCGCATCAAGCCACAGTTGTTTGATAGCGCTGGAGGTGCACGTAATGACTATGGCGCGGATGCTCAAGTCGTTGCGTTCTTAAATCAATATCAAGGCACAGCCCTGGCAGATCGTATGCGCAATGATTGGCTTTTGGTTTTGGGTAAGCGCAGAGATTGGGCGCGCTTTGATGCTGAGTACGCTAAATTTGTATTGGATGACGATACGCAAGTGAAGTGCTACTCCTTGCTATCTAAGCTATCTCAGGGCGAGAACCCAACTAAGCTAGCAATTGATTCGCGCTCAGTCTTATTGGACCCGGGTTACTTTGGGCAGGCTTGCCAAGAGTTAGTGCCCTCACTAGTTGCTGCTGGCGGCATGTCTCCTAGCGAAGCAAAGGCGATTGGCCGCGCTGCCAGTGAAAGGGGTTATGACACCATGGCGCGCCGCCTTGGTGGCGAAGATCCGATAGGAGATATTGTGAAATCTGCTAAGGCAGATCCAGCAAAAGCGTATCGTGACTTTTCTCAAAATGCATCGCGCTACAGTAAAGAGAACCAAGCAGTTGCATGGGGTGTGATCGGGCAGTTTTTGGCTAAGAAGTTGGATCCCAATGCGGATGATGCTTATCGTTTACAGCAGGAGCTTGGCTACAACGAGCTGCTTTCAGTTGAATCTCAAGAGTGGAAAGTGCGAGCTGGATTACGTGCCAAAGACTGGTCCCTAGTAAAGAACGCGATTGATGGCATGAATCCAGCGGTGCGCGCTAAAGATCCCGCATGGACTTATTGGTATGGTCGCGCATTAAAAGCGGAAGGCCAGGACGCTAAAGCCAAAGACAGTTTTGAGTTGATTGCTGATCAATACAACTTTTACGGTCAACTGGCGCGTGAAGAGTTAGGTAAATCAAATCATGCGCCCGCTAAGACTAAGGTGACTGAGCAAGAGATTGATGCAATGGCAAGTCGTAAAGGCTTTATTCGTGGTGAGCGCTTATACGCCATGAACTTGCGCTTTGAGGGTAATCGCGAGTGGAACTGGGAATTGCGCAACATGACTGATAAGCAGTTATTGGCTGCCGCTGAGTATGCGAAGCGTATTCATCTATATGACCGTGTTGTGAATACCGCTGATCGTACAAAGCAAGAACATGACTTTAGTTTGCGTTACCCAACACCATTTAAAGAAGAGCTATCCCCCATTGCGCGCCAAATCGATTTGAATCTTGCTTGGGCATATGGTTTGATTCGTCAGGAGTCGCGCTTCATCATGAATGCCTCCTCTTCTGTTGGTGCTTCCGGGTTAATGCAAGTGATGCCCAATACTGCTAAGTACGTAGCCAAAAAAATTGGCATGACGAATTACACCAATGACAAGCTGAGCGACACTAATACCAACCTGACATTGGGTAGTAATTATTTAAATATGGTTCTCGTGGATCTGGATGGTTCTTGGGTTTTGGCTTCAGCAGCCTATAACGCAGGGCCTTCTCGATCAAAAGCTTGGCGTGAAAAATTATCAGGCCCAACCGAAGGCGCTATCTTTGCAGAAACCATTCCATTCACTGAGACACGTGTGTATGTGAAGAATGTTCTCTCCAATGCGAATTACTATTCATCTGTAATGAATGGCCAAACACAATCTTTAAAGCAACGATTGGGTGTAATTGCGCCGAAGGCTGCAACTCAATCTGAACTTCCTTAAACAATTAATTGCCCCTCCAGGCAAAGAGAGCCTCATATGAAATACGACATCCTTCTGATTGGCGGCAATGGATTTGTAGGGCGAGTGATTGCGGCGCAACTCCAGCTTGCAGGCTATTCTGTATTGATCCCAACAGGCCACTTGGCTGCCGCACGTGAATTACGAATGCTGCCTAAGGTCCACGTTGAAGATGCTGATATTCATGATTTTGATGAACTGCAAAGTCTTTGTGGGCGTATTGATAAAAATGGAGCAGTGATCAATTTGGTAGGTGTCTTGCATGACAAGCCAGCTCAGCCTTATGGAAAAGTATTTAAGGCGGCTCACGTAGATTTGCCAAAAAATATTATTACTGCGATGCAGTTACATGGCTTAAAGCGCTATTTGCACATGAGTGCACTGGGCGCAGATTCTAATGGCCCTTCTATGTATCAGCGCAGCAAAGGCGATGGTGAGGCTGCAGTCAAGGCAAGTAATTTAGATTGGACCATCTTTAGACCATCAGTCATCTTTGGCTCACAAGATCAATTTATTAATTTATTTTCTAAATTGACCAAGCTATTCCCTGCTATGCCTTTAGCTAACCATCAGGCTAAGTTTCAGCCGGTGAGTGTGGATGATGTTGCATCTGCTTTTGTGAAATCCTTATCAATGCCACAAACAATTCATCAATCTTATGATTTGGTGGGCCCAACGATTTATACGATGAAAGAAATCGTTGAATTTGCCGCTCGTAGAGCAAAAACAAGTTGCGCCATTATTCCGGTACCCGCTTTTGTGGGTTATTTGCAGGCGCTCGCATTTGAGTTCTTGCCCGGACCCACTTTAATGTCTCGCGACAATATTGCCTCTATGCAGTTGCCCAATACCTTGCCCGCAAACGGTGTCGATGCACTGACGGCAGTATTCAAAATGAGTCGTCGTAGCCTAGAGGGCATGCAGTAATGAAAGTCTATGCAGTAGGCGGCGCTATCAGGGACACCCTGATGGGTTTGCCTGTGCACGACATTGATTATGTTGTGGTGGGTTCCAGCGTAGAAGAAATGATTGCGAAGGGCTACCGCCCTGTAGGAAAAGATTTCCCAGTCTTCTTGCATCCAGAGACCCAGGCTGAATACGCACTTGCGCGCACTGAGCGCAAGACGGGCCAAGGCTATAAAGGCTTTCATTTCTATGCCGATCCTTCCGTTACCTTGGAGCAAGATTTAGAGCGTCGTGATTTAACAATTAATGCAATGGCGCAAGAGGTAGGCGCAGACGGAAAACAGTTTGGACCAATTATTGATCCTTATAACGGTCAAGAAGATTTAGCCGCCAAAATATTTCGGCATGTGTCCGATGCATTTGCAGAAGATCCACTACGTCTATTGCGTATCGCTCGATTCTCTGCGCGTTTCCCAGAGTTTAGGATTGCCGATGAAACGCTCATAGCGTTAAAGGCAATTGTTCAGTCGGGTGAGTTAAAGACTTTGTCGGCCGAGCGTATTTGGCAGGAGCTAGCTAGGGGCTTGGTTGCTGCGAAGCCCATGCATTTGTTTCAGGTCCTATTAAATACGGGCGCTGCTAGTACGTTATTACCGACGACATTGGTTGCCAAGTTATCTGAAGAGTCTTTTCGCGAGGCGTTAATTACGCACTTCTCATGCGCCAGCAATGGCTTGGATGAGCGTTGCGCAATTACCCTGATGGATTTGCCTGCTGGTGAAATTCGCTCTTGGGCTGATTGTGTTCGTATGCCAATCGAAGTGCGTGATTACTCTGAAATCTTTAGCGACCTAAGAGTTTTAGTGAATAAATACCTCAATCATCCTTATCAAGCTACAGATATTTTGGCTTGGTTTAATCGTGCAGATCTGTGGCGCAAGCCAGATCGCGCTCAAGCGACTTTGAATCTTGCTGATAAGTTGGGGATGAATGCATTGCCTATAGCAGATGCAATGAAGAACGCCCAAGCAATCAATACCGCAGAAATTATTGCAAGCATTGCAGCAGAGGACCGATCTAATGGTGAGCGTATTGGCAGCGCTTTTGAGTCCGCAAGATTAGCTGCAATTACTGCAGCGCTAAATTCTTAAAACAAGTTACTAGAGCCTATTTCTGCCGCGTAGACCAGGCAGATCTTCAAGGACATGGCCGGGCAACAAACTTTCTAAGTTCTTAGAAAATGCAAAGGCCTTAAAGAGTTCACCCATCTCCGCCTCGGACAATAGTTTTTGTAGAGAGTTCGAGATAGGAAGAAATGTTTCTGGGTCACTAGGATCGCCAATCTCAAGTGCGATATCGCCAATGCCTGCATCTAGCAGGTATGCAGCCTGATTAGTGAGATACACATCATCTACATTTTCTGTCAATGCACTACGTGCAATCTGTGACCAATCAACGTGCGTTGTTAGGTCACAAAGACCTGGGAGATAAAAGGGGTCTTGAATCGCATGATGACGATGATGAGCCATCAGCGTACCCTCAAGTCTTTGAGGGTGATAGTACTCACTCTCTGGAAAGCCATAATCGAATGTCAGAAACAAGCCAACTTCTAAATGCTTTGCGACTTGCTGCATCCAAGCGTTTGCCGGTGTGTGTAGTTCAGTGACATAACCCTCAGAGAAGTTGCCGCTTAATAAACTCTCGGGAAGCAACTTTTGTTCAATGGGTGAACCCGCTTTCCAAGTGAGGGCCTCATTCTCGAGAGCAACTCCATGCCAATACCAAAAGCCATCTTTAAAAATGATGGCATCACACGGAATGGCATCGATCACTTCATTAGCAAGAATGATGCCTTTGAAATTTTTAGGTAATTCACTCAGCCAATGACATTGCGTTGTTAGACTAAGTTGTTTAACCGTTGCATTAATTCTTTCCTGTTGACGCTGCGCTAAATCTGGCGAAATTTCAATAATGTCGTAACGGTCTAATTGAAATCCAAGGTCATTTAGCCGTGTGAGTATGGATGTGGTTAGCTTTCCAGTGCCTGCGCCAAACTCTAAAATTTGTGTGGGCAAACCTTTGTCTTTTAGGCCCTCAAGTACCGGTAGGAGGGTTGAGCAAATAGCCGCGCCAAATAAGGGGCTCAACTCAGGGGCGGTAGTGAAATCACCCCCAGCACCTAGCTTATGGGCCCCCGCGCTGTAATAGCCCATACCGGGCTCATATAAGGCCATCTCCATGTAGCGAGAAAAGGGTAGCCAGCCGCCCTGGGAGGCGATTTGAGAGGATATTTTGGCCTTTAGAAGAGCACTATGCTCCGTTTCAAGGCTGGTCAAGGTAATATCCATAGCTCGCTAGTCTAAGAGAATTTAATTGAACCCTAGTTCAACATCCCCATCCCAGCAACCAAAGGCAGTTTTAGTGACTGGCGCCGCAAAGCGTCTCGGTCGAGAAATTGCCTTGCAGTTTGCCCGTCAGGGCTGGGATGTTGCTGTTCATTATGGGCGATCAGGCCAAGAGGCTGTCCAAACCGTTGAAGAAATTCAGGGATTCGGAGTTAAAGCACAGGCTTTTCAGGCAGATTTAGCTGATGAAGTCTCAACGACCAATCTTTTTAAAGCAGTCAGCAATGCTTTTCCGCATCTGAGCTGCTTAGTCAATAGTGCCTCTATTTTTGAATATGATCGCGCCAGTTCAGATACTCCTTTAAGCGGAAAAAGCTTACAAGAGCATATGCAGGTTAATTTGACGGCACCAATTTTGTTATCTCAACTGATGTTTGAATGTCAAAAAAGCAAGTCAAACAGATCAGAGGTTGTTCCATCGGTAATTCAATTGCTAGATCAAAAACTCATTAATCTCAATCCAGATTATTTATCTTATACGCTATCAAAAGCTGCGCTACTTTCTTCAGTTGAATTATTGGCAATGGATTTTGCGCCGCATCTACGAGTGGTTGGATTGGCGCCTGGAATCTCGCTCCCATCTGGCGATCAAACGAATGATGGTTTTTCTAAGGCGCATCAAATGACGCCATTAGGAAAATCTTCAACACCTGCGGATATTGCAAAAGCAGCAGTATTTTTAGCGGAATCCAACGCTATTACTGGGACCACTTTATATGTAGATGGTGGACAGCATTTATTGCCCTCTACTCGCGATGTGATGTTCAAAACCAATTAAGTATTTTTATAAAGCAAATATTCATGCACGCTATTCTTTCTCATCCTGCTCTTGTTGACTGCCGTCGCTTATTTTTGCGTGACTATGAAATCTATATCAACATCGGCGTTCATGACTTTGAGAAAAAAGCAGAGCAACGCGTTATCTTGAATGTAGACCTCTACATTCCTCTCGGAATGAATACGCCAACGAACGATCAACTGGATGAAGTGGTGGACTACGACTTTATGCGTGAAACCATTAAGGCTAGGGCCTCTCAGGGGCATATCCACTTGCAGGAAACCTTCTGTGATGACATCGTGACAGCCATGCTGTTACACCCTAAGGTATTGGCTGCACGAGTGAGCACGGCTAAGCCTGATGTGTATCCAGATTGCCACTCAGTGGGTGTTGAAGTATTTCGTATTAAAACGTCTTAGAGCAACAGTGTAGAAAAGAACGTAATAGTTATGGGCGATATTCGTAAAGCTGTCTTCGAAGAAAACAAGTTAGAGAAAAAACTCTGTCGCTTGGTTGGCCAAGCCATTGGCGACTTTGGCATGATTGAAGATGGCGATAAGGTGATGGTGTGCGTATCTGGCGGTAAAGATAGTTACGCCATGCTCGATATTTTGATGAAGTTGCGTGAGCGTGCGCCAATCAATTTAGAAATCGTCGCGGTGAATTTAGATCAAAAGCAACCCAACTTCCCTGCAGAAATATTGCCTAATTACTTAAAGGGTTTGGGCGTTCAATATCACATTGAAGAGCAAGATACTTACAGCATTGTGAAGCGTGTGATCCCTGAAGGCAAAACTACTTGTGGATTGTGCTCACGTTTGCGTCGTGGAATTTTGTATCGCGTGGCAGATGAATTGGGTGCAACAAAGATTGCATTAGGACATCATCGTGATGACATCCTAGAAACCTTGATGCTCAATATGTTTTATGCAGGCAAGCTCAAGGGTATGCCACCAAAACTAAGGTCTGATGATGGCAAGCACATTGTGATTCGCCCATTGGCTTATGTCCCGGAGAAGTTGCTAGAGCGTTATGCGACAGATATGAACTTCCCAATCATTCCATGTGATCTCTGTGGCAGCCAGCCCAATCTGCAGCGCCAAGTGATGAAAGAAATGCTGCGCGACTGGGAGAAAAAGCACCCAGGTCGAGTCGAGAACTTATTTCGCTCCATGCACCATATCGTCCCATCCCATTTGATGGATGGGGAGGCTTTTGATTTCAAAAACCTGGAGATTTCTACCGAACTCACTGGAATTGCCGCTAGATCTGCTGGCGACAAGGCGATTGATGAGGCGGAATTAGACGAATTAGCCTGTGGAACCATGATTCCGGGGACTTATAATCCCCCTTTATGAATATCGTCATTTTGGCTGCTGGGCAAGGAAAGCGGATGAAATCCGCTCTGCCCAAGGTCCTGCAAAATCTAGCAGGCAAACCCCTCCTTCAGCATGTTCTCAGTACCGCACTTTCGCTGCAGGATAAGAAGGCAAAAACAGGCCCCGTTGTCGTTGTTGGGCATGGAGCGGCAGACGTTAAATCATTTCTATTAAATTCCAGCAAAGAAAATCCAAGCTTTAGCAAAGTGGTGACTGCACTTCAGGCCGAGCAAAAGGGTACCGGTCACGCTTTATTACAAGCGTTACCAAAATTAGATGTTCAAGAGCCCACACTAGTTTTGTACGGTGACGTTCCACTGACAACAAAAAAGACTCTCGCTAAATTAGCAAAATTAGCGGATGGCGTGCGAGGTCAAGATAGTGCGCTTGCACTCCTGACGCAAAACTTAAGCAATCCCACTGGTTATGGCCGTATCGTGCGCGATGCCGATGGCTCAGTAAAAGAGATTGTTGAAGAGAAAGATGCAACTCCAGCGCAAAAACAGATTCAAGAAATCAACACCGGCATCATGGTGCTGCCAACGAACTCATTAAAAAAATGGTTAAAGGCTTTGCGTGCAAGCAATGCACAGGGCGAATATTACTTAACCGATGTGATCGCCATGGCAGTCAAAGATGGCGTGCCAATTCGGACAACACAGGCCGATGATGAGTTTGAGACTGTTGGCGTTAATAGTCGCGATCAACTGGCTACACTTGAGCGCGTTCACCAACTTAATATCGCCAATCAATTAATGGATGCAGGCGTATCTCTTGCTGATCCGGCGCGCATTGATGTGCGCGGTACTTTGGAGTGCGGTACAGACGTAGCAATTGACGTGGGATGTGTATTTGAAGGCTGCGTTACTTTAGATGCTGGTACAAAGATTGGTCCTTACTGTGTGATTCGCAATAGCGTTATTGGTAAGGGCGTAGTGATTCATGCATACAGCCATGTAGATGGTGCAAAAGTTGGCAATCAATCTCTGATTGGCCCATATGCTCGCTTACGCCCAGGCGCAGATTTAGCAAACGATGTTCATATTGGTAACTTTGTTGAAGTGAAGAACAGCAAAATTGCTGCCAATAGCAAGGCTAACCATTTGGCTTATGTTGGCGACTCTATTGTTGGTTCACGCGTCAATATTGGTGCCGGTACGATTACTTGCAACTACGATGGCGTTAACAAGCATCAAACGATTATTGAAGATGATGTTTTTATTGGCTCAGATACGCAACTCGTTGCGCCAGTGCGTGTAGGCCGTGGCGCCACATTGGGTGCCGGTACGACACTCACCAAAGATGCGCCAGCAAATCAGTTGACTGTATCGAGAGCAAAGCAAATTTCATTGCAGTGGCAGCGCCCTGTAAAGCAAGAAAAAAAGAGCACTATTAAAAAGCCGGCCGCAAAAAAAGTGGTAGCTAAAAAGGCAGTAATAAAAAAATCAGCAAAGAAGACCACGAATAAAGTGGTTAAAAAAGTAGTTAAGAAAACTATAAAAGGTAAAAAATAATGTGCGGTATTGTTGGCGCAGCCTCCCATAAAAATATTGTTGATGTTTTGGTTGAGGGCTTACGCCGCTTAGAGTACCGCGGTTACGACTCTTGTGGTTTTGCGGTCATCAATGGCAATGATGCTAAACACCCAATTGAACGGGCGCGTACTACGGCACGCGTTTCGGAGTTAGCTGAGCAAGGCAAGGATTTTATTGGCACCCTCGGTATTGCGCATACACGCTGGGCAACTCACGGCAAGCCAGACACACAAAATGCTCACCCACATATTTCCAATGGATTAATCGCGGTTGTTCATAACGGCATTATTGAGAACTACGAATCACTTCGCGCAGAATTAAAAGCTGCTGGATATGTGTTTACTTCTGAAACTGATACTGAAGTGATCGCGCATTTAGTTCATCAGCAATATGTTGCTAGCGGACAAAAAGATATTGCACAGTCGGTTAGAGCAGTGCTCCCAAAATTGCATGGCGCCTATGCTATCGGCGTAATTGCCCAAGACAACCCAAGCACCCTGGTGGGCGCACGCGTCGGATCACCTCTAGTGGTTGCAATAGGGGACCATGAGCACTTCTTAGCGTCTGATGCCCTAGCTTTGGCTGGCCGTGCTCATTCCATGCTGTATTTGGAAGAGGGTGATGTTGCAGTTCTCAAGGCAGATAGTGTTGAGGTGATTGATCAAGCGGGCAAGCCTGCCCAAAGAGAGTTGAAGCCTATGCCGGCGCAAGCCGACTCGGTTGATTTGGGGCCGTATCAGCACTACATGCAAAAAGAAATTTTTGAGCAACCTCGTGCGATTGGCGATACGCTTGCCAACATTGCTGAATTTGGTCCCGGATTATTTAATGCAAGTCCTGAAGACTGGAAAGCCTTCGATCAAATTTTGATTTTGGCTTGTGGTACTAGCTACTACTCCGCTTGTGTTGCTAAGTATTGGTTAGAGGACATCGCTGGTATTCCGACGCAAGTAGAAATTGCGAGTGAGTACCGCTATCGGACTACCGTCCCCAATCCAAAAACGTTGATTGTTGTTGTTTCGCAATCTGGCGAGACAGCTGATACCTTGGCTGCTTTACGTCATGCCAAAAGCTTGGGACATAAATTCACTTTAGCAATTTGCAATGTGGCTAGTAGTGCCATGGTTCGTGAAACGGATTGGCATTTTTTAACTAAGGCTGGCGCTGAAATTGGTGTTGCTTCAACGAAAGCATTTACTACGCAACTCTTGGCCTTGTATCTCTTGGCAGTTTCATTAGCGAAACGTGCCGGCAGAATCTCTGCTGAAAAAGAAAAAGAATTACTTCGCGAATTACGTCACCTTCCTAAAGCCTTGCATGCAGTGTTGGCTCTTGAGCCGCAAATTATTGCGTGGAGCGACGCATTTGCTAAGTGTGAAAATGCGCTCTTCTTAGGTCGCGGCCTGCATTACCCAATCGCACTAGAGGGCGCCTTAAAGCTGAAAGAAATTTCTTATATCCATGCAGAGGCATATCCTGCTGGGGAGTTAAAGCATGGACCGCTTGCGTTGGTGACAGATAAGATGCCAGTTGTGACAGTTGCTCCAAAAGATGAGTTGCTAGAAAAACTCAAATCCAATATGCAAGAAGTGAAAGCGCGTGGCGGCAAACTCTATGTTTTTGCTGATCATGACACCGAGATTGTTAATAGTGATGGCATTAATGTCATCCGCTTGCCAGAGCACTATGGCAATCTTTCACCTATCCTGCACGTAGTACCTCTACAGCTGTTGGCATATCACACAGCCTGTGCACGCGGTACTGATGTGGATAAGCCTAGAAATTTGGCTAAGAGCGTTACTGTCGAATAGACTGCCTTCACTGATTTTGTGAAAGAATGAACCTTTTCAAAAATCTAAAACAATTTACAAATTTTTGCATTACTATTTCATCCATAACTTTATTTATTAGGGATCTGTCATGAAGATGAAGCGTATTGCTGTTTATTTAGTTGGCTTATTTACTGGGGCTGGTATTGCTGTGGGAGTTGTAAGCCATGCAACAGATAGCGCTATTCCGTATACATTTCAGGATGGGCAAGTTATTTCAGCTGACACTATGAACGACTTGTTTTCTCGATTACAAAATGTGGTGGTGGGCTTCAGTAGCGAGTCAGAGTTAAATGGGGCATGGACCTGTACTACCTATGATGCAGATTCAACTGCAGTGGGAACAATTTCCAATTCTGCTGTTGGTTCTGGGGCGCGAAGTTTTGTATTGGATAGCGCAACTGGCCTTTATAAGCTAGTTCAAACATGGACCTTCACAAATAGCGGCACCAGCCTTAACACTACAACTAATGCGAGGTTTGGCGGTACAAGCCAGAATCATACCGGCGGATGTTCTGGAACTACGAGCATAAATTACTCGGCCAAGGTTATTCAGTCAACCCTTTTGCTTACTGGCGTTGGTGGATGTACGGGCGGAAATGGTCAAGCTCTTCAGTTAATTAAAAATTCTCCTTATGAATTTCATACCGTGTCTGGTCAGACATTCATTTCTTGTATTGCTGTTAATCAACCGCCAAATATTCCAACAGGTTTAACAGCAACTGCAGGTAGTGGTGGAGTTGCTCTGAGTTGGAGGGATGTATCAAATGGATCGGCTACAGGATTCACTGTTCTAAAGAAAGTGAGTGGAGCTTACACAAGTATCGGAACTGTTAGCTCAGGCACAACATCATTCACAGACAGTTCTGGCGCAGTTGGAGCAATGTATCGGGTACAAGCCAATAATTCTTCTAATGGTTTGAACAGTATTCCATCTATGGCGGCAATGGCGCAATAAGATGAAGACACTTATTACTATCCTGGCGAGCGTTGCATTGCTTGCTGCTTGTGGAGGAGGTGGAGGCAGCAGTTCTAGCTCCAGTGGTGGCAATTCTGCCGCCGCCGCTTCCTGCAATCAAACCCCAACTCTCGGTTCAACGACATTCGGAAATGGTTGTTTCAAGTAGGCGTTTCGAAATTTGACATTGACCTAAAGTTGTGAACAAAATTCAGTAGATAAATCAGGGCTTTACGGAGCCCTGATTGCATTTTTGTGTTCAAATAACTCTTGTAAAAGAGGATATTTGTTGCAACTCATGTTTTCGTTGATAAGCCCAAGCCCAAGTTTGAAGTTAATCCCACTAATTTGTGTGGCGGTTCTCTCTGCGTGCGCGGTTGGCCCAGACTTTAAGCAACCTGAGGCGCCGAAGACCTCTTCATATACTGAAACCCCTCTTACTAAAAAACTCACACCTGCTCCTGGTGTACCTGGTGGTAGTGATCAAGAGTTTGTTGAGGGGGCTGATATTGAAGCGCAATGGTGGGAGCTTTATAAATCTCCTGAGCTTGATGCCCTTATTAAAAAAGCGCTTGAGCAAAATCCAAATTTGGGTGCAGCTGATGCGGCACTCCGCGCAGCCCAAGAAAACGTCAATGCACAAATTGGCGGACAGTACTTCCCGGCAATTGGTGTTGGTGCAAATGCTTTAAGACAGAAGCAGCCATCAGCTGTTTACGGTTTGAACTATGGCACCGATACTTATAACCTTTACAACACCTCAGTCAATGTGACCTATAAGTTAGATGTCTTTGGTGGCGCTCGTAGAGCGGTTGAGGGTGCGCGTGCACAAGCAGAAGTGGCGCAGTTTCAGTTAGAAGGCGCCTATCTTTCTTTAACAGCCAATGTGGTAACTAGTGCCGTGAGGGAAGCAGCTCTTCGCGCACAGATGCAGGCCACAGAAGAAATTTTGAAAGCTCAAACTAATCTTGCTGAAGTAACCGAGAAGCAATTAGTGATTGGTACGGTTTCAAAAGTTGACGTCACATCCCAGCGCACATTGGTTTCAAGCTCTCAAGTAGATCTGTTCAACTACGAAAGAAATCTAGCATTTGCACGCAACCAGTTGGCTGTGTTGGTGGGTGAGATTCCAAGCAATGCAAATATTGCTAAATTTGATTTGGCAAATTTAAAATTACCAGAGAAGTTACCTCTCTCTGTGCCCTCCAGTCTGGTGCGCCAGCGCCCTGATGTGCGTGCTGCAGAGGCACAACTAAAAGCACAGAACGCTTTTGTGGGTGTTGCAACAGCCAACCTATTGCCGCAATTTAATATCACCGGATCGATTGGCGCTGCAGCGCTGACATCAAGTAGTTTATTTGGGCCCAACTCATCTTTATGGACTCTCGGCGGCGGTATCTTGCAGCCGCTTTTCCAGGGTGGCCAGTTATTGGCGCAACGTCGAGGCGCAATTGCTAATTACGAGCAAGCTGCTTTTCAATACCAGGCAACTGTCTTAAATGCATTTCAAGAAGTGGCTAATGCACTGCGAGCTCTAGAGACTGGTGCTCAGGCGCTCAAGGCAGCATCAGACGCAGAGCGTTATGCCTATGAAACTTTAGATTTAGTACAGCAGCAATACAAGTTAGGCACAGCAAGTTATTTAGCAGTGCTCTATTACCAAAATCAGTATCAACAAGCAAAAGTGAAATCTGTTTCTGCACAAGCAACTCGTTTCTCAGATACAGCAGCATTATTTGCAGCGCTGGGTGGTGGCTGGTGGAATCGTGAAGGCCCCGCTTTTAAACCAAAAGACATAGCGAACAAAGATCAAAATGAAACTTCTGGAAAAAATTAAGAACAAGCTCATTGCTTTAGTTCTTGCCTTATGGGCATGGACAAAACACAAGGCAATTGAGTGGAAATTGCGCGAGAGAGCCATTGCTCTTTGGGAAAAAGCAAAGGCATTTTGGGCTCGCATGGGGCAAAAATGGCGCGGTACTAAAGCACATGAAAAATTAATGGCTATGGAGCCACTACCTCGCCGTATGACCATCATGCTTTGTGGCGTGTTTCTGTTGCTAGGTTTAATTTTTGCTTTTAATCAGTTAAAGACTTTTTTAATTAAGAATTTCATTGCTGGTATGGGCTTACCTCCAGCAACGGTATCCACCATGGTGATTGAGTCTGCTGAGTGGCAACCTAAATTAACGAGCGTGGGTAATGTGCGTGCATTTAGGGGCGTTGAGCTCAGCACTGAATTGGGCGGCCTTGTGCAAACGGTACCTATTAAGTCTGGGCAGGATGTCAAAGAGGGTGATTTACTGATTAAGTTAAATGACACTTCTGATGTCGCACAGTTAAATTCATTAAAGGCCATGGCAGATTTGGCCAAGGTGATTAATGAGCGCGATAGGCAGCAGTTGGCAATTCAGGCAATTAGCAAAAACGTATTTGATACGAGTGCTGCAGATGCTAAATCGAAGCAAGCTCAGGTTGAGCAGCAGACTGCATTAGTTGCCAAGAAGAATCTGAAAGCGCCATTTAGTGGGCGCATCGGTATTGTCGCTATCAATCCAGGTCAGTATGTGAACCCTGGAGATAAGTTGCTAACACTACAAACTTTGGATCCAATTTTTGTAGATTTCAATTTGCCGCAAAATAATGCTGAGCAAATTCAGGTTGGCCAAGAGGTGGTGGTGACAACTGATGCATTTAAAGATGCGAGCTTCACAGGCAAGATCACGGCCGTTAGTCCAAAAGTGGACACTAATACCCGCAATATTCAGGTTGAAGCTCAACTAGCCAATCCAGATAAGAAAATTCTGCCGGGCATGTTTGCTAACGTCAACATCAAGCTTGGCGATCAGGTGAAGTACTTAACGCTTCCTCAAACAGCAGTTACTTATAACCCTTATGGTTCGACAGTCTTTATTGCCAAACCAACTGGCAAGAAGGATAAGAAAGGCAATCCTGCTCTTGAGGCGCAACAAGTATTTGTCACAACTGGATTAACGCGTGGCGATCAAGTGGCTATTCTCAAAGGCGTTGATGAGGGAGCAACCGTTGTTACCAGTGGGCAGCTGAAGTTAAAGAATGGCACACCACTAATTATTAACAATAAGGTGCTGCCAGCGAACTCACCAGATCCAAAGCCACAGGAATAATTAGCAGATGAATTGGACTGATATATTCATCCGTAGGCCGGTGCTCTCCATGGTGGTGAGCGCGCTGGTATTGATATTTGGCTTGAAAGCAATTGGCTCTTTGCCAGTAAATCAATATCCGCAAACACAAAACGCGATTGTGACCATTACCACCGCTTACTATGGAGCGGATCCTGAGACTATCGCAGGCTTTATTACACAGCCGCTAGAAGCCTCAATAGCGCAGGCACAAGGTATTGATTACCTGTCTTCAGCCAGTGTGAGTGGTGTCTCCACCATTATTGCCACTTTAAAGTTGAATTACGATTCAAACGCAGCATTAACGCAAATACAAACACAAATTAGTGCGGTTAAGAATCAGCTGCCACCCCAAGCACAGCAGCCAATTTTGACAGTGCAGGTTGGTCAATCTACCGCTGCAATGTACATGGGTTTCTATAGCGATGAAATCCCCAATAATGCAATTACCGATTACTTATTGCGTGTTGTAAAGCCAAAGTTGGATTCTGTTGAGGGTGTTCAAAACGCAGAAATTACTGGCGGTCGTAAGTTCGCCTTACGTGCTTGGCTTGATCGTGAAAAGATGGCTGGCTTGGGTGTTGGCGCGGATGATGTCTATAGCGCCTTGTCAGCAAATAACTACTTATCAGCCGTGGGCAGCACTAAAGGCGATATGGTGGCAGTTGATTTAGTTGCTGGTACTGATTTACATACGCTCGACGAGTTTCGTAGACTGGTTATCAAAAAAGACGGCGTCAATATCGTTTATTTGGAGCAGGTGGCCACTGTTACATTGGGTTCTGAGGATTACAACACTAACGTAGCCTTTAGCGGAAAGCGCTCAGTCTTTATTGCGATTAAGGTAGCGCCACAAGCCAACCTATTGGATGTAGCACAACGAGTCCGAGATGTAGTTCCTGATATTCAGAAGCAACTGCCAATTGGTATGACTGGCAAGATTGTTTACGACTCAACCAAATTTATTACTAGCTCTATTGATGAAGTGGTCTCCACTTTGTTGGAGGCTTTGGTCATTGTGACCGTAGTGATTTACCTCTTCTTGGGTAGTGCACGTGCTGTTGCAGTGCCAGTCATTGCAATGCCTTTGTCTCTTATTGGTACATTCTTCTTAATGCAGGTGTTGGGTTATTCCATTAACTTGCTCACTCTCTTGGCCTTAGTGCTGGCAATTGGGCTTGTGGTTGATGACGCCATCATCGTGGTGGAAAACGTTGACCGTCATATGAAAGAAGGTAAGTCGCCCTTAGAGGCTTCATTAATTGCTGCGCGCGAATTAGGCGGCCCTATTTTGGCGATGACGGTCGTGCTGATTGCGGTGTACATCCCAATTGGCTTCCAGGGCGGCTTAACCGGCGCCTTGTTTACGGAATTTGCGTTTACTTTGGCTAGCGCAGTGGCGGTTTCGGGATTGATTGCGTTAACGCTATCGCCGATGATGTGCTCTCGTATTTTCACTGAAGAACAAGAGGCCTCATCATTTGTGCAAAAGATTGATCGCATCTTTGATAAGGTGCATCACAGCTATCAAAGCACTTTGCGTGAATTATTGAGCACTTGGCAAGTCATCATTGTGATGGGCGTCATTTTGCTAGGTGGTGTTGCCTATCTGTATGCAACTGCACGTGCTGAATTAGCGCCAACAGAAGACCAAGGCATTGTTTTGATGCAAGCGTCCGGACCGCCCAATAGTACGGTTAATCAAATGCAGACTTATGCGGATCAAATTTACGCAATTGCTGCTGAAGAACCAGAGTATGAGCAGGCCTTTCAGATCACAAGTCCAACTTCTAGCTTTGGCGGTATTTTGCTCAAGGACTGGGGTGAGCGTAAGCGCAATGCCACTAAGTTTCAAGAAGATATGCAACAGAAGTGGAATACGATTGCAGGCGCACGTGTAGCAGCTTTCCAGTTTCCAGCATTGCCTGGTGCGCAGGGCTTGCCAGTTCAGGTGGTGATCAACACTACAGAATCGTATGCACAGCTGAATGAAGTGTCGCAAGCGGTTCTAGATAAGGCGCGTCGAAGCGGTAACTTCTTCTTCGTCGATTCAGATTTAAAGATTGATAAACCGCAGGATGTCTTGGAAATTGATCGAGAAAAAGTGGCGGCTTTGGGGATGACTCAACAGCAAGTCGGCGCATCACTCTCCGCCGCTTTAGGTGGTGGCTTTGTGAATTACTTTTCGGTAGCCGGACGCTCTTATCGAGTAATTCCACAAGTGAAGCAAGTTGATCGCTTAAATCCAGATCAAATCTTGGATTACTACATCCGTACTCCAAGTGGCGCTATGGTTCAGGCGCGCACGATTGCAACCATTAAGCAAAGAGTAGTGCCTCAATCAATTAATCACTTCCAACAGTTGAACTCTGCAACGATTTCAGGCGTAAGCACACCATTTATCTCACAGGCGGATTTGCTAGAGTTCATGCGTCAGACTTTGAAAGAAGTTGCGCCTAATGGTTACAGCATGGACTACGCTGGCCCATCACGTCAATTTATGGCTGAGTCTGGTGGCTTCTTAGTCACCATGTTCTTTGCAATCTTGATTGTGTTCTTAGTGCTTGCGGCTCAGTTTGAAAGCTTCCGTGATCCGATTGTGATTTTGGTTTCTGTGCCGTTAGCTTTATTTGGTGCCTTGATCTTTATTAATCTAGGATTCACCACCTTAAACGTGTATACCCAGGTGGGCTTAGTCACACTGATGGGCTTGATTAGTAAGCACGGTATCTTGATTGTGGAATTTGCTAATGAATTACAAGAAGCTGGACGCAGTAAGCTTGATGCCATCGTAGAGGCTAGTAGTGTTCGATTGCGCCCTATTTTGATGACAACTGCTGCGATGGTCTTGGGTGTGTTGCCATTGGTGATCGCCTCAGGTGCTGGCGCTGCTGGTCGACAGTCTATGGGTATTGTGATCTTTACCGGCTTATCGATTGGCACATTGTTCACACTCTTTGTAGTGCCAGCAATGTATCTATTTATTGGTGCCGATCACCACGCTAAGAAATTTAAGCAGCAGTAAAAATACAGATCAAAAAAACTACTTAACGATATTGAGTTCTTTCTCAGCAATATCGTTAAGGCAAGTTTCTTCTTCGAGGCGTTTTAGCCATACATCAATATTCTTGAGATCTGCACGCTCTCCAGTTTGCTGTGGGAAGGTTTTGTTTAACAGAATCCAGCGGCTGACACAAAGGGCGAGAACGATATCGCCGATCTGAAATTGATTGCCTGAGCAGTAATTTTGTTTGGCTAGCACTTGATCGAGCATGCCTAGTAGTCGATTGGTTTCTTGGTAGCCCTTCAGAATAGCTTGGTGATTACGTTCAGCTTCTGGGGTTCTGGTTAGCCCCAAAAATGCAATACGTAGCGCTGGCCACATCGTACCCAATTGCCAATCCATCCATTTCTCGGATTCATATTGGGTTTTGATATCTGCAGTAAAGCGTCCAGCTTTGTCATGTTGACGTGCCAAGTAACGCATGATGGTATTGGACTCCCAGAGCACAACATCACCATCTTCGAGTGTTGGTACCAGACCATTTGGATTGAGTTTTAAAAACTCAGGCGTGTTGTTGACCCCAAAGTGCAGGCCAGCATCAATACGCTCAAAATCTTTGCCTTCTTTAAGACCCAACTCTGCAAGACACCACAATACTTTTTGTACGTTAATAGAACTTTTACGACCCCATAAACGCATCATGGTATTTCCTTGCGAAGGTAGCTGTTATTAGCTAGATTTGATTTCTGTGAAATCGAGACCAACAAATTTACTGCGCGCAAAGATGAGAGGCTCTCGTTCCGGATGATTTTTTAAGTTAATGACTTTGGCAACGATGATGTTGTGATCACCGCCAATATGAACGCAAACAGTTTCGCATTCGTAATAGGCTACGCAATGATCAATTTGAGTAAGCCCGCTAGCTGCTAGCTTATGGTCAATACCATTAAATTGATCCACTTTCACTGTAGCAAAATGCATTGCTAGGCTTTCCTGAGAGCGTTCCAGAACGTGAATCAGGTGCTTTTTGCCAAGCTCAACCCAAGGCATGAGGCGTGAATGTTTTTTCAGACTCCAGAGAATGAGTGGTGGCTCGAGCGAGACCGTATTAAATGAGCTAATGGTGATGCCGTGGGAATTATTTTCTTCATCCAGGCAGGTGATGACAGTGACCCCAGTTGCAAATGATGAAAAACCTTTGCGCAGCTCTTGTGAGGTAAATGGGGTCATTAGTCTTGTTTACTTTGCTTCAGTTTTTGCAGCAGCTGCAATGGTTGTGCCGGGAATAGGAATCAAGATTTCGTTTTCTTCAGCTTTTACGCACTTAAAGCGATACTCTTTACCCGCTTTAGATAAAAAGCTGGCGCCTTCATAGAAATCACTTCTACAGGTCTTGGTCGCGAAATCCATGACATCCTGTGGCGCTGCGCTAGAGCTAATGAGGCGCATGTTGCCCATCGACATGTTGACCTGGGTTGAATAGCACCCAGACAGCAACAAGCCAGAAATCGTAGTTAATAGTAGAATTTTTTTCATGGAAACCTCCATAATCAGCAATGCTCGTTAGGATAAACCTATTAAGCAATTGCTGCGGGGAAATACCTCGCTCTAAAAGGATGAGACATGTTTAAAGCAATATTGGTAAATAAAGACGATCAAGGCTATCGCGCAGAATTGGCCCAGGTAGATGAGGCTAGCCTCCCAGAAGGCGATGTTCGTGTAAAGGTGCTGTATTCCACGCTGAACTATAAGGATGGCCTAGCCATTACCGGCAAAGGTCCAGTAGTGCGTAGCTTTCCGATGGTGCCTGGGATTGATTTTGCGGGTGAGGTGATAGAAAGCACTAGCCCCGACTTTAAGGCTGGCGATATGGTGCTTCTCAATGGCTGGGGAGTGGGCGAAGGACATTGGGGCGGCCTGGGGCAGCAGGCTCGTGTGAAGGCTGATTGGTTGATTCCGTTACCAAAAGGATTTACCGCCAAACAGGCATTGGCAATTGGTACGGCTGGCTATACCGCGATGCTCTGTGTCATGGCACTACAAAAGCATGGACTTAAGCCAAGTGATGGTGAAGTGTTGGTAACAGGAGCTGCTGGAGGCGTCGGCAGCTTTGCAATTACGCTACTCAGTAAGTTGGGTTTCACTGTTGTAGCTAGTACTGGTCGCATGGCTGAAGCGGACTACCTTAAAAAATTAGGTGCAGCCGAAGTAATTGATCGTGCCGCTCTATCTGCACCCGGTAAGCCGCTGGCAAAAGAGCGTTGGGCTGCTGTTGTCGATAGCGTCGGTAGTCATACTTTGGCAAATGCTTGTGCACAAACCAAGAGTGATGGTGCCGTAGCAGCCTGTGGATTAGCGCAAGGCATGGATTTTCCATCTACTGTTGCGCCATTTATTTTGCGAGGCGTTACTCTTTACGGCATCAATAGCGTGACCGTGCCACGTGCAAAAAGAATTGCTGCCTATGAGCAACTAAGCAAGTTAGTAGATTTGAAAACTTTGGATGAAATCTCACATGAAATTTCGCTTGAAGAATCCATTAAATATGCGCAAGAATTAATGGCAGGCAATGTACGTGGACGCTTGATTGTCGACGTTAATAAATAAAGAAAGAAGTAGAGTTATATAAAGAAGTTTTACTGCGGTGCTTGGGGTTTGCGAATAGATAGTTGCGCCCAAACCTCAAGCTTCTCGGGATTGGTCATATCCGACCAATCGGCAATCTCATTCAGGGTACGATAGCAGCCACGACAGTAACCATTTTCAGGATTAATGTCACACCAATTAATGCAAGGCGATGGAACTGTTGTCAAAGCAAACCTAGAAGTAAAAGAAAAAAGAAATTACGTTAAATCATGAACACTCAAAACAAAGCAAGTGCTGAAGCTGAGATCCATTATCCATTAGGAGATGCACTTCCGGAAGTGGGTAGCAGTATTGAGGTCGCGCCAGGTGTTCGTTGGATTCGTATGCGCCTACCTTTTGCCTTAGACCATATCAATCTATGGCTACTGCGCGATGAAATCGACGGCGTTTCAGGCTGGACGATGGTGGATTGCGGTATTGCCAATGATGAGACAAAAGCCTCATGGGAGAAGGTCTTTGCTACCCAGCTTGAAGGCTTGCCAGTCTTGCGTGTCATCGTGACTCATATGCATCCCGATCATGTGGGCTTATCGCAATGGCTATGTGAAAAATGGAATGTGCCTTTGTGGATCTCCATGACCGATTACTTAACTGCTCAATGGTTAAGTTGCAAAGAGGGTGGCGCTGCAGTGGGCGCGCGTGCTGGTAGCGGAGGTTCTGCAGATCATTTCCAAAGACATGGATTAACGACACCAGAGGATTTAGAAAAAATTCGAGCGCGCTCTAATTACTACAGCAATATGGTTCCTGGAGTACCACGTCAATATCGTCGGATTATTGATGGTGAGAGTATTTTAATTGGCGAACATTCTTGGCAAGTCATGATGGGTTATGGGCACGCACCTGAACATGCTTCTCTGTTTTGCAAAGAGCTTGGTGTGCTCATCTCTGGAGATATGCTGTTACCTCGCATCTCCACCAACGTCAGTGTTTATGACGCCGATCCAGATGCCGATCCTCTGGGGCTGTATTTAGACTCTATTGAAAAATACTTAGCCTTGCCAGAAGATACTTTGGTGTTGCCTTCTCATGGAAAGCCATTTACAGGAATCAGACCGCGTATTGCGCAACTAAAAGCTCATCATGATGATCGCTTAGCTGATGCCTTAAGCGCATGTAAAAAACCGTCACATGCTCGAGAGATTGTGCCGGTCTTGTTTAAGCGTGAATTAGATATTCATCAGCTTACTTTTGCGATGGGTGAGGCTATTGCTCATCTGAATTACCTACTTCGTCGAGGTAAGTTGCGTCGCCAGCTTTGCGACGACGGCGTGTTGCGGTTTTCCGTGGTTTAGCGCTAGTCGTTTTTGTCTCTGACTCTTCTTTAGGGGCTGTTGCAGCAGCTCCTGCAGCAGATACGGCATCACCAAAGGATTTGAGCGCCATCATGGTGGCGTGCTGAACTTCTAAGCCTTGGATGGTCGACTTGAGGATATTGAGGTTCAAATTGAGCCAGTTTTCAACACTTTTAAGGTCCTTAATACGCTTTTCTAGCTCATCCACATCTAGGCCAGGGAAAGCGGCTCCAAAGCCGCCAGCGGCCTTAGACGCATCTGCTGTGAAGGGGAATTGCCCGGCCTGAGCTGCCGCACCTTGTCCCCACATGGTTTTAAACATATCTAGGCTTTGATTAAATTCTGGAATGGTTCCAAACATAGTGGGCTCCGGGGTAAATGAAAAGTGGCTTTTCCAATAGAATAAGGGATTCTAGAGATTAATCCCGGTTTAACAATGCAATCTAATGGTTTGTCCCAGCCTTATACCCGCGGTCAAAAGCTTCCTGAGCTTTTAAAGCAGCGCATCCTCATTTTGGATGGTGCTATGGGCACCATGATTCAGCAATACAAGTTAACTGAGGCTGATTACCGTGGCTTGCCAGGTAATACCCGTTTCGCCGATCATCCTGGCGACATTAAAGGTAATAACGAGTTGCTCGTACTGACTCAGCCAGAAATTATCAGCAAGATTCATGAGCAGTATTTAGATGCGGGCGCAGACATTATTGAGACCAACACTTTTGGTGCAACTTCAGTTGCGCAAGAGGACTACAAAATGGCTGGCCTGGCACGTGAGATGAATGAAGTCTCTGCCAGATTGGCGCGCGCTGCTTGTGAAAAATACAGCACCCCCGATAAGCCACGATTTGCTGCGGGCGCGATTGGGCCAACACCAAAGACTGCAAGTATTTCACCTGACGTGAATGATCCAGGCGCACGCAATGTGACTTTTGATGCTTTGCGCGCCTCCTACCGTGAACAGATTGAAGGTTTATTTGCTGGTGGCGTGGATTTATTTTTAGTCGAAACTATTTTCGATACGCTCAACGCTAAGGCTGCACTCTTTGCGCTTGATGAATTTTTTGAAGAGACTGGCGAGCGTTTGCCAGTGATGATTTCGGGTACGGTGACTGATGCGTCTGGACGTATTTTGTCAGGGCAAACCGTTGAAGCATTTTGGAACAGCTTGCGTCACATTAAGCCACTGACGTTTGGTTTGAACTGTGCGCTAGGTGCCGCCTTGATGCGTCCTTACATTGCAGAGTTAGCTCGTATATGTGATGCTGCGGTGTCTTGCTACCCCAATGCTGGCTTGCCTAACCCAATGAGCGACACTGGCTTTGATGAGACGCCTGAAATTACATCTAGCTTGGTTGATGGTTTTGCAAAAGATGGTTTAGTCAATTTGGTTGGGGGTTGTTGCGGCACTACACCTGATCACATTCGTGCCATTGCTAATGCAGTTGCGAAACGTAAGCCCCGTGCTTTCTATAAAGAGAATACGGAGACGGCAGCATGAGCAAAATTGAGAAAAAAGTAATGCCAGCAATGAAGCTTTCTGGTCTTGAGCCATTTAACGTTACAGCCGATGTTGGTTTTGTGAACATTGGTGAGCGTACCAATGTCACTGGTTCAAAAGCATTTTCTCGGATGATTTTGAATAACCAATTTGATGAAGCGCTCGTAGTAGCCCGTCAGCAGGTTGAGAATGGCGCCCAAGTTATTGACATCAATATGGATGAGGCGATGCTGGATTCTGAAGCGGCAATGACTCGCTTCTTAAACCTCATCGCATCTGAGCCTGATATTGCCCGCGTACCAATCATGATCGACTCCTCTAAGTGGAGTGTGATTGAAGCCGGTTTGAAGTGCATTCAAGGCAAGCCAATTGTGAATTCGATTTCCTTGAAAGAGGGCGAGGAGCCATTTAGAAAACAAGCGCGCTTAATTCGTCGTTATGGCGCCGCTTCAGTGGTGATGGCTTTTGATGAGGTAGGTCAAGCCGATACATTTAAGCGCAAGACTGAAATTTGTCAGCGTTGCTATGAGATCTTAGTAAATGAAATCGGCTTTCCAGCTGAAGACATTATTTTTGATCCAAATATTTTTGCAATTGCTACTGGTATTGAAGAGCATGACAACTATGCCGTTGACTTTATTAACGCTACCCGTTGGATTAAAGAAAATCTGCCTGGTGCCAAGGTAAGCGGTGGCGTTTCTAATGTGAGCTTCTCCTTCCGCGGTAATGACCGTGTGCGTGAGGCAATTCATACGGTGTTCCTGTACCACGCCATTCAGGCGGGTATGGATATGGGCATTGTGAATGCTGGTCAACTGGGCGTATACGCCGACCTGGATCCTGAGTTGCGTGAGCGCGTAGAAGATGTTGTTCTCAATCGCTTTAAAGAGAAAGATGGCAAAACTCCAACAGAGCGATTACTTGATATTGCCGATCAATTTAAAGGTGGTGGCGCAAAGCAAGTTGAAAACTTGGTGTGGCGCGAAGCCCCAGTTCGTGAGCGCTTAACGCACGCCTTAGTGCATGGCATTACGACATTTATTGAAGAAGATACAGAAGAACTGCGCGCAGAAATTATGGGCGCTGGTGGTAGGCCTATTGAAGTGATTGAAGGCCCACTCATGGATGGTATGAATGTCGTCGGTGACCTATTTGGTGCCGGCAAGATGTTCTTGCCACAAGTAGTGAAGAGTGCCCGCGTGATGAAGCAAGCCGTTGCTATTTTGATTCCGTATATCGAAGAAGAGAAGCGTCAACATATTGCGGCTGGTGGCGAAGCCAAAGCTAAAGGCAAGATTGTGATGGCGACTGTGAAGGGTGACGTACACGATATTGGTAAAAATATTGTGACCGTTGTCCTGCAATGTAATAACTTTGAAGTTGCCAATATGGGCGTGATGGTTCCTTGCGCTGAAATTCTGAAGCGCGCCAAGGAAGAGAATGCCGATATCGTTGGTTTATCTGGCTTGATTACCCCATCGCTCGAAGAGATGACTTATGTTGCACAAGAGATGCAGCGTGATGATTATTTCCGTGAGCGTCAAATTCCACTCATGATTGGTGGCGCTACGACTTCTCGCGTACATACTGCGGTGAAGATTGCTCCGCATTACGATGGTCCAGTGGTCTATGTGCCTGATGCATCCCGCTCGGTATCTGTGGCTTCTAGCTTGTTGTCCGATGAAAGCGCCAAGAAATTCATCCAAGATTTGCGTGATGACTATGTGCGTATTCGTGAGCAACATGCCAATAAGAAAGCTGCGCCAACAATTTCTCTAGAGGCAGCTCGCAAGAATCGCGAGATGATTGATTGGGCTTCATACACTCCAGAGAAGCCTAAATTTATCGGCCGCCGTGTATTTAAAAACTTTGCACTAAGCGACATTGCAAAATACATTGACTGGACACCGTTCTTTCAGACTTGGGACTTAGCAGGTAAGTTCCCCGCCATTCTCGATGACGAAGTTGTAGGAGTTGAGGCTCGCAAGGTGTTTGCTGATGCCCAGGCTTTGCTCGATAAACTCATTAAAGGTCAGTGGCTACAAGCTGATGCTGTAGTTGCCTTCTATCCTGCCAATACGGTTGGTGATGACATTGTTCTCTATAGCGATGAAGCACGCGAGCACCCATTGTTTGTTTGGCATAACTTACGTCAACAATCTGAACGTCCGGTTGTAGATGGCGTGCGTAGACCGAATCGTTGTTTGGCTGATTACGTTGCACCAAAAGATTCTGGTGTTGCGGATTACCTCGGTTGTTTTGCAGTCACAACTGGTCATGGTGTTGAAAAGAAAGTAGCCGAGTTTCAAGCAAAGCATGATGACTACAGCGCCATTATGTTGAAGGCCTTGGCAGATCGTCTCGCAGAAGCATTTGCTGAGTTAATGCACCATCGTGTACGCACTGATCTTTGGGGTTATGCAACCGATGAGATTTTGACTAACGATCAAATGATTAATGAAGAGTACCGCGGTATTCGTCCGGCACCTGGTTACCCAGCCTGTCCTGCCCATGAGGTCAAAGAAGATTTATTGCGAGTTATTGGTTCAGAAGATATTGGCATGACCCTGACTGAGTCTATGGCGATGAATCCTGCTTCTAGTGTGAGTGGTTTTTATCTAGCTCACCCAGATGCGCGCTACTTTAATGTGGGCAAACTTTCTGATGATCAGGTTGAGGATTTGGCAAAACGTCGTGGCCAGAGTGTTGAAGATACCCGCCGCCAGCTAGCAAGCTTGTTGGACTAAACGCCCCACATGACGGGTTCGTCTTTGGACCTTGCTTGCTTCATCAGTTCTAGAAATGGATAGGCTCGTTGCCCAAGGCGATCAGCCAGCTTAGGCTTCTCGGCACCATTTTCAGAGTCTTCATTCACTTTTGCTCGTTCCTCAAGATCTTTAAGAATGGCGGTTTCTAGCGCGGTGATCAGATCAGGGAGCTGCTCAACCGTCAGGATCCCGCGAGGATCCAGGGGGCGCCCCAAAATATCAAAAATTCGTTTGGTCAGATCCGCCAGCATGATGACGTCTGGACCAGCTTTTGAGCGAAATTGATAGATCATTTCGATAGCTTACCACCTGATAAACTCACTTATCTATGTTGTCTACTAATAAAAATCGCTTAATTGAAATGCTGAGTACTGCACTGGCAGGCTTGGCTCAGGAACGCGGCCTAGAGGCGCCTCCTACACCCCGTTTAGAGCGCCCTAAGGCCGTTGATCATGGTGATGTCGCATGCAATATCGCCCTCCAGCTCTCGAAGGCTTGGAAGCTCAATCCGCGTGAACTCGCTCAAGCCTTGGTTGAGCGTTTACAGCAACAGAATGGCTTTAATGAGCTGATTGCATCTTGCGAAATCGCTGGCCCGGGTTTTATTAATTTCCGTCTGAGCAATGCCGCTAAAACTGCCGTAGTGCAGGAGATACTCTCCTCCGGTACCCATTTTGGTGAGTCCCCCTTAGAAGGTGGGTCTGCTCCAAGCGCCATGATTGAGTTTGTCTCTGCCAATCCAACTGGTCCCTTGCATGTTGGCCACGGACGTCAAGCAGCCCTTGGTGACGCCTTAGCGAATTTATTGGCAACCCAGGGCATTAAAGTTCACCGGGAGTTTTATTACAACGATGCCGGTGTGCAGATTGCGAATTTAGCGCTATCAGTTCAGGCTCGTTTACAAGGTTTAAAGCCAGGTGATGCAAAGTGGCCCGAGCAAGCTTATAACGGCGAATATATTGCAGAGATTGCAACTGCTTTTAAAGCTTCACCAGAATATAAAGATGATATTGAAGCGATCCGTCAGTTTGCAGTTGCATATCTTCGCAATGAACAAGACATTGATTTAAAAACCTTCGGCGTTAAATTTGATTGTTACTACCTCGAATCTTCTTTGTACACCGATGGAAGTGTTGCTCAAATCGTTGGCGATCTACAAAACATAGGTAAGACCTATGAGGCTGAAGGCGCGCTGTGGTTAAAGACTACAGATGATGGTGATGATAAAGATCGTGTGATGCGTAAGTCAGACGGTAGCTTTACCTATTTTGTGCCAGATGTCGCGTACCACACCAGCAAGTGGAATCGTGGTTTTCAGAAGGTGATTAATGTGCAGGGTAGCGATCATCATGGAACGATTGCTCGTGTACGTTCAGGCTTGCAGGGTGTAGCGCAGAAGCGCGGTTGGGATATCCCTAAAACCTACCCAGATTATGTCTTGCATAAGATGGTGACTGTGATGCGTCATGGCGAAGAAGTCAAAATTTCTAAGCGTGCTGGCTCTTACGTAACAGTTAGAGATTTGGTTGAGTGGTCTGGTGGCGTCAATCCAGAGATGGCGCCTGAAGAAAGAGAATTGGCATTGCAGCGTGGTCGTGATGCTGTGCGATTTTTCTTGATCTCGCGTAAAGCGGATACCGAATTTGTTTTTGATATTGATTTAGCCTTGCAGCAAAATGATGAGAATCCAGTGTTCTATGTTCAGTATGCACATGCGCGCATCAGTTCAATCTTGCAGCAATGGGGCGGACAAACAGCGGATTTAGCTGGAGCAGATCTATCGCTATTGCAAAGCAAGGCATCGGATCATTTACTGCGTCGCTTGGCGGAGTATCCAGAAGTGCTGACAACTGCTGCGGAAGAATTAGCTCCTCATGCATTGGCTTTTTATCTACGTGATTTGGCAGGCGATTTCCATACTTTCTACAATGCCGATCGCGTATTGGTGGATGATCAGAATTTAAAGTTAGCACGTCTTGCGCTGTTGTCTGCAACACGTCAGGTGTTACAAAATGGCTTAAAAGTACTCGGAGTATCCGCGCCAGCAAAGATGTAATGGCGAGGTACGGGGTGTGGATGTAAGATGGGGAAATGATGAAAACACCGAATCAGAAAACTGGCTTCATAAAGCGCATTGATAGCAAAAACACCCAATATGGCGGCACCATCCTTGGCTTTATTTTGGGTTTGGGCGCCGGCCTTGGAATTGCGTTTGTCATTGCCTTTTATCTTTCTAAAAATACCCCTCAAGAAAGACCGGGCATGCGTGCCCCCAGCCTTCCATTAACTATCAAGCCTTCTCCTGCGCCTGCTGAAGGCGAGACAGCTACTCCTGCTGAGCCTGTAGATCTAAATAAGCCGCTTCAAGGTAAATCGCCTGCGCCCACATCAGCCGATCCGATTGGCGATTTGGTGAACGGCAAGAAATCTGCTGACAAGCCTGCCGACGTAGCTCCGGCAGCAAAATCAGACTCGATTTATTTCTTGCAAGTAGGCGCATTTAATAAGCGCGCAGATGCAGATGCGCAAAAAGCCAATTTAGCTATTCAGGGAATTCAGGCGCAGTTAAGTGAGGTAACGGCTGATGGTAATACTCTCTGGCGTGTTCGTGTAGGTCCATATAACAGCGTTGAAGACAGTAATCCTGTTCGCGATAAATTGAATGGCATGGGCATTAAACCAACCTTAATCAAATCCAGTAAATCATGATTTCATTTAGCAAAAGATTCATTACAGTATTTGCACTTCTTTCTTTGAGTGGCCTTGCTGCTGCTCAAGGACAAAAAATTGAAGAAGGTTTTGATTACCGCATATTGCCTATTGCTCAGCCGGTAGAGACCAAAGGGAAGGTGGAGGTCATCGAATTCTTTTGGTATGGTTGTCCACATTGTTACGACTTTGAGCCTGAGCTAAGCAGCTGGGTAAAGCGTCAGCCTAAGGATGTTGTTTTCAAAAGAGTTCCCGTAGCTTTCCGTGATGACTTCATGCCGCACAGCCAATTGTTTTATGCCCTTGAGGCGATGGGCAAAGGTGATGCTCTCAATGAAAAAGTCATGTACGCAATGCATAAAGAAAATAAGCGTCTTTTAACTGAGCCAGAGATTGCTGATTGGGTTGCATCCCAGGGAATAGACCGTAATACGTTCTTAGCTACTTACCGTTCATTTGCGGTGATTTCTAAAGCGCGTGCTGCAAAGCAAATGGCAGAAGCCTATCGAATTGATGGCGTACCTACTATTGTGATGCAGGGCAAGTATGTGACATCACCATCCATTGCCGGCACTAAAGCTAAGGCAATCTTGGTTATGGATTACTTGGAAGAAAAAATTCGTAAGAATAAGTACAAGCAATAACTTTGAGAAAGTAATGCTCTGGCGTTGCTTAGATTTTTACGAAGCGACGCACAATCCAAAAGTAGATTGGATACGGCAAGATTCTGAGAAACTTTAAAAATCTTGAGAATCGTTTTGGGAAGTGAATGTCAAATTCCCCTTTATGAATGCCATCCAAAATTTCTTTTGCTGCCTCTTCGGCGCTAATTAAAGCTGGCATTTCAAAGTCATTTTGTGCTGTTGCTTCTGTAGCAACGAAGCCTGGTGAAATCATATGTACGCTGACACCCGTAGGCAGTAAGTCGTAATATAAATTCTCGCAAAAATTGATGATCGCAGCTTTACTAGGACCATAGGCTAATGCTTTTGGCAGGCCGCTGTATCCTGCCACGCTGCCAACGATGGCAATGTGCCCTGAGTGGGCTTTTAGCATGTCGGGGGCGACCAATGCAACGGCCCTCATTGGTCCTAAAAGGTTGGCATCAATTGTCTTCTCAGCAATCTGGATATCAAAGTTATCTGCACGAAGGGGTACATACATGCCAGATACGAAAAGTAGAAGATCAACGCCACCCCAGGCATTGAGGATAGCTTTATATCCTTCCTGTAGCTGTTCATCATTCGTAACATCTAGTTGAATAACGAGCGTTTGATTTGCATCCCCATTGAGAGCAATTTGATTTAAGCGCTCTACTCTGCGGCTGGAGAGTGCAACCTTGGCACCTTGAAGTAGCAAAGCCTTCGCACAGGCTTCGCCGATACCGCTGGATGCGCCAATGACCCAGACCCTTTTTCCTGAGAAATGATCTATGCCGGATTGTTTCATGCGTTTAGCGCATCGGTGGATGCTGTTGATGGTTGGTGGCTAAGGGTAAATTGCACTACATCAATGTTGCGCTCTGTAAAGCCAGCTGCACAGTACATTAAGTAGAAGTTCCAGAGACGAATAAAGGCTTCGTCAAATCCCAGTTGGCGCACTTCCTGAAGTTTGTGATTAAAACTGTCTCTCCATAAGCAAAGTGTTTTTGCATAGTCAGAGCCAAAAGCAAATTCTTGCTCGATTCGTAAGCCGGCCTTTGCAGCGCTCGCCTTAAAGCTTTCCCGAGATGGCAACATTCCACCTGGAAAGACATATTGCTGAATGAAATCAGTATTGCGTCGATACCGCTCAAAAAGATCTTCAGCAATAACGATAGTTTGAATACAAGCTTTGCCACCAGCCTTTAAGCATTGGGCAATAGTTTCAAAGTATTCTGGCCAATGCTTTTCACCGACTGCTTCAAACATTTCTACTGAAGCAATACCATCAAATTTTTCTTGGCAATCCCGATAGTCTTGTAGTCGCACCTCAAATGAAGGTGCGCTTGCCATTTCATTTTGTACTGCTAGAAGACGATTTTCAGCAAAAGCTTTTTGTTCTGTAGATAAGGTGAGGCCAGTAATTGCCCTGTTAGTGCGCAGTGATTCTTCCATCACCCCACCCCAGCCACAACCAATCTCTAAGACATGATCTCCGGGTTTAGTTTGAAGGGATTCCAGAATGCGTCTAATTTTTGCGCGTTGAGCATCGGCCAATCCTTGCTTGTCTCCCTCGGAGAACCAGGCGCTGGAGTAGCTCATTGTTGGGTCGAGCCATAGGGTATAGAAGGCATTACCTAGATCATAGTGAGCATGAATGTTTTTACGACTACCTGTTTTGCTGTTATCCCTTAACCAATGCTTAAGGCGGTAGAAAATAGATCCATACCAATTGCCATAGATAGCTTTTTCTAATATTGTTCGATTGCGAATGGCTAGCTCAAGTAATGCCTTGAGATCAGGAGTATTCCATTTGCCCTGAATATAGCTCTCTGCAAAACCAATGTCTCCATGGGACATGATTTCTTTAAATACCGACCATTCCTGAATATGAATTTCAGCATGCAGTTGATCGTTGCGATTGCCAAATTCTTTTTTGTCCCCATCCGGTAGGATCAACTTCAAGTAGCCGCTACTAAGTTGGGTCAAGAGCGTTAAAAGTGCCTTCGCGCTAATTTGATGCTTATGTGAAGAGCAAGCTCGCTCTTGGGGGCGAGAAAAATTGAGTCTCGAGAGAAGGGATTGTCCTGGGCGATTCATCTGCTAACTTCAAGTTCTGGTGGTTTGGGCTTTGAATGAAAGGGTACACCTTTTATCCATAATTTCAATGCTTGCCAATGAATGCGGAAAATGACACCTAAACTCATCAAAGGGTAACGGAGCATTGCCGCAATGATATTAGCTCGACTAAGTGGGCGGCTAGTGCCGCTAATGCTGGTATTGATGAGGGGTAGGCCGTCCTCATGGAGTTCAATGCGATAAACACTGTTTTTCCTGCTACTGCTATCCTGAGGAAACAAGAAGCGGAAATGGTATTCACCCCTTACCTCGCAAAATGGAGAAACATGAAATACTTTCTTGCTAGTAAGCGTTTCGCCTGAGTGCAACTCCTCGCCTGAATCTTTGTGCAGTAAGTAGCAATGACGTTCGCCAAAAGTATTATTTACTTCTGCAAGTACCGCTTGTACTTTGCCATCGGCTCGAGTGCAGATCCAGAAACTCACTGGATTGAAGACATACCCCAAGACCCTTGGAAAGGTTTGCAACCAGATTTCACCGTTTATATGTGGGACTTGGTTATCAGCAAGAATTTTTTCGATCCAGGCAAGGCTATCCGCCTCTCCTAGGCCATGGTCTTTATCAAAAAATGCACATAACCCCCAGCGGTTATCGCTAAGGCCGCCATCTTCGAGTAAATTTGGATTGGCCTTACGAGCGCGCATTGGAATAGATACAGTGAACACTCCATAGCCAAACGCATTTCTAGCTGGCCGCATGCGCTGGTGCTTAACTACCCCAAAGTTGATCTTTGCTTTCGACATTAACTATCTTGTTTGACCTTAATAGGCTGACGAACACTTTCAATGAGAGCCTCTGCAACTAGTTCACCGGAGCGCAAGCCATCCTCATGAAAACCAAAGCCCGTCCAAGCACCGCAATACCAAATGGATGATGAGCCTTGAATCAAAGGGAGCTCCTTCTGAGCTTGGATTGCACTCATATCAAAGACAGGATGCGAATAGTGAATCTCTTGATGCACTAGTTTCGGATCCGGCTCTTCGGAAGGATTTAGGCTGACAATAATTTGTACATCTTTGAGTTGGTCTGGAAGCGGTTGCAAGCGATTAATTAAATAATTTACGCTGACGTGTTGCCTTGCATTTGGCTGATCACCAGATTTAGCGGTGTAGTTCCAGGCAGCCCAACAACGTTTTGCCTCTGGCAAGAAGTGGGTGTCTGTATGTAAGATGGCGCGATTTTTTTGATAGGGAATAGCTGCCAAAATATTTCTGGCTTGCTGATCAATGCCATGAACTAGGTCTAGCGTTTGATCGCTGTGACAAGCCATGATGACTTCATCAAAGTAGGCTGAGCCGGCCTGAGTGATAACTTCCACTTGACCACTATCATGACCTGCATTAACTCGCAGAACACATTCGCGCTTGATGATTGCGCCATGTTTTTCTATCGCAGCAACAATTCGTTTTACGTACTCGCGCGAACCGCCCTTGATGGTTAGCCATTGTGGGCGATTTTGAATTTGCAAAAGACCATGGTTATGACAAAAACGCACCATGGTTTGAATGGGGAATTCAAGCATCTGCTCGACTGAGCATGACCAGATTGCGCCAATCATCGGCAGGAAATAATTTTCTTTAAAGCTTTGACTGAAACGGTGACGTTTTAAAAAATCTGCAATTTTTTCATCTGGTTCTTTGTACTGGTGGCCGGCATCAATTTGCTCTTGGGCTAGCTGAGTTGCTAAACGGTTAAAGCGCAAGATGTCATAAGCCATGTGCCAAAAAGAGGGGGACAGAAGGTTGGAGCGCTGACCAAAAAAAGAATTGATGTCGTTGCCTGCCCACTCAATCTTTTTATTTGAGCCTGACTTTAAAGAGGCATCAATTGAAACAGAAAAAGACATCTCTGAAGGGGCTACAGGGGCTTTAATTTCCTCGAATAGTCGAACTAGGCGGGGATATGTTTTGCGATTGAAAACTAGAAAGCCAGTATCCACACCGTGGGTTACTTTGTCCCCATTGATGTTGTAAGTGAAATCTACTGTATTGCTATGACCGCCAATATGATCACCCGATTCATATAGGGTAATTTCAAATTCAGGATGTTGTCTTAAAGCGTATGCACAACCCAGTCCAGAGATACCTGCGCCAATGATGGCAATTCGTTTTTGACTCACTGGGCCTTTTCTCCTAAAAGCTTTTCAATTTGATTGGTGATACTACTGCTAGTTGGCTTGGTCATGCTGCCGTAAGAGTCAATCACATTACCATTGCGATCTATCAAGTACTTATAAAAGTTCCATTTAGGTGTTGTACCAGTTTTGGCAATCAACATCTTAAATAAAGGATTTGGGTTGCTGCCTGAGACTGCGCTTTTAGAAAACATTGGGAACTTCACGTCATAGGTGTTTTTACAAAAATCGGCAATGTCTTTATTGCTACCCGGCTCTTGTTGTCCAAAATCATTAGAAGGAAAGCCAAGCACTACAAAACCTTGGTCTTTATATTTGGCGTAAATCTTCTCAAGACCCTCGTATTGACTTGTAAACCCGCAGAAGCTGGCTGTATTTACTACCAGAATGACTTTGCCTTGGTATTGGCAAAGGTTTTGTGGTGCCTCATCCTGTAAACGGGGGAAGGTATGAGAGAGGAGTGGGCTGCAGCTGCTTGCGGCATTGGCAATTTGCAGGCCGGATAGGAGGGCGCATAAGCCAAAGAGCCAATTCATTAGATTGCGGTGCATATTGCGCCTTTAAATTTCACTAGGTAGAGGCCAAGTCTAAGACATTCTGGCTAATATCGCTGGCATTACAAAATTGCCATTAATATTGAGTTATGAGCCAGTTACTGCCACCCTCTTTCGAAGCCAAAGTTTGTCCACCGGATGAGCTTGCGGTTCGCT
Organism: Polynucleobacter sp. 86C-FISCH; assembly: GCF_018882415.1. Taxonomy (GTDB): domain Bacteria; phylum Pseudomonadota; class Gammaproteobacteria; order Burkholderiales; family Burkholderiaceae; genus Polynucleobacter. Next base: position 822,092 of record NZ_JACVOL010000001.1, on the reverse strand, counting down.
TAGCAAGTCTACCAAGGCCACTAGTATTTACTAATGGAGTCTTTGATATTTTGCATCGCGGACATGCCAGTTATTTAGCTCAGGCACGTGCTTTGGGTGCTAGTTTGGTAGTGGGCGTAAATTCAGATGCTTCGGTCAAGATGCTGGGCAAAGGAGATGACAGGCCTATTAATACAGAGGCCGATCGTCAGGCTTTGTTGGCAGCGCTGGAAAGTGTGGATATGGCTGTGTTGTTTACCGAACAAACTCCAGTCAACTTAATTGAAAAAATTCGTCCTGATATTTATGTCAAGGGCGGAGATTATGAAATCGATACCTTAGCAGAGACTCATCTAGTAAAAAGCTGGGGCGGTAAGGCGGTTGCCATACCGTTTTTGTATGAGCGCTCCACCACAAGTCTATTGGGTAAGATTCGCTCTTAAATATTTTGCAGTAGCCACGCCCAAACGCCGCGAAGTACTAAGCCCTCAGTTTGTTCAATCGGCCAACTCTGCAAGTCAGATTTTTTTATTTGAGCAAGAAGAACTTTTGCATTGCCACCATCAAGCCAAATTCTTTCAACTGGATGATTTAATTTTTTTGCCTGTAACAACGCGTAGTGAATGGCGCCAATCTGAGCTGCATCACATCCACCAATAATGGCTTCATTAGTTGTAGTTCCAAATTCTTGCTGAGATTCTTCACGAATTGCTAAAGGAAGTTGTGCGGTTTTGCTTTGCAGGCTTTCTTGCATTAGCCCAAGGCCAGGCAAAATCCACCCGCCGTAATGCACGCCATTAGATCCAAGCAAGTCAATCGTAGTCGCGGTACCGGCATTCACAACCAGGGTGTTATTAGTGGATAAGGCACGGGCGCCAATGAGGGCTGCCCAGCGATCGGCACCGAGCTTACTAGTATCTTGATAAAGGCTACGCATCCCCGAGAATGTGCCGTCACCTTTTAATTGCTGCCAATTCAAATCACTCCATTGCGGAAATAATGACTTGAGATTGCTGATAGCCTCTTCCCCTGCTACACAGCTAAAGCCAATAGCATCCGGCTTTGGAAGCGTCTTCGCAATATAGTCGGCTAATTCATTTCGATGCTCTGCTGATTGCAAAGACTTACTACTAATAGAGCCCGAGTAAGCCCACAACTTCTTTTGTTGAGCGTTTGGATTTTGATTGGATTCCACAGCCGCCCATTTGAGGCGTGTATTGCCAACATCAAAGAATAAATAAAGGCTCATGATTGAATCCGTAATGAGACATCACCCGCATGAATGGCGATCGTTTTGTTTTCTTGTTGCAATAGTAATGCTCCGGATTCATCAATACCTTTTGTGATGCCGTATATAGCATCTTTACCAGCGCCTGAAATGCAAACAGCTTGATCTCGATATGCATCCCACTTCATCCATGACTCCATGTATGGTTTAAATCCATATAGATCGAATTCAATGAGATGTTGCTCAAGCGAGGCTATTAATTTCAACCAAAGGTATTCGATATCCGGTAGCGAGTCTGTAATCTGGCTAAGAGAGCTCGCTCTGAATCCACCATCTAGACTAGCCTCAATTTTTTCTGCATTACGTAAGTTGATACCAACCCCAATAATCATCCAGGTTGAATCACCAGCTTTTGCTTGGCCACCTTCAATCAGAACGCCAGCGAGTTTGGCGTTATTGAGCAATAAATCATTTGGCCACTTTAGGCGAAGACCTAATTCGTGAAGTTTTGATTCGCTGAGGTCGCATGCTTGTGCAATCCCGGAGATGACAGCTAGGCCAACTAGCAAACTCAAACCGCTCAGCTCTGCAGGGGTTCTTTTAAAAGGAAACGCTAAAGAAAAGCAAAGGGAGTCTTCAGGATTGGCTAGCCATGATCGACCGGCCCTTCCTTTGCCTGCTGTTTGTTTGTGGGCAATGCGCGCCACTGGATCGATTAACTCTCCGGCGCGCCAACGCTCCAAAAGATCATCATTGGTCGATCTGGTCTCGATAACGCGCTCAAGTATGCAATTTGCAGTCATTCCGCCATTGTAGAAAGGTCTGACCTAGAATTGTGGGATGGATCAAAAAGATCAACGACCGCGGAAGTTGGTATGGCCTTTACAGGCTATGCCATTAGCTAGGGCTATGAGCCTAAGTTACGCGCTCCTGATTGTCTATGTGAGTCTTAATCCCTTTGATTTTGATTTCCGCAACGGTATATCTGCCTGGGCATGGTTGGATGCCCCTTTGCCTCGTTTTATTACTTTGTTTGATGTGGCAGTCAATATCCTTGCTTATATCCCCTTTGGGTTTTTGGTGATGTTTGCTGCCTACCCACGTTGGCGTAACTTTGTAGCCCTGGCTATCGCTCTTGGCTTGAGTGCTGCGCTTGCCCTAGGTGTAGAGACCCTGCAATCTTGGTTGCCTACACGCATCCCCAGTCAGATGGATTGGTGGGCGAATGTCTTGGGGGGTTTATTGGGTGGCTTATTGGCCATTCCATTAGGTCCGCAGTGGCTCTCTGGTAGCGCTATTCGCCGTCGTTTTGACCAATGGTTTGGCTTGAATTGGGCAGCGTGCGCATTATTTTTATTGTTTCCATGGTCGCAAATTTATCCTCAAAGCTCTTGGCTCGGAACAGGCGTTTGGGGGCATGCCATATTTGGCTCAGTAGATTGGGGTACTTGGGTGATTAATCATGTAGCTCAGGAGGCGGTGATTACTTCGCTATGTTGGCTCGGCGTTGCTTTGTTGCTGTCGCTCGGGTTGCGGGCTAAGGCGCCTCAGTGGCGCATCCTCAATGGGCTATTGGGTTTGACGGTGCTCATCAAGATTTTGTTTACAGCACTTCAGTTTGGCGCTGAATTTAGTTTGAATTGGTTAACTGCAGGGGCCCTATGGGGAATGGTGCTGGGTAGTATCTTATTAAGGTGGGCACTAAAGTTGGAGCCAGAGCTTAAATTTTGGCTAGCTTTGACCTGTTTAGTGGGCACTACATTAGCGGTCAACATATTGCCTGACAATCCCTACTTCATTCTGACGCTAAGACATTGGTATCAGGGGCGCTTATTGCACTTTAATGAGCTCATGCAGTGGGTTTCAGTAGTATGGTTACCTCTAGCGCTAATTTGGATGCTTCGCAGTGCTAGGGAATTTAAATCGAAACATTGATGAATATAATTTTTCTATGAGTTTTTCACACCACCTATTTTTTTGCTTAAATCAACGCAGTAATGGCGAAGACTGCTGTGATCAGCACAATGCTTTTGCGCTATTTGATTACGCTAAAAAAAGAGTTAAAGAGCTTGGACTTGCAGGCCCAGGAAAGATTCGCGTTAACAAGGCTGGGTGCTTAGATCGCTGTGCTGATGGTCCTGTCATGGTCGTTTATCCACAGGGTGTTTGGTACACCATGGTTGACGTAGATGATGTTGAAGAAATTATCCAATCACATTTAATTGCAGGTCGCCCGGTTGAGCGCTTGCAGTTGGCTTAGTGATTTAAATGATTGAAAGTGTTTTATGAATAGCCGTACAAAAGTAATTCATATTGAAGGTATTGTTGGATCAATGGAGATGTCGATTGATCTTCCTGATGAATTAAAAAATGATCCTAACTTTGCAGTCCGTGGCCTAGCGATCGTTGCTCATCCACACCCTCTAATGGGTGGAACGATGGATAACAAGGTTGCACAAACCATGGCGCGTGCATTTAACCAATTGGGTTATGTTAGCGTGCGTCCAAACTTTCGTGGTGTGGGCGGAACTCAAGGTGTGCATGACGATGGCGTTGGCGAGCTAGAAGATTTACTACACGTGACTGACTGGATGCGTACTCCATCAAGCTGGGGCGAATTTGAGGCGACTGCAAATCAAGCTTGGGCAGCGAGCGCGAATACTTTGCCATTGGTTGTTTCTGGTTTTTCTTTTGGAAGTTTTGTTGGCAGTCATTTAGTACAAAGGCTTTCAGAGCTGGGGCGCCCGGCTGAACGGCTTGTGATGGTAGGTAGCGCTGCTGGCAAGTGGACGCTGTCTCAAGTTCCTGCGGATACGATATTGATTCACGGCGAACTAGATGAAACGATCCCACTGATTGACGTCTTGGATTGGGCGCGCCCACAAGAATTAACAGTGCAGGTAGTTCCTGGCGCTGATCATTTTTTCCACCGTCGCTTACATTGCATTCGCAACATCATTACAGGTGCTTGGCTGGGCATGCCAGATCACCGCAAATAATTACAAATCAAATTAGATATAGAGAGTCAAAGCATGGCTGAAGAAAAGTCTTTAATTGAGTACCCCTCAATGTTTCCAATCAAGGTGATGGGTAAAGCAAACCCTGAATATCTCCCTGCGATCATTCATATTGCCAAGCAATTTGATCCTACGTTTGATGAAAGCAAGGTAGAGCAACGTCCATCTAAAGATGGAAATTACTTGGGAATTACTTTGCCAATTACTGCGACTAGTCGTGAGCAGTTGGATGAGCTCTATAGAACTTTATCTACCCATCCATTAGTTAGCGTCGTTCTCTAATTTATTGATGACGGCTTTGGTAAAACAACTTGGATTGGCGGATTACGCATCGACGTATGAGGCAATGCAAGCATTTACAAAGGCGCGTACTGGCGACACGCCGGATGAGATTTGGGTCTTAGAGCATTCCCCCGTGTTTACTTTAGGCTTAGCTGGTGATGCGGGGAATTTGCATTCGCCGAGTAATCAAATTCCTCTGGTGCAGGTTGATCGCGGTGGCGAGATTACTTATCACGGGCCAGGCCAAATTGTTGTTTATCTTCTGCTGGATCTCAGGCGCCTTGGAATTTTCGTCAAGGAGCTGGTCTCTCGAATAGAACAAGCGGTGATTGATACCCTGGCCGATTTCGGCATTCAGGCTGAAAGACATCCAGGTGCCCCAGGAATTTACGTCTCTGAGCAGCCAGGAGTGCCCCCGGAGTGGATTGGCGCCAAGATCGCTGCATTGGGTCTCAAGGTCTCCAAAAGCTGCTCCTATCATGGTCTTGCCTTGAATGTGGCAACCGATTTGGAAGCTTTCAAGCGTATCCACCCTTGTGGTTATGAGGGTTTAAAGACGGTTGATATGCAAACCCTTGGGATCAAGGACAATATAGACACTATTAGCCAAAGGCTTTTGCAGCATTTACAAAAGCAACTCATGCCATCATGACAACGAATAAGCCTGACACCAACACTCCAATTGAGGGTCGCCAAGATCTCAATTACGACGCATCACGTAAGCAAAAATCAAGCGAGAAGACTGCGCGTATTCCAATCAAGATTGTTCCGCTAGAACAGGTGCTCAAAAAGCCAGATTGGATCAGGGTTAAGGCCGCGTCTAATAATTCACGCTTTTCTGAAATTAAAAAGATTTTGCGCGAGAACGAGTTGGTCACCGTTTGTGAAGAAGCGAGCTGCCCAAATATAGGTGAATGCTTTGGTAAAGGCACAGCAACTTTCATGATCATGGGTGATAAGTGCACGCGTCGTTGTCCATTTTGCGACGTAGGTCATGGAAGGCCGGATCCTCTCGATGTGAAAGAGCCTGCTAATTTGGCCCGCACTGTTGCCGCGCTAAAGTTGAACTACGTCGTTATCACTAGCGTTGATCGTGATGATCTTCGTGATGGTGGTGCAATGCATTATGTGGATTGCATTTCTCAATCGCGTGCTCTTTCGCCCAATACCCGCATTGAAGTATTGGTGCCAGATTTTCGCGGTCGCCTTGATAAGGCCTTAGATATTTTTGCTGAGCACGCTCCAAGTGGTTTACCGGACGTGATGAATCACAATCTAGAAACAGTACCTCGTTTGTATAAGCAAGCTAGACCTGGTGCTGATTACCTCCACTCTTTAAAGCTTCTGAAAGACTTCAAAGAGCGTTTCCCGCACGTACCAACCAAGAGTGGTTTGATGGTGGGTCTAGGCGAAACGGATGATGAGATTTTGGAGGTCATGCGCGATATGCGTGAGCACAATATCGATATGCTCACGATTGGTCAGTACCTCGCTCCTTCCGGACATCATTTGCCGGTGACGCGTTATGTTCACCCCGACGTCTTTAAGATGTTTGAGGAAAAGGCTTATGAAATGGGCTTCTCCCATGCGGCAGTAGGCGCTATGGTGCGCTCAAGCTATCACGCAGATCAACAGGCGCATGGAGCTGGGGTTGTTTAGAGGGATTACAAAAGCCGCTACTTTATTGGCGGCTTTAGTTTTTCTTATTGCATGCAGTCCAAAGTTAGATTGGCGAACAGTCCAGTCTCCACAAGAGCGATATACCGCTTTATTCCCTGGTAAGCCGGATAAATTAGACCGACGCATTCCCTATCTTGATCAAGAGTTTTTGCAGGTTCTTGAAGCGGTAAAAATTGATGATGATATTTATTCGGTTAGTACTATTCAGTTACCAGCAAATCAAAGTGCATCACTAAGTAAGCTTCTTTCGCAATTGCAGGCAAATTTAATTGATAGGGCAAAAGCATCCGGCGGAGATGTCGCTGTTGAAGATGCATTTTATAAAACTGCTGATAAACAGCGTTTATCAACCAAAGATTATTTTATTGATTTGAAATCCAACGGAAAATCACAGCAACTCATGCGTGTTCGTTGGATTAATCGAGTTGCACCAAATGGAGATAGTTGGATTTATCAGATCTCAGTGCTGCATACGAGTGCAGCGACAGAAAATGCAAAAACATTTTTTGCCAAAGAAGAGTATGAAAATTTCTTTACTGACTTCGTGCCAGAATAATCCGAAGACTTTAAGATTGAATCTACTGCAGCAACTTACTATTACTGTTTTTCTAGTGCCGCTACCTTAGCTTCTAGTACTTCTAATTTCTCACGTGTCTTAGCAAGTACCTTGCTTTGTAGTTCAAACTCTTCGCGCGTGACCAAGTCCATTTTCTGAAATCCTTGATTCATCATGGCGCGTACATTCTTTTCAATCTCTTGAGCTGGTGAATTGCGGATCGCATCGCCAACTTTATTCTGCATATCGCTAGCGATACGTTGGATTTGTTCGAGGATTTCGCCTGGTTTTTGCATTATGGGGATTCGCAGTTCTATTGAGAGTTGCAGAAAAGATACACATTGGTATTTTAAGTTGTATGGGTAAAAATGCCTAAAAAGGGGTTAAAACCTGAAAAATGACCCGAATTCACCTATAGGGTGCAGTCTGAAGCACCAAAAAAGTGCATAAGCATTAAATAGGGGAATTGGGCCAAAGTCAAAAAAGCCCATCCCTTCATGATCACTCCATGCAATAAGCATTTATCCCTTTTTTCATGACCACTTAGGAGTTTTAAATGAAAACAATTCAAAAGACAGCCATTGCTCTAGCAGCATCTGGTTTATTTGCAACCGCAGCATTTGCACAAACAGCCCCAGCGGCTGCTGAAGCTCCTGAAGCTAGTCCAGTTACAGCAAACGTTACGATTACTAATGATTATCGCTATCGTGGTATCACCCAAACAAATTACCAACCAGCGATTCAAGGTGGCTTTGACTACGCTCATGAGAGCGGTCTCTATATTGGTAACTGGAACAGCACAATTAACTGGGTTTCCAATACCACTAACAACGGTATCAAAGCACCAATTGAAATGGATTTCTATGGCGGCTTCAAGAAAGAGTTAATTGCTGAAGGTTTTGCCTCCGACTTTGGTGTGTTGCAGTACTACTATCCACAAACTGGTGGTAACTACAACAATCTTTTGCTTAACCCAAATACAACTGAACTTTATGTTGCTCAAAATTTCACATTTGGTCCGGTAACTGGTTTTGGTAAGGTTAACTATGGCCTCACCAATATCTTTGGTATTCCTAACAGTACAGGGTCATATTATTTAGATTTAACTTCAAATTTGGACACAGGAATTTGGGGTCTTAGTTTGAATGGCCATATTGGTTACCAACATGTTGCTGGGCAGCCAGGCGTATCTAATGGTGTTAGCACTGCTGGTTTAGGAACTCTGAGCTACACCGATTGGAAATTGGGTGTTACTAAAGATTTTGGCGCAGGATTATCTGCTTCTGCGTCATACGTCAGCACCAATGCAAATCCGTACTGGTGGAATACATGGACAGCTCCTAATGCCGGCTTTCAAAGTTCTGCCGGTCGTGGCGGTGCTGTAGTAGCCCTCACAAAAACTTTCTAATTTCCACTCTGAACGGAGAAACGTATGAAATTAATTACCGCAATCATCAAGCCATTCAAGCTTGACGAAGTGCGCGAAGCTCTCTCGGAAGTGGGAGTTTCGGGCATTACCGTCACTGAAGTCAAAGGCTTTGGTCGTCAAAAAGGTCACACTGAGTTGTATCGCGGTGCTGAGTATGTTGTCGACTTCTTGCCTAAAGTAAAAATTGAAGCTGCTGTTGAAGATGGCATCTTGGAGCGTGCGATTGAAGCAATTGAAAAATCTGCACGTACAGGCAAGATTGGTGATGGCAAGATTTTTGTCTCACCAGTTGAGCACGTCATTCGTATTCGTACCGGTGAAACCGGCGCGTCAGCACTTTAAAGAGAGGTTCAAAATGTTAACTTGGATGAAACGACTCGTTGCTGGTGGTGCTATGGCCTTGGCCATTGGTACTACTGGTGTAATGGTTACTTCACCAGCGCATGCTGATGAAGTTAAGAAGCCAGCTGTAACAGCGCCTGCTGCGACTCCTGCTGCTGCAGAGCCTGCTCCAGTTCTTTGCTCTGAAAAGTGCAATAAGGCTGATACAGCTTGGTTGCTAGTATGTACCGCATTAGTAATCCTAATGACTTTGCCTGGTTTGGCTTTGTTCTACGGTGGCTTAACAAGAAGTAAGAACATTCTTTCTGTACTCGTACAGTGCATGTTTATCTTTTCATTGGTAACGGTCTTGTGGTCACTATATGGCTATAGCTTTGCATTTAGCGAAGGCGGGGCATTTATTGGTGGATTGGATCGCTTGTTCTTGCAAGGCATGAACCCAGATTCAGTAGCGGCTACCTTTAGTAAAGGTGTTGTTATTCCTGAGTTTGTATTTATGGCTTTCCAAGCTGCGTTTGCAACGATTACTTGCTGCTTGATCGTTGGTGCGTTTGCAGAGCGTGCAAAGTTCTCCGCGATCATTTTGTTTGTGATTCTCTGGTTTACTTTCAGCTACTTACCAATCGCTCACATGGTTTGGTTCTGGCCAGGTCCTGATGACATCAAAGATGCAGCTTCACTTGAAGCAATTACAGCACGTGCTGGTTGGTTGTGGCAGAAGGGTGTTCTCGACTTTGCTGGCGGTACCGTTGTTCATATCAATGCTGCGATCGCAGGTTTGGTTGGCTCATACGTAGTTGGTAAGCGTTTGGGTTACGGCAAAGAAGCTATGAAGCCACACAACTTGGTGTTCGTCATGATTGGCGCTTCACTCTTGTGGTTTGGTTGGTTTGGTTTCAATGCTGGTTCAGCCCTCGAAGCAAACGGCAGTGCAGTACTAGCTTTCGTAAATACATTATTGGCAACGGCTGCTGCAGTATTGGGCTGGTCATTTGCTGAGTGGATTACAAAAGGCAAGCCATCCATGTTGGGTGCTGCTTCTGGATGCGTAGCTGGTTTGGTTGCTGTTACTCCTGCCGCTGGCTTTGTTGGTCCAATGGGTGCGCTCGCTATCGGTGCTGCTGCTGGCGTAGTTTGCTTGTGGGGTGTTTCTGGTCTCAAGAAGATTTTGGGTTCAGACGACAGCTTGGACGTATTCGGCGTGCATGGCGTTGGCGGTATCTTAGGTGCATTGTTGACAGGCGTATTTGCTGATCCAGCACTCGGCGGAACAGGTATCTGGGACTATGTAGCAAATGCTGTTGCCCCTGATTACTCTATCGTTAGTCAGCTTTGGATCCAAAGCCAAGGCGTGATTGTGACTTTAATTTGGTCTGGCGTGGTTTCTTTCATTGCCTTCAAATTGGTCGATATCGTGATTGGTTTGCGTGTCAAGGAAGATCAAGAGCGCGAAGGCCTCGATATCAGCTCACATGGTGAGTCTGCCTACGAGTCTTAATCTGTAATTTACCCCTCACTGGGCGGCTGTGGTTAGCTGCCTAGTTTTAAGCGCGGGATCCTCGGATCCCGCGTCTTTCTTTTAATAATCTTACAATGGTGGAATGGTTCCACATCTCATTACTGCACTCAGCGGCCCTTTGCTCGAATTAGAGTCAAAGGTTCTAGAAGCGACCCCAACCATTGAGCGTTGGTTCAGGTTGGAATGGCAAGAGCACACACCGCCTTTTTATTGTTCAGTTGATCTGCGCAATTCTGGGTTTAAGTTGGCGCCAGTAGATACCAATCTATTTCCTGGTGGGTTTAATAATCTATCTCCGCAGATGTTGCCTTTAGCTGTGCAAGCTGCAATGGCTGCTATTGAGAAGATTTGTCCGGAAGCAAAAAACTTATTGTTAATTCCGGAGCGTCACACTCGAAATACTTTTTATTTACAAAATATTGCCCGCTTGTCTTCGATTTTGCGTCAAGCAGGTTTGAATGTTCGCCTCGGAACTTTCTCCGAAGAAATTAAGAAGCCAACTTGGATTGAATTGCCTGATGGCAATCGCCTGTTGATGGAGCCTCTTTCCCGGCTTGGGCTAAAGAAGCAACGTTTAGGTTTAAAAGATTTTGATCCCTGCTCGATCTTGTTGAATAACGATTTATCTGCAGGCATTCCTCCGATTCTGGAAAATATTTACGAACAATATCTATTGCCAGGCCTGCATGCTGGCTGGCACGTTCGTCGGAAATCGAATCACTTTGCCGCTTATGAAGAGGTCGCAAAGAAATTTGCCAAAGTGGTTGATATCGATCCTTGGATGATTAACCCCTATTTTTCAAGTTGCTCAAATATTAATTTTCATGAGCGTAAGGGTGAAGATGAGCTGCAGACTGCAGTTGAACAAGTGCTGAAGAAGACTGCCAAAAAATATCGTGAATACGGTATTAAAGAGAAGCCATATGTCGTTGTGAAAGCGGATGCAGGAACCTATGGCATGGGCATCATGGTGGTAAACGATCCCGCACAGCTAAAGGGTTTGAACCGCAAAGATCGCAATAAGATGAGTGTGGTTAAAGAGGGTCTTGAGGTCAGTGACGTGCTGATTCAGGAGGGTGTCTATACCTTCGAAAAGGTTAACGAGGCAGTTGCTGAGCCAGTGGTGTACATGATTGACCGCTACGTCATTGGCGGCTTCTATCGCGTTCATACTGATCGTGGTCCAGATGAAAATCTCAATGCACCTGGCATGCACTTTGTGCCGCTGGCATTTGAGCAAAACTCTATGCCTGATTTAGGCGCTAAGCCAGGTAGTGCGGCACCTAATCGCTTCTATTTATATGGCGTGGTTGCCCGTTTAGCCCTTCTTGCTGCATCATTGGAGCTAGAGCGCACCGATCCCAACGCCGAAGCTGCATAAATGAAACGCTAATCTCTCAATAGAAAAAATGGACTTTCTTTTTATTGCAGACCCTCTTGAGTCTTTCAAGATTCACAAAGATTCCACGCTGGCAATGATGCGCGTTGCGCAAGAAGCTGGACATCGTTTATGGTTTTGTCAAAGTAGAAATGTTTTATGGCGAGATGATTTTGTTGTTGCTGATTGCCATGCCTTAGCAATTAAACCAAGCTCTACGAATTGGTATGAGTTGGGTGATATAGAGTCGCGATCACTTAAATCTTTTTCTGCTGTTCTCATGCGCACAGATCCACCATTTGATATTGAGTATCTCAATACAACTTGGTTGTTATCGGCTGCAGTTCGTCAAGGCGCAAAAGTATTTAATGAGCCGAGCGCGGTGCGTGATCACTCTGAAAAACTGTCTATTACTGAATTTCCTGAGCTTATTCCGCCTACCTTGGTAACGCGTGAATTGGATGCTGTAGAGCGCTTTCACCAAACTCACCGAGATATTGTGATTAAGCCCTTGGATGGTATGGGGGGCATGGGCGTATTTAGGGTTGGTGCCGACGGTCTTAATCTCGCTAGCATTGTCGAAACGCTTGGGGAAAATGGTGCTAGGACGCTCATGGTTCAGCGCTTTCTTCCAGAGATTGCCCAGGGCGATAAGCGAGTGCTATTAATTGGTGGCAAGGTAGTGCCGTTTGCATTGGCACGTATTCCACAGGGCAATGAAATTCGCGGCAATTTAGCGGCTGGTGGTAAAGGGGTTGCCATGCCTTTAACTGAGGGTGAAAAAAGGGTTGCCGAAAAATTGGCCCCAATACTCAATCGGCGTGGATTATTCTTAGTTGGACTGGATTTAATTGGAGGCTATCTCACTGAAATTAATGTGACTAGCCCCACTTGTTTTGTTGAAATTACCGACCAAAGTGATTTTAATGTCCCGCAATTTTGGTTGGCAACACTAGAGAAAGCATTGGCATAAATATGGCTGGAATTGTCATCGTTGCTCATACACCTGTTGCGAGCGCAATGTTGGGCTTTGCAGAGCATGCTTTTGGCGTAGTGCCAGAACGCGTGCGGGCGGTTGATATTCCTCCCTATGAAGATACCAAGGTGAGCTTCGATCGCGTGCTGAAAGCGGCTTATGGCGTAAATACCGGTAACGGCGTCCTTATCTTGACTGATGTCATGGGCGCCACTCCTGCGAATGTCGCATCTAAGCTTGAGGCGCTGGGCCCCTTATCGGGATTAAATGCGCCCGTGGTTGTGTTGGCCGGACTTAATCTCCCTATGTTGATGCGTTGCATCTCTCACCGTGGTGAGGGTTTAGAAGAGCTCGCGCAAAAAGCGCTTGCTGGTGGGCAGCATGGAATTTTGCGCCTCGGTTCAAAAGTAAATCAAGAGTAAAGAGGGCTCATCTCACAATGCCTACCGCAGAAATTGAAATCATTAATAAGTTGGGTTTGCACGCACGCGCTTCTGCAAAGCTTTCTCAATTAGCCGCACAGTTTCCCTGTGAAATACTCTTGTCACGTAACGGGCGTCAAATTAATGCCAAGAGCATTATGGGTGTCATGATGTTGGCAGCTGGAATTGGTAGCACCATCACTCTTGAGACTGTAGGCGAGAAAGAAGATGAAGCCATGCAGGCTCTGACAGCTTTGATTAATGATCGCTTTGGCGAAGGTGAGTAATTAGCATGACATTTGCTTTGCACGGAATTCCAGTATCAAAGGGCATTGCTATAGGCAAGGCCGTACTGATATCTCGTGCAGCATTAGAAGTGAGTCATCATCTGGTTGAGGCCGGTAAAGAAGAGGCTGAAGCTCAAAAGTTGTTGGATGCGTTTGATCAGGTACGTTTAGAGCTCGAGCAATTACGTCAAGGCTTACCTAAAGATGCACCTCAAGAGATGGCGGCATTCTTAGATGTGCACGGCATGATATTGGCTGACCCTGCGTTGGCTGAGAAGCCGATTAAGTTAATTCGTACCCAGAGATTGAATGCAGCTTGGGCTTTAACAACTGAGCTCAATGATCTATTGGAGCAATTTGCAGATATTGAGGATGCATATCTAAAAGAGCGCGCAAATGATATTCGGCAGGTTGCTGAGCGCGTGATTAAGGCATTAAATGCCCAGAAAAAAGATTCCTTAAATGATTCAGATTTCTTGCCTGGAAGTGATATTGGGGTTGAATCGATCATTGTTGCCCATGATATTGCTCCGCACGACATGTTGCGTTTTAAAGAGCATGCTTTTACAGGTTTTGTAACGGACCTTGGTGGTAAGACCTCCCATACCGCTATTGTGGCTCGAAGCATGGAGATTCCTGCGGTAGTCGGCGTGCGTCATGCGAGTGAAATGATTCGTCACGGCGACTGGCTCGTATTGGATGGCGAGCGAGGTGTTGTGGTTGTCGCTCCTGATGAGCAACTGCTAGCCGAATATCGAAAATTACAAACTCAGGTTTTAAAAGAAGCTCGCAAGCTCCAGCAGTTAAAACATGCCAAAACTGAAACGGCTGATCGCGTTCAGATTGAGTTGTTCGCTAATATTGAGTTGCCAGAAGATGCTATTCAAGCGGTGAAGTTGGGTGCAGTAGGTGTTGGCTTGTTCCGCTCCGAATTTTTATTCATGGATCGCAAACAGGCTTTGCCAGACGAAGAGCAGCAATATCAAGAATACCGCCGAGTAGTAGATTTGATGCATGGCTTGCCGGTGAATATTAGAACGATTGATGTGGGTGCTGATAAGGCTTTAGGCGGCGGCGGAGACGTTTCGCAGACAGGCACTTCACCACTAGGTTTGCGGGCGATTCGCTGGTCTTTAACAGAGCCTGAAATTTTCTTAACGCAGTTAAGGGCAATCTTGCGTGCGTCGGCGCATGGTCAAGCGCGCATCATGATTCCAATGTTGGCGCACGCTAAAGAAATTGATGAAACATTTAGGTTGATTGAAAAAGCAAAGCAGCAATTGCATCAGCGTGGCAAAGCATTTAATCCGAATATTCAAGTCGGCGCCATGATTGAGATTCCGGCTGCCGCTTTAGTGCTACCTTTGTTTATTAATCGCTTTGATTTCCTATCTATTGGTACTAACGATTTAATTCAGTACACCTTGGCGATTGATCGGGCAGACCATTCAGTTGCACATCTATATGATCCACTGCATCCGGCCATATTGAACCTATTGGCAAATATCATTGAGCAAGCTAAACGCGCAAATGTGCCTGTGGCTGTTTGTGGTGAGATGGCTGGTGATCCTGCATTAACCAGGTTATTACTGGCGCTGGGCCTGACCGATTTTTCAATGCACTTTAGTCAGTTGCTATTGGTAAAGCGTGAGATCCTACAGGCTAATGTAGGCTTATTAAAGGCTCGTGTAGCAAGAGTATTAAGGGCTTATGAGCCCGAAGAACAAGCGAAAGCTTTGGAGCGCTTACTTTCTTAGTGTCTTAGTGCGCTGAGCCGCACACTGAACACTCACCATTGCGGCTAATGCGGATTTCATCAATCTGAGTTGTCCGCCCATTCCAAAGCAGCATACGCCCCACTAAGGTTTCACCAAAACCAATTAAAACTTGTAGAGCCTGTGCTGCCTGCATGGCGCCAATAATTCCCACCAAGGGCGAGAAGATACCCATGCTAGAGCAGCTGACTTCTTCAAATTGCTCATCTGGAGAAAAGATGCAGGCATAGCATGGGGACTTTGAGTTGCGTGGATCAAAAACGCTGACTTGACCATCAAATTTGAGGGCCGATCCAGACACCAGTGGAGTTTTGTTTTTAACGCAGGCAGCATTAATCAGATGCCTGGTTGAGAAATTATCTGTGCAATCTAAAACTACATCCACGCTCGGCAATAACTCATCCAGCAGTGAGTTAGTTGCTTTAGCTTGAATGGTTTCGATTTGTATCGAGGAATTAAGTCGCTCTAGAAATTCTTTTCCGGAGGCAACTTTGCTTTTACCAATACTGCTTTCAGCATGCATGATTTGGCGCTGTAAATTTGTCAGCTCTACTGCATCATGATCCATCAGGGTGATGTGACCTACTCCTGCTGCTGCCAAGTAAGGCGCGGCCGCACTGCCCAGGCCGCCAGCTCCAATTACTAATACGTGTGCATTAAGCAGTTTTTCTTGGCCAACAACATCAATTTCTTCCAGCAATAAATGCCTAGAGTAGCGAAGTAACTGCTCGTCATTCATTTGCTGGCCGTAAGCTAAAAATTATTCAAGCTTAGATGATGAGCGCTTCACAGGCTGGCCATTAATAAAGGCCACTGCTTGAGAAAGCATGAAATCATCTGCGCTGCCAAGCTCTGGAGGCTTCTTATTTTTATCTTTCTCTTTTTCCTCAGGAGTTTTCTTCGCATTTTTTTCTTCAATGCGTTGCAACTCTTCGAGGCGACGTTGCTCACGATCCTTAATGAGCTTGTCTTCAGCAGATTGTTTGTTGCGCAGATGCTTCTCGCTATCAATCTCGCGAGTGATCAAAACATCATCAGGATCACCATCTTTATTTTGGTCTACTGGAATGTCTGGTTTAACGCCAAAAGCCTGAATCGATTTACCGCTAGGGGTGTAGTAGTAAGCGGTAGTAATTTTGAGCGCTGAATCATTGGTCAGAGGGCGAACGGTTTGTACGGAGCCCTTACCAAAGGTCGTTTTGCCGATAATGGTTGCGCGTTTGTAATCCTGAAGTGCGCCAGCCACAATCTCAGAGGCTGAGGCGGAATAAGCATTTACCAACACCACCATAGGCAACTTCTTGAAGATGGCTGGTACGCCCGCTAGTGGGTCGCCAGACTCATTCAAGCGGTACATGGCCGGAGTGGCATTGAATACTTGCTTCGAATCTGGGGATTGGCCTTTGGTGGAGACAATAATGGCATCTGATGGCAAGAATGCGGCCGCAACCCCTACAGCGCCTTGCAATAAACCGCCGCCATTGTTACGAAGGTCAAGAATGATGCCTTTAAGTTTTGGGTCTTGGTTGGCAATATCAGTTAATTTTTTAGCAAGATCAGGAACGGTGCGCTCCTGAAAGCTAGTGATACGTACCCAAGCAATATCGTTGTCAAGAATTTTAGTTTTGACTGATTGAACTTTAATTTCTGCACGAGTGATTGTTACTGGAAAGCTACGCTCTTCACTCTTACGAAATACTGTCAAAGTAATTTTGGTGCCCGGTGTGCCACGCATAGTGCGGACAGCTTTGTCGAGAGACATACCGCGTACTGGCTTGTCGTCTAAACGTGTAATTAAATCTCCTGCCTGCAGACCTGCACGGGCAGCTGGGCTATCTTCAATTGGATTTAATACCTTCACCACACCATCTTCAGATGTAATTTCAATACCGAGACCAGCAAATTTTCCAGACGTTTGTTCCTGCATTTCTGAAAAATCTTTTTTGTCCAAGAAGGTGGAATGCGGATCAAGACTGCTTACCATTCCTTTGACAGCATCTGTCAATAATTGTTTATCTTCAATCGGCTCCACATACTCGCGTTTAATCTGTGCAAAGACATTGGACAGTGTGCGCAGTTCATCCAGTGGGAGCTGGGCGCCTTGCTGGGCGGTCGCGGAGAGCTGGATCGTAGCTGCAACTCCAGCAATAAGACCAACTGCGATCAGTGCAAAATTCTTCAGAAATTGGCGCATAGCTCTTTTGTTTTAATCCAAATAAAAGTGTTGAATAGGCTTAAGGTCATCGTCTAATTCGTAAACCAGTGGGATGCCATTTGGAACGTTGACTTCCATAATGTCTTCATCAGACATTTGATCTAAATACTTAATGAGAGAGCGAATGCTATTGCCGTGAGCAACTAATAAAACGCGCTTACCAGCTTTGAGTGCTGGAGCAATCGATTCATTCCACAATGGCAAGACACGCTCAACGTTATCTTTCAGACACTCGCCCAATGGAATATCAGTTGTATTGAGTTTGGAGTAGCGCGGATCATTTTTGGGGTTGCGCTCATCTTCATTTTCTAGCAATGGTGGACGCACATCATATGAGCGTCGCCAAATATGGACTTGCTCGTCCCCATATTTTTGAGCAGTCTCTGCTTTGTTGAGTCCGGTGAGGGCGCCATAGTGACGCTCATTCAGTCGCCAGCTATGAACAACCGGCAACCACATGAGGTCCATGGTGTCTTGAACATTCCAGAGGGTGCGAATAGCGCGCCTTAAAACAGAGGTATAGGCAATATCGAATTCATAGCCTGCTTTTTTGAGGTTTGCACCTGCTGCTAGGGCCTGCTCTGCGCCTTTTGGGGTTAAGTCAACGTCCGCCCAGCCAGTGAAGCGGTTTTCAAGGTTCCAGGCGGATTCGCCATGACGAATAAGGACAAGTTGTTTCATAGAGCCATTCTATAATCCGGTGATGAACTTTCTCACGCAAATTGATAATTTAGCGCTAATCGCCCTCCTACTGGTTTCGGGCGCAGCGCTTTTCCTACCGACATTATCTACGCTTATTGGCGGAAAAGGCTTGTCGCCTACAGAGGCAACAATTTGGATTAATCGTCGCAAAGCGTATGTGCTTGATCTGCGTTCCGAGGAGGAGTACAAAACTGGGCACCTCCCTGGCGCTAAATTTGCCAATTCTTCCGCCTTGACCGCCGCAATTGAAAAGCTGAAGTTAGACCGTAAGCTGCCTGTTGTCCTAGTTTGTGACACTGGCAATCAATCCCGCAAACTACTTGCTGAAGCTCAAAAGTTGGGTTTTGTAGAGGTGGGTGTACTGGATGGTGGTGTACAGGCTTGGAAAGCAGCAGCCCTTCCTTTGGTGAAGTAAGGAGAAATAATGCCTCCAGTAACGATGTACAGCACCCAGGTTTGCCCATATTGCGTCATGGCAGAAAAGCTATTGCACAAAAAAGGCGTCGCGAACTTAGAGAAGATTTTGATTGATCGTGATCCATCTCAGCGAGAGATCATGATGACCCGCACTGGTCGCCGCACAGTCCCGCAAATTTATATTGGCGACACCCATGTAGGTGGCTATGACGACTTAGTTGCATTGGATCGCGCCGGCAAGCTCGATCCTTTGTTGGCTTAATAGATTAAACATACAAAAGAAAGTTAGTAATGACTGAACAATCCTCAGCACCCCAAGAGAGCATCGAACAATCTAAAGAGCCTGGATTTCGTATTCAGCGTATTTATCTAAAAGATTTATCGCTTGAGCAGCCAAATGCACCACAGATTTTGTTGGTTGCATCTGAGCCACAAGTGCAAGTAGAGATTGATATTTCCGTTGCTCCTTTAAGCGAAGGAATCTTTGAGGTGGCTTTGAGCTCTACTGTGACTGCTAAGGTGGATACGAAAGTATTGTTCTTGGTTGAAGCTAAACAAGCAGGTATTTTTGAGTTCAGCAACATCCCTGTTGAACAAATTGATCCAATGCTCGGCATTGCTTGCCCAACTATTTTGTATCCATACTTGCGTTCAAATATCGCTGACATTATTAGTCGCGCAGGTTTCCAGCCAATTCATTTGAATGAAATTAACTTCCATGGCATGTATGAGCATCGTTTGATGCAGGCTCAACAAGAAGCCGCCACAAAAGATGGCGCAGCAACTGAAAGCAAGCCTCACTAAGTTTTTAAGTGAGCCCACAGATCATGAAAGTGACACTGCTTGGTGCTGGCGCTTGGGGAACGGCGATGGCCGCACAGGCTACTCGCCATCTCAATGAAGGTGATGTCTGTTTGTGGTCTCGTAGCCAGCAGCAATTACAAGATATTCAAAAGAGCGGTGAAAACCGAGCCTATCTTTCAGGTATTCAATTACCCGAGGGATTAAAACTCGAGAGCGATTTTGCTGCTGCGATTAAAAGACTTTCGAGCGATGATCTTTTAGTCATTGCTACGCCAATGTCTGGGCTTTCTGAAACGATTGCTCAAGTCTTAAAAGTTGCCGAACACCCCCTCAATATTATTTGGTTATGCAAAGGCTTAGAGCCTGATACTGCTTTGTTGCCGCATCAAGTGGTAGAGCGTGAAAGCAAAATTCACTCACATGGCATAACGCATTCGTATGGCGCCTTGTCTGGCCCTAGCTTTGCACGTGAGGTTGGCGCGGGCATGCCTTGTGCCTTAACTGTCGCAAGTAAATCTGCAAAACTTTGCGAAGTTGTTCAAGCCGCCTTCCATCACGGCAATATGCGCGTTTACTCAAGTGATGATTTGATCGGCGTTGAATTGGGTGGCGCTATTAAGAACGTCTTGGCTATCGCCGCAGGTATTGGTGATGGTTTAGATTTAGGTCTGAATGCCCGCGCCGCAGTCTTGACACGTGGTTTGGCAGAAATGATGCGCCTAGTAAAGGCTGCTGGTGGCAAGTCTGAAACTTGTATGGGTCTAACTGGAGTCGGCGATTTAATTTTGACCGCAACAGGAGATCTATCTCGTAATCGTCGCGTTGGTCTTGAGCTTGCCGCTGGAAAATCATTGTCCGAAATACTTGCTAGTCTTGGTCACGTTGCTGAGGGCGTACTGTGCGCTCAAGCTGTTGGAGACTTAGCCAAACGTCTTGGTGTAGAGATGCCTATTACCGCCATGATGGGCGAAGTACTATCTGGAAAATTAAAGCCACATGATGCCGTTAAGAAGCTCATGGGGCGCGATCCCAAAATCGAATCCTAAGCGCAGTTCTCAGGTCAGCTTGTTATTGACCACCAGCAAGGCCATTTTGGCGCCATGCTTCATACACAACGATTGCCACTGTATTGGATAGATTTAAGCTGCGACTACTATCTTGCATTGCAAGACGCATGCGATTAGTAGCTGGGATGGAATCTCTTACTTCATCTGTAATGCCTTTGGTTTCAGAACCAAATACAAAGTAATCATTAGGCGAATATTTGCCCTCATGAAATTTTCCTGACCCCTTGGTGGTTAATGCAAAAAGATGTTCAGGGTCGGGATTTTCATCTTTTAAAAACTGCGCCCAATTTTGATGAACTTTTACTCTTGCAAATTCGTGATAGTCCAAGCCAGCTCTGCGAAGCTTTGCATCCTCCATCGGGAATCCAAGAGGCTCTATTAGATGTAATTTGGCACCAGTGTTTGCACAGAGGCGAATGATGTTCCCGGTATTGGGGGGAATTTCTGGTTCGAATAAGACGATATTAAACATGTTGCACTCTTTCGATTGGTCGCGCAGCCCTGAGAAGTACCCAATTGACTACGCGAGATACGCCATTGTCCTTCAGAACGCGGGCAATTTCATTTAGGGTTGCTCCGCTAGTCATGACATCATCAAATACGATGACCGTTTTATCTTGAATTTGCTCGATGTATTTTGCTTCAATATAGAACATTCCTTTAATGGATAGATGTCGGTCTTCAAGATTGCTTCCAGCCTGGTGTTCTGAATAATGGTGACGCTTCAGTATGTAGGGTGATTTCTGAATATGCCGCCCACATTGAATTCGTTTAGTAATTTCCCAGCTTTGATTAAAGCCACGTTGCGCCAACTTTTGGATGCTTAATGGAACAGGTAGCAAATAACTTGAGTCAATGTGTTCAAGTTGCGAAGAGATAAGTATGTTCCAGGCGCTGCTGAGTGCATGGCCATAAGCAATGCGTTTTTGGTATTTAAACTCATGCAATGCTGATTGAAGAATGCCTGTGTAACGATCTAAGCAATAGGTTTCATCAAAGTAGAGTTCAGATATTTGGCAGAGTGCGCAATATTGCTGGGCAATTTCTTCGGCCTGAAGTGTGATGCCACATTGATAACAGCACTGATAGTTAAACAAGCCTTCATCTCGCAAAGCGTCTAAACAGTTATTGCAAATAGAGCGCTGCTGAAACTGCTGACAAGCAATACAAGCCGTTGGTAAAAGCCGGTCACAAATCGCTTCAAAAATGTTCTCTGGAAATTGCATGGGGCGCTGAGTATACTGAGCCAATGACCCAGCCCATCAGATGGTTACAAGACGAAATTGCAGATCGCATGCTGCAAAAGTTAGACATCGTTAAGCTCGATGTAAAAGATATTTTGATAGTGCCGGACTTTCCCGGAAAGCATTTGAATACATTTGCTAAGCGCTACCCAAGGGCGCGCCTAATTAGCCTCGTAGATGAGAGTGTTTCAGGTTTTGCAATGTGGCGCGCTAAAGCAGTCACACATTGGCGTTCACTATTTGGGGCTCGCACTAGTTCTTTAGCCAGTTACACATCGTCGGGAAAATTTGATCTTTCTGATAATTCTGTTGATTTGATTTTTAGTGATCTTCTATTGCACGATCTGGCAGAGCCTAAGCAATTTCTACACGAGTGCTGGCGCGTCCTGCGTGAGGGTGGATTAATTGCGTTTAGCTATCTGGGCCCCGATACCGGGAAAGAGTTGCGTTCAATATCCCTTGTAGAGTTAAAGCTGAAAAATCTATTAAGCCCTTGGGACATGCACGATATGGGTGATGCATTGCTTGCAGAGCGATTTTCGGATCCGGTAATGGACATGGAGTACCTAACCTTAGACTATGAAAACAGTGCCTTATTGTTGGTGGATATCAACGCCCTCAAATTGATCCATTCCACCCCCTTAGAAGCTTCAGAATTGAGTGTTTTGCCGCAAAAACTCACTTTAGAGGTGGTTTATGGGCATGCCTGGGCGATTGGAAAACATCTGGCGAAGGCCAAAGACAGCGTGGCCTATATTGATCTAAATCAAATTGGACGCAAGACTAGGCCAGATTCTGCTTAAGTGTAAGTACTCACTATCATTTTAACCTTCGTCAAGATTGGATCAGGCTGGGTTATCCCTGTTTGTTGTTACGCCTAATTAACCCTATAATCACGGCAGGATGTATTGGCTTGAGACCGTTTTTTGGGCAATTCGCGGCATTTTTGTCGCTTTGCTCACGACAATAAACAGAGAATAAGATGAATTTATTTGGAAAAGTCACTAGGGCTTCGCTCTATTTCGTAGCTGCTTTTGGCGCTGCATTTGCACATGCAGCAGAGAACATGCCTGGTGGCCCAGCTGTTAATCAGCTGAATTTCACAGCTCCTGCTACCAAAATCATGCAAGAGATCCATTGGTTGCATTGGATGATGTTGGTAATTTGCGCTTTAATTTTTATTGGTGTTTTTGGAGTGATGTTCTATTCCATTTTGAAGCACCGCAAATCATTGGGTCACAAATCAGCGTCTTTCCACGAGAGCACCACTGTTGAAATTATTTGGACAGTCATTCCATTGCTCATCGTGATCGGTATGGCGTTGCCTGCAACAAAAACAGTTGTAGCAATGAAAGACACTACTAACTCTGACATCACTATTAAAACTACTGGTTATCAGTGGAAGTGGGGTTACGACTACATCAAAGGTGAAGGTGAAGGCATTAGCTTCCTATCCACTTTGTCTACTTCACGCGAAGCAATTAATAACTTGGCACCAAAATCAAATACCTACTTGATGGAAGTAGATAATGAAATGGTTGTGCCAGTTGGCAAAAAGATTCGTTTGATCACTACAGCAAATGACGTTATTCACGCTTGGACAATCCCAGCCTTTGGCGTAAAGCAAGATGCGATTCCAGGCTTCGTTCGTGATACCTGGTTCAGGGCTGAAACTATCGGCACTTTCCGCGGTCAGTGCTCTGAGCTTTGCGGTGCTGAGCATGCATTTATGCCTATCGTTGTGCGTGTAGTTTCACAAGATGACTACACCGCTTGGGTTGCTCAGAAGAAAAAAGAAATGGGCGCTGCTGGCGATGATCCATCAAAGGTTTACACCTTGGATGAGCAAAAAGAGCGTGGTGCAAAAGTTTACGCAGCAAACTGCGCAGCTTGTCATCAGCCTAACGGTAAAGGTGCAGGCGCTTTCCCTGCATTGGATGGTAGCAAGATGGTATTGGGCCCTAAAGCTGCTCAGTACAACATCTTGATTAACGGTAAAGGCGCAATGCCGAAATGGGCTGGCGTGATCTCTGATGGCGATATCGCTGCAGTGATGACTTATACACGTAACGCATGGGGTAATAAGACGGGTGAAGTGATTCAGACCCAAGACATTATTACTGCGCGCGGCAATTAATTCAGATTAACAAATACAGATAAAAACGAAACCGGAGTAATTCATGAGCACAGTCTCTACTACCCACGATCACGCACACGACCACGCGCACGACGATCACACGCCACATGGTTGGCGTCGTTGGTTGTTCGCAACCAACCACAAAGACATCGGCACGATGTATTTGATCTTCTCATTCGTTAGCTTGCTAGCTGGCGGTGTGATGGCTTTGGGAATTCGTTTGGAATTGTTCCAACCTGGTTTGCAGTTCCTGCGTCCAGAGTTCTTTAATCAACTGACAACCATGCACGGTTTGGTGATGGTGTTCGGCGCGATTATGCCGGCCTTCGTTGGCTTTGCTAACTGGATGGTGCCTTTGCAAATCGGTGCATCTGATATGGCATTTGCCCGTATGAACAACTTTAGCTTCTGGATTCTTCCAGTGGCAGCAACATTGTTGTTGAGCTCATTCTTGGTTCCTGGTGGCGCTCCATCAGGTGGCTGGACTATCTATGCTCCATTGACTTCACAAATGGGCCCTGGCATGGACATGGCGATTTTTGCACTTCACTTGTTGGGTGCTTCATCGATCATGGGTTCGATCAACATCATCGTAACTATTTTGAACATGCGCGCTCCTGGCATGACATTAATGAAGATGCCAATGTTCTGCTGGACATGGTTGATCACTGCTTACTTGTTGATCGCTGTGATGCCTGTATTGGCTGGCGCAATTACGATGGTTCTGACTGACCGTCATTTCGGTACTTCATTCTTCTCCGCAGTTGGCGGTGGCGACCCAATCATGTTCCAGCATATTTTCTGGTTCTTCGGTCATCCAGAGGTTTACATCATGATTCTTCCAGCATTCGGAATCGTGAGTGAAATCGTTCCTGCTTTCTCCAGAAAGACATTGTTTGGTTACAGCTCAATGGTTTATGCAACTGCATCGATCGCGATCTTGTCTTTCATCGTTTGGGCTCACCACATGTTTGCAACTGGTATGCCAGTAACTGGTCAGTTGTTCTTTATGTACGCAACCATGTTGATTGCAGTTCCAACTGGTGTGAAGATTTTCAACTGGGTAGCAACAATGTGGAAAGGTTCAATGACCTTTGAAACTCCAATGTTGTGGGCTATTGGCTTTATCTTCGTTTTCACCATGGGTGGCTTTACTGGTTTGATCTTGGCAATGGCGCCAATTGATATCGGCGTACAAGATACTTACTACGTTGTTGCTCACTTCCACTATGTTTTGGTTGCAGGTTCATTGTTCGCAATGTTTGCTGGCTTCTACTACTGGTGTCCAAAGTGGACTGGCTACATGGCTAATGAAACTCGCGGCAAGATCCATTTTTGGGCTTCCATGATTTTCTTCAACATCACCTTCTTCCCAATGCACTTCTTGGGCTTGGCAGGTATGCCACGTCGCTATGCTGACTATCCAACTCAGTTTGCTGACTTCAATGCGATTGCATCGATCGGTGCATTGGGCTTTGGTTTAGCGCAGGTTTATTTCTTGCTCTTCGTTGTAATGCCAGCGTATCGTGGCCAAGGCGAAAAAGCTCCAATGAAGCCATGGGATGGCGCTAAGGGTCTTGAGTGGACAGTACCGTCACCAGCACCACATCACACTTTTGAAACTCCGCCTAGCGCAGAGCAGATGCGTGAAGCAGGAATTTAATTCATCAGGTAAGCAAGCCCTTGCTGCGAATAATCGCAGGATGGGCTTCATTCTGTTGAGCGTAGTAGCAGTTTTTTTTATTGGCATTGTGATTAAACGGAGCTTGTTGGGTTAAGCCCGCTGATGACGATGGTTATAGATCAAGCACTCAACCGCCAAATTTTGTTGAAGCTCTTAATTGCAGCTGTGATGATGTTTGGTTTTGGCTATGCCTTAGTTCCGATGTACAAGGCCTTGTGTGAGGTCACCGGAATTAACGTAGTAACAAGCAAGAATGATTATGGTGTCAGAGCCTTCAGCCCTAATAAGGTTGGCAATACCCAAGTTAACTATGCTCGTACAGTAACTATTGAGTTTGATTCAAATAGCCGCGGCCCGTTTACCTTCAAACCAGTAAAGAACTTTTTAGAAGTACACCCTGGTGAAATGACAGAGATTGTTTATGAAGTGACTAACAATCAAAATCGCCCAGTGCGTGCTCAAGCAATACCGAGTTATGCGCCTAAAAGTGCAACGGAGTTTTTTACTAAATTAGAGTGCTTTTGCTTTCAGGAGCAAACGCTAGCAGCAAAAGAAACAAAAAAGATGCCGGTAGTCTTTGTGATCGATGCAGGTTTACCGGATGATGTAAAAACAATTACTTTGTCATATACCTTCTTTGAGTTGGGTTTAGGCGGTACGCCGCCAGCCCCTAAATCAAGGTTGGCTTCATGAAAAAGAAAAGTAGTTTTATGCAGTCTATGAAAGCCGTGATGTGGGGCTTTTTGGGGGTGCGTAAGAAGTCTGGTTTGCAGGAAGATGTTGCTTCATTGAGTTTTGTGCACATTATCATTGCAGGTGTTATTGGCGCCTTGATTTTTATGGGCGTCCTCCTGTTGATAGTGAAAGTAGTTGTGTCCCATTGATTATTTTTTGATTGAATAGAGAGAATAAGATGTCATCCAATTCAACCCCATACTATTTCGTCCCTGGACTATCTAGACATCCAGCAATGGCCGCTTTTGGCTTAATTGCTTTTGGCTTTGGTATTTCTGGATGGGTAAATCATGCCTCTTGGGGCGGACCTTTGACCCTCGCGGGCGTTGCGTTTGTTCTCTACGTTCTCTATAACTGGTTCGGTGACACGATTGCAGAATCTAATGCTGGCAAGAACGGTGTCAACGTTGACATCTCCTATCGCTGGTCGATGGCTTGGTTCATCTTCTCTGAAATCATGTTCTTCGGCGCATTCTTTGCAGCTTTGTTCTATGCGCGCAATATTGCGATGCCTTGGATGGGCGATGTAGAAAGCAAATTGCTTTGGCCTAATTTCCAAGCTGTTTGGCCAAATGATGGTCCTGCTGGTTTGGTTGAGAAATTCACCACCATGGGTCCTTGGCCAATTCCAACAATCAACACATTGTTGCTCTTGAGCTCTGGTGTAACGATCACTATCGCTCACCATGCGTTAGTAGAGAACCATATGAAGAAAGCAATCATTGGCTTGGCTGCAACGGTTGGTTTGGGTATTGTTTTCTTGGGCTTCCAGGTTTATGAGTACTACCATGCATATCATGAGCTGAACTTGAAGCTGACTTCAGGCATTTATGGCTCTACATTCTTCATGTTGACTGGTTTCCACGGCTTCCACGTTTTCCTTGGCGGCACAATGTTAGCGATTGTCTTGCGTCGTATGATTCGTGGCGACTTCACTTCTCAGCATCATTTTGCATTTGAAGGGGCTGCTTGGTACTGGCACTTCGTTGACGTAGTCTGGCTCGGCCTGTACATCGCTGTTTACTGGATGTAATCTAATAAAAATCGGGGCCTAAAGCCCCGATTTGTTTTTAAGCCTTCAAGAAAGGCACCGTTTAATTGGTGCCTACTTTAATTCCAGTGGCCTCAATGAGTCCAAAGTAGTGGGCCAGTAGAATTCCGGCAAACAGTGCGATAGAGAGTCCGATACGCAGCATGAGTGAGTGGACCATGCGTGAGCTATTGCCCCTATCTTTCATCATGTAATACAAAGCCGATCCTAAGCTAAAAACAATCATTAGTAGGACAATTGGAATAATCCACTTCATCACAAATCCTTATTAATAAATCTCTTGAATAGTCTTTTTACCGCTCTCATTACAAAGCGCATAGTTGCTACTGTATCAGCCTTGATCGTGATTGCGATTGGCTGTGGAGCAGGTATTTGGCAGCTGAGTAGGGCGGATACCAAAATTGCCTTGGCTGCTAATTTGTTGGTCCGCCAACAAATGCCTATCTTGAGTGCGAATGCCGGTCCCTGGTCTTTAGAGGAGGCTCGTGAGCGCCGCATGATTGCAAGGGGGCAATACCTTCCCGAAGCGGCCATTTGGCTGGATAACCGGCCTAGACCCATTCCGCCTGCCGGCAGCACTACTTCGCAATCGGGTTTCTATCTGATGATGCCTTTAAGGCTAGAGGGCAAGGATGAGGTTCTTTGGGTTAATAGGGGTTGGGCGCCACGCAACAATGAAAATCGTGAGACCTTGCCGCCAGTACAAACGCCAAATCGGATGGTCAATGTAGAAGGCATCGTTTTTGCGCAGCCTGGTAAGGTTTATGAGTTGGGTAGCGGCAAGAATGCCATTGATCCTAGTAAGCCTAGGATTGAGCAAAATTTTGACTTGGTGTCTGAAGGTAGGTTGCATAGCTGGACGCAAGCTCCATTTATTTTGCGTGAGATTGAGGTCGGTTCGGATGATGGTTTGCTACGTGAGTGGCCGCCTCTGACAAGTGGAGTCGATCGCCATTATGCTTATGCATTCCAGTGGTTTGCTTTAGCTTTTGCTGGTTTCGTATTTTGGTTGGCTACAGGTTTGCGGCAATATAAACGTCAGGGTTTTGGTCATGGGCATCGAGGGGATCAAGGGTGAGTGATAAAGAGTTATTAATTCCGGCATCACAGGTAGATTCAGCTGCTATTAATGCGCGTACCCGTCGTGGTCGCATTCAGATGCTGTTGTTACTGTTGGCTTGCGCCTCTCCAGTGATCGCGTCCTATTTTACGTATTACGTAATTAAGCCTACAGGGGGTAAAACCAATTTAGGTACCCTTGTTTATCCAGCTCAAGATTTCAATACGGCATGGCTTGATACGCCCACAAAAGGTAAATGGAGTCTTTTAATTGCTCGCCCTGCTGGTGAATGCAAGGTTAAGGATGAGAAATGTATTGAAGCTTTATTTTTGATGCGTCAAGTAAAGGTTGCCATGGGAAGAGAGGGTGGCCGACTGCAACTTTTATGGATCAATACAGATGGTCAGCCTGTTGATTCAGAAGTCATCAAAGCGTATGACGAAAAGGCTGCGGGCTTCAAAATTGTTTCCCTTCCGTCAGATCCTAAACTTCGTTCTGACTTTGAGGCATGGCTAAATAAAGAGGGTGCGGGTCAGCAGATTCAATTAGTAGACCCGAGTCCCGCAAAGATGATGTACTTCCCGGTGACAAACTCTCCTAAGGAGTTCGCTGGTATGAAGAAAGATCTAGAAAAGCTCTTAAAGTTAAATCACAAGGGCGAGAACTTGTAATGCCAAGTTTGATTTTGTTTCTGGAGTTGGCGGCTATTGCAATCATTTTTGCCGGCTTGCCGCTAATGTATCTTTGGAGAAAGCCGGGCTATAGCTTTTTCCAAAAACTCAATTGGGTATTAGTCTTTATGACTTTTGATCTCATTGTGTTTGGAGCATTTACACGCCTCACCGACTCAGGCTTAGGTTGTCCTGACTGGCCTGGGTGCTATGGCACTTCGAACCCCTTTCATGCACTCAATGAAATTCAGCAGGCTGAGAGCGCCATGCCTACTGGGCCTGTTACGGTTATCAAAGCTTGGATCGAGATGATTCATCGCTATTTGGCGATGACTGTAGGCGCGCTCATTTTGGTGCAAGTAGGAATCGCTTTTAGTAAGCTCAAGTCTTTAGGAAAAAATCCCTTATTGGGTAGCCTCGGTTTACTTGTATTAGTTTGTGTGCAAGGCGCCTTTGGTGCTTGGACTGTGACCCTCAAGTTACAGCCCATTATTGTTACCATTCATTTGATGTTGGCCTTGGTTTTATTGTCCTGCTTAACTTTGTATGCGCAACAATCTTGGGAGCAAAAGCTTTCTGCAGTTCGCGCTCTTCGTATTCGACCTCTTTCAGCGCAGCTTCTCACCCTTTCTTTTGTGGTTCTATTTATCCAGGTTTTCTTGGGTGCTTGGGTGAGTACGAATTACGCCGTCCTAGCGTGCCCAGATTTCCCGACCTGTATGGGCAGCGTATGGCCAGAAACCAATTGGAGCGAAGGCTTTACCCTTTGGCGCCAATTGGGTTTAAATGCCCAAGGTGAATTTATCTCTCCCGTAGCCTTGCAAACCATTCATTGGGCGCATCGCCTCTTTGCGATATTGGTGTTAGTGGTGTTGGGCGCATTGGGCTTTAAAGCACTTCAGTTGGCAACCCCCGTCTTATCTGGTCTGTGTTTAGTGGCTAAGCTGTTGCTGGCTGTACTTCTGCTGCAGATCGTGACTGGTATCTCGAATGTGATATTTCAGTGGCCTTTATTAGCCGCTCTATTACATACCGCTGGCTCGGCTGCTTTGGTATTCTGTTTAGTCAGAATGAGTTATTGGGCCTCTTGGAAGCCTTTCATTCAAAAGAAGATGGCATAAATATGACTGACTCTAAAACAAGCGCGCCAGTGGTAATGCCACGTTGGCGTCAATATTGGGTTTTAACCAAACCCAGAGTGACTCAGCTCGCCGTATTTTGCGCTGTGATTGGTATGTTCTTGGCGACGCCTGGTATGGTTCCTTACCCAGTGCTCTTTGGCGGCATTGTGGGCATTTGGCTTTTGGCCGGCGCAGCGTTTGCGGTGAATTGTTTAATTGAGCAAGCTGTTGATGCCAAGATGAAGCGTACTTCTTGGCGTCCATCTGCCACGGGTGAAGTAACACCATTTCACATCATTATTTTTTCCATCATTTTGGGCTCGCTCGGAATGGTTATTTTGTGGACCTTCTGCAACCCTTTAACAATGTGGCTAACGCTTGCCACGTTCGTTGGATATGCAGTGATCTATACCTGGCTGCTGAAGCCCGCTACACCGCAAAATATTGTGATTGGGGGCTTGTCCGGTGCAATGCCGCCAGCATTGGGCTGGGCGGCGGTAACCAATACCCTTTCAGCAGAAGCGTGGCTCCTAGTTCTGATTATCTTTGTATGGACGCCCCCACATTTCTGGGCTTTGGCTTTGTATCGCCGTGATGACTATGTGCAGTCAGGCTTGCCAATGCTGCCGGTGACTCATGGTGAGCGCTTTACGCTTTTGAATATCGTTCTCTATACCTTGATTCTGATTGCCGCCACGATGTTGCCTTATATCTATGGCATGAGCGGTATGGTGTATTTGATATCAGCCATTATTCTCGGTTTATTGTTCTTGGCTTATGTAGTTGCGCTATTTATTTCTTATAGCGATGCTTTGGCTAAGAAAACATTCCGTTTTTCCATTACCTATCTATCGCTACTCTTTGCAGCGCTTTTAATAGACCACTATTTCCTTTGAGATCCCTATGAATTTTCTACGTGTTTGCTTTCTGGCAATACTGTGTTTTGTATTAACTGCTTGTAGTCCAAAGCCAGAGTTCAAAAACATTGATATCACCGGCAGCACAGCCTTTGGGAAAGACTTTAGTTTGTTGGATCCAGATGGGAAGGTGAGAACCTTGGCTGACTTTAAGGGCAAAGTAGTTGTGATGTTCTTTGGTTATACCCAGTGTCCTGATGTCTGCCCAACGACCTTGACCGAGATGCAGCAAGTCATGACTCTGCTGGGACCCCAGTCAGATAAGGTTCAAGTGCTTTTTGTGACGGTGGATCCTGAGCGAGATACGGCGGAGATTTTGAAGCAGTACGTGCCTGCATTTGATCCGCGTTTCTTAGGCTTGCGTCCAGCGGATGAGGCTGCATTAGAGAAGGTCACCAAAGACTTTAAGATTTATTACAAGAAGGTGCCAGGCACCAAGCCAGGCTCCTACACCATGGATCACACAGCAGGTAGCTATGCATTTGATCCAGAGGGTCGCTTACGTTTATATATCAAACACGCACAAGGCCCCGAGACCTTGGCGCATGATTTGAAAGAACTGCTGAAGTAAAAATGAAAAGGGTTCTTAATCGAACCCTTTTTTATTTAGGCTGCCTGGAGTAATCCACGCATCTTTTTGAGCGCTGCAGTTTCGATTTGGCGCACGCGTTCAGCAGAGATGCCGTACTCATCAGCAAGATCATGCAATGTCTTGGTGCCATTGCCTTCAGCATCCATCGCTAACCAACGAGATTGCACAATATTGCGACTACGCTCATCTAAAGCCATCAATGCTTGATCTAATTTAGGGCCCTGCAAGGCATCCGCTTCAGCGCTGGCAATGCGAGCGGTAGGCTCTTGCGAGCTATCTGCCAGCCACTGAATAGGTGCATATGCAGACTCATCATCACTGTCATCGCCCTCAAGCGCAACATCTCCGCCAGCAAGACGCATTTCCATTTCTTTGACGTCAGAACCTTTGACATCAAGCGCTTTAGCCAAAGCATCCACTTCACTTGGAGTCAGAGCGCTTAAGGTAGGTTTATTGCTGCGCAAATTAAAGAATAATTTACGTTGTGCTTTAGTGGTCGCAGTTTTAACCAGGCGCCAGTTCTTGAGAATGTACTCATGAATTTCTGCTTTGATCCAATGAATCGCGTAAGACACTAAGCGAGCACCATTGTTTGGGTCGTAGCGTTTTACTGCTTTCATCAAGCCGATATTGCCTTCTTGGATTAAGTCTGCGTGTGGAATGCCATAGCCAAGATATTGGCGAGCAACAGAAACCACTAAACGCAAATGTGACAGCACTAAAGTTTTAGCGGCATCGACATTTTCTGTGCGACGAAATTCCTGCGCAAGATGCAATTCTTCCGCAGCGCTGAGCATCGGTACGCGATTAACGTACGCAATGTATGAATCGAGAGTGCCAACCCCAAGAGTTGGCAGCATTGGAAATGCAGACGCCGCCGCAGTCTGCGCGACTGGCAGCGCTTGCAAATTCGGTTTGTCAGATTTCTTTTGAACCATTTTTTCTTATAAATATGAGGTGTTAATAGAGTTCTATTTTAGCACTCTTGTCAAGAGAGTGCTAATCGTTTTTAACCGCTATAAGTTGCTGATTTAATTGAATAATTCGGAAGAATATTGCCCTGCTGTAAAGGGGGCTAAATCATCAATTCCCTCGCCTTTGCCTAGGGCTAGAACAGCGGGTTTTGGACCATCTTGTAGGGTGTGGGCAAGGGCGCATATCACGCCACCTTTGGCGGTGCCATCAAGCTTGGTCACAATGATTCCAGTCAGTCCCAAGGCGGCATGAAATGCCTTTACCTGGCTTAGACCGTTCTGCCCGGTATTACCGTCCAAAACAAGAAGTGTGTGGTGAGGTGCTCCAGGGAGTGCCTTGCCAATGACACGTTTCACCTTCTTGAGTTCTTCCATCAGATTGTCCTGGGTTGCCAGACGACCTGCGGTATCAATAATAAGGATGTCATTCTTGCGTGAGATGGCAGCATGAATTGCGTCATGCGCAACGGCGGCAGCGTCACCACCTTCCTGAGTGATGACATCCACTTGATTGCGTCCACCCCACTCTTGAAGCTGGTTACGTGCGGCGGCTCTGAAGGTGTCTCCAGCAGCCAGGAGAACTGATTTACCTTGAGACTGAAAGAGTCTGCAGAGTTTGCCAATAGTTGTAGTCTTGCCAGCACCGTTTACCCCTACAACTAACCATACCTCTGGAGTGTTAGGCTTATCACTAGTAAAGAGTGGGTTTGGTGAAGGCTCAATAGCAGTGAGTAATGAGCTGACTTCTTGAATAAGTAGCGCTTGTAACTCTTCGGGGCTGGAGGCTTTCTCTGATTTTGCTGCTTTACGTAGTTTGCTGATGAGTTGTTCGGTCGTAGGAAGGCCCACATCACTTTGTATTAGCGATTCTTCCAAAGTATCAAACCAAGATTCATCAATCTTGCTTGATTTGAAAAGGGATCCGAGGGTTTTACGTAAGCCGAACATAATCGATACAATTTAAAACATGCATCTTATCAATTTAATTCTTAAGGTATGATGATTTAGCAGATGCTTTCTAATTTACTTCGAATTTCCTTTGTATTCATCCTATTTACTCAAATTAGTTGGGCTGCTGGTGCTCAACCTGCTGATACGCATGAATATCAACTAAGCAATGGCCTGAAATTGATTGTCAGAGAAGATCATCGCGCGCCAACAGTCGCGCATATGGTCTGGTATCGAGCTGGCTCTATGGATGAGGTCAACGGCAAGACTGGTGTTGCCCACGTGCTTGAACACATGATGTTTAAAGGCACTCATAAGGTGAAGTCTGGAGAGTTTTCACGTTTAGTGGCGGCTGTTGGTGGGCGCGAAAATGCATTTACATCACGTGACTACACCGCATACTTTCAGCAAGTTGAAAAATCAAAGTTAGAGAATGTGATCAAGCTTGAGGCTGATCGTATGTCCAATCTCAATTTTGACGACGCAGAGTTTTTAAAAGAAATTCAAGTTGTCATGGAAGAGCGCCGCTTACGTACTGAAGATAATCCAAGTAGTTTGCTCAATGAATCTCTGATGGCAACTGCTTACATGAGCTCTCCCTATCGTCATCCTGTGATTGGCTGGATGAATGATTTGCAAAATATGAAGCCAGTGGATGCACGAGATTGGTATCGGAGTTGGTACGCGCCAAATAATGCAACCGTGGTAGTAGCTGGAGATGTGGACGCAAAACAAGTTCTAGCCATGGTGGAAAAATATTACGGCGCAGCTGCTGCTCACGAACTGCCAGTTCGTAAACCTCAAATTGAGCCGCCACAAAAAGGGATTAAGCAGGTTCAGGTAAAAGCACCGGCAGATAATGCTCAGTTAGCTATGGCCTGGAAGGCGCCCCGCCTTGAGCCTGGGAAGCTTGATGATGTTGAGCCATATGCATTAGAGCTGCTGACAGCTGTTCTGGATGGTTATGACAATGCTCGCCTAAACCGCACTCTAGTTAAGCAACAAAAAGTAGTGAATGATGTTGGCGTGGGTTACGACATGATCTCTCGCGGACCAGAGTTATTTTTAATTGGCGCAACGATGGCCAAGGGTAAGACGGTAGAGCAGGCTCAGGCAAGCATTCGGAAGGCGCTTGAAGAAGTAAAGAAAAAAGGAATATTAGAGTCTGAGCTCAAAAGAATTAAGGTGCGAATTTTGTCTGACCAAATTTATAAGCGTGATTCCATCTTTGGTCAGGCAATGGAAATCGGCTCTACCGAGATGGCGGGTTTTTCTTGGAAAGACATCAACTATATGTTGGAGAAAATGCAGACCATTACTCCAGAACAAGTCCAAGCAGTTGCAAAAAAATATTTGGTTGATGAGGGTTTGACGATTGCTATTTTGGATCCGCAGACTCGTAAATCTGCTGACAAGGAGGTTAAATAATGAATGCCTTCTTAAGAATAATTTCAGCTTGTCTATTAGGTTTGGGTGTGCTGGGTAATGCTTACGCAATCTTGCCGATTGAGAAATTGGATTCCTTTAAGGGTGCCCAAGCCTATTTAGTGCAGACCAAGGCATTGCCCATGGTCGATATTGAGGTCAGTATTGATGCAGGTGACCGCTATGACCCTTCTGGCAAAAGCGGTGTGGCTGATATGGTTGCAGGCCTTATGAATTATGGCGCTAGAGGCGACAAGGGCTTACTAACAGAAGCTCAAATAGCTGATGAAATTGCTGATTTAGGTGCCAATATTGGTTTATCGGTGGGTGGCGAGAGAGCAATTCTGCGTATTCGCAGTCTCAGCAGAAAAGATTTGCGCGACAGGGCGGTGCAATTGGCTGCAGCCATGTTGAGTGCGCCAAGTTATGATCCGAAAATAGTTGAGCGTGAGAAGCAAAGAACAATCACGAGTTTGCGTGAAGCCGAAACAAAGCCAGAATTTGTTTTAGAGCGACGTTTTAAAAAATCAGTTTATGGAAACTATCCTTTAGCAGACTCACCATCGGTGCAGTCAGTTGGTTCTGTAAACGTGAATGACCTCAAGCAATTTCATAAGCAGTTTTATCGCGGTGATCGGATGATTGTGAGCATTGTGGGAGACGTGGATCGTTCTCAAGCTGCCGAAATCGTACAGACTTTGTTAAAGCAGATTCCTCAATCTGGCCAAGCTATTGCGAAGTTGCCCGATCTGCAGCGTTCCCCAGTAGAGGCCTTGGCTCAACGAGAGATTCAAATTCCGTTTGATTCCCAGCAAGCCCATATAGCCATGGGAATGACTGCTGTAGCGCGTAACAATCCTGATTATTTCCCGTTGCTCGTCGGTAACTACATTTTGGGCGGCGGCGGTTTTGTATCTCGTCTAATGTCTGAGGTGCGTGAGAAGCGTGGCTTGGCATATAGCGTGTTTAGCTACTTTGCCCCTGGAAAAGAAAACGGTATTTTTCAAGCGGGTCTACAAACCAAGAATGATCAAGCTGCTCTTGCTTTGGATGTGATGAGCACAACGATTGCTCAATTTATTGCCGATGGCCCCACCCCATCAGAACTCGAAGCAGCTAAATCAAACTTAATCAATGGCTATCCACTACGGATTGATAACAACCGTAAATTATTGGATAACGTTTCTTCCATTGCCTGGAATGATTTACCTCTCGACACTATGGATGTTTGGACCAAGCAAGTTGAGGCAGTGACATTAGAGCAAGTTAAAGCTTCGTTCCAAAAATATCTGGCAATGGATCGTATGAAGATCGTTGTATTGGGAGCAAAAAATAAATAAGCTCAATAAAGCGAATAAGCCTCTGAATACTGAACCCCCCAAGAAGGTTCGGATTATTGGGGGTAACTGGAGGAGTCGTTTGCTAACGGTTTTAGATTTGCCGGGTCTTCGTCCCACAACTGACCGAATCCGAGAGACGCTATTTAATTGGTTGGGGCAGGATTTATCAGGCTTACGCTGCTTAGATCTTTTTGCCGGTACTGGCGCCCTAGGTTTTGAGGCAGCTTCGAGAGGGGCGCAATTAGTGATCTTGCTGGAGAAGGATAAGAAGGCTCACGCAAACTTAAACACTAACTTTGCTTTATTGCAGTCATCTCCCGCTGATGGGGTTGTAGAAATATTGCAACGAGATAGCTTAGAGTTTTTGAAGCAACAAGCAGATCGCTCCAGTAACTTAATTTTTATTGATCCCCCATTTCAGGATTCGAGCCTATTAGACCGAGCCGTCATTGAGGCGGGAAGAGTGTGTGATGACGCTTCTGGAGGTGGTATTTATGTCGAATTCCCATCTACCCGTCCTCGCGAAGAGATAGAGGCCCTACTGCCGGACTGGCATTGTGGAAAATACTTAGAGGCAGGACAGGTAAAAGCTTGTCTATTTCGGGGTGGAAGAGGCTAAACTCTTGCCTGTAGCTGATAAAGCCTTAGGAATATTATGACTGTTGCTGTATACCCTGGAACATTTGATCCATTTACTCGTGGTCACGAGGACTTGGTGCGTCGTGCATCTAGCATTTTCACAGAGCTAATTGTGGGTGTCGCCGATAGCCGTAGCAAGCGCCCATTCTTTACATTGCAAGAGCGTATTGATATCGCCAAGGAAGTGCTGGGACATTATCCCAATGTCAAAGTTGTGGGCTTTACTGGTCTGTTAAAAGATTTTGCGCGTGAGCATAATGCGCGCGTGATTGTGCGTGGTTTACGAGCCGTCTCTGACTTCGAATACGAGTTCCAAATGGCAGGTATGAATCGCTATTTATTGCCTGATGTTGAAACACTGTTTTTAACTCCATCAGATCAATATCAATTCATCTCCGGAACCTTCGTGCGTGAAATTGCATCGATGGGTGGTGATGTGAGCAAGTTTGTTTTCCCATCAGTGGAAAAATGGCTTGTTCAAAAAATTGCTTCTGGTGCTCAAAACAAAGAATAATCAAATGAAATTTGGCGACTAAATCATGGCTTTAATGATTACGGACGAATGCATCAACTGTGATGTGTGCGAGCCAGAATGTCCGAATGATGCGATTTATATGGGTCTTGAGATTTATGAAATCGATCCCAATAAATGCACGGAATGTGTGGGGCATTACGATGCACCTCAGTGCCGCCAAGTTTGCCCCGTAGACTGTATTCCGTTTAATCCTGAGGTTGTTGAATCTCAAGAGCAGTTGATGGTGAAGTTCAAGCTATTAACTGCCAATAAGAAAGCCAACCCAGCCTAACTAGGCGGCTTATTGGGTCAGCCCTTCGAGTGCAGCTCCATCATGGCGGTTTGGGTATCGCCCTTCAAAAAGAGTGACAAAATTTGTAAGCCATTTTCAATGCTGGCATCGATAAGTTTTTGCTCGGCTAATTGCGGTCTGCGCAATACATAATCTGCAACGTCCATAGGGCGGCCATCGCCTGCTACATCTCTGGGGTGACCAATGCCTAGGCGCAAGCGCCAATACTCTGGGGTACTTAAATGCGCCTGAATATCTTTTAAGCCGTTGTGACCACCTGTGCCCCCACCTAGTTTCAGTCGTGCAGTTCCCGGCTTGAGATCCAGTTCGTCTTGCACCACCAAAATATCTGCAGGTGTCATTTTATGAAAACGACATAGCGCGCCAACAGACTGACCACTCAGATTCATGTAAGTGCTCGGCTTTAGTAGAAAGAGATCTTCACCTTCCCATTTTGCTTTTGCCACTTTTCCATGAAAGCGTTTCTCTGATTCAAAACGAACGCCCAATTGTTTTGCTAAGGCATCGACAAACCAGAAGCCAGCGTTATGCCGATCTTCTTCATGTTCATCTCCAGGGTTGCCTAAGCCAACAATTAATTTAGTCATGTTGAGAGTTTAAAGATATAAAAGTATTTCGCCAAAAAAGAATGAAAACTTGGGGCAATAAAAAAGGCCCGCTTGCGCAGGCCTTCTAGTGCAAGTGATTTAGCTAATGAATTAAGCTTTATCCTTTGCCGCATCGGCAGCCGGAGCTGCTGCAGCTGGTGCTGCAGGCGCATCGGTAGGCTCAGCAGCTTTAACTGCTGGGATACGTGCGTTAGCAAGCACTGGGTTCTCTTGCTCAACATGCAATACCAAGGTAACGCCTTTTGGCAATGCGATGTCTTTAGCATGAATACCGTGACCAACTTCAATCTTAGCCAAGTCCACTTCGATGAATTCTGGCAAGTCTGCTGGTAAGCAAGAAACTTCAAGCTCAGTCATGATGTGGCTGATAACAGCGCCTTGCAATTTCACGGCAGCTGAAGTGTCAGCATTTGTGAAGTGCAATGGAACGCGCATATGAACTTTCTCAGTCGCGGATACGCGCTGGAAGTCAATGTGCAATACCAATGGCTTAAATGGATGCATTTGGTAATCGCGCAACAACACTTTTTGTGTCTTGCCACCAATTTCCAAATCCAAAATGGATGAGTGAAATGCTTCTTTACGGAGAGCATGGAACAACGCGTTGTGGTCTAACTCAATGACCAAGGCTGGATCTTTACTACCGTAAACGATTCCCGGAGTTTTTCCGGAATTGCGCAGACGGCGGCTCGCACCCGTTCCCTGTACGCTTCTTTCAAAGGCTACAACTTTCATATTAAATTCCCTAGTTAAGGTTAATTTCCGTTCGCGACCAAACAGAAAAGCATTCGATTATATCGTGGGAAAGGACGTTTTTGTCTACAAAAGGCTTAAAACTGCCAAAAACCGGGGTAAAACAGTGATTTTTGGCTTATTCGGCAAACATCGACATCACTGAATCACCTTTACTAATGCGGGAAAGGGTTTCAGCGAGGATGGGGGCAACGCTTAATTGGCGAATTTTTGCTACTTTCATGGCCTCAGGAGTGAGGGGAATGGTGTCAGTAACAACCAATTCATCTAGTTCAGAAGCTGCAATACGGGCCACAGCACCGCCTGAGAGCACGGCGTGAGTACAGTAGGCGGTAACGCCCTTAGCACCACGCTCTTTAAGCGCCTCAGCGGCTTTACAGAGGGTTCCACCGGTATCAATGATGTCGTCCATGATTACGCAGTGGCGGCCTTCTACTTCGCCGATTAGGTGAATTACTTCAGATACGTTCGCTTTAGGACGGCGTTTATCAATAATCGCCAAATCAGTGCCTAATTGCTTAGCCATCGCGCGGGCGCGAACTACGCCGCCAATGTCTGGAGACACAATGATGAGATCTTTTTTGGTTTTCTGCGCTTCTAAGTCGGCTAAAAGGACTGGAGAGGCGTAGATGTTATCTACTGGGATATCAAAAAAGCCTTGAATCTGGTCGGCATGCAAGTCCATTGTCAAAACGCGCTCAATGCCAGCAACAGAC
Source organism: Polynucleobacter sp. 86C-FISCH (assembly GCF_018882415.1). GTDB lineage: Bacteria > Pseudomonadota > Gammaproteobacteria > Burkholderiales > Burkholderiaceae > Polynucleobacter. The sequence goes on along the minus strand of NZ_JACVOL010000001.1, from coordinate 782,575 downwards.
TGGAGCATGTTAGCCACGATGCGTGCAGAGATCGCAACACGCGCTGAACGGGGGCGGCGGTCCTGACGGGCATAGCCGAAGTAAGGAATCACTGCGGTTATACGGCTTGCAGATGCTCGCTTCAGGGCATCAATCATGATCATGAGCTCCATCAAGCTGTCGTTTGTAGGAGCACAGGTTGATTGGATCACTACGACATTTTTGCCGCGAACGTTTTCTTGAATTTCTACTTGGATCTCGCCGTCGGAGAATCGGCCAACAAAGGCTTTCCCCATCGGGAGATTGAGTTCTTTGGCTACAGCCTCAGCCAAAACGGGATTTGCGTTGCCTGTGAAAAGAGTCAATAAATCTGCGTTTATGGAGGACATAGTCTTAAGGGTTTTGTGGGGTCAAAAGGTTTTCTTTGTCGTTTCTACAGTCTTTGGCAGGGGAAGAAGGATTCGAACCTTCGCATGCTGGAATCAAAATCCAGTGCCTTAACCAGCTTGGCGATTCCCCTACAGGTCAATCTGAAGAAATCAAATTGTAAGCGGGATTTTTATTTAGCCCCCGAACAACCCGACCTACCCACCCTTTAGGAAGATTTTGAAGTAGATTTTCTAGTTTTGCGACGTCAGTCTTAGGGTCTAAGACTGCAAAAACGCTACTTCCAGATCCGGACATACGGGGCTGAGAGCCCGGTACTGCCTGGGTAATCCAATCCAAAGCTTGCTTCACTTCTGGGCAAATCCGCATCGCTACCGCCTGACAATCATTTGATTGAAACAGCAATGGCGATGCAAGAAAGCCATCAATTGTAATCTGAGCGTGATCTCGGGTCAATTCCGGGTCTTGAAAAATGCTAGCGGTTGCAATTGCCTGATTGGGGAAGATGACCAAAAAATGAGGGGTATCCAGGGAAATTTCTTGAATTTTCTCCCCGATACCTTCAACAAAGGCATTTTTGCCAAAAATAAAGAATGGGACATCAGCCCCTAGCTTTAAGCCCAAGTCACAAAGAGTTTCATTGGGTAGATTGAGATTCCAAAGATTGTTGAGGCCAATCAATGTGCTTGCCGCATCAGACGATCCGCCACCCATTCCTGCGCCCATCGGAATTTCTTTTTGCAGATCAATCTCAACCCCAGCCTCAAGCTTGCAAAAATCTTTCAACAAGTTTGCAGCGCGTACTACTAAATCTTGTTCAGGTGCAACTCCAGGAATAGGGTTTACTCGGCGTACTTCATTTTCAGGAATGCGTTTTAAGTGGAGCGTGTCACACCAGTCGATGAGTTGAAAAACGGATTGAAGTAGGTGATAACCATCTTCTCTGCGCCCAACAATATGCAAAAAAAGATTGAGCTTAGCTGGCGAGCGAAGAGATAAAGAATCGAGACTCACCATATTCTTCTTGCTTAATCATTCGGTCTATCAAACACAAGACGAATATCAATTGAGCCAATATTCGAACTGCGTGTCATAGTGAGTTTCTCTAGACGACCGGTATTACTCCACGTATAGAGTAGATCCCAACCATCTTGACTAATTTTGTTCACCTGGCCATTAGCATTTCTATCAACGCTCGCTTCACTGCCGGCACGAACCTCGCCTCTTAACCAGTTAGAAAGACCTCTTGCTGGCAGAGGTAGCCCTAAAGCGTTTTGTACTAAGGTGTCAGCATCTACTGCTGTCACTACTTTGCCATCGCTCTCCAAGGTTGCTTCACCCGGCATGATGGTAATTTTTGCAATTGATCCGCCCATGGGATTACGTATCTCTAGTACATCTTTTAACGATTCTTGCGTTAAGGTAAATCCGCCTGAGCCACCTTGATTTTGTGTTTCAGTTAAGCCAATAACTTTGACTGCGAAACGACCATCCCATGAGCCTTTAGCTGTTTGATCATCTCTAGTCCAGTCAGGCTTAAAGCGTTTGAGTGTTTCCTTAAGAGTCGGGTTATTGGCATCCAACTTCTGGCCTTGGCGCCAGATATTTTCTGCTTCGCTCTGACGATTCATGACCCACAAAACCTCTCCAACATGCGCAGCGATATCTGCTTCTGGTTTCATAGCAAATGCTTGTTGCAGTTGCTCTAAGGCGAGAGCATTTTTTCCTAAACGAAAATTCACCCAACCCAAGCTATCCAATATGAAACTGTCTTTTGGTGATAGTTGATGCGCTTTGGTGATTAGTGCAAATGCTTCTGGTAGCTGTACATTTCGATCGGCCAGGGAGTAGCCGAGAGCATTTAAAGAATTCACATCATTTGGGTATTTGCGCAAAATATCGCGCAAGGTTTTTTCCATGACATCGATGCGGCCGACTTTTTCAGCAGACATTGCATAGGTGTAGAGCAAGCCAGGATCTTTGGGTGCAATTTTGACGGTCGACGCGATTTCGTAAAACGCACGCAGTGCATCCGATTCATCTTTTGCTTTGGCAAGCAGTGCTTGTAATTGCAAAAGAGTGTTTTCTTGTTGTGCCGGAGTTTGTTGTCGCAGCAAGGCGATGGCTGGCTTAATTGCATCAGACCAGCGATTGCTCAGAATCAACAGGGTCACTAAGACTTCTTTCGGCTTTGAATCTGAGGCTGGAGATAGTTCATCCCAAGTCTTGGCGGCTTGCATGGCTAGGTCTGGTGAGCCGCCCGCAATCGCTATTTCCATCGCTCTTTGGGCCAACCTAGGATCTTTGTATTGACGCGCCATCTCCAGGTAGGTGTTGTAGGCCAAGCCAGCCTCGCCACGTTGGAGTGCGATTTCGGAGGCAAGCACCTCAAAGATGGCTTCGCCGGTTTGCAATCCATTTGCCTGTGGCTGTGCTTGGGCGTGTGAAATGACTCCACCAGCCAAGGTCACTAGGAATAAAGCCTGTATTAGAGGTTTTAGTGCGAATTTACTCATAAGCACATTCTAATCCGCGAATCTACAATCCATTTATGCCAGAACTTCCAGAAGTAGAGGTCACACGATTAGGAATTGCGCCCCACCTTGTGGGACGCAAAGTCACCGCCTTCAAGATCATTGATGGGCGCTTGCGTTGGCCTGTCCCCGCGAGTCTGAGTAAATCCTTGCCTGGGCAAAAGGTCGGCACGATAGAGCGTCGCGGCAAGTACCTCTTATTGGAAATGGATACGGGTTATTTGCTCATTCATTTAGGGATGACGGGAACCTTGCGGGTATTGCCAAGTTCTGATCCGCTGAAGACCCATGATCGAGTAACGCTGGAATTTGGGAAGTTGAGTTTGCGTTTGCACGACCCCAGAAAATTTGGCGCCGTTTTGTGGCACCCTAAATCTAAGGGCCCCGTGGAAAAATTTACACTTTTGCAAAAACTGGGAGTAGAGCCATTCTCTCCAGAGTTTTCGGGAGAATTAGGTGCAGAGGTTTTGTATCAATCTTCGCGCAAGCGTAGTGTTGCAGTTAAGCAATTTCTTTTGGCGGGCCAAGCAGTTGTCGGTGTTGGCAATATTTATTGTTCTGAAAGCTTATTTGAGGCCGGCATTCATCCTGCTAAGGCAGCCGGAAAGTTAACTCGACCACAATGTTCGCGCCTTGCACAAGCTGTCAGGTTGATACTGAAAAAAGCAATTGATGCTGGTGGTAGCTCGCTAAAAGATTTTGTGAATAGTGATGGCGATCCTGGGCATTTCATGGTTCAAACTAAGGTCTATGATCGCAAGGGCTTGCCATGCAAAGTATGTAAAACGCCCATCAGCCAGATAGTGCAGGGTCAGCGCTCCACCTACTTTTGTTCACAATGTCAAAAGCGCTGATGAACACCTTTGCGCCAAAGTTAATTGCTTGGCATGGCGTCAGCGGGCGATCTGGCTTGCCCTGGCAAGGCAATCGAGATCCTTACGCGGTGTGGGTGTCTGAAATCATGCTGCAACAAACTCAGGTTGCTACAGTGCTTGAGCGCTACCCACGTTTTATGAAACGCTTTCCAACGGTTAAAAAATTAGCCGCTGCAGATATTGATGAAGTATTGGCAGAGTGGGCTGGCTTGGGCTACTACTCTCGCGCCAGAAATTTGCATTCATGTGCCAAGCAGGTAATGACAGAATTTGCGGGGAAGTTTCCAAGTGATCCCGTTTTGCTAGAGCAATTAAAAGGTATTGGTCGCTCTACTGCGGGTGCAGTCGCTGCCTTTGCATTTCATGAGCGTGCACCCATTTTGGATGCTAATGTGAAGCGCATCTTGGCGCGTTTATTTGCGGTTGAGGGTAGCATTCAAGACAAGGCTGTGAATGATCAACTTTGGAATCTGGCAACAGATTTGCTGCCCAAAAAATCGGTTGATATGCCGGTTTATACGCAAGCCTTGATGGACTTTGGTGCAACCTGGTGCACATCACGCAAGCCAGTTTGTTTGGGTTCTGAAAAAAAGTGCCCCTTTGCAAAAGACTGCCAGGCTAATTTGAGCGATCAAGTACTCCTGCTGCCGCAAAAAACTAAGAAAACGAAATCTCCTGAATTCGACTGCAATATGTTGTTGATTCGTTCAGGCAATTCTGTTCTGCTGCAAAAGCGCCCCAGCAAGGCGATTTGGGGTGGCCTCTGGTCTTTGCCTGAATCAGTCTGGAAGCCTAGGGTACCAGGCTCTAAAGAAGCTGATTTGAGCCCACAGGAATTGTTTGAAGCTGCGATGCCACAAGAAAAGACGTTAGCCCTTGCAAAGGCTTGTAAGTCCTTCCAGAAGGCAAATGAAATTAAGCATGTCTTTACTCATAGACGTCTATGGATGCATATATGGCAAGCAAATTGCTCAAAGGAGTTGACGCTTGCAAACCCGGATTTAAAGTGGGTGCCCTTGAATCAGTTGGGGCGCTACGGCCTACCGCAACCGATTAAGATTTTGCTGCAGGGATTGAGTCTAGTTCGCGGTGACGATCTAAAAAATTAAGCTGTAAGTTGCTGAAGTCTTTTTGGCCGCGAAAGTATTCACTTAAGCGATTGACTAAATAAACCGAGCGATGTTGACCTCCGGTGCAGCCGATAGCCACCGTCAGATAACTACGTCCATCGGCAATGTAATGCGGCAGCCAGCGATGAATGAATTGCGTAATATCCGCCTCCATATTCACTACCTCTGGAATTTTTTCCAAGAACTCTTTGACGGGTTTGTCGTTGCCGGTAAGCGGTCTTAGGACTTTGTCGTAGTGAGGGTTGGGTAGACAGCGCACATCAAAAACGAGATCTGCTTCGCTGGGCACACCTTTTTTAAAGCCAAACGATTCAAACACCACAGTCAAGCCAACGGGCTTGTCTTTGAGGAGATCCTGAATCCAGGAGCGCAGCGCATGAGCAGGAATGTTGCTGGTATCAATGCTGTGTGCTTGGGCGCGTAAGGGCTCTAGCAGGTTACGTTCTTTATCAATAGCCTCAATGAGCGTTGCTGATTGGGACTGCTTGGCATTAGTAGATAAGGGGTGGCGACGACGTGTTTCTGAAAAGCGTTGCACCAAAGTATTGGTATCGGCATTTAAGAATACAACTCGGACCTGATGATTTTTGCGTAAGTTCTCAAGAATAGATGGCAGCTCTGCAATAGATTGTCCTCGACGAGCATCTATGGCAACCGCAACTCGCTCGCACTGCTCTTGTTCTAGAGTGGAGATGAGATTTTCTAAAAGAGAAACAGGAAGGTTATCGACGCAGTCATAGCCTGCATCTTCAAAAGCCCTCAGGGCTACTGATTTACCTGAGCCTGAGATTCCGGTAATCAGATTAATTTGCATAACTTAAAGTAAGCGACCCTGTGACTTAATGGAGTCTGCCTCTGCATTCATCTGCAGACGTTGGCGCTCAATGAACTCCTTCAGCGTATCAATGCCACGCAATTGCAAAATCGTATTACGGACGGCTGCCTCTACCAGAACGGCTAAGTTGCGACCTGCAGCAACCTGAATTTTGACCGTACGGATTGGAATGCCCAATACATCAATGTGCTGCGCTTCAAGCGGCAAGCGCTCAAATTCACCATCAGTTCTGCGTACAAGCTGAACAATCAGGCGCAGTTTTAATTTGCGACGAACAGCTGTTTCACCGAAGATCGTACGGATATCCAATAAACCCAATCCACGAACTTCGAGTAAGTTACGCAAGATAACAGGGCAGCGACCCTCAATGTAATCGGGTCCAAGTCGCGCAAAGTCCACTGCATCATCCGCAACCAGGCCGTGGCCACGTGAGATTAATTCAAGACCCAATTCACTCTTGCCAAGACCAGATTCGCCAGTCAGCAGGACGCCCAGACCCAAGATGTCCATAAAGACACCATGCATTGTGATTTGAGGCGCACCAATTTTGGTTAGGTAGGTGCGTAAATGATCAATTACCTCTGCAGCAGAAATCGCAGTAGTAAATAAAGGTGTTGAAGAACGTTGGCAGAAAAGTTGTAAATCAGGGTCTGCGCTCTTGCCGTCGGCCACGATCACGCATGGTGGAGTTTTAGAAATTAAACTCGCAATTTGTTCTTGTTTTTGTTTTGGCTCTAGAGCAGCGTGATAGTCGACCTCTTGCTCGCCAAAGATCTGTATACGGCTCGGGTGGATGAGATTTAAGTGCCCCACCAAGTCAGAGCTGGCGGCAGCCGCTTTTACAGCCTCAGGTGGAAAAGTGCGATCAGCGCCTTCGAGGCCACCAATCCAAGAAAGCTTTAACTCTGAAACATTGTCATCAAAAATCTGCTGAGCAGTTACTCCATCTAGGAGTAATGGCTGAGTCATTTTGCTGTACCCCAGCGTTGTAGGAGGTCGCAAACTTTTGAGGAGTCTGTAGATGAGAGCAAAGTTTGGCGCGCATCAGCGTCTGATAGCAGTTGCGCAATTGAAGAGAGGATTTCTAAATGCTGTTGTGTAGCTTTTTCAGGTACCAATAAGAAAATCAGAATTGATACCGGTTCACCGTCGGGGGCCGCAAACTCAATAGGACTCTGAAGTCGCATAAAGGCAGCGCTTGGCTGCTTCAAGCCTTTAACTCGGCCGTGAGGAATAGCTACCCCAGCACCAAGGGCGGTAGAGCCTAAATCTTCGCGTGCATTAAGGAACTCGACTACAGAATTTTTGTCGATCCCAGTTTGTTTGGCAAACAGCTCTCCAGCGGCTGCAAATGCATCGGCCCTACTTTTGGCAGGTACGTCCAATGCAATGCAGTCGGGAGTAAAAAGATGGGTCAGGGCATTCATGTGAATTGATTATAGGTGTCCTGACGCAAGAGATCACTCAAAATGCTTTTCGTGATGATGATCTTGGACCTTTTCTTTGTGTTTGACAACTTGACGCTCTAGTTTATCCACTACCGCATCCATCGCATGATAGAGATCGGCGTTATGTGCTTCAGCGAACAAATCCTTCCCCTTAAGGTGAATAGTGATCTCAGCGCTTTGGCGAAGATCCTTTTCCTTGGCCTTATCAACTATCAGGAAGGCGGACGCATCAATCACGTGGTCAAAGTGCTTACGAATTTTGGCTAGCCCAGCCTCAAGGTGTGAACGCATTGCGGGCGTAACTTCTACATGACGGCTATTAATTTTTAAATTCATTAGCAACTCCTTGTATAGATACTATTGATGCGTGCGCATAGTGATGCCTGGGGTGCGCAGCAGGCCCCTGAAATTTTTTGAGCTGTTTTTTTTGGAAAATAAACCATGAGCCTCCAGCGTATCAGCGAATTTGCTGAAAACCAAGAGGGTGAAGCGATTTTTATTGCTAAAAAGGTCGGAAGCCTTGCTGGGCTTACATCCGGAAGTTTTCACCCAGATAGACTCTTCTAACAGCATCGTTTTGAATAATCTGATCTGGTTTCCCTTCAGCTAATACGCTGCCTTCGCTGATGATGTAAGCGTGGTCGCAGATACCCAGGGTTTCGCGGACATTGTGGTCGGTAATGAGAACCCCAATTTGACGGTCTCGCAAAAAGCGCACGATCCGCTGAATTTCCCCAACGGCAATAGGGTCAACACCTGCAAAGGGTTCGTCAAGCAGAATAAATTTAGGTTGGGAAGCGAGGGCCCTCGCAATCTCAACGCGTCTACGCTCACCGCCAGATAAGGAGAGGGCTGGATTGTTGCGCAGGTGGCTAATCTGGAGTTCGCCCAAGAGCTCATCTAAGCGATTGGCAATCTCAGCCTTGCTGAGAGGTTTGCCACCCTGAACTTGGAGCTCAAGTACGGCTTGGATGTTTTCAGCTACGTTGAGCTTTCGGAATACAGATGCTTCTTGCGGCAAATAAGAAAGACCCATGCGAGCTCTCTCGTGAATTGGCAAATGCGTAATATCTGCGCCGTCTAAAACAATGTTTCCACCATCGAGAGGAACGAGGCCAACAATCATGTAGAAGGAGGTTGTTTTACCCGCTCCATTGGGGCCCAACAAACCCACTACCTCTCCACATCGCACTTGAACGGATACGTCACGAACCACAGTTCTTGAGCCATAACGTTTTTGTAGGTGATGGGCGCTGAGTGTGGGCGCATCGCTGGCTTGAGTTAAATCCGCTGTCATTTCTCTAATGTTGCTTTTCGTCTTGGTGAAAGGATGGCTCTTGCTAATGGTGGATCTTCTGGCTTTGCATCTTTTGGAGGGATGACACGATAGTACTGCTTTACATCATCGTACTCAATTTTCCAGCCCTTTAATTGATCGAGCATTTGCATATTGAGCAAGCGTTTCAGGCTGGCGTCGCCAGTGATTGTTAGAAACTCTGTTTTGGCATCATAAGTAACCTGTGCGCCACGCCCTTGCATAAATTCATCTGCCGGTCCTTCGCGACGTTGTCTGAAGCTGGCTACCTCATTGGGGTTGCCGATGACATCAACAAATTCATAGCCTTGAGGATCGACTGTAATGTGTCCATCTTCGCCGGTAACAATAATGCTGCCTTTGATGAGAAGGACTTGGCCGTTGAGGTCATAAATTTGTTTAACGTCGTTTACGGAAACTTTCTCTGCTTCCAAAATAACGGGCTTATCTTGATCTGCTTTTTCAGCGCGCGCTGGACTCGCTATAGAGAGCCCTAATACAAAGAAGCCAAGAAGGATGCGAGCCTGCTGCCAATGAATGATGGTCATTATGGATTTCTCCGGGGAGCACGTTCAATGCGTCCCTTGACTTGACCACTGAGCACCATACTTTGTTCAACATTATTAAATATCCCACCATCTGTGGAGTTCATGATCGACATTCCCTGTTCGAGGGTAATAGGTCGATTCGTTTCAATAATGTCGTCATTAATTAAAACTTTGAAATAACTAGAACTAGCTAACATTCTTAAAGTGGCTGGCTGGGTTGCTGTGGCTTCTTGAGCAGGTCGGAAAATGCTGGCGTTATCGTATAAATCCAAAATGGTGAGATCACCATCGAGATGTCCGGTATCGGACTTAACTGTTACCGGTGCCTTATCAGCTTGGAACAAGCGCATGCGGGGTGTCAGAATATCGATGGATGCGTCATCATCATAGTGAGTTACCTTCACACCCAGAATTCGATATTTAGTGTTTCCTAATTCATTTAATGCGGATAGCGCACCATCTTTGATGGTGTAATCGGGCTCATGAAGGCGTACTCGCTCTAGGGGGGATTTTTCCGGCGGAGTATTTTTTTGCACTAACCAAAAAGTGGATAAAGTCAGGATGCCCATCAAAATCAATGGCATGAGGCGCAACAGCGTGCGACCAATACCAAGCTTAATTTGTTGGGGATTCAACTGCATTGCTTAGCTACGAGCCTTAGCCAGTAATTCTTCATAGCGATTCTGCGCTTTGAGAATGAGATCACACACTTCGCGTACAGCACTATTGCCGCCATTACGGGTGGTAACTAGGTGAGCAAATTCTTTAACAGCTTCATGACCTTGTGCTGGACAAATTCTTAAACCTGCCTGTTTCATCATTTGCATGTCTGGCCAGTCGTCACCCATAACAGCACAATCTGCTGAAGTAAGTCCTAATGATTTGATAACTTCTGCCAATGCAATAGCTTTGTTTTCAACACCCATGTGGACATGTTTAATTCCAAGCTCTTCACAGCGTGCCAAAACCATTTTGGAATTTCTGCCAGTGATGATTGCAGTAGGAATGCCACATTGTTCTAATAACTTGATTCCCAGACCGTCTTGAATATCAAAAGCTTTTAAAGATTCTTTACCATCGGCACCAATCCACACTTGACCATTCGTTAAGACGCCATCTACGTCTAGAACTAAGAGCTTTACCTTGCCTGCGCGCTCCCAGGCTTGGGGATATTGGGCTAATGGGTTGGTGTTATGAGTGCTAAAGGCGCTAGGCATGAATAGATCGATTACTAAGGAAATTAAATAACTTTGGCTGCAAATAAATCATGCAGATTTAGGGCGCCTAACAAGTGGCCTTTGTCATCAGTCACCACTAGATGATTGATGCGATGCTTCTCCATCATCTCAATTGCTTCTTCAGCTAGTAGTTCTGCCGGGATGGTGCGAGGATCAGCAGTAGTTGCACTCCCGAGTTTGATGCCATCTAGGTTAGTGGTTTTTTCTAGAAGGCGACGTAAGTCACCATCGGTCAATATGCCAAAAACTTTTTTGTTGGCATCCAGAATTACCACCATACCCATACGTTTTGATGTCATCTCTAATAAGGCGTCTTGTAGAGATGCATCGATCGAGATCTTTGGGGTGTCTGCAAAACTGCGCATCACTTCGCTGACGTGCATGAGTTGCTTGCGACCTAGTCTGCCACCGGGATGAGACCGAATAAAGTCTTCAGCTTTAAATCCTCTGGCGTCAAGTAATGCAACAGCCAAGGCATCACCCATTGCTAATGCAGCAGTAGTGCTGGTGGTGGGTGCGAGATTTAATGGACAAGCTTCTTTTTCTACGCTGGTATCCAGATGGGCATCTGCCAATTGGGCAAGAGAAGAATTTGGTGCGCCAGTGAGTGCAATAAGTTTGGCGCCAGTGCGCTTCACAATAGGTACGATGGTCAAAAGCTCGTCTGTTTCACCGGAATTAGATAGCGCAACAAAAACATCATCTCTAGTAACCATGCCTAAATCACCATGGCTAGCCTCAGCAGGGTGAACAAAAAAGGCGGGGGAGCCGGTAGAAGCAAAGGTGGCGGCAATTTTGCGAGCAATATGGCCAGACTTGCCTATTCCGGAAACCACGATGCGGCCTTTGCAGCCATGCAGAAGTTCAACCGCCAGCACAAGGGCGTCAGCATTGACGCCTTCTAGGCGATCACGCATTGTTTGCAGTGCAGCAGCCTCAATAGTGAGGGTGTCGCGCGCAAGCTTTAGGGTACGTTCACGAGTCTTAGCTATCATCGAGTAAGTATATGCCGTCAGTCCTTCAATTAACCCTCATTCTCCTGGCCTCGGGTGTGGCCGGAGTAGTTATTTTCCGCTATTTTGGCTTGCCCCCTATTTTGGGCTATTTGGCCATCGGCGTGCTGATTGGCCCCCATGCCTTGGGTTTGGCCAATGACTCAGCCACGGTTAAGTATTTAGCTGAATTTGGCGTAGTTTTCTTGATGTTCTCGATCGGTCTGGAATTTAACCTCCACAAGCTGCGGGCAATGCGATCTATCGTATTTGGCCTGGGCGGTAGTCAAGTCATTCTGACAATGCTCTTGGCGATTCCCGCTAGCTTATTAATGAATTGGATTTACCCCATCTCATGGCATGCCGCCATTGCTTTAGGTGGCGCATTGGCAATGTCATCTACGGCAATTGTGACGAAATTGATTTCGGATCGTGCTGAATTAGAAACCGAACATGGTCGTAACGTTGTGGGTATTTTGTTATTCCAGGATTTGGCAGTTGTATTCCTTTTGATCTTATTGCCATCTCTCGGAAAAAATCCTTCTGACTTATTTGTTGCATTGACTGCAGCATCAATCAAAATCACGATTGCCTTGGTATTGATTTTCTTTATTGGCCAAAGCTTGATGAGTCATTGGTTTAGGTTGGTTGCTAAGTTGCGCTCACAAGAGTTGTTCATGCTGAACCTTTTGTTGATTGTGCTCGGCATGGCGGGGCTAACAGAGCATTTTGGTTTGTCGCTAGCACTTGGTGCTTTCTTGGCCGGTATGTTGATTTCTGAAACCCCTTATCGCCATCAGGTGGAAGAAGACGTCAAACCATTCCGCGATGTCTTGCTGGGCCTCTTCTTTATTACGATTGGCATGTTGCTTGATTTCAATGTCATTCGCGAGCAGTGGGTGCTTGTTCTAGCGTTGTTAATCGGGCCACTTGTCTTTAAGTTTGGCCTTATCGCTTTGTTGTCTAGAGTCTTTGGCTCAAGCCCCGGCATCTCCATTAGAACGGGCTTGTGTCTGGCTCAGGCAGGCGAATTCGGCTTTGTATTGCTCAATCAGATTGATGGTTTAGATTTGATTGATCCCACTTTGAGTCAAGCGGTATTAGCAGCCATGTTGATCTCCATGTTCTGCGCACCATTCCTAATTGAATATAGCGATCGTATTGCAATGCGTTTCTCAAGCAATGAATGGCTATTGCAATCTCTTGCATTGACACGTGTTGCTGCCAAGAGTGTGCGCAATGAAAACCATGTCGTCATTTGTGGCTTTGGTCGTTCAGGCCAAAGTTTGGCACGCATGCTGGATCAAGAAAAAATTCCGTACATTGCCTTGGATTTAGATCCAGATCGCGTCAAAGAAGCTGCGGCTGCAGGTGACCATGTGGTTTATGGCGATGCAAGTCGTGAAAACTATTTAGTTGCTGCCGGCCTCTCTAGGGCAAAGGCGGTAGTAATTACCTATGCTGATACCGCTGCAAGCATGCGTGTTCTCCGTCAAGTTGAGCATTTGCGTCCAGGCATGACTGTATTAGTTCGCACCAGAGATGATGCGGATATTGCGAAGTTACAGGCTGCGGGTGCTACCGAGGTTGTCCCTGAGCTAATCGAAGGCAGTTTGATGATTGCCTCACACGTTTTGTTAATTATGGGCGTGCCGATGCGCAAGGTGGTCCGCCGCATTACTACTGCACGGGAAGAGCGCTATAGCTTGTTGAGGGGTTACTTCCGCGGATCTGCGGATGATGACTTTGGCTCCAATGAATCTTGGCGCTTGCATGCCATCACGCTTTTACCTAATTCACAGGCAATTGGTAAAACGCTAGCTGAGCTTGACCTAGAGAAAGAGGGCGTCAACGTTCAGGCGGTTCGTCGTAAGGGTCGTAACGCTGATTATGTGAAGTTGGACCCCACTCCAGACCTGCAGCTAGAAGCTAACGATATTTTGGTGATCTCAGGCAATTCAGAAGCAACCGATTTGGCTGAAGCTAAATTACTCTGAGATCTGAGAGCGTCTTACTTTTTCTTTTTGCTCGCTACAGGGGTCGGCGCTTTGCGAGTTAGTAATGGCGCTAAGTAGTGACCTGTAAAACTCACTTCATTCTTAGCTACATCTTCTGGTGTACCGGTTGCAATGATTTGACCGCCACCAGCACCGCCTTTAGGGCCTAGATCAATAATCCAATCCGCTGTCTTAATGACATCGAGATTGTGCTCAATGATGACAATCGTGTTGCCTTGCTTCTTGAGTGTCTGAATGACTGTCAGCAACAACTGAATGTCATGGAAATGTAAGCCAGTAGTGGGTTCATCGAGGATGTATAAGGTTCTGCCGGTGTCGCGCTTGGAAAGTTCTAAGGAGAGTTTTACGCGTTGCGCTTCGCCGCCAGATAAAGTGGTTGCGCTTTGTCCAAGCTTCACATAACCCAAGCCAACATCAAGCAGTGTTTTGAGTTTGCGCTTTACTACAGGAACTGCTTCAAAGAATTCATGGGCTTGTTCGATGGTCATCGATAGCACTTCATGAATATTCTTACCTTTGTAACGAATATCTAAAGTCTCGCGGTTATAGCGTTTACCGTGACAAACATCGCAAGGAACATAGACGTCTGGCAAGAAATGCATTTCTACCTTGAGAACGCCGTCGCCTTCACAAGAATCGCAGCGACCGCCTTTAACGTTAAAGGAGAAGCGACCCGCCTCATAGCCACGTTCGCGTGAAGCAGGAACACCTGCAAAGAGTTCTCTGATTGGAGTAAAGAGCCCTGTATAAGTAGCTGGGTTGGAGCGTGGTGTTCTGCCAATCGGTGACTGGTCAACACTAATGACTTTGTCAAAATGCTCTAAACCTTTAATTGCATCATGTGCTGCGGGTTCTGCATTAGAGCCATATAAATGCTGGGCTACAGCATGATGCAGGGTATCGTTAATTAGGGTCGATTTACCGGAGCCTGATACGCCAGTAACGCAGGTTAACAATCCAACTGGAATCTTGGCATGCACTGATTGCAAATTATTGCCGCGTGCACCAATGATTTCTAAGAAACGATCGTTTACTGGAATGCGATTTTCTGGAACAGCGATCGCCTCGCGTCCAGCAAGGTAAGCGCCAGTTAAAGAGTTCGGATTGGCTTCTACTTCTGCTGGGGTGCCTTGAGCAACCACCTCACCACCATGCACGCCTGCTCCAGGGCCAATATCAATCACCCAGTCAGAGGCGCGAATCATATCTTCATCATGCTCAACGACTAAAACGCTATTACCCAAATCACGTAAGTGTTTTAGCGTGCCAATGAGCCGATCGTTATCGCGCTGATGTAGACCAATTGAGGGTTCATCAAGAACGTACATAACGCCCGTTAAACCAGAGCCAATCTGGCTTGCCAGGCGGATGCGCTGTGCTTCACCACCTGAAAGAGTGTCTGCACTACGCTCGAGAGAAAGGTAATCAAGGCCTACGTCATTTAAAAAGCGTAGACGTGCACCAATCTCTTTGACGATCTTGTCGGCGATTTCTCGTTTAGCCCCTTTGAGCTCAAGCGTTTCAAAATATTCTTTTGCCTCTTTTAGAGGTAGGGCACTGATTTCATAAATAGCGCGCGATTGTTTTTTCTCACCCACTTTGACAAAGCGAGCTTCTTTACGTAAACGACTGCCGTTGCATTCAGGACATGTTTGTACGTTTTGATAACGCGACAATTCTTCACGCACTGTCATTGAGTCAGTTTCGCGATAGCGTCTTTCAAAGTTTGCAACAATGCCTTCAAAAGCATGCTCACGAATACTATTCTTGCCACGCTCGTTGATGTACTCAAACGGAATAGTGACATCGCCAGAGCCCAATAGAATCAGATCCTGCTGTTTCTTATTGAGCGTTTCAAAGGGCTTTTCCACATCAAAACCGCCATGCTTAGCCAACGTCTGCAGTAACTTGAAATAGAACTGATTACGACGATCCCAACCTTTAATAGCTCCTGATGCCAGCGATAAATCTGGATGAGCAACAATTCGTTTTGGATCAAAGAAGGACTGGTGGCCTAGACCATCACAGGATGGGCAAGCGCCCATTGGATTATTGAAGGAGAAGAGACGAGGCTCTAATTCTTGTAAGGAGTATGAGCACACTGGGAAAGCAAACTTGCTTGAGAAGATCATCTCTTTGCCAGTATCCATATCCACGATCATGGCTTTGCCATCAGCGAGGCGCAAAGCAGTCTCAAAAGATTCTGCTAAACGTTGCTGAATATCAGGTCGAACTTTAATGCGATCGACAACCACTTCGATCGAGTGCTTATCGTTTTTCTTTAGTGTTGGTAGTTGATCAACTTCAAAGATCTCCGCCTTAGCAGCATTAGCTGTGCCGCCGCCAGAGCGTACCCGGAAGCGCACAAAGCCTTGTGCCTGCAGGTCTTGGAAGAGGTCAACGAATTCGCCTTTACGCTCGCTTACAACAGGAGCCAAAATCATCAACTTCGTATCTTCGGGCATCGACAAGACGGTGTCGACCATTTGAGAAACGCTTTGCGCCTCTAATGGAAGATCGTGATCTGGACAATGCGGCGTTCCGGCACGTGCAAATAGCAAACGCAAGTAATCATGAATTTCAGTAACGGTACCAACGGTAGAACGTGGATTATGGCTAGTTGCTTTTTGCTCAATCGAAATCGCTGGCGATAACCCTTCAATCGTGTCAACGTCTGGCTTTTCCATGAGTTGTAAAAACTGACGTGCGTATGCAGAGAGGGACTCAACATATCGGCGTTGGCCTTCTGCATAGAGGGTGTCGAAAGCCAATGAGCTTTTGCCTGAACCGGATAAACCAGTGAGGACGACTAATTTCTCTCTAGGGATGTCTAGATTGATGTTTTTGAGGTTGTGGGTGCGGGCACCGCGGATCTTGATTTCGTTATTCATGATTTTTTAGCGTAACTTGTTAATATAGCTCTTTCCCATGAATTCTTCTGAACTTCGCTCCACTCTGGCCTTAGCAGGCATCTTTGGCCTCCGCATGTTGGGCTTATTTCTGCTATTGCCCATCTTCAGCATTCATGCACGAGGCTTGCCGGGTGGTGAGCATGCCCTTTGGGTGGGTTTGACGCTTGGGATATTCAATATTGTTCAGGCCTGTTTTTATATCCCTTTAGGTCGTTTATCGGATCGAATTGGGCGTAAACCAGTCGTTTTATGGGGGCTGTCCTTATTTGTTGCTGGTGCGCTAATTTGTGCCGCCAAAGATGATTTGTTGTGGATTGCGATTGGCCGCGGAATTATGGGTGCCGGAGCGGTTTCAGCTGCTATTTCAGCCTGGGTGGCTGATTTAACTCGTGAGCAAGTTCGCACCCGAGCTATGGCCTTGGTTGGCGGCAGTATTGCCCTCTCATTTGCCCTTTCTTTGGTGATCGCTGCTCCGATTTATCGCGCGATTAGCCTCAGCGGAATTTTTATTGTTCTGGCGGTGTTGGGTGTCATTGCGATGTTTGTCACTTACTACATCTTGCCAACAAGTAAACCAGAAGCAAAAGTTCAACAAGCTTCATTGAAAGAAGTTTTCTTTCGCCCGGAGTTGATGCGTTTGAACCTCGGCGTATTTGTATTGCATGCAACTCAAGTAGCCATGTTCTTGGTGGTACCCCGTTTACTAGTGCAGGCAGGGTTGCCACTTTCTTCGCATTGGGAAATTTATCTTCCTGTAGTGCTGCTCTCATTTGTCTTCATGGCGCCTGCAATTATTTATGGCGAGAAGAAGCAGAAATTAAGAACGGTATTGTTAGTAGCGATTGTTTTGTTATTGATTGCTGAAACAGTATTCACCCAAGCTAATTCAGTCACGTCTATCGCGACTGCGCTACTAATTTATTTTATTGGCTTTAATTTGCTGGAGGCTTTACAGCCATCCTTAGTGTCACGTTTTGCAAAAGAATCTAAGGGCACTGCCCTGGGTGTTTACAACACTACGCAATCGATCGGCCTGTTCTCTGGAGCTGTAATTGGGGGTTATTTAATGGATAGCCATGGCGATTTATCGGTCTTTGCCATGGGGGCTGCGCTCTTGGTTTGCTGGCTTATAATTGCTTGGTCGATGGGTGAAATGCCAACGAGAGCAACAGAATCAAAGGATGTAGCCACAAAGACATAACCGCAGCTTCATAAATTAAATTAAAGCGAGCAGTTTATTTTTTAGCAGTAATAACAGTAGTATTTTTCTTCGGGAGACAACATGGCTTCGGTAAATAAGGTCATCATCGTAGGTAACGTAGGACGCGATCCAGAAACTCGTTACATGCCAAGCGGCGACGCCGTTACAAACATTTCAGTAGCAACATCTGATCGCTACAAAGACAAACAAACTGGCGAAATGAAAGAAACCACAGAATGGCACCGTGTTGCATTCTTCGGTAAGCTTGCAGAAATCGCTGGTCAGTACCTCAAAAAAGGTTCACAGGTTTATGTTGAAGGTCGTTTGCGTACTCGCAAGTGGACTGACGCAAGTGGACAAGAAAAGTATTCCACAGAGATCGTTGCAGAAACAATGCAAATGCTCGGTGGCAAGCCAGTTGGTGGCAGTGGTGATGGTGGCGAAAGCTACAGCCGCTCAAAGCCGGCTGAGCAGTCTGCTCCAGCAGCTTCAAATGCTGCATCATTAGGCGCAATGGACGACGATATTCCGTTTTAAGCAACATCAACTAATGCGGTGAATGCCGCAATAGCAAAAAACCCCTTCTAGGATTTCCTACAAGGGGTTTTTATTTATCTACTGTCTTGCGTGACGAATATTTTCAGGCCACGGAGAGTTGTGGTCGGTGCGGAAAGGATTGATATCTAAGCCGCCGCGTCGTGTGTAACGCGCATACACAGACAACTTCTCTGGTTTACATTGGCGCTTGATATCCGTAAAGATAGTTTCTACGCAATGCTCATGGAACTCACCCAATTGCCTAAAGCCAATGAGATAGCGTAATAAACCTTCTTCCAGAATTGGTCTGCCTTGATAGCGAATTTGTACGCTTGCCCAATCTGGTTGACCCGTCACGGGGCAGTTAGATTTGAGTAAATGGGAAACTAGACACTGCTCAATTGGGCCAAAGGACTCATTCACGCCCAGCAGGCATGGGTCTGCGGGTAGATTTGGATCAATTTCAATATCGAGGCGATCCATCAAGATGCCACCCATTTCTTGCATCCCTTTTTTAGAGATAGCTTCCGTAGGGTTGATGCGCGTAGTAATTTTGCTGCCAGCAACTGCTGATAGGTCGGTAATCAATCTGTCTTTAACTTCACTCTCATCTTCAAAGCGTGCGCTGTTGAGGCTGTTGAGATACAACTTAAAGGATTTGGACTCAATCATGTTGGGTGAATCAGCCGGAATTTGAAACTCCGCCAAGGCAATTTGCGGCTTTCCTTTTTTGTTGAGCCAGCTCAGCTCAAAGGCATTCCAAATATCCACCCCAACAAACGGCAGCGCCTGATTTTCTTTGATGCCAAGTTTCTTGCGATTTTCTATTCTTGGAATGGGAAATAACAAGCTTGGATCGTATTGATCTGGATATTGCGTGGATTGTCCGAGTGGAAGTGTTGCCATGAATTGTTTTATTTCTTAGGCTTGTTAGATACGCCTGATACTACATGCCCTGTTGGCGCAACAGATGCAGCGGATTGGCAGTGACCAGTTTGATCGTCAAAGAAGAAGTCCGGCTCAAACTCTCTTAAGAACTCACTCTTCGAGAGGCCACCTAAGAACATTGCTTCATCAACATCAATGCCCCATGCCATCAAAGTGCGAATGGCACGCTCGTGTGCAGGCGCAGAACGCGCTGTCACTAGTGCGGTACGAATACGCATACCATTTTCACTAGTGGAACGCTGTAGTCTGTGGAGCGCTTCGAGCAAGGGCTTAAATGGGCCTGGAGGCAAGGGAATATCCACCTTTTTGCTCTCATGATCAACAAAGGCCTCAAGCCCTTTTTTCTGAAACACTTGTTCAGCTTCATCTGAAAAGAGGACCGCGTCACCGTCAAAGGCAATGCGGATTTCATTCGGGTGAGACTCCGCTGTTTTGCTAGATTCCGGAAAGACACGCGCCGCAGGAAATCCAGCATCAATCGTTGCACGTACATCATCTTCATTTGCAGATAAGAAGAGGTTGGCATGCAGTGAGCGTAGGTAATGGTACGGTGGGCGACCTCTTGTGAATACGCCACGCTCAAGATGCAAGCCGTGATGCTCTGCAGAGCGGAAGACTCGCAGGCCGCTTACCGGATCGTTGCGAGAAAGAATTACCACTTCAACGCGCTGCTCACCCTCTTCATTAAAGGCGAGTAGTTTCTTGACCAATGGAAAGGCCACCCCTTTTTGCGCTGCTTCACTCAAACGTTCAAGCTGCAATTTCATATACGCACTGTCATCGGTTGATTCGAAGATGCGGTTTTCTTCTTCGAAATCAAACAGGGCGCGCGAGGAGATCGCGACGACGAGTTTTCCGGTGAGCGTGTATGACATTATTTAAGAAACAAGCGATAAGCAGGGTTATTGCTCTCGTCCCAGTGTGGGTAGCCTAAGCCAGCCAAAAAGCTTTGGAATTTCTTCTGCTCATTCTTGGGGACCTGTAAGCCTACCAAAATACGTCCATAGTCAGCGCCATGATTGCGATAGTGGAACAAGCTGATGTTCCAGTTTGGCGCCATGCTGGTGAGAAACTTCATCAGAGCGCCTGGACGTTCTGGAAATTCAAAGCGATAGAGCAATTCATCTTTAGCGAGAGCAGAATGTCCGCCTACCATGTGGCGTAAATGTGATTTCGCTAATTCATCGTGAGTGAGGTCAATCGTTGCAAATTTGGCTTTGCGGAAATGCTTTGCAATAGCTTCGCTATCCCCCGATTTTTGTGTGCTGATGCCTACAAAAATATGGGCTTCGCTTTGATCACCAATGCGATAGTTAAATTCAGTTACATTGCGTTTGCCAAGCAATTCGCAGAAGCGTTTGAAGGAGCCGCGCTCCTCAGGAATTGTCACTGCAAATACTGCTTCGCGGAACTCGCCAACATCTGCGCGTTCAGCTACAAAGCGCAGGCGGCTAAAGTTCATATTAGCCCCGCAAGCCACAGCCACTAAGGTTTTTTTCTTGATCCGCTTTTTCTCGACGTACTTCTTCATCCCAGCAATGGCAAGTGCGCCAGCGGGCTCAAGAATGCTGCGAGTATCAGTGAAGACATCATTAATCGCTGCACAGATTTCATCTGTATCGACGGTGATAATTTCGTCGACTACTTTTTTGCAAATGCGGAATGTTTCTTTGCCGACGAGTTTCACAGCAGTGCCGTCTGAGAACAAGCCAACATCTTTCATCTCAATGCGCTTATTCGCCTTGAGTGATTGATTCATGGCATCTGAGTCTGACGCTTGAACGCCAATTACTTTTGTCTTTGGACTAACTGCTTTGATGTATTCGCCAATACCTGCAATTAGGCCACCGCCACCAATAGCTACAAATACTGCATCGATTGGTTTTTCATATTGGGTAAAAATTTCATGGGCGATAGTTCCCTGGCCTGCAATGACATCCGGATCGTCGAATGGATGAACAAAAGTGAGGCCCCGTTTTTTGCCTAAAACTTCAGAATGCTTGAAGGCATCACTATAGGATTCGCCATGAAGGATGATTTCGACCCAAGATCCGCCTCGAGCCTTAACTGCATCAATTTTGACGCTAGGAGTGGTTACCGGCATCACGATTACGGCTTTGCACTTCATTTTGGCTGCCGATAGGGCAACGCCTTGGGCATGATTGCCGGCGGAGGCTGCAATAACCCCGCGTTTTAAGGCTTCCGGGGGTAAATGGGCCATTTTGTTATAGGCGCCACGCAGTTTGAAGGAGAAAACCGGCTGGTTATCTTCCCTTTTTAGGAGAACCTGGTTGCCCAAACGCTTTGTCAGCTCGGGGGCGGGCTGAAGCTCGGTTTCCCTGGCTACGTCATAGACGCGAGCCGATAAAATTTTCTTTAAATAGTTCGTTGCCATCCGATGAGCGTACCACGGATGGCTCCTAAGCCCTTAGATTTGCAAGGGTTTATCTATTTTGGGAGCAGCTTTCTCGGAATACTGCCAGTATCAAGATTGCTCTATTAAAATGCTTATTTATCAAATATGTCGCTATGAACGCCCCACTAGCTTTGAACCAGTTGTTGGACGCTGAGGCGGGTTCCCCCCGTCTGCGTGAAATTCCCTACAACTACACCTCCTTTTCCGATCGAGAGATTGTTATTCGCCTATTGGGTGAGGAGTCATGGCGCGTTTTAAATAACTTACGTGGCGTTCGCCGTACTGGCCGTTCTGCGCGGATGTTGTTTGAGATTCTCGGTGATATCTGGGTTGTTCAGCGTAACCCATTCTTGCAAGATGACTTGCTCGATAGTCCAAATCGTCGCAAGCAATTAATCGATGCTCTCTGGCATCGCTTGGGCGAAGTCAAGAAGCGTAATAGCGGCGACTCTGCAGATCAAGTCGAAATTTTATTAAGCGCTGCCTATCGCGCAATTGAAAATTTTGAAAATGGATTTAAAGAAGTTGAAGTCATTCGTAAGCGCGCCAAAAAAGAGTTGGGCCGTCATACCGCTTCTGACAATATTTGTTTTGATGGTGTGTCTCGTGCTGCGCACGTTACTGATGCAACAGACTGGCGTGTTGAGTTTCCACTCGTCGTTCTCAAGCCTGACTATGAATCTGAGATTCCGGGTTTAGTTAAAGCTTGTGTTGAATTAGGTTTGACCATTATTCCTCGTGGAGGCGGTACTGGTTATACCGGTGGTGCAATTCCGCTCTATGCAATGTCTGCAGTTATTAACACTGAGAAGTTGCAAGATATTGGTGGTGTTAAAGCTAAAAAACTTCCTGGCCTGGACCGCGAAGTGTCAACTATCTTCACGGGCGCCGGTGTTGTGACTCGCTGCGTATCAGATGCTGCGGAGCATGCTGGACTTGTGTTTGCAGTTGATCCGACCTCTGCTGATGCCAGCTGTATTGGCGGCAATATTGCGATGAATGCAGGTGGTAAAAAAGCGGTTCTTTGGGGAACAGCTTTAGACAACCTCGCTAGCTGGCGCATGGTTGATCCAGAAGGTAATTGGTTGGATGTTGAACGTCTTGATCACAACATGGGCAAGATTCATGATGTGGCAATGGTACGTTTTCAGTTAACTTGGTCTGATGGAAATAGTGAACCTGGTCAGCGCATTCTCAAAACAGAATTATTAGAAGTCGAAGGCAAGCGTTTCCGTAAAGAAGGTTTAGGAAAAGACGTTACTGATAAGTTTTTATCGGGATTACCTGGTGTGCAAAAAGAAGGTTGCGATGGTTTGATTACCAGTGCAACTTGGGTTTTGCATCGGATGCCTAAATTCATGCGCACAGTTTGTTTGGAGTTTTTTGGTCAAGCACGCGAAGCTATTCCGAGCATTGTAGAAATCAAGGCTTACCTAGACGGATTAAGTAAGCAAGGCGGCCCAATCTTGGCAGGCCTTGAGCATTTAGATGATCGTTACTTAAGAGCGGTTGGTTACTCAACAAAATCTAAGCGCAATAGCTTGCCTAAGATGGTGTTGATTGGCGATATTGCAGGTGATGATGAAGAGGCCGTTGCCGCTGCAACTAGTGAAGTAGTGCGTATGGCCAACTTACGGGTTGGCGAAGGTTTTGTTGCCGTTAGCGCGGAAGCGCGTAAGAAGTTTTGGCTAGATCGCGCTCGTACAGCTGCGATTGCCCGTCATACCAACGCATTTAAGATCAATGAAGACGTCGTAATTCCTTTGCCACGTATGGGCGAGTACACCGATGGCATTGATCGTATCAATATTGAGCTTTCTCTCAAAAATAAGCTGCAAGTGCTCGATGGTCTAGAAGCTTTCTTGAAGAAGAGTGCTTTACCGCTTGGTAAGAGTGATGCTGAGTATGAGATTCCAACAGCAGAAATCTTGGGCGATCGTGTTCAGCAAGCGCTAGATTTAATTGCTAAGGTTCGCGGAAAGTGGGCTGAGTGGCTTACTGAGATGGACTCTTATTTCCCCCGTCTGCAGGATTACAGCTTGCGCGCTTCCTGGAAAGAGGAAGTACGTTCAGAGTTGCGCATCATCTTTGGTGGTCTAGCGTTTGAGCCTATTCTCACTGAGTTGGAAGCCATTCATAAAAATATTTTGCGTAAGCGTGTGTTCGTGGCTTTGCATATGCATGCGGGTGACGGTAACGTTCACACTAATATCCCTGTCAACTCTGATGACTATGAGATGTTGCAAGATGCCCATCGTGCCGTAGATCGCATCATGAAGTTAGCGCGCTCATTAGACGGAGTAATCTCTGGTGAGCATGGTATTGGCATCACCAAGTTAGAGTATTTAACTGAAGCCGAGTTAAAAGACTTCCGTAGTTATAAGAATCGCGTTGATCCAGAAGGCCGCTTTAACAAAGGCAAATTAATGCCGCATGCAGATCTGAGTATGGCTTACACACCAAGCTTTGGCTTGATGGGTCATGAGTCAATCATCATGCAGCAAAGTGATATTGGCGCGATTGCTGATAGCGTGAAAGATTGCTTGCGTTGCGGTAAATGTAAGCCAGTGTGTTCTACACACGTGCCACGTGCAAACTTGCTTTACAGCCCACGCGATAAGATTCTGGCAACCTCATTATTGATTGAAGCCTTCTTGTACGAAGAGCAGACACGTCGTGGCGTTTCGATTCGTCATTGGGAAATGTTTGACGATGTAGCCGCACATTGCACCGTATGTCACAAGTGTTTGACGCCTTGTCCTGTCAAGATCGACTTTGGTGACGTCACTATGAACATGCGTAATTTATTGCGTAAGATGGGTCAGCAACGTTTTAATCCTGGTACTGCTGCGTCAATGTTCTTCCTTAATGCGACTAGCCCAGAAAGCATCCATCTTGCCCGCAAGACGATGATTGGTTGGGGTTACAAGCTACAGCGCTTGGGTAATGATGTTCTGCGCAAGTTTGCCAAACAACAAACAGCCCACCCTCCTGCAACTGTGGGTAAGCCGAGCGTTAAAGAGCAGGTGATCTTCTTTGTTAACAAGAAGATGCCAGGCAATTTACCTAAGAAAACCGCTCGCGCTTTATTGGATATTGAAGACGCTAACTATGTACCAATTATTCGGGACCCTAAAACGACTTCTGCTGATACTGAAGCAGTGTTTTATTTCCCGGGCTGTGGCTCTGAGCGTTTGTTCTCACAGGTAGGCTTAGCTACTCAGGCTATGTTGTGGAATGTAGGTGTGCAAACGGTATTACCTCCAGGCTACCTTTGCTGTGGCTATCCACAGCGCGGTAATGGCGACTTTGATAAAGCTGAGAAGATGATCACGGATAACCGTGTCTTATTCCACCGTGTTGCCAATACTCTGAATTACTTGGATATCAAGACCGTCGTAGTTTCATGTGGCACTTGTTATGACCAGTTGGCCGGCTATCAGTTTGAGCAGATTTTCCCTGGTTGCCGAATTATTGATATTCATGAGTTCTTGGCTGAAAAGGGTGTGAAGCTCTCTGGCGTCACTGGCGTGAAATATATGTATCACGATCCTTGTCACTCACCAATGAAGTTGCAGGATCCCTTGAAGACGGTCAATGAGTTAATTCAACTCGAAGATGGCAAAGCCATTACTAAAAATGATCGTTGTTGTGGCGAGTCTGGAACTCTGGCTGTAACTCGTCCTGATATCTCTACGCAAGTTCGTTTCCGTAAGCAGATTGAAATGGAAAAAGCTGCCAATGAATTGCGTCAAGGTGATTTCACTGGCGATGTCAAAGTGCTGACTAGCTGCCCATCCTGCTTACAGGGTCTGACACGTTTTGATGCTGATAGCGATACGACAGCGGATTACATTGTGGTGGAGATGGCGCAGAAGTTGTTAGGCAAAGACTGGATGCAGGACTACGTTGCTAAAGCAAACCAAGGCGGTATTGAGAGGGTTCTCGTTTAATGATTCCAAGCAACATCGTTGTGCATCAACAGTCCAAGGTTCTAGAGCTCTCATACGAGAATGGCCAGACTTATAAATTGCCCTTTGAGTTTTTAAGAGTTCTATCTCCCTCTGCGGAAGTTCAAGGTCATGGACCTGGACAAGAAACATTGCAAACTGGTAAGCGCGATGTCTTGATCGCAAACATTGAGCCTGTTGGCCACTATGCCCTCAAGCCAAGTTTTTCTGATGGACACGATTCAGGTTTGTACTCTTGGGATTTTTTATATTTCTTGTGCGAAAACCAAGAGCAGTTATGGAAAGAGCATTTAGATAAATTGGCTGCTGCTGGTCTTGATCGTGATGCGCCTATGGCGCAGCCAGGACAGTCGGGCGGTCATTCTTGTGGAAGTCACTAATGAGTAAAACGCACTTTGGTTATCAAAGCGTTGATGAGGCCGAGAAGGCCGGTAAGGTTGCTGAAGTATTTCACTCGGTAGCTAGTAAATATGACGTGATGAATGACCTTATGTCATTTGGTTTACACCGTGTTTGGAAAAAAATTACGATTGCGCGCGCAAATGTTCGCCCAGGTCAAAAGGTTTTAGATATTGCCGGTGGAACTGGCGACTTAGCTGCAGCATTTGCAAAAGCAGCCGACTGGGGTCGCAACCCCGACGCTCAAGTTTGGCTAAGCGACATTAATGCCTCTATGCTGGGAGTTGGTCGTGATCGACTCTTAGATCGCGGAATGGCTTTGCCTTGTGTGCAGTTTGATGCAGAAAAGATTCCATTTCCTAATAATCATTTTGACGTAGTTACGGTTGCCTTTGGTTTGCGCAATATGACGCACAAAGAGCTAGCTTTAGGTGAAATGCGTCGGGTAATAAAGCCGGGTGGCCGTGTATTGGTATTGGAGTTTTCGAAGCCAGATGCCTTTTTGCAGCCGGTATATGACACCTATTCTTTTAAGGTTTTGCCATGGTTGGGTGAGAAGATTGCTCAAGATTCAGAGAGCTATCGCTATTTGGCGGAATCCATTCGTATGCATCCAGATGCACAAACCCTCAAAGAAATGATGTTAGGAGTGGGTTTTGATGAAGTGGAAACCCATAGGATGACTGGGGGTATCGTTGCCCTACATATTGGTATTAAATACTGATAGTTGTATAGTTTTTAAAGTCTTAAAAACTAAAGAAATTGAGCAGTTATAAGAAGGGGTACAGGTTTATGAATAAACATTTTTTTAAAGCAACACTCTTGAGTCTTACTTTAATTTTTGCAACAGTGGGTCATGTTGATGCCGCTCGTTTAGGTGGTGGTAAGAGCGTAGGCAGAGCCCCAAGTGCGCCAATTCAAAAGCAAGCTGCGCCAGTACAAAAACCTGCACAGCAAGCACAGCCTGCTGCACCTGCTCCAGCTCCACAAGCTCCTGCGCCTAGTCGTTTTGGCGGCATGGGTGGCATTTTGGGTGGCTTAGCTGCAGGCTTGGGTATTGGTTACCTCTTGTCCCATTTTGGTTTGGGTGAGGCAGCCTCTTCTTTGATCACTGGTTTGTTGATTGCTGTTTTGGCAGGCTTTGCGATTATGTTTGTAATGCGCAAGCTCATGCCAAAAATGTCTAGTGCAGGTCAAAGCCCTAATCTTTCCTCAAATGGAATGCAGCGCACTGGCTTGGATCAGACACCAAGACAGGAGCCGGCTTTTACTCCTGCTGCAAACGCATTTGGCGGAGTCAGTGCAGAGCCTGAGCCATTTCAATCAACCTTGCCTCCTGGTTTTGATCAGCAGACATTCCTTGAGAATGCAAAACAATATTTTGCAACCTTGCAAAAAGCATGGGATCAGGGTGATCTTGCTTCTTTGCGAGAATTTACAACTCCAGAAATGTTTGCCACAATCCAACAGGATCTAGCCGGTCGTACTGATGCAAGCAATCAAACCGATGTTGTCACTATCAATGCTCAACTCTTGGGAATTGAGACGGCTGATGGTCATTATTTCTGTAGCGTTCAGTTCAGCGGCATGATTCGTGAGCAACAGGGCGCACCAGCGAGCGACTTCTCAGAAATTTGGAATCTAAGTAAGCCAGTAGAGGGCCCTGGCGGCTGGGTACTGGCGGGTATCACCCAGTTGGTTTAAGCTTTAGGTACTTGCCGTCGGAAAACCCGCACTTGTGCGGGTTTTTTACACTTATGAACACACATTTCTCAACCACCCATACGATTGCCTCCAGCGCTGCCTGCCGGGGGATCAACCATGTTTTAGCTAGTGAGCCATGGGCATGTACTGAGTTGGCTCGCCATGCTAATAAAACCATTTTGTTACAGCTTCCGCTGGGCGACCTGTGCTTTGAGATAAAGCCCGATGGTTTATTGGCTAGCCTAAAAGAGATCGAGGCTCCTGCACTTACTTTAGAGGTTTCTTCAAAAGCGCTAAGTGATTTGGCTGGCAGCACTGGTTCATTGCGCGAGCAAGCCTTCAAGGCGGTAAAAATTACTGGTGATGCAGATTTGGCTCAACTATTGGGTCGTCTTGCTGGACAGCTGCGTTGGGAGTACGAGGAAGATTTAGCACGTTTAGTGGGTGATGCACCAGCAAACTTTGCGGTAAGACAAGGGAAAAAGTTTGTCTCCGCCACTCGCTCTGCTGCTGGTGATTTGCTGGACAATGTAGTGGAGTATGTCAGCGAAGAGAGAAAAGTGCTTTTAAATAAACGAGATTTTATGATTCGTAAATCTGAATTAAGCGAATTGCGCGAATCGGTAGATCGCATGGAAAAGCGCATTCAACTTCTAGAGCAAAAGGCTAAATAATCGTGCGTCGCATTGCTCGTCTTTACTTCATCTTTTTTACTGCTTGGCGTTATGGCTTATTGCCTTTGCTTCGCGATCTTTTAAGACCAGGCATTCGCCGTGGTTTCTTAACGATGCTTTGTTGGGTTTCTCCTGGCACACATTTGCCTAGAGGTGAACGCATTCGATTAACACTAGAAGCGCTAGGCCCGATATTTGTAAAGTTTGGACAGGTTCTTTCTACCCGTCGCGACTTATTGCCAGAAGACATCGCCAATGAGTTGGCTAAGCTGCAGGATCAAGTACCACCATTCTCAAATGAAGAATCTCGTCGCTTAATTGAGAAAGATCTAGGGCAACCAATTGAGGAAGTGTTTATTAGCTTTGATGCAACTCCAGTTGCTAGCGCCTCAGTGGCGCAGGTGCACTTTGGTGTATTGCGTGGAACAGATAAACGTCCTGAGTGGGAAGGTCGTGCAGTAGCTATCAAAGTTCTACGCCCCGGTATTTTGCCGGTGATTAATGGTGATCTGGCATTGATGTATGACCTTGCCAAGGTGATTGAAAAAAGTTCCGAAGATGGTCGACGTTTAAAGCCGCGTGAGAACGTAGCAGAGTTTGATACGTATTTGCATGATGAGTTGGATCTCATGCGCGAGGCTGCTAATGCAAGCCAATTACGTAGGCAGTTTGCGGACTCCGAGAAACTCATGATTCCGGAAATGTATTGGGATCTTTGTCATACCAATGTGATTGTGATGGAGAGAATGTATGGCATCTCAATTGGAAAAACTGATGCACTACGAGAGGCTGGAGTTGACTTTAAAAAGCTGGCTGCTGATGGCGTAGAGATATTCTTTACTCAAGTATTTGAGTATGGGTTCTTCCATGCAGATATGCATCCTGGCAACATCATGATTAGCTTAGAGCCAGAAACATTTGGCCGCTTCATTTCGCTTGATTTTGGAATCGTTGGCGCATTAAGTGAGACTGATAAAAACTATTTAGCACTGAATTTCTTGGCATTCTTTAATCGTGATTACCGACGCGTTGCTGAGTTGCATATCGAGTCAGGCTGGGTGCCTGCCAATACTCGTGTTGAAGAATTGGAGGGTGCAGTACGCTCTGTTTGTGAACCCTACTTTGATCGCCCGCTAAAAGAAATTTCTCTGGGTATCGTGTTGATGCGTTTATTCCAGACATCACGCCGCTTTAAAGTAGAAATTCAGCCACAACTGACCTTATTGCAAAAAACTCTCTTGAATGTAGAGGGTCTGGCCCGTCAACTTGATCCCGATCTGGATCTTTGGAAAACAGCCAAGCCGATTTTGGAGAGATGGGTAAGTAAGCAATTAGGATGGCGTGGATTATTAGATGGCTTAAAGGAAGAGGCGCCTACTTGGGCCAAGATTCTGCCCACATTGCCTCGTTTGATAGCGGATAGCTTGGCTAAAGGCAGAAATCCCGTAAAAGACCAAAACGGCGAAATTGAGGTCCTAAAGGCCCTTTTGCTCGAAGAAAGACGTACTCACCGCCTACTGGCCGGCGCTTTGCTCTTTGCAGGCGGGTTTTTGGCGGGAATTTTGATCATCAGCCTGGGCTTTTATTAGTCTCTCCCTGATTGGCTGCTAACCCGCTAAAATAGCGGGTTAGGCAGAACACATGAAAAAATACTTTATCGCTGGCATCCTCGTATGGGCACCATTGTCGATCACCATCTGGGTGATTGCCTGGGGCTTGGGTCTGCTCGATGGCGTATTCGGTTCTGTAATGCACGCCATCATTACAGTCTTCCCACGTCAATTTGCCGGAGATTTGCAGCATTTCCGTGAATTGCCTGGCGTTGGCATTTTGATTGTGATCGGCGTGATCATGGCCACTGGTTTGTTAGCAATCAGTTTTGCTGGTCAGTGGTGGATCCGGATGTGGAATAAGCAGATCAATCGTATTCCAATCGTTCGCTCTATTTATTCAAGTGTTCAGCAGGTTTCTTCCACTTTATTTTCCGGAAGTGGCCAAGCCTTTAGTAAGGCGCTCTTAATTCGTTATCCCCATGCTGACTCATGGGTGATTGCATTTCAAACAGGCACCCCTGCAAAAGAAGTGACTGCCAAATTAGGTGAAGATTACGTTAACGTATTTTTACCAACAACCCCAAACCCTACCTCTGGTTTTTTCATGATTGTGCCCCGTGCACAAACGATTGAATTAGAGATGAGTGTGGAAGAGGCTTTGAAACATATTGTTTCCATGGGTTCTGTTCCTCCCAATAGTTCTAGTGGCATAACTGCAACGCAGTTACCACACCATTTTTGATTTATAGGAAATTGTTATGTCGATGCGAAGCCATACCTGCGGCCAGGTAACCGATTCACTGATTGGTCAAGAAGTCACTCTTTCTGGTTGGGTGAATCGTCGCCGTGACCACGGAGGCGTTATCTTTATTGACTTGCGTGACCGCGAAGGTTTCGTGCAAGTAGTTTGCGATCCAGATCGCCCAGAGATGTTCGCCCTTGCTGAGCAAGTGCGTAGTGAGTTCTGCATACAGATTAAAGGTCTCGTGCGTGCGCGTCCTGCTGGTACTGAGAATGTAGATTTAGTTAGTGGAAAAGTAGAAATTCTTTGCCATAGCTTGGTGATCTTGAATGCATCTGTAACACCACCATTCCAAATCGACGATGAGAATTTATCCGAGACTACTCGTTTGACTCATCGCGTATTAGATTTGCGTCGTCCACAAATGCAAAAGAATTTGCGCTTGCGTTACAACGTTGCGATGGAGTGCCGTCGTTATTTGGATGACGCAGGATTTATCGATATCGAAACACCAATGCTCACTAAGAGCACACCAGAAGGCGCGCGTGATTATTTAGTTCCATCACGTGTACATGATGGTCAGTTCTTTGCATTGCCACAGTCTCCTCAATTGTTTAAGCAGTTGTTAATGGTGGCTGGCTTTGATCGTTACTATCAAATTACAAAGTGCTTCCGTGATGAAGACTTACGCGCAGATCGTCAGCCTGAATTTACGCAGATCGACTGTGAAACTGCTTTCTTGAGCGAGTTGGAAATTCGTGATTTATTTGAAAACATGATTCGTCATATTTTCAAGAAAACTATGAATGTGGAGTTGCCAAACCCATTCCCAACAATGCCTTACTCAGAAGGTATGGCGCGTTTTGGCTCTGATAAGCCAGATTTGCGTGTGAACTTTGAGTTCACTGAATTGACGGATTTGATGAAAGACGTTGATTTCAAAGTGTTCTCAGGCGCAGCGAACCAGGTTGGCGGCCGCGTAGTGGGCTTGTGTGTGCCTGGTGGTGCTGAAATTAGCCGTAGCGAAATCGATGACTACACCCAGTTCGTGAGCATCTATGGCGCTAAAGGTTTGGCGTGGATTAAGGTCAACTCTGTGGCTGAAGGCCGCAATGGTTTGCAGTCACCAATCGTGAAGAATTTGCATGACGCTGCGATTGAAGGCATCTTGAAGCGCACTGGCGCAAAAGATGGCGACATCATTTTCTTTGGTGCTGATAAAGAAAAAGTAGTGAACGACGCAATCGGAAATTTACGTCTGCGTATTGGTCAGTCTGCTTGGGGTAAAGAGCATGGACTGTTTACAGAAGGCTGGAAGCCATTGTGGGTAGTTGACTTCCCAATGTTTGATTACGATGAAGGTGAAGCGCGCTGGGTTGCTTGCCATCATCCGTTCACCAGCCCTAAAGATGAGCATATGAAGTACTTGGAGTCTGATCCAGGCAAGTGTTTAGCTAAGGCTTATGACATGGTGTTGAACGGCAGTGAAATTGGTGGTGGTTCTGTACGTATTCACCAAGAAGCAGTTCAAAGCCAAGTATTCCGTGCATTGAAGATTGATGCGGAAGAGGCGCAAGCCAAGTTTGGATTCTTGTTAGATGCACTCCAATATGGCGCGCCTCCACACGGTGGTATTGCGTTTGGTTTGGATCGTATCGTGACGATGATGACTGGTGCTGAGTCAATCCGTGACGTTATTGCCTTCCCTAAAACACAACGTGCACAGTGCTTATTAACTCAGGCTCCTAGTCCGGTTGATGAGCGTCAGTTGCGTGAGTTACACATTCGTTTGCGTCAAGCTGCACCTGCTGCTTAAAACAACTTAAGTAGCGTTTTAGATCCACCTTGAAAATCCCTATTTCGGTTTTAGTAGTTATCTATAAATCGAATAGGGATGTTTTATTGATAGAGCGTGCAGATCGCGCGAGCTTTTGGCAGTCCGTCACTGGTAGCCTTGATGCTATTGATGAGGATCTTGCTTTAGCAGCAGCCCGTGAAGTATTTGAAGAGACGGGTATTGCGGTAGAGGGGTTGCCAAAAGATGCCTTGCAAAATATGCACCACCAGATCGAATATGAAATCTATCCTGAATGGCGTTCTCGTTATGCGCCTGGCGTCACTCGCAATACTGAGCACTGGTTCTCATTAGAAGTTCCCAATAACACCCCTATTACGCTAGCGCCTAGGGAGCATGTGGCCTATGAATGGCTCCCATACCAAGAGGCCGCTAAAAAATGTTTTTCTCCTAGCAATGGAGAGGCCATCCTCAAATTATTTTCAGCAGCCCAAAGCCATCCTGAATAAGGAATAAGATAGAGCGATGAGACATTCATCGGGACATCATCACGGTAGCGCAGATTCAAAAACAGCGGGGCGCGGTGACTGGCGCGTTATTCGCGACCTACTCCCTTATCTTTTGGAGTATCGCTTTAGGGTCTTGATTGCCCTTAGCTGTTTGATTGCCGCCAAGGTTACCAATCTTGGTATACCAATTGTGTTGAAAGACTTAATTGATTCTTTAAATATCAATGTCAATTCACCGCAAGCACTTTTGGTCGTTCCCTTGGGAATTATTGTTGCCTATGGCCTTTTAAGAATTTGTGCATCCGTATTTACAGAACTTCGCGAAGCATTGTTTGCTAAGGTCACCCAGAACGCAGTTCGTAAAGTAGCACTTCAAGTTTTTGAGCACTTGCACTCCTTAGCGCTGAGCTTTCATCTTGCCCGTCAGACTGGCGGCGTAAGTCGAGATATTGAGCGCGGCACACGTGGCATACAGTCACTGATTTCTTATTCTCTCTATAGCATTCTGCCCACACTGATCGAATTTTGTTTGGTCTTAGGCTACCTTGCTTACTCCTACGATATTTGGTTTGCTGCGATCACTTTAGTTGCCTTAGTTCTTTACATCGTTTTCACAGTCGTAGTTACTGAGTGGCGCACGCATTTCCGCCGTACCATGAATGATATGGATTCGAAAGCCAATCAAAAGGCGATTGATTCCTTATTAAATTTCGAGACAGTGAAGTACTTTGGTAACGAGGCCTTTGAAGCCAGTCGTTACGATGAGAATCTTCTGCGCTATCAATCGGCTGCGGTGAAGTCACAAAAGACTTTGGCCGTATTGAATCTAGGTCAGCAAATCATTATTGCAGTTGGCTTAATGCTGATTCTTTGGCGCGCTACGGTTGGCGTGGTCAATGGCACCATGACTTTGGGCGATTTGGTCTTGGTTAATACCTTAATGATTCAGCTCTATATTCCCTTGAATTTCTTGGGTGTGATTTATCGAGAGATTAAGCAATCATTGACTGACATGGATCGCATGTTTTCTTTACTCAATACTGATAAAGAGATAGCGGATTCACCGGATGCTAAGACACTCCAAATTGAAAATCATGATCGTGGCCCAGACGTGCGGTTTGAGCACGTATCGTTTCACTATGATGCTAAGCGTGAAATTCTCCGCGATGTGAGCTTCAATATTCCTGCTGGGACGATTACAGCGGTGGTTGGTCAAAGTGGCGCTGGTAAAAGTACCCTCGCAAGATTGTTGTTCCGTTTTTATGATGTTCAATCAGGAAAGATTTTGATTGATGGTCAAAATATTCAGGATGTCACTCAGGCTAGTTTGCGCAAAGCTATTGGTATCGTGCCGCAAGATACAGTCTTATTTAATGACACGATTGGATACAACATAGCCTATGGCAATCCCTCTGCAACTATAGAAGAGGTGCAAGAGGCGGCCAGAGCTGCGCAAATTGATGGCTTTATTAAGCGTTTGCCCGAGGGTTATGACACTCAAGTTGGCGAGCGGGGTCTCAAGTTATCGGGGGGTGAGAAGCAAAGGGTTGCTATTGCTAGAACACTCCTTAAGAAACCTGCCATGCTCATATTTGATGAAGCTACTTCAGCGCTTGACTCTAAAACCGAACGTGCGTTTCAAGAAGAGCTTCTCAGCTTAGCCAAGAACCGAACAACACTCATCATTGCCCATCGCCTTTCAACCATCATTCATGCAGATCAAATTTTGGTAATGGATCATGGACAAATTGTGGAGTATGGCACCCATGAGGAGTTGCTTGCAGTAAAAGGTAAATATGCTGAGATGTGGCAGATGCAAGAGCGCGCCACTCTTGATTAGAATAGCTTTATGACTCAAAACAAATCTTCGACACCAATCGCCAAAAGCACCGAAGCAGTCTTAAAAAATGCATTTGCTGCTGCTGTGGCAGTGGCTGATCCACAAGTGATTGTTCCGCAGTATTTAGCGCAGATATTTCCAAAGGGTCAAGAACCTAAAGGGCGCTGTTTAGTTGTGGGTGCCGGTAAGGCTAGTGCATCTATGGCTAGCGCATTTGAAGCTTACGCAAAAGCGAATTGGCCGCAGGCGAAATTAGAAGGCGTTGTGCTGACGCGTTATGGGCATAACTCACCAACAAGCCATATTAAGATTATTGAGGCTGGGCATCCGGTACCTGACCAAGCTGGCATGGATGGGGCCAAGGAAGTATTGGCATTAGCAAAGCAATTGGAGCAAGGTGATGTATTGATCGCTTTGGTATCTGGTGGAGGCTCAAGCCTTCTGACTTTGCCTCAAGAAGGCATTTCTATTGATGACATGCGCAAGACCACAGAAGCGCTATTGCGAAGTGGCGCCCCCATTGAAGAAATGAATGTGGTGCGCAAACACCTATCTGCAATTTTGGGTGGTAACTTAGCCAGAGTTGCGATTGCACGTTGTGCAAGAGTGGAAGCTTTATTGATTTCTGACGTCACAGGTGACTCACCTGCAGATATTGCTAGTGGTCCTTGTGCCGCTGATTACTCTACGTATTTAGATGCGCTCAATATTTTGCAAAAATACGATTTAGTTACACCTGCTGTTCCGGCATCTGTTCTTGATCATCTCAAGCGAGGTTTAGCAGGAGAGATCCCTGAGACCTTAAAAGATATTGATTTGGTTGATAGCCAAGTTTCGAATCATGTCATTGCAACTGCCTATAAAAGCCTGGAAGCTGCTGCTGAGTATGTTCGTCACCAAGGCTATGAGCCAATTATTTTGGGTGACACAATTACCGGCGAGGCACAGGTGGTTGGTTTAGAGCAGGCCGCTTTAGTACGCGACTATGTGTCCAAGGGGTTTGATAAACCAATGGCTCTTATTTCTGGCGGTGAATGCACTGTGACTATCCCAGCTGGAGTCAAAGGCCGTGGTGGTCGTTGCAGCGAGTATTTGCTCTCACTCTTTGCGGCATCAAGCGATTTACCTCAATTGGCTGCCTTGGCTGCTGATACTGATGGGATTGATGGTAGCGAGAAGAATGCTGGAGCATGGTTTGATGCCGGCATTCGTCAAACTAGCCTGATCTCAAGCCTTGCGCCAGAAAAGTTCTTAGCTGCACATGATTGCTACGGCTTCTTTGCAGAAATGGATGCTTTAGTGGAAACTGGCCCTACACTTACGAATGTGAATGACTTCCGCATCATCTTGCTTAATAAATAATATGTCCAATAGCCCTACAAAAATTGAATTAACTCAGCCGGACGATTGGCATTTGCATATTCGCGATGGCGAAGTAATGAAAGATGTATTGGCAGATACTGCGCGTCAATTTGCACGTGCCATTATCATGCCGAACTTAAAGCCACCAGTCACCACTGTGGATTTGGCAAAAGCTTATCAGTCACGTATTGAATCGAATTTGAAATTACTGGGCGTCACTGAATTTACGCCTTTGATGACCCTTTATCTTACTGATAACACTTCTGCAGATGAAGTTCGCAAGGCTAAGGATGCAGGTATTGCTGCATTCAAGTTGTATCCCGCAGGAGCAACCACCAATAGCGACGCTGGTGTGAGTGACCTTAAACATTGCCATGCTGCTTTAGAGGCAATGCAGGCTGTTGGCATGCCCTTGCTTGTGCACGGCGAAGTAACGCATGCAGATATTGATATCTTTGATCGTGAGGCGGTATTTATTGATACGGTATTAGAGCCTTTACGCAAAAAATTACCTGAGCTCAAGATTGTGTTTGAACACATCACTACCAAGCAAGCCGCTCACTATGTTCGTGATGCAGTGACTGGTGGAAAAAATACGATTGCAGCAACCATTACCCCTCAGCATTTGCTTATGAATCGTAATGCGATTTTTGCCGGTGGGATTCGTCCACACAATTATTGCTTGCCGGTTCTGAAGCGTGAAGAGCATCGAGTTGCGCTTTTGGAGGCTGCTACAAGTGGTAACTCTCGCTTCTTCTTGGGAACTGATAGTGCGCCGCATGCCAAGGGTGCTAAGGAGGCGGCCTGTGGTTGTGCGGGATGCTACAGCACATTTAACGCACTAGGTTTATATGCCGAAGCATTTGAGAGTGTTGGTAAGCTGGATAAATTAGAAGGCTTTGCTAGTTTCTTTGGCCCTGATTTTTATTCTTTGCCGCGCAATAGTAAAAAAATTACCTTGGCAAAACAAGCGCAAAGTATTCCTATGGAATTGCCTTTGGGTGATGCCACCATCGTTCCGCTGCGCGCCGGCGAAACGATTGCTTGGTCACTCGTTTAAAAAACTCAAATCATTAGTTTCTTAGCCAAATTGCTCTGACTGCGTTAGACTGCAGGCGCAGAGTCAATTGGGCAATCGCCGCCTCTTTATTGAGGGGGAGGAAAGTCCGGACTCCATAGGGAAGGGTGATGGCTAACGGCCATCCACGGCGACGTGAGGAATAGGGCCACAGAGACGAGCGTATTTAGTTACGGTGAAACGCGGTAACCTCCACCTGGAGCAATCCCAAGTAAGCAGGCGATGAGGCGTCCCGCTGAGTCTGCGGGTAGGGAGCTTGAGCCGTTAGGTAACTAACGGCCTAGAGGAATGATTGCCCCTAGATGCGAATCTAGGCGACAGAATCCGGCTTATCGATTGACTCTGCACTTATTATTCTGAAACGATTTCCACGCTGTAAGTTAGTTCTGCAGTTTTAGCCAACATGGTGGTTGCAGAGCAGTACTTCTCGTGAGAAAGTTTTACGGCGCGTTCCACTTTAGCCTGATCCAGATCTTTTCCTTTGACCGTAAAGTGCAGGTTGATCTTGGTAAAGACTTTGGGGTCTTCTGTGGCGCGTTCTGCTTGGAGGTTCACTTCACAGCCACTAATGGCCTGACGGGCCCTTTGTAGGATTAAAACCACATCAAATGCAGAGCAGCCGCCCGCACCAGCCAAAAGGAGCTCCATTGGCCTTGGGGCTAGGTTTCTGCCGCCTGCTTCAGGGGCTCCATCCATGTTGACGAGGTGGCCACTGCCAGTTTCGGCTGAAAAAGCCATACCGCCATTACCCAACCAAGATACTCGACAATCCATCGTAGTGACCCCTAACTTACTAAATTAATCAATATTATCAATAGTTTACCAATTTTTAAGGCATGCTGTTTTCCAGCGAAAATAGCCAAAAACCATCAAAAACTTGATTTTGGTCAATATTCTTGCATTGCACCATATTGTTTGTGTAGAATAACCATATTGGTAGTCAGTCTTGTATAAGACTGCGACTTACCTCCCAGTGTCTCCTCCACCCAAACATAGGTGGATTCCAACCCAGGACTCGTTCCTGGGTTTTTTTTAGGTTACAATTCAAGGCTTTACTGAATTACCGAGCCGGTCAGCGGTAATTTGTTGTACCAGTTAAATTGCAGAATCTGCGAGCTTGCAAACATAAGCAGGGCCAAGGTGGACGTAGTTTGGTTGGGGTAATTTTTTTTGACCATAACAATTTGAGAAATCATGAAAACTTTTTCTGCAAAATCCCATGAGGTAGTGCATGAATGGTTCGTGATTGACGCTACGGACAAAGTCCTCGGTCGTGTCGCCAGTGAAGTGGCACTCCGTCTACGCGGCAAGCACAAGCCTGAATACACCCCACACGTTGATACTGGCGACTTTATTGTCGTTATCAATTCTTCTAAGCTCCGTGTCACAGGCACAAAAGGCTTGAACAAAATTTATTACCGTCACAGCGGATACCCAGGTGGTATTAGCTCGACTAACTTCGACAAGATGCAAGACCGTTTCCCAGGTCGCGCTTTGGAGAAGGCTGTGAAGGGTATGTTGCCAAAAGGCCCACTAGGCTATGCCATGATCAAGAAATTAAAAGTCTACGGCGACGCCAATCATCCGCATGCGGCTCAACAGCCAAAAGCGTTAGAGATTTAAGGAAACCAAATGGCTATTAATTACGGAAATTGGAATTACGGTACTGGTCGCCGCAAGAGTTCTGTTGCGCGCGTATTCATTAAATCTGGCAAAGGCGACATCATTGTTAATGGTAAGCCTATCGATGCATATTTTGCTCGTGAAACATCACGCATGATCGCTCGTCAGCCTTTGGCTCTCACAGCTCACTTAACGACCTTTGATATCAAAGTAAACGTTTCTGGTGGCGGTGAAACTGGCCAAGCTGGTGCAGTTCGTCACGGTGTTACTCGTGCATTGATCGACTACGACAACGCTTTGAAGCCAACTCTGTCTAAAGCAGGTTTGGTAACTCGCGATGCTCGTGAAGTTGAGCGTAAAAAAGTTGGTCTGCACGGCGCGCGTCGTCGTAAGCAGTTCAGCAAGCGCTAATTCTTTCAGTCGCTCAAGTTTTATCGAAAGGGTCGCGCAAGCGGCCCTTTTTGTTTCTACAATCTAGGTATTAAAGAAATAAAATTCATCAGTCGGTATTTTGGAGAATGGCATGATTAAAGTTGGCATCGTAGGTGGCACTGGTTATACCGGAGTGGAGTTGTTGCGTTTATTGGCGCAGCATCCTGAGGTACAACTTACTGCAATTACTTCTCGTACAGAAGCGGGCATGCCTGTATCTGAGATGTTCCCATCTTTACGTGGCCGTGTTGATCTGAAATTCACAACACCTGATGAAGCTAAATTAAACGAATGCGATGCAGTGTTCTTTGCAACTCCACATGGTGTTGCGATGGCACAGGCAAAAGAATTACTTGCCAACAATGTCAAGGTTTTGGATCTTGCTGCAGACTTCCGTTTAAAGGACGTTAAAGAATTTTCTAAGTGGTACGGCATGGAGCATGGCTGCCCAGAAATTTTGGCAGAGGCTGTTTATGGTTTGCCAGAGATTAATCGCGAAGCAATTAAAAAAGCGCGCGTAGTGGGTTTGGCAGGTTGCTACCCAACATCTGTCCAGCTTGGCCTTGCGCCTCTCCTGTCACCAAAATCGACTGGCGGTAAGCACTTGATCGATGGTACGCACATCATCTCGGATTCCAAGTCAGGCACCTCTGGCGCTGGCCGTAAAGCAGAGATCGGCACTTTATTGTCTGAGGCAAGCGATAACTTTAAGGCGTATAGCGTTAAAGGGCATCGTCATTTGCCGGAAATTGAGCAAGGCTTAAAAGCGATTGCTGGTCACGATCAAATTGGTCTGACCTTTGTGCCACATTTAACCCCGATGATTAGAGGTATTCATTCAACGCTATATGTACGTTTGACTGATGCTGGTAAAGATGTCGATTATCAAAAACTGTATGAGACTTTCTATAAAGACGAGCCATTTGTTGATGTGATGCCTGCAGGAAGTCATCCAGAAACACGTTCGGTACGTGGCAGCAATGGCATTCGGATTGCAATCCATCGTCCAGGCGGCGGTGATACTTTGGTCATTTTGGTGGTTGAGGACAATTTAGTAAAAGGGGCCTCAGGACAAGGGGTTCAGTGTTTAAACCTCATGTTTGGCTTGCCAGAGACTACGGGGCTCACCCAGATAGCTGTATCCCCGTAATGACCCTTCAGCAAGCTGGGCATTAAAAGCCTAAAATAGGACATACCCTTTTGAATTAGGAGTGAATCATGACCGAATTAGCTACGCAAACTGCACAAGATTTAGCTGAACCACCAACCCCTTTGGTGTTCACGGATAGCGCCGCTGCAAAAGTGGCTGACTTGATTGCAGAAGAAGGCAATCCAGAGCTGAAGCTCCGCGTATTCGTACAAGGTGGTGGTTGCTCAGGCTTTCAGTATGGCTTCACATTTGATGATGCTGTGAACGAAGACGACACACTCTTTGAAAAGAATGGCGTTACTTTGTTGGTGGATTCAATGAGCTTCCAATATTTGGTTGGTGCTGAGATCGACTACAAAGAAGACATCAACGGATCACAGTTTGTGATTAAGAATCCAAATGCGCAAACAACTTGTGGCTGCGGATCTTCTTTCTCTGCTTAAGAAAAAAGTTTAATTATTTAAGCAGGGTAGCAAGCACCTAGAATTCTAGGACCCTTCGCTCCCGTAACGGCTGGCAAATTTGCTGGCCGTTTTTCTTTATAGGCCCAGGCGAGCCATGCAAATGCAAGACCTTCAACTAGTTGCGGATCGATTCCGGCAGAATCGCTAGTTGTAATCTCTAAGGGTTGTTTAAAGAAATGTTGCGACTTCACTTTGAATAAATTCATCAGCGCATGATTTCTGGCGCCACCTCCGCAGATAATCAGCTTCTGGGTCTGCGGGGCATAACGCGCTAGAGCCTCTAGGGCTGAGTGAGCTGTTAGATGAAGCAAGGTTGCTTGCACGTCTTCGCAAAGAAAATTTTCACCATCCAATTTTTCTTGTAACCAATCGAGATGAAAGTCATCTCTGCCTGTACTCTTAGGCGGCGCTTTTGTAAAAAATGGATCTACCAACATCTTTGCAAGCAATGCTTCATTAACCTTGCCTTGCAGTGCCCAGTTGCCATTCTCATCAAATGCATTGCCTTGATGTTCATGTATCCAGGCATCCATCAACATATTTCCTGGACCGCAATCAAAACCGGTCACTTGCCCATCCTTAGGAAGTAGCGTGAAGTTAGCAATGCCGCCAATATTGAGGATTGCTAAATTTTTATCTTCTACAAATTGCTGCGCATGAAACGCAGGGACTAAAGGGGCGCCATGCCCACCAGCAGCTAAATCTCGGCTTCTAAAATCAGCAATGACATCGATGCCTGTTTTTTCTGCCAAGAGGGCAGGATTGAGTGTTTGGTGGGTATATGCCATATCGCCAAGATGCGGTTGGTGACGAATGGTCTGCCCATGAGAGCCAATAGCAGTGATATCTGAGGCCTGCAAATTTGTCTTTTGAAGCAATTGATTCACTGCTTCTGCGTAAGCTAAGGCCAGGGCATTTCCAGCCTGTTTCTCCCGGTGCAGCTCATTAGGCCCAGGGCTTTGAAGCTCAAATAGGGCTTTGCGTAGTTCAGGGCTAAAGGAGGTGCTCACCGCATCTAGGGCACTTGCTTCCCCGTTGGACCCAATCTTTGCCAGGACGGCATCTATCCCATCCAGGCTGGTGCCAGACATTAGTCCGATATAGAGGGAATGGGGTTTGTTCATAGTGCTCTCAGGAATGCGACAATTATGCTTTAGCAATTTAACTACTAATTTAACTGAATCAGCAATCCGAATCAGCATGACGGCTAAACCAGAACAAAAATACCCTTTGACTCCTGAAGTCTTCGCAGCACTCGAAGTCACTAAGCGTGGCTGTGATGAGTTATTGGTTGAGGCTGATTGGGTTCAGAAGCTGGCGCGCAGTCAGGCTACCAAGACTCCGCTCAGAATCAAATTAGGCTTAGATCCAACGGCGCCTGATATTCATTTGGGGCATACGGTTGTTTTAAACAAATTACGTCAACTGCAAGACCTGGGCCATACCGTTATTTTCTTGATTGGTGACTTCACCAGCATGATTGGTGACCCATCTGGACGTAACGCCACTCGTCCACCATTAACCGCAGAAGAAATTGCGGTTAATGCCGAGACTTACTATCGTCAAGCGAGCATGGTGCTCGATCCAGCTAAAACTGAAGTACGTTACAACAGCGAATGGTGTGATCCATTGGGTGCGCGTGGCATGATTCAGTTAGCAGCGCGATATACCGTTGCACAGATGTTAGAGCGCGATGACTTTACA
Organism: Polynucleobacter sp. 86C-FISCH; assembly: GCF_018882415.1. Taxonomy (GTDB): domain Bacteria; phylum Pseudomonadota; class Gammaproteobacteria; order Burkholderiales; family Burkholderiaceae; genus Polynucleobacter. The sequence continues at coordinate 740,262 of NZ_JACVOL010000001.1, read as the reverse complement.
AAGCGCTACCGTAGTGGCGTACCTATCTCTGTACATGAGTTCCTGTATCCATTGATGCAAGGCTACGACTCTGTTGCCTTGAAGAGCGACTTAGAGCTCGGTGGTACAGATCAGAAATTTAATCTCCTGGTTGGGCGCGAGCTTCAACGTGAGTATGGCCAAGAGCCACAATGTATTTTGACAATGCCACTCCTGGTTGGTTTGGATGGCGCGGACAAGATGAGTAAGTCCAAAGGCAATTACATCGGCATTAGCGAGCCTGCGGGCGAGATGTTTGGCAAGCTGTTGAGCATCTCCGATGAATTGATGTGGGATTACTTCACATTGCTTTCTTTCCGCCCAATGGCTGAAATTGATTTGATGAAGCAAGAAGTTGCTGCCGGTCGAAATCCGAAAGACTGCAAAGTGCTGCTAGCACAAGAAATCGTTGCACGTTTTCATTCGCAAGCCGCTGCAGAAAAAGCGCTAGAAGACTTTAATCACCGCGCTAAAGGTGGTGTACCGGATGACATTCCAGAGGTCAATCTCTCTGGCGCCCCAATGCAAATCGCCAATCTGTTGAAGGCTGCTGGTTTAGCCCCATCAACATCAGAGGCCAATCGCAATATCGAGCAAAACGGTGTGAAGATTGATGGCGCAACGATTGCTGATAAGCAGCTAAAAGTTGAAGCGGGAACTTATGTTGTGCAAGTAGGCAAACGTAAATTTGCGAAAGTGACGCTAGCTTAAATATCTAGACTAGCGCTGCCGCTAGGCGGCGTTAATCCAAAGTGCTCATAGGCCTGGCGCGTTGCTACTCGGCCACGTGAGGTTCTCTGTAAGTAACCTTGCTGAATCAAATATGGCTCAAGCACATCTTCAATCGTGTCGCGTTCTTCGCCAATAGCTGCTGCCAAGTTATCAATACCCACTGGGCCACCATCAAACTTGTGCAAAATGGCTTCTAGTAATTTTCTATCCATTACATCAAAGCCACTCGGATCAACATCAAGCATCTTGAGCGCTGCATCGGCCATAGCTTTAGTAATCGTGCCTGTGCCTTTGACTTCTGCGTAGTCACGTACACGACGTAGCAATCGGTTTGCAATACGTGGAGTGCCGCGTGCACGCTTAGCAATTTCTACCGATCCTTCTGGATCTATGTCAGCCTTGAGCAGACTGGCTGAGCGATTAATAATTTTGGTCAGTTCTTCGGTGGTGTAGAACTCAAGTCTTGCCACAATGCCAAAGCGATCACGTAATGGATTGGTCAGCATGCCGGCACGGGTAGTTGCACCAATCAATGTGAATGGCTTGAGATCAATCTTCACACTGCGTGCTGCAGGACCTTCACCAATCATGATGTCAAGACTGTAATCTTCTAGTGCTGGGTACAGGATTTCTTCAACCACAGGAGAGAGGCGATGAATCTCATCAATAAAGAGAACATCGTTTTCTTCTAGATTGGTTAGTAGGGCAGCAAGATCACCGGGCCTATCTAGTACGGGGCCGCTGGTTTGGCGCAAGTTAACGCCAAGCTCCCTGGCAATGATGTGGGCCAATGTGGTTTTACCAAGGCCAGGAGGTCCGAATAAGAGGACGTGATCTAAAGCTTCTTGACGTGCTCTTGTGGCGCTGATGAAAATCTCTAATTGGGCGCGTGCTTTAGTTTGACCAACATACTCATCGAGTTGTTTTGGGCGTAGCGCTCTCTCAAAGACGGCTTCAGCATTGCCGGCTGAGCCGCTGACAATGCGGTCATTTCCTTCCGGTAAATCTTCGGGAATTGAGCTGAGGTCGTCTGTATGAATTGCCATGTTTAGAGTTTAGTTCCGTTTGGCACTAGGCTTTGGATAAATACTTCAAGCCCATACGGATGCCATCTGAAACATTTGTCTCTGGTGGGATTTGCTTGAGCGCTAAAAGTGCTTCTTTTTCTGAGTAGCCTAATGCCAAGAGTGCTTGCAAGACTTCGCTGCTAGCTTCAATCGCCTGTGGTTTGCCGCCTGTAATACCCAGGTCTGGGGCTAACTTTCCTTTGAGTTCTAGGCAAAGACGTTCGGCAGTTTTCTTGCCAATGCCTGGTACTTGAGTGAGGCGTCCGGCTTCTTGAAGAGCAATTGCTTGGGCTAACTCATTGACACTCATGCCAGAGAGAACTGCTAGTGCGGTACGGGAGCCAACGCCACTAATCTTAATCAGCTGTCTAAATGCTTCACGCTCTGTCTCAGTGGCAAAGCCAAAAAGTTGCTGCGCATCTTCTCGAACTTGAAAGTGCGTAAGAAGCGTAATTTTTTGACCTGCCTGGGGAAGCTGATACAGGGTGCTCATAGGTACATCAACCTCATAACCAATGCCTTGGCAATCTACCAAGAGGCGGGGTGGATGAACTGAAACGAGAGTACCTTGAATGCGACCAATCATGTAGAGATCTTAACCTGTGATGTGTATTTTTACTTGCTACGTTTCTTAGGCGCTAATGCGGCGGTAGCTGCAGTTATGGCTTTTGGTATTTGCGCATGATGAGCGGCGCAGATAGCAACACCCAATGCATCAGATGCGTCAGTACCTGGGGCACGATTTAGTCTTAAAAGGCGCTTAACCATCTCCTGCACTTGCGGCTTGGCTGCACGACCCGTGCCAACAATAGCTTGCTTCACGCGTAGAGCGCTGTACTCAGCTACAGGAAGCTTTTCAGATACGAGGGCAGCGATCACGGCACCCCTTGCTTGACCTAGCATCAGCGTTGAACGAGGATTCACATTTAAGAAAACCTCTTCAATCGCAGCAGACTCAGGTTGGTAGGTTTCTAAAACTTCTTTAAGACCCGCATAGAGAGCGCCCAGCCGTTCCGGCAAGCCTTTGGCTGGATCACCACTTTCGATCGTCCCAGAGGCTACGTAGGTCAGTTTTTGGCCGTCGACATCAATGACACCAAAACCGGTAGTCCGTAAACCTGGGTCAATTCCTATCCAGCGCATAAGTTAGTTTCGTGCTTCCTATTTTCTTAATGACGGAAGTGACGTGTGCCAGTAAAGATCATGGCAATACCATGTTCATTTGCAGCTGCAATGATTTCATCGTCACGCATACTGCCACCCGGCTGAATGGCGCAACTTGCACCGCCATTGACGACTACATCCAAGCCATCACGGAACGGGAAGAAGGCATCGCTTGCAACAGCAGAACCTTTAAGGCTTAAGCCAGCGTTCTCAGCTTTAATGCTGGCCATACGTGCAGAGTCAACACGACTCATTTGGCCTGCACCAATACCGAGAGTCATACCATTTGCGCAATAGACGATGGCATTGGACTTCACAAATTTAGCAACGCGCCATGCAAACATCATGTCGTGCATTTCGCTTGGAGTTGGCAGACGTTTGCTAACAACACGCATTTCATTTTCGAGAACGTTTTTGGCATCAGGCGATTGCACGAGCAAGCCACCACCAACGCGTTTGAAATCAAACGTATTAAATGCAGTGCCCAATGGAATCTCTAAAAGACGCACATTTTGTTTTGCAGCAAAGATTGCCTTTGCTTCATCGCTAAAGCTAGGGGCAATTAATACTTCTACGAATTGCTTGGAGATCGCTTCTGCCGCTGCACCATCACAAGGAACGTTAAAAGCAATGATGCCGCCAAAGGCTGAGCTTGGATCGGTCTTAAATGCTTTTTGATAGGCTTCAAGAGCGCTAGCTCCAACAGCTACGCCACAAGGATTGGCGTGTTTGATAATGACGCAAGCAGCCGCGCCACCAGCGTTGCCGGTAAAGCTCTTCACGCATTCCCAGGCAGAGTCAGCATCCGCAATGTTGTTGTACGAAAGCTCTTTGCCTTGAAGTTGTTTGTAATTGGCTAGCGCGCCATCAACAGGGTAAATATCTTTATAAAAGGCGGCAGATTGGTGTGGGTTCTCACCGTAACGCATCTCTTGTACTTTTTCAAAAGCAAGATGCAAAGTTTCTGGGTAAGCAGAACGCGCTTTGTGATCCAAGTCATCGCCCAAAGCAGAGAGGTAATTGGCAATAGCGCCGTCATACTGAGCAGTATGCGCAAATACTTTTTTGGCTAAAGCTAAATTTGTCTTATAAGAAACGGTATTCTTGTTAGCCTTCATTTCTGCCAATACTGGGGCGTAATCTTCTGGTGAGATTAAGACGGTAACGTCTTGATGGTTCTTTGCAGCAGCTCGCAACATAGCAGGACCGCCAATATCAATATTCTCTACAGCATCCTCAAATGAACAGCTGTCTTTAGCTACTGTCTCATTAAATGGGTATAGGTTAATGACGAGCATATCGATGGTGTCGATTCCATGCTCTTTTAAGGCGGCCATATGTTCTGGGAAGTCTCTACGAGCTAACAAGCCGCCGTGCACCATAGGGTGAAGGGTTTTTACGCGACCATCGAGCATCTCTGGGAATTTAGTTAAGGAAGAAACTTCAACCACTGGGAGATTATTTTCAGCTAGAAGTTTTGCGGTGCCGCCAGTAGAAATAAGCTTAATACCTTGCTCATGGAGGGCTTTAGCAAAAGGCACGATGCCATTTTTATCGGATACGGAGAGAAGGGCTGTACGGATCATAGTTTTCGGAGGGTTTAATTAAAAGAAATGACTTTGTGATGAATGTTTACTTCAGCAGCTGATGTTCAACGAGCTTCTTATGAAGTGTGTTGCGGTTAATACCAAGATATTGTGCTGCCAGTGATTGATTTTGTTTAGCGTGCTGCATAACTAATTCCAGCATAGGCTTTTCTACAACAGCCAAGACCATTTGATAGATATCAGTTGGTGCTGTTCCTTTGAGGTCATTTAGGTAACCCTGTAATTGGGTTTCAATACATTCGGTAATTGGGTGCTTATTGGTCATAACAGTCTATCAATACAAAAAACAAGAAAATAAAAAAATACAGCAGGGATTGGGCAGGAATTAAGCTGCCTCTAAAAATAGTAAGCGTTCAGAATGCAATTTCATCTCATCAAAATAATCATTCACCATTTGCAATTGGGTTTTGCAATCATCAGCAGTATTCATGCGCTGACGGAATGCATGTGAGTCTCGTAAACCTTTGCAATACCAACCGATATGCTTGCGAGCTGTGCGAAGGCCGATATGTTCGCCATAGAACTCATAGTGATCTAAGAGGTGGGTATTCATAATCGCCTGAATCTCATTGATCTCAGGGGTTGGTAACTTACCGCCAGTTTCAAGGTAATGATTGATCTCGCGGAAGATCCAAGGGCGACCTTGTGCCGCACGTCCGATCATGATGGCATCAGCCCCAGTGATCTTTAAAACTTGCTCTGCTTTCTCGGGGCTAGTAATGTCACCATTTGCAACCACCGGAATGCCTACGTTACTTTTGACTGCAGTAATAGTTTCGTACTCTGCTTCACCGTGATATAGGTCAGCTCTAGTGCGACCATGAACTGTCAACATGGAGATGCCAGACTTTTCTGCGAGACGCGCAATCTCGATTGCATTTTTATGTTCGCGATCCCAACCAGTACGTATCTTTAAGGTAACTGGCACTGCATCTGGTCCAACACCGACAGCATTCACAACAGCTTCTAAAATTTGCTGCACTAAAGGCTCATCGCGCAATAGTGCAGAGCCAGCAGCAACGTTGCAAACCTTCTTCGCAGGGCAGCCCATATTGAGATCAATAATTTGAGCGCCATGATCTACGTTAATTTTTGCCGCAGCTGCCATCATTGCTGGATCGGCCCCAGCGATTTGCACCGCGATGGGTTTGAATTCACCGACATGATTGGCGCGACGTTGTGTTTTCTCGCTTTTCCAGAGCAAGGCATTTGATGCCACCATTTCAGAAACCGCATAACCTGCACCCAATTTCTTGCAAAGCTGTCTAAACGGGCGATCCGTTACCCCAGCCATAGGGGCTACAAATAGCTTATTTGCGAGGGTGTGAGGGCCAATGTTCATCTAAAAGGGGGCTTGGGCGGAAAGCATGACACTTTAGCACAGTTGACCCCAAATCTGCCTATTTTTTAGGCAGATTGCTTGTTACAGATCAAATCAGGAATACTTATATTTAGGGGCGATTTAAGCCCTTTAGCGCCTACCAAACATCATCTGGCGGGCTAAGGCTGTCTTTACTGGTGGAAGCCACTGAAGGGCGCTTAAAGCCAGTCCTCTGGCTACCACTACTGGGGCAAGATTGGAGGTAAATACCCTGGCCATAAAGTCCGTTAGGCCAATCGTAGTTGTTCTGTCAATTTTGCGGCTTTGAGCATAGCTTTGGAGTGCGTTTTGGATATCTGCTGGAGATTGATCTTCTGCTGACCCAGAAAATACGCCAACTAATTTTTCCGCCAACAAGAAGGCATCTCTTAAGCCTAGATTTAAACCTTGGCCCGCTACCGGGTGCAAAGTTTGAGCGGCGTTACCAATCCACACTTCATTGTGTTTGGTAATTTCTTTGCGATAGTTCAAACCAAGTTCATATAAACGACGATCCTGAATTTTCAGAAAGCGACCAATGCGTGAACCAAATTCTTTTTCTAGTTCGTTTAAGAAATCGGCATCACTGAGTTGCAGGCGATGTCCTGACGACTCTGGTGAACCACACCAAACCAGATTCAAAATATTGGGACCGTAATGACTTGGCAAAACAGCTAATGGACCTTCAGCAGTAAAACGTTCCCAAGCATGATGGGGTGCCGCATTTTCTACCTCAACCAACCCTACCAAGGCTGATTGACCATAGTCGCGACCAGATTCAACCCAATCTTGTTTTTTAAATAAGCCGCCTTCAGCATGCACGATACATTTGGCGTGGATATTATTTTCTTCAGCATCTTTATCGATATGTCGCCAAACAAAGTTGGGGCACTTTACTTGAAGAGTCCTCAATGCCTGGCGAAGTGTGATGTGGATATCGCGATAGCGAATGATGTGCCCTAGCGCATCTTGATTGAGTTCTTCGCGGGTCATCAGGGCTCTGCCAAAGCGTCCAGCTTGTGAAACATGTACGCGATGAATTTGTGCGGATTCCTTTGGCCAAGCGTTGATCGTATCTAGTAATAGCTTGCTGCCATGTGATAGCGCAATGCCGCGACTATCGGCATTCGCTAAATCGTCATCATTAATTGGATTGCGATCTAGTAGTGTGATTTTTGCATCTGGAAATTTCTGCAGGGTCCACGCGGCACAAGCAAGTCCAACCGGGCCACCGCCTTGAATCAAAATATCGCAATTAGATGAGCTCATTGGCAATGAAATGTGTTCAAGAGTTTTTCATGAGAGCTTCAATCTCATCTGCTTTGACGGGTACACCACGAGAAATCAATTCACATCCAGAGTTGTTAAGGACGGCATCATCTTCAATGCGAATACCAATATTCCAAAATTTCTCATCCACATCATCGGCTGGTCTGACATAGAGGCCAGGCTCAATCGTAATGACCATGCCGCTCTTAAGGACGCGCCATGGCTTATCTTCACTAGATGAATCATGGCAGGCTTCGCGATAGGAGCCTACGTCATGAACATCCATGCCTAACCAATGTGAGGTGCGGTGCATGTAGAAGCGGCGATAAGCGCCTGTTTCTATGGCATTTTCAAGTGAGCCTAGATCGGTAAGCTTGAGTAACTTCTCATCAAGTAAGCCCTGGGTTAGTACTTTCAGTGCCGCTTCATGTGGCTGCATAAAAGTATTGCCCGGTTTAGTCATGGCAATTGCGGCTTCTTGCGCTGCTAATGTAATGTCGTATAGAGCACGTTGCGGGCCAGTAAATTTTCCATTTACTGGAAATGTCCGAGTGATATCGGATGCATAACCATCTAGTTCGCAACCAGCATCAATTAAGCAAAGCTCGCCGCTACGTAATTCAGTTGAGCCTGCGCGATAGTGCAGGATGCAAGAGTTAGCGCCACCAGCAACAATACTGTTATAGGCAACACTTTGCGCACCGCTATTGCGGAACTCATGAAGCAATTCAGCTTCGAGTTGATATTCACGCACACCAGGCTTGCAGATTTGCATGGCGCGGATATGTGCGCGAGCAGAGATGGCGGCAGCACGGCGCATGATGTCAATTTCATGCGCATCTTTAAATAGACGCATTTCATGAATAAGTGCCTCGATATCATGAAACTCTGATGGCGGATTCACGCCTGAGCGAGCTTGCCCGCGAACTTGCTTCATCCAATGACGCAAGCGTCTATCAGACTCAGCGCTTTCCGCAAGGCGAATATAGACTGCGTCTTGATCTGCTAATAGCTCACCTAGTTTTCGATCGAGATCCTGGTTGCTATGCGCATATTCAACACCCAAAACTTCAGGCGCTGCTTCAGGGCCAAGACGAATACCATCCCAAATTTCTCTCTCGGGATCTTTGGGTCTACAAAATAAATGGGATTGAAGTTGAAAGTTTTTTCCATCACCATCAATTTTCATCACAAGGGTTGAGCCCGGCTCTTCAAATCCCGTCAAATAGTAAAAGTCGCTGTCGTGACGATATGGAAATTCACTATCGCGATTGCGGGCAATTTCAGGTGCTGTAGAAACGACTGCAATTCCGCCACCAGTCTTAGCAAATATTTGTTTTGCTAATTCATTTCGACGAAGCTGATAAATATCTGGTTTATTCATATGCTGCATTAAGCTCTTGTAAGCGTTGTGGCGTACCTACATCGTGCCATGGACCGGTATATTTTTCACCGGACACTTTATTTTGCTCCATCGCGGTTCTCAGCAAGGGGGCTAGCTTGGCAGGCGATCCGAATTCCAGGTCCTTAAAGAGGTCTTTGTGATAAATCCCAATCCCTGAGAAGGTTAGCTTTTCGCTCTCTACGGATTCAGTGTCTCCTACAGTGGAACCTTGCAGGTAAAAATCCCCTTCAGGGTGCTGCACTGGGTTGGGAACCATGAATAAGTGGGCTAATGGCTTACTAGGGTCAGTGCGCATTCTGGAGGCTGTTTCCAATAGCCTACCTACAGGTAAGTTCGGGCTAAATACATCTCCATTGATGACTAGAAAGTAATCATCGGGTGCAATGATGGGTAATGCCTTACAAATACCGCCCGCGGTCTCTAGAGCGCTACCTTCAGGGGAGTAGTGGATGTTGAGACCAAATTGCTGACCGTTCCCGAGAGCTGCCTCAATTTTTTCACCCAACCAAGCATGGTTAATGACGACATGCTGAATTCCTGCCTTAGCTAAAGCTTCTAAATGCCAAGCTAGTAAAGATTTGTTCTGAATGGTTAATAAGGGTTTGGGTAAGACGTCTGTGAGAGGGCGCATACGCTCACCTCTGCCGGCAGCCAGTAAAAAACAAGGAATGAGATTGCTCTTATTCATCATGTATATCTAACTAGTCTTTATGAGTGCGAGTCGATTCCAGAATGCGAGCCAAAGGCTTTAATTCAATATAACGATTGGCTGTTGCAATGGCATATTCAAGTACAAGAGGAATATCTTTGAGATAACCGTCCTTGCCATCCCGGTGATATAGCCTTGCAAAGATACCAAGTACCTTAAGGTGACGTTGCAAACCCATCCATTCAAAATCACGATAGAAGTGACCAAAATCATCTGGCATTGGCAACCCCGCCTTACGGCCTGCCTCCCAGAATTTAATAACCCAATCAATCACCCTCTCTTCTGGCCATGCGATATAGGCATCGCGCCAAAGAGAGGCAGCGTCATAAGTGATGGGGCCATAAACCGCATCCTGAAAGTCAATTACTCCAGGATTATTTTTTTCAGTCAACATCAAATTTCGTGAATGGTAATCGCGATGAACGTAGACTTTAGCTTGCGCTAAATTATTTTCAATAATGAGCTCAAAAGATTTTTTTAATTGTTCTGTTTGTTGTTCATTCAACTCAATATTAAGATGTTTCTTTAAATACCATTCCGGAAATAAATCTAGCTCACGCTGCAAAAGTGCTTCATCATAATTTGGCAATACGTTAGGCTTGCTAGCCAATTGCATTAAAACTAGCGCATGCGTTGCATCTTTATAGAGATGGTCAGCTGTTTCGGTATTCAGCTCAGCAAGGAAAGTTTTTGTTCCTAAATCATTTAATAGCAAGAAGCCTTCAGCAAGATTTTGCTCGAGGATTTTTGGTACGTTTAAACCAGCTTCAGCAAGCAATAAATCGACCTTAATAAAGTCATCCAAAGGCTCATGTTGGGGAGGGGCATCCATTACGATCAAAGTCGCAAAATTGGGGTTTTTAGAGGTAATTCGGAAATAGCGTCTAAAGCTGGCATCAGCCGAGGCTGGCGCTAAAGAGTCAAGATCTAATTGCCAGCTAGCTTCTAGGGCTTTTAGCCAGTTGCGGAGGGTGTTTAAGCGTGCGTCAGTCATGGTCGATTCGTATAATAAGGCGGTCTGGATCTATGAGTCATTATCGCCTTCGCGCCGGCCTTCGCGCCCCTCTTTTTTTGCATGTAACCCTGCGCGTAATGACCGGGGTGGTATTGCTGCAATTTACGCTCCAGGGATATGCTCAGGCTCCTGCTCCTTTACCCGCAAATGCACAGGCTAACTCGAACACTGTTTTATTGCCTGATCGTGGAAATGTCACCGTTTTAAAGTTGGATGATCAGTTACGTACCGGTGTACCAATAGACGATAGTCAAGCGCTTACGTTTACATCCAGCGATGTCATTGAAGGTGTCGTTGACCGCAAGATGAAACTCAAAGGTCGCGCACAAATGCGTCGTAACGGCGGAGTCATTAAAGCCGATGAAATTATTTATGACCCTGATACTGATATCGCAGATTTGGTAGGAAATGCAGAGTTAATAAAAGGCAACACTACTTTTAAGGGCCCAACAGCTCAATTTAAAGTGGATGCGCGCGAAGGTGAGATGGAGACACCTACATATGAGCTGCGCGACACCCGCGGTAACGGCTCCGCTAAAAAACTGACGATTGAAAACTCAGATATTTTTGTTTTTGATAAAGCCACTTACACCACATGTACGCCGCAAAATATGGATTGGTATTTTTCGGCTAGTACTTTAGAGATTGATAACGAACAAAAAGAAATGGTTGGCACACATGGTGTGATGCGCTTCTTCGATGTGCCAATTGCATATGTTCCGTATTTCACTGCGCCTACATCTAATCAGAGACGCACCGGCATTCTGGCTCCGGTTGTTGGCTATAACTCTAATAATGGTTTTGACGCCACCCAGCCGTACTACGTCAATATTGCGCCAAATAGAGATTTGTTGATTCTGCCGCGTTATATGAGTGAGCGTGGTTTGCAGATAGGCGCAAATTATCGTTTTCTAGATACCAAGTACAGCGGCACTTTGGCTGGTGATTACTTGGCGCATGACAATAAAACAGGAACAGATCGCTGGCGTTATGACTGGCAGCAGCGACAGGTATTTAGTGGCGGTCTCGCTCCAGGCGGTGTACCTCTCCCAGGCTCATGGACCGGTTACGCCAATATGTCGCGTGTTTCAGATAACTTTTATCCAACTGATTTTTCTCAAAGCATTGCTGGAGCAGTGACTAGTCAGTTCCGCCAAGAGGTGGGGACGACCAAAGGATTAACGGGCAGCCTGAGTAACTGGAATGTGTCGGCAAGAGCATTAACCTTCCAAACTTTACAACCAGATCCAACCCCAATTCAGGCGCCTTACAACGTACTGCCAAACATTACTGCGGCTTACAACAATCGACTAACTCCTGCAGTAGCGGATACAAGCGGGAAGTATGTAACTTTGCCGACTGGACCAGCAACTACTTTTTCTACTGACTACACACGCTTCTCTTACAACATCGGTGGCAACTTAGCAGCTACTGCGCCAGGTGTTTATAGTCAGGCAGATAGAACGGTAATCAAGGGTGCTATGGCTCTGCCACAAATAACACCAGGCTACTACATCACTCCAAAAGTGAGTTTTCAGTCAAACATGTATAACGCCACACCGTTTACAACAACGGGCGCGCCAGTAGCCCAAGGCTTCACGATTCCAACCTTTAGCTTAGATTCTGGATTGGCTTTTGAAAGAGATGCTGCGGAATTAAAAGGTTTTTATGGGCGCGATATGTTGTTGACTATGGAGCCTCGTGCTTTGTATGTATACACGCCATATCAAAGTCAAGCACAGACGCCTTTATTTGATACCGCCGATGCTGGCTTTGGGGTATCCCAAATTTTTAGTGAAAATACTTTTATTGGTAATGACCGTATAGCTGATAACAATGCGGCTACTCTTGGTCTCACGAGTCGCATGATTGAAGCAAATACTGGAGCAGAGCGTGCCAATGTCACATTAGCTCAAAAGCAACAATTTACAGGTCAGAAAGTTGGCTTGAATGGCAATATCGCTAATCCCACAACTTATTCCGATACATTAGGCTCTGGTTCAGTTCGATTATTAGGCAATTTCAGTGCGGACTTGTTTGGGCAATACAACACCCAATTAAACCGCTTTGTACAAACTACGGTCGGCGGTAGCTGGCGCCCGACTCAAGGTAGAAGTTTAAATTTTGGGTACCGTAATGTTTGGTCTCCACCAGTGCAGGCATCCATTCAGAATAACCAATCGTTTGTGCCCGCATCAACTACTACAGATCAATACAACATCTCCGGGCAATGGCCTATCACTAGGGAAGTGTCTGTCTTAGGTCGCTGGGGTTATGACGCGTTGACTACTAAGACGTTAAATAGCCTATTAGCTCTAGAGTGGAGTAGAGATTGCTGGACTTTCCGCGGCGCCTACTCTCAAGTTTTGAATACCTCCCAAATAACCACCACTCAGGTGCTATTTCAAATCGAATTTAGGGGCTTTGGTAGCGCCGGCAGCAATCCAGTTGATATCATGAGGTTAAATGTTCCTGGATATATGCCTACCTCTAAGCCTATACCACCTTCAACATACGAGAACTATCAATAATGCTTTGTATGAATCGTTTTAAAAAGATTAGCGTTCACGCCATGTTTATTGGCTTGGCATTGTTTGCGAATGTCACATTTGCTCAGGATGCAGCAAAATCAAATGCTGTTGCTGAGAGCAAGATTCGTAATATTGATGGTGTGGCTGCCGTAGTCAATACGGGTTTTGTCACTCGCAAAGAAATTGATGATCGAATTGCAGCGCTTAAAAAGCAGGGCGTGAAACTGCCTGAAGACGGGTCTTTGCGAAAAACAATTTTGGATCGTCTTATTCTTGAAAAAATTCAATTGCAAAATGCTGAGCAAGAGGGTGTATCGGTCAGTAATAAAGAGCTGGATAAAATCATTGGCGATATAGCAGCAAAAAATAAATTAACAGTTGCGGAATTTAAAGCAAAGGTGACCGCTTCAGGAACAACCTTTGAGCGTTATAAACAATTGTTGCGTGAAGATGTCATGATCACAAGGTACCGAGAGCGTGAAGTTGAGGCTAAGCTCAAAATATCTGATGCTGAAATCGATAACTTTATTGCCGAGCGGACCAGGGCAATGACCTCTGGTGGGGCGCAGCGATCAGCGCCAGCTGCTAAGGGTGAGCCAGAAGAAATTGACGTTGCTCAAATCTTTATTCCTGTGGATGCTGGTGCTGGAGCTGGAGCTCAGGCTGAGGCCAAAAAGAAAGCTGATGCACTATTGCGGGATGCACGCGGTGATGTTGATTTCTTGCAGTTGGGTGCTATGGCTGCAAAAGAGAATCCCAAGATTAAGTTTCAGGATTTAGGTTACCGTACCCCCGATCGTTTACCGCAATTGTTTTATGAGGCTATTCGAAATACTGGTGGGGGGCAATTGGCAAATACAGTTGTAAAGAGTCCTGCCGGTTACCACGTTCTTAAGGTTTTGGATCGCCGGGCAGCAGGAGCGAGTGCCCCTACCCAGCAAGTAGCTCCCCCAGATGCTGGCTCAACCACTCCACAAAATATCCCCATTACACAAACCCTTTCTCGTCATATTTTGCTGCGCAATCGTCCTGGTTTAAGCGACCAAGATGCTGAGAGACGTTTGCAGGGATATCGCGATCAGGTGCGCGCTAAAACGGCAGATTTTGCTGAGCTGGCAAAAAAATACTCTGAAGATGGTTCAGCGCCAAACGGTGGCGATCTAGGGTGGATGAGTCCTGGCGACTTAGTTCCAGAGTTTGAACAGGCCATGAATCGTTTGCAAATTGGTGAAGTCAGCAATCCAGTTAAATCTGAATTCGGTTGGCATTTGATTCAAGTGATGGATCGTCGTGAAGGTCAGCTGACTGTTGAGAAACAACGTCAATTTGCGCGCGCAGCTATCCGTGAAAGAAAGTTTGATCAAGCCTATCAAGAGTGGATGCGCGAATTACGTGATAACGCTACTGTCAAAATTCTGAACGTGAATGATGAAGCAAGTAGCCCCTCACGTTAATTTGGTTGTGACTACCGGCGAGCCAGCCGGTATTGGACCTGAGGTGTCTCTTGCTGCCGCTCTCAATTTCTTGCGTGAACAGAGTAATGTTGCTATTACCTTGCTGGGTGATGACCAGTTACTAACGCTGCCAAAAAATATTGATCCAGCATTAGCTAGTCGATTGCAGGTTGAGTCCATTAAGCTTGAGGCGCCTGTTGTTTCAGGCGTCTTGAATCCCCAAAATGCTCGATATGTCATCGCCCTATTAGATGAAGCAATCAATGGTTGTCAGCAGGGTCGTTTTGATGCGATGGTAACTGCACCACTTCAAAAAAGCATCATTAACGATGCCGGCAATTTTTTTACGGGGCATACCGAACACCTTGCACAGCGATGCAATATTTCTCATGTGGTCATGATGTTGTGCGCGCCGTTGCCTGCTGGATTTTTGGGGCTTCAATCCCCTAGAGATTTAAGAGTGGCCCTAGTGACCACCCATGTACCGTTGAAAGATGTGCCACAGGCTCTCAGTTATGACTTGATATTAGAAACAATTCAAATTGTTAATCGAGATTTGCAGAAAAAATTTGGCATAGCAAACCCAGTTATTCGCATGGCTGGTTTAAATCCTCATGCTGGGGAGTCTGGCTACTTGGGGCACGAGGAAATTGAAATCATTGCACCTGCAATTGAAGCAGCTAAGGTAATGGGTATTCAGGTATCTGGACCTTATCCAGGTGACACAATGTTTGATCCTGAATCAGTTGCAACAGTAGATGCCTTTATAGCGATGTATCACGACCAAGGTTTGGCGCCTTTTAAGTTTGTCACTTTTGGCAATGGTGTAAATGTAACCTTGGGATTGCCAATTATCCGTACCTCAGTAGATCATGGCACCGCATTGGATATTGCTGGCAAGGGTCTTGCCGATTCCGGCAGCATGCTTGAAGCTTTACGCTTGGCTTATCAATTGGCCATAAACAAAAGAAAGCAACCCTAATACATGCATCGTGCACGTAAACGATTTGGTCAGAACTTTTTACAGGACAACGGAATTATTTATTCCATTGTTGCCCTCATTAATCCCGGTGCTGATGCGCATGTGATTGAGATTGGTCCTGGTCTCGGGGCGCTAACACTCCCTTTATTAGAGAATCTTGATCATTTGGATCTTTTAGAGATTGATCGTGATTTGGTCGCTTTCTGGAATGAGAAAAATCTCAAAGGCTTAACAGTAATTGAGGGAGATGCCCTGAAGTTTGATTTCTTGGCATGGGCGCAGAATCGCGCTGGTAAGAAAGGTTTATGTAAGGTGGTTGGCAATCTGCCTTACAACATCTCTTCGCCACTTCTATTTCATTTGGTGACTGCTGCAAATTCAATTGATGAACAAGTCTTTATGTTGCAAGCAGAGGTTGTGGAGCGAATGGTTGCCAAGGAAGGAAGTTCAGATTTCAGTCGTCTTTCCGTCATGCTGCAAGCTCGTTACGATATGGACTTGGTACTGGAAGTTCCGCCTGAGGCTTTTGATCCGCAGCCTAAGGTGAATTCAGCTGTAGTGCGAATGATCCCCAGAAGAGATTTCACCTTGAGTGATATCCAGTGGAGCGCTTTGGAAAAAGTAGTTGCTGCAGCCTTTTCCCAAAGAAGAAAAATGCTTCGAACCAATTTACAAGCATTTGCTGATAGGCTTAATCTAACTGAAATTGAGCTCAAAGCAAGAGCACAAGATATTTCAGTAGATCGTTATATTGAGTGGGCTAAGGTTTTAGCTTCTTAAGTCAGCACCAGGGGTGACTGACGTACTAATCGTTTAGAAACAATTCTATTTGTACGCGCTTGGATCAATAACGCGCATTTCAGATTCAATCCAACCTTCAACTTCTTTCTGAAGCTGTTCTGCTGACTTGTTGGCTGAGCTGATCGCAGGCCCTATTGAAAAAATGACTGTGCCTGGACTCTTGATAAAGCTATTTTTTGGCCAGCAACGCCCAGCGTTGTGTGCAATTGGGATAACAAGTGCATCGGTAGCGCTGGCTAGGCGTGCGCCGCCTTTGCGGTAGGGCTTGGTTGAGCCGGTAGCTGTTCTGGTGCCCTCCGGAAAGAGCATGATCCATTTGCCTTCACTTAAGCGTTTGCGCCCTTGAGTGGCTACAGAATGGGCTGCAGTCTGTTTGTTAGAGCGATTAATGTGAATCATTTTGAGCAAGGCTAATGCCCAACCAAAAAAAGGAATCCAGAGTAGCTCACGCTTAAACACAAAACAAAGCTGTTTTGGTAGCAAGGCAATATAAGCGATTGTCTCGTAAGCAGACTGGTGTTTGCTAAGGATGATGACACGCTCATTGAGCACCGCTTGCATGTTTTCCATGCCGCGGATTTCATAATGAATTCCGCATAGCGGCTTCAGTAGTGCAATAACGATTTTGTTCCAGAGCCCAATAAAGGTATAGCGATTTTCGGGGCTTAAGAAAGGAAATGCCAACATGCACAACACAGACCAAATGGGTGTGAACACGACTAAAAATAAGGCAAAGAGAATCGAGCGAATGAATTGCATGATGAATTTAGGCCTTATCTTCTAAAAGTGCATTAGCAAAAGCCAAGAGATCGGCATGTATTTGGGTGCCATCCGGTAGGTTGCCTTTAGCCAGCGTCTTTTCGCCCTTGCCGGTAAGAACCAAGTGGGGCGTTGCCCCTAAAGCAACTCCTGCTTGAAGATCGCGCAAAGAGTCACCCACAATAGGGGTGCCGGTAAGCGGCTTGATGCTGTCAGTTTTTTTATAGCGCAAAGCAATTTCTTTCATCAGGCCAGGCGCAGGCTTACGACAATCACATTGATGCGCATCCTGATGGGGGCAAAAGAAGATGCTATCGATACGACCACCCAATGGCTTAAGTAAGCTATCCATCTTGCTATGCATTGCATGCAAATCATTAATAGTGAAGTAGCCTCTGGAGAGGCCTGATTGATTTGTTGCTATTGCAATTTGGTAGCCTGCTTGATTTAGCAGGGCAATTGCTTCAAGACTGCCTGGGAGTGGAATCCACTCATCCACCGACTTGACGTAATCATCACTGTCTTCATTGATCACGCCATCGCGATCGAGAATGATAAGTTTAGAAGAGCCGGTGCTCATGCTAATTTGCCGAGATCGGCAACGAGATTCATTTTCTGGTGAAGTTGTTGCAGAAGGGCTAAGCGGTTATCGCGCAGCTCAGGATTCGGGTCCATGACCATCACATCAGCAAAGAATTGATCAATTGGACCGCTTAAGGCTACAAGAGATCTCAATAGCTCTACAAATTGACGTTTTTCATAAGCCGCATTGATTGCGGGTGTAACCGCTTCCAATGCTTGATGTAATGAAGCTTCTGCTGGAATTTGCAGTAATTTTGCTGAACAAGTCGCAGGGATAGCGGTAGTCGTTTTCTTTAGGATGTTGCTAATGCGCTTATTGGCGGCTGCAAGCTGAGCAGCTTCTGCAAGGGCGTTAAATTCACGCAATGCAGTTAAGCGTTCGATCAGATCATTAATTTGGGCTGGATCTTGACTTAAAACAGCATCAATTTCTGCGCTAGTAAATGCTTTGCCAGCAACAGATTGGTCGCGTAGATAGGCGCGTAAGCGATCGATGATGAAAGCGTAGATATCGGCAGCCTTTGCCTTTTCTTGCACATCAGTCTGTGGAAACTGCGCGCGAGCCAATTCAATGAGTTCAGGCAAATTGAGTGAAAGATTTTTTTCTAAGAGCAAACGGCAAATACCGAGAGCATGACGGCGCAATGCATATGGGTCTTTATCACCCGTTGGAGCAAGGCCTACACCCCAAATACCAACGAGAGTTTCTAATTTGTCGGCAATTGCCAGAATGGTTCCAGTTTGGGTTTGCGGCAATGCATCGCCCGCAAAGCGTGGCATATAGTGTTCGCTGCAGGCGCTAGCAACATCAGCATTCTCACCATCATGATTGGCGTAGTAGCGACCCATGATGCCTTGAAGCTCTGGAAACTCGCCAACCATATCGGTCAATAAGTCTGTTTTAGCAATTTCAGCAGCACGTGAAGCAAGTTTTTCATCGGCATTCAGTTTTTTGGCGATGCCTACAGCAAGGCCTTGAACGCGCTTGGTGCGGTCTAACTGGTTGCCTAATTGATTGTGATAAACCACTTTGCCAAGATCGACTACACGTGAAGCTAGCGGGCGTTTTTGATCTTGCTGAAAGAAGAAGCGGGCATCTGATAAACGAGGACGCACAACACGTTCGTTACCAGAAATAATCGCATGAGGGTTATTCGTTTCAATATTGGAAACAATGAGGAAGCGATTGCGTAACTTGCCTTGCTTATCGGTTAATGCAAAGTACTTTTGATTGGTTTGCATTGTCAAAATCAAGCATTCTTGTGGAACTTCCAAGAACTCTTGATCGAAGTGGCACTCATAGATAGCTGGCCATTCGACGAGGGCAGTTACTTCATCCAAAAGGCTATCTGGCATCAAAACTAAATCATCGCCAGCTGCCTTTAAAAGTGCAGCTTCAATTTGTGTTCGACGCTGGTTAAAGCTAGGAATAATCTTTGCTTTAGATTGCAAATCAGTTTCGTATTGATCTGCGCTAGAAACCGTTACATTGCCAGGCGCCAAGAAGCGATGCCCTTCGGTTTGATTGGCGGCGTCAATACCTAAAGCGCTGATATTGAGAATGGTGTTGCCGTGGAGGGCAATGATGCGATGGGCAGGACGAGCAAATTGCACATCAGCTAATTGACCATTTTTCTGCAGCACTTGGTAGTGCATCATTTTTGCAATGGGTAGCTTATTTAATGTTTGCTCAAGAGCGGTTTGAGCCGTTTGCTCAAGTGCAGCGCCTTTGGCAATGACATTAAGGTAGAGAGCTTCATTTTTACCTTCACCAGCTTTTTCTAAAGTGGCGAGATCAATATCCGCATATCCAAGAGCGCCTAATTTTTTAAGTAAGGGTGGAGTTGCTTTACCTTCAGCATCAAATGCAATGCTTGTGGGCAGTAATTTTTCACGTACGGGATAGTCCGGCGCTTGATCTAAAACATCCGTAATTTGAACCGCTAAGCGACGGGGTGTTGCAAAGCCAGTAACTTTTGAGCCTTCTGTTGCAAGGCCAGCAGACTTGAGTGCTGTGAAAATGCCTTCACTAAAAGCGTCACCTAGACGACGTAATGACTTTGGAGGTAGTTCTTCGGTAAATACCTCAATCAATAAAGTGGCTGATTGTGGTTTTGAATTAGATGTGCTCATAGATGGAATGCAGAAATCTCGATGCGCTTAAGCCTGAGCTTTAGCTTGACGTTGACACATTGGGAAGCCTAGCTTTTCTCTGGACTCAAAGTAAGCCTGGGCAACAGCACGAGAGAGATTGCGGATGCGTCCAATATAGGCCGCGCGCTCAGTAACAGAGATGGCGCCACGAGCATCCAGCAAGTTAAATGTATGCGCTGCTTTTAAAACCATTTCGTAAGCAGGCAGTGCTAATGGAACTTCCATCAAACGCTTTGCTTCACTTTCATAGTTTGTGAAGTTGGCAAAGAGTAAATCAGTATTGGAGTGTTCAAAGTTGTAGCAAGATTGTTCAACTTCATTTTGGTGATACACATCACCATAGGAGATGCCATCTGCCCAAACTAAGTCATATACGTTAGAGCAGTTTTGGATGTACATTGCCAAACGTTCGATGCCGTAAGTAATTTCGCCAAGTACAGGCTTGCAATCTAAGCCACCAACTTGTTGGAAGTAGGTGAACTGTGTCACTTCCATCCCGTTAAGCCAAACTTCCCAGCCGAGACCCCAAGCGCCAAGCGTTGGGTTTTCCCAGTCGTCTTCCACGAAGCGGACATCATTTTCTTTAAGGTCTAAGCCTAGTGCAGCAAGAGATCCTAGATAAAGATCGAGAATATTTTCTGGAGCTGGCTTAAGTACTACCTGGTATTGATAGTAGTGCTGTAAGCGATTTGGGTTTTCACCATAACGACCATCTTTTGGTCTACGCGATGGCTGAACGTAGGCAGCTTTCCAAGGCTCTGGGCCAATGGCGCGTAAGAAGGTGGCGGTATGAGATGTACCGGCGCCTACCTCGAGGTCGATAGGTTGCAATAGGGCACAACCTTGTTGGTCCCAATAATCTTGAAGTTTGAGAATGATTTGCTGAAAAGTAAGCATGATTAACCTGGCTAAGCCATTGATTTTACATGGCTAGGGCACCCAAGAGTTAAAAAATGCCTAAAAACGTCTATGGCGAATGAGACCCCAGAGCAAGAGAAGGCAAGAAAGGCCCAGAATCGGTAAATTGCCCCAAATGACATAAGGTGTTTTTCCAGAATAGGCTTGGACTTGGGTGCTCAGGGTGCCTTGGGTAAATTCAGGAAGGGCTTGTAATACTTTGCCATCAGGGCCTAAGACGGCTGTAATGCCTGTGTTGGTGGCGCGCAAAGCAGGCAGCCCAGTTTCTAAAGAGCGTAGCTGAGACAGTCTGAGTTGTTGGGTAGAGGCCTGAGATTCACCAAACCATGCAAGATTGGTCATATTGATAAGTAAATTCACTGGCTGGGCGCTGTGCCGAATCCGAGAAGCCAACTCACCACCAAAGACATCCTCATAGCAAATCGTGATAGCCGCATGAATATCTGCTTGACCCTTGCGCACAATCGCAAACGGAGGTTGATCTAATTTTCCTCTAGCAAAGTCACTCATTGGTACGTGAAATGCTTTGACGAACCATTGGAATCCGGGCGGAATAAATTCTCCGAAAGGAACGAGGTGCGCTTTATCGTATTGATAAGCTAGTGCATTTGGCGAGAGTCCAGTAGCGCGATTGGAATACTGCATGCCAAGCTCTCCAGGTACTTCGCCAATTAAACCGACAAGAACATTGCTATCACTGCCGTTAGAGAAATCTTGTAGGTAATTTAGTAGGCTGATTGGTAAATTCGGAATAGGCCATGGGAATGCGGTCTCAGGAATGATGATGAGATTGGCCGCTTGCTTGGTAATTTCACCGGCATAAAAATCAATCTGTTGACCAATCGCTTGAGGATTAAATTTCAGACTTTGTTCAAAGTTGCCCTGAATGAGTCGAACGCTAATAGGTTCTCCAATGGGCTTGGTAAAAGTAAATAGGCCGGCAAATTGAGCCAGACTAATGGCTCCAACAATCAGGAGCACACTGGAAGTGGGGTGTTTGCGAGCTTGATAAAGTTCCCAGGAGGCCCAGACTGCCAGGAAGGTGCAAGCCAGCCCACCAAAGAAGGGTGCAATGAGGGCGAATGGTCCAGTAAATTGGGTTTCAGCAAAACCCATCCAAGGAAATCCCGTGAAGATATAGCCACGCAAAAATTCTGCAACAACCCAGCTTGCCGCTAGAAACAAGCCGATGAATCGATTCTTTTTAAATAAAGGAATTGCTAGTGTGGCTATCGAGAAGTAGATGGCAACGTAAGCCGAGAGTAAAAATACTCCCATGCAAGCAAGTAGTGCATTCATGCCACCAACGTCATGCAAGCTAATGTATAGCCACCATAGACCTACGACAAAATAGCCAATGCCAAATGTGAGACCTAATGCAAATTGTTTTTTGACTGAGGGTGAAGGGTGGGAATCAAAGCGCCACCAGAGAATACTTAAAAGAGGAATCTGAATCCAGCCGCCGTAAGGGAGCTCCGCAGCTAGTGCAAGTGCTGCCCCCAATAACAGGAAGATAAACACTGAAAATATTGTGACGCTCTTGTGCTGCTGATAGGGGCGCTGATCAAACAAGGTAAATCTCAGTCAGATTTTTTATTGGTTTGTCGCGCAAGCAGGATATGAATTTGTCTTGGGTCGGCTCGCTGCACCTCAAATTCAATACCGTCGATTTCAATAAGCTCGCCCATCTTAGGTACGCGGCCAAGATGTTGAATAACTAAACCAGCCACTGTCTCGATATCTTCAAGCTCGAAGTGGGTGCCTAGTGCTTTATTAAATTGCTCAAGCTCCGTAATGCCTTTGACGCGAATGTCGCCGTTATCTAGGGCGATGAGATTATCTGCCTCTTCATCAACATCATGCTCATCTTCAATATCACCGACGATTTGCTCAAGGACGTCCTCGATCGTAATAATTCCTGCTACGCCGCTATATTCATCAACCACAATCGCTAAGTGATTGCGATTATCTTTAAAGTCGCGCAATAAAACGCTAAGACGTTTTGATTCTGGAATAAAGACAGCGGGACGCAACCAGTCTCGCACTTGAAAATCTTTTTCTGTGGCGTGACGCAATAAATCTTTAGCTAGCAAAATGCCGATGACATTATCTCGACTACCTTCAAATACTGGAAAGCGGGAGTGTGCTGCTTCGATCACATTCTTAATAATCTCAGGAAGCGCCTGACCGATATCGATCCAATCAATCTGGGCGCGCGGTACAAGAATGTCGCGTGCGGATAATTGACCTACTTGAAAGACGCCTTCAATCATTGAGAGGGCGTCTGCATCTATTAGGCCCTCAGCTTGTGCCTCGCGAAGGGTTTCAATCAGTTCTTGACGGCGTTCGCCAGGCTCCGTTGGCTGAGGGGTTAAAAAATCAGCTAAACGATCTAAAAGGGATTTATTGGGGTCAGGCATATAGCAAGAATAGCGTAGAAATAAGTCAAATTACTGATAAGGGTTGGCAAAGCCCATTTTTTGGAGAGTCTGGATTTCCAGCGTTTCCATTTTCTTAGCATCTTTTGCGGCCTCGTGATCGTAGCCTTGGGCATGAAGGCAGCCGTGCACAATTAAATGCGCCAAATGGGCCTTCAGTAATTTATCTTGCTCTTTTGCTTCCTTCTGTAATACGGGGAGACAGAAAATGATATCTGCTACCAATTCATTTTTTGAAAGCTCGTAAGGAAAAGTGAGCACATTGGTTGCGTAATCTTTTTGGCGATAAGCTAGGTTTAACTTTTTGCCTTCAGTGGCATTGACAAATCGAAGTGTCATCAGGCCGCCAAGAGGCGTTGCACTTTTAACCCATTTTTTTATTAAAGCGGGCGAAGCGATTTTGCTAAGAGTAGATTCAATTGCAGTACTAGCGTATTGCAAGTCAATTTTCAGCTTTGGCGGATTGACTATGTTCTTAGCTGACATTTACTTCTACCAATTCGCCCCTAAGGGTGTAGTTAAGGACTTCGGTGATGCGTATGTCTACGATCTGACCAATGAGGCTCTCAATATCTTGATCTGGTGCTGCGAAATGAATGACACGATTATTTTCGGCACGTCCTTGTAAGTTAATACCGTCTTTGGCAAGACCTTCGATCAGCACTCGCTCAGTATTACCCAACATTTTTTGGCTAATTTGATTTGCCTGACCTTCAACAAGAGCTAATAATGTTTGAAGGCGCTTCAGCTTGACTTCGTAAGGCGTGTCATCGTGTAAATTCGCGGCTGGTGTGCCTGGACGCGGGCTGAAGATAAAACAAAAACTATTATCAAAATTTAATTCTTTGACCATCTTGAGTAACTTCTCAAAGTCCGCTTCAGTCTCACCCGGAAAGCCCACAATGAAGTCACTCGATAGAGTGAGGTCAGGACGAACTGCACGCATTTTGCGAATGATGCTTTTGAACTCTAATGCTGTGTAGCCACGTTTCATGGCTGACAACATAGCATCAGATCCATGTTGGACAGGGAGGTGTAAGTGGCTTACAAGCTTAGGAACTTTTGCGTAGACGTCAATAAGACGCTGTGTAAATTCTTTAGGGTGGCTAGTAGTAAATCGAATTCGTTCAACCCCGGGAATTTCAGCGATGTATTCTATGAGAAGAGCAAAGTCAGCGATCTCTTCGGTATCACCCATCTTGCCTAAATAGGCATTCACATTTTGACCTAGCAGGACGATTTCTTTCACGCCCTTACTGGCAAGACCCGCTACTTCCGTGAGTACATCGTCAAAAGGCCTAGAAACTTCTTCGCCGCGTGTGTAAGGTACAACGCAATAACTGCAGTATTTAGAGCAGCCTTCCATGATGGATACATAGGCTGAGCCACGAGTTTGTCGTGATGCCGGAAGATGATCAAACTTTTCAATTTCTGGAAATGAAATATCTACTTGAGAGATACCTGTTTTACGTCTTTCTGCAATGAGATCAGATAAGCGATGCAATGTTTGCGGGCCAAAGACCACGTCAACATATGGTGCGCGACTGACAATTTGCTGACCTTCTTGACTTGCTACGCAGCCACCAACACCAATCAATAGATTGGGTTTTGTTTTCTTAAGTTCGCGAAGTCGGCCTAAGTCCGAAAAGACTTTGTCTTCAGCTTTTTCTCGAATAGAACAAGTATTGAGTAGGAAAACATCGGCATCTTCCGGCCGATCTGTCATGACCATGCCTTCATCGGCATGCAATAGGTCGGCCATCTTGCCCGAGTCATACTCGTTCATTTGACAGCCGAAGGTTTTGATGTAGAGCTTTTTCATATGCCGTTCTCAGGTTTATAGCTGGGGGCGAAGCTCAGATTTTACTGCCTAAGTCTTGTCGAGGCCTCAGATGAGTCGATAAGCCAAGATGGCCACAATTGTGGGTGGAATGGCGGCGATCAACAAATAGAGCGCCGAAACCGCGCCATTTGGGAAGTGCTGTCGCAGGATAGCAATGCCGGCTGGGTTGGGTGCATTGGCAATTACGGTTAGACCTCCACCCGCCACTGCACCTCCTACCAAAGCAAGCTTGAATTCTGGCGATGTTCCGGTGACCAATGAGCCTAAATAGGTGAGCGCTGCATTATCAGTAAAGGCAGTGAGAACTAGGCTGCCATAGAACACCGCAGTAGGGCTCATCATTTCAAGAATGGGTTGTAGCCACCAGCCTTGTAGTGAGCCTAGCACGACTAAGCCGCCCAAGAAGAAGCCGACCAGCAAAGCTTCTTTCAGAATTAATGGGCTTTGATGTTTTGGATAAGCAGTGGTGTAGCCGATAAAGAACAACAGAATCCAAGTAAAAATAATCGGGTCATGTGCAAATATCACCACACCACACAAGAAGAGTAGGTGCATCAAAATTACGGCCAATGGAATTTTGACTTCTTTCTTATCTGCATCTGGCTCAATCAGTTGGCGATGAAATAAAAGCGTGACTGCTAGAGCGTTAATAAAAATGGCTATACAGGACTCAATGCCAAAGTTGGCAAACATAAATGCTGAGCTCCACCCCCAAGTTGAGGCCACCATCAGTACTGGTGGCGCAGCAAAGTTGGTGAGTGTCCCACCGATGGAGATGTTGACGAAGAGAACTCCAAGCGTTCCAAACAGGAGGGCTGTTGAGCATTTATGGCGATAGACCAAATCACGCAGCAGAAAGGCTGCCAGGGTCATCGCGGCTGGCTCGGTGATGACTGAGCCTAGAAGAGGGGTAATCGCCAGAGTTAGAAAATATAAAGCGGGAGCACTTCTGATGCGTAAGAGATATTGCAATGCCGTAGCTAAAGTATGCAAAATTTTCGTCGCAAAATACAAAATAGGTTTTGTGCCAGCGACAATCATGATGGCAAATACAAAGAGTGGTTCAGTGAAATTACGTTTGTTTAAAAACTCTTTAGCAGTAGCTAGACCATCATTCAAAGAGATAAAGATAACCAAGATGGCGGCCCAAAAGCCAAAAACGATTTCTACTTCACCAAGAAGGTGCCAAAGCCCTGCGTGCCGCGGAGATTTTTTGGCGATAGATTCAAAATAACCAGTACAAAAAGTATGCAAAACTGCAATTGTAAAAATAATGCTTGCGCCAAGTTCTGTCGGGGTAAAGTTCATAGCAGAATGGTAGCAGGTACTTAATAAAAATGAGGCATTGTTAATTTAGGAGATTTTGGTGAAATTAAAGATTGGATATCAAGAGCTCATTCAGAGTGCGATGACTGAAATCGAGACTCTGCCTCTGGAAAAAGCGCAGCAACTATTAACAGACCCCAATGTGGTGTTTGTGGATATTCGTGATGTTCGTGAATTGGAGCGAGAAGGCATGATTCCTAATGCTTTTCATGCCCCCAGAGGAATGTTGGAGTTCTGGGTTGATCCCGATAGCCCTTATTACAAGCCAATTTTCGGTGAAGGTAAGCAGCTTGTTTTGTACTGCGCCTCCGCTTGGCGTTCAGCTCTATCCACTCAAACGCTAAAGAGAATGGGCGTGCCAAATATTTGTCATTTGGAGGGCGGTTTTAGTGCGTGGAAGAAAGCACAATTACCAACGGTGGAAAAAGCAAGCAAACCCCATTCCGGTTAAAGTCATCTTTAATCGTGTTCAGGTATCAATTATTTTTTTAGGATATTTATGAGAAAAGTCGTGTCACAGTTTGGCGATGGTCCACTTCAGCAAAAATTGACTGCTGGTGATTTACATTTCTTATCAGATGCGGAAGTCTCTAAAGGTGGCGAGGGAACTGGACCTAGTCCTCATGAGTATCTTGGTGCTGCATTGGCTGCTTGCACATCAATGACTTTGAAAATGTATTCCGGTCGCAAAGCAATGAATTTAGAGAACGCCATTGTGACTGTAGATATCGAGCGAATAGATGATGTTGAAATCTTTTCTCGCGAAATTCAATTGCAGGGAAATTTAAGTCCAGAAGAAAAAGAGCGCTTGCTAGAGATCGCTGATAAGTGCCCAATTCATAAAGCGCTGGCTGGGCAGATCCAAATAAAAACCCAGCTAGTAAATTAATACAAGCTGGGTTGTTTTGCTGCATCCAGGCCGCAACGGCTCTGGATATAAAGCTTAGTTGGACGACTTAATTAGGCGCCTTAGCTGGCTGGTTATTTTTTCCAGCGTTATAGCCAGAGTTGTATTCAGCTGCTTGATCTTTCTTGTAAGCGTCGTATACATAACCAGAAGCTGCGCCAACAGCTGCACCACCAACTGCGCCCCAGATAGGGTTGCCGTGGAAGATTGCAGTGCCAACAGCGCCAGCTGCTGCGCCAATGCCTGCGCCTGAGAGTGTGCGTTGTTCAGTATTGCTCATGTTTGAGCAACCAACGATTGCTAAAGTTGCTGCGGTAATTGCGATAATTTTTTTCATCTCAACTGATCCTTTAAAAATGTATTAGTTTGGCTAAGTCGCTGGAATTATTTTCTGGCGCAAGGGAAGCGTGAAGCTAAGAAGCCTAAGAAAACACCTGCTGCTGGTTTGTCGCCAACTTGCGGGTTGCTTTGTGCAAACTTTACAAAATCACCAATCACTTCATCGCGTGCTGGAGCTGGTTGCTTAACGCAAATAAATGGCTTTGCACGTTGTGGATGACGAGTGGCTAAATAGGTTTCATAAACAGAAGTTGTGAAGCCAATGCAAAAACTACGTGATTCTGGGCTTGCAGGGAGTTTGCAAACATTAGCGAGTTCTTGTGTGCTTAAAACTTTGATGGTTTCTTGTGCTTGTGCAAAGCCTGAAAAAGAGGCTAAAGCAGCCAATGCAATGAGGAATTTCTTCATGGGTTCTCCCTTAGGTGTATGTAAAAACGATAATAAACCATAAATACCGCAATTCATGCACTAATAGGGTGCAACTCGCACTTCTTTGGACTTTTTTATTCCCCATAATGATGCAAAAAATAAGAGGGGAAATTTCATGGAAACTTTGAAAACAGGTAGTGATGCTTTATTCATCTTGCTTGGTGCAATCATGGTTCTTGCCATGCATGCAGGCTTTGCATTCTTAGAGCTGGGAACCGTACGCAAGAAGAACCAGGTAAATGCTTTGGTCAAAATCTTGGTGGACTTTGCAGTCTCAACCATCGCGTATTTCTTCATTGGTTACAGCATCGCTTATGGTGTGAACTTTTTCTCTGGTGCAGAGTTGCTCGCTGAGAAGAATGGTTATGAGTTAGTGAAGTTTTTCTTCTTGCTTACCTTTGCTGCAGCTATTCCAGCAATCATTTCAGGTGGTATTGCAGAGCGCGCTAAATTTAATCCTCAGCTGATTGCTACTTTTGTCTTGGTGGGTTTTATTTACCCCTTCTTCGAAGGTATTGCCTGGAATCAACATTACGGTATTCAGGCTTGGATTAAAGGTTTAACAGGTGAAGAGTTCCATGACTTTGCTGGTTCAGTTGTAGTGCATGCCGTTGGTGGTTGGATTGCTTTACCAGCCGTTATTCTTTTAGGCGCTCGCCGTGGCCGCTATACAAAAGAAGGTCAAATTTCTGCTCATCCCCCATCAAGCATTCCTTTCTTGGCTTTAGGCGCTTGGATTTTGGCGGTAGGTTGGTTTGGCTTTAACGTGATGAGCGCGCAAACAATCGACAAGATCAGTGGCTTGGTTGCAATGAACTCCTTAATGGCGATGGTTGGTGGCACATTGGCCGCTTGGGTAGTTGGTCGTAATGATCCAGGCTTTACCTATAACGGTCCTCTCGCTGGCTTGGTAGCAGTTTGTGCAGGCTCAGATTTAATGCATCCCCTTGGCGCTTTATTTGTTGGTTTGGTTGCTGGTGGACTGTTTGTATATATGTTTACCTTGGTACAAAACCGCTGGAAGTTGGATGATGTTCTCGGTGTTTGGCCATTACACGGCTTGTGCGGTTTGTGGGGAGGTCTAGCCGCAGGTATTTTTGGTACCAAAGCTTTTGGTGGTCTCGGCGGTATCACTTTTACCGGGCAGCTGATTGGTAGCGCCTTAGGTGTAGGTATCGCTCTGATCGGTGGTTTTGTTGTGTACGGAGCCCTGAAGGCGACCTTAGGTATTCGCATGTCTCAAGAAGAGGAATTTGAAGGTGCTGATTTAAGTGTGCATCGCATTTCTTCATCACCAGATCGTGAACCTAACTGGTAATTGATTTTTAGTGCAAGGCTGTTCATCTATAGCCTGATTCATACCTATAATGAGTCATGGCTATATTTGAACTAGACGGAAATGCCCCTCATTTAGCTGAGGGCGCTTGGGTTGCTGAGAGTGCAGAAGTGATCGGCAAAGTAGAGCTTCATCAAGATGCAAGCATCTGGCCCAAAGTCGTGATCCGAGGCGATAACGACCTCATTCAAATTGGCGCAGGTAGTAATGTGCAAGACGCATCTGTATTGCATACCGATCCTGGCTATCCACTCATTATTGGTAAGGGTGTCACCGTTGGACATCAAGTGATGCTGCACGGTTGTCAGATTGGCGACGGCAGTTTGATTGGCATTGGCGCAGTAATTTTGAATGGCGCCAAGATTGGTAAAAATTGCTTAGTGGGTGCTGGTGCTCTCGTTACCGAAGGAAAAGAATTTCCGGATGGCTCTATGATTTTAGGAACGCCAGCAAAAGCGGTGAGAGAGCTAACTACGGAGCAAATAGCGGGGATTCACGACATCGCTGGACGTTACGTGAAAAATGCACAGCGTTATATCAAGACGCTGAAAAAGATTGCCTAACCCCCTCAATAAATTTTGCTCTACGTATTTAATGTAGTTCTACCTGTTTTCTTACTCATACTGATTGGGTATGTTGGTGGGCGCGCTGGTAAGTTAGGCATCAATGCCTCTACTGAGTTAAACCGGTTTGTTGTTTGGCTGGCTTTGCCTGCGCAACTCTTTAACTTCGCCGCCAATAGCGGATGGCAAACACTGTGGCAGCCTGGCTTTATCACTGCATTTTTCCTGAGTTGCTTAATTGTTTTTGCCTTAGTGCTTTTAGTGAGCTGGATACGTCATCGAGACTTAGCTGCCGCCAGCTTTGATGGGCTCAGTGCTTCTTATTCAAATACTGGATACATGGGCATTCCATTGTGCGCACTTGCTCTTGGTCAAGATGGGCTGGCTCCGGCCATTATTTCAACTTTTATTGTGTTCGTGATGTTTGCCCTGGCAACAGTATTGATTGAGGTTGGCATCTTGTCACATAAGAAGTCGCATGAGATTGTCTTAAGCGTTATTAAATCCTTGTGCACCAATCCATTACTTATAGCTCCAGTCGCCGGTTTGATATGGGCTTCTAGTGAATGGACTTTGTATGATCCGGTTGCCCAAGTGATTTCATTTTTAGCTGCCGCTTCTACGCCATGCGCTTTAGTTTCAATTGGTTTGTTTCTCATCCAAAAAAGTACTGCTGCTCGAGGAAGAGCATGGGGTATTAGTTTGGCAAAGTTAATTCTGCAACCCTTAATTGCGTGGACTATTGCGAGTCCGATTTTGGGCTTGCCTGATTTATGGGCAAGCGCAATTGTGATTTTGAGCGCCTTGCCCACTGGCACCGGGCCTTTTATGTTGGCTCAGTATTACAAAGCTGATGGCAGCATTATTTCTAGAGTGGTATTGATTACTACGGTGAGCTCTTTGCTGACGCTCTCATTATTTCTGTGGTGGAGCAACGGGGTTTGACCCTTCAGCATCGATTTGCTTTTCCCAGGATGCATCAATAAAAGCGGGCAACTTCATACACTCATGAAAAATCCTCATGAGTGTGGGGTAGGGTTCCACATCTACTTTTGCACTGAGTGCATTAAATAGCTGAGGCACTAAGCAGATATCAATTAAGCCCGGATTATCGCCGTAGGCAAACCTTCCAACCCTAGAGTCATTGCTCAATTGTTTTTCAATGCTCTCTAGCCCAACTTTGACCCAGTGCTGGTACCACTCATCTTTAGCTTCATTATTAATGCCGAGTTTTTTGATGAGGTAGCGGAGTACGCGAACGTTATTAATTGGGTGAATATCGCTGGTGATATCCATTGCAATAGATCGCACCCAAGCTCGATCAATAGCAAGTTTGGGGAGAAGAGTTGGCTCAGGCTGAACTTCTTCAAGGTACTCAATAATTGCTAAGGATTGGTGAATACTTTTCTGCCCATCTTCAAATAAAGGTACTAAGCGATTGGGATTTTTGCTGCTATATACCTCCCCCATTTGCTCGCCACCATTTTTACTGAGGTGGATTGGAATAATTTCGTAGTCCATACCCTTAAGATTGAGGGCGATACGTACCCGATAGGCTGCAGAGCTACGCCAAAAGCTGTATAGCTTGGGGGTCATATCGATGCCTTATCGGAGTTCATGGCTAACAGTATATTCAGAAAGGTCATTCAAGTTAGCGCGCAAGCAAAGTGCTTTAGACTCTTTGTTATGGAAGAGATTAATTTCTGGATCGGCATTATTGCAACCATGGCCTTTGCGGTCACGGGGGTTTTGGCCATTGCAGATCGTGGTGTCGACCTCTTTGGTGTATTAGTGTTGGGTTTAATTACTGCCATCGGTGGAGGCACTATTCGCGACATTATTTTGGAAGTTCCCACTTTCTGGTCGGACAATCAAATATATGTATGGCTTGCCTTAGGCGCAAGCGTACTGACATTTTTCGCAGAATCGTTTTTTACCCAACCGCAAATTTATCGTTGGATGTTGTACATCGATGGTTTTGGTGCCGCGCTATTTGCAATTCAGGGTGCGGATAAAGCGTGGAATATGAATTTTGGTTTGCCAGTTGCGCCTGTCATCTTAGGGGTAATCACCGCGATCGGTGGTGGCCTATTGCGTGATGTGCTTGCCGGCAGAAAAACGCTAATCATGTCGCATGAGCTTTATGCAATTCCGGTGACCTTGGGTTGCGTTGCTTATGTTTTGGTGCTGAACTTCTTGCCACAGTATGTGGTTGAAGGTTCTGTGATTTGTATGCTCGGAATTTTTGGGCTACGCGCAGCCGCTATTTATTGGGATCTGCGCGTGCCTAAAATGTTTATTACTAAAACGCGCTAACCGCACCATCGCTGCGAGGATCCCATCCCCCTCGCAAAGTACCTGATGGGTCACGAATAATGCAACCCGCATGCCCCACGGTTTCATCAAACGCATCGAGCATTTCTATCTCATGACCTAGGGCATGCAGTTCTTTTGCAACCCAAGGACTAAAGCGAGACTCGAGTTTTAAGCTATCGCTCGTTTGGCCCCAAGTGCGACCAAGCAACCAGCGTGGACGACTAATGGCATCTTGTGGGTCTAAGCCGTAAGTGGCAGTGCGAGTAAAGACTGCGCATTGAGTTTGCGGTTGACCATCACCACCCATCGTTCCATAAACCATCGAACGACCATCTTTGAATAAAGCCATCGCCGGGTTCAAAGTATGGAAAGGTTTTCTGTAGGGCTCAAGGTGATTCAGTGTATTGGGATCAAGCGAAAAACTGCAGCCACGGTTTTGCCAGTTCACACCAGATTTAGGTAGCACAATGCCTGCGCCAAACTCGTGATAAATGCTTTGAATGAATGAGACGCAATTGCCATCACCATCAATCACGCCCATCCAAATCGTATCGGCCGGTCCTTTGCCTTGGCCCCAAGGTAAAGCTTTGTTGGGATCAATATTCTTAGCAAGTTTTTTTAAGAATGCAGGCGATAAGAAAGACTGTGCATTTTTTGTCATGTACGCAGGATCAGTGACAAATTGATCGCGAATCTTAAACGCCTGTTTAGTAGCCTCAACACAGTGATGCACATACTCAGCACTGTCGACCTTAAAGCGTTTTAAGTTCAGCTGATCCAAGATCCCGATGATCATTAATGACACAACACCTTGAGTAGGTGGAATCATGTTGTACACCTTGCCCAGGCTATGTTTGAGTTCAAGGGGATCAATGAGTTTGGCGTGATGACGATGCAAGTCATCGAGACGCAATGGACTGCCAACGTCGGTTAACTCTTTTGCAAGAAGTTCAGCAAGATCACCGCGGTAATAATCGTCCGTTCCCTTAGTGGCAATTTGACGCAAGGTTTTAGCTAGACGTTCTTGTTTAAAGATGCTGCCAACTGCTGGTGCTTTGCCATCTACTAAGAAAGTTTTAGCAAACCCAGGAATGGAACTGAGTTCTTCCCGCTTCTTTGCAGTCAAGCTTGATTGACTATAAGTAACGGGTACACCTGCTTCTGCGTAATGAATGGCATCAGCCAATAAGCGAGACAGGGGAATCTTCCCGCCCAATCCTTGTTTGGAGAGTTTGTGAGCAGCACCCCAGCCAGAGATAGTTCCGGCAACCGTATTTGCAGCAACGGGCCCTCTAAAAGGAATGGCTTTAGTAATACCTCGCTCCGCATACCATTGCTTGGTAGCTAAA
Source organism: Polynucleobacter sp. 86C-FISCH (assembly GCF_018882415.1). Taxonomy (GTDB): domain Bacteria; phylum Pseudomonadota; class Gammaproteobacteria; order Burkholderiales; family Burkholderiaceae; genus Polynucleobacter. The sequence goes on along the minus strand of NZ_JACVOL010000001.1, from coordinate 706,889 downwards.
CCAGCTGCAGCACCGCAAGCATCGATGCCACCCATAGCCTTGCCAGGTGAGTGAACGACCCAAAATGAGTCGCCACCTATTGAGTTCATATGGGGATAGACAACTGCAATCGTTGCGGCTGCAGCCACCATGGCTTCTAGTGCGTTGCCGCCTTCCCGAAGGACTGCTAAAGCTGATTCAGATGCAAGGGAATGTGGCGCTACCGCCATTCCTCGAATTCCCCATTTTTGTTGCATGGTTATTGTGTCTCCAATATATAAACTTCTGCCTTTGCATTAGACGCTAGGCTAGTACATGTTGTGAAATTGCCTCTAGTTTCCTGATTTCTCGGGAAAACCCCGATCCTATTTGATGGGGAATTACCCTAACTAGTGGATTTCTTTGAATTTTTTCAAAGCATAATCGACCCGTTGTTTTTTTATTTAATAAAAATAGTTAGGAGCTACTGATGTCAACATCAACTAAAGCAGCCCCAATGACCCCTGAAGAGCGCAAAGTTATTTTTGCATCCTCATTAGGTACAGTCTTTGAGTGGTACGACTTTTATCTTTACGGTTCTTTGGCTGCCGTTATCGCCAAGCAGTTCTTCTCAGGCTTAGATGCTGGCTCTGCCTTCATTTTCGCTTTGTTAGCGTTTGCTGCTGGTTTCATCGTGCGTCCATTCGGCGCGTTGGTGTTCGGTCGCTTAGGCGATTTGATCGGACGTAAATATACGTTCTTGGTCACCATCCTGTTAATGGGTGGCGCAACCTTCATCGTAGGTATTCTGCCTAACTACGCAACTATCGGTGTTGCTGCTCCAGTTATCTTGATCGCATTGCGTATGCTTCAAGGTTTGGCTTTGGGCGGTGAGTACGGTGGTGCTGCTACTTATGTTGCAGAACATGCTCCTCACGGTCGTCGTGGTGCATACACAGCTTGGATTCAAACAACTGCTACTTTAGGTTTGTTCCTCTCCTTGCTCGTGATTTTGTTCACACGTGAATTCACTGGTCCAGACTTTGATGTTTGGGGCTGGCGTATTCCTTTCATCGCTTCTATCGCATTGTTGGCGATCTCTGTATGGATTCGTTTGTCCATGAATGAGTCTCCAGCTTTCAAGAAGATGAAAGAAGAAGGCAAATTATCAAAAGCTCCTTTGTCCGAGTCTTTCGGTCAATGGAAGAACTTGAAGATTGTTATCTTGGCATTGTTTGGTCTGGTTGCAGGTCAAGCGGTGGTTTGGTACACAGGTCAGTTCTACGCTTTGTTCTACCTCACACAAGTGTTGAAGGTAGATGCTAAGACTGCGAACTTGTTGATTGCTGCTTCATTGGTAATCGGCACACCGTTCTTCGTAGTATTTGGTGCATGGTCTGACAAGATCGGCCGTAAAGTGATCATCATGGGCGGCTTGCTCTTGGCAATCATTACTTACATCCCAAATACACCAGTTTCCGTATTTAATGCTTTGACCCACTTTGCTAACCCAGCGTTGGAAAAGGCAATGGCAACTTCACCAGCAACTATTACTGCTGACGTGAACGAATGTACATTCCAGTTCAACCCAACAGGTACAGCGAAGTTCACAAGTTCTTGCGATATCGCAAAACAAGTGATGGCGTCTAACTCTGCAAGCTATACAACTATCCCTGGCCCAGCCGGTGGTACAGCTGTTGTGAAGATCGGTGATACAGAAATCACTGGTTACTCAGCTAAAGGTATGGCTCCAGCAGATTTGAAAGCTAAAGATGCTGAGTTCAAGAAGCAAATTCGTGATGCGTTGAATGCTGCTGGCTACCCAGCTAAAGCTGATTCCTCACAAATTAACTACGTAGCTGTATTGGCTTTGTTGGTGTTCTTGGTGATCTTGGTAACCATGGTTTATGGCCCAATCGCTGCGATGCTTGTTGAGATGTTCCCAACTCGCATTCGTTACACCTCTATGTCATTGCCATACCATATCGGTAACGGTTGGTTCGGTGGCTTGTTGCCAACGATCTCCTTCGCCTTGGTTGCGCAAAACGGTAACATTTACTACGGTCTCTGGTACCCAATCATCATCGCTGCGATGACATTGGTAATCGGTACACTGTTTGTTAAAGAAACCAAAGACGTAGATATCTACGCACGTGACTAAGCTTCTTTAGTCTGTAACAAATAAAAAACCCGATCAGAAATGGTCGGGTTTTTTTATTCCCACAAATCTTTTTGATTGCGATTGTTTAAGAGCTTTTGATTTTGTTGGGCGATAGAGGTTTCTCTTGGACCTGGGATGAGTTCAATGTGAGCGCCAGCAGCAAGCGCCCCGGTTTTGATCACCCGCAAATACCAGCCACTAAAGCCTGATTGCAGCATTGCCTTTGCGGCGCCTTTATAGCGCATGGCAGCATTAAATTTAAAGCAGGGTTCACGTAGTTTGACGACTGCAAATTCCAATTCCCCAATCTGCAGTCGATCACCAACAAACACCTCTGTTTCTAACAGGCCTTCTATTGTGAAATTTTCGCCAATAGCCCCGTGCTCCAAATAAACAGGCTGTTTAGTCTCACGAGTCAGTAGTTCGTTCCAAAACGCGTAGTGTTCTGCCGGATAAACATAGATGACTTTTTCAATACCACCGTGTACTGATAAGTCTGCCTGCTCATCACCTTTAACGCCAAGGGCAGTAATGTCGACGGTAGCGGGATTGTCTAAAGCGCTCACCGCTTTCTTGCGAATTGCCGAGGCAACGGATTTGTAGTCGGGGTGATGGTTGCCAAATAGAGGCATGACTTTGCCGGCGGAGATCGTGAGAAGGCGCATAAGTAAGAATGACTGATAAGATCAAGTTATCTATTGAAGAAGGTAAATGATGCACTTTTATAAGCTTGTTGCCACTCTATTTCTGAGTCTACTCATCAGTCAAGCAGCTTTTGCTAAATGGGATGAAGAACGCGATACGACTACCAACGGCAAGGAAGAGCTGGTCTATTACTACAAGACGAACGAGCAAGGACAAAAGCTCGTATTAGATAAGTATGTGAAACGCCTCATTTTTATACGCCCTGATAGGTTATATAAACGCTCTATCAAACAAATCAAGATCGATGGGGTGGTGGTGGATGTTACTAGCGATCCTTTTTCTCGCTACCCAGAGCAAACGGCAATTGTTTTTGACAATAAGGATGAAGTGCTAAAAAAGCTCTTTTTAGCAAAGAAAATTGAATTTAATGTCTTGTATGGTCGCGACCAAGCTGAGAGCGTTTTCCTCATTAAATAATTCGCTAATGCCTTTTCTAGGTGTAATGTTGCTGTAATGTATCAATTAAAAGATGGTGAAGTCTGTTTATTTAGGGAGCTAGGTAATGTCAGTTAAAAATGATGATCTGTTAAATCGCCGCAATGCAATCAAGCTTGGCGTTGCTTCACTTTCGTTGACGGGTATTGCAGTAGGCGCTCAAGCTCATAAAGGGGCGGATGCAATAGCAACCCCATTTTCTGTACCTCAAACATTGATACCGATTGCAGGCGGTAATGCAGAATTTCCGGTGCGTCGCATTTATTGCATCGGAAGAAATTATGCGGCGCATGCTCGCGAGATGGGGTCAGACCCAACGCGTGAACCACCATTCTTTTTTCAAAAACCGACAGATGCTATTCAGTTTGTGGCGCCAAACAAGATAATTGATCATCCTTATCCATCACTAACTAAAAACTATCACTATGAGGTTGAGTTGGTTGCAGCCCTAAACAAGGGTGGTAAAAATATCCCTGTTGAAAAAGCGCTTGAGCGTGTGTTCGGTTATGCCTTAGGTCTTGATATGACGCGTCGCGATTTGCAGCGCTTCATGGGCGACCAGAAGAAGCCTTGGGAAATTGGTAAATCATTTGATCACTCTGCACCGATTGGACCAATTTTCCCAGTGAATCAAGTGGGGCATTTCACCAAGGGAACAATTTCACTTTCGGTCAATGGCGTTACAAAGCAAAGAGCCAACTTAGATCAAATGATTTGGTCTGTTGCAGAGCAGATTTCGAAGCTTTCAGAAGCAAATGAATTATTCCCCGGGGATATTATTTACTCGGGAACGCCTGAGAATGTCGGCCCAGTTGTGCGCGGGGACATCGTTCGTTGCAGTATCGATAATTTGCCGGATTTGGTGATAAAGATCGTCTGATTTGCCTAAATATTGAGTCCAAGGTGAGTTCATTGAGCATTTTGGTCAAATAAGCTAAAATCTCACCTTCGGCGAATTAGCTCAGCTGGTTAGAGCGACGGAATCATAATCCGCAGGTCCGGGGTTCAAATCCCTGATTCGCCACCAAATCTAAAGGCCATTGCCCCTCGGCAGTGGCCTTTTTCTTAGGGTGCTGGATATGGCTAAATTTTGGAACTTTGTTATTTTCCAGCTTGGTTGGTTTGCCTGCGTGCTGGGCGCGGCCAATAAACAGGTGCTTTGGGCGGTTGTTGGCACTCTGGCCTATATTGTTTTCCACGCCTGGCGCTCACCTTCCCCAAAAACAGAAATTAACCTTTTATTCAAAGCTTTTGTCTTTGGGTTGGTGGCGGACACCCTCATCATGCATTTAGGTTATCTGGATTTTCAGGATGATTGGCCATCGCCTTTCTTATCACCCCTATGGATGTGGGTTTTGTGGGTTTTGGTGGCAACCACCATCAATGGTTCCTTGACTTGGTTGCGAGGCAGACCTGTTTTAGGGGCTGTATTAGGCGGTATTGCAGGCCCAATGTCCTATGAGGCTGGTATCCGGATGGGTGCTGGAGGATGGGGTTCAGGCGGTCAAATCACTGGATTTATCCTCGTTGGGGTGGTCTGGGCTATAGCTATTCCCCTCTTTTTCTACTGGGATCGAGCCAATCAAACCCAGCTTAGTAAAAAATCCGTAAATTCGCTTTAAAAGTCGCTTGCAAATACTACTGTTTTTATATACAGTAACTCCTAAGTTGTTACACAGTAGATAAACTTCGGGAAAAAGCCCAGTACATAGTGAAAAGGGAATAAAAAATGGCCTTGGATAACAAAAAACAATCAGCCTCTTCAGAATTTGAAGGAATGAGCGGGGACAAACAGAAAGCATTAACTGCAGCGCTGGCACAAATTGAGAAACAGTTTGGCAAAGGTTCAATCATGAGATTGGGCGATGCCGAAATTAGTCAAGATATTCAGGTAGTTTCTAGCGGTTCACTCGGATTAGATATCGCTCTTGGAGTTGGTGGTCTTGCGCGTGGGCGCGTAATTGAAATTTACGGTCCAGAATCTTCAGGCAAAACAACACTCACATTGCATGCAATTGCAGAAATGCAAAAGCTTGGCGGCACTTGTGCATTTATTGATGCGGAACATGCTCTTGATGTGCAGTACGCATCACGCCTCGGTGTTGATGTAAATAATTTGTTGATCTCTCAACCAGATACTGGCGAGCAAGCTTTAGAAATTGCTGATGCATTAGTCCGTTCAGGTTCGATTGATCTAATCGTGATCGACTCAGTTGCTGCCTTAGTTCCAAGGGCTGAGATCGAAGGCGATATGGGCGATTCCTTGCCGGGTTTGCAGGCACGCTTGATGAGCCAAGCTTTGCGTAAGTTGACTGGTGCGATCAAGCGTACCAACACCACTGTGATCTTCATTAACCAGATTCGTATGAAGATTGGTGTGATGTTTGGTTCACCAGAAACAACTACTGGCGGTAACGCTTTGAAGTTCTATGCCTCTATGCGTTTAGATATTCGCCGCATCGGTAGCATCAAAAAAGGCGATGAGGTTGTTGGTAACGAAACTCGCGTTAAGGTTGTGAAGAACAAAGTTTCTCCTCCATTCCGTGAAGCCATTTTTGACATCATGTACGGCGCTGGTATTTCTAGAGAAGGCGAAATCATTGATATGGGTGTTGAGGCTGACCTCGTTGAAAAGTCAGGTTCTTGGTATAGCTACAACGGTGATCGTATTGGTCAAGGTAAGGACAATGTGCGCGAGTTCTTAAAAGAGAACCCAGCCATTGCTCAAGATATTGAGAAAAAGATTCGTGAGAAGCTTGGCGTGAAAGCTGGTTCAGCAGTAGTGACTGATGTGCTGGCTGAGGAAGAAGAAGTCGAATAATCGCGTTGAATAACTCAATGTCAGAGTCAAGTAGCAATAAAAAGCCTAAACAAAGCCCGAGTCTCAAAGCTCGGGCTTTGCGCCTTTTATCGCAGCGAGAATACAGCCGCAAGGGTTTAGCCGCCAAATTGGCTGAATCTGAGGCTAGGTGGGGTAAGTTAGGTGGAGATCAGGTAGAACAAACCCCGGAATCTAGAAATACCCAGATTGAAGCGGTTTTGGATGATTTTGAGGCTCGCGGCTGGTTGTCTGACGAGCGTTTTGCTGAGGCCTTGGTTCGCCGCCGCAGTGAGCGGTACGGCATGAGAAAGATTGCCGACGAGCTCGAAAGGGCGGGGGTAGATTCTAAGCAGTCAGCCAAATTACTGGGAGTCTTAAAAGAGACCGAATTCCAGCGCGCTTATGACCTTTGGATGCGCAAATATGGCCAGCGTGCGACTGAACAAAAGGAACGCGCCAGACAGTACCGATTCCTAGCTTCCAAGGGGTTTGGGTCCGATATTGTGGCCAAGGTCATAGGCGGTCAAACCCCTGATTAGGGCAATTACGGATCGAAAAACGCTATTTGCGGCGTTGCAGCATGATAGACTTATGGAGTCGGTCAAGCCGTTCGCATTTATTCAAATTTGGCAAATATAGCCAGCTTCTAGAGTAAGTATGAGATTGTGGCGACATCGGTTTTACTAATCCTCATCGCTTGCTAAAAAAGATACCGTTTCGGAGTAATTATGAAAATTCACGAGTACCAAGGCAAAGAACTTCTTCGCCAATTTAATGTGCCTGTTCCTAATGGCATTCCTGCATTTAGTGTTGATGAGGCAGTGAAAGCTGCTGAAAAATTAGGTGGCCCAGTATGGGTTGTAAAAGCACAGATTCATGCTGGTGGTCGCGGTAAAGGCGGCGGCGTGAAATTGGCTAGAAGCATGGACGAAGTAAAGAAATATGCTTCTGAAATTTTGGGCATGCAGCTCAAGACGCATCAAACTGGACCAGAAGGTCAAAAAGTAAATCGTCTCTTAATCGAAGATGGCGCTGATATTAAAAAAGAGTACTACTTCAGTATCGTTACAGACCGCGGCACGCAAAAGAATGTGATCATGGCTTCTAGCGAAGGCGGTATGGATATTGAGGAAGTTGCAGAATCTCATCCAGAAAAAATTATTAAAGTATTTGTTGATCCGATGGTTGGTTTGACAGATGCTGATTGCGATATCGTTGCTAAAGGTATTGGCGTTCCTGAAGCGTCTATTCCAATGGCACGCGACGTATTCAAAAACCTTTACAAGACTTACTGGGATACGGATGCATCATTGGTTGAAATCAACCCATTAATCCTTGAGGGCAACGGCAAAATCAAGGCTTTGGATGCCAAGTTCAACTTTGATCCAAACGCATTGTTCCGTCATCCAGAGATCGTTGCTTATCGCGATATCGATGAAGAAGATGCTGCTGAAATTGAAGCTTCAAAATTTGACCTTGCTTACATTTCTTTAGATGGCAATATCGGCTGTTTAGTGAACGGTGCAGGCTTGGCGATGGCCACAATGGATACCATTAAATTGTTCGGTGGCGAGCCAGCGAACTTCTTGGACGTTGGCGGCGGTGCTACAGCAGAAAAAGTAACTGAAGCATTCAAGATCATGTTGAAGAACAAGAGTGTTGAAGCTATTTTGGTAAACATCTTCGGCGGCATTATGCGTTGTGACGTGATCGCTGACGGTGTTGTTACTGCATGTAAAGCAGTAAACCTCACAGTACCTTTGGTTGTGCGTATGAAGGGCACTAACGAAGAGTTGGGCAAGAAGATTCTTGCAGACTCTGGTTTGCCAATTATTAGCGCCGATTCAATGGCTGAAGCTGCTACTAAGGTAGTTGCTGCTGTTGCCAAAAACAAATAATCCAGGAATTTCAATATGTCTATTTTGATCAATAAAAACACCAAAGTCATTACACAAGGTATTACTGGTAAGACAGGTCAGTTCCATACTGAAAAATGTCAGGAATACGCAAACGGTAAAAACTGTTTTGTTGCCGGTGTAAATCCTAAAAAAGCTGGCGAGTCCATTTTTAATATTCCTATTTATGGGACTGTTAAAGAGGCTGCACAGCAAACTGGTGCAACTACTTCTGTTATCTATGTTCCGCCTCCTGGCGCGGCTGCTGCGATTTGGGAAGCGGTTGAGGCTGACCTCGACTTCGTTATCTGTATTACTGAAGGCATTCCAGTGCGTGACATGCTTGAAGTGCGTAACAAGATGCATGCAAAAGAAGCTGCTGGCGGCAAGAAGACTTTGTTGCTCGGCCCTAACTGCCCAGGCATTATCACTCCAGATGAACTCAAGATCGGCATCATGCCTGGTCATATTCATAAGAAAGGCCGCATTGGTGTTGTTAGCCGTTCCGGTACATTGACTTATGAAGCAGTTGGTCAGTTGACAGCAATTGGTTTAGGCCAGTCCACAGCAGTAGGTATTGGTGGCGACCCAATTAATGGCTTGAAGCACATCGACATCATGAGAATGTTCAATGAGGATCCAGAGACTGATGCTGTGATCATGATTGGTGAAATCGGCGGTCCAGATGAAGCTGAAGCAGCCCGCTGGTGCAAAGACAATATGAAGAAGCCAGTAGTTGGCTTTATTGCCGGCGTTACAGCGCCTCCAGGCAAGCGTATGGGTCACGCAGGCGCGTTGATTTCTGGCGGTGCTGATACTGCAGATGCCAAGCTTGCCGTTATGGAAGAGTGTGGCTTCAAAGTAACAAAGAACCCATCAGAAATGGCTGCTTTATTGAAAGCCATGTTGTAATTAGTGTTTAGGAAAAGGGTGCTGCTAAAACAGCATCCTTTTTTGTAGTACCCAGTAGTTAAAAATAAAATAAAACATAAGAGAAACGTAGGAGACACCATGGATTTATCAGCATTTTCTGACGCTACCTTTTGGGCGGCGCTTTTATCAATCGTTGTTGCAAATATTTTGTTATCTGGCGATAACGCAGTTGTGATCGCTTTAGCATCACGTAATTTGCCACCAGCACAACAAAAGAAAGCAATTTTCTGGGGTAGTGCTGCCGCAATTATTTTGCGTGTCGTGCTTACCATTACAGCAGTAGCATTGCTTACTTTGCCGTACTTAAAAATTGTTGGTGGCTTGTTATTGCTTTACATCGGTATTCAGCTTTTATCTGATAGCGGTGGTGAAGAGCATATGGAAGCCAAGACCAGCATCTGGGCCGCTATTCGCACGATCTTGATCGCCGACTTAGTAATGAGCTTGGATAACGTATTGGCAGTTGCAGCAGCAGCACAAAAAGGTCCAGAAGAGACTCGTCTCCTCTTGTTGATCATTGGCTTGGGAATGTCTATTCCATTGATCATTTTTGGTAGCGCTATGTTGCTGAAGGTGATGGAGCGTTTCCCAATCATCATTACTTTGGGCGCCGGACTTTTGGGTCTGTTGGCTGGTGGAATGTTGGTTGATGATCCCGCTATCAAAGACAGCATTCAGGCTGCTTTAGGTGATGCCAAACTTGCATTTGAAGTAATTGGCGTCGTTATCGTGATTTTAGTAGGCACTTATCTGAAGAAAAGGAATGCTGCAAAAGCGCATTGATTTTCTTACAGTTGAATCAGAAAAGCCGGCCTTCAAAGCCGGCTTTTTTATTAGTAGCTTCCTTGTGAGCATGGGGCGTAGACTGGATCATGAGGTATTTCACCTCGGGAGCAGGAAAATATGCAGAGTCTCAGCAATCAATTTGAAAATATACAAACCCATCAAGATCAACTATCAGAGTCTGGATTTACCTTGATTGAAGTGATGGTGGTTGTGGCCATCATTGGCATCTTAGTTGCCGTAGCAGTGCCGCAATATCAAGATTACATTGCTCGAAGTCGTGTTGTGGAAGGTATGAATTTATCTTCAAGCGCGAAGTTAGCAGTAACCGAAGCGTTTGCAAGTCGTGGCACTGTAGTAATGGATGAAGCAACCCATGGATCTTTTACGTTTACACCAACTCGCAGCGTGAAGTTAATTGAAGTCACTCCGTCAGGAGCAATCGCAATCGACTACCAGGTGAGTGTTGCGCCAGAAGGTAAAAATACCCTGCATTTAGTCCCTACTAATGAGCCTGATGCCAATTCTCCTAAGCCATTGGATCTGTCAAAGCCAGAAGGCTCAACTTGGGCTGGTGGATGGTCATGTAGATCAACGGAGACTAATTTGATTCCCCAATTGCTGCCGTCGGAGTGCAGAATCACAAATAAATAAGTTAAATAGCCGCCCTTGGGCGGCTTATTTGTATAGTAGAGATATGAATCGTATATTTCTGAAATTTTTCTACTTATTTGCTGCCATATTTTTATTCATCGGCGGCGTTGGTGCTCAGACTGTGTCTGGCACATGCAATATCGAAGTGAAAACTATTCCCATCGGCGGCGGCACTGTTGAATACCTTAAAGCCGGTAAGGGTGCCCCCATTCTTTTATTGCATGGTCTTTTTGCGCAAAAGGAGCAATGGTCAGAGCTTGTTTGCTATATATCTGCTGCTGGTTATTTGGTGATTGCGCCTGACTTGCCTGGATATGGAAAAAGCGCTCCCTTTCCTATCGTTGATTACAAATTAGAAAATCAAGTTAGGCTACTGCATGAATTTACAAATGCATTAAATATTCAGAAATTAGATCTTGCCGGAAGTTCTATGGGTGGCGCAATCGCAAGTATGTATGCGCGAGCCTATCCGATGCAAGTAAGGTCGCTTGCCTTCATTGGATCGCCATTAGGCATTAGCGGCTGGAGTACGCAAGTTAAGAGTGCTCTTTATCAGGGCATTAATCCCCTTATCCCTATTTCTGTGGATCAACTCAATCTAGAAATGCAGCTTTTGTTTTATAAGCCGCCTGTAGTGCCGGAATCTCTTCAACAGAGTCTAATCGCTGATTATCAAAAGTCTAACCGCCACTATCAGCAGGTATGGGATATCGTTAATCTGTATTTATACGAGATTGAAAAAAATCCAGCATCGCCTATCCCTGCTCTTATTATGTGGGGAAAACAAGATGGGATTTTTGATGTTGTAGACATTCAAAAGATACGGCAAAAGTATCCAAAAAATCGATACTTGGTTGTCAACGAAGCCGGCCACCTATTGATGCTTGAGACCCCTAAAGAGGTTGCTACCAATTACATTGAATTTTTAAAGTCAAAGTAATTGTTAGGCTGGGTTGCTGGATTTCCACTCACCACTTTTGCCGCCACTCTTCTCTAGTAGTTTCACATCACCCATGACCATGCCACGGTCTACTGCTTTGCACATATCGTAGATTGTGAGAAGGGCTACCTGGACTGCGGTGAGAGCTTCCATTTCCACACCAGTAGGCCCTGTAGTTTCGGCTCTTACTTGGCAGGTAATGCTGCTGTCTTGGGGGTTGGTTTGAAGCTCCAAGCTAACGTGGGTTAGGGCTAACGGGTGGCAAAGGGGAATCAAGTCTGACGTTCTCTTGGATGCCTGAATACCTGCAATTCTGGCGATACCTAGGACATCCCCCTTTTTATGGGTGCCAGCTTCGACCATTTTGAAGGTTTCGGGAAGCATAGTGATCTTGCCGGTAGCTATGGCGATACGATGGGTGTTAGGCTTATCACCAACGTTTACCATGTGGGCTTGCCCGCTGGCATCAAAATGAGTTAGTTTGTTCATGGGATAAGTTTTACCATATAGAGATGCAAGACATAAAGTCAGATCCAAAAACCATATTTTTGCGCCGTACTTTGGCCGTTTGGCTAATGTTGGGGCTAACTTTCTCTGGTTTTCCTGCTTATGCTGCAACTCCTGCAGGGGACGTCTCCGTAGAAGGTAATTCTGCTGCTATTCAGAATATTGGCAGGGCCATGCAGTCACCCGATGCGCGTCCGGCTAACGCTCCAACACGAAGCGCTTTGCGCAGTCAGCCAGCTATTGTTTTGCCGGATATGGGCGATCCAGGAGGCGACGCATTAAGTCGAGTGGATGAGCGTAAATATGGCGAAATGATCATGCGCCAGATTCGTCCTGATCCTGATTACTCAAATGACTTGCCTCTTTATGATTTTCTGAATCAGATGGAGCGCCGCTTGCTACAGGCTGCAAAAAAACTGCAGCTTGGTGGCGCAAACGAGCAGGGTAGCGGAGCGTATAACTTCGAAGTGTTTGCTGTTAAAGACAGCAGTATTAATGCGTTTGCTTTACCCGGAGGATTTATTGGTTTTCATACGGGCTTGATTGTGAGTGCAGAATCTGATTCTGAGGTTGCTTCAGTCATGGGGCATGAAACGGGCCACGTATTACAGCGTCACCTAGCTCGTCAGATGGATAAGCAGGCCACCAATACGATGATTGCGATTGCCGGTATGGTGCTTGGAGCCTTGGCAATGTCGCGCAATCCGCAGGCAGCAGCTGGACTTATGCAGGGCGGTCAAGCGGCAGCGATTGATAATCAGCTGTCCTATTCCAGGGATGCAGAGCGTGAAGCTGATCGTGTTGGCTTTCAGATTTTGGAGGCCAGTGGATACGATGTAAATGGTGCGCCGGGCTTTTTCCAGCGCTTACAAAAGGCCACCGGCATTATGGATAAAGGTGTGCCTGCCTACGTACGCACCCACCCCTTAACAACAGATCGTATTGCTGATATGCAAGATCGGGCGCGGACTGTGGCAACGCGCAACGTGCCAAGTTCCGTTGAGTTTTATTTCATCAAGGCAAGGGCACGCATGGAGCAAGCAGGCAGCTCAAGCGGACTCTACGACTTAAAAAATACTTTTGATAGCTTGAGTAAGCAGCCTCAAATTGGAAAACAGTTAGAAGGTTTCTATGGCTTAGCTCTCATTGCTCAGCGTCAAGGAAAAATTGATCAAGCTGAAGCTAATTTGCAGCAGGCCCGTAATTTAGCCCAGAAGGCCAGCGCGCCAGGCTCGCCGATCCAAAGGCAGAGTCTGTCTTTGGATATCACCGCTTCTGAATTAGCTTTGGCCAAAGGCAAGGGTGAAGAAGCCCTGCAAATTGCTCAGGCAACGTTACGTGCATATCCACAATCTTATGCAGCTGGTGCGGCAATGATTAATGCTGAGCTAAAACTCGGCCGTACCAATGATGCGATCACTTGGTTAAAGGCGCGAACTAGATCTCAGCCTAATGAAATTGTGTGGTGGAATTTATTGTCCAAGTCTTATGATCAGGCTGGTAATGTCCCTATGCGTCATTACGCGCTTGGTGAAAAATATGCCCTTGAGGGGGCTTGGCCTTCAGCAATTGAACAACTTCGTATTGCTCGCTCAGCTGGTGGGGCCGATTTTTACCAGGGCTCCAGTATTGATGCTCGTTTGCGTGAAATGCAGAGGCAATATCAAGATGAGCTCAAGGAGCAAGGTAAGCAAGCTCCTGGTTAAGGTTGCGGCGTAGCTTGGTAACGAAAGCGCGTAGCAAACTCTTGGGAATGTATGGGGTCTAGTGGAAGTTGCTTTCCTTGCCAAGACCAGGATCCCCCAAAGCTACAGGCTTCTTCGCGGAGTTTGGCTAGCTCAGAAAAATGATCTAGATCGTGATCATGCAACAGGGCAATTGCTTGAGTTTCTCTTTTAAGAAATTGGCTTTTTTCATTACCAATGTTGCTGCTGTCATAGATTGTTTGATCTACTTTGCCAACAATGTAAATATTGCCGTTTTCATCGCTTAGAGCTGAATCTGGATCAATGACGTTATGGCATTGAGTAAGAAATTGGTCGCCTTGATCATTGGGGATGATGCGTGCAATCCAGGGGGTAGCATCTAGCGTAATAAAGACACGCTGCGGACCATTTTGAAAAAAATACCTTCCGAGTTCATCACATGCGTAGTTGCGAGCAATAAAATCATTGAGAGCAACATGTTGAATAGCTTGTCCTGGAAGACGATTTTGTTGAGCAAATTCATCGCGCATCCGCCATTGGCCACGACGATCTAGAGCAAGCCAACCAAAGCAATCAGGCACATTTGGCCACTTCATCAGTGACCGAAGTACTTGATCATCCATAGTGTTTAGTGCAAGCCGTGTGGTGTAGAGGGTGCGTCGAAAGTATCTTCGGTGGAATGACTTGCATGTAAGTGCGCAATACGCCATCCCTGACTATCTTGCAGCAGCACCAGTGTGATGTTGAGGAAAAATTCTGCTTCAACTTGATCTGCTCGTAAATGAACAGCTTCAGTCGTGTCATATACAGCAGCACCAAGTACAGAGTGACTAATGCATGCGATAGGCTCTAGGAATAGTGGTTGTTTTGCAAGCAGTCGTTCCAAGCCCTCGCGAATTTCTGCATGTCCAGTTAGGCGATGCCCCTCAGGGAGAACGCAAGTAATGGAATCATCATCCAGCCAAATATCTAAAGCACTTTGTACGTCACGATGGCTCAGTGCATCACGCCATGCTTCGACAACATCATCTGCATTTTGAAAGAGTCTGGCAAGTTTAGGCATGGCTTACTTTTCCTGAGTTAGGTCTGCAATGTATTCAGTGTAGCGAATACCTGCGCCGGCGAAATGTCATTTAAGCACTTGAGATGGCCTAGAGGGCACTCCCGCTTATGACATGGGCTGCAAGGTAGATTCAGCCAAATGACTTTAGCTTTATCAGACAGTGGTGGCGTATGAGCGGGATCGCTTGACCCAAAAATTGCAACTTGTGGTGTTTTGAGAGCTGCCGCAATATGCATTAAGCCGGAGTCATTGCTGATAACTGCTTTACTTATGCCGATTAGGGCAATGGCTTCATCAAGAGAGGTATCGCCACACCAGTTATGGATATGACCATCATATTTGGCTTTGGCTTGGATTTCTTGGGCGAGAGAGTGGTCACCTTTGCTGCCTAAAAGGATGATTTGATTATTTGGGTTATTGGTAACAATGCTTTGCGCCAATTCCGCAAAGTGGCCAGTTGGCCAACGTTTAGTTGGACCATACTCTGCGCCAGGGCACATTACGTAAATATGTGACTCATCAATGTGGGCAGCTTTTAATTTAGCTTGTACCGAGTGATGAGCTGGACTAGATACATTTAACTTTGGCGTGAGATTGCCCGTTGTTGGTGAAGCCTGCCCGCCATTTAAGAGCTGCCCCAATGCAAGATAGTGCTCAACCATCGGCGGCCGATTTACTTTGCTTGGATTATTTAGTGCTACGTTAATTAAGCCAAAGCGCAATTCACCGCGATAGCCAATTCGAAAAGGAATATTAGTAAGCCATGGAATCAGTGCTGACTTCAAGCTATTAGGCAATACAAAACACGCCTGATATTTTTTTAGCGCAAGCTTACTGGCTAATTCTTTACGTAAGCTCCATTGCAATTGTTTGTGCTCAAACTTTGCTTCGATGACTTCGTGTACTTCAGAACAAGCGCGATAGATAGGAGCAACCCAGGTGCTGGCTAGTACATCAATTTTTGATTCTGGGTATTGTGCTTTGAGAGACGCCAGCAAGGGCTGTGTCATTACTGCATCCCCAATCCAATTTGGGGCGATGATCAGAATACTGTGCATGAATGTATCCCGACTCAGCGCCTCACTGGGAGGCGCTGATAAGGCTTAGTGACCGTGTGGCTCAGTGCCGGGAATGATCTTGTACTCTGCGCCGCAATAAGGACACTTCGCTTCACCGGTTTTAGTAATGTCTAAGAAAACGCGTGGATGTGAGTTCCATGCTGGTGTTTTATTGGTGGGGCAATGTAACGGCAAGTCTTTGCCATCCACCATCACAACTTGAGCTTGAGTCATATGCTGTTCCTAATTACCGAAGTTACTTTACGTAGGTGAGCCAAGATTTGTATTTATCGTTTCTGCCGTAAACCGCATCAAAATACGTCTTCTGAATTTTTTCAGTGATCGGACCACGTTTGCCATCACCAATAGTGCGATCGTCTAATTCACGAATTGGAGTTACTTCAGCAGCAGTGCCGGTGAAGAATGCTTCGTCAGCAGAATAAACTTCGTCGCGAGTGATACGCTTTTCACGAACTTCATAACCGAGGTCTTTAGCGATCTGAATAATGGAATCACGTGTGATGCCATCCAAGCAAGAAGCTAAGTCTGGTGTGTATACGATGCCATTGCGAACCATGAAGAGGTTTTCGCCAGAGCCTTCAGATACATAACCTTCGGTATCGAGCAATAAAGCTTCGTCATATCCATTGGCGGTCACTTCTTGATTGGCCAAAATGGAGTTGATGTAGTAGCCAGAGGCCTTAGCGCGCACCAGGGAGGAATTTACAAAGTGGCGGGTAAAAGAGGAGGTTTTGACGCGAATACCCTTGTTTAGGCCATCTTCACCCAAATAGGCACCCCATTCCCAGGCGGCGATTGAGGTATGAATACTGTTCCCTTTTGGGGAGATTCCCAGCTTTTGGGAGCCAATAAAGATGATCGGGCGGATATAGCAGGCTTCTAGCTTATTGCTATTTACCGTATCGATAATGCCCTTGGTGACCTCTTCGGGGCTATAAGGCATGTTCATTTGGAAGATCTTAGTTCCGTTAAACAGGCGTTTTACGTGCTCTGGAAGGCGGAAAATGGCAGTTCCCTGGGGGGTTTTGTAGGCTCGAATGCCCTCAAATACGCCCATGCCGTAGTGTAGGCTGTGTGTTAACACGTGAACATTGGCCTCACGCCAAGGAATTAGCTTCCCATCAGTCCAAATAAAGCCATCGCGGTCGGACATCGACATTTTCTTTACCTTTTGTGTCTATTAAGTATCTATAAAAGCGGTTTTAGTAAGGCATCAGGCCGGTAGATATTGGTCTTTCAGCCCAGAATGCATTTAAGTCCTTATTGTAGAGCAGGCAGGGCAGTCTGTCGGCTTGGATCCTTAGGGTAAATGGGTCGGAGCCTTTAGAATGGAACATTCCCCATAAACCACAAATTTACCCAAACTCATGCCGGAATCCTTATTTAAAGTTAAGCGTTTAAGCGAATTAGCCCAATCAGGTCAATTAAAGGGTAAGCGGGTTCTTATCCGTGCTGATCTGAATGTCCCCCAGGACGAGGCTGGAAATATTACTGAAGACACTCGAATTCGGGCATCAATGCCTGCTGTGCAGATGTGTTTGGATGCTGGGGCAGCAGTCATGGTGACTTCTCATTTAGGCCGTCCAACCGAAGGTGAATTTAAACCGGAAGATAGTTTGGCTCCTGTTGCTGACCGAATTGCAAGTCTGCTGAATCGCAAAGTTCCTTTAATTAGCGATTGGGTGAATGGCGGCTTCGAGGTAAATCCAGGTGAGCTGGTATTGCTAGAGAACTGTCGTCTTAATGTTGGCGAAAAAAAGAACAACGACGAATTGGCAAAAAAGATTGCTGCATTGTGTGATGTTTATGTAAACGATGCATTTGGAACTGCTCATCGCGCCGAAGCAACTACTCATGGTGTGGCGAAGTTTGCTCCTATAGCTTGCGCTGGTCCTTTGATGGCTGCTGAGTTAGATGCCTTGAGTCGTGCATTAGCAAGTCCGAAACGTCCTTTAGTAGCAATCGTAGCGGGCTCCAAGGTTTCTTCTAAGCTCACTATCCTTAAGGCTTTGTCAGAAAAAGTGGATGAGTTGATTGTTGGCGGCGGTATCGCTAATACCTTCATGTTGGCCAAAGGCTTACCTATTGGTAAATCTCTTGCTGAACCTGATTTGGTTGATGAGGCCAGAGAAATCATGGAGATCATGGAAAAGCGTGGCGCTCACGTTCCTATTCCAGAAGACGTTGTTGTCGCAAATGAACTGTCTCCATTGGCCCGTGCAAACCGCGTGCCTGCAGATCAAGTTGCAGAAGACGACATGATTTTGGACATTGGTCCAAAGACTGCGGCGCGTTTATCAATCATGCTTGCTCATGCTGGCACGATTGTTTGGAATGGCCCATTAGGCGTTTTTGAAATCGATCAGTTTGGTGGTGGCACCAAAATGTTGGCAGCAGCTATCGCACATTCACCAGCTTTCTCTATTGCTGGCGGTGGCGATACTTTGGCAGCTATCGCGAAGTACGGTATTGAGAATCAAGTGGATTACATCTCTACTGGCGGCGGCGCCTTCTTGGAGTTCCTTGAAGGCAAAACCTTGCCAGCCTTTGCAGTACTTGCTGAAAGAGCGAAAGACTAAATATGTTGAGAGCAACAAAGATCATTGCAACCCTAGGGCCTGCCTCAGAAAAGCCTGAAGTGTTGCGTGACATGATTCGTGCCGGCGTCGATGTGGTGCGGATGAATTTCTCTCACGGTACTGTAGCTGACCATAAAGCACGCCATGATCTAGTGCGAAGCATCTCTGCAGAAGCTGGCAAAGAAGTCGGCATCATGGCTGACTTACAAGGCCCAAAAATCCGTGTTGGAAAGTTTGCAGAAAATAAAATTTTACTCAAAGAGGGCGACAAATTTACTCTCGATGTAGCTTGTGAGCTTGGTGACCAAACCAAGGTTGGCCTTGATTACAAAGAATTACCAGGCGATGTAAAGCCAGGTGATCGCCTTTTGTTGAATGACGGCTTAGTCGTTCTTACTGTTGAGAGTGTTAAAGGCGGAGAGATTTTTACCGTTGTTGAACAAGGTGGACCGCTCTCGAACAATAAGGGTATCAATCGTGCTGGCGGTGGTTTAACCGCTCCTGCTCTGACTGAAAAGGATATCGCTGACTTAGATGCAGCTATCGCGATGGGCGTAGATTTCTTGGCAATCAGTTTTCCAAAAGATGGTGCCGATATGGCCTATGCCCGTAAGCTGGCAGACGCTGCTAGCGCCAAGTATGGCGTTGGTAAGGTCAGAACAATTGCTAAGGTGGAGCGTGCCGAAGCTATTGAACCAGAGGCACTCAAAAGCATCATTGCTGAAAGCGATGGAATCATGGTTGCGCGCGGTGATTTAGCCATTGAAGTCGGCAATGCTGCTGTCCCTGCTCTTCAAAAACGCATGATTTCTTGGGCGCGTGAGGCGGATAAATTTACGATTACCGCTACGCAGATGATGGAGTCCATGATTAACGCCCCAGTACCAACACGCGCAGAGGTAAGCGACGTTGCGAATGCAGTGTTGGATGGTACTGATGCAGTGATGTTATCTGCTGAATCAGCTGCAGGCATGTATCCAGTGCAGACCATTAAAGCAATGGCAGAAATTTGTGTAGAAGCCGAGAAGTCAGATCGCGTGAAACTCGATACCGACTTTTTGGATCAAACCTTCACCCGCATTGATCAAACCATTGCTCTTGGAGCTCTGTTCACGGCCCATCATTTAAATGCAAACGCCATTGCAGCTTTGACTGATTCAGGATCAACAGCGATTTGGATGAGTCGTCACAATATTCATGTGCCTATTTTTGCGTTGACCTCCAAGATTGCTACACAGCGTGCATTAAGCACTTATCGCAATGTGACACCAATTGGCTTGGACTACACCAAGGATCGTGATACTGCATTGCAAGAAGTAGAGGCATGCCTGAAAAAAATAGGCGCGGTCAAAAAGGGCGATACCGTTGTACTGACCTCTGGTGAGCCAATGGGCGAGCCTGGTGGAACCAATACTCTCAAAATTATTCATGTGAAGTAACTCACATCTTTAACTAAACGATTTATTTTTAAACCTAATTACTATTTATTAAGAGAACATCATGGCTTTAGTATCTTTAAGACAACTCTTGGATCACGCTGCTGAAAATGGTTATGGCCTACCAGCATTTAACGTCAACAACTTAGAGCAAGTGACGGCGATTATGGAGGCGGCAAATGAGGCTGATTCTCCAGTCATCATGCAAGCATCTGCAGGTGCGCGTAAATATGCTGGTGAAGCGTTCTTGCGTCACTTGATTTCTGCCGCGGTTGAGGCTTATCCACATATTCCAGTAGTAATGCACCAAGACCATGGTCAAAGCCCTGCAGTTTGTATGGCAGCAATTAAAAGTGGGTTTACAAGTGTGATGATGGATGGTTCATTAGAGGCTGACGGCAAAACAGTTGCTAGCTATGAATACAACGTAGACGTCTCCAAAGAGGTGGTGAAGTTCTCGCACTCCATTGGAGTTACTGTCGAGGCAGAGTTGGGTGTATTGGGCTCACTCGAGACAATGCAGGGCGACAAAGAAGATGGCCATGGTGCTGACGGCAAAATGACTCGTGAACAGTTGCTGACTGACGTTGAACAAGCAGCAGATTTTGTGAAGGCAACTCAGTGTGATGCTTTGGCAATTGCGATTGGCACCAGCCATGGCGCATACAAGTTCAGCAAGAAGCCCACAGGCGATATTTTGGCAATCGACCGCATTAAAGAAATTCATGCACGTATTCCGAATACTCACTTGGTGATGCACGGTTCTTCTAG
Source organism: Polynucleobacter sp. 86C-FISCH (assembly GCF_018882415.1). Classification (GTDB taxonomy): domain Bacteria; phylum Pseudomonadota; class Gammaproteobacteria; order Burkholderiales; family Burkholderiaceae; genus Polynucleobacter. The sequence goes on along the minus strand of NZ_JACVOL010000001.1, from coordinate 686,463 downwards.
CGTTCCCCAAGAATTGCTCGCTGAGATTCGTGAGTTTGGTGGCGACATGAAAGAAACTTACGGCGTTCCTGTTGAAGAGATTCAAGAGGGCATTAAGAATGGTGTTCGTAAGATCAATATTGATACGGATATTCGTTTGGCAATGACTGGCGCAATCCGCCGTTACTTTATTGAGAACCCATCTAAGTTTGATCCGCGTGATTATTTGAAGCCAGCCCGTGAAGCCGCTAAGAAAGTATGTATTGCACGCTTCCAAGCCTTTGGTTCTGCTGGTCAAGCTTCCAAAATTAAACCGATATCTTTAGAGAAGATGGCTGAGCTATACAAGAGCGGCAAATTAACTCAAATTGTGAAGTGATTTAAATATGGCCGCTTTGTACGCAACCTCTATTAAGTCATTGCCTTTGCTTTCCAAGGGCAAGGTACGCGATGTCTATGCTTTGGATGACGACAAGTTGTTAATGATTACCACTGACCGTCTTTCTGCATTTGATGTAGTGATGGGTGAGCCCATCCCCGAGAAGGGCGTGGTTCTCAATCAAATGGCTAATTTTTGGTTTGATAAGTTAGCTTCTGTGATCCCAAATCACTTAACAGGTATTGATCCAGCTACTGTTGTGGCTGCCGATGAAGTCAGTCAAGTTAAGGGCCGCGCAGTTGTTGCTAAACGCCTGAAACCTATTTTGGTTGAAGCAGTGGTGCGTGGCTATTTGGCTGGTAGCGGTTGGAAAGACTATAAAGAAACTGGCAAGGTGTGCGGAATTGCATTGCCAGCTGGTTTAGAAAATGCTCAAAAATTACCTGAGCCTATTTTTACTCCAGCAGCTAAAGCTGAAGTCGGTGAGCACGATGAAAATATTTCATTTGAGAAAGTGGTTGAGCTTATTGGTGAGAAATTAGCCAATCAAATTCGCGAAGTGAGTATTCGTTTGTATAAAGAAGCTTCTGAATACGCGGCTACTCGCGGCATCATCATTGCCGATACTAAGTTTGAGTTTGGCTTAGATGTTAACGATCAATTAGTGTTGATGGATGAGATCCTGACTGCTGATTCTTCCAGATTCTGGCCGGCTGAGACCTACTATGTAGGCTCCAACCCGCCTTCGTATGACAAGCAGTTTGTCCGAGATTGGCTAGAAACTGCAATGGTGGACGGCAAGTTATGGCCTAAAACAGCCCCTGCACCGCAATTGCCGGCTGATGTCATTGAAAAGACTGCGCAAAAGTATCGTGAAGCCTTAACCAGGCTAACTGAGCAAGGTTAACTCGGGGATAATGAGATCCTTAGGAAAAATTGAAGGTATTTGGAGAGGTAAATGAGCAAGAAGCCAATTGTCGGAATAGTAATGGGATCCAACTCAGATTGGGACACCATGCAGCACGCCGCTCAAATGCTTGAGCAATTTGGTATCGCTCATGAAGCTAAAGTGCTCTCCGCACACCGCATGCCAGACGATATGTTCCAGTATGCTGAGAAAGCACAAGCCAATGGCTTGCAAGCTATTATTGCTGGCGCAGGTGGTGCAGCTCATCTGCCGGGCATGCTTGCTTCCAAAACAATTGTTCCCGTTTATGGCGTGCCAGTAGCAAGCAAATATTTACGTGGCGAAGATTCTTTATATTCAATCGTGCAGATGCCTAAAGGCATTCCGGTTGCTACTTTTGCAATTGGTGAAGCTGGTGCAGCCAATGCCGCCTTGCATGTCATTGCTGGTTTAGCTTTGCACGATGCAGATTTGGCTAAGCGTTTAGAAGATTTCCGTGCGAAGCAGTCTGATACCGCACGTTCAATGAATTTGCCGGGATATTAATTACATGGCAGATCGTATGGAACCCATTTTGCCGGGTTCGTATTTGGGAATTTTAGGTGGCGGTCAATTGGGGCGTATGTTTACCCAGGCTGCACAAGCTATGGGCTATAAGGTTTGCGTTTTAGATCCTGGCTCTGATAGTCCCGCAGGCTCTATAGCCGAAAAGTTTATTCAAGCCGACTACACAAACTCTGCTGCTTTAAAAGAGATGGCTGCTCTTTGCCCATCAGTAAGCACTGAGTTTGAGAATGTCCCTGCGCAGGCATTAGATGAGTTGGAAGCCCTTGGCGTATTTGTTGCGCCACGAAGTAGCTGTGTCTCTTTGGCGCAGAACAGGGTAGCTGAGAAAAAATTTCTGGCTACCTGGAAATCCGAAACCAATATTGGTCCAGCACCATACGCCGTTGTTGAGCATGATGCTGATATTGCCCATATTCCGGCTGACTTATTTCCCGGGATATTAAAGACGGCTCGCATGGGTTATGACGGTAAAGGTCAAATTACTGTTTACACGGCTGCGAATTTGCCGGCGGCCTGGGCAGAATTAAGCAAAGTTCCTTGTGTATTAGAAAAGCGCATGGATTTAGATTTTGAGGTATCTGCTTTGGTTGTGCGCGGATACGATGATGCAGTTGTTGCTTACCCAGTTTCACAAAATATTCACCGCGATGGTATTTTGCACACCTCTACTGTGCCAGCACCATCACTAAAGCCAGCACAAGAGAAAAAGATTGTGGAAGCAGCAAAGGCACTCATACGAAAGATTGATTACGTAGGCGTACTTTGCGTTGAGTTCTTTGTTCTTAAGAATGGCGATATCGTTGCTAATGAAATCGCTCCTCGCCCACATAACTCCGGCCACTACACGATGGACGCTTGTGTTAGCAGTCAGTTTGAGCAGCAAGTAAGAGCAATGGCTCGTCTGCCTTTAGGTGATACGCGTCAGTTAGCGCCAGTATCAATGCTGAACTTATTGGGTGATCTTTGGTTTGAAGGTAGCGAAGATCAACCAAAAGAACCTGCTTGGAATCAAGTGCTGGCTCATCCTGATGCTAAATTGCATTTGTATGGAAAGTCTGAGCCTCGCATGGGTAGAAAAATGGGTCACATCAATTGCCTGGGCGAAGCTCTCAATGAAGCGCGCCAAAATTGCGCAGCCGTTGCTACTGAATTAGGGATCGAGCCCTAGAAATGTCCAGCGACAGTAGCCTGCAATCTTCTGCAGTAATTAACGAAGCAGTACAAACATTGCGGGATGGTGGTTTGGTCGCCTTTCCGACTGAGACCGTTTATGGGTTGGGCGCAGATGCTAAAAATGCTGAAGCCATTAAGAAAATCTTTACTGCCAAGGGTCGTCCTTCGAACCATCCATTAATTGTTCACCTAGCTGCACCGGATAGGTTTGATCAGACTCAAGTGGATTGGGTGCCGATACTAGCTAATTGGGCAAGAGATGTATCGGAAGAGGCCTTAAAGCTAATCAATGCATTTTGGCCAGGACCACTAACGCTGGTCTTCAAGAAAGATAAAAGCGTATTGACGGATTTGACTGGCGGTCAAGATACGGTAGCGATTCGTGCGCCGTCACATCCTATTGCTCAAGAGCTATTGCGTAAATTTAAAGGTGGCGTTGTAGCGCCATCAGCCAATCGTTTCGGCAAGGTTTCACCGACCAGCGCTTCAGATGTTCGTCATGAATTTGAAGGCATGCTCGATTTGATGATCTTGGATGGAGGCGATTGCGAGGTAGGAATTGAGTCAACCATTATTGATTTGTCCTCGGGCGATAAAGCGATACTTCTCAGGCCAGGTGCGATCACACCAAGCGAGATTTTTGCTAAGACAGGTGTCAAGGTGTATCTGCCTGGTGATGTAAAAGCAAATGAATTGACAGAAGATCTTCCTAAAGTATCTGGAAGTCTCAAGGCTCATTACGCCCCAACTACACCTTTGCGTTTGTATGCCCCAGGGCGCGTCTTAGATGCCTTAAGTGAATTTCCGGATATTAAATCTCGTGTTGCAGTAGCTGTTTGGGATTCGGATTCTTACCTGGGGGACGACGGTCACCCATCTGCTCACTTTGAAGAAGTCGAAGTGCCAAGTGATAGCACCGCATTTGCCAGTCGCCTATATCGCTCCCTGCGAGATTTGGATCAGCAAGGCTGGGATCTTATTTTGTTTCCGGAGCCACCAGCGGGTGAGGAGTGGGACGGCGTGAGAGACAGACTTCAGCGGGCATGCTTTGGTTCTGGACCATCCTCTAGTAGCCACGTCAGTAGCTGATCGTGTGCTTCAAGGCCTCTCCAGGCATTGGGGTGGTTAATAAAAGAAGTCACGGCGTACATCTTTCCTGATTTACTCAGAACGTAACCTGATATTGCGCGCACATCTACCAGTGAGCCAGTCTTGATTCTGGCCTCAGGCTTTTTCTTGAGATGTAAAAACTTACGAAGTTGACCTAATAAACGATTGCGCATGGTGCCATCAGTTCCTGCTATCGGAAGGCTGTTATAGAACACTTCTGCTACGGGAAGGTTGCGAGCGGTCAAGAGAAGTTGATTCATTTGCTCTGCAGAGATGGCCTCATTGCGAGATAGCCCAGATCCATTTTCAATGACTAAGTCCGTAAAATTCAAACCGTTTTGCTTGAGCCAACTCTGAATTACTAAGTCACCATTGGCAGTCGTTGCGGGCTTACCCATTTTTTCTAAGGCAAGCGTTAATAGAACTTGACGAGCCATGACATTGTTAGAGTATTTGTTGATATCTAAAACATCATCAGCTAGCTTGATGCCCTCAAATTGCAGCAAGAGGCGAGCCGCAAGCGGAACGCTGCCATCCTTACCAATAGGCGGTTTGGTCCAAGTGCCACCAGCCAATTCCCAGGCAGCTGCAAAGCCTTGGGTTAAGAAGGTATTAGCATCTAAAGCAACGATGTTGAAGTTCACACCCTTGCAAGAGCTTGGAAAAGCCCCTGAGAACTGGGCTGTTAAGGCTTGATCGGTATTGCCGATTTCTTCTGGGTCTAATTTAAAACCAATATTGCTTTTCCAGTTATCGCAAGGACGATCTACCAACTGCATTTGATTCGATACCTTCAGTTGCGATAGCGCAGGTGTATAGCTGATGTCAATAAAGTCGGCAGTACGTGACTTACCCAATTGAAAGGAAAGAGTGCGAAAAGCATATAACAATGGATCGGGCGGAACGTTATAAGCACGTAAAGATTCGCCATCAATCGTGTTATGTTCCATTACGCTCGGAGCATAGGCACTGCGATCAAAAAATAAATTACCGTCAATTTTTTGAATACCAAGATTCTGTAGTTCTTTCATCATCTTGGCGAGCTCTTCAGGGATGAGTTTTGGATCGCCTGTGCCTTGTAAATACAAATTACCCTTTAAGACTCCCTGACGAATAATGCCGTCGGTATAAATATTGGTACGCCAACGATATTGCGGCCCCAAAATATCCAAACCGCTCAAAGTGGTTAGCAGCTTCATTGTTGAGGCGGGGTTCATGACTATCTCAGGACGCCAACCCAGTATATTTTTGGCAATATGCTTTCCTGGGCGCCCAGGCTCAATCTCTATTACCGAGATGCTGATGGCATCTTTAGGTATTTGATTTCGTTCAAGACTGTTAGAAACTGACGGGGGAATAGTCTTGCTGCTCAATGTTGAATCTGAACCCCCTGAAGCAAAAGCATGCCCAAAAAGGGGTCCAAGAAAAGCTCCAACTAAAGCATTAACTAAATACCTAGATATTCGGAGTGCGGGATAGGGGCGAGATAGCATTTGGAGAAGAATAAACCCCTGGAATTACAAAGGCCCCAAAGGCATCAATCTAATCCTATAAGAATCCAATAATGCATTGATTTTTATAGGATTTTTTATATATGGTGCGTAGGTTTGGTATCATTGCGGTTGCAAAAAATTCGCCCTAGAGCGAATTCATGAAACCAACTAGTAAATAATTATGAAATTCTCAAAAATCGTTTTTGTATTTGCAGCACTCAACATAGTCACAGTCATAGCCAATGCTCAAACTAATTATTTGGATGGGCTCAATTATTCTACTACTGTGAATAATGCAATTCCCGGCCCTTTAGTGCCGCCTGGTACTGGTGTCATTAACTCAAGTACATCAATTGCATTGACGACTGGAACCCTCAATGGCTCTATTGCATTGCCAGAAAGGGTCAATAATGCTGCAACGTACACGCCATCTCTAGCAGCAGGTAATTACACCTTCTCTTTTAACTATTCAGGCCCTGCAATAAACTTCATTGGCCTTTCAAGTTCAGGTTGTTCTACTGGCGGCGGCGGCGGAATGCCGGCCTGTCCAACTAGTGGGCTAGGTGTTTTTTACAGGGTTCAAGGTGCGTCAACGAGCACATATTTAAATGTGGGTAATGCGGTAATTATTGGTAAAAACGCACTTACTTTTTCACTTTCGGCTGCCTCTCCAATTTACCTAGGCATGAGTTTGTGGAATCCTAGTACTTCATTCACTATCACCGGTATTTACTTGGCGGATGGTACTTTTGTTCCATCTTCAGGCTTAACCGCTCAAGAAATCGCTGCCGCCGAGGCTGCAGCTGCAGCAGCTCTTGCTGCTGCACAGGCTGCTGCATTAAGAACTTCAACCCAACAATCTGTAGCTAATACTGCCCAAGCATTGCAAGGCACTTATGCTTTACAAAACTCAGTATTGGCTAATAGCTTTACTTATGACTGTACTTTGTTTGATAAGAACAATATTTGCGTATCTGGTGGCGCTCGTAATACTGCAGTACAAGCGGTTAATGGTCTAAATAGCACTAGCGCATTGTTAATTGCTGCTTACCGTCCGACAGCTTCAGTGCGTATCGGTGCTTATGCTGACCAGAACTTGTCAGTTAATAACGGTGGCTCTACTGTGAACTTGAGCAACAACACACCATTGATTGGTTTGTTTGCTGCTTGGAATCAAAGACAAGATGACACTGGTACTGAAGTACGTGGTTCGATTGCCTATGGTCAAAAGGACACTACGATTAATCGTCAAGTAGTGGGTACTTCACAAGCTGGTACTGGTTCTTCCACCTTAACTAGCCAAGGCGCTCAGTTAACTGCTAAATATGGCTTTGGTTTAGGCCAAGCTTTTGTAGTGTCCCCATACGCTGGTGTACGTTATAGCCAAAACAATATGGGCGGCTATACAGAAGGCGCTTCAGCTGGCGTAACTGCTCCTTTGACCTTTGGCGCAGTGAATACCAACGCAACGACATTGTTGGCTGGTGTTGGTGGTTCTTTCAGAGGCATTCCAAAGACTAACTTGTTCGCAAGTGCTGGTATTGAATCCGATACCAATACTGCTGCCGGTACAGTGAACGGGACTAGCACCACAATTACTGGCTTAACTCCAGTGAACTTCAATGCTAACCCGGTGAAGAATCGCCCAACAGCTACTGTTGGCGCTACTTACGATGTTGAGAAGAACCAGCGCTTAGGTGTGACTGGTATCTATCGTCAAGAAGCTTACCAAGCAGTATCAACCACTACTGTAATGGCAACATATACAGTTGGTTTCTAATTAGCTAGCTACTTAGATAAAAACCCGCCTCAGCAATGTGGCGGGTTTTTTGTTGCTCTACTTATTGTTGAGTGTAATTTTCTCGATACCTCTCAATGACTTGATTTTGCTCAAGAAGTACTTGAGTGAACGTAGCAATACGATTGGACAAAGGGGTGTCTCCATTCAATCCATCGCATGAAAGAACAAATGATCTGGCTTTTAGTAGTTGGGCGCCGCCTTTTACCTTATGAACCAGGCTGCTGAAAGTGTCCTCATCACATTGTTTGCTTTCTAGTATCTCAAGAGCCTCATCATGGACTTTCTTGATCTCATCCAATATCACCAAGACATGATTTGGGTTATCTCTTAGCAGACCTGCAAATGCATCAAATGAATATTCATCGGCGCCAACTTCCGAGATCATTTTTTCAGTCACTTCCTGAGTCGAGAAATAGCGAGTCAATTCGTTTTCTAGGGTCATGAGACTGAGTGGTTTGATGAGAACGCTATTCATACCGGCAGCAAAAAACTGGTGGCGTGAATCCAGCGCATAAATATCTGCGGTGACACCAATGATGATGAGATCACGATGACCTAGATCTCGAATTCGCTTAGCCAGTTCTGAGCCTTGCATTCCCGGAATGGATTGATCGGTCAACAAGAGATCGAAATTGGTCTGGGTAATCAAATCTAGAGCGGTATGCGCGTTATCGCAAACTGCTACCTCAATCCCAAGCGCCTCTAATTGCAAGGAAATAATTTGCCTGCTAGCTGGGTGGTCCTCGACTACTAAGGCTCGTAAGGTGCGATTTGATTTGTTGTGACCTTTAGAAACTAGTCTTCTTGACTGAGGGGCTTTGCCATTAGTTGGTGCTTGTCCAGGCGCAGCAATGCTAGTGCGAGGAAATGCCACGCAAAAGTGAATATTGCTGCCAAATCCTGGGGCACTATCAAAATAAAGCTGACTGCCCATTGAGGTGACTAGGTGATTGGTAATGGTGAGTCCAAGACCAGTCCCCTTGTGTTGCTCGCTCGTACCTGGAATTTGCTCGAATGCTTGTAATGCAATCTCAATATCCTCAGCTCCCATGCCTACGCCAGTATCAATCACTCGAAACTCAATCAACTGTCCCGCATGGTCATTTGCCAACACGCTAATTGAGAAATAAATCTCACCATGCTCAGTAAATTTGATGGCATTACTAATGAGGTTTTGTAGGATTTGCCGCAGTCGAAGTGCATCAATCATCAACACTTGGGCGACCCGAGGGTCTTTAGTGGTGTGAAGGGTGAGATTTTGGATTTGGGCAACTGTTGAAAATGCGGAATCGATATCGTCGATGAGGGTATTGAGGCAGCAAGGCTCTAAATTGAGAGTGAGCTTACCCGCCTCAATTTTGGAAAGATCTAAAACTTGATTAAGGATGCCTAGTAGTGACTCTGCTGATGAGTGGGCACTTTTGAGCAATGCTTTTTCATTATTCGGGAGTGGGCTGTTTAGCAACAGCTCCTGCACTCCCAAGATAGCATTCATTGGAGTACGAATTTCATGGCTCATCGTAGCCAGAAATGAAGACTTCGCAGCATTCGCTTTTTCGGCAAGCTCTTTAGAATTCATGAGTCTCTCAGTTTGATGAGTATGCAGTTGATTTTTTCTTTTTATGTACCAAAGCAACAAGGTTCCGCCCAGCAACGCTGCCAATGCTGAAATCCAGTTAAGTTGCGGGTTATTAGACTTGCTACTGTCTCCCCATGCCTCGTTTGAATGAAGAGCAAATAGATTACGTGATTCCATGGGGTCTAAGTTCTCCAGAAAGCCACCAAGCACAGCATGCAAAGCCTCGCTCTGATGGGCAATTAGCCAGCGGTATTCAAAGGGCTCTCTGCTATATAAGCCATTTAATTGCAATTTCTGGCCGTTCACTTTCTGAATGATTTGTTGCGCAAGGCGAACAGGTAAGACTAGTGCTTCGATATCATTTTTGAGTAGATCAAAGATTAATTTCTCGGTGTGACTAGAAAGCCTAGATTGCGGATGGGATGGCGATGGAGGATTTTCATAACCACGATCGAAGTAGGCAATATTGATTGGTTCGATGTGCGCATTACTTTCTGAGCGCTTTGTCAGAATTGCATCGTGACCCCAAAAAATTGCTTCTGATAGGGAGCCAAACCTTAGGTATTCATCATCTAGTGAAGGTGGATCAATAATGAAGTCTACTTCCCCGCTGGCGAGTTGTTGCAATCCTTCTTGATCGCTCTTGCGCCATCTAGGCAGAAATTCCTGCTTGGTAAATTCACTAAGCTTGCTCAAGATGCTGTGAAAAACGCCGGCCTCACCATTCTCATTTAATTCTAGATAAGGCGCGTACTTTTCGTGAATGCTAAAACGGACTACAGGATGGGCATCGACCCATCTTTGCTCGCCTGGGCTCAGCAAAGTGGCATAAGAATTGCTTATGACTCCATTGAATAGGATAAAAGCAATGCGAGTAATGGATCGACGCATATTGCTTTAGCTTTCGATGATGTTGTTCATGCGGCAGAACAAGATCAGGTCAGCAATATTATTAATTCCGAGTTTATCAAAGACTCTGGTCTTGTAAGTGGCGACCGTCTTATTGCTGATATGCAACATGTCAGATATCTGTTGATTAGTATTACCTTTGCCCAGATATTTCATGACCTGTAATTCTCGATCAGAAATCAATGCAAGCTTATCGTTGTCGCTTAATGAGCTATTGCCATTCTTGCCATGAGTGAAAAAGTTATAACCTTGAGATATAGCTACGCAGGCGGCCAAAATGACATCCGCTCCCGCAGTTTTATTGACAAAGCCATGGCCACCTAATGAGCGCACTCTCCCGCCATAGACGGCTTCATCCATGCTTGAGAGAACCAGCATGCGTACATCGGGGTACATGAGGCCGATACGGCGGATCACATCAAACCCATCGGTCTTGGGCATATCTAAATCTAGAATGACCATATTGGGATTTACTTCTTTCATGGACCTGAGGCACTCCTCTCCATTTTGGGCTTGCCCTGCAATCTCAAATAACAACTGGTCCTGCAACATACTTTTAAGAGCCATCAGCATTGCTGGATGGTCATCTACCAACATCACGCGTTTTCTCATTACTTGTCTCCGTTTTGGTTTGGGTGTTGATGAGGGTGCAGCGAAAAAATGGCTTTAGCGATACGGCTATCGTTTATTTGAAGCATTTGATGGCGACTGACCGGCGCCATCATCAGTCCCCCATATGCATGATCTGCAATGAGAGTTGATGCATTTTTTAAATCTTGTACTAAGCTAATGTTGGCCGCATAAATTTGTGTAGGTGAGTAAGGTGATTGCCTTAACTGGGATAGCGCATCACTGGCTAGATCGTGCTCACGAAGTGTGCTCATATCAATGTGTACGCCTTCCAATTGCATATCAGTGATCCAATGCAACTCTTCAGCACTGCCGCAGAAATTCAAGAAATGCAACAAGATGCCCAATCTTCGCAAACGAAGCAAGCCCTCTTTACAAGCATCAACAGTTGCAGGGTCTGGGACGGATTGAATTCCAATCGCTACTAAGCCAACTGGAAGACGTGAATTCAAAATCAATTCACTCATTGCGTCCACGTAGCTACTAGAGGCTAGGGCGTGGGTTGGCATTGGTAAGATTCCAGGAATAAAGCGACCGCTGCGATACCAGTACGAAATGGTATCTAGACCTTCCATAAAGAGGCGCAGTAGTTGCATATCCGATGCGACCAGCAATGGTCTAAATAAGGATCCTGTCAGTTTTGTTCCCTTGCAGTTAAAAATGGGTTCATGGCTAATCGCTTGTCGCTTGGACCAGGATTGGTGTTCTTCGAGAGCTTGGCTACTAAGGCCAAGCCAGGGGTCGCCACAGGCGTCTCGTACTTCGTGGAAGGGTTTGTTCTTCCATGCCTTTACAAGCGTGTACAGCCGGGATTTCGGGCTCATCAGCATTCTCCAATCGGTGACTGTCCAGTCTAGGCAGGACGGATTGGAGCTGTAAGGGCTTTAGGCTGATTTATCTGTAGGAATCGCCCTACCAGCCTGTCCCCATTATAAAAAGAGGTCAAATCCTTAAAGAATTTATGGTGATCCGCCCTTGAAATACAGGGAATGGGACCTATATAATCAGCACTCCCTACACGCGAGTGCTAAAAAGGTGATTTATTAGTAAATTACCCCAAAACTCCGTGTAATGAGATTGTAAAGCATTGATTTATATAGTTTATTTAAATAGTTAACACTTACTAACATAGGAGAAGAGATGAATTTGCGTCCCTTACATGATCGCGTAATCATCAAGCGTTTAGATCAAGAATCAAAAACTGCTTCCGGAATCATCATTCCTGACGCTGCTGCAGAAAAACCTGATCAAGGTGAAGTATTGGCAGTAGGCCCAGGCAAACGTGATGACAGCGGCAAATTAAACGCACTTGACGTCAAAGTTGGCGATCGCGTTTTGTTTGGCAAATATGCAGGTCAAACAGTAAAAGTTGACAGCGAAGAACTCATCGTGATGCGTGAAGACGACATCATGGCTGTTGTACAGAAGTAATTTCGGTATTTAAGAGAGGAATTTAATCATGGCAGCAAAAGACGTTGTATTTGGAGATAGCGCCCGCACCAAGATGGTCGAAGGCGTAAACATTCTTGCTAATGCAGTGAAAACAACTTTGGGACCAAAAGGTCGCAACGTGGTGATTGAGCGTTCATTCGGTGGACCAACAATCACTAAAGACGGTGTATCTGTTGCAAAAGAAATCGAACTCAAAGACAAGCTCCAGAACATGGGTGCTCAGATGGTTAAGGAAGTAGCTTCCAAAACTGCTGACATCGCTGGTGACGGTACAACTACTGCTACTGTTTTGGCTCAGTCAATCGTTCGCGAAGGTATGAAATACGTAGTTTCAGGCCACAACCCAATGGACTTGAAGCGCGGTATCGACAAGGCTGTAACAGCTGCAATCGAAGAACTCGCAAAAATCAGCAAGCCTTGCACAACCACTAAAGAAATCGCTCAAGTAGGCTCTATCTCTGCAAACAGCGACCACAGCATTGGTCAGCGCATTGCAGAAGCGATGGAAAAAGTAGGTAAAGAAGGCGTTATCACTGTTGAAGATGGCAAGTCTTTGGAAGACGAGCTTGAAGTAGTTGAAGGTATGCAGTTTGACCGCGGCTACCTGTCTCCATACTTCATCAATCAACCAGAAAAACAAGTTGCCGTATTGGAAAGCCCATACGTTCTCTTGTTTGACAAGAAGATTGCCAACATCCGTGATTTGCTCCCAGTACTCGAACAAGTAGCAAAATCTGGTCGTCCATTGTTGATCATTGCAGAAGATGTTGAAGGTGAAGCCTTGGCAACTTTGGTTGTGAACAACATCCGCGGCATTATCAAAACTTGTGCTGTTAAAGCTCCTGGTTTCGGTGATCGTCGTAAAGCAATGTTGGAAGACATCGCGATTTTGACTGGCGGCACAGTTATCGCTGAAGAAATCGGCCTCACACTCGAGAAAACAACTCTTGAGCACTTAGGTCAAGCTAAGCGTATTGAAGTAGGCAAAGAAAACACCATCATCATTGACGGTGCTGGCGATGCTAAAGCTATTGAAGCTCGCGTGAAGAACATTCGCGTTCAGATCGAAGAAGCGACTAGCGATTACGACAAAGAAAAATTGCAAGAGCGCGTAGCTAAGTTGGCTGGCGGTGTTGCGGTGATTCGTGTTGGCGCTGCTACTGAAGTAGAAATGAAAGAGAAGAAGGCTCGTGTTGACGACGCATTGCATGCAACTCGTGCTGCCGTTGAAGAAGGTATTGTTCCTGGCGGTGGCGTAGCGTTGATTCGTGCAATGCAAGGTATCAAGGGATTGAAAGGCGACAACGCTGATCAAGACGCTGGTATCAGTATCGTGTTGCGCGCTATGCAAGAGCCATTGCGTACTATCGTTAGCAATGCTGGCGAAGACGCAGGCGTGGTTGTTAATGCTGTTCAAGCAAGCAAAGGCAATAACGGCTACAACGCAGCTACCGGTGAATACGGTGACCTCGTTGCACAAGGCGTTATCGATCCAACTAAGGTAACTAAAACTGCGTTGGTAAATGCGGCTTCTGTTGCTGGCCTCTTGTTGACTACCGATTGCGCAATCTCCGAAGCACCAAAAGATGAATCTGGTGCTGGTGGTATGCCTGATATGGGTGGCATGGGCGGTATGGGTGGTATGGGCGGCATGATGTAATAGCTCTACCTCTCCAGCTAGCTTGCTGTAGAAACTAAAACGCCTGGTTCAAAAGACCGGGCGTTTTTTATTTGGTACAGTGAAACCATGAATAAATCATTTACATTTCTGGCGATCTCTCTTGTGCTGGCAATAGGCGAGGCTTGCGCTCAAACTCCTACCCAACAAACCCCAATCTTTGAAAAAAGCATATCGAACCTGCGTAATCAGCGCTATTGCGAAGTCTTGATTGGCAAGCGCGATTGGCTCAAGCTTGAAGTGAGGGTATTTAACACTCAAGGCCTTAATCTTTGCCCAGAAGCACAATGGAGCGCGTTAACCAAAGAGTCGATTGTCAAAGATTATGACGCTTCAATTGCCATTTTAAATGGCCCGCGCTATTGGATGATGGATGAAATACAAGCAGCCGGGAATACCGTCAATGACGTAAAAGAGACTTTTGGTGGCATTGAGATGAATTTGCGGGCAACAGTAAAGTTGAGTTTGCTGAAGCAGTTGATGGGTAGCAAGAATTACACCGCCAATGAAGTTGCTCGTACTACCAACTTTGTCTATAGAACTGGTAGAACTGTTTATGAACTTACATCTCCAGCAGGTGATGTCTATGTAATGCAATCGTATTCACAAATTGTGAATCCTGCACTCAACATCAAAGATCTTCCAGGATTGAGCGAGCAGCTGAAATTACCAGCTGGCTGGACTTACCGTAGTCGGGTGCTTGATCAAGACCTCTCCTTGGTCGCTAATGGCGTTGCGTATGTACTGCAAGACAATTTATCCAATAGCTATCAAAGAAGGTGATTTCTACAACGGCTGTGAAAAGGTTTATTGCAATAGTTTTTGAGTTCGCAATAAGTCAGCATTAAAGGCATCGTAAGGAAATAGCTGATTTGGAAACTCTAGGGCGAAAATGACATATAGCGCAAAGCCCATTAGTCCGAGGTAAATTGCGGTTAAAAACCAATCCTCTTCATTTTTAACGGCCATGGCATAGCCACTTAAAAGTGCACCAATCGTTAGCAGAGTAAATAAAAAGCGCTCAAGAATTGCAGGGGGGTGATGTCTGGCATTCAGCATGCCATCCTTGAAAATCTCCATGAGGTGATCTGTTTGAGGTCTCAAGATCTTATCAGCCAACTCTTTGGTGCTAGCTGGTGCGCGAGGAATGCTTAGCATCATTAATTCATTGAAGTCATTTACCTTGTGGCCCAGGCGCCCTAAATTTTCATTTAAGGCTGTAAATGAATGTACCCCTTGGTAAATTTCGAGACGATCCGTAAGAATTTCTTTTAGATTATTTCGCACTGCATTTTGGTCTGCTGTATTTAGATACTTGCTGGACTGGTAGATTTGGGTAATAGCATCTGCTTGAGCGCGATTGATGCTAACGCGTTTATCAAAATGCTCATTAGCGCTCGAAAATGTAAAGCCTAGAACCAGTGCGGACAAGCCAAAGATGGCTGCTGCTAAAGAGTCGCGAACAACTACCTTGTCTGAGGTGCGTAGGCGATATTTACCAATGAGCCAGCCTATGCCTAAGAAAATCAGAATGGATACCAAGAATATGTAGGGGGCATATTTCACTACATTGAGGTGATTCTCCATGAAATAATGCATAGCAAGCTCTCGTAAGATAGGGTAATAAGATTAAGAAGTGTATTTAGTGTAATAAAAAACCGCCCGAAGGCGGTCATTTATTTGATGTTCAGCGTTGAATTACTCAACAGCCTTAACCATCTCTTCTACAACCTTCTTCGCATCACCGAAGACCATCATGGTTTTATCCATATAGAAGAGTTCGTTATCTAAGCCGGCATAACCAGCCGCCATTGATCGTTTATTAACGATGATGGTTTTAGCTTTAAACGCTTCCAAGATTGGCATGCCAAAAATTGGGCTTCCTGGAGTACGTGCTGCCGGGTTAACAACGTCGTTAGCGCCAAGCACCAAGACCACGTCAGCTTGACCAAAGTCACTGTTGATATCTTCCATCTCGAATACTTGATCGTATGGAACTTCAGCTTCGGCCAAAAGAACGTTCATATGACCAGGCATACGACCGGCAACTGGGTGAATAGCGTATTTCACAGTCACACCATGGTGAGTTAACTTTTCAGTCAATTCTTTCAGGGCGTGTTGAGCGCGAGCAACTGCTAAGCCATAACCTGGAACAATGATCACAGTGTCAGCGTTTTCCATCAAGAAAGCAGCATCTTCAGGTGAGCCTGTTTTGTAATTCTTAGGACCGCCGTCATCGCCACCACCTGCAGCAGCTTCGGCACCAAAGCCGCCGAGCAATACAGCCAAGATAGAGCGGTTCATCGCCTTACACATGATGTAGGACAGAATGGCGCCAGATGAACCTACGCAAGCACCCGCAATAATCAACACGGGGTTATTCAAGGTAAAGCCAATACCTGCTGCAGCCCAACCAGAATAACTATTGAGCATCGATACAACCACTGGCATATCGGCACCACCGATAGGGATGATCAAAGTTACACCCAACACTAGAGCGACCGCACACATTACTAGGAACGCTTCATGACTACCAGTCATGAAGTACATTACGCCGCCGCCAACCATAGTGATGGCTAGGAGAAGGTTGAGTAAATGTTGACCAGCAAAAGTCACTGGCTTGCCGCTGACCTTGCCGGATAACTTGCCGAATGCAATAACCGATGCAGTAAAGGTAATAGCACCAATAAACGCGCCAATAAAGAGTTCAATCTTTTGTGCGCCAGTATGGTCGTGTGCTGGATTGAATACGGCTGCAATCGCGATTAGTACAGCTGACAAACCTACGAAGGAGTGCATCAAAGCTACCAACTCAGGCATCTTGGTCATTTGCACGCGCTTAGCAGCAATGGTTCCAATAACAGCACCACCAACGATTGCAGCAATGATTAATGAAAATACAGGTTTGAAGTCTGGGATCATGAATGTCGTGATCACAGCAAGCAACATACCAATCATGCCGAAGGTATTGCCTTGGCGTGAAGTGGTTGGTGAAGACAGGCCACGCAAAGCGAGGATGAACAACACCGATGAAATGAGATAAGAAATAGCGGTTATGTTTGACATAGTTTTTGGTCTCTATATAGGTCTTGTTCTAGGTTTATTTAGTTCCAGCCGCATCAGCCTTAGGGGCTTTCTTCTTGAACATCTCAAGCATGCGACGGGTGACCATAAAGCCACCAAAAATATTAATTGAGGCGAGGAATACGGCAACGGCACCAATAATGCTGGTCAGAGTAATTTCATCACCACCAATTACTTCAGTTTGAAGTAATGCGCCAACAATGATGATGCCGGAGATGGCATTAGTTACCGCCATTAAAGGTGTATGCAATGCTGGGGTAACGTTCCAAACTACGTGATAGCCGACAAAAATGGCCAATACAAACACAGTAATGTTTTGAACGGTGAGGATGCTTTGAAAGGCAGCGAGATCCATAATGTTTCCTTAGTATTTTTTACTGTTAGTTTTTGCGAATGGCTTGGCCATCACGACACATTAAACAAGCGGTGACGATATCGTCATCAGTTGGGATCACCAACTTCGCGTCTTTGTCCACAATCAGCTTCATGAAATCGAGCAAGTTGCGTGAGTAGAGTGCAGATGCATCAGCTGCAACCATGCTGGCTAAATTTGTATAGCCCACAATCTTCACGCCATTCACATCAATTACTTTATCTGCTTGAGTTAAAGGGCAGTTACCAGAACCGTTATCACCTTTACCAGCGGCTATGTCGATGACGATTGAGCCCGGTTTCATATTAGCAACGGTGTCGCTATGTAGGAGGACCGGAGGTTTACGTCCAGGGATCAATGCGGTAGCAATGACGATGTCTGCTTGTTGAGCGCGTTCAGCAACTAAGGCTGCCTGACGCTTCATCCAAGCCTCTGGCATTGGGCGGGCATAGCCACCAACGCCTTGAGCAATTTCACGCTCTTCATCAGTCTCATAAGGAACGTCAACAAACTTAGCACCTAGAGATTCAATTTGTTCTTTAGCTGCAGGACGAACATCAGATGCTTCAATCACAGCACCAAGGCGTTTTGCAGTAGCAATAGCTTGCAAGCCAGCAACACCGGCACCCAAGATTAGAACGCGAGCTGCTTTAACAGTTCCCGCAGCAGTCATGAGCATTGGCATGAAGCGTTGATATTCATTGGCAGCAACCATGACGGCCTTATATCCAGCAATGTTTGCTTGAGAAGATAAGACGTCCATGCTTTGTGCGCGTGTTGTACGCGGCGCAGCTTCTAATGAGAATGCAGTAACGCCTTGAGCAGCCATTGCAGCAATCATGTCGTTATCAAATGGATCGAGCATGCCTAGGAGAACGGCGCCAGATTTAATTTGCTTAAGTTCAGCTGCCTCAGGAGCACGAACTTTTAGAACAATCTCCGCTCCAAACGCATCCGCTGCGCTGCCAACAGTTGCGCCGACAGCTTCATACGCAGAGTCAGGTTGACTGGCTTTTACACCAGCGTCTTTCTGAATAACGACGGTATGACCTTGACCGATGAGTTTTTTAACGGTTTCTGGTGTGGCGGCTACTCGAGTTTCCCCAGGCCTTGTTTCCAGTGGCACTCCTATGCGCATGGCATGTCTCCAAAAGCAAAATTTTTCAAAAAATCTATTTTAGTTAAATGGGCCTTATTGCACCTATTTACTTACCCCTAAGTCCGCTTGCTTGGTTTTTGCCCAAAATTCTGTGAGACCGGGCTAAGACTTCTACAATATGGTCTGTCAGCTTATATTGAATTCTCGCATTTTTTGATGATCCCGCTCAATTCTTCCGCAATCCCATCGCCCCAGACCAAGAAAGTCGTTATTGGCATGTCTGGAGGGGTAGATTCGTCGGTTGCCGCCTGGATGCTCAAGGAACAAGGCTTTGAAGTTATTGGCCTTTTTATGAAGAATTGGGAGGATGATGACGACGACGAGTACTGTTCGGCTCGCCAGGACTGGCTAGACGTGGTTTCTGTGGCCGATATGATCGGTATAGACGTTGAGGCTGTCAATTTCGCTGCTGAATACCGTGAACGTGTATTTGCCGATTTTTTGCGCGAATACGCTGCAGGGCGAACACCTAATCCCGATGTTTTATGTAATGCCGAAATTAAGTTCAAAGCATTCTTGGATCACGCCATGAGTTTGGGTGCGGATGCGATTGCTACTGGACACTATGCACGCGTGCGTCATGAGGGTGGAAAAGTCCAGCTACTAAAAGCGGTCGATGCGAGCAAAGACCAAAGTTATTTCTTGCATCGCTTAACGCAGCAGCAATTGGCAAACGTCATGTTTCCGCTGGGAGAAATTCCTAAAACGGAAGTGAGAAAAATTGCTGAGCAAATTGGTTTGCACAATGCAAAGAAAAAAGACTCCACTGGAATTTGTTTTATTGGCGAACGTCCTTTTAGAGAATTCTTAAACCGTTATTTACCACGTGTGCCGGGACCAATTAAAACCCCAGAAGGTAAGACCGTTGGTGAGCATATGGGCCTAGCATTCTTTACCTTGGGTCAGCGCAAAGGCATTGGTTTGGGCGGTAGTCAGGATGGTAATGGTGATGCTTGGTATGTGGCGCGTAAAGATATTCCGAATAACACTCTATATGTAGCACAGGGCCATGAGCACCCATGGCTATTAGCTCACAAGCTTTCTGCAATGGACGCTAGCTGGGTATCTGGTGCAGCTCCAGTGCCTGGAAGCTATTCTGCTAAAACGCGTTACCGTCAAGCCGATTCAGCTTGCACTTTAATTGCCGGTAATGATGCGCAAAGTTTTGAATTAAGCTTTCCGGATGCACAGTGGGCAGTAACACCTGGACAATCAGCTGTTCTCTATGACGGAGAAATTTGTTTGGGTGGCGGAATTATCTCCGCATAAATTTTCTCATCAGATACAAAAAAGCCAATCAGTTTTGATTGGCTTTTTATTTAAGTGATAAGTTGATTAAGCAGCAGGCGGTACAGTTTCCATAAACGAAGGTCGCTGCAATAATTTCTGGTACAAGCGATCTAAGTTTGGATATTGTGTTTGCCATTTCACTTCAGGAAAGCGAAACAATAGATAACCAATGGCGCAACCAACGGCGATATCTGCCAAAGTCATTTGATTGCCATGACACCATGCGTTTTCACCGAGTTGCTCGGACATCTCGCTAAGTGCGGCATCAATCTTGCCCATTTGGCGGTCGTACCAAGTTTGGCTTTGCTGCTCTGCTGGGCGCAAGGTACGCTCTAAACGAGCCAAAATACCGGCATCCATAATTCCGTCAGCCAGGGCTTCCCAGGTTTTAACGGCGGCACGCTCCCGGTTGTCGGCAGGAATAAGCTTGCTGACAGGGCTTAGGCCATCCGCATACTCGGCGATGACGCGGGAGTCGTAGATAGCATCCCCATCGTCAGAAATAAGGCAAGGAACCTTCCCCAGGGGGTTTGTGGCGCCTATTTTGGTGTCTGCGGCCCAAACATTCTCTAATTCGAGGTCAACATCGACCTTTTTCTCGTTAAAAACAATGCGTACTTTACGTACATAGGGGCTGGTGAGGGATCCGATAAGTTTCATGGGATCAAGTATAGCCATCCTAATTGGGGTTTGCTGGACTCTCAAACGCATTAAAATTAGCTTTTATTGACATCTTCAATGCAAAGGCAATATTCGTGAGTCAGCCGCTTTCTACCCTTAATGCTCTTTCCCCTCTAGACGGTCGTTATGCCGGAAAACTAGATGCTTTGCGTCCTTGGCTTTCTGAGGCGGCTTTTATGCGCCAGCGTGTGTTTGTGGAAATTCATTGGCTTTTGGCTTTGGCTGCAGCTGGTTTGCCTGATGTGCCAAAAATTAATGCTGCTGACGAAGCTTTCTTGCTATCTCTTCCTGAGAATTTTTCGGATGAGGATGCTCAACGCATTAAAGATATTGAAGCGGTTACCAACCATGACGTCAAAGCAGTTGAGTATTTCTTAAAAGAAAAAGTTGCCGGTCGTCCTGATTTGCTTAAAGCTAGTGAGTTCATTCATTTTGCTTGCACCTCTGAAGATATCAATAACACTTCGCATGGTTTAATGTTGCGTGGCGCGCGCGATGAAGTGCTTTTGCCGCAACTTCGCAAAGTACTTTCTGTTCTGACTGACTTAGCTCTCGAGCACGCTAAGGTTCCACTTCTTTCGCGTACCCATGGCCAACCTGCTTCACCAAGTACTCTTGGAAAAGAAATTGCAAATATTGCTAAGCGTTTAGAGCGTGCGATCGATGCAATTGCAGCAGTGCCTTTGCTAGGCAAGATGAATGGCGCAGTTGGTAACTACAACGCCCACTTATCTGCTTACCCTGATTTTGATTGGGAAAATTTCTCTAAGAACGTAGTGGAGAAGCGTTTAGGTTTGACCTTCAATCCATACACCATTCAAATTGAGCCACATGACGGTATGGCCCAACTCTTTGATGCGATCGCTCGCGCTAATACGATTCTCTTGGATATGGACCGTGACTTCTGGGCTTACATCTCTGTTGGGTATTTCAAGCAGCGTACTAAAGCAGGCGAGATTGGTTCATCCACGATGCCACATAAGGTCAACCCGATTGACTTTGAAAATTCTGAAGGTAACTTGGGTGTTGCCAATGCATTGCTGCGTCATCTTGCTGAAAAATTACCAATCTCTCGTTGGCAGCGTGACCTTACTGATTCCACCGTGTTGCGTAATTTGGGTCCAGCCTTTGGTCATAGCGTATTGGCTTATGACAGCGCCCTGCGTGGACTTGGTAAGCTGGAAGTCAATCTTGCAGCAATTGCCGCTGACTTAGATGCATGTTGGGAAGTATTGGCTGAGCCAGTACAAACTGTCATGCGCCGTTATGGTATCGAGAATCCCTACGAGCAGTTAAAAGAATTGACTCGTGGCAAAGGCATTAATCAAGCCGATTTGCAAACCTTTATTCGTGGCTTGAAGATTCCTGAGGATGCAAAAGCGCGTCTATTAGAGATGACTCCATCTTCTTATCTAGGTAAGGCGGTCGAGTTGACCGAACGTCTGAAAAAGTGAGTTTGACTACCAATTCAGAATACGGGGCACGTCCTCGGATCTGGTTTGCTGTTTATCAATTGTTATGGCATCTCTTATTGCCATTAGCATTTGTTCGATTGGCTTGGCGCGCACGTCATGCCTTTTCTTACCTTCATCACATCCCAGAGCGTCTGGGTTTTGGCTATAGCAAGCCCATTACTCAAAGGTCTATTTGGATTCATGCGGTATCGGTTGGAGAGACTCGTGCTGCTCAACCATTGATTGAGGCTTATTTGGCTAGAGGTGAATCAATTCTCCTTACCCACATGACGTTGAATGGACGCCGCACCGGTAAGCAGTTATTTGCCAAAGAGATTGCCTCTGGACAAATTCGACAAGTCTATTTGCCATATGACATTTGTTGGGCTGTAGAACATTTCTTGAAGACCTTTAAGCCAAAGCTTGGTCTATTTATGGAAACCGAAGCATGGCCAACCGTTGTCTTTCGCTGTAAAGAAATTGGCTTGCCTCTATTTCTGGTTAATGCCCGTTTATCAGAGCGTAGTGCACGTCGCGTGAATCGTTTTGGCAAAGCGGGGCGCGCTTTATTTCAAGCATTCGCAGGTATCTTGGCTCAGACTGAATTTGATGCACAGCGTTATCGCGGCTTGGGCGTTCAAAATGTGAAGATTGTGGGTAATCTCAAGTTTGATGTTCCATTGGATCCTGGTCTCGTAGAGCAAGGTAAGGTTTGGCAACAGGGCATACACGCAGATAATCGCTTAATGGTATGCGCCGCAAGTACCCGTGATGGCGAGGAGGCCATCATTCTTAAAGCTTGGAATGATTTGCTGTTAAGCAACGCCTTCCCTATAACTCCCTTGTTATGTCTAGTGCCACGCCATCCGGAACGCTTTACTGAAGTAGCTAATCAGATTAATAGCGCTGGCTTAAAGTTCCGTAAACGTAGCGAGTGGTCAGGTATTCCGAGTGAGTGTGATGTTTTAGATGTTGTTCTGGGCGACTCCATGGGTGAGATGCCGATGTATTACAGTGCCTCGGACTTGGTATTGATGGGCGGAAGCCTACTTCCTTTTGGAGGTCAAAACCTTATTGAAGCCTGTGCGGCTGGGTGTCCTGTTTTATTGGGTGAGCACACTTATAACTTTCAGCAGGCCGCCTTAGATGCGATTGACAGTGGCGCAGCTAAAAGAATTAAGGGAGAGCTTCTCTTAACTGAGCCAATTGCTTTAATGGAATCTTTGAAAGAATTACTCTTAAATACTGCTGAGCTGAAGAAAATGAGCGAGGCAGCGAAGGCCTACTCAGTGAAACATCAAGGTGCGACTAAAAGAATCTTAGCCGCCCTTGATCAAACAAACTAAATTACTGACTTAAACCCGCGCCCCGTAGTTAGGGTCGTCTTTGCGCGCTTCGTCATCAGGCTTTTTATCGCCCTTCACCAAATCTTCTCGTGTAACACCAAGCCACATGGCCAGCGCTGCAGCAACGAAGACTGAAGAGTAAATACCAAACAAAATACCAATGGTCAGCGCCAAAGCAAAGTAGAAGAGCGTTGGGCCGCCGAAGATCAGCATAGCCAAAACCATCATCTCTGTACTGCCGTGAGTAATAACAGTTCGGCTGATAGTGCTGGTGATTGCGTTATCGATGATTTCACGGGTATTCATCTTGCGGTATTTGCGGAAGTTTTCGCGAATACGGTCAAAGATCACCACGGATTCGTTTACTGAGTAGCCTAGAACCGCTAGCACTGCTGCCAATACTGAAAGTGAGAACTCCCATTGGAAGAAGGCAAAGAAACCCAAGATGATGACGATGTCATGCAAGTTCGCGATGATGCCGGCAACCGCAAATTTCCACTCAAAGCGGAATGAGAGGTAAACCACAATGCCAATAATTACAAATAGCAATGCCATTAATCCATCTATTGCTAGCTCACGACCAACTTGTGGACCAACAAATTCAACACGCTGGAGCTTTACACCAGTTGCTGCTGGATCTAGCACTTGCATTACTGCTGTACTTTGATCGGCTGAGGAGATGAGTTTGCCTTCAGCATCTTTTTGTAAAGGCAGGCGAATCATCACATCGCGTGAGCTACCAAAGTTTTGAATTTGGGTATCTGCGTAACCAAGCTTCTCAACTTTTGAGCGAATGGAGTCTAGTGGCGCAGTTTGTGGATAGCTAACTTCCATAACCGTGCCACCAGTAAATTCGATGGAGAGGTGCAGGCCGTTATGCCAAAGGAAAAAGACAGCTGCTAAAAAAGTAATTAAAGAAATCGCATTGAGCACCAATGCATGGCGCATAAAGGGAATATCTTTTTTGATCCGGAAAAATTCCATGGCTTATTTCTCCTGTGGGCGCCAAACTTGGCCGATAGCGAGTTTTTGAATCTTCTTATGTCTGCCGTACCAGAGGTTGACAAGGCCACGTGAGAAGAAGACAGCCGAGAACATTGAAGTCAGAATACCTAAGCAGTGAACTACTGCGAATCCTTTAATAGGGCCAGAGCCAAATGCTAACAAGGCTAGGCCAGCAATTAAAGTAGTGACGTTTGAGTCCAGAATGGTTGCCCATGCTTTGTCGAAGCCTACGGCAATGGCTGTTTGTGGGGCCGCGCCATTACGCAACTCTTCGCGAATACGTTCGTTGATCAACACGTTAGAGTCAATCGCCATACCGAGCGCTAAAGCCATCGCGGCAATACCAGGCAAGGTGAGCGTGGCTTGCAACATGGAAAGTACTGAAATGAGTAAGAGCAGGTTGACTGCTAACGCCACAACTGAGAATGTGCCAAACAAGAGGTAGTAAGCCATCATAAAGATAGCAATAGCACCAAAACCGATTAAGAGAGACTTAAAGCCCTTCTCAATGTTTTCTGCACCCAAGCTTGGTCCGATAGTACGTTCTTCAATGATTTCCATTGGCGCTGCTAATGAGCCTGCACGTAACAAGAGGGCTAAGTCATTGGCGCTCTCAGTAGTAGGTTGACCAGTGATCTGGAACTTAGAGCCAAATTCACTTTGAATGGTAGCTATCGTGAGCACTTCACCTTTGCCTTTTTCAAATAAGATCATGCCCATTGGTTTGCCAATGTTTTCACGAGTCACTTCTTGCATCACACGACCACCAGCCGCATCTAAGGAGATGTTGACGGCAGGGCGTTGATTTTGATCAAAGCCAGCGCTTGCATCAGTAATGCGGTCACCACTAAAGATCACTGATTTTTTGAATACACCCAAACGGTTTTCGCCAAAGCGGAAAGTATCCATGCCTGGAGGAGGAGTTTCGCCTAGGGCGATAGTGGATACGAGTGGATCAGCTAAGCGTGATTCGAGAGTGGCTGTACGGCCAATAATATCTTTAGCACGCGCTGTATCTTGCACGCCTGGCAGTTGCACCACAATACGCTCAGCACCTTGTTGCTGAATGACGGGCTCTTTAACCGCGAGTTCATTCACGCGTTTATTCAATGTAATGATGTTTTGCTTAACAGCGTTATCTTGAATTTCTTTTAAGGCAGTAGGCTTAAATTCACCGATCACTTTTGGTGATAGCCCGGTAGGTTTGACCTGCCAAATCAATTCTGGTTGTGCTGTCATTAATACAGAGCGAGCCGCTTCAGCATCAGCAGTGCTGCCAAAGCTAATGGAAATGAAGTCGGCACCACGTTCGATGCCTTGATGACGAATATTTTTGTCGCGCAATTGACTGCGAATATCCGTTGCTAAAGAAGTAACCTTCTTCTGAACTGCACCCTTCATGTCTACCTGTAGAAGGAAGTACACGCCACCACGTAAGTCAAGTCCTAATGGCATTGGCAAAGCATTGATTGCATTAAGCCATCCTGGGGTGTTGGATAGTAAATTTAATGCAACGGTGTAGTTGGGATCATTTTGATCGGTATTTAACTTCTGCTGTAAGAGATCGCGAGCGCGCAATTGAATATCGGTGTTATTAAAGCGAACCTTGATTGAGCCTACATTGCCAGCGACTTCAAAGAAGATGCCTGTGTTGCCAATGTTTGCTTCAGTCAGGATTTTTTCTACACGAGCCTGTGTTGCCAAATCAACCTTGATGGTTGGTTTGGCAGACGAGACTTGAACCGCTGGAGCCTCACCATAGAAATTGGGTAATGAATATAGTCCGCCAATCAGTAATGCGATGGCGATAACTAGATATTTCCAGAGAGGGTAGCGATTCATATTGAGATACTTTTAAACAAACAAATTAAGCGGATGCATTAAGCAGACTTCAGCGTGCCTTTTGGCAATACTGTAGTGATGGCACCTTTTTGCATTTGCACTTCAGTACCAGCAGAAATTTCAACAGTCACTACTTGGTCCTTGAGCGCTGTTACTTTGCCCATAATGCCGCCAACAGTAACTACTTCATCGCCAACGCCCAATGACTCAAGCATTGCCTTAGTTTCTTTTTGACGCTTCATTTGTGGGCGAATCATGATGAAGTACAAAACTGCAAACATCAAAATCAAAGGGAGGAAGCTCATCAAGCCACCGGAATCTGCGCCCGCTGCAGGAGCTTGGGCAAAAGCGTTACTAATCCACATACAAAACCTCCATTAATTACCAATTAAAAACTGCTGAGTTTTTCGACCTTTAAACCTGAGGCCGTAACCCGCAATTCTAAACTGTGTGGGGCTTTGGAGGTGATTTGAAGGGTGTTGAGCCCCCTGTAGGGCTATTAGTCCTGTCCAGGCTCTACGCCGCGCTGGCGATTACTGTGAAATTCCTCACGATAGGCGCTAAAGCGGTCCTTGCTAAGCGCCTCGCGGACATCAGACATAAGCTGGAGGTAGTAGGACAGGTTGTGAATGGTATTGAGTTGGGACCCCAGGATCTCATTCGCCTTTTGGAGGTGATTTAAGTAGGATCTAGTGAAGTTTTGACAGGTATAGCAGGCACAGGTTGGGTCTACAGGGCGATCATCGTCCTTGTACCCAGAATTACGTAGTTTTAGGTCTCCAAAACGGGTGAAAAGCCAGCCATTACGAGCATTACGGGTAGGCATCACACAATCAAACATATCAATGCCCAAGCTGACACCCAAAATCAGGTCTTCTGGTGTGCCCACGCCCATTAAATAGTGAGGCATATGCTCTGGAAGCTTTGGGGCTGTGAAATTGAGAATGCGCTCAAACTCAGGTTTTGGCTCACCAACGGAGAGTCCACCAATTGCAATTCCATCAAACCCTTGCTGGCTAACGGCGTCCAGAGAAAATTCACGCAGATTCTCAAACATGCCGCCTTGGACAATTCCAAAGAGACCGTTGCCAGTCTCTAGTTCGCGAAAGCGTTTGAGCGAGCGGTCACCCCAACGAAGTGACATTTCTAGTGAGGCACGTGCAGTTTTTTCAGAAGTAGGTTGACCCTTAATCTCATAAGGAGTGCATTCATCAAACTGCATAGCGATATCGCTATTTAGCACCGCTTGAATTTCCATCGATACTTCTGGGGACATAAATAATTTGTCACCATTAATCGGTGAAGCAAAAGTCACGCCCTCTTCAGAAATCTTGCGCAATGCACCCAAGCTAAATACCTGAAAGCCGCCAGAGTCAGTCAGGATTGGTTTTTCCCATCCCATGAAGCGATGAAGGCCGCCATGTTTTTTGATGACATCTAACCCCGGTCTTAACCAAAGGTGAAAAGTGTTTCCCAAAATGATTTGCGCTTTAGCTTCATTCAAATCACGAGGCGTCATGGCCTTCACCGTACCGTACGTACCAACAGGCATGAAGATCGGCGTTTGCACGCTACCGTGCGGAAGATCAAGCTGACCAAGTCGCGCTGGGCTCTGGGAGTCACGCGCCAAGATATTGAAGTGAACTGGTTTGGTCATATTTTTGTATTCTCGAGTCGGCAAAGAAACATCGCATCTCCATAACTAAAGAAACGATACTTCTGTGAAATAGCATGTTGATAGGCGGCGCGAATGTTATCCACTCCCGCTAAAGCACTAACTAACATTAATAAAGTAGATTTTGGCAGATGAAAGTTAGTGAGCAAACAATCCACTGTTTTAAATTGATAGCCTGGGGTAATAAAGAGATTGGTTTCCCCGCTGCTTTGTCCGCTTGCTGCTTGACTCTCTAGGGCTCGAAGGCTAGTGGTGCCTACAGCGATCACTCGGCCACCATTGCTCTTGGTGGTCTCAATTACCTCTAAAGTTTCCTTTGGAATGGAGTACCACTCATGGTGCATCTTGTGTTTTGAGAGATCTTCTTCGCGCACCGGAGTAAATGTTCCTGCGCCAACATGCAATGTAACGGTTGCTTGATTTACACCCAAATCTTTGATCTTTTGCAAAATCGCTTCATCAAAATGTAGGCCTGCTGTTGGAGCTGCAACTGCGCCTGGGTTTTTAGCTACTACCGTTTGATAGCGCTGCGCATCCTCACCATCTGGTTGATGTTCGATGTAAGGGGGCAGAGGAAGCTCGCCAAAGCGCTCAAGCAAAGAAAAAACATTCTCAGGAAAGCGGACTTCATAGAAGCGCCCGTCATATCCAATCATCTCCACTGGAAATGTTTCGCCTGCTTTATTGTGAATATGAACAATGCTGCCAGTCTTTGGCACCTTAGAAGCTCTAATTTGAACCCAAGCCTGCATTTCGCCGCTAATGCGCTCAATCAGGAGCTCAACATTGCCACCAGTCTCCTTTTTGCCATGCAATCGAGCAGGAATGACCTTGGTGTCATTGAAGACTAATAAGTCCCCAGGCTGAACAAGGCTAAGAATGTCCTTAAACTGTCGATCTACCAATTGAACGTGATTTGGCCCATCAGCCCTGACCTCTAAGAGGCGGCTATCGGTTCTATTCGCCAAGGGATGTTGGGCGATTAGTTCGGCGGGAAGTTCGTAATTGAAGTCGGAAAGTTGCATAGCATTACCATCAGGTATTAGATTTTAACGATGACTACTAAACAAGCGCCAAGCACACTCCAAAAAATGGGTTTAGACAGCCCTATGGCCCTTGCTTTGCACTTGCCATCCCGTTATGAGGATGAGACAGAGTTGCTCACCATTGAAGAGGCCATTGTCCAGGGTAGGTTTGCCTCGGCCCAGACCCAGGGTGTCGTGATTCGCAACCAGGTCTTATTTCGGCCCAGAAGACAGATGATTGTCACTATTGAGGATGAGACCGAGACTCTGAATCTGCGCTTTCTCAATTTCTACCCCAGCCAGCAAAAACAGATGGCGGTCGGCGTCCATGTTCGAGTGCGTGGCGAGGTGCGAGATGGTTTCCAAGGCTCGGAGATGGTTCATCCGACTGTACGCGCTGTTGCTCCAGATGCGCCGTTACCAAATAGCCTTACTCCAGTCTATCCAGCAAGTGTTGGCGTTTCACAGACTGTTATTCGTAAAGCAGTTGCACAAGCTTTGCGTGACCCCAGTTTGCAAGAGAGCTTGGCAGAGTTCTTGCCTAAAAAACTGATGGCAGAGCTATTGCCCAGTAATGATTGGCCCAATTTGCAATCTGCAATTACCTATTTGCATCAGCCTCCAGCTGACGCAAATACCCAATCATTGTTAGAGCGTACGCATCCCGCCTGGCGCAGGGTGCAGTTTGAAGAGTTACTGGCTCAGCAAATTTCTTTAAAGCGAGCGCATGCGATTCGTCGCGAACGAAATGCACCAAGCTTTGCAAAAGTTCAGGATGAAGGGAAAGATAAAGCTAGAGAGCAATCTTTTGAAGAGGGCTTGCTGAAAGTATTGCCTTTTAAATTGACGAATGCGCAAGATCGCGTTTGGTCGGAAATTAGCAAGGATCTCTCTAAGTCTTTTCCTATGAATCGCTTACTCCAAGGCGATGTCGGTAGTGGTAAAACGGTAGTCGCTGCCTTGGCTGCAGCGCGGGTCATGGATCATGGCTATCAAGCCGCCATCATGGCGCCTACAGAGATTTTGGCTGAGCAACATTATTTAAAGATGAAGGAATGGTTTGAGCCTTTAGGGGTAAAAATCGCTTGGTTATCAGGCAGTCTAAAAGTTAAAGAGAAACGACTGGCGCAAGAGGTGATTGAGAATGGGCAAGCCCAGCTCATTATTGGTACACATGCCCTTATTCAAGAAAGTGTGAGCTTTGCCAAACTTGGCTTAGCAGTCATTGATGAGCAGCATCGCTTTGGGGTAAGACAACGTTTAGAGATTCAGCAACGTGTTGGATCAGAGTTGTTTTACTGTCATCAGTTAATGATGTCTGCCACTCCCAT
Source organism: Polynucleobacter sp. 86C-FISCH (assembly GCF_018882415.1). Classification (GTDB taxonomy): domain Bacteria; phylum Pseudomonadota; class Gammaproteobacteria; order Burkholderiales; family Burkholderiaceae; genus Polynucleobacter. Next base: position 656,541 of record NZ_JACVOL010000001.1, on the reverse strand, counting down.
ACCTAGAACATTAGCAATGACGTATTACGCCGACCTGGATGTTTCTGTCATTGATGAGTTGCCTCCTGGCCGCAAACCGATTGCCACCAAAGTCGTCAAAGCTAGTCGCCGTGATGAAGTAATCGGTGGTTTGCAAAGTTGGTTATCAAAAGGGCTTCAGGCCTACTGGGTCTGCCCGCTCATCGAAGAGTCCGAAGCGCTCCAATTACAAACAGCAACAGAAAGCTTTGAACAGTTGACTCAAGCTTTACCTGACTTTAAGGTGGGCTTAGTGCACGGCAGATTAAAGGCAGAAGAAAAAGCGGCTGTCATGGCTGCCTTTAAAGCGAATGAAATTCAACTTCTGGTCGCCACTACGGTGATTGAGGTGGGGGTCGATGTACCTAACGCCGCATTAATGGTCATTGAGCATGCAGAGCGTTTTGGTTACGCACAGATTCATCAATTACGCGGGCGTGTTGGTAGGGGGTCCGCAGATTCAGTCTGCATCTTGATGTATGCAGAGCCGCTTTCAATGGCTGCCAAAGAGCGTTTGCAAACTTTGCGCGAGACCTCAGATGGATTTGTGATTGCCGAACGTGATTTATCGCTACGTGGTCCCGGCGAGTTGCTCGGCGCCAAGCAGTCAGGCGATGCCATGTTGCGCTTTGTAGACCTCCAGCGCGACGCCTGGTTAATTGAGCTTGCGCAGCAGGCGGCTGACCGATTGCTTGCCGAGCACGCAGATCTGGTGGAGCGCCACCTAGAGCGCTGGCTTGGATCGCGTGCAGAGTTTCTAAAAGCTTGATAATTACTTCATGGGCTTAAAAGAGCGTTTCATTTCTTATGGGTATTTAATTAGGTTAGATAAACCTATTGGCACGCTATTGCTATTGTGGCCTACGCTCTGGGCTCTCTGGTTGGCCAGTAGCGGTACTCCTGATTTATCTATCTTGTTGATCTTTACTCTAGGTACGTTTCTCATGCGTAGCGCAGGTTGTGCTATTAACGACTATGCGGATCGTGACTTTGATCGTCACGTTAAAAGAACCCAGGGACGCCCTGTCACAAGTGGAAAAATTTCTGGGAAAGAGGCGGTGGCTGTAGCAGGTGCGCTAGCCTTCATTGCTTTTTTATTGATCCAGTCTCTTAATACATTTACAAGGCAACTGTCAGTTCTTGCGCTACTGGTTGCCTTTATTTACCCTTTCACCAAGCGCTTCTTTGCGATGCCTCAAGCAGTCTTGGGAATCGCTTTTGGCTTTGGGATTCCGATGGCATATGCAGCGATTCTGGATTTCATTCCGCTAGAGGCTTGGATCTTGTTTGTGGGGAATATATTCTGGGCCATTGCTTATGACACAGCCTATGCCATGGTCGATCGCGACGATGATTTGCGTCTGGGCTTAAGAACTTCAGCCATCACTTTTGGTCGCTACGATGTTATCGCCATTGCTATGAGCTATGGAGTGCTATTTATCAGCCAAGTGTGGGTAGCGCAATTAGCCAACCTCAGTAATTATTTTTTATTAGGCTGGTTCGCAGCCTTGGCTTGTGCAATCTATCATCTAAAACTAGTTTCTACTCGCAATAGAGAAGATTGTTTTAAGGCGTTCCGCCATAACAACTGGCTTGGTGGATTTTTATTTCTTGGAATTGTGCTGGGTTTGGCTTTTAACTAGCTCTGACCCAACTCGTCACCCATAGCTTTGCCACGTTGACTTGCTGCATCAATTGCTTTTTCCAAAATCTCGTGCCAGCCTTGTTGCTTCATCACATCTAAGGCTGCTGCAGTGGTGCCACCCTTAGAGGTAACTCTCTCGCGCAAAACACCGGCATGCTCATCAGAGTTATGAGCCAACTGTGTGGCGCCCTCAAGGGTTGCATAGGCTAGCTTGCGTGCTGTTGCCGTATCAAGACCAAGCTTCTCGCCAGCAGATTGCATCGCTTCAAGAAATGCAAAAACATAGGCAGGGCCACTTCCGGATACGGCGGTGACTGCATCCATTAGCTTTTCTTCAGATACCCATACCGCTTGACCTACCGCATTGCAAATAGTTTCAGCTAAAGCACGATCAGATTGATCAACGGCAGTATCTGCAAATAGTCCAGTAATACCTTTGCCAATTAATGCAGGGGTATTGGGCATAGCACGAACACAGCGTGTGTGATCCAGCCAACGACTCATGTCTTTTAGGCGAATGCCCGCAGCGATACTAAGGATCAGTGGGCCAGGCGCGCTTGCATGCTTCAGTTTTGCAGCCAACCCCTTTGCAACAACATTAAAGTCCTGGGGCTTGATTGCCATAACAACGACATTATTTTTAGAGAAGTCAAAAGCAATTTGCTCTAAAGCCCCAATACCTTGAACGCCATAGTCTTCATGCAACTTTAAAGCCGTTACGGCGTTCGCTTCAACAACGGAAATTTGATTAGGCTCAAATCCGTTCGCAAGGAGGCCGCTAATGAGGGCACGCCCCATATTGCCGCCACCAATAAATGTGATGTGGGCGTTGCTATTGTTTTGTGCAGTTTTATTTGTGCTCATTTGTTAATCTTATCGCGCTTCCCAAAAATGGCTGTGCCAACACGAACCATCGTACTTCCCTCTAGGATTGCCGCTTCTAAATCATCGGACATGCCCATAGAGAGGGTGTCAAAAAACTGGTATCCCAGTTCACCAGCGTGGGCTGCCTGAATCTGCGTAAAACAATCGCGCACAGCGGCAAACGCTTGACGTTGCTGCTCTATGTTTGGACTGGGCGCTGGAATGGCCATTAGGCCCCTGAGGACTAAATTAGGTAGCGAGGTGATGGCATTGCAAAGTGCCTCAACTTCCGCCAGTGAGACGCCACTTTTGCTGTCTTCTTCACTTACATTGATTTGTGCGCAAACTTGTAATGGGGCTAGATCAGGAAACTCGCCGCGCTGGGCAGAAAGGCGTTCTGCGATTTTGAGGCGATCAACACTATGAACCCAGTCAAAATGCTCTGCAACCTCTCGAGTTTTATTGCTCTGTAGTGGCCCAATGAAATGCCATACCAACCAAGGACGTAATTTGGCAAGCTTCTGAATTTTTTCAACAGCCTCTTGGACATAGTTTTCTCCAAAGGCAGATTGACCAGCATGCATTGCTTCTTCTACTGCTGAAGCCGGAAATGTTTTGCTGACAGCTAAGAGTTCAATTTCTTCGGGCTCACGTTTTGCTGCTAGAGCGGCAAGTTCAATCCGCTCTCTAACTTGCATCAAATTAACAACAATGGAATTCATGAGGCCTTAGAAGATTTAGCAACCAGTTGATCAACGATCTCGATCCAATGCAGCACCGGAGTGTCATCTTGCTGGAGATGGGTAATGCAGCCAATATTTCCGGAAACAATCACCTCTGCTCCAGACTCTTCGCATGCAGCATTGAGATGGGTGAGCTTGTTTTTACGTAGCTGCTCAGAAAGTTCTGGCTGGGTCACGGAGTAGGTGCCTGCAGATCCACAGCAAAGATGGCTATCCGCGCATAAACGCACACCAATACCAATATTAGAAAGCAGCCCCTCAACCTTGCCACGGATTTGTTGGCCATGTTGCAAGGTGCAGGGTGGGTGATACACCACGCCAGATTTGGGATCGGTGCCTACCAGCTGCACAAGCTCATTTTGTAAAGCAGGAAGAATCTCGGAAATATCCTTAGTTAAATCAGAGATCTTTTTAGCTTTGGTAGCATAAGTAGGGTCATTTGCAAACAGATGTCCATAGTCTTTTACCATTACGCCACAACCGGATGCTGTCATCACAATCGCTTCTACGCCGCTCTCTACTAAAGGCCACCAGGCATCAATATTTTGCTTGGCATTATCGAGACCGCCAGCTTGATCATTGAGGTGGTAACGCAAAGCTCCGCAACAAGTAGCGCTTGGCGCGCTAACCAACTGGATCTTCAGTGCATTCAGTACACGTGCTGTTGCTGAATTAATATTTGGCAACATGCCTGGCTGAACGCAGCCTTCTAGCAAAACCATTTTGCGCTGATGCGTAGTTGCAGGTCTTGCGTATGGATCAGTCGAGCTCACCAATGCCTTATTGAGGGTCAATGGGATCTTGCGTTTAATACCGCTAGGCATTAATGGGCGCACCAAGCGACCCAAGGTCATTGCGGTATTGAATAAAGCTGGATTGGTTAAGCCTTCTTTTAGGGCCCAACGAGTTAGGCGCTGAGCAATTGGACGCTCAGGCGTATTTTCTTCTGCCCATTTGCGGCCAATATCAACCAAGTTGCCGTATTGCACACCACTAGGGCAAGTGCTTTCGCAATTGCGACAGGTTAAGCAACGATCTAAATGCAGTCGTGTCTTTTCTGTTGGTGCTTGGCCCTCAGCGATTTGCTTGATGAGATAGATGCGTCCGCGTGGACCATCTAATTCATCGCCAAGGATTTGATAGGTTGGACAGGTAGCGGTACAAAAACCGCAGTGAACGCATTTGCCCAGAATGCGGGCTGCCTCGATACCTTCCGGTGTGTTGGCAAATTTAGGGGCGAGTTGAGTTTGCATAGAAATACTTATGGAAGACGTTTAGTGGCAAATACGCCAGCAGGATCAAAGGCGGATCTCAAGCGCTCTTGCACGGCTTCAAGGGCCTTGGAATGGGCTTGCTCTGTGAGTAAGGTAAAGCGCTGATAGGAAGGGTCTACGTTTGCACCCTGTCTAAAGCGAGTCGTATGACCACCATGAGAATTGGCAATGGCTTTGATGGCTGCAAAGGTAGCTTCATCACCGGGTGCCTTTATCCAGCGTTGTTGTCCATGCCACTCAAGAATAATTTTATCGTTAGCACCAGAAATTGCAATTGGTCCACAAGCAGCAGGCAGCGCTAGACGATACAAAGTTTGATCTGCGCCAAGGTTGCCAAAAGCAGAAAGTTTTTGCTCGCGCAAATTATTCCAAAAGTCTTCGGCAACTTGTTCATTGAGTTCAGTCGCATTAACTAAAGAACTCATGAGTGGGATTGCAGCCTTAACTGCAGCTGCTGCGCCCGCGAGACGGAAGGTTAGCTCTCCATCTCCACCTTTAGCTGACCCAATCCAGCAGCTAGCAGAAAGTGGTAGTGGCTGACCCGCCCATTCATTTAATGCTTTTAGTGCTTTCTCTTGAGAGAGTTGGCAGCGGAGGGTTGCAGTTGCAGCAGGTTTTGGCAATACTTTTACTGAAGCCTCCAATAGGAGGGATAGGGTGCCCAAGGAGCCTGGTAGTAAGCGAGAAACGTCATAGCCTGCAACGTTCTTCATGACCTTACCGCCAAAGGAAAGATCTTGTCCCTTGCCGTCTAAGATGCGAGCACCCAATACAAAGTCGCGGAAATTGCCAACGGTGATGCGGCCAGGGCCAGCTAGACCAGCTGCAATGGCACCACCAAAGGTTGCATTCTCACCAAAGTGTGGAGGCTCAAACGCAAGCACCTGATTTTTTTCTTTGAGGACTGCTTCAATTTCTTTTAGTGGCGTGCCTGCACAAGCGGTAATCACTAGCTCTTCTGGTTGGTACTCCAAAATGCCCGAGTAAGGGCGAGTATCTAGCTTGGCATAGTTATTGGTATTGCCATACCAGGACTTTGTGCCTCCGCCTTCAATGGAGAGAGAGGTTTTATTCTTGGCTGCATTCAGAATTTGTTCACGAAATGCGTCAACTTGTAGATTGGAGTGACTCATTAGAAGCGCTCCAACTCTGGATGAGGTAGCTGACCACCGCTAATACGCATACGGCCATATTCAGCGCAGCGGTTGAGCGTCGGAATTGCTTTATCTGGATTGAGAAGTTTCTCAGGATCGAAGGCGCTCTTCACGCCCCAGAAAGATTCACGCTCACCTTCACCAAATTGCACGCACATTGAATTAATTTTTTCAATGCCAACACCGTGCTCACCAGTAATAGTGCCGCCAAGCTCAACGCAAGCTTCTAAAATTTCAGTACCGAATTCTTCTGCGCGATGCCACTCTTCCTGATCGGCGCCATTAAACAAAATTAGAGGGTGCATATTGCCATCGCCAGCATGAAAAACGTTTAAGCAACCAAGTCCGTATTTTTCTTCCATGCCTTGGATACGCTTGAGTAAGGTGGCGATATGACGGCGGGGAATAGTGCCGTCCATGCAGTAGTAATCAGGGGCTAGGCGGCCTGCAGCAGGGAATGCATTCTTGCGACCGCTCCAGAATTTCAAGCGCTCACTTTCATCTTTAGATATCTGAATGCCGCTCGCGCCTGCTTGTTCGAGTACTTTAGTCATGCGCTCAATTTCTTCAGCAACTTCTTCTGGAGTGCCATCGGATTCGCATAACAAAATAGCTGCTGCATCTAAGTCATAGCCTGCGTGGACAAATTCCTCTACAGCACGAGTGGTGGCTTTATCCATCATCTCCAAGCCAGCAGGAATAATGCCTGCAGCAATGATGGCAGCTACTGCGTTACCACCTTTTTCGATGTCATCAAAACTTGCCATGATCACGCGAGCCAACTTTGGTTTGGCAACCAATTTAACTGTCACTTCAGTCACAACCGCGAGCATACCTTCGCTGCCCATCATGATTGCTAGCAAATCAAGGCCGGGTGCATCTGGGGCTAAGCCGCCAAATTCTACGATCTCACCATTCATTAGTATTCCGCGGACGCGCAGAACGTTATGTAAGGTGAGGCCATATTTGAGACAGTGCACACCGCCGGAGTTTTCATTCACGTTGCCGCCAATAGAGCAGGCAATTTGCGAAGAAGGGTCTGGTGCGTAATACAAACCAAGATGTGCAACTGCTTCAGAAATTGCAAGATTGCGAACACCAGGCTGAACAACTGCAGTGCGAGTAAAAGGATCAATACTGATAATTTTCTTAAGCTTGGCTAATGACAGCACCAATCCTTGAGAAAGGGGCATTGCACCTCCCGAGAGGCCAGTTCCAGATCCACGAGGCACAACAGGAATTTGCATTGCATAGCAAATCTTCAAAATCTGGGCTACTTGCTCCTCGGTTTCTGGCAAAGCTACTGCCAAAGGCATCCTTCTATAGGCGGCCAGACCATCACATTCGTAAGGAATAGTGTCTTCTGGTTCCCATAGAAGGGCATGTTCCGGAAGGATTGGGCGCAAAGCCGAAACCAATTTGGACTGAAGGGCGCTAATAGCGGCTAGTTCGGGGGGTGGGGTCACCATATTCATAAGAATCATTTTAGCCATTTACCTATAATTAAGCTTATGGGAAATCGACTATCAAAAATCGCCACCAGAACAGGTGACGCCGGGATGACCGGCTTGGGTGACGGCAGTCGCGTGGAGAAGGATCATCTGCGTATCTGCGCTATGGGTGATATTGATGAATTGAACTCAGAAATCGGAGTTTTGATGACTGAGCAGATTCCTGAAGGCATTTCTGCTGAATTGCATGAGCTTTTCCTGCAGGTGCAACATGATTTATTTGATTTGGGGGGTGAGCTTTGCATCCCCAACTACAAGCTACTCAATCCTGAGCATGTAGCTCAGTTAGATGTTTGGCTTGAAAAATACAATCAACAGCTGCCGCCTTTGACCGAATTCATTTTGCCAGGCGGTACTCGAGCTGCTGCACAGGCGCATGTGTGCCGTACGGTTTGCCGTAGAGCAGAGCGTTCGATTGTCCGCTTAGGCTGGGAAGAGCCTTTGTATGATTCCCCTAGACAATATGTGAATCGTTTATCAGATTTGCTCTTTGTGTTGGCTCGCATCTTAAATCGTGCAGCCGGTGGATCTGATGTTCTTTGGAAGCACGAAAAAAAAGAGACTAAGTAATTTAGTCTCTTTGGTGTTGTTTCTTGCAAAATTACTTCTGCATCATTTTTTCTTGCTTCTACGTGTTTTAACAGCAGTAGCAAGACGCTCTAATACTTGCACTGAATCATCCCAGTTAATACAAGCATCGGTAATACTGCGACCGTACTCTAATTTACTTGGGTCATCTTTGCCTGGTGTAAATTTCTGAGCGCCATCATTTAAATGGCTTTCTACCATCACACCAAAAATCTGATGTGAGCCAGATTCAATTTGCTGTGCAACATCATCAGCAACAACGATTTGACGCTCATGCTTCTTGCTTGAGTTGGCATGAGACAAGTCAACCATCAAACTAGCTGGAAGCTTGGCCGCTTCTAGCTCGGAGCAGGCAGCCTGTACAAACTTTGCTTCGTAGTTCGGCTCTTTACCACCGCGCAAAATGACGTGGCAATCTTTATTGCCTTTGGTTTCCACAACAGAAACTTGACCATTTTTATGAACAGACAAGAAGTGATGTGGGCGACCTGCTGCTTGAATAGCATCGGTAGCAATCTTGATGTTGCCATCAGTGCCATTCTTAAAGCCGATCGGTGCAGAGAGTCCTGAGGCAAGTTCGCGATGAACTTGGCTTTCAGTTGTACGTGCGCCAATTGCTCCCCATGAAATCAGATCGGCAATATATTGAGGAGAGATGACATCCAGGAATTCGCTACCTGCTGGCATGCCGAGGCGATTAATTTCCATGAGCACTTGGCGGGCAAGACGTAGTCCCTCTTCGATGCGATAGCTTTCATCAAGGTACGGGTCATTGATCAAACCTTTCCAGCCAACAGTAGTGCGTGGCTTTTCAAAATACACACGCATCACAATTTCTAGTTCGCCAGCAAAACGTTCGCGTTCACTTAAAAGACGTTGGCAGTATTCGAGTGCTGCACGTGGATCATGAATAGAGCATGGGCCAATAATTACCAATAAGCGGTCATCTTTACCGTGAATAATGTCGCGAATCTTTTTGCGAGTTTTGCTGATCAGCGCTTCTGTTGGTGTTCCAGAAATTGGAAAGAAACGGATTAAATGCTCTGGCGGAGGCAGAACAGAAATCTTGTCGATGCGTTGATCGTCGGTATCGGAGGTCTTGTCGACCGCGGAGTACCAATTAGCGGGATTTGTATTTTGTTGGCTCATCCGGCTATTTTAAGCCGTAATTTGCCAATATCAGGCAGTCCCGCCCACGGTAAGGCTGTCAATTCGGAGGGTAGGTTGCCCAACTCCAACAGGAACGCTTTGCCCTTCCTTGCCGCAAACCCCTACGCCGCCATCGAGTTTGAGGTCATTTCCGATCATTGAGACCTGTTTTAGGGACTCTGGACCGCTGCCAATAATGGTGGCACCTTTAACGGGGTATTGGATTTTGCCGTTTTCAACCCAGTAGGCTTCTGAAGCAGAAAAAACAAATTTGCCGCTGGTGATATCCACTTGGCCACCGCCAAAATTGACCGCATACAAACCACGTTTAATGCTGGCCACGATTTCTTGAGGATCGTCTTTGCCAGCCAGCATGTAGGTATTTGTCATGCGCGGCATTGGAAGCGAGGCAAAGCTTTCTCGTCGACCATTTCCGGTGAGGGGCATATTCATTAAGCGTGCATTGAGGCTGTCCTGAATGTAACCCTTCAAAATGCCGTCCTCAATTAATGTGGTGCATTGCGTAGGTGTGCCTTCATCATCGATGTTTAAAGAGCCTCTACGTCCAGATAGGGTGCCATCATCCACTACAGTGACACCTTTTGCGGCAACACGTTGTCCAATTCGACCGGCAAATGCAGAAGAGCCCTTGCGATTAAAGTCGCCCTCAAGACCATGGCCAACTGCTTCATGCAAAAGGACACCAGGCCATCCTGGCCCCATCACTACAGTCATTGGGCCTGCTGGGGCAGGACGTGATTCTAGGTTTACTAAAGCGCCATCAACCGCTTCATCAACATAGCGATTGATAAGTTCTTGATCGAAGTACAGGTAGTCATGGCGCGCGCCACCACCGGAAGATCCAGATTCTCGGCGACCATTTTGTTCTGCAATGACATGAACGGAAACGCGCACCAAGGGGCGGACATCGGCAGCCAACAAGCCATCAGCCCTAACTACTAAAACTACATCAAACTCTCCAGCAAGACTTGCCATCACCTGAATGATGCGTGGATCACGCGCCTTAGCTCTGCGTTCAATGCTTTCTAGTAGCGCGATTTTTTCCTTGGGCTGTAGTGAGTCAAGGGGGTTGATATCTGAGTAAAGCTTATTGGATACGGGATTAAATAATTTGCTTGCAACTGCTTGCTTGCCACCTGCTGGCCCGATTACTCGAGTTGCCTTTGCTGCCTTGCTTAAAGCTTCTAAATTAATTTCATCTGAATAGGCAAAGGCAGTCTTATCACCATAGATAGCGCGCACCCCAACACCTTGATCAATATTGAAGCTGCCAGATTTAACGATGCCCTCTTCAAGACTCCAGCTCTCGCTGCGAGTATGTTGAAAGTAAAGGTCCGCATCATCAAGACGATGGGTAAACAGATGGCCAAAGGTGTGATGCAAATCTTGTTCTGATAATCCTGTTGGCTCAAGCAGAATAGATTTGGCTAATTTAATGAGGTCTGCTTGCTTTTTGGCTTTAGTCCAATTTGCAGGAAATAGTGCTTCTGGTGCATTCATGTGATTGGGCGAATCTTTCTTTAAAGCTTGCGATGTGCAAGTGCAGGTAGCTTAGAGCGTACCTCGTTTAATTTATCTTTGCACAAGACCCCAGAAATAAAGCCTTCTCCTTCAGGGAGATTGGCCAAGACCTCGCCCCAAGGGTCAATCAACATACTATTGCCCCAAGTGCGACGCTGGTTTTGATGTTTGCCACCTTGGGCTGAAGCTAGTACATAACTTTGGTTTTCAATGGCTCGGGCGCGCAACAGAATTTCCCAATGGTCTTTTCCGGTGGTGTAGGTAAATGCAGCGGGGATGATGTGGCAATCTACCTGACCTAGCGCGCGATAGAGTTCTGGAAAACGCAGGTCGTAACAAATACTTAAACCAAAAGCCCAATTATTGCCATCAACAGAAATATTTAGGATCCCCGGCTCATTTCCAGCTTCAATCGTTTCTGATTCTTGATAGCGCTCGGTTGCCGTTTGAAAGCCAAATAAATGAATTTTGTCGTAACGAGTAATTTGTTGGCCTGCAGGATCAAATACAAGAGTTGTATTGAGTACTTTATTTGGATCTCTTGCCTCAAGCGGAATAGTGCCAGCAACCAAATGCAGTTTGTTCTGTTTGGCAATCTGTGAGAGTTGCTCTTGGATAGGGCCGCTACCAATGCTTTCTCGTGCAGAGACTTTATCGGTGTCCTTAAGACCCATTAAGCAAAAGTATTCTGGCAGAACGGCTAATTGCGCCCCATCTGCTGCTGCCGCTGCTATGAGTCTGCTTGCTGTAGAAAGGTTCTCTTGCAAATTCGGAGTGGAGACCATCTGAATAGAGGCGACCTTGAGATTTGAGGAATTTACAGGTGTACTCATAGCAATCTAGTTTGTAGTCTTATTTGGAGCGCTTGAATTGTTTGGGTTGGTTTGTGGCCCCGTAGTGTTGTCCGGTTTGCTTTGCTCTTTAAGCAAGTCCTTGCTACGAATCGTATCTAATGTTTTTGTATCAATCGGCTGACCTTTTTGATCAAGCGGAATGACTTCTGGGTTATCCCATGATCCTTGTACTAAGTAGTCAGACTGTAGGTTGCGATTAATTTGGCTGGTAATGAGGTACTGCCCAACAAGGGCGCCAAGACCTACGATTGGGTTGATGGCAAATGCGGCTAAAGAGCCTGCGGTAGCATCAATTGTTGGAAAAATAGTGACACGTAAATCTTGAGTTTGCTTAGGGATATTAATTTGCCCAGTCATGGCAACGCGCGCCTGATCTAAGCCCATTGTGAATTGCTTGGTTTGAGCGACGCCTGCATTCAAATCAAACGAGGCATCAATCGTATTGAATGGCGTACCTTTGGTAACAATATTTCCTAGGCTACCTTTTAGGTCTAACGTGGCAAACCTAAACAAACTTTGCAAACTCAGAACATCTAGTAACTTTGCGCCACTGGTATTAACTTCTAAGAGGCGACCTTTTTCCAGATTTAAATTTGCCTTGCCTGCCAGGGTCTCATATTGAGGGTTAAAAGGAGAACCGTCCCAATCCGCATTTATTGTCAGCTTGCCTTGCCCGCCCTCTACTGACTTTTGATTGGTCCAGTGACCAATAATCTGGCCCGCATCCTTAATATCTAAATCAATATTTAAGTTGGTGTGTGCAGGGGTATTTTGCGTAGCGCCAACCCAACGACCAGTTGTGGTTGAGCTACCTTGTGGATTGTTAAATTGAACAGATTCGAAATTAATAGTATTGCCTATGGTCTTGGTTTTAATTTTTACCTGACCAAGCTGTGCTTTGTTCCAATCAAAATCGTCAATGGTTAATTCAATACTAGGTATCAATCCTGGGCCAACTTTATTTTTAGTCGGCGGGGTTTTTGAAGTTTGCTTTGTAGGGATTGCTACGCTAACAACCTCTTCAGGAATTTTTAAGCGCACAAGTCGTCCGCTAATTAAGTCACTACCATCAGATGTTGTAGCTGGTTGATATTGGATATTGCCAGCAACTTGAGGGGATCCTCTCAGGCGCAGTTGCCAGGCAGCGCCTTTATTGCTTGCAGCCAAATTAATATCCTGCCAGACGCGGTCAAACAAAGTTAATTGTTTTACTTGTGCCGAAACTTGGACATTGCTTGTAGTGTTTGGGTTAGCGCTTGCCCCAGATTTTTTTCTGCTTTGATTACTCAAAAATTCTTGCCAAGCATCTGCGTTCAACTCATTGCTAACAATATTTAGTGCAATGCCCTGTTGAGGAAGGGTGGCGGGTGCGCCAATGCCTACAGCCTGACGAGGGAGGTCATCGCCAGCAATTTCGCCTTGAATAAAGTAGGCGTCACCAATCTTTCCATCCCAAGTGAGGCGGCTGGAATTACTTTTTGTTTTGGCAAAGGTTTTAAGGTTCAGCTGACCAGACATCAAGGTGCCCGCCTGTTTTTTCAGGGGTGCGGGTGCAGCACTTCCCCAGTCACGCATGTCGATTTTTAGGCTAGTTTCGCTATTACCCTTGTTGAAATTAATAACGCCGTCATACCTAGCCACACCACTAAGGGATTGCAAAATAGGGGATGCTTGTACTGCTGCATCGTTTGCAAAGTAATTCTTGATAAAGTTCGCAGAAATATTTCCTGCGATGCTGTAGCTTTGGCTGCTTTGGTTAGGTGTTGTGCTCGAAATTTTAATGGAGCCACCAAGAAACTCAGCTGTAATATCTTCGAATTCTGGATTGACTTCGGTAATGCGGATTTTGCCTTTGAGATTTTCAAAAGGAGGTATGTCGGCCCACTGAACTCTATTGCCAGGGAAGTTAATTTGAATATCCGTATTGGTATCACGAGTACCGGATAGTGGAATTTTTAAGCCAAGACTTAAGTTGGTAGGCCCTGTAATCTTTAAATTTTTCTCAAGCTCAGCCTGTTTCTTGCCGACAGGTGAGGTAAATAAATAATCCAGGAGTTGTGGCGCATCGCCTTGTGCTTCGCCATTTACCGTCAGGATTAATTGCTTTGCACTAACACTTGGTATCTCAGCATGGAATTTGCTTAGGGCAACCTGTTTGTAGCTTGCCTGATCAATGTCTACCGTAAAGTTGGCATTCTGCATATTAATAACGCCATTCACGTTATTAAAGGCGGGCCATACACCTTGTGCGGGTGATGTGGAGGGCGCCGGGCTAAAGGTTGCGCCAATGATTGGTAGATTGAGCGTGAATTCTCCGGAGCCTGCTTTTGGGAAAGGCACCTCATTAGGGTCACCTTTAATATGGAGATTCCCCTTTTTAATTACTCCTGCATCAAAGGCTTTTCTTAAATAGGTTTTGACTTCGCTTCCCATACCAACTGGCAAATATCTATAAGCAGTTTTTAGATCAGCTTGTGCAAAGTCTATATCCAGCGTCATGAAGTCAGGCTTTTTAACATCGCCAATGATGTAGTTCAGATTGAGTGTTGTAGAAATCTCAGGATTACTTAGCGCTAACTGCTTTGCATTAATAACCCAGTTACCTTTTTGTTTTGACCAGGAAATTTGACCATTAGCTTTGTCTAGTTTTATTTTTGGATCCACTAATAGATCATTTATCTCCACTCCTAAATTATTGGATTGGATGGTGAAGCTTCCTTTGGCTTGATCTGCAGCGAGAAATCCTGACAGGTTCGATACGGAGGGCATGGATTTATTGATGCCGACAAAACTAACGTCAATCAGTTTTGCACTCACATTAAAGCCTAGTTTGCTTGATTTAAACCAGCCGCCGGGGATATTCAATGCTGATAAAGGGGATTTGCTCTCAGACCATGAGATATCCAGATCTTGCAGCTCTCCATCGGCTTTAGAAGCTTTAATCCATTGTTGGACTTTTTTAGAGAGTGGAAGATTAAGGGCAAATAAAGCAATATCCTCTACCGAAATCTTAGGCGATGAAAAGCCAAACTCTTTAATTTCTTCATCGCCTGCCGGTGGTCTCCAGCGGAAAGTCATGGGGCTTAAATGCTCCAAAGGAGTTGATTTTGGGCTTTCGGTATCACGCCATGCAAATGTCTTAGTAGTGATAGAGATCATTCCGTTATCAGTTTCCTGAGACAGGTTTGTTTCTAATCGCCCAAGAGCAATTGCATCTTCATTCTTAGATAGTTGAATTGTTAAATCATCGGCTGCAAGATAAATTTCTCCACCATCAGGCTTGCCGTTATCAATTTTTAACTTTCCCTTTGAGCTGAGTGCGCCCTCTAAAGTATTTAGTGGGAGGGAAAATTCATTCGCAATCTGACCAAGTTGAAGAGTATTTAAATTCCATGAGATAGTTCCAATCCAATCGCGCCAATTGCCTGCTTGGCCGCCGATGTGGTGGACTAAATCAATATCAAGTTGGAGTGGGCCCTTGGTCCAGGGGGTTGTTGCGCTGATTGAGCCTATGTGGCTGCGAATGCCGTTACTGAGAGTAAGACTTTGTATCTCTATCGCAGTAGACGGCTTCTTCTTGAGTTGATCTTCCCAAAATAATTTGACGTCATTTACTCGAATTTCGTTTTGAGAAAAAAGCCAATTCTCTGCAGAGTAATCATTAGACTTTCCATCAATCGAGATGCCTGCAACACTAATAGTGCCCTTGCTATTGCGTTGCGCATAAATTTCAGCGCCTTCAAAAGTGAGTTCTTGAAAAAATGGTGCGAGATGATAAAAGGAAGCCCAACTTAACTGTCCGTTTATCTTTTGTATGAATAAAAGAGGTTTTGTTTTTTCTGGGGCGTTAAAACGCAAGCCTTCGATTTCAAAATCGGGTCTAATTCCAGTCCATGAAACATGGAGTGAGTCCATCGATACATCAGCGCCAATTCGCGCGCTGATGAGTTTTTCAACTGAGGCTTTGGATTTCTCGATTTGAGGCCAAAGAACAAAACGCACCCCCACATGCACCAGCACAGAAAGGGTCAAAACTGCGCCCGCCAAAATCAAGGCACGCTTACGCCAAGTTCGACTCGAACCTTGAGGACGTTTAGCAAGCGCGCTCTTAAGGCGAGGCGGAATAATGTTTTGCAGCATGACCTCTATTATCCGTCAGCCTTAGCTTGATCGCCAAGCTTATGGCGGGGGATTTCAAGGTCGGATTAAGATGGGGGGATGGATGATTTTTCCCAACAAATCGATTTTTTGGAGCGGCACTCGACGTATGCGCGACGTTGGCTAAGTGCGCGCCCCGAATGGGTCGAGTGGCTTGCCATTCAGGGGCAAAAACAGGTTGATTTGCAAGGTATTAGGAATTTACTGGACGAGTGCCAAGTAATTCCTGCATCCAACGAGCAGGATGAGGCCGAGTGGATGGCCAATTTGCGCTTGGCAAGACAGCGCTTGATGTTATGGGTGGCATTTCGGGATCTAAATGGTTTGGCTGACTTGAATGAGGTCACCCACGCACTAAGTAATTTTGCTGAATTGGCGGTTTCTGCTTCGATTGCATTTATTCGAGAAGATCTCAAAAATCGTTTTGGTTTGCCTTGGAGTAATACGACCCAATCTGAAATGCCTCTCATGGTTGTTGGTATGGGTAAATTGGGTGGTCTTGAGTTAAACCTCTCTTCAGACATCGACCTCATATTTTTGTATGAGCATGAGGGTGAGACTACTGGCGGCCCTAAGAGTTTGTCTAACCACGAGTGGTTTACTCGAATGGGTAAGCGCTTAATCAAGTTACTTGCTGAGCATGATGCCAACGGCTTTGTATTCCGTGTAGATATGCGCCTTCGCCCTAATGGCGATTCAGGGCCTTTGGTATGCAGCTTAGACATGTTAGAGGAATACCTTATGGTGCAAGGTAGAGAGTGGGAGCGCTATGCCTGGATTAAAGGTAGGTTGATTGCGCCACTTCCAGGATCCCCAGACTTTGCTCATTGTCAAAAGGAGCTTGATCAACTGATTCGCCCCTTTGTATATCGCAGGCATTTGGACTACGGCGTTATTGCCTCTATTCGTGATCTGCATGCACAAATACAGGCCGAAGCAGAAAAGAGATCTTCGGGTCATCAAGGGCGTTCGCGTGACATTAAGCTAGGTCGCGGCGGCATACGAGAGATTGAGTTTTTAGCGCAAATGTTCCAGTTGATGAGGGGCGGCACAGATCCTCGCTTTAGAGTGCGCCCTAGCTTAGAAGTGTTAGAGCTCATTAAGCATTGCAATATTCTGCCTGCTCATGAGGTGGAGTCATTACAAGCTGCTTATATCTTCCTAAGACGTTTAGAGCATCGCATTCAGGTTTGGGATGATCAGCAAACACATTACCTGCCAGATGATCAAAGTGCGCGTGCGCGCTTGGCGGTTTCGATGCAAGGTCGAGATTCCAAAGCGGGTGATCTTATGGCCGAATTGGAACAACATCAAAATCATGTTGCGCACTTATTCGAAAAAGCCTTCTTGTTGGACGATGGTGCGCGCCTTGAAATAGCCCCCTTAGCTATTGGCTGGGTTCCTGATCAAGCATTCTTCCCTGGCTCTTGTGCGCGCTGGCAGGCTTGGGTAGATAGCCCAAAGCAAAAGTTATTACCTGAAAAAAGCCGTTTAATTTTCGATAACTTAATGTGTAAAGCCGCAGAAAGTTTGCAAAATGATGGCTCTACTTCAGCCCATGCAGATCAAACGCTATTACGTTTCTTTGATTTGCTTGAGGCGATTGCTAGGCGCAGTGCGTATCTTTCTATTTTGGCCGAGTACCCTAGAGCGCTATCGAATGTATTGGATTTACTCAAGGCATCTCAATGGGGCGCTCAATATTTAACGCGTCATCCTCATTTGTTAGATTACTTATTAAATTCTCAAGCTGAAAGAGCGCTGATTGAGGACCCGGCAAAGTATTGGGGTGAGGTGAGATCCAATCTCAATATGCAGCTTGATGATGTGATGTCTGATGGTGATGGCTCTGAGCAGGCAATGGATATTTTGCGAGTGACTCATCACAATGAAACGTTCATTACGCTATTGACGGATCTAGGAATTGGCGTGCAACAAGCGTTGCCGGTAGAGCAGGTAAGCGATCATTTATCAGCACTGGCAGACTTGATTCTGCAAACTACCTTTGAGCGAGTATGGCCAAGCGTGCTTAAGAAGTTTGAGTTACCTGCCGATACAAATCCACCTTTTGCTGTTATTTCTTATGGCAAGTTGGGCGGTAAAGAGTTGGGCTATGCATCTGATTTAGACATTATCTTTTTATATCAGGCAGATGAGGCTGATTACGCAGCCCAAGAAATTTATGCTTTGTTAGCAAAGCGAATGATTAACTGGCTTACAGCGTTTACTTCTACCGGCAGTCTATTTGAAATTGATACCCGCTTACGCCCCAATGGATCAGCTGGATTCTTGGTGACCAATGCGGAGGCTTTTAGGAAGTATCAGCTTCGTGAGGGTGACAATGCTGCTTGGGTTTGGGAGCATCAGGCTCTCACGCGTGCACGCTTCTCAGCGGGTAATTCGCTGGTGGGCTCATTCTTTGATTCGGTTCGCTCTGAAGTGTTAAGCCAACAAAGAAATATTGAGCAACTCCGCTCTGAAATCTTAGAGATGCGTCGCAAAGTCCATGCGGGCCACCCTAACGCTAATCCAGAATTTGACTTAAAGCACGACGCTGGCGGCATGGTGGATATTGAATTCATGGTCCAATTCTTAGTGCTTGCTTATGCTCATCAGCATCCAAAATTGATCGGCAATCTCGGTAATATTGCTTTGTTACAGATTGCTGGTGAGATTGGTTTGATTGCTCCTGAGGCAGCAAAATCTGTTGGCGATGCTTATCGCTTATTAAGGGCGCGCCAACATCGATTACGTTTAGACGGAGCTGAAAAAACTCGTGTCGATTTAGATCAAGAGCCTGAGTTCATTGCTGCTAGGGATGCAGTTCAAGCACTTTGGCTAGAAATATTTAAAGCGCCCTCTAATTTGAGCTAGAGCACCTTGTTGCTTAAGATGGTTACTTTAGTTTTGCTCTAATAATTCACGAGCATGGCGACGAGTGGTATCAGTAATGGTGGCTCCACCAAGCATTCTGGCTACTTCTTCGACTCGCTCAGTTCTGCCAAGGACTTGCACTTGCGAAACGGTCTTCTCGCCACTTTGCGATTTACTAATCTTGAAGTGATGATTGCCTTGAGCGGCTACCTGAGGTAAATGGGTTACGCATAAGATCTGATGGGACTGGCCTAATTGATGTAACAGCTTGCCAACTGTTTCGGCAACTGCTCCGCCAATGCCAGCATCGACTTCGTCAAATATGAGAGTCGGTGTAAATGAGGCCTTACTGGTAATGACGCTGATAGCTAAGCTGATGCGCGCTAATTCACCACCAGAAGCCACTTTTGCGAGCGAGCGAGGGGTACTACCAGCATGGCCGGCTACTAGGAATTCAATTTGCTCCAAGCCATGCGATCCACCTTCGTTTAGCGGCACCAGAGCAATCTCCAGGCGACCGCCTGCCATAGATAAATCTTGCATAGCGCTAGTTACTAAATCACCCAGCTCTTTTGCGGCCTTGCTACGTTTTTGTGTAAGTTGTTTTGCTAGCTTTAAGTAAGCCGCCTCTTCCAGCTTGACCTGCTCGCGAAGCGCTTCAATATTTTGGGAGGCTGTTAAGGCATCCAGCCGTTCCCCTGTCTCGAGCAGAAGCTTTGGTAGATCATCAGTTTCAGTGCGGTATTTACGAGCAGCACTATGCAATGCTTGCATGCGTTCTTCAACTTGCGCAAGGCGAGCCGGGTCCAGATCTATTTTTTGTAAGTAGCGATTGAGTCCATGAATCGCTTCGTCCAGCTGAATACTTGCTGACTCTAGTGATTGGCTGATGTCACTAAGGCTGGGGTCATGTTCAGCAAGTGCACTGATATTTCCACATACTTTAGACAGAGTGGATTCCAGTGAATTATCTGCGTCACTCAAAATGTCGATCGCCTCTTGGCAGCCGCCAATCAGCTTTGCGCCATTGGCTAAACGAGCATGTTCACTTTGAATGGTTGCCCATTCTCCTTCTTGTGGGGAAAGCTCAGTGAGTTCATCCAATTGCCACTGAAGGCGCTCGCGTTCACGCTCCACATCTTGACCAGCGTTTTCTGCTTGTTCAAGGCGACGACGTGAATCTGCAAGTGTTTTGAATGTTGTTGCTACCTCACTGGCCAGCGGCAGTAATCCAGCATGACTATCAAGGAGTTCTCGTTGAGCGCCTCCCTTTAGTAAAAGTTGGTGCGCATGTTGACCATGAATATCTACTAATTGATCGCCTGCTTCACGCAATTGCGTCAAGGTGGCAACGCTGCCATTAATAAAAGCACGGCTGCGACCATTGGCCTCCACCGTTCTTTTGAGTACTAGGCTTTGACCGTCATCCTCTTGTGGAAAACCTTGCTCATCAAGCCATTTACTCAACTCTTTAGACTGATCTGGCTCAATGCGAAAGAGGGCGGAGATTTCTGCTCGGTTGCAGCCTTCGCGAATTTGACTGCTATCAGCGCGCTCCCCCAGAGCTAGGCTAAGGGCATCTAGGAGGATGGATTTACCAGCGCCAGTCTCGCCTGTCAGAACGGTAAACCCGCTAGTGAGATCTAACTCTAGTTGATCAACAATGACAAAGTCACGAAGTGAGATGGTTTGAAGCATGTATTAGCGTAGCAAAAAACTCGACATCAGAATGTCGATGGGTACTCATTCCAGTGCAACTTCTCACGCAAAGTTTTGTAGTCGCTATGACTGCGCGGGTGCAATAGGGTAATTGTTTTGTCGGATTGACGAACTTCAATCTTGTCACCCGATTGCAAATCAGTTTGGGATTGCATATCAAAATTGACAATGACTTCGCGACCGTCAACCACCTCAATACTGGTTACACAGTCTTGCGGCAGCACGATTGGACGATTCGAAAGTGAGTGAGGCGCAATTGGCGCTAGCAAGATGCCGGCAACACGTGGATGCAAGATGGGTCCGCCTGCTGAGAGGGCATAAGCCGTTGAGCCAGTTGGGGTCGACACGATCAAACCGTCAGATCGTTGGTTGTACATGAATGAACCATTAACGTGAACCGCTAATTCCACCATCCCAGAAATTCCTGAACGATTTACGACCACATCGTTTAGCGCTAATGCGCGATTAATTTCTTTGCCCTTACGTAAAACAACGGCATCAAGCAATGTACGGGTATCCGCTTCGTATTCACCAGCAATAATTTTTGGAAGGATGTCTTTTACCGACTGAATGGGAATATCGGTCATATAGCCCAGACGTCCCATATTGATCCCAACCAGCGGCACATTGCTTCCTGCCAGTTGACGACCAATTCCTAGCATCGTGCCGTCGCCCCCAAGGACTACGACCAAATCAATTGCGCCGGCAAAGTCTTCTGCGGTCTTGGTGGGGAATTCTTTTAAACCCAAGTGTTGGGCTGTGGCCGCCTCTAAAAACACCTCGCAACCGAGGCTCTTGACCAGCTTAGCTAGGTCCTTTAGGTGCTCATCGATGCCGTCAGCATGGAATTTGCCGACAAGCGCAACCCGGCTAAATGCCTTCTTGGTGGAATTTGGGGATGGGCTTAACATATAACGATTAAACCATAGGCATAAAATCCCTTCCACCATGGATGAACGTTCCCGCGCCCTACTTAAAACCCTCATCGAGCGCTATATCGAGGAGGGTCAGCCTATAGGCTCCCGCACTCTGTCTAGATACTCGGGTTTAGACCTGTCGGCAGCCACCATCCGCAATGTCATGGCGGATTTGGAGGATATGGGCTTAGTGACTAGTCCCCATACTTCTGCTGGCCGAATCCCTACGCCACGAGGTTATCGCTTGTTCGTTGACACCATGGTGACAGTCCGTCCTTTAGAGGAGATGGCAGCCCGAGAGGTGGAAAAAGGCCTTTTGCCGGACTCCCCGCAACGCGTTTTGACCTCTGCTGCTCAGATTTTGTCGAACTTGACTCATTTCGCTGGGGTGGTGATGACGCCGAAGCGTGCCCAGGTTTTTAAGCACATTGAGTTTTTGCGCTTAGGTGAAGGCAAGATCTTATTAATTATGGTGACGCCAGAAGGAGATGTGCAAAACCGCATCTTGCCGACGACTCAAGATTACACGCCAAGTCAACTCATTGAGGCAGGCAACTTTATCAACACCCATTTTGCGGGTAAAAGTTTTGATCAAGTGCGCCTCCATCTGAAATCCGACTTAGACAATTTACGTACAGATATTTCTGGGTTGATGGCTTTGGCTTTGCAAAGCGGTGTTGCCGATTACGACATGAGTCGTGGCGACATGGTTTTATCTGGTGAACGTCGCTTGCTGAATGTTGGCGATTTAAGTTCTAACTTGGATAAGTTGCGCAAAATGTTTGACATGTTGGAGCAAAAATCAGTCCTAATGCAATTGCTTGATGTATCGAGTCATGCTGATGGCATTCAAATTTTTATTGGCGGCGAGAGTGACTTATTGCCTTATGAGGATCTGGCTGTGATCAGTGCCCCATATAGCGTTGATGGGCAGATAGTAGGCACGCTTGGCGTCATTGGACCGACACGTATGGCCTATGACAGAGTGATTCCAATTGTCGACATCACTTCAAAATTATTGTCCGGAGCACTGAGCTCCTGATCATCAATCTACACACATTTAACAACTAGAGACAAACTATCTTGAATCCGAACCCACATCTACGTGCCTCCAAAACAGCAGTCTTAGTACTGAACTTGGGCACGCCCTCAGCGCCAACATCAAAAGCAGTACGTGCTTATTTAAAAGAATTTCTTTCTGATCCGCGAGTCGTAGAAATTCCACGCATTATTTGGTGGTGCATTTTGAATGGCATCATTTTGCCAATTCGCAGTAGTGCCTCTGCAAAAAAATATGCCTCTATCTGGTTGCCAAAATTAGGCTCTCCTTTAATGCACTACTCACGTCTTCAGGCGAAAGAGCTTGGTGATAAATTTGCGAATGAGGGCCATACAGTGTTGGTGGATTTGGCGATGCGTTATGGACAACCCTCCACCCAGTCTGCCCTCGAGGGCCTGAAGGCGCAGGGCATGGAGCGCTTATTGGTGCTACCTTTGTATCCTCAGTACTCTGCCACCACTACAGCATCCAGCTTTGATGAAGTTTTTCGTGTTTTGAGTACTTGGCGTGATCAGCCTGAATTGCGCTTGGTAAAGCACTATCACGATAACCCTGCTTATATTGCGGCACTACGTGATCAAGTTTTAAGTAGCTGGGATAAAGATGGGCGACCTGACTTTGCTAAGGGCGACCGCTTTGTGATGTCGTTTCATGGATTGCCAAAACGCAATTTGATGAAAGGCGACCCCTACCACTGTGAGTGTTTAAAAACAGGACGTTTGCTTGGCGAGTCTCTTGGCTTGGAGCCGGGTCAATATCTTGTTACCTTCCAGTCACGCTTTGGTAAAGCCGAGTGGTTAAAGCCTTATACGGCCCCAACGATTGAAAAGCTGGCTAAAGAAGGTTGTCAACGGATTGATATTTTTTGCCCAGGATTTCCGGCTGACTGCTTAGAAACACTGGAAGAAATTGCTATGGAAGCTCGCGAAATCTTCTTGGAACATGGCGGCAAAGACTATCGCTATATTCCCTGCTTGAACAGCAACCCTAAGTGGATTGAGGCTTTGAGCGATATTGCTCATCATCATTTACAGGGTTGGTCTTTGGGGACGGAGTCTGAGGCTGAATTAGCTCAGCGCGCTGAAAGAGCTGAGTTGGCTGAAAAAGCAAAGACTTGAAATTGAATTGATTGACCCCACATTACAAAGTAATAGCCATCTTTAGAGAAAAGTAAAATAGCGTCTATGACACAAGAAAATCAAAACCCATCCCCAGAGCAAGAGAATCTTGCGGCAGATCCGGCCACTGAAGCTGCAGCAGAAACGCCAGCTGTAAAAACGCCAGAACAAGAAATTGCTGAGCTCAATCAAAAGATTGGCGAGTTACAAGATAATTTTTTACGCGCAAAAGCTGAGGGTGAAAACATTCGCCGCCGCGCTGTTGAAGATATTGCTAAAGCGCATAAATTTGCGATTGAAAGTTTTGCCGAGCATTTGGTGCCAGTGACAGATAGTCTCTATGCAGCATTGAGTACTGATGCGGTGGATGCCAAAGCATTTAAAGAGGGCTTAGAAATCACCCTCAAGCAATTGCTCTCCGCATTTGAGAAGGGCCGTATGACGGAAATTAACCCTGCGGTTGGGGATAAATTTGACCCCCATCATCACCAGGCGATTGCTTCGGTGCCATCAGAGCAAGAACCCAATACCGTGGTTTCAGTGCTGCAGCGTGGCTATACCGTGGCAGATCGGGTCCTCAGACCTGCTTTGGTGACGGTTAGCGCCCCTAAATAAAGAGAAAATCGGGGTAAAACCCCAAAAAAGGCATAAAAAAGGCAGATTTCTGCCTTTTTTGCTATTTAGCCCCTTGAAATCCCTTTTTTAGACCCCATTTACTGGGTATCGAAATATTCATTAGTACAACAAATAATTTAATTTTTTGGAGCAATTATGGGAAAGATTATCGGTATTGACTTAGGAACCACGAATTCATGTGTTTCAGTCGTTGAAAACAATGCACCTAAAGTTGTCGAGAACGCCGAGGGCGGTCGTACAACTCCATCAATCATCGCTTACGTTGAAGATGGCGAAGTATTGGTTGGTGCGCCAGCAAAACGTCAATCAGTGACGAATCCTAAAAACACTATCTATGCAGTGAAGCGTTTGATGGGTCGTAAATTTACAGATCCTGAAGTGCAAAAAGATATTAGCCTCATGCCGTACGAAATTGTTCAAGCAGACAATGGCGACGCTTGGGTATCAGCACGCGACAAGAAAATGGCGCCACAGCAAGTGTCCGCTGAAATTTTGCGTAAGATGAAAAAAACTGCCGAAGACTATCTCGGTGAAGAAGTGACAGAAGCGGTTATTACTGTTCCTGCATACTTCAATGACAGCCAACGTCAAGCAACTAAAGATGCTGGCCGTATTGCTGGCTTGGATGTAAAGCGCATCATTAACGAACCAACTGCAGCCGCTTTGGCATTTGGCTTGGACAAGCAAGACAAAGTAGATCGCAAGATCGCTGTGTATGACTTGGGTGGCGGTACATTCGACGTTTCTATCATTGAGATTGCTAACGTTGATGGTGAGAAGCAGTTTGAAGTGCTTTCAACTAACGGCGACACCTTCTTAGGTGGTGAAGACTTTGACCAACGCATCATTGACTGGATCATTGCTGAGTTCAAGAAAGAACAAGGCGTTGATTTGAGCAAAGACGTATTGGCATTGCAGCGCTTAAAAGATGCTGCTGAAAAAGCCAAGATTGAATTGTCATCCGCTCAACAAACAGAGATCAATTTGCCATACGTGACAGCTGACGCTAGCGGTCCTAAGCATTTGAACTTGAAGTTGACTCGTGCCAAGCTGGAGTCTTTGGTGGAAGAGTTGATCAAGCGTACTGCTGGTCCTTGCTTAACTGCCATTAAAGATGCTGGCGTAAACGTAGCAGATATCGACGACGTCATTTTGGTCGGTGGTCAAACACGTATGCCTGCGGTTCAGGACAAAGTAAAAGAAATCTTTGGCAAAGAGCCACGTAAAGACGTTAACCCAGATGAAGCTGTTGCTGTTGGTGCTGCGATTCAAGGTTCTGTATTGTCTGGCGACCGTAAAGACGTATTGCTCTTGGACGTTACCCCATTGTCATTGGGTATCGAAACTCTTGGCGGCGTAATGACCAAGATGATTCCTAAGAACACAACGATTCCTACTAAGCATTCACAGGTTTACTCCACTGCGGAAGACAACCAGCCTGCTGTAACTATTAAGTGCTTCCAAGGTGAGCGCGAGATGGCTGCGGCTAACAAATTGCTTGGTGAATTTAACCTCGAGGGTATTGCTCCTGCTCAGCGCGGTATGCCACAAATTGAAGTGACCTTTGACATCGATGCCAACGGTATTTTGCACGTAACTGCAAAAGATAAAACGACTGGTAAAGAAAACAAGATCACCATCAAGGCAAACTCTGGCCTGACCGAAGAAGAAATTCAACGCATGGTTAAAGACGCTGAGGCGAATGCTGCTGAAGATAAGAAAGCATTAGAGCTGGTTACTGCCCGCAATACTGCTGATGCTTTGGCTCACTCAACCAAGAAGGCTTTGGAAGAGCATGGTGCTAGCTTAGAAGCCTCTGAAAAAGAAGCGATTGAAGCGGCCCTCAAGGACTTGGATGAAGCTATTAAAGGTAGCGACAAAGAAGCGATTGAAGCAAAAACAGAAGCATTGGGTAAGGCAAGTCAGAAGCTGGGCGAAAAAGTCATGGCTGCTGAGCAAGCTAAAGCTGGTGGCGCTGCTGCTGGTGCGGCTCCAGGCGGCGCAGCTCCTGGCCAAGCCCCTGATGCAGACGTTGTTGACGCTGATTTCAAAGAGGTTGATGACAAGAAGTAATTCTGAAATCAGACATTCATTGACGTAGTTTTGATGTACTTAAATAACAAGTCGGCCTCGTGCCGACTTGTGTCATTCAGGTTGTTGAGAGGAATAGGCCGTGCCTAAAAGTAAACGCGATTTTTATGAAGTGCTGGGTGTATCAAAAGGCGCCAGCGACGAAGAGCTAAAAAAGGCTTATCGCAAGATGGCGATGAAACATCATCCAGATCGCAATCCAGATAGCAAAACGGCTGAAGCTCAATTTAAAGAAGTTAAGGAAGCCTACGAAACCTTAACTGACCCTAATAAGCGAGCTGCCTACGATCAGTACGGTCATGCTGGCGTAGATCCTTCGATGGGTGGCGGATTTGGCGGTGGCGGTTTCGGTGGCGGTGGATTTGCCGATGCATTCGGCGACATCTTTGGTGATATTTTTGGTCAAGGCGGCGGTCGCCAATCCGGCCCACAGGTCTATAAAGGCGCAGACTTGCGCTACAACATGGACATTACGCTGGAGCAAGCTGCTGAGGGATATACAACCCAAATTCGCGTGCCAAGTTGGAGTAATTGCAAGCCCTGCCATGGCACAGGTGCAGAACCGGGATCCAAAGCTGAGACCTGTACCACTTGTAATGGTCATGGTCAGGTACGTGTGCAACAAGGCTTTTTCTCCATGCAGCAAACTTGCCCTAAGTGCCGCGGCACTGGTGAGTACATTCCAAAGCCCTGCAAAACTTGTCACGGCACTGGAAAACATAAAGAACAAAAAACACTCGAAATCAAAATACCAGCAGGTATCGATGATGGCATGCGCGTGCGTTCTGTTGGTAACGGCGAACCCGGCATCAATGGTGGACCATCTGGCGATCTCTATGTTGAGGTTCGCGTAAAGCCGCATAAAGTATTTGAACGTGATGGTAGCGATTTGCATGTGCAAATGCCAATCTCTTTTGCCACTGCAACGATCGGTGGTGAAATTGAAGTGCCAACACTCTCTGGCCGCGTTGAGTTTCCGATTCCAGAAGGTACGCAGACTGGTAAGACTTTCCGTTTGCGCAATAAAGGTATTAAAGCCTTACGCTCAACCTTGGTAGGCGATCTTTTCGTTCACGTCTTGGTGGAGACTCCAGTCAAGCTGACCGATGAGCAGAAGAAATTGCTGCAGAAGTTTGATGACAGCCTCAAATCTGGTGGCGACAAACATAGCCCTCAGCAAAAGGGCTGGTTTGATGGTGTGAAGAGTTTCTTTAGTTAGAAATTGTTGAGTCGGCTAGCTGGCAATTAGCCAGCAAAGCCGTGCTCTGGTCCTGGGAATTTCCCAGACTTCACTTCTCGTACGTAAGCCTTAATGGCCGCCTCTACAGAGTGGTGACCATCTATAAAGTTTTTGACAAACTTTGGCGGCTTGCCTGGGCTAATGCCCAACATATCCTGAAGCACTAATACCTGACCAGAGCAATCTGGTCCAGCACCAATACCAATCGTTGGAATATGCAGTTCGGCAGTAATTCTTTCGCCTAGTGATGAGGGGATGGCTTCGAGCACAACCATTTGCGCACCAGCTTCCTGACAAGCAAGTGCTTGTTCGAGCATAACGCTGGCAGCATCTTTAGATTTGCCTTGTACCTTGTAACCACCTAGGACGTGAACGGATTGCGGCAGTAGGCCCAAGTGTGCGCATACGGGAACACTGCGCTCTACCAAGTGACGAATGACATCTACTTGCCAATCGCCACCACCCTCAAGTTTGACCATGTCTGCACCAGCTCGCATCAGTTGAGCAGATGACTCCAATGCTTGAACTGGATCTCCATAGCTTGCGAAAGGAAGATCAGCAATCAAAAAAGCATGTGTATTGGCGCGGGCCACACACTCGGTGTGATAAGCGACTTGCTCTACTGTCACCGGCGTTGTACTGGAATGTCCTTGAATCACATTACCAAGAGAGTCACCAACCAAAATTGTTTCAACTCCGCAGCGATTCAGCAGTGCGGACATAGTTGAATCATATGCTGTGAGCATAGAAATTTTTTCACCCTCAGCATGCATTGCGAGGAGCTTGGTAATTGTGATTGGCTTATCGCCTTGTAAGTAACCCATGGCGAGAGTTTAATGAATTAATGTGCCGATTGGCTATAAACGTCTTTTTCCCCGCAATTGCAGTTCCTGCAGGGGAGTTTTTCAATTCTTTGGTGGGCAACGTTCGGTAAATAGGCTTTGAGCTCACCCCATTGCGGCAAGAAGATTTCGGGGGCTATTTCCAGGAGAGGCAGGAGTACAAATGAGCGCTCAATGATTTTGGGATGAGGAAGCATGAGCTCCGTCTCATTTTGAGTCACCCCTTCAAATGAGAGGATATCGAGATCAAGGGTGCGTGGAGCATTTGCATAAGGGCGCTCACGACCGAACTCTTGTTCAATCGTTTGGCAAACATGCAACAGGCCGTAAGGAGATAGTTCGGTTTCTACTTCAATAACGGCGTTGATGTAATCGCCACCAGTGGCTTCAACGGGCGCGCTTTGATAAAAGCAGCTTTTTGCCAGAATTTGGAGTTCAGAACGTAATGCTAAGCAAACAATGGCATCAGTAATGAGCTGACGCGTGTCGCCAATATTGCCGCCAAATCCGATATATGCCCGTGCCATAGAGTTCCAAACTAGAGATGGAACTACTTTACTGAAATTTCTCTAAGTCTGCTTAGCTCCCTGCACCCTCTGGAGGGATGGCAGATTTTGGCTTTCTACGACGTCGTCTTTTGGCTGGGCTGGCAGTATTTCCGGATTCATTTTTAGCGCTAGCCATGAGCTCTTCTTGCCCGGCTGGGTCTGCCGCAATGAAGTCTGTCCACCATTGACCAATTGCTGGATTTAGCTCCCCGGTAGCGCAGCGAAGCAGCATAAAGTCATAACCCGCACGAAAACGTGGGGATTCGATGAGGCGGAAGGGATAGCGGCCTACGCGTCTCTCAAAGCGCGGCTGCATTGACCAAATCTCACGCATATCGCTTTCAAAGCGTCTTTGAATGGTCATGCCACTACTTTGGGTGGTGATCGTATCATCCATAGCATCATGAAGAGCAGGGATATTGGCCATGCCTTTGCTGGAGTTGGTTTTCCAGTTCTTCAATAGATCAGGCCAAAGCAATGTGGCGAATAAAAAGCCAGCTGAAACACTTTTTCCTGATTGAATGCGTTCATCCGTATTCGCCAATGCAAGCTTTACAAAATCATTGGCACCTTTGGAATCCTCACCATCATCCAGAATGTGATCGAGCAACGGCAGCAGTCCATGATGCAGCCCTGCTTCTTTTAAACCTTGAATTGCTCGCCAAGAGTAGCCCGACATCAAAAGCTTAAGAATTTCATCAAACAGTCTGGCCGAAGGAACATCGTTTAGTAATTTGCCGAGTTTTGCAATTGGTGCGCGTGTAGCGCTATCCAATTCAAAACCAGTCTTGGCAGCAAATCGGACTGCTCTGAGCATGCGTACGGGATCTTCGCGATAACGTTTTGCTGGGTCACCAATCATGCGCAAAGTTTTCTTTTGCATATCCGCCATACCGCCGTGATAGTCGAGCACGGTCTCGGAGGATGGGTCGTAATACATGGCATTAATTGTGAAATCTCGTCTTGCCGCATCTTCGCCCTGCGATCCCCAGACGTTATCGCGCAGAATGCGACCGCTCTCTGCGACATGGTCTCCGGCGTTATCCAGTAAGGCTCTGAAGGTCGATACTTCAATGATTTCAGGGTGACCTTTGCCAAAAAAAGTCACATGTACAATCTGAAAGCGACGCCCAATAAGACGAGCTTTGCGAAATAGTCTTTGTACTTGGTCTGGTGTCGCATTAGTAGCAACGTCAAAATCTTTAGGGCTAATTCCAAGAGCAAGATCGCGTACAGCACCGCCAACAATAAATGCCTCGTAACCTGCTTGCTGCAAAGTATGAGTTACCTTGACTGCATTCTTAGAAAGTAAGTGAGGGTCAATGCGATGTGATTTTTTAGGGATGCGTTTTGGCGCTCCAGTATTGCTTGCGTGTGTGTGCTTGACCATTGGGTCACGCCGCAAAATACGTTTGATAAATTTAGTGATCATGCAAACAATTCAAGAATAGGCCAGTTACGCTGCTTGGCTTCGTTGCGAAGGCGATCGTCTGGATTGGTGGCGACAGGATGGCTGACCTTTTCAAGTAAGGGTAGGTCATTCATCGAGTCAGAATAAAAATAACTGTAAGGCAGGGTGTCCAGTGACAGCTTTTGAGAAGCTAGCCAATCATGCAGGTTCTGAATCTTGCCTTCCCGAAAATTAGGAATGCCGCTGACTTCGCCGGTGTAGTTAGCCAAAGGCTCATTGCCCTTGGTCGCTGGCTCTGTAGCAATCAGATGTTCAATGCCAAAGCTTTCTACGATTGGACGCGTTACAAAACTATTGGTGGCTGTAATTACACAGCAGAGATCACCAGCATCTTGGTGACGTTTAACGAGATCTAGCGCTTCTTGTCGGAGTTGTCCGTTAATCACTTCTTGCATGAAGGCGTCATGCCATTCTTTGAGTTGCGCGCGCGAGTGCTCAGAAAGCGGCTTTAGAGCAAAGCGCAGAAATTCATGAATGTCGAGCTTGCCTTCTTTGTAGTCTTGATAAAAACGTTCATTCTGCCTTGCGTAGTATTCGCTATCAACAACGCCAATGCGAGCCAAAAATTGGCCCCATTCATAATCGCTATCGCAGGGCAACAGGGTGTGGTCTAAATCAAAAAGGGCTAACTGAGTCACGAATGAATATCTAATTAATTATTTGGGCTGCAAGAGCTCGCGTACAAGTGGCAAGGTTACAGCACGTTTTGTTTCTAAAGAGTAAGCATCTAAAGCATCGATTAAGGCCATTAAGCTCGGCATATCTCGATAGAAGCGGCTTAATAACCAAGGCAACACATCGGGCGACAAAACTAGCCCACGGGCTTTGGCTGCTTCGCCTAATGCCTGTATTTTCTCATCATCATCCAAAAGCTGGGTTTGAAACACCAAACCCCAGCCCAGCCTGGTTCGCAAGTCTTCACGAAGCTTCAAATTTGCTGGGGCAGCTGCGCCAGCCATAAAAATATGGATTGCCTTGCTAGCTTGCACAGTATTCAGAATCCGAAATAAGGACCCCACCAGGCGATCATCCAATTGGTCTACATCATCCACGGTAATGACTGATGGAGTGCTAGTTTGCGCAAGCGCGCTAATGTTTTCTTCTAATCGAACCCAGGATGCGGGTTCTGATGCTGTCAGGGCAATGTGTTCTAAGTTTGCATGCTCTGCTGCATTACCAATGGCATTTAGTAAATGTGTGCGTCCAGATCCTTCCGGTCCCCACCAATAAATCCAGCGCTGATTTAATGGGTTATCGGAGCCTTCGTTTGCAGAACTCTTCCATGATCCTTCGATATTTTGTAAAGCAGATATCAGTGCGAGATCTTTTCCTGGGAGATAGTTTTCTAGGCTCGCTTTGGGTGAGTGGCTAATATCTAACGCAAATTGTTTTGGAAGCGGAGGTGTATTCATTACTGCCAAATTTATTTTTGATACCAAGCGCTTTGCGTATAGATAGACCAGAGGTACTTAACTAGTACTAGGCTGACAGCGCTGATAGGCAATGCCAGTAGGACGCCAAAGAAGCCAAATAATTTGCCGAATAAAAGCAAGGCAAACAAGACTGCTACTGGATGCAAGCCAATGCGCTCGCCAACCAAGCGGGGCGTTAGGAAGAAGCCTTCTAAGAATTGCCCAATGCCAAACAAAATTAGCACTCCAACAATTTCAGTGCCTGGACCAAATTGGAGAAGCGCTGATAACACTGCGAGCGTAAGACCTATGGTGATACCGATATACGGGATCACAATCATGAGTGCGGTAAATACGCCAAGCGCTGCCGCACCTTTGACGCCAATGAAACTCAAGCCTGCACTGTAATAAATTGCCATGATAGAAATAACAATCAACATACCGCGCAAGTATTGCGAAAGTAATCCATCGGTATGCATGGCG
Source organism: Polynucleobacter sp. 86C-FISCH (assembly GCF_018882415.1). GTDB lineage: Bacteria > Pseudomonadota > Gammaproteobacteria > Burkholderiales > Burkholderiaceae > Polynucleobacter. The sequence continues at coordinate 624,630 of NZ_JACVOL010000001.1, read as the reverse complement.
AGGTGATGCACAGTTTCTTGCGCACGAACAGGAACGAGACCTTTTATAAGTCCAAAAAAATGATTCCAGTCCATTAACAAATAAAACATCACAAAAATGATGAGCACTGCATTTACAAAGCCTGCAATGACTGAGCTACCCGACATCAACACAGTGTTGATAGTGGAGGTCATTAAGCTGTCCGCATTGTCATTAATGTGCTCGGTAATTTTTTGGGTAGCGCTGGCCTTAAGGGTTCCCCAGTCGAGGTTGATGTGCAGTTCACTGAGTTTTGGACCAAGCCAGGCTTGAGTATTGGCAATCCAATCAGGCAATTGGGCCTTAATTAGGGGAATTTCATACTTGAGGAGGCTTACAAGCAGGCTCAGGATGAAGAAAACGAGGCATAGCCCTATCAACATGCTGACTAAAGCGGCTAGCGCTCGAGGCAAACGATGCTGCTCAAGCCACAGGCAAAAAGGGCGTAGGGCATACGCCAGAATGAATGCGGTGAGAAAAGGGGTAAAAATTTCGGCCATCTTGCTTCAATCCTCTAGAATTCAATGATTCTACTGACGAAGTAGCATTTTTTACTAATATTCCGGCTCCAATATGACTTCATCTACTAATTCCTCCTCAAATGGCCTTTCCTACCGTGACGCTGGTGTCGATATTGACGCCGGAGACGCCTTAGTTGATCGCATTAAGCCGCTTGCCAAAAAGACCATGCGCGAGGGCGTTTTGGCAGGAATTGGCGGCTTTGGAGCCCTTTTTGAGGTGCCTAAGCGCTATAAAGAGCCGGTATTGGTGTCTGGTACGGATGGCGTAGGAACTAAGCTCAGGTTGGCTTTTGAGTGGAATCGTCATGAAACCATTGGTCAAGACTTGGTAGCCATGAGCGTGAACGACATTCTGGTCCAAGGCGCTGAACCCCTCTTTTTCTTGGATTACTTTGCTTGCGGCAAGTTGACTGTTGATACTGCAGCAACGGTTGTGGGTGGTATTGCCAAAGGCTGCGAACTATCTGGTTGCGCATTGATTGGTGGCGAGACTGCAGAAATGCCTGGCATGTATCCACCTGGTGAATATGACCTCGCTGGATTTGCAGTGGGCGCAGTTGAGAAATCCAAAATCATTACTGGTGCGACGATTGTTCCGGGTGACGTTGTATTAGCAATTGGATCTAGTGGTGCTCACTCCAATGGTTACTCATTGGTACGCAAAATTATTGAACGCGCTGGCGCAAAGCCAAGCGATGATTTAGGTGGTCGCCCATTGGGTGATGTGGTTATGGCGCCAACAGAAATTTATGTGAAGCCACTTCTCAAATTGATTGCTGAAATCAATGTAAAAGGGATGGCACACATCACTGGTGGTGGTTTAGTGGATAACGTGCCACGCGTACTTCCAGAAAATACTCAGGCTGTTTTGCATCGTGACAGTTGGCAAATGCCAGAACTCTTCCGTTGGTTGCAAATGAAGGGTGGTGTAGCTGATGCAGAAATGGTGCGCGTATTTAACTGTGGTATTGGCATGGTTGTCATTGTCTCGCCAGATCAAGCAGACACTGCGATTAAGTCATTGACAGCACAAGGCCTTAAGGCCTGGACAGTAGGTGAAGTGGTTGAGCGTCCAAAAGATGCGCCACAAACTATCGTTATCTAAGACGGTAGCTACCAGCTTATTTTTTTAAGTTGCTTTTGCAGTATTCCAATGCATCCTTCAACCCTTCGGGGTTGAAGGGATCAAACGTTTTTCTTCCATCTATTGCACGAAGCCATGTGAGCTGACGCTTGCCAAGCTGTCTGGTTGCTGCCAATGCTTTGTAGCGCATTTCTTCGGCATCAATTTCCCCATTGAGAAATTCCCAAGCTTGGCGATAGCCGACTGAGCGAATCGCTGGTAAGTCGGCATGTAATCCGGTGTTAGCACGCAATACTTTCACTTCATCCATGAATCCTGCTGCAAGCATTTCATCAAAGCGCTTTTCTAAGTTGAGATGCAAGCGTTTGCGATCGCTGGGTTCAAGTGACACTAAATCAATCCACGATGGAATGGCGGAACCTTCTCTGCCATCTTCACTCGGCGAATCAGCCAGCAACACTGACATGGGTTTACCGGTAATTTCAAAAACTTCTAGTGCGCGCTGTACTCGTTGAGAGTCATTGGGCTTCAAGCGAGCCGCAGTATCAGGGTCTACTTTGGCCAGTTTGTCATGCATAGCAGGCCAGCCAATCTTTTTGCCTTCCTCATCCAAGCGGGCGCGAATGTCTGGATTAGCTGGTGGCAGCGAGGATAGGCCATGTGCCCAGGCGCGCCAATACAACATCGTGCCACCAACAACTACTGGAATATTTCCGCGCTCACGAATCTCAATACAGAGACGTTTTGCATCCTTGGCAAAGCGAGCCGCTGAATACACTTCAGTCGGGTCGATGATGTCAATCAGGTGATGAATGACCGCTACTTGTTCGGACTTGGTAGGTTTGGCGCTACCAATATCTAAACCGCGATAAACCAGCGCAGAATCCATGCTGATGAGTTCAATTGTTAAACCAATGGATTTTGCATACTCAGCCAAGGACATGGCGAGATGGGTTTTGCCTGCACCAGTAGGCCCAACAATACAAAGAATGGGGGCTTCATTTAGAGCATGCATAGGCTGAATGTAGGGTTCAGTTGGCATACCTGATTATAAGAGCCTGTTAATATCCGCAACAACCCATAAATTAGAGAGCGAGTGAATGGATACCCTTTTGCAATTAGGCGATTTATTACTGCATATTGATAAACATCTCGATGTAGTGATTCAGCAATACGGCCCTTGGGCTTACGGCCTCTTGTTTGCAATTGTTTTTGCGGAAACGGGTTTAGTTGTTGCGCCGTTTTTGCCTGGTGACTCACTCTTGTTTATTGCAGGCGCTTATTGCGCTACTGAGCATTTCAATATTTGGACTTTATGTATCGGTTTATTGGTTGCAGCTATCTCAGGTAACACGGTGAACTATTTCATTGGCCGCTGGATCGGTAAGAGAGTCTTTAGTAGTAAGTCGCGCTGGATTGATCAGGGCGCATTATTAAAAACCCATGCCTTCTATGAAAAGCATGGCGGCAAGACCATCATTGTTGCGCGCTTCTTGCCCATCATTAGAACTTTTGCACCGTTTGTTGCTGGCGTTTCAGAAATGAACTTCTCACGCTTTCAGCTATTCAATGTCACTGGTGCTCTGCTCTGGGTGTTCAGTTTAGTTATTGCAGGCTATTTCTTTGGCAATATTCCAGTGATCCGTCAAAACCTCAATGTGATCGTCTTGATTGGTATTGGTGCAGCAGCGATACCAGTAGTGCTAGCAGCGCTCTATAAAATTTTTCAGCGTAAGAAAAACTAAATTAGTTTTTAATGTAATTTAGTTTGGCTTTCGAGCGTGGCAATATGCTCACGAATATCGCCGGCATCTTCAGCTTCTGGCATTTCGCTGAGGTAGCGATGCATGTCTTCTAGAGCAGGACGTAAATACTCAAGCTGCGCAAAGATCAGGCCACGGTCTCTGACCTCTTCAATGGAGTCAGGCAGCAGAATCACTAAGCGTTCCTGAATCCCCAAAAGACGTTCCCAGCGCTCATGCTCTGAATAAATCATTTTGAGGTTTCTTAGGAAGCGCGACAGGATTTCCCGTGAGCTTGAGGCGCGAAGGAAGATATTGAGTGGCAGACTGAGCTCACCTCGATAGCCTTTGGCATCCAAATAAGGGTCGAGCATTTCTTGTAGCTGCGTCTTGGAGAGTGATTCTCCAGTTAAGGGGTCCATGATCACTTCGCCTTGTTGCAAAGAGATGCGCATCATGAAGTGATTGGGAAAAGAAACCCCGCGAATTTTTAAACCAATTTGATTGCCTAATTCAATCATCAAAATTGCTAATGAGATGGGTATGCCTCGGCGATTCTCTAGAACGTAGTGCAAGTATGAATTTTCTGGGGCATAAAAATCATTCTGGTTAGGACCAAAGCCCAACTCTGTATAAAAGAAATGCTTCAGAATTTGCAGGCGCTGAACCGGTGATGTATCTGGCGTTACGCGCGACTTTAATTTATTACCCAACTGATCAAGCTTATCTAGCACTCCCTGGACGTCTAAATCCGGATAGGCATGTTGTGCGACAGCGATCGCAGCTTCAGTTAGAGGGAAGTGTTCGTCTTCAGCAACTAAGGAGGTGAAGTAGTCGAGTTGTTGTGTTGGCATAAGAGCTATTTTGCATGACGCAAGAATTTTTGCCAGCGAATTCCAACTAAGCCTAGGGATGCAAAGTAAACAATTGCGGCAACAGCTAACCAGGCGGCCAATAATCCAACTCGCAACCATGGTTCAGCTTGTAAGGCGATCCAATTATGTGCGCTTGCGGCGTAAAAAAGTACTGCCGCGAAGGGGATGAGGGCAAACAGTAGCTGTCCTAAGTATTTGATCCAGGCTGAGCTAGGCAATGCTCCGCGGCGATGCAGGCCGACCCAAAGGAGGGCGGCGTTCAGGCAGGCACCCGCTCCTACAGAGAGGGCAAGGCCAGCATGACCAAGCCAGGGGACAAAAACTAGGTTAGCCAGTTGGGTTGCCACCAAAACAAGTAAACCAATTTTTACTGGGGTGCGGATATCTTGGCGAGAGTAAAAGCCCGGCGCTAGAATTTTTACGAGAATTAATCCAATGAGGCCTACACCGTAAGCCGCTAGTGCACGTTGGGTCATCAACACATCCAGTGCATTGAATTTTCCATAGTGATACAGCACGGCTGCAAGAGGCTCTCCAAAAATAAAGAGCGCCAGCGCACATGGTGCAGCCAGCAAGAATGTCAGTTGTAAACCCCAGATGAGTAATTCACCGGCGTGAACTAAATCTTTTTTCGCATTCGCTTTGCTGAGGCTTGGCAAAAGAACGGTGCCAAGGGCAACACCTAGTAGTGCGGTTGGAAACTCCATTAAGCGGTCCGCATACGATAGCCATGACACGCTGCCAGCCTGCAAGCGTGAAGCGATATTGGTGTTGATGATGAGAGAGATTTGCGCAACCGATACAGCAAATACTGCGGGCCCCATCAACTTGAGTACGCGTCTTGCATCGGGATTGGAGGCGGCTGCTTTAATTGCTCCTGGCAATAAACCAATGCGAGGCAAAAGGCCGAGACGAGAGAGCGCTGGCACCTGAATAGCCAATTGCAAAACACCGCCCAGTAAAACACCAATACTTAGGGCATAAATGGGTTGCTCTAAGTGGGGTGCCAAAAATAGGGCGCTACCGATCAGGGCTAAATTCAGTAAAACTGGGGTAAAGGCAGGAATTGCAAAACGCTGGAATGTATTGAGAATCCCTGCTGATAGTGAAACTAGGGAAATAAGGCCAATGTAGGGAAACATGATCCGAGTCATGACCACGCTGGCCTCATAAGCCGGACCACCCTTAAATCCGGTAGCAATGGCCAAAATGAGCACTGGGGCGCCAATGACGCCCACGAATACCGTGAGCAGCAAAGCCCAAAATAAGAGGGTGGCGACCGCATTTACGAGGATTTGGGCCTGTTTTTGGTCCCCATTGCTGGAGATTTCCCCCAAAATCGGCACAAAAGCCTGGGAAAAGGCCCCTTCGGCAAATAACCGGCGCAGCAAATTAGGTAGCCTAAAAGCCACATTAAAGGCATCTGTCCACTCCGAAGCCCCGAAACTACGGGCAATCAGAGTCTCCCGGAGCAGGCCCGTAATACGGGACAGCATGGTCAGGGAGCTGACCTTGGCGGCGGCAGAAAGCAGATTCATGAGCCGATTTTCACCTATTTATCGGTCGGCTGGGCTTTTTTGCCCCTTTAAGGTAAAATCTTGGGTTTTGGCGAGCTTGCTTATGAATCTGGCAAGTCCGCAAGATTTTTAACTAATCGCATTTTGCAATTTATAGAGGCAAGGTTTAAAGATGGCCAATACAGCACAAGCGCGCAAGCGTGCACGCCAAGCAGTAAAACAAAACGAACACAACTCCAGTTTGCGTTCAAAGCTCCGCACTTCCATCAAGGCAGTTCGTAAAGCGATTGAAACTGGTGATAAAGCAGCTGCTGCAAAAGTATTCGCAGCGACTCAAGCAACAATCGACAAGATTGCTGACAAAAAGATTGCTCACAAAAATACTGCTGCTCGTCAGAAGTCACGTTTGTCCGCAGCTATCAAGGCGATGGCAGCGTAATACAGTTTTAGTTTTAGGCTGGTCGAAGTAGTTTCGACCTAAGCCCGCTCCTCATCAGAGCGGGTTTTTGTTTTTAAGGCTGGGTTGGGGCTGCTGGGTTGAACTCACATGCCTCTTCGATTGGTAGGCTGTTGTCTTTGGCAAAGTTCATGACAAAGTCTAGCGCTCTGGGATCTAGGTCCCCTAGTCTGGTATCAATAACAACGCATTTCACTTTTGCAATCAGTACGGGTCTGACGTAGGGCGAATAAGTGAAGCGAGGGTCCCCGGAGTCACCGGGTGGGCGAAAAGTAGCCATCACCCCGCACAGACGCTCCGCCCAATCGCTGGGCCGAAATGGTTTGCCAGAAGTGGTAATGCCTTGAATGAAAAGCTTTTTGTGGTTCAAGTTCGCGTAATGATGGTTGAAGAAAATAGTATTACTAAGCCCTCTAGCTTAACAGCCTGAGATGGCCGTAAGATGACTTTAGGGTCCATTTTCGTGCAGCCGAATGTTTGAAGAAAAAAATGCAAGCCAAAACTTTAGTAGAAAGCTCAACTATGACATCCTTGGCAAAGCCGCAAGTGCCCGGTCAGGTAAAGCACTACCTGCAGTTTTCTGACCTCGCCCGCGAGGAATATGACTATTTGCTCAAGCGTTCTGCATGGCTAAAGGCTAAGTTCAAGAGTTATGAAACTTGGCATCCACTGCATGACCGAACTTTGGCGATGATTTTTGAGAAGCATTCCACTCGTACGCGTCTGTCGTTTGAGGCAGGCATTCACCAGCTTGGTGGCCATGCCGTATACCTAAACACCCGCGATACTCAGTTAGGCCGTGGTGAGCCTGTAGAGGACGCTGCGCAGGTCATTTCAAGGATGACTGACATCATCATGATCCGTACCTTTGGTCAGGAAATTATTGAGCGCTTTGCGTCGAATTCGCGCGTTCCAGTAATCAATGGTCTGACCAATGAATTCCATCCTTGCCAAGTTTTGGCTGACATCTTCACTTATGTTGAGGCGCGTGGCCCAATTCAAGGCAAGACCGTGGCTTGGGTAGGTGATGCAAACAATATGGCGTACACCTGGCTACAAGCTGCTGAATGCTTAGACTTTCAGTTGCGATTCTCCGCACCAGAAGGTTATCAATTAGATCCAGCGCGTTTGACGTCAAATGCGGCAAAGCATTTGACGATTTGCGCCGATCCTAAAGATGCCTGTAAAGGCGCTGACTTGGTGACCACCGATGTTTGGACCAGTATGGGCTATGAAGATGAAAATACATCCCGTATGAATGCCTTCCAAGACTGGATGGTGGATGAAGAATTAATGGCTTTGGCAAAACCAGATGCTTTATTTATGCACTGCTTGCCAGCTCATCGTGGTGAAGAAGTTTCTGCTGGAGTGATCGATGGTCCGCAAAGCATTGTTTGGGAAGAGGCGGAAAATCGTTTACATGTCCAAAAGGCCTTGATGGAGTATTTGCTGTGTGGTCGTTTGGATTAATTGAGTAAAAATTTTTGTAATTCGTTTTAATTTATTTTTGATTGAATAAGAAAACATGTCAGATATTAAAAAAGCAGTCTTAGCCTATTCCGGTGGTCTTGATACAAGCGTGATCTTGAAGTGGCTTCAAGATACCTATGGCTGTGAGATCGTGACCTTTACCGCTGACCTGGGTCAAGGCGAAGAGCTCGAGCCGGCACGCGCTAAGGCTTTGCAGTTTGGTATCAAACCAGAAAACATTTTTATCGATGACCTGCGTGAAGAGTTCGTACGCGACTTCGTGTTTCCGATGTTCCGTGCAAATACGATTTACGAAGGCGAATACTTGTTAGGCACATCTATTGCCCGCCCTTTAATTGCTAAGCGTCAAATTGAAATCGCTCGCTTAACTGGCGCTGACGCTGTATCTCATGGCGCCACTGGTAAAGGTAATGACCAGGTGCGTTTTGAGTTGGGTTACTACGCATTAGAGCCAGGAATCAAAGTCATTGCTCCTTGGCGCGAATGGGATCTCCTCTCGCGTGAGAAATTGATGGCCTACGCAGAAAAGCATGGCATTCCAGTTGAGATGAAGCATAAGCAAGGCGGCTCACCTTATTCCATGGATGCCAACTTATTGCACATTAGCTATGAAGGCCGTCATTTGGAAAACCCAAATGCTGAGGCTGAAGAGTCTATGTGGCGTTGGACTGTATCTCCTGAGAAGGCTCCAGATGCTCCAGAAATTATCGAAATTGAATTTAAAGCGGGTGATCCTGTAGCAATTAATGGCAAAGCTTATAAGCCACATGAGTTGCTTGCTGAATTAAACCGTATTGGTGGTATGCACGGCATCGGTCGTTTGGATTTGGTAGAGAACCGTTTTGTTGGCATGAAGAGCCGTGGTTGCTATGAAACCCCTGGCGGCACCATCCTGCTCAAGGCTCACCGCGGTATCGAAAGCATTACTCTGGATCGCGAAGTAGCCCACTTGAAAGATGATTTGATGCCACGCTATGCAAGCTTGATCTACAACGGCTTGTGGTGGGCGCCAGAGCGCTTAGCTTTGCAAACATTGATTGATCACACTCAACAAGCTGTCAATGGCGTTGTCCGTTTGAAGCTCTACAAGGGTTCTGTATCAGTGATTTCACGTGATTCAGCTAATACTTTGTTTGATCAGAACATTGCGACCTTTGATGATGATGGCGGCGCTTATAACCAGGCAGATGCTGGTGGCTTCATTAAGCTCAACGCATTGCGTATGCGTATTGCTGAAACAGCAAAGCGTAAGCGCGCTAAGAAATAACGAAAAGAAATTTCAAATAAACGATTAGAACCAAGCAGAATAGAAAGAGTCAGCATGCAATTTGATCAAGTTTCCGTAGATAAAAAAGCCAATGTATTTTTCGATGGCAAATGTGTTTCTCATACCGTGACATTGCCAAATGGCGTGCGTAAGTCAGTTGGCGTTGTATTGCCAAGCACTTTGCGCTTTGACTTAAGCACCAGAGAAGTTATGGAAGTGGTTGATGGCACTGCTTATGTCAGTATCAATGGTGCTCCTGAGCAAGAATTCAAAGCAGGTCAAAGCTGGGAAGTGGAAAAGGGCGGTTATTTCATTATTCGTGCTGAGCAGCCTGTGCACTATGTTTGCCACTTTGAATAAATAGGCATTCCTACAAAGCAAAACGCAGACCGAGGTCTGCGTTTTTTATTGCCTTTAACTTTTCTTATCTCTTCGGTAGACCGGTGACTACAGTGCCAGGCACGATCACCCTTTCTGAGAACCACTGTCTATTCATTTCTAATGCGTAACGCACAGCTGCTTTAGGGCAGTGGTTATTGGTTGTTTCTGCCTGCATCTCTTCGATGTTCACAATCTTGCCATCATCTGCAATGAATGCAATCGATAGTGGGATCTTGGTGTTGTTCATCCAGAAACAATGACCTGCCTTTTGCTCGAATACAAACAACATTCCAGAATTGGTTGGCATGCTAGTGCGGTTCATGAGGCCAACCTCTCTTGCTTTGGGTGTATCCGCTAGCTCAGCCTGAATACGGTAGATGCCCGCTTTGAGTTCAATGGTGGGCAGGCCAGTATTGACTTGGGCTAGCGAAAGGCTGGAGCCAAAGAGAAAGAGGGGTGCGAATAGTTTGATGAAATTGTTTTTTGAAATAAGCATGTTGTGCATTTTAAGTGAGGCAAATTGCAGACGAAAAAAAACCCAGGAACGAATCCTGGGTTTTTAATAATGATCTAAGGACTATTAAGCCGCTTGGATATTGGTAGCTTGCTTGCCTTTAGGACCTTGGGTAATGTCAAACGTTACCTTTTGGTTTTCCTTAAGGGTTTTGAACCCAGGCATAGTAATTGCGCTGAAATGCGCGAACAACTCTTCTTCACCATCATCAGGTTTGATAAAGCCAAAACCTTTTGCATCATTGAACCACTTAACAATTCCGGTCGCCATGCGAACTCCATTACATAAACTTAAAACAACCGTGATGAGGGTAAATACTTTTTAATCAGTCTCAATCCACAACACGCCTAAATAGAACCTCTCTTGAAGCCTACCCCCTGATTGTTTGCCCTTTTTGGAGGGGTGTCAAGGAGTTATATGCCCCTACCCCCTAGTAAATACCCCTTTTTTTATCGAAAAATGCCCCAATATGGGTTTAAGAGGGGTTTTTGCGTGGTTTTCGCAACAAGACCCTATGAAATTAAAGTTTCGATATCTGTGTTTAGAATGTTTCTCATGAGTCGCGCACCAAAAAATCCCACTACTGGCAACCCCGGTAATCCATATATTGAAGACACCATTCTTCTCGAAAAGCAGGTCGAGCAAGTTAAGGCGCCTTCGATGTATAAAGTTTTACTATTGAATGACGATTACACACCAATGGAATTTGTGGTGATGGTGATTCAGGAGTATTTTAATAAAGATCATGAAACAGCTACACGCATCATGTTGCAAGTGCATTTGGTAGGTAAGGGCGTTTGCGGAATTTTTACTCGCGATGTTGCTGCCACAAAAGTGCATCAAGTTATAGAACTCTCCCGTGAAGCGGGTCATCCACTACAGTGCACTATGGAGGAAGCATGATTGCCCAAGAATTAGAAGTAAGTTTGCACATGGCGTTTGTTGACGCAAGGGCATCGCGACATGAGTTCATTACGGTCGAGCATTTGCTTGCGGCCTTGCTTGATAACGCTACTGCTGTCGAGGTTTTAAAAGCCTGCGCAGTCAATATTGCAGAGCTGCGCGCGCAGCTCAAAAATTTTATTAATGACAACACGCCGGTAGTGCCGGGTAACGACGAAGTCGATACACAACCGACATTAGGTTTTCAGCGTGTTATTCAGCGCGCCATCATGCATGTGCAATCTACATCGAATGGCAAGAAAGAAGTGACGGGCGCAAATGTTTTAGTTGCTATCTTTGGCGAAAAAGATTCACACGCAGTCTATTTCTTGCAACAGCAAGGCGTTACACGACTAGATGTGGTGAACTTCATCAGTCATGGCGTTCGCAAAGATCAGTCTGAGAATGTGAAGCCTGCTGAGCCTACTCAAGAGACTGAGGAAGCTGGTTCTTCTGGTAAAGAGAGTCCTCTTGAGCAGTACACGCAGAACCTTAATGTGATGGCCCGTCAAGGCAAGATTGACCCATTGATTGGGCGCGAGAGCGAGGTTGAGCGTGTTATTCAAGTCTTGTGTCGCCGTCGTAAGAACAACCCATTGTTGGTTGGTGAGGCTGGCGTAGGTAAAACAGCGATTGCTGAGGGCTTAGCCTGGAGAATTGTTAAAGGCGATGTTCCTGATATTTTGGCCAATGCTACGGTTTACTCATTAGATATGGGTGCGCTCTTGGCGGGCACTAAATATCGCGGTGATTTTGAGCAGCGCTTGAAGAGTGTTCTCAAGTCCCTTAAAGATCATGCCCATGGTGTTTTATTTATCGATGAGATTCACACATTGATTGGCGCTGGTGCAGCATCAGGCGGAACTCTTGATGCTAGTAATTTATTAAAGCCTGCGTTGTCCAATGGTCAGCTCAAATGTATCGGCGCAACAACCTTTACAGAGTACCGCGGCATTTTTGAAAAAGATGCCGCCCTATCTCGTCGTTTCCAAAAGGTTGATGTAGTAGAGCCAACAGTGGATCAAACAGTACAAATTCTGCGTGGCTTGAAGTCCCGTTTCGAAGAGCATCACAGCGTGAAGTATGCTGCTGGCGCTTTGGTTGCAGCTGCAGAACTCTCAGCTCGCTACATTAATGACCGTCACCTGCCTGATAAGGCGATTGACGTGATCGATGAGGCTGGTGCTGCACAACGCATCCTGCCTAAGTCTAAGCAGAAGAAAACCATTGGTCGTCCAGAGATCGAAGAGATCGTGGCCAAGATTGCGCGTATACCGCCACAGTCTGTCACCGTCGATGATCGCAGCAAGTTGCAGACTTTGGATCGCGATATTAAGAGCGTAGTGTTTGGTCAAGATCCTGCAATTGAGGCCTTGGCTAGTGCCATTAAGATGACGCGCGCCGGTCTTGGCAAGATTGACCGTCCGATCGGTTCTTTCTTGTTCTCCGGCCCAACTGGTGTTGGTAAGACTGAGGTGGCTAAACAACTCGCTTACATCCTTGGTATTGAGTTGTTGCGTTTTGATATGTCTGAGTACATGGAGCGCCATGCAGTTAGTCGTTTAATTGGCGCGCCTCCAGGTTATGTTGGCTTCGATCAAGGCGGCTTACTAACTGAGGCTGTCAACAAGAAACCACATTGCGTACTCTTGCTTGATGAGATTGAGAAGGCGCATCCAGATATCTTCAATATTCTCTTGCAGGTAATGGATCATGGAACCCTGACGGATAACAATGGTCGCAAGACTGACTTCCGTAACGTGATCATCATCATGACTACCAATGCTGGTGCAGAAGCGATGCAGAAATCTACCATCGGCTTTACCAATGCCCGCGAGTCTGGTGATGAGATGGCCGATATCAAGAAGTTCTTTACGCCAGAGTTCCGTAATCGTTTGGATGCCATCGTCTCCTTCAAGGCGCTCGATGAGTCCATCATCATGCGCGTGGTTGATAAGTTCTTGATGCAGCTTGAAGAGCAATTACATGAGAAGAAAGTGGATGCTACTTTTAGCGCTGCCTTGCGTGCACACCTTGCTAAGCATGGCTTTGATCCTTTAATGGGTGCTCGTCCAATGCAGCGCATCATTCAGGACACTGTGCGCAAAGCGCTGGCTGACGAGCTTTTATTTGGTAAGCTAGCCCAAGGCGGTCATGTGGATGTTGATATTGATGCGGATGGCAAAGTGCTCTTGAACTTTGATGCACCGGTATTGCCAGGAAAGCGTACTAAGGCTGATGTGGCACCAGCTGAAGAGATTTAATGAACCCATTTATTTAAATAAATACAAACCAAAAAAGGAAAATATGTCTCATCACGATAAATTACTCGAAGCTTTTGAAACCTACAAAGCTGAAAATGAAAAGTTTCAAGGCAAAGGCATTAAAGCTTCTGCTGCTCGTGCTCGTAAAGCGTTGCAAGAGATTGCTGGTTCATGCAAAGAGCGCCGCAAAGAAATTACTGCTGAAAAAGAGTCTCGTGAAGGCGCTGGTGCTGGCATGTCACAAGATGCTGCTCGTAAAGCGCATATTCGTAAATAAGCAATTTGTGCTCAAAAGAAAAGCCACCTACGGGTGGCTTTTTTGTTTCAATGATGCAGGCGTGAAAAATTAGTATGACTTAAGCTCTGCCTGTACTGCCAAAACCACCTGCACCACGACTACTTTCGGTGAACTCTTCCACTACTTTAAGTTCCACCTGTTGCACTGGCATCACCACCAATTGAGCTAAGCGCTCCATCGGCTCCAGTTTGAATGGGGTAGATCCGCGATTCCAGGTGCTCACCATCAGTTGACCCTGGTAGTCAGAATCGATTAGGCCTACCAGGTTGCCCAGCACGATGCCATGTTTATGACCTAAGCCTGAGCGCGGGAGAATAAAAGCTGCATAGCGAGGGTCTTCAACATAAATAGCCAAGCCAGTTGGCACAAGAACAGTTTGACCTGGGGCAATTTCGATCGCCTCATCAATACAGGCACGCAGATCGAGTCCAGCGCTGCCAGGCGTGCCATAGGTTGGCAATTGGTCGCGCATACGTTCATCGAGAATTTTGACTTGGAGAGATTGCATGGAATTTCCTAAAACGGGGAATGTAAATAAAGAGGTGCTACTTAAATTTTCTTGGCAACTAATTGAATCAGTTGGCGTGCTAATTGCAGTTTTTCTGCTTTGGCAATTTTCTTGCTGCCGCTAGCGTCAATAACAATTAATTGATTGAGGTCGCTACCAAAAGTATCTGGGCCGATGTTACCGACAATCATTGGAATGCCTTTGCGCTTACGCTTTTCATCGGCATGCTTCTCTAGGTCATTAGATTCAGCCGCAAAACCAACGCAATAAGGGTAAGGCTTGCCACCCTTGGTCTTCACGGACTTGGCAATATCTAACAAGATATCTGGGTTGGCGACAAAATCCAGATTTGGCGCTTGATTGCCTTGGCGCTTTAATTTCTCTTTCGCTGGCTTCGCGATTCCCCAGTCAGCAACAGCAGCAACCGCAAAAAAAACATCGCTGTCAGCTGAACTTAGTGTGGCTGCATGCATTTCTTTAGCGCTAACTACGTTAGTGCGAGTAATTTGGCCTGTTGCCAAAAGTGGTGTATCAAGATCGCAGGGGCCAGCAATGAGGTGGACTTGAGCGCCGGCTTCAACAGCGGCCCTTGCGATTGCAAAACCCATCTTGCCTGAGCTGTGGTTGGTAATACCTCGCACTGGATCGATTGCTTCAAAAGTAGGGCCAGCAGTAATCAGTACTTTTTTGCCAGCTAAGGATTTTTTCTGGAAGAAGGCAATCACTTGCTCGGTAATTTCAGCAGGTTCGAGCATTCTGCCCATGCCTACTTCGCCGCACGCCTGAAAGCCGCTCGCAGGCCCTAGTAGGGTAACGCCATCTGCTGCCAGTCTTTGCGCACTTCTCTGGGTAGCCGCGTGCTCCCACATTTGTTTATTCATTGCTGGAGTCAGCAGAAGAGGGCAATCTCTTGCTAGGCAAAGAGTAGTCAACAAGTCGTCAGCTAAGCCCAATGAAAGTTTGGCCATCAGATCGGCACTTGCGGGCGCAATCAAAATCGCATCTGCTGAGCGAGATAGCTCGATGTGCGCCATATTGTTTGGAATGCTGCTATCCCATTGGCTTAAGTAAACCGGGTTGCCCGTGAGGGCTTGCATGGTTACTGGTGTTACAAATTGCTGAGCGGCTTCAGTCATAACTACTTGTACCGAAGCGCCTTCTTGCATTAACTGGCGCGCAAGTTCTGGAGCTTTATAGGCTGCAATGCCGCCAGAGATTCCGAGAACGATCTTCTTATTTAAAAGTGATTGCATGGCGCCAGCTTAATGGGATTGGGCAGATTTGCCAAATGACTTGCGTAATTCGCCCCAAATGATGAGGGCGGCGCCAATGCAGATGGCGCTATCGGCAATATTGAATGCCGGCCAATGCCAATTGGCGTAATACAGGTCGATAAAGTCGACTACAGCACCATACATGACTCGATCCAGGACATTGCCCAGGGCTCCACCCAAGATGAGGCTCAGAGCTATGCAGAGTAGTTTGTCGCTTTGGCTTTTATACAGCAGCCAAATAATATAAATCGACGCTCCTAGACCAAGGATAGTAAAGAACCAGCGCTGCCAACCAGAACCTTCTGCTAAAAATGAAAATGCTGCGCCTGGATTAAAGAGGAGCAACCAGTTCATAAAAGGTAATACCGGCACAGGCACACCCATTTGCAAATTACTCAGCGCTGACCACTTGCTAAGTTGATCTAGCAAGAGCACGATGATCGCAATTGCGAGGTAACGAAGCAGAGTGAGACTTTTCATATAAAGGTATCTTAGGCAAACAGGCGGTGGTCGCCGTCGCCAAATAAGTTGCTGATACAGCGACCACATAACTCTGGGTGATCAGTATTGCTACCTACATCTTGGGTGTGATGCCAGCAGCGACCACACTTTTTATATTGGCTGCCACGTACCAATACTTCTAAGCCTGCGTTGCTCAACTCAATATTGGCACTAGAGGTGATGGTGACAAAGCGTAAGTCATCTTCAAGCGAATGCAAAATCGCAAAGTCGATATCACCCACTTTGATTGTCAGTTCGGCTTGCAAGGATGAGCCCACATTGCCGGCCTCACGCTCGACTTCAATTGCCTTGGTAACTTCAGAGCGAATTTCACGAATGCGACTCCATTTGGCGAGTAATTCATCGGCATGAGCAATTTCTGGGAACTGGCCAAACTCTTCCATAAAGATGGATTCAGCAGGCTTACTTCCTGAGCCATGTGGGAAGTCTTTCCAGGCTTCTTCTGCAGTGAAGGAGAGGAATGGAGATAGCCACTTCAAGAGATTGCGGGTGATGTGGAATAGAGCGTTCTGCGCTGCACGGCGATCAGGGGAGTCAGGTGCGCTGGTGTAGAGGCGATCCTTCAGAATATCGAGGTAGAAGCCGCCTAAATCTTCAGAGCAGAAAGTCAACATGCGTGCGACTGCAGGTTGGAATTCATAAGCCTTGTAGTGCGCTTCCACATCATTCTGTAATGCATTGGCAAGCGCAACAGCATAGCGATCAATCTCAAGCCACTGGTCTGCAGGCATAGAGTGCTTGCTAGGATCAAAATCTGACAGGTTGGCCAACAAGAAGCGCAATGTATTGCGAATACGGCGATAACTCTCCGTCACACGCTTGAGAATCTCGTCCGAGATCGTCATTTCGCCTGAGTAGTCGGTAGAGGCAACCCAGAGGCGAATAATTTCTGCGCCAAGCTTGTCTGCTACTTGTTGAGGGGCAATCACATTACCCACCGACTTACTCATCTTGCGTCCTTGACCATCCACGGTGAAGCCGTGAGTCAAGAGTGCTTTGTATGGCGGCTTGCCATCGAGCATGGCGCCTGTTAGCAAGGAAGAGTGGAACCAGCCGCGATGTTGGTCCGAGCCCTCAAGGTATAAATCAGCCAAGCGACCGTTTGGCGTCTCTGCTTCGGCGGTTAACAACTCATCGCGATGTGATCCACGAATCACGTGCCAGTGCGTTGTGCCGGAGTCAAACCAAACGTCTAAAGTATCTTTGTTCTTTTCGTATTGGGCAGCTTCTTCGCCCAGCAGTTCGGCAACTTCTAATTTTTGCCAGGCTTCAATACCTTCTTTTTCTACGCGCTTGGCAATTTCTTCAAGGAGTTCAACGGTGCGTGGGTGTGGCTCACCACTTTCTTTATGAACAAAGAAAGCCATAGGCACACCCCATTGGCGCTGACGTGACAAAGTCCAGTCAGGACGGTTTGCAATCATGCTGTTTAAGCGCTGCTTACCCCAGGCAGGGAAGAACTCAGTGTTCTCAATGCCGGCTAGCGCAGTCTCACGCAAGCTAGCTTTGCCATCAGATGGTTTCTTATCCATGCTCGCAAACCATTGTGAGGTAGCGCGGTAAATTATCGGCGACTTATGGCGCCAGCAATGCATGTATGAGTGTGTATAGGTTTTATCGCGTAAGAGGCTGCCCGCTTCACGCATTGCTTCAACAATCTTGGGGTTTGCTTTCCAGATGTACTCATTGGCGAAGAGTGGTAACCAAGATGCGTACACACCATTGCCCATGACTGGATTGAGAATGTCCTTGTCAGCAAGTTTGTTGGCTTTGCAGGATTTAAAGTCTTCCTCACCATAAGCAGGTGCTGAGTGAACAATGCCCGTACCTGTATCGAGCGTGACATATTCAGCCGGATAAATTGGTGAGAGGCGTTTATAGCCCTCGTGTAATGGCGCCAATGGATGCCAGAAAGAAATATTTGCCAACTGTGCACCTTGGCAAGTGGCAATCACTTTGCCTTCAAGACCATAGTCCTGCAAGCAAGTTTCAACGCGATCTTTTGCGAGGATTAATAATTTATCGCCAACATCTACCAGTGCATAAGTAAGCTCTGGATGAACGTTCATCGCTTGGTTAGCAGGAATAGTCCAAGGCGTTGTTGTCCAGATCACAATTTGACCTGGCTTATTGGGCAACTCAGAAAGTCCAAATACTTTTGCTAGCTGTGGACGCTGAGCATCATCAAATGCAAAACCAACATCTACGGTTGGATCAGTTTTATCTTGATACTCCACTTCAGCTTCTGCAAGTGCAGAGCCACAATCAAAACACCAGTTCACCGGCTTTAAGCCGCGGAAGACATAGCCTTTTTCCCAGATCTTGCCCAGAGCACGGATTTCATCAGCTTCGTTACGAAAGTTCATGGTGAGATAGGGGTTATTCCAATCTCCCAGAACGCCTAAGCGCTCAAAATCTTTCTTTTGTTTCTCAACCTGGACATGCGCGTAGGCGCGTGCCTTAGATTGAACCTCAGCAGTTGGTAAATTTTTACCAAATTCTTTTTCAATCTGAATTTCAATTGGCATGCCATGACAATCCCAGCCTGGCACATATACAGAATCAAAACCCATGAGCCAGCGGGACTTCACAATCATGTCTTTCAAAATCTTATTGACTGCATGCCCAATATGAATATCGCCGTTTGCATATGGAGGGCCATCATGCAAGATGAACTTTGGTTGGTTAGCATGTGCTGCACGAATCTTTTCGTAGAGCTTATTTTTTTGCCAGCCAGCAACCCACTGTGGTTCGCGTTTGGCTAAATCACCTCGCATCGGAAAGGAGGTATCTAGCAAATTAACGGGATAAGAGTTTTCTTTTTCAGACATAAGCTTTTTTCTGGAAATAATTTCTGGCATGCGCTGCATCAGATGCAATCGCTTGTGTAAGGGTTTCGAGGTCTGGGTACTTCGCCTCATCACGGATTTTTTCTAAGAGTTCTACGGTGATAATTTTTCCGTATACATCCGCGTTGTAATCAAAGATATGGGTCTCTAGCAATACTCTGCCTTCATCTTCCACGGTGGGTCTGACGCCCAGGCTAGCCACTGCTGGTAGAGGTTTATCACTCAGTCCTAAAACTTGTGCGGTGAAGATTCCGGTAGTCGCTGGTTTGCGATGATGCAAGTGATTGGCAACCGCCAAGTTCAAGGTCGGAAAACCCAATTGACGACCGAGCTGTTGACCATGAATAACGTGCCCAGAAATTCCGTAAGGACGACCCAATAATTTTTCAGCAAACTGCATGTCTCCACTTGCAAGTGCTGTGCGCAGTGCAGAGCTTGAAATGCGTTCGCCGCCTTCTTGGATCGTTTGAATACTTGACACCTCAAAACCATATTTTTCGCCAGCAGCTTTTAAGCTAGCAAAGTTACCTGCGCGTTTAGCACCGTAGCAAAAATCATCGCCAATCAAAATCCATTTAGCGTTTAATCGCTTGACGATAATTTCTGAAACAAATTCTTCTGGGGTGAGTTTTGCAAAAGCGGAGTTGAAATGCTCCACAACAACACGGTCAATTCCTAGATCGGCAAGCGCAGCTAATTTATCGCGCAAATTCAGAATGCGGGGTGGTGCTTGTTCTGGGGAGAAGAATTCTTTTGGGTGTGGCTCAAAGGTCATGACACAGCTGACCAAGCCTCGATTCTTGGCGCCATCGACAAGTTCCTTGAGCAGGGCGCGATGACCCCTGTGCACGCCATCGAAATTACCGATGGTTAGGGCACAAGCTGGTCCTGCAGAAAACTGGGTGGGGCCACGGAATACGTTCACAAAATCGCTTTCAGGGTAGCCATCAATTATATTGTGGGCATGCCTTCTATCGTCACCTTAATCTCAGGCCGCGGATCTAATTTCGAGGCCATATACAAAACAGCTCAAAAAGAGCAATGGCCAGTCACATTTGCTGGGGTGATAGCGAATCACTCAGCGGCTAAGGGCCTTGATTTTGCTCGCTCGCAGGGTATTCCGGCTTTTGCAATTGAGCATAAAGAGCACCCCAACCGAGAGTCCTTTGACGCTGCCTTAATTCAGCAGATAGACGCTTTAGGGGCTGATTTGGTGGTTCTTGCTGGATTTATGAGAATTTTGACCCCTGGATTTATTCGTCATTTCGAGGGTCGTTTAATCAATATCCACCCAGCGCTATTGCCCGCCTTCCCTGGTTTACATACCCATGAGCGGGCTTTAGAGGCTGGAGTCAAAGAGCATGGCGCTACAGTCCATTTTGTGAATGAGGGTGTGGATGAGGGCCCAATTATTTGTCAGGCCTCAGTTCCAGTGTTGGAAGGGGATGATGCGGATACCCTGGCGGCCCGTGTTTTGACGGCTGAGCATCAAATTTACCCGCGGGCCGTAAAATGGTTCCTCGATGGACGATTGCGAATAGAAGGTAATCAAGTGAAGTTACAACCCCCGGAGTCGCAATTTTTTAAATTATGAGTGCAGAACGTCCACCCCGCAAATCTGGCAGCAGATTAGCCCCCCACAAAAGTTACGCAGCGAAATCGAAAGATCCATTGCGTCGACCTGAGCGTCGCAATGCCAGCGGTAATCTCATTGCGCCTGAAGGTCAAAAGAATTTCTCCAATGCAAAAGCATTGCCACAGCATGCAATTCATCTCGAGCGCTTGCTACCAGAGTTGCTCAGCTTTGAGCAGCCAGCAGACCGAGTGGTCAGTCGTTACTTCAGAGAAGAGAAGCAACTTGGAAATCGTGATCGCGCTTTGATTGCAGAGAGTGCATTTGCGATCTTGCGTCGTAAAAACGAGTTCTCACAATTTGCTTCTAGCGGTGAGGGCTCTCAAGCTAGACGCTTAGCCCTATTGGGTTTGCTGTCTGCTTTGTCTGAAGGTGGTTTGGGTTCTGCCAACCGTGCTGAGAGTGCTATCGCCGACTTAGCCCATGTCTTAAAAGCGGGTGAGTATGAATGGTTGCAACGTTTTGCAACAGTTGATCCTGCCGCTTTAAATCCTCTCGTTCGCAATAATTTGCCTGAGTGG
Organism: Polynucleobacter sp. 86C-FISCH; assembly: GCF_018882415.1. Classification (GTDB taxonomy): domain Bacteria; phylum Pseudomonadota; class Gammaproteobacteria; order Burkholderiales; family Burkholderiaceae; genus Polynucleobacter. The sequence continues at coordinate 603,952 of NZ_JACVOL010000001.1, read as the reverse complement.
TTGTGGGATGCATTTGGAAAATATCCTGGTGAAGAATCTCGTGAAGAGTTGGCTAAATCTTTAATGCATCCAGCATTATTAGATTTGCGTGCGAACACCATGAAAACCAACCGCGAAGAATTGCTCGCGCAGATGAATGCATTAGGTGGACGCTATCAAGCAATCCCAACTCCATATGCGCCTGATGGTGTGCGCATTATGGGTAAACCAGCATTACAAAATACGCCAGGCTTTAAAGCGGGCATGTTTGAAGTGCAAGATGAAGGTAGTCAGCTCTTAGCTTATTTGCTTGCGCCAAAGCGCGGTGAAATGGTCGTGGACTTTTGCGCTGGTGCTGGCGGCAAGACTCTAGCGATTGGAGCCATCATGCGCTCCACGGGGCGTCTATATGCTTTGGATACATCAGAGCGTCGTTTGGCTAATTTGAAGCCAAGACAAGCCCGTAGCGGCCTTTCTAACGTTCATCCTGTGTGGATTGATAGTGAGAACGATGCCAAGATCAAACGCCTTGCCGGCAAGATTGATCGTGTGCTGGTAGATGCCCCTTGTAGTGGCATGGGTACTTTGCGACGCAATCCTGACTTGAAGTGGCGCCAGACTCCAGAGGGAGTATTGGAGTTAAACCAGAAGCAAATGAACATCCTGCACTCGGCTGCGCGGCTATTAAAACCAGATGGCCGCCTGGTTTATGCGACCTGCAGCCTATTGCCTCAAGAGAACCAGGCAATTGCCGAGGATTTTCTGGCAAAACACCCCCAATTTGAGGTTGTTCCAGCCGCCGAAGTTCTTAAGCCATTGTTTCCAAAGGAAAAATTACCATTAGGATGCAGTCCTGATAATCCATGGTGGCAGTTATGGCCTCATATTCATGGAACGGATGGTTTCTTTGGAGCAGTTTTCCAAAAGAAGGCAGCCACCCCAGCCCTTGAATCTGAAAAAGACGATCAAAAAGAGACCAAGGTCAAAAACAAGAAGGCCCCTAAAGAACTAAAATAGAGGTTTAGATCTCTTTAGGGAATCCCTTTTGAATACAGCTTCAGGTTTTGATTTGTTTCTCCACTGGCTTGCCAATGGATATTTAGATTGGTCTTGGTGGCAGATTACCGTTTTTACCCTGGTCGCCACCCACATCACAATTGCCGCAGTCACCATTTTCTTGCACCGTTGCCAAGCGCATCGTGCTTTAGACCTACATCCAATCGTTTCCCATTTCTTCCGTTTTTGGCTTTGGTTAACTACAGGCATGGTGACCAAGGAGTGGGCCGCCATTCACCGCAAGCATCACGCTAAGTGTGAGACTGTAGATGACCCGCATAGCCCGCAAGTTTTGGGAATTAATACCGTGCTTTCTCGCGGTGCTGAGCTTTACAAAAAAGAAGCTGCCAATCAAGAGACTCTCGATAAGTTTGGCCATGGCACTCCCGATGATTGGGTTGAGCACAACATTTACTCCAAGTTCTCTTGGCAGGGCGTTGCCATGATGCTCATCATTGATGTGTTTTTATTTGGTGCGATTGGCCTAACAGTTTGGGCAGTGCAAATGTTATGGATCCCAATTACAGCCGCTGGCGTGATTAACGGTATTGGCCACTTTTGGGGATATCGCAATTTTGATTGCGAAGATGCTTCCAGAAATATTGTGCCTTGGGGAATTTTGATTGGCGGTGAAGAGCTGCATAACAATCATCACACGTTTGCAACAAGTGCGAAGCTATCGAATAAATGGTACGAGTTTGATATTGGTTGGATGTACATCCAGATCATGAGCGCTGTTGGTTTAGCGACTGTGAAAAAAACACCTCCTAAACCAGTGCTGAGCGACTTACGTCCTGCAGATCAAAATACATTAGAAGCCATCATTGCAAATCGCTATGAAATCATGGCCCGCTATAGCAAGACATTGCGTAGCTTTTTTAGTAATGAAGTGCAGCACATGCAGGTCTTAGCAGCGCATCTGGGCGATGCTCGCACTTGGTTGGCTAAGGACGAGTCACGCTTGACTGAACAAGAGAAGTTAAAGCTTGAAGAGTTGATGGCAAGCAATGCTCAGCTGCGAAAGATGATTGAAATGCGTCGTGATTTACAAGCCATCTGGAGTCGCTCTTCAGCCACCAAAGAACAATTGCTATCGCAGTTGCATACTTGGTGTCAGCATGCAGAAGAGAGTGGTTTAACTAGCTTGCGTGAATTCTCTTTGAGATTGCGTCGTTACGCTTAAGTAAATTTCTAGACAATAAAAAACCCGCTGATGTAGCGGGTTTTTTATTTGCTGAAAGAAGTGATTACTTCAGCTTTGTTTCTTTGTAAGCAACGTGCTTGCGAATGGTTGGATCAAACTTCATGATCTCCATTTTCTCAGGCTTTGTACGCTTGTTTTTTGAAGTTGTGTAGAAGTGACCAGTACCTGCTGATGACTCTAACTTGATTTTTTCTCTGCCGCCTTTAGCCATTTGTGCGCTCCTTAAATTTCGCCACGTGCACGGAGATCAGACAACACAGCATCGATGCCGTTCTTGTCGATAACGCGCAAACCAGCATTGGTTAAGCGCAAGCTAATCCAACGGTTTTCAGATTCAACCCAGAAACGACGGTTTTGCAAATTCGGCAAAAAGCGACGCTTCGTTTTATTGTTTGCATGGGATACATTGTTGCCAACCATCGGCTTCTTCCCAGTGACTTGGCAAACTTTTGCCATGACATAACTCCATTAATTGCGAAAAAAGAAGATTGTATCAGTCCCAGCCTATTTTGGGCTAGCCCTAATTGTGTTTAGTTTGGGGGATTGGGTTTGAAAAGGGGATTCCACCCCTAAAATCACCCTATAAGTTAGTGATTACTATCATTAATTACCATTTTTCATAAGGCCTGCATCAGAAAAAGAGAAAAAACCGCTGCCACTCACAATGCAGTGGTCCAGCAGTTGAATATCTACCAATTGGAGTGCATTTAGGAGCACCTTTGTCAGCTCTTGGTCAGCATCGCTGGGAAGTGGATTGCCACTGGGATGGTTATGCGCGACGATGAGAGCACTGGCATTTTTCGCCAGAGCCTCTTTGAGGATCTCCCGGGGGTAAATAGCCGTCTGTGTGATGGAGCCCCTAAAAAGCTCCTCACATTCAATTAAGTGAAGCCTGGAGTCTAGGTAAAGGCAAAGGAAGACCTCATGGGGAAGGCGGCCAATTTTGGCCTGCAAGAACTCCCTGACATGGTTCGGTGATGAAAAGATGGGATCCTGGGTAAGGCCGTCCTCCAAGCTTCGCTTCACCAACTCATAAGCTGCTTGAATTTGCGCCCACTTAGATAGGCCCATGCCGTGAATCTGGGTTAATTCTTGGGGGCTGCAGGCTAGCAGTCGTGGGAGGCTTCCAAAGTGATGCAGTAGATCCTTGGCTAGAGCCACAGCGCTTTTCCCTTTGACCCCCACTCTGAGAAAAATAGCCAGCAATTCTGCGTCGGAAAGTGCGGCAGCTCCGTTTATGCGCAGCTTCTCTCTAGGTTGCTCATTTTTGGGCCAATCGGTAATTGGAGAATGCACAGCTAGCGCTGGCCTAGATACAATCACCTTATGACTAAGCTTACCGTTTTGCCTAATTCCTATTTGACTCTCAACTATCGGCTCACCTTGCCGAGCGGGGAGGATTACATCAATACTTTTGTCGATCGTCCTGCGACGGTTTTGATGGGGTCTGGACAATTTGCTCCTTGCTTTGAAAAGGTCTTGCTGGGTTTAGGTGTTGGCGAGAAAAAAAGTGCACTGCTTGCACCCGAAGAAAGTTTTGGTGAGCGTAAAGAAGATTTAGTGCAATGGGTATCTCTTAAAGCTTTGAAAGAAGGCAGAGATGACGATGTGGAATTTAATCCTGGAGATGTGATTGAGTTCAACGCTCCAGGCGGCGCTCAGTATGCAGGTGTTTTGCAATCGATTAATGAAGAGGGCGCATGGTTTGATTTCAATCATCCTCTTGCAGGTAGGCCAGTAACTTTTGAAGCAGAGATTGTGGCGATTCTGTAAATAATGAGTGATTCCAATAACGCAGAAATTTTGATGGCGCAACCGCGTGGTTTTTGTGCGGGTGTTGATCGTGCAATCAATATCGTGAATGAAGCGTTGAATCGCTTTGGTGCGCCGATTTATGTGCGCCATGAAATTGTGCATAACGCATATGTGGTGAATGAGCTGCGCGATAAGGGTGCGGTGTTTGTGGATGAATTGCATGAAGTCCCTAAGGGTGGCATTGTTGTATTTAGTGCTCACGGGGTTTCTCAAGAAGTGCGTAAAGACGCCGAAGCAAGAGGTTTGCAGGTGTATGACGCTACATGTCCTTTGGTTACCAAGGTTCATCTTGAGGTCGTCAAAATGTGCAAAGAGGGTTTCACAGTATTGATGATTGGTCATGCCGGCCACCCTGAAGTTGAGGGGACTATGGGCCAGGTTAAAGAGGGTGTGTTCTTAATTGAGAAGCTCGGCGATGTAAGTGCTTTGCCGTTCTCAGCCGAAGAGAAGATTGCATTTGTTACGCAAACAACACTCTCAGTAGATGAGACGAAAGAAATTGTTGAAGCGTTAACCCAAAAGTTTCCCAATATTGTTCAGCCTCGCAAACAAGATATTTGTTATGCCACTCAGAATCGTCAAGATGCTGTGAAATTTATGGCCCCTCAAGTTGAGGTGGTTATTGTGGTGGGAAGTGCTACGAGCTCTAACTCTAATCGCTTGCGCGAACTTGCTGAAAAGCTTGGTGTACCTGCTTACATGGTCGATGCACCAGAGCAATTAAAGCCGGAATGGTTTGCTGGCAAAAAGCGAGTTGGCTTGACTGCAGGGGCTTCTGCTCCAGAGAGTTTGGCCCAGTCTATCGTTGGTCGCATTCAGGAATTTGGTCCAAGACACGTTCGAGCGCTTGATGGTGTGGTTGAAGACGTCACCTTTTCTTTACCAAAAAATTTAGTTGATTGAAGTATCTATTCATAACAGAGGAGCTGTACATGAACAAATCACACATTACAAAAAGCGCTCTTGCTTTAGCGGCTTCAGCTTTACTGCTGGCAGCCTGTGGCAAGGGTGGAGATAAATCAGCTGCAATTCCATCGGATGCTGTTGAAGTAAAAATTGGCCACGTTGCTCCACTCACAGGCCCCATTGCCCACTTGGGTAAAGACAATGAGAATGGCGCACGCTTAGCGCTCGAAGAGATCAATAAAGCAGGCTTAACTATTGATGGAAAAAAGGTGGTGCTGACTTTGGTACCAGAGGATGACGCAGAAGATCCAAAGACAGCCACGCAAGTAGCTCAAAAGTTAGTAGATGCCAAAGTAGTTGGCGTAGTGGGGCACTTAAATTCTGGAACAAGTATTCCAGCCTCACGTATTTATAGTGATGCAGGTATTACACAAGTATCACCATCCGCTACCAATCCTGATTACACCAAGCAAGGTTTTAAAACGACTTATCGTTTGGTGGCAACTGACGCACAACAAGGTCCAGCCTTAGCTAACTATGTTGCTAATACCTTGAAGGCAAAAACGGTAGCCATCATCGATGACTCTACTCAGTACGGCAAAGGCCTGGCTGATGAGTTTGAGAAAACGGTTAAAGCTGCTGGAGTAAAAGTGGTTACTCGTGAAGCGAGCAATAACAAAGCTACTGATTTCAAGGCTATCTTGACGAAGATTAAAGGTAGCAAACCAGACGTCATCATGTACGGCGGCATGGACGCCACCGGTGGCCCATTAACTAAGCAGGCAGCTGAACTTGGTATTAAAGCGAAAGTAGTTGGTGGTGACGGTATGTGTACTGAGAAGCTTGCTGAATTGGCTGGTGAGGCTGTAGTGAACGTAACTTGCTCTGAAGCTGGTATGGCTTTATCCAAGATGGCACAAGGTGCTGACTTCCAGAAACGCTATAAAGAGCGCTTTAACTCTGATGTTCAAATTTATGCACCTTTCACCTATGATGCCGTCTATGTTTTAGTGGACTCTATGAAGCGTTCAAACTCAACTGATCCTGCAAAGATTTTGGCTGCCATGCCAGATACGAAAATGCAAGGTTTAGTGGGTAATATTGCTTTTGATAACAAAGGCGATATGAAAGAAGGTGTAATCACCTTGTACGACTTCAAAGATAAAAAGAAAACAGTGCTTGATGTCATTAAGATGTAATGACACCTCAATAAAAAATGGCGCCGCTACTGCGGTGCTATTTTTTTATCAAGACTAAATAAATCCTAAAACTTCATGGACATTCTTCTTCAGCAGATCATTAACGGCTTAGTGCTAGGTAGCATCTATGCCTTGATCGCGCTGGGCTACACCATGGTGTATGGCGTGCTGGGGATCATCAATTTTGCACACGGCGAAGTCTTGATGATTGGCGCAATGGTTTCACTTTCATTGCTGCGCTTGATCTTGAGCTTAACAAGTGACTTACCTGGTTGGCTCACCCTCCTGATAGTCTTGCCGGTTACGATGGCAGTCTGTGCGGGATTGAGTTACTGGATTGAGCGGATTGCTTATCGCCCCCTTCGTAATGCGCCTCGTTTGGCGCCACTGATATCCGCTATTGGTATGTCCATTTTGCTGCAAACTATTGCGATGATGATTTGGTCACGTAATCCGATGACCTACCCACAATTACTGCCGTCAACTCCAATTGATTTATGGGGTAGTGGTGCGACGATTACCGGCAAAGAAATTGTGATCATCATAGTAGCCTTGGTAGTGATGGCTGGCTTATTGTTTTTGGTTGAGAAAACAAAGCTTGGCAGAGCAATGCGCGCTACCGCTGAGCAAACTCAAATTGCTGCATTGATGGGTGTTAATCCCAATCGTGTCATCTCCATTACCTTTATGTTGGGCGGCGCATTAGCAGGTCTTGCGGGCGTCATGATTGCTAGTAACTATGGCAACGTTCATTTTTATATGGGTTTCATTCCGGGTCTGAAAGCATTTACTGCTGCCGTTCTGGGTGGCATCGGTAATTTGCAGGGCGCGATGTTGGGCGGCCTGCTATTGGGCTTGATTGAATCTCTAGGTGCTGGATATATCGGTGAGCTCACTGGTGGAGTCTTTGGATCCAACTATCAAGATATCTTTGCCTTCTTGGTATTAATCTTAGTCTTGGTATTGCGACCGACTGGTTTGTTGGGTGAGAAGGTTTCTGATCGTGCTTAAAAGCCTTTTTACCAATCGTTTGAGTCGCTCTGCCTACCTGTGGCTTGGAGCCATTGCTTTAGTGCTGCTACCTTGGGTGGTGGGGGCTGGTGGTGGTAACTATTGGGTACGAGTGCTCGATTTTGCTTTGCTCTATATCGTGCTTGCTTTAGGCTTAAACGTGGTTGTTGGCTTTGCGGGCCTTTTGGATTTGGGTTACATCGCTTTTTATGCGTTAGGCGCTTATAGCTTTGCATTATTGGCTTCTCCCCATTTGCCGACTCAGTTTGAAAGCATTGCGGCGACCTTTCCGGAGGGCATGCACTTTTCGCCCTGGATGGTTGCAGTGTTTTCGATTATTTTGGCGGCTCTCTTTGGATTGATCTTGGGTCTACCTACCTTGCAATTGCGCGGAGATTACCTAGCAATTGTGACTTTGGGTTTCGGTGAAATTATTCGTATCTTTATGAATAACCTGGATCGCCCCCTCAATCTCACTAATGGCCCCAAAGGAATCTCCGGAATTGATCCTATCCAGCTATTTGGCATCCCCTTTACCAAGCCTTTGGATCTGGGGTTCGTGCAAATTCCTGGTTTGTATTTGGTTTTTTATTTATTCCTTTTGCTGGCAATCGCAGTGGCCATCGTTTGCTTGCATTTGCAAGACTCGCGCATTGGACGTGCTTGGATCGCAATTCGTGAGGACGAGATTGCTGCTAAAGCGATGGGTATCAATACCCGTAATATGAAATTACTGGCCTTTGCAATTGGCGCCTCTTTTGCTGGAGTCGCAGGAGTGCTGTTCTCCGCTTTCCAGGGCTTTGTTTCTCCAGAGTCATTCACCCTCTGGGAGTCCATCGTTGTCTTGGCTATGGTAGTTCTAGGGGGCATAGGACACATTCCAGGAGTGATTTTGGGCGCTGTACTTTTGGCGGTATTTCCGGAAGTATTGCGCGGCATTGCACAGCCAGTCCAGCAGTTTTTATTTGGCCATGTCATCGTTGATGTCGAGATCATCCGCCAATTAATTTATGGTTTGGCTTTAATTTTGATCATGCTCTATCGTCCAGGCGGTATTTGGCAAAAGAGTGGGGCAAGGTAATGACAAGATCAGATCACTTGCTTCTAGATGTCACTGACGTTTCAAAACGCTTTGGCGGTGTTCAGGCCCTAGACTCTGTTGGCCTGCAAGTGGCGCATGGTGCAATCGTTGGATTGATTGGTCCCAATGGCGCTGGTAAGACCACCTTCTTTAACGTCATCACTGGTTTGTACCCAGCTGACACCGGAATCTTTTTATTTGACGGTCAATCTTATTTTCCAGAGTCTGTATCTGAAGTAACTAAATCTGGCCTTGCTAGAACATTTCAAAACATTCGTCTTTTTGGTGAAATGTCTGTGTTGGAAAATGTGATGGTAGGTTGTCATTGCCGCACTAAGGCTGGATTGCTAGGCGCAATCTTTCGCTTTCCATCTGCTAAGCGCGAAGAGCGTGCCATCAAAGAAAAGGCCCAACAGCTCTTAGCTTATGTTGGTCTTGGTGAGTTTGCCAATATGCAGGCGCGCAATCTTTCATACGGACATCAGCGCCGCCTAGAGATTGCAAGAGCATTGGCGACTGAGCCTAAGCTCTTGGCTCTTGATGAGCCAGCTGCTGGTATGAATGCCACCGAGAAGCTGGAGCTTCGCGAGTTATTGCTGCGTATTCGTGCTGACGGTAAAACGATTTTATTAATTGAGCATGACGTGAGCTTGGTGATGGGGATTTGCGACAGCCTAACTGTGCTTGATTACGGCAAGGTGATTGCCTCTGGGAAGCCTGCAGATGTGCGTACGCATCCAGAGGTCATCAGAGCCTATCTCGGACAAGGGGCTGCATGATGAGTGCCTTGCTTAATGTAAAAGATCTCAAGGTCTCCTATGGTGGCATTAACGCTGTCAAAGGGATAGATTTACATGTCAATCAAGGTGAGCTTGTTGCCTTGATTGGGGCAAATGGCGCTGGCAAGAGTTCTAGTATGAAAGCCATAGCCGGTTTGCTGGCACCTTCAGCTGGCGAGATTCATTTTGTGAATCAGGAAACTAGGAAGTTGCCTGCATATGAATTGGTACGCCTAGGGCTGGGTATGGTGCCCGAAGGGCGCGGTGTATTTAAGCGTATGACGATTTTGGAGAATCTCCAGATGGGCGCTTACTTAAAAACCAATCCCAAAGATATCGAGCGTAAGCTTGAAGAAGTGTATTCGTATTTCCCAAGACTTAAAGAGCGCTTATCTCAGCTGGCAGGCACGCTGTCTGGTGGTGAACAGCAGATGGTGGCAATGGGCAGGGCGATGATGGCTGAGCCTAAGTTATTGCTGTTAGATGAGCCCTCAATGGGCTTATCTCCGATCATGGTTGAGACCATTTTTGATGTTGTTCGTAGTCTGTCCTCGAGTGGGATGACTATTTTGCTCGTAGAGCAGAATGCACGACTAGCTTTGCAGATGGCAGATCGCGCTTATGTGATGGAGAGTGGCTTAATTACTCTCAGTGGCTCTGGCAAAGATTTGCTGGAAGACTCAAGAGTGAGAGCTGCCTACCTCGGAGAATAAGTAGGCAGTTAGCGGCGGCAAGTCTTACGCTACTTCCTTGAGTAACTCACGCAGCATATTACACATCTGACGAATTTCATCATCAGAGACATTCAAAGCGGGCATAAAGCGCAGCAGGTTTGGTCTTGGTGAATTAATCAACAAACCTTCAGGGCTGCGATCACGCGCCAGCTCAACCAGTTTTGGGCCAATGTCTTTTCCGAGCATTAAAGCGCGCAGCAAGCCTTCACCGCGTTCACCCTCAAGATTAAATTCAGCGCAAAGCTTGAGCAATTCTGATTTGAGTAGCTCGCCTTTTGCTTTAACGCTATCTAAAAATCCTGGCGCCAAGAGTTGCTCAATAACACTAATACCTACTGCAGTCATCAAAGGATTGCCGTTGTATGTGCCGCCTTGATCGCCAGGCACAAAGCAAGCTACTGCATCGGTAGCTAATAAGGCCGCCAATGGAACGCCACCACCGATGCCTTTACCCAAGGTCATGATGTCTGGCTCAATGCCATAGTTTTGGTACGCAAAGAGAGCGCCAGTGCGGCCACAGCCTGCTTGTACTTCATCAGCAATCAAAAGAATATTGTTTTCTTTTGTGAACTTGCGTAGTTCACGCATAAATTCAGGAGTTGCTGGAATCACGCCGCCTTCGCCTTGAACTGGCTCGAGCATCACCGCAACCGTTTTATCGGTCACCAGTTTTTTTACGGACTCTAAATCGTTTAGATCTGCCTTAGGAAAACCAGCGACTTGCGGGGCAAACATGGTGTCCCAGTTTGGTTTTCCGGAGGCGCTCATCGTTGCTAATGTACGACCGTGAAAACTGTGATCAAAGGTGATGATTTCAAAGGCGCCAGATTGATTGAGCTGACCCCATTTGCGCGCCAATTTAATAGCGCCTTCATTAGCTTCAGCGCCGCTGTTTGCGAAGAACACTTTGTTAAAGCAGCTGTTTTCTGTAAGCAGATTAGACAAGCCAATCATCGGTTCGTTGTAGAACGCAGGGCTTGGATTAATCAGCTTCTTTGCTTGCGCATTGAGTGCCTCAATCATCCCTGGGTTGCCGTGACCTAAGCAATTCACGGCCCATCCTTGTAGGAAGTCTAAATAGCGCTTGCCATTGTTATCTGTTAGCCATGAGCCCTTGCCTTCAACCATCACCACTTCTGGACGCGGAGTAATAAACATGACTGAATGGGTGTCAATAGTCTGGAGTGGCTTATTCATGCTGGTATGGGTTGATAAGTTAATAAGGGCAAATAAGGCTTCTATTATCTCGCTGATTTGATTTCGCGGTTACTGGGCTGTTGCTAAATCCGCAGCGCTGGTAAAGGAATCGGCAAAGAATTCTTCCTCGGGTAGCTGGCATTTGCCTGAGAAGTCATTTCTGGCTGCATTAACCATGACTGGGGCGCCACAGGCATAGACTTGAAAGTCTTGCATGTCAGGATGGTCTGCCATTACAGCTTGGTGCACAAAGCCAGTGCGTCCCTGCCAGCCATCTTCTGCCAGTGCATCTGAGATCACCGGGATGTACTTAAAGTCAGAAATTTCTTTTTCCCAGGATTGGCACAGGTCATTCAAGTACAAATCGCTAGGGCGACGACCGCCCCAGTAAAGATGGATTGGTCGTTGAATCTTTTTGGCCTGCATTTGTTCGATGATCGATTTGATGGGAGCAAAGCCTGTGCCAGCGGCCACAAAGATAATCGGTTTTTTAGAATCTTCTCTTAAGAAGAAGCTGCCTAGCGGGCCTTCAAAGCGCAAGATATCTTTTTCTTTCAGCGCTGGTGTAACAGCACCAAATACGAAGTCGGTAAATAAGCCGCCAGGCAAATGGCGAATATGTAATTCGAGAGGACCTTCTTGCTCTGGGGCATTAGCAATCGAGTAGGCACGACGTTGGCCGTCCTTCAGAAGAAACTCTAAATACTGTCCGGCTAAAAACTGAAAGCGTTCAGCCGCGGGCAACTGCAGCTTCAGAATGACAACATCACTGCTTGGTTTGTTAATACTATTGACGCGGCAAGGGACTTTGCGAATAGCGATATCACCAGCACCTTGGACTTCACGCGCTTCAATGAGGAGGTCTGATTGAGGGTGGGAGCGGCAAAATAAAATACCGCCAGCAATTTCATCCGCTTTAGAAAGGGCGCTTTCACTATGCTGCCCGTGGGTAACTTGACCTTCTAAGACCTTGCCTTTGCAGGAGCCACAGGCACCATTTTTGCAGCCATAAGGAAGATTGATTCCTTGACGTAGCGCGGCCTCCAGGACATTCTCATCTGGATTGACGGTAAATTGTTTGCCGCTCGTTTTGAGCGTGACTTGATAAGACACTCTCATTCCTTTCAATAAATCGTTACGATGTCACTTATGCAATCTTTTGGTAAACCTTCAATCCTGATTATTGGCTGCGGAGATATTGGTCTTCGGGTGGCCAAGCAGCTCTCGCGAAGTCATCGTGTTTTTGCACTTACTTCTCAGCAGAATCGCTTTCAGGAGTTGAGGGAGGTTGGCGCGATTCCCATTTTGGGTAACCTGGATCAACCAGAGTCTTTATGGCGCCTGGCCGGTTTAGCGCAAACCGTGATTCATTTGGCACCACCTCAAAATAGTGGAAATCGCGATTGCCGAACCCGCAACCTAGTTCGAATTTTAGCCCAAGGCTCTAATGCCGTCAGACGTCTAATCTACATCAGCACTACAGGTGTCTATGGGGATCATCGGGGCGCCAAAGTGAGTGAAATTACCCCAGTAAACCCCCAAAGTGAACGCGCCAAAAGAAGGGTGGATGCCGAGCGAGTACTACGCTTATGGGGTCCTGCTAATGGCGTGGCCGTAACCATTTTGCGTGTCCCAGGAATTTACGCCGCTGACCGTTTGCCAATAGAGCGTCTAGAGTCCAAAACACCAGCACTAGTAGCTGAAGAGGACGCCTACTCTAACCATATCCAAAGTGATGATTTAGCAAGGTTGGTATGTGCGGCGGTGTATCACGGCAAACCTCAGCGCATCATTAATGCCTGCGATGGTGGTGAAACGAAGATGGGTGATTACTTTGATGAAGTGGCTGATGCCTTTGGGCTACAAAGACCGGCTAGATTGCCTGGCAAAGAGTTGCAGAAAATTGTCAGCCCGATGCTGTGGTCATTTATGCGCGAATCTCGTAGAGTGACTAATGCGCGCTTACATGAACTTAAAACACCGCTACGCTATCCAAGCGTAGGGCATTTTCTAAAAACTATTTCCAAGAATCCTTAAGGCCAACAGTACGGTTAAATACTGGCTTGCCAGGCTGACAATCTTTTTGGTCAGCAACAAAGTAACCGTGGCGCTCAAACTGAAAGCGGTCTTCAGGCTTAGCATCTTTCATGCAGGGCTCTAAATAAGCGGCAATCGTTTGCTTGGAGTTGGAGTTAATTGCATCTAGGAAATTCTTATCACCGCTGTCTGGATGAGGGTCGCTAAAAAGGTGGTCATAAAGACGCACTTCAGTGGGAATGGCCTCAGCGGCGCTAATCCAATGAATATTGCCCTTGACCTTGTAGTTATTGGAGCCTGGGGTCCCGCTCTTGCTATCAGGGAAGTGAGTCACATTAACTTGCGTGACATTGCCTTGTGCATCTGTTTCAAAGCCGGTGCACTCGACTACAAAGCCATGGCGTAAGCGAACGCGACTACCGGGTTGATCGCCAATTGGCGGATACAGTCTGAAGAACCCTTTGATTGGCTCTTGCATAAAGTCATCTGCTTCAATCCATAGTTCGCGGGTGAAATTAAACTCACGATTACCCCATTCTGGATGATTGGGGTGACGTGGTGCTGAGCAAGCCTCTTTTGCTGAAGCATCAAAGTTTTCTACTACGAGCTTGAGTGGTTTCAGTACTGCGGTAGCGCGTGGTGCCCTGACTTCAAGATCATCGCGTAGCGCCTGATCAAGAGTGCTCATATCAATCCAGCTGTCTGCCTTTGAAACGCCAATGCGTTCACAGAACAAACGAATGCTTTCTGGGGTGTAGCCGCGACGGCGGATACCCACAATAGTTGGCATGCGTGGATCATCCCAGCCTTCAACATGCTTTTCTTCAACCAGTTGCAATAACTTGCGTTTGCTGGTGATCGTATAAGTCAGATTGAGGCGAGCGAATTCATACTGATGCGGTACTGGATCTTTAAATACGCCCAATTCTTTTAGAGAATTCACAATCCAGTCGTAGAGCGGGCGGTTGTTCTCAAACTCCAGTGTGCATATGGAATGGGAGACATTCTCTAAGGCATCGGAGATGCAGTGGGTAAAGTCATATAGGGGATAAATACACCACTTGCTGCCGGTACGATGGTGATCGGTATGGCGGATGCGATAAACCACAGGATCACGCATCACGATGTTCGGATGTGCCATATCAATCTTCAAGCGCAGTACATGCTCACCATCTTTGAATTTGCCATCACGCATCTCGCGGAATAGCTGCAGATTTTCTTCTGGGCTGCGATCGCGATAAGGACTGTTTTTTCCTACTTGCCCAAAGTTGCCGCGATTGGTATGGATGTCATCAGCACTCTGGCTATCTACATACGCTTTGCCATTTTGAATCAATATCTCAGCAAACTCATAGAGGCGATCAAAGTAATCGCTTGCATGATAAAGATGGGTTCCCCAATCAAAGCCTAACCACTTCACTGCATCCAAAATACTATCGGCGTACTCAACATCTTCTTTGACTGGATTGGTATCGTCCAGACGCATATTGCAGCGAGCACCACCTGCTTGATTGTTGTAATCAGCAGCCAAGCCAAAGTTCAAGCAAATACTTTTGGCGTGACCAATATGCAAGTAGCCATTCGGCTCAGGCGGAAAGCGGGTGATGATTGATGGGATAGCCTCGCCAGCTAAATTAGTACGCTGTGAAAAAGCGCCGCTTGCCAAGTCATGATCAATGATCTGACGTAAGAAGTTAGACGGTTCGGCTACAGCGCCGGCATTTGCTTTGGAGGGTTTGCTATCTTGGGACATAGCCACATTGTAGAGAAAACCCTTGGCCCATAAAGAAAAAGCCCGCAAACTGCTGCGGGCTTGTTTCTGGAGAGGTGGCGGGAATTAATCTTCCACAAACGCCTCTTCGCGAGTCTTCTTCACTGCTGGCAGAGCCACGATCACTACCAAAAGGGCTGCTGCAATCAGCAAGCCTAAGGAAAGTGGGCGGGTTACAAAAGTGGAGAAGTCACCACGAGATAACAATAGGGCGCGACGGAAGTTTTCTTCCATCATTGGTCCGAGCACGAAGCCCAACAACAATGGAGGTGGTTCGCAACCCAGTTTGAAGAATAGGTAACCAATCAAGCCAAAGCCTGCGGTTACATAAACATCAAACACAGTGTTATTTACGGTGTACACGCCGATACAGCAGAACACCAAAATTGCTGGGTAGAGGAAGCGATAAGGAATCTTCAAGAGCTTTACCCAGATACCAATCAAAGGCAAGTTCAAGAGAATCAACATCACGTTACCAATCCACATGGAAGCAATCAGACCCCAGAACAAAGCTGGGTTGCTGGTCATTACCTGTGGACCTGGTTGGATGTTATGAATAGTCATCGCGCCAACCATCAAAGCCATCACGGCATTTGGTGGGATACCCAATGTGAGCAATGGAATGAATGAGGTTTGAGCAGCAGCGTTATTTGCTGCCTCAGGACCAGCAACACCTTCAATCGCACCTTTGCCGAACTCACTGCTGTACTTGGATGTTTTCTTTTCAACAGAGTAGGCGCCAAATGCGGCCAATGCAGCGCCACCGCCTGGCAGAATTCCCAAAACAGAGCCGATGGTTGTGCCACGCAAAATTGATGGAACCATACGCTTCACATCATTCTTGCTAGGTACCATGCTGGTGAGCTTATTGAGGAAGCCCTCATCGTCACCGGTCTTTTCAAGGTTACCCATGATTTCTGCAAAGCCGAATACACCCATGGCAACCGCAACGAAGCCGATACCATCGCTGAGCTCAGGAATATCAAATGCGTAGCGTGACACACCGGAGTTCACGTCGGTACCAATCAAGCCCATCAAGAGACCCAAGATGATCATGCCAATCGCTTTGATCAAGGAGCCGGATGCCAAAACAACGGCACCGATCAAGCCTAAGACCATCAGCGAGAAGTACTCGGCGGGACCAAACTTAAATGCGAGTTGAGAAAGCGGCGCTGCAAAAGCTGCCAATACCAAAGTTGCTACGCAACCTGCGAAGAAAGAGGCGGTACCTGCAGTGAAGAGGGCAACACCAGCTCGACCATTGCGGGCCATTTGGTAGCCATCAATCGCGGTTACCACCGACGACGTCTCCCCCGGAATGTTGAGCAAAATCGCTGTAGTAGATCCACCATATTGTGAGCCGTAATAAATACCAGCCAACATAATCAAAGCAGCGATTGGAGGCAGGGCATAGGTTGCTGGCAACAACATCGCAATCGTTGCGATAGGGCCAAGACCTGGCAGAACACCAATCAATGTCCCTAAGATACAGCCGATAAGGCAGTACAGAAGATTTTGTAATGTGAACGCGGTATCAAAACCGAGAGCTAAGTTAGCAAATAAATCCATTTTTCAGAGTCCCGGTTCGTTATTGTTGTAGGAATACAGGCAGGAGTGGGAACTGAAGTTTCAGGCCCAACACAAACACTGAATAAGTAAATGTCACTAAGAAGGCTGCATTAATAGCAGTGCCCTTCCAAGTAAATTCTCTGCTGGCGCTAGCAGCAACAAAAACCAATACCACGATGGCAACCAAGAATCCCATACGTGGAAGCAATAGACCATAAAGCACTACTGCACCAGTAATTTGCGCCATGATGCGCCAATTAAATTTAGGGATAGATTCAATCGCTGCTTTGGCACCAAAGGCCTTAACCGCTACTAAAAGGCCTAATAGGAACATTAAGATGCCCAAGTAGAACGGGAAATAGCCAGGACCCATTTTGGCGGCAGTTCCCATTGGGTAATTTGTGGCCATGATGGCGAAGAAGAGGCCAATGACCATATACATGATCCCGGCCCCAAAATCCCGTTGATTGCGAATTTTCAAGTTGCTCTCCTTATTGTCGACTTAACTGCCGATTTTTATTGATGTTGTGGGATTGTAAGGCAGGTTTAGCGCTTCTAGCCTAGCGTTTGCCCTAGGCTAGTGCCAATGCGATAATTATCGGCATGAAAGTCTCCCAAATTCGCCAGGCTTACCTGGATTTCTTCGCCCAAAAAGGCCACCAAATCGTCCCGTCCAGCCCGGTAGTTCCGGGGGATGACCCAACCCTACTATTTACCAATGCGGGTATGAACCAGTTCAAGGACGTGTTTTTAGGGTTCGATAAGCGCCCTTACAACCGTGCTACGACTGCCCAAAAGTGCATCAGGGCAGGTGGTAAACACAATGACTTGGATAACGTGGGTTATACCGCTCGCCATCACACCTTTTTTGAAATGTTGGGAAATTTCTCGTTTGGGGACTATTTCAAGAAGGAAGCCATCCAATTTGCCTGGGACTTATTGACCCAGACATTTAAATTACCTAAAGAAAAGCTCTTGGTAACGGTGTACGCCGAAGATGATGAGGCTTTTGAGATTTGGAATAAACAGATTGGCATTCCAGTTGATCGCATTATTCGCATTGGCGATAACAAGGGCGCACGCTACGCATCAGACAACTTTTGGATGATGGGCGACACAGGTCCATGTGGACCATGCACTGAGATTTTTTACGATCACGGTGACCACATTGCTGGTGGTCCTCCTGGAAGCCCGGATGAAGATGGCGATCGTTATATCGAAATTTGGAATAACGTTTTCATGCAGTTCAACCGAGATGAAGCTGGTGTGATGCATCCACTGCCCAAGCCGAGCGTTGATACCGGTATGGGTCTTGAGCGAATTGCTGCAGTGTTGCAGCACGTTCACTCCAATTATGAAATTGACCTCTTCGTCAATCTCCTCAAGGCTTCGAAGGAAGCGGTAGATGCTGCTGGCGGTGAAAATTGCGATGCAGATAGCCCTTCACTCAAAGTGATTGCTGACCATATTCGTGCATGTAGTTTCATCGTGGTGGACGGTGTGATTCCCGGTAATGCAGGTCGTGGGTATGTCTTGCGTCGTATTGCACGTCGGGCTATTCGTCATGGATATAAGTTGGGCGCACGCAAACCATTCTTTTATCAATTAGTTCCTGCGCTTGTTAAAGAGATGGGTGATGCCTATCCAGAGTTGCGTGCTGCGCAAGATAAAGTGAGTGAAGTTATTAAGCAAGAAGAAGAGCGCTTCTTCCAAACTATTGCTAACGGCATGGAAATTCTGGATGGCGCTTTAGCTGGTGGCGCAAAAGTGGTTGATGGTGAGACTGCCTTCCGTTTGCATGACACTTTTGGATTCCCATTGGATTTAACGGCAGACGTTTGTCGTGAGCGTGGCGTGACGGTGGATGGCGAGGGCTTTGAAGTAGCGATGCAAAAGCAACGCGATCAAGCTAGGGCGGCTGGTAAGTTCAAGGTTGCTCAAGGCTTGGACTACAAGGGCGCGCCTACCCAGTTTCATGGCTATGACACCTTAAAGCATGAGGGCGCTAAAGTAACCGCCCTTTACGTAGATGGTTCAGCAGTGCCATCCGTCAAAGCGGGTGATGCAGCCGTGATTGTTTTGGATAACACTCCTTTTTATGCTGAATCTGGCGGCCAGGTTGGCGATAAGGGTGAGCTACGCAATGAGAGTATCCGTTTTGCAGTCGAAGATACCTTCAAGATTCAGGCGGATGTATTTGGCCATCAAGGAGAAGTGCTTGAGGGCGAACTCAAGGTGGGCGACTCAATTAATGCATTGGTTGATACCCAGCAAAGAGCCGACACAATGCGTAACCATAGTGCAACGCATATTCTGCATAAAGCATTGCGTGAAGTGCTGGGCGATCATGTACAGCAAAAAGGTTCTTTGGTAGACGCTACTAAGACCCGTTTTGACTTTACGCACAATGCACCGATTACCGCAGAACAGATTCGTCGCATCGAAGATATTGTTAACCAAGAGATTTTGGAAAATACAGCGACTTCAGGCAAGGTGATGTCTTTAGATGATGCGCAAAAGACTGGTGCCATGATGCTCTTTGGTGAGAAGTATGGTGATGAAGTACGTGTGCTCGAGATTGGTAGCTCTAAAGAGCTCTGTGGTGGCACGCACGTATCCCGCACTGGTGACATTGGCAGCTTAAAGATTGTTTCTGAAGGCGGCGTTGCTGCTGGCATTCGCCGTGTTGAAGCCGTGACCGGTAATAACGCATTGCAATTCTTACAAGGCTTGGAAGATAAGATTAATGAAGCTGCAGCAATTCTGAAAACTCACCCTGGTGATTTGGTGAATCGTGTTGCGCAACTTCAAGAAAGTCTGCGTCAAGCAGAGCGTGACTTAGAAAAAGTGAATTCCAAATTGGCTGCAAGCCAAGGTGATGAACTGGCTGGTCAAGCAATTGATGTCAATGGCATCAAGGTATTGGCTGCTCGTTTGGATGGCGCTGATGCAGGTGTGCTCCGTGAAACGATGGATGCCCTTAAAGCTAAGCTCAAAACTGCAGCTATTGTGTTGGCATCAGTTCAGGGCGATAAAGTTAGCTTGATTGCCGGTGTAACAGCTGATTCGATTGGCAAAGTGAAAGCAGGCGACCTTGTGAACTTTGTGGCCCAGCAAGTGGGCGGAAAAGGTGGCGGCAAACCTGAGATGGCAATGGCTGGGGGCACAGATCCAAGTAAGTTAGGTGCTGCTTTGGCAGGCGTCAAAGACTGGGTGGCAAGTAAATGAGTGATGCGGTGAATATTGCTTTTAATGCTGAGGTTGATGCCATTGGTATGAACTGCCCATTACCAATCTTGCGCACCAAAAAAGCTTTGGCAACTATGCAGTCTGGCGAGGTCTTAAAGATTAAGGCGACCGATGCTGGCGCGGCTCATGACTTTCCGGCATTTGCCAAGCAAACTGGTAACGAGTTGCTAGCCAGTACCACCGAAGGTGATGTGCTGGTGTTTTTTATGAAGCGCAGGTAGTGGACCTCAATGACAATAAAAAAGGCAGAGATCTCTCTGCCTTTTTTATTTCGGCCAAAAGCAAATTAAGTCAATGAGCGGCTCTTGAGGTAAGCAGCAAAGTCAGCAGAGACTTCAGGGTGGCGCAGAGCAAACTCTACTGAAGCCTTGAGGTAGCCCAACTTACTGCCACAGTCATAACGCACGCCATCGTACTCATAAGCAAATACCGGCTCTTCCTTGAGTAAAGAGGCAATGGCATCAGTCAGCTGAATCTCGCCACCTGCACCAGGCTTGAGATTGCGAATATGGGTAAAGATATCGGATGAGAGAACATAACGCCCTACCACCGCTAAATTAGACGGCGCATCCTTTGGTTGTGGCTTTTCTACAATGCCGTTAAGGCGATAAATACCTTTGGCAACTTCGGCGCCAGAAACAATTCCATAAGAGCTGCTCTTGGCAGGATCAATCTTTTCAACCGCAACTACAGAGCCATTTTGCTCTTCAAAAACTTTTAGCATTTGCTTGAGAACTGGAGGCTGGCCATCCAACAAGTCGTCGGCCAAGATGATGGCAAATGGCTCATCGCGCACTAACTTCTCCGCACATAAAACTGCGTGACCTAGGCCAAGCGCTTCTGGTTGGCGCACATATACACAATCTACATGGCTAGGCTTAACGTTGCGAACGATATCGAGAAGAGCCTGTTTGTTTTTAGCCTCTAATTCAGCCTCGAGCTCATATGCTTTGTCAAAGTGATCTTCAATAGCGCGTTTGCTGCGACCAGTAACAAAAATCATTTCAGTAATACCGGCGGCGATTGCCTCTTCAACGGCGTATTGAATGAGCGGCTTATCCACCACATTCAACATTTCCTTTGGGCTAGCTTTCGTTGCGGGCAAAAAGCGTGTACCCAAGCCCGCAACAGGAAAGACTGCTTTGGTGACGGCTTTAGTGCTTAACGGCATATGGGTTCCAATCGCTTTATTTGGCTGCTATTTACTTCAGACGCTCTAATTGTGCAACAAGCTTCTCATGGTTTTGCTCAAAACCAGCAAGACGTTGTTTTTCTTGGGCAACCACTTCGGCTGGGGCGCGAGCCACAAAGCTTTCATTGGTTAGCTTGCCCTTAGCTTTGTTGATTTCATTCGCTAAGCGCTCGATCTCTTTACCAAGACGAATACGTTCAGCAGCAACATCCACCTCAATCTTGAGTAGGAGTTTGATATCGCCCACCAAGGCAATTGGTGCTCCAGGCGCATCTTTTTCCAGGGCAGATTCATCGCTGTAAATCTTAACCTCGGTGAGTTTGGCAAGTGCCATCAAATAAGGTGTGGCTTTTGCCAGGAATTCCTCTGGACCATAAATCCAAAGTGGTACTTTTTGACCTGGGGGAACTTGCATTTCACCACGTAGATTTCTGCAAGCATCCACAATCGCTTTCACCTGAGCTACCCAAGCTTCGCTTTGCTCGTCGATCTTCTCAGGCTGAGCAACAGGATAAGGTTGGAGTGCA
The DNA here is from genome assembly GCF_018882415.1 of Polynucleobacter sp. 86C-FISCH. Classification (GTDB taxonomy): domain Bacteria; phylum Pseudomonadota; class Gammaproteobacteria; order Burkholderiales; family Burkholderiaceae; genus Polynucleobacter. Next base: position 582,646 of record NZ_JACVOL010000001.1, on the reverse strand, counting down.
ATCGTTTGTTTGGTTTGCTTGGCCAATTCTTTGCCGGACTTCGGACCAACTGTTTGCCAAAGCGTTTCGGTAATGAATGGAATCAATGGATGCGCCATGCGCAAGATTGTTTCTAGAACGCGCAACAGGGTGCGACGGGTAGCGCGTTGCTGTGCAGGAGTGCCTGTTTGAAGTTGTACCTTAGCAAGCTCCAAATACCAATCACAGTACTCATCCCAAACAAATTGGTAGATGCTGCTCGCAATGTTGTCAAAGCGATAGTTCTCAAAACCTTTGGCTACATCAGCTTCAGTTCTTTGGAGCTGAGAGACGATCCATTTGTCAGCAGGCGAAAAGTCTAAATAGCCGTCAGGACCACATTGGTTGTCGCATGGTGCTAGACCATTGTCTTCATCGCTGCCTGAGCAGTTCATCAACACAAAGCGAGTAGCGTTCCAAAGCTTGTTGCAGAAATTGCGATAGCCTTCGCAACGCTTTTGATCAAAATTAATGTTGCGACCAAGTGATGCTAAAGAGGCAAAGGTAAAGCGCAAGGCATCCGTACCAAATGCTGGGATGCCATCTGGAAACTCTTTTTTGGTTTTCTTAGAAATGCTCTCGGCTTGCTTTGGATTCATGAGACCGGTAGTTCTCTTGCCTACGAGCTCTTCAATCTGAATGCCGTCAATCAAATCAATTGGGTCCAAAGTGTTGCCTTTGGACTTGCTCATTTTCTGACCTTCGGCATCGCGTACTAGTCCATGAACATAGACAGTATGGAATGGCACTTTTCCAGTGAAGTGGCAGGTCATCATGACCATGCGCGCTACCCAGAAGAAGATGATGTCAAAGCCGGTAACTAGTACAGACGAAGGTAAGAAGTGATTTAAAGCGGGCGTTTCATCTGGCCAGCCTAAGGAGCTAAATGGCACCAGAGCCGAGCTAAACCAGGTATCCAGAACATCAGGATCGCGATTGAGTTTGCCGGTGTAGCCCGCTGCCGCTGCTTTGGCCTTCGCCTCTTCTTCTGAGCGTCCTACAAAAATTTGCCCATCATCGCCATACCAAGCGGGTATTTGATGACCCCACCAGAGTTGGCGGGAGATGCACCAGTCCTGAATATTTTCTAACCACTGGGTATAGGTGTTGATCCAATTTTCTGGAACAAGTTTGATGTCACCTTTAGTGACAGCATCTAAGGCTGCTCCAGCAATGGATGAACCGGGTTGGTATTTGTTGTCCGGACTTGGTTTGGACATTGCCACAAACCACTGGTCAGTCAACATTGGCTCAATGATGGTTTGGGTGCGGTCACCACGTGGCACCATCAATTTATGCGGCTGAACTTTTTCTAATAAGCCAGCAGACTCCAAATCAGCAACTACTTGTTTGCGTGCTGCAAAACGTTCCATGCCTTGATAGGCAGCAGGAGCATTCTCATTAATCTTCGCATCCAAAGTGAGGATGTTGATCATCGGCAATTGATGACGTTGGCCTACTGCATAGTCATTGAAGTCATGCGCAGGAGTCACCTTAACAACGCCAGTACCAAAGTTCAAATCAACGTAGTCATCTGCAATGATCGGAATTTCACGATCACACAAAGGTAAGTTAACGGACTTGCCAATGAGGTGTTTATAACGTTCGTCTTCAGGGTTCACCATCACGGCAACGTCGCCCAGCAAGGTTTCAGGACGGGTAGTCGCGACTGTGAGGTGACCAGAGCCGTCAGTCAATGGATAGCGAATGTGCCACATCGAGCCATCTTCTTCTTCGCTCACTACTTCTAAGTCGGAAACTGCGGTTCCTAAAACGGGATCCCAGTTCACTAAACGTTTGCCGCGATAGATCAAACCTTGTTCGTGTAAGCGTACAAATACTTCCACCACCGCTTTGGACATCTTGCTGTCCATTGTGAAATATTCTTTGCCCCAATCAATCGATGCGCCTAAGCGACGAATTTGTCTAGTAATCGTGTTGCCAGAAGTTTCCTTCCACTCCCACACTTTTTCTAAAAACTTCTCACGACCTAAATCATGACGAGATACTTTTTGCGCATCAAGTTGGCGTTCAACAACAATTTGAGTGGCAATACCTGCATGATCAGTGCCTGGTACCCATAAAGTATTTTTGCCAGACATGCGTGCGTGGCGTACCAAGCCATCCATGATGGTTTGGTTAAAAGCGTGACCCATGTGCAGGGTGCCGGTAACGTTTGGCGGGGGTAGTTGAATCGAAAAATCACCCTTACCCTCATCCATGGTGGCATCGGCAATTCCACGACGCTCCCACTCTGGACCCCAGTAGGCCTCTATCGGGGCAGGTTCATAGGATTTGGCGAGCTCGTCTGCAGAGCTGGCCGCTGGTGAATTAGGGGTATTTGAGGCATTTGGCATAAGAGGCAAATTATAATTGGGCTGATGTACTCAGACTTGCTCGCGAACCTCAATCCAGAACAGCGCGAGGCAGTGACCCTCCCGCCCGTAAATGAAAATGGCCAAGCCCAATCAGCCTTGATTTTGGCTGGGGCAGGGAGTGGCAAGACCCGCGTCCTCACCACCCGTATAGCGTGGTTGATTCAGACCGGCCAGGTATCCCCTATTGGCGTCCTAGCGGTGACCTTTACCAATAAGGCCGCCAAAGAGATGATGTTGCGCTTAAGTGCCATGCTGCCGATTAACACCCGTGGCATGTGGATTGGCACCTTTCACGGCTTATGTAACCGATTATTGAGGGCTCACCACAAAGAAGCGGGTTTGCCATCAACTTTCCAGATTTTGGATACCCAGGATCAACTCTCTGCGATTAAGCGTCTTTTAAAGGGCTTAAAAGTCGATGATGAGAAATATCCCGCCAAGCAGCTGCAATACTTTATTGCACACGCCAAAGAGCGCGGTCAGCGTGCAAAAGATTTATCCCTCGGCGATGACTTTCAGGCCAAGATGGCGCAACTCTATGCTGCTTACGATGAGCAATGCCAACGTGAAGGCGTAGTAGATTTTGCTGAGCTCTTATTGCGTAGTTATGAATTGCTCAAACACAGCGAAGCAATTCGCACACATTACCAAGAGCGCTTCCGTCATATTTTGATTGATGAGTTTCAGGATACGAATGCCTTGCAATATGCATGGCTCAAATTATTGTCAGGCCATGATGCAAGTCGCATCAATGTGAGTGGCATGGGCAGTAGTTCCGTTTTTGCTGTTGGTGATGATGACCAAAGTATTTATGCGTTCCGTGGCGCTGATGTAGAAAACATGCGCCTCTACGAAAAGCAATATCACCCGCTCATGGTGAAGCTAGAGCAGAACTATCGTTCCCATGGCCATATTCTGGATACTGCAAATCATCTGATTGCTAATAATTCAGAACGTCTTGGTAAAAACCTACGCACCGATGCTGGTCATGGCGAGCCGGTCCGAATTTATGAGGCCCCTAGCGATCATGCTGAGGCTGCTTGGTTGGTAGATGAGATCAAGGCTTTAGTAAATAGCGGCATTAAACGTACTGAAGTAGCTTTGCTTTATCGCAGCAATGCACAGTCACGCATCATTGAGCATGCTTTATTTTCTGCGGGCATTCCGTATCGTGTGTATGGAGGTTTACGCTTCTTCGAGCGTGCCGAAATTAAACATGCGCTAGCGTATTTACGCTTGCTTGAGAATCCGAATGACGACACTTCTTTCTCTCGAGTGGTGAATTTCCCGACTCGCGGAATTGGTGCGCGCTCAATTGAAGCATTGCAAGATGCTGCCAGAGCGCAGCAATGTTCTTTGTATCTGGCGGCCTCCACATTAGAAGGTAAAGCTGGTGCAGCTTTGAGTGGGTTTGTTCGCTTAGTGGATCACATGCGTGAGGCCACTCGTCATAACACGTTGCCGGAAACGGTTGAATTTGTGATTCAGAATAGCGGCCTGATCCAGCACTATCTTTCTGAGCGTGAAGGGCAAGATCGCGTAGAGAACTTACAAGAATTGATTAACGCAGCAACTGCATTCATTGCCGAAGAAGGTTATGGCCAAGATGCTGCTGCAGCTATGTTGCCAGGTGAGAATGCCCCTGGCGTTGTAGAAGTTTCTCCACTAGCTGCATTCCTGTCGCACGCTTCCTTGGAGGCTGGCGATAACCAGGCTCAGGCTGGCCAAGATGCCGTGCAGCTGATGACCGTCCACTCAGCTAAGGGCTTAGAGTTCACCTCTGTCTTTATTACCGGTCTTGAGGAGGGTTTATTTCCCCATGAGAACAGTGTGAACGAACAGAATGGGCTGGAGGAAGAGCGTCGCCTAATGTATGTGGCGATTACTCGCGCCAAAGAGCGACTCTATTTATCGCATACCCAATCACGTATGTTGCATGGTCAGGTGCGCTACAACATGCCTTCTCGTTTCCTTGAAGAGCTTCCCTCTGATTCATTGAAGTGGCTTACGCCCAAAGCAAGAGATGCACGTTGGGGTGGCGGCAATTCAAGATCTGGATCTACCTGGCAAGACGGCTATACCCGTCAACGTGAATACGAATCAAATGATTTTTTTGATTCAGGTTCTGAGCGTCAAAGGCCTGCTAAGCGAGTAGGCTCTGCTTCTATGGAAGTGAAAAGACTGGCTTCACCTCCACGTGGAAATTATCCATTCACTATCGGGCAAAATGTTTTCCATACCAAGTTTGGTGAGGGGCGCGTGACTGGTCTAGAGGGTGTTGATGCAGATGCAAGAGCGCAAGTGAATTTCAAGCGTCACGGCATTAAATGGCTACAGTTGAGTATTGCGAAGCTTGCTGCTATTGACTGAAGAATTTAGTTAAACAGGCATCACCACTTCGTTATCTGTGAAGCAAGCTTTCCAGGTCGCATAAAAAGAGCAGTGCATCACAGTGAGACCAGCCATAGAGATGGGAGCAATGATGTACGAGGCTACTTGCCCCAAATTAATGACATCAAAGATCATGCCAATAGTTAAGGGGATGGCAATCAGAATTGCGCTCCAAATCGACAGGTACAAAAAGAATGCGGCTTTGTTGGACCAGCACGCTAGGGCGCTTGAGAATAGGGCTTGAGGCACTGACATATCTTCCCACGCAACTAGCACTGGCGAAAACCACATCAACATCGCCACCGGCACATACAACATCGCACCAAAGAAAAGTACTAGATAGATCTGGCGAATAGCCTCCGGGGTGATGGGTTTGTCACTCGTCATTAAGGGGAGGAGTAATTCAAAGTCAACCAAGAGACTTAAGATAAAGCTTAGCAACACAATCATTGCGGCATATACCAAACCTAATTGCAAAATTCTTTTGCGCACAATCGGGCTAGACTTTAATGCTGCTATGTAGACTGAAGGTTTAATGCGCTCTTTTTGAATTGCTTGGCGACAAGCCGTCATAAATCCTACCGATAAGGTAGGCGTCAAGAGTAATACTGCAAAAACACCGATGACTGGGATGATGACTGCCAGTTGCGCTGCAAATACATACATAAAGACCAGCATTAAGAACCCCAAAGGATTCTGTTTGAATAGCCAAATACCCTGTCTAATCCAGGTATAGCCTTCTTTTGGAGCTACGTAATTGAGTTTCATAGGGATCGACGACTTAAGAGGATGCGTTCAAAGTGCGTGGGATCATGTGGCGTCAGCATTTGTGCGTCACGTGGTAAATAGAAATCCCACAATCTAGAGACCCAGAAGCGCAAAGCCGCTGCACGCAACATTAAAGTCCAGCTTGCCTGTTCTTCTTTGGTGAGTGGGCGAACTGATTGGTAGGCCTTCATAAATGCATCCAAGCGTGCTGGATCAAGATCTTGTTTGTTGTCGGCAAGACACCAATCGTTAGCGGTTACGGCAATATCGAACAACCATTTATCGGTACCTGCAAAATAAAAGTCAAAGAAGCCGCCCAATTGGTCTTGAGATGCATCCGGCCCCTTTGGGTCAAATAAGACATTGTCACGAAACAAATCGCAATGGCTCGCGCCTTGTGGCAAAACATCATACGTGCTTGATGAAAAGAATTCTTCTTGAGTTTTGAGCTCATGGGTAATGAGTTCTTTTTGCGAAGTATTTAAATGCGGCAATACTGAAGGAATCGTTTTTTGCCACCAATCAAGGCTACGAAGATTCTCTTGGTACTTTGAGAAATCTTTTCCAGCCAAATGCATCTTTGCTAGCATCTCGCCAACCAGTGCGCAGTGATTGGATTCAGGTTGTAATCTAGAAAGACCAGGAAGCTTGGTAACAATGGCTGCCGGCTTGCCCTTAAGGGTGAAAAGAATGTCACCCTGTTTATTTTCAATTGGCTTAGGAACTGGGACGCCTTTGTTTGCAAGGTGGCGCATCAGCTCTAAATAAAAAGGAAGCTGCTGTGCAGTCAGCCTTTCAAAGATGGTTAAAACATATTCCTGCTTCTTGCCATCCTTGGCAGTGTCCAAGAAAAAATTCGAGTTCTCAATACCGCCATGTATACCGCGTATTTCACTAGCATGACCAATATTAAAGTCTTGATCAATCCATTGAGCAATATCCTCAAGTTCGATCGGAGTAAATACGGCCATAAACTAAATTAACTAAATGATTTAAACGATTTTTATCTGAGGGGGATGCTGATGCTTGGAACGCTAATCAGATCGGTTTCTTTTGGTGGCCCTGGCATTACTGATGTAGGCGGCGCCATTTCATAGCTGGTGTAAGGTGTTTTTACGTCAACTTGAGTTGGTGAATTCACGTCTTTATATTCAGTAATGGTAGTTCCGTTTTTATCCTTGTACTGAAAATTGGGTTTGCGTTGCTCTGGAGTATTCATGGCACCAGTGGCACTCACCGTTGGCGCGATTGGTTGGTTATTGATGCGGTTTAGTTCTGATGGGCTCAGCGCCTGGCTGTTATTCTGAGCTTGGGCTGAAGTGGCACCCAAAAATCCAAAAACCACTAAAAAGCTAGTTATAGCTAGGGTTTGGCTCATGGAGTGAGTAATTAAGTTCGTTAAATAATGCATTTTTTCACCTTTTTAAGCCTACTCTCGGGCGGTTCCTTAACCAGACCTGTAGGCAATTCACAACTAGATTGTACGATTGCGGTATGACTAAACATAGACTCTTGTTGGTAGACGGCTCTAGCTACCTCTATCGTGCCTTCCACGCCATGCCAGACCTCAGAAATGGGGCTGGAGAGCCCACTGGGGCTATCTACGGCATGGTTAATATGATGCGCAGGGCCCGTTCTGAGCTCAAGGCTGACCATATTGCCTGTGTTTTTGATGCCAAGGGCAAAACTTTTCGCGATGAAATGTACTCTGAGTACAAGGCCCATCGCTCCCCCATGCCGGAAGACCTGGTTAAGCAGATTGAGCCTATTCATGCCATGGTCAAAGCATTAGGTTGGCCTGTGCTCATGGTGAGCGGTGTCGAGGCGGATGACGTGATTGGCACTTTGGCTTGCCAAGCTACTCAAGCTGGATGGGAAACCATAATTTCCACTGGAGATAAAGATTTAGCGCAACTAGTAAACCCTTCTGTCACTCTGATTAATACGATGACAAATGAAAAGTTGGATATTGCTGGCGTTAAAGAAAAGTTTGGCGTGCCTCCTGAATTGATTGTCGATTATTTATCTATCATCGGCGATACCGTTGATAACGTACCGGGTGTTCCTAAAGCAGGACCGAAGACAGCAAATAAATGGCTAGCAGAATTTGGCAATCTCGATAACTTAATGGCTAACGCCGATCAAGTTAAGGGTGTAGTTGGCGAAAATCTTCGCGCCTCACTCGATTGGTTGCCGCAAGCTCGTCAGCTGATTACCGTAAAAACAGATTGCGATTTATCTCCTCATCTGCCTGGGCTAGATGATTTGCATGCGAAGTCAGAAGATGCACCTTTACTGCGGGAGTTATTTGAGCGCTATGCATTTAAAACTTGGTTGCGTGATGTAGAAAAACAGCTCACAAGCCCAGAGAATAAGGGTGAAGCCCCTACATTTGATTTGGCGGGCAGCCCAATTGCTGCTTCCGAAAATGTTTCAGGTGAAGAAAAAAAGACTCGCGTGATCGCGAGCGCACCAACTAAAGATTTATCACAAGAAACTCGCGACTCTCAAGATGCTATAGAGCGTAACTATGAGTGTGTGGTCGATGAAGTTGGATTGGAGAAGTGGTTAAAAAAGATTGAGTCTTCTGAATTGACAGCAGTTGACACGGAAACTACTAGTCTCGATGCGCTTGCAGCAGAGCTTGTTGGAATTTCTTTATCGGTGAAGCCAGGGGAGGCTTGTTACATTCCGGTTGCACATCGCAATGGTGAGGTGCAACTCGATCGTGATTTGGTGTTAGCGCGTATGAAGTCTTGGTTAGAAAGTGAGACTCATTTAAAGGTCGGGCAAAACCTCAAGTACGACGCTCATATCTTCGCTAATTACGGCATTACATTAAAAGGTGTTGCATTCGATACCTTGCTCGAATCATATGTACTCGAGTCCCATCTGCCACACAATATGGACAGCTTGGCTGAGCGCCATCTGGGTATGAAGACTATTCGCTATGAAGAGGTATGTGGCAAAGGGGTTCATCAGATTGGCTTTGATCAGGTCGATCTGAAGATTGCAACCGATTACGCGGCTGAAGATGCGGACATTACATTGCGTCTCCACCTAGAGCTCTGGCCTCAAATTCAGGAGAGCCAAGGCCTGCTCTACATTTATGAGAAGGTAGAGATGCCTGCCATGAGAGTGCTGGGCATCATGGAGCGGAATGGCATTCGGATTGATTCTGCATTACTCGCGAAACAGGGCCAGCAGGTAGGTAAGCGCCTTTTAGAGCTTGAAGGGGAAATCCACAAGCTCGCAGGCCAGCCTTTTAATATTCAGTCACCTAAGCAAATTGCTGAAATTTTGTTTGGTCAGCTTGAGTTGCCAGTGATTAAAAAGACCCCATCAGGCGCGCCATCTACCGATGAAGAGGTTTTGCAAAAGCTCGCAGAAGATTACCCGCTGCCAGCACGCATCTTGGACTATCGCAGTTTGGCAAAGCTGATGTCGACCTATATTGAGAAACTGCCTCGTATGGCTGATCCCAAGACAGGGCGTGTGCATACGAATTTTTCTCAAGCTACGGCCGTTACTGGCCGCCTGGCTTCGAGTGATCCAAACTTACAAAACATTCCTGTACGTACCGAAGAGGGCAGGCGTATACGGGAGGCATTTATTCCGGCAGAAGGTTGTAAATTATTGTCAGCCGATTACTCTCAAATTGAGCTGCGCATCATGGCGCACATTGCTGAGGATGAAAATCTCTTGGCAGCTTTTAGAGATGGCAAGGATGTTCACCAAGCTACCGCTGCAGAGATCTTTGGCGTTCCTTTGGACGATGTGAATTCTGAGCAACGCCGCTACGCTAAGGTGATTAACTTTGGTTTGATCTATGGCATGAGTGCATTTGGTTTAGCGGGCAACTTAGGTATCGAACGATCGGCTGCGCAAAACTACATTGCCAAATACTTTGATCGCTATCCAGGGGTTGCCCAATATATGGAGCGCACTCGTCTTGAAGCCAGAGAGAATGGTTATGTCGAAACGGTTTTTGGGCGCCGCCTTTGGCTGCCAGAGATTAAGGGCTCCAATGGACCCCGTCGCCAGGGTGCCGAACGCGCAGCTATTAATGCCCCAATGCAAGGCACTGCTGCAGACCTCATCAAGTTAGCCATGATTGCTGTAGAAGATTGGCTTGAAAAAGAGCAGTTAAAAACGAAAATGCTGCTTCAGGTACATGATGAATTGGTGTTTGACGTACCTTTGGATGAGATTGACCTGCTGCAGGCTAAGTTACCCGATTTAATGTGTCATGTGGCCCAATTGAAGGTGCCTTTGGTGGTGAGCATCGGGATTGGCGATAATTGGGAAGAAGCGCATTAAGAATCGTAATAAACATTCAAGCGAGGAGACAAAAAAATGAGTAAAGAAATTCAAAATAGTCGACGCAATTTTATGAAGACATCAGCCATTGGCGCTACGGCTCTTGGCGTAGGATTTGTAGCGGCATCTGAGCCAGTTATGGCTGCAGCTATTGAAACTGATTTCAAGGGTCTTAAAGTAGGCGAGCAGATGATTCCAGTAGGCAGGTTTCAAATGCCTGCCTATGTATCCTGTCCTGAAAAAGCAAAGGGTGCTCTACCTATCGTGATCGTGGTGAGTGAGATTTTTGGCGTACATGAATATATTGCTGACGTCACAAGACGTTTTGCAAAACTGGGTTACCTTGCGATTGCCCCAGAATTTTTTACTCGTGCTGGCGATCCTAATACCTATGGAACAGTAGCGGAAATTCAGCAAAATATTGTTGCCAAAACTCCGGACTCGCAGATTTTGAATGACTTGCAGGCCGCATTAGTTTGGGCCGGCAAAAATGGTGGCGATCTGAAAAAAGTTGGTGTGACTGGTTTCTGTTGGGGTGGCCGTATCACCTGGTTATCTGCAACCTTGCCGCAAGTTCGCGCTGGTGTAGCCTGGTATGGTCGCGTGATTGGTGAGAAGACTGAAAATAGTCCACGTCATCCCGTAGATATTGCTGCAGACTTAAAGGCGCCCGTACTTGGTTTATATGGCGCGGCAGATACCGGTATCTCTTTGGAGAGTGTGGAGCAAATGCGTGCCGCATTGGCACAAGCAGCTCCAAAAAATCCGGCTGCTAAAGCATCGATGATTGAAGTGTATCCAGATGCTCCACACGCCTTCCATGCAGATTACCGCGCCACTTATCGTGAGGGTCCTGCAAAAGATGGTTGGGAAAAGTGCCTGGCTTGGTTTAAGAAAAACGGAGTAGCTTAACTAGTATGTCAGTTTTACAAACCATTCTTCTGGTGACCGCACTAGCGGGTACTGCAAGCGCCCTGGTTGCCGCAAGCTGCTCGTTGGCCGTGCTTTCAAAGATGGTAAACAATATGGTGAGCTTGTCGGTCGGAATCTTGCTGGCGACTGCTTTGCTTCACTCGTTGCCAGAGGCATTCAGCATGGAAGGTGTAAACCCTCAGCTTCTGTTTGCTACCTTGCTTGCAGGATTGTTGGGCTTCTTCTTACTCGAAAAAATTGCTTTGTTGCGTCACGACCATCATCACGAAGGTGATGGTCACCATCATCACCATGGGCATGATGCAGAAAATGCAGGTCGTAGTGGCTGGATGATTTTGGTTGGCGATGGTATTCACAATTTCGTTGATGGCATCTTGATTGCTGCAGCTTTTATGGCTGATTATCAAGTGGGCATCTTCACTGCTATTGCGATCATTGCCCATGAGATTCCTCAAGAGATCGGTGACTTCATTGTGTTGCTCAATGCGGGATTCTCACGCGCACGCGCCTTGCTCTATAACTTCATCTGCGGCTTAGCAGCGGTTGTTGGCGGGGTATTGGCGTACTTCTTTTTGGAACGAGCCCATGCAGCAATGCCGTATCTTCTAGTCATTGCTTCTAGCAGCTTTATTTATATTGCAGTGAGTGATCTGATTCCGCAAATGCACCGTCGTCCACATTGGGTTGAGTCATTACGTCAAACCATTTTGATTGCTTGCGGCGTAGGGTTTGTCGTCTTACTTTCTCTGCTGCATTAACTCAAAAATACGCTTAGAGCTCAACTGGCCTCTTGGGGTTAGCACACCATTCGCTCCAGCTGCCTGCATATAGGCGTGATCCTTTAAATCCCGCTAGTTCCATTGCCAGAAGATTGTGGCAAGCAGTCACGCCGGATCCACATTGGTGAATCACTTCAGAAGCTTTTGTTGTGCCAAGACTTTCTGAAAACTCCTTAAATAATTGTTCTGGAGTTTTAAAAGCGGTGGCATTGAGGTTGTTTTTAAAGAAGCGATTCATCGCCCCTGGGATATGCCCACCTACAGGATCTAGTGTTTCGTTCTGACCGCGGAAGCGATCTTCACCTCTTGCGTCAATAATTTTGTTTTTCTTAGTCTCCAGATTGGCAACAACCTCATCGACTAAAACGAGCCCTGCATAGGGCATGGGTGCAATAGGTTGATTGCAAGGGGTTGGTGCTCTGGGTATCGATCCCATAGGGCCATTCCAGGCGTCTAAGCCACCATCCAAGACGCGAACATTAGCGTGACCGGTTGCTTTCAGCATCCACCATAGGCGGCTAGCGTATACGGAGCCTTGCTTGTCATAGGCAACTACTAATGTGTTTGGGCTGATGCCCAGACGGGCTTTTGTTTTGGCCCAAGCTTCTGGGCTTGGAAGAGGGTGGCGACCGTTGGCACCAGTTTTACTGCCAGATAGATCTTTATCCAAATCGACATAAATCGCGCCGGGGATATGGCTTTCTTCGTAGGATTTTCTGCCAATCAAAGGATCAACTAAATCAAAACGGCAATCACAGAGTAAGACATTCTCGCCACTGTTAATGATTTCTTCTAACTGGTTAGCTGAGATCAGAGGAGTCATGATGCTTCCTATCTTTAGTGATGAGATTGTTGGGTAAAACGATAAAACTTTATCTAATTATGCGCCTTCAAAGTTCATGACGCGGCGATACCATTCGTGAAAATGTTGCATGCCATCTTCCATTGGACTTTGATATGGGCCTACCTCATTAACACCGCGAGCTAAAAGAGCTGCGCGTCCTTGATCCATACGCTCTGCGATTTCATCATCTTCGATGCATGTTTCCATGTAGGCAGCACGTTCTGCTTCAACAAACTCGCGCTCAAAAAGAGCAATTTCTTCAGGATAGTAAAACTCAACAATGTTGCGAGTTTTGCCTGGCCCCATTGGATGGAGTGTCGACACGCAGAGGACTCCTGGATACCACTCCACCATCACATTAGGGTAGTAGGTGAGCCAGATGGCACCGTGGCGCGGGGCTTTGCCGTCAAATTGACGCAGAACTGCTTCGTGCCAATTGCGATAGGTTGGTGAACCTGGTGTCTGTAGATCTTTATGAATACCAACTGTTTGTACGCTATGCCAATCGCCAAATTCCCAATGCAGATCTTCACAAGAAACAAACTTGCCTAGGCCTGGATGAAATGGCACAACGTGATAGTCCTCGAGATACACCTCGATGAATGTTTTCCAGTTGTAATTGCACTCATGTACTTCAACATGATCTAAAACATAACCATCAAACTTGAGATCGTCTGCTACACCGAGTTTTGCAAGGTCAGTGCGCACATCGCGTGGACCTTCAAACAACAAGCCTTGCCAATTTTGCAAAGGGGATTTGCCAAGATTCAAACAAGGCTTATCTTCAAAGTGTGGGGCGCCTAATAGATTGCCACCTAAATCATAGGTCCAGCGATGCAATGGACACACAATATTGTCTGCTTTGCCGCGACCATTGAGCATGAGTGCTTGGCGATGACGGCAAACATTAGAAAGGAGTTCAACACCAGATTCATTGCGAACGAGGATGCGACCTTCGTTTTCTGCGCTTAAAGTTTGATAGGTGCCAACTTCAGGCACCATGAGTTCGTGGCCAACATAGCCAGGACCCTGCTTAAAAAGCAGTTCAATTTCCCGCTGATACAAGTCAGCGTCAAAATATGCCGAAACCGGCAGTTGTAGATTGGACGGCGCAAGCTGCTGCGCGGTAGCCAGATTAGTCATTCTCCCCACCCCCGAAAACGTCAGCCGAAGCTAAGCGGAATAACCAATCCAACCATCGACGGATCGATATTGGAAAGGAAGGGGTGGATTATACCCATCCAAAGGGCTTCTCGCTTTAATATGTAGGGCTATCCGTGTGGGAAATACGAAGGAAATAAGCTTATGGCAACCAAGAAGTCTGAGAGTTCAAAATCCGGTCTAGAGGTTCAAATTGACCCAGATTTGCGCTATGAACAAGCCGTTAAGGAATTGGAAAAGCTCATTTCTGACATGGAATCCGGAAAATTTTCTCTAGAAGAAACTCTGCTGGCCTATCAACGTGGTGCAGCTTTGTTAAAACACTGTCAGGGCATGTTGGCTCAAGTTGAGCAGCAAGTTCGCGTATTCGAGGCTTAATGAATACTGTTTTTCAATTCCAAGAGTGGGTTGGTTCGCAATCCAAGCGAACTGAGTTGGCCTTAGATCGCTTGCTTGATTCTGCTCAAACCATTCCTCATCGTTTGCATGAGGCAATGCGTTATGCGGCGCAGGGTGGCGGCAAGCGTATACGACCACTGCTGGTTTATGCGGCAGGTCAACTCGGCAATCAGTCGGATGTAGCGCAGACCGAGTCTTTGGATGCAGCGGCTGTTGCGATTGAATGTATTCATGCTTACTCCTTGGTGCATGATGATTTGCCTTGTATGGATGACGATGATTTGCGTCGTGGTCGTCCAACAGTGCACAAAGCGTTTGATGAGGCAACTGCTCTATTGGTTGGAGATGCATTACAAACCCGCGCTTTTGAAATTCTGGCTAATGCCAACTGCGATGCACAGATAAAAATTAAAATGATTGCTGCTTTAGCGGCTGCCTCGGGATCGCGCGGCATGGCTGGTGGCCAGGCAATTGATTTAGAGAGTGTTGGTAAAAAGCTAGATCTTCCAGGTTTAAAGCAAATGCATGCCATGAAGACAGGTGCCTTGTTGTCATGTGCAGTGGAATTGGGGGGTATTTGTGCATACTTAAGCCCCGCGCAAATGGCTCATCTCGCAAGCTATGCAAAAGCCCTCGGGTTGGCATTTCAGATTGTGGATGATGTGTTGGATGCCACCGCAGATAGTCAAACATTGGGCAAGACTGCCGGCAAGGACGCTGCTGCCAATAAGCCTACCTATGTGACCTTGATGGGTTTAGACTATGCGCAGAAGCAGGCTAAAGAGCTACAAGAGGTAGCGATCGCCAGCTTAGATAGTTTTGGCGCATCAGCGCAGGCATTAAAAGATTTGGCCCTCTTGGTTGTCAATCGCGGCAAATAAGAGAGCAGCAAAAGAAATACATTGGTACGGATTACTTAGATTCAATGACTTTACATTCCATTAACTCACCTGACGATCTCAAAAAACTCTCGCGCGAAGAGCTTCCTGCTTTGGCGGATGAGTTGCGCGAGTTTGTATTGGATTCTGTTTCTAAAACGGGTGGGCATCTATCCTCCAATTTGGGAACGGTAGAGTTATCAATCGCTTTGCATTACGTCTTTGATACGCCTGAAGATCGTATTGTCTGGGATGTAGGTCATCAAAGTTATCCACACAAGATTTTGACGGGCCGCCGTGAGCGTATGAATACCTTGCGTCAGTACAAAGGCCTTTCTGGATTCCCGCATCGCGCTGAAAGTGAGTTTGATGCATTTGGTACCGGACACTCATCCACCAGTATCTCGGCAGCGATGGGCATGGCTCGTGCATTTCAAACTAAAGGCGAGCGACATGTTGCTGTAGCTGTGATTGGCGATAGCGCGATGACTGGCGGCATGGCATTTGAAGCGATGAACAATGCTGGTGTGTATGACGACTTACCGCTCGTGGTGATTTTGAACGACAACGATATGTCGATCTCTCCAGCAGTGGGCGCGCTCAATCGCCACCTAGCTAGATTACTGAGTGGCAATATTTATTCGGCAACTAAAAAAGGTATTGATAGCGTTTTATCTATTGCACCACCTTTGCGTGAATTCGCTAAACGCCTTGAGGATCATGCCAAAGGCATGGTGTCTCCATCGACGATCTTTCAAGAGTTTGGCTTCAATTACTTTGGTCCGATTGACGGTCATGATTTAGATGCCTTGATTCCAATGCTGCAGAACGTGCGTCGTTTGGCGCTTGAAGGGCGTGGCCCACAGTTCCTGCATGTAGTGACTAAAAAAGGTCAGGGTTACGAGTTAGCTGAAGCGGACCCAGTGCTATATCACGGCCCAAGCAAATTCAATCCGCAAGAGGGTGTTAAAAAACCTGCCGCTAGCAAGAAAACCTTCACACAAGTATTCGGTGAATGGTTATGCGATATGGCACACGCTGACCCATTGTTAGTTGGTATTACTCCAGCGATGCGCGAAGGCTCTGGCTTAGTTGAATTTGAAAAGAATTTTCCCAAGCGTTATTACGATGTTGGTATTGCTGAGCAGCATGCGGTGACTTTTGCGGCCGGTATGGCTTGCGAAGGCATGAAGCCGGTGGTGGCAATTTATTCCACTTTCCTGCAGCGCGCATATGATCAACTTATTCACGATGTCGCATTGCAAGATTTGCCAGTACTGTTTGCGCTGGATCGCGCAGGCTTGGTAGGCGCCGATGGCGCCACCCATGCTGGTGCATACGACATCCCATTCTTGCGTTGCATTCCTAATATGTTGGTTTTGACCCCTGCAGATGAAGCGGAATGCCGTGATTTGTTAACCACTGCATTTCATCAGCCGCATCCAAGTGCAGTTCGCTACCCACGTGGTGCAGGTGTTGGCACAGTGCCTTCAAAAGAATTGCGCACCTTGCCATTAGGTAAGGGTGAGATTCGTCGCAAATCGACTGCTCCATCCGGTCAGCGTGTAGCGATCTTGGCGTTTGGTACTTTGCTTTACTCTGCGCTTGAAGTTGCTGAAGGTATTAATGCCACTGTTGCCAATATGCGTTTTGTGAAACCGCTGGACGTGGATTTGATTCAATCCCTGGCTGCTGATCACGATTATTTTGTGACCATTGAAGACGGTGCGATTGCTGGTGGTGCTGGCAGCGCTTGTTTGGAAGCACTATCAAATCTCGGAATAAATAAGCCCCTCTTGCAATTAGGTCTTCCCGACGAATTTATTGAGCATGGCGACTACGGCTTGCTAATGACCAAGTGCGGCCTAGATGTAGAGGGTATTGCCAACTCCATCAAACAACGTTTTCCAGCGATATTGACCCAAAATTCTGTGCTTGTAGGCAAATAAGCCTGTTTTGCCTGAAAATAGAGCCATGAATGACATGAACCCCGCTTTTTTGAAGCCTAGCGCAATGCCTGATGTGCAATCCACTTTGGATGAGCGCGCTTTGCCAATTGAGCAGGTGGGAATTCGTGGCGTGCGTCATCCGCTGACGATTCGTAGCAAGACCGGTAACTTTCCATCTGTTGGTACTTTTGAAATGGATGTTGCTTTGCCTGCGCATGTGAAGGGCACACATATGTCGCGCTTCATGGCTTTGTTGCAAAAACAAGATATAGCAGTTGATAGCACTTCAGTAGTGGCGATGGTTCGTGAGATGTTGCCGTTGCTTGATGCCAAAGAAGGGCATGTGCAATTTACATACACCCACTTTGTAAAAAAAGCAGCGCCAGTATCTGGCGTCGAAAGCTTGATGGATTACGAAGTGACCTGGATGGCTACAGCTAAACAAAATGCCAATGGCAATGCGGATGTGGAATTAGGTTTGCGTGCGCAAGTTCCAGTCATGAGCTTGTGCCCTTGTTCAAAAGAGATTTCTGATTTTGGTGCCCATAATCAGCGTTCACATGTGACGATGTCTGTAGTGCTCGACACTGAAACAAAAATGACGGTAGAGGATTTAGTCACCGCGGCAGAGAGTGAAGCATCTAGTGAATTGTGGGGTTTGCTAAAGCGCCCTGACGAGAAGTGGGTAACAGAGCGTTCTTACAGCAACCCTAAATTCGTAGAAGACTTAGTACGTGATGTGGCTGGCAACCTCAAGGCAGATCAGCGTATCCAGTCGTTTGTAGTTGAGGCAGAGAACTTTGAGTCTATCCACAATCACAGTGCATTTGCCCGTATCAGCCATCAGAAATAAGTGGTCACGCAGTAAGTTAAATACTCAAATACTGTTCTTAAATTAAGTTATTACTTTGCAAATCCCAACGGGGTTTGATATCAAAGGCTCCAGATGTTGTGGAGCCATTATTTTTGGCTAGCATTCGTAGTGCTCCAGCAAATGCAATCATCACACCGTTATCAGTACATAGCTCTAGTGGTGGGTAGTGCACTTCAAAACCATTTCGCGCAGCTTTTTCATTTAATGCGCTACGCAGTTGCAAATTGGCGCCGACTCCACCAGCAAGCACTAGATGTTTGCAGCCTGTTTGCTTGAGTGCTTTTTCAGATTTACTCACCAGTACTGCAACAATTGCGTCGACAAAAGATCTAGCAAGATCTGCATGAAACTGCGCCACTTCAGATGTGTCGACAATCTTTTTATCCTCAAACTTTTTCACTTGATTGAGAACGGCAGTTTTTAGTCCTGAAAAAGAAAAATCTAAATCACCTGAATGCAACATCGGTTTTGGTAAGTCAAAAATACCGGAGCGTCCTTGCTCAGCTAATTTAGAAATTGCAGCGCCACCTGGATAGTCGAGTCCGAGTAATTTGGCGGTCTTATCAAAGGCTTCGCCTGCTGCGTCATCTAAGGTTTCACCCAGAAGCTCATATTGCCCAATGCCCGAGACTTTCATGAGTTGGGTATGTCCGCCAGATACCAGAAGGGCAATAAACGGAAATTGAGGGGCTGTTTGACCCAAAAGCGGGGAAAGCAGGTGTCCCTCGAGGTGATGAACCCCAATTGAGGGCAAATTCAGCCCTTGAGCAAGGGATTTGGCAAATGCACTGCCAACCAGGAGGGCGCCAGCCAGTCCTGGGCCTTGGGTGAAGGCCACGGCATCAATATCGGTCAATTTGAGCCCAGATTGGGCTAAAGATTGGTCTAAAAGGGGTAAAACACGGCGAATATGGTCTCGGGAGGCTAATTCCGGGACAACGCCCCCATAGTCCCGGTGCATGGCGATCTGAGAGTGCAAACCCTGACCCAGTATGCCCTGGAAGGCCGGTTTACCCTCTTCCCAAGGAGTGGTGTTGTATAAAGCCACCCCGGTCTCGTCACAAGAAGTTTCTATTCCTAAAACAATCATTTTTTCGCTTGGTCGTGCTAGAATCGCAATTCAGTTAATTTTTCGATATTTTTCGAGCATATACGAGTTAAACAAGTATGACTACAGTCCGCCTCCGCGAAAACGAACCATTTGAAGTGGCATTGCGCCGTTTCAAGCGCACCATTGAAAAGAATGGCCTTTTGACAGACTTGCGTGCACGCGAGTTCTACGAGAAGCCAACGGCTGAGCGTAAGCGTAAGAAGGCTGCAGCTGCTAAGCGCCATTACAAGCGCATTCGCAGCCAAATGTTGCCAAAGAAGCTTTACTAATAGAATTTAAAAGCTCTCTTCACCGAGAAGCTTTGAAACCCGCTGACGGTGAAACGCAGCGGGTTTTTGCTTTTTAATCGCTAGATACATTCAACATCAGGAATAAAGCCATGAGTCTAAAAGATCAAATTACTGAAGATATGAAAAACGCTATGCGCGCAAAAGAAACTGAGCGCTTAGGAACTATTCGTCTCTTGTTGGCGGCGATTAAGCAACGCGAAGTTGATGAGCGCATCGTAGTGGATGATGCCGGTGTGATTGCTACTGTTGAAAAAATGATTAAGCAACGCAAAGACTCTATCTCTCAATTTGAAAAAGCTGGACGCGATGATTTGGTTGCGATTGAAGCAGCCGAGATGGTGATCTTGCAAACGTACCTGCCAGCGCAGTTATCTGATGCTGAAGTGGAGGCTGCAGTAGCGGCTGCTGTTGCTTCTACTGGCGCTGCTGGTCCACAGGATATGGGCAAGGTGATTGGCGTTCTGAAAGGCCAATTGGCTGGTAAAGCAGATATGGGCAAAGTTTCTGGTTTGGTAAAAGCCGCACTCGCCAAGTAAGTATCCAAATAAGCGAAACAGTTTCATACTCGCCTTATGGCACTCATCCCACAATCCTTTATTGCCGATCTATTAAATCGGGTAGACATCGTTGATGTGGTTGGTCAGCACGTAAAGCTAAAAAAAGCGGGCGCGAACTTTCAGGGTTTGTGCCCCTTTCATTCTGAGAAGTCTCCTTCGTTTTCAGTATCACCCACCAAACAGTTTTATCACTGCTTTGGTTGTGGCGCGCACGGATCTGCCATTAGCTTTTTAATGGAGTATTCCGGTCTTGGTTATGTGGATGCCATTGAAGACTTGGCACGCTCTGCTGGTTTAGACGTGCCTCGAGAAGAGCGCACTGCAAATGATGTCGCGCGCCAGCAGCAAGCTATGGCACTGAGTGAGGTAATGAGTTCTGCGGCGGATTGGTATCGCCAGCAACTCAAGGGCAACACCCGAGCTGTCGAATACCTCAAAGGTCGTGGTCTTACTGGTGAGATCGCCAAGCGCTATGCCTTGGGTTATGCACCTGATGGCTGGCAGGGCCTAGAAGCGGTCTTTGGAACTTATTCCAATGATGAGGTTGCCAAGACATTATTAGAGGGCGGTCTACTCATTCAGGGCGAGCAGTCTGAAGGCGCAAATGTAAAGCGATATGACCGTTTCCGCGATCGCATCATGTTCCCAATTCGCAATCCTAAAGGTCAAACGATTGGCTTTGGTGGGCGCATCTTGGATCAGGGCGAGCCTAAATATTTAAATTCTCCAGAGACGCCGCTCTTTTCTAAGGGCAATACGCTCTATGGTTTGTTTGAAGCAAGACAAGCGATTCGTTCACAAGAATATGTTCTCGTCTGCGAAGGTTATATGGATGTCGTGGCATTAGCGCAATTGGGATTTCCAAATGCGGTTGCTACTTTAGGTACCGCGTGCACTGCAAACCACGTTCGTATGCTGCTCCGTCAAACCGATAAGGTGGTGTTCTCATTTGATGGCGACTCTGCTGGACAGCGTGCTGCACAGCGCGCGCTGGAAGCATGCTTGCCTCTCATGTCGGACGATAAAGAAATTCGTTTCTTATTTTTACCGACTGAGCATGATCCGGATAGTTATGTACGTGCTTATGGCGCACCGGCATTTGAAAAAGTCATCAAAGAGGCAATGTCTATTTCTAGCTTCTTCTTCAAGGTTGTTAGCGAGGGGCATGAGCAAACTACACCTGAAGGCAGAGCCCATACGCATCATGCTGCTAAACCCCTTCTGCTTTCCATGCCGCCAATTGCACTGCGCACACAAATCTTGCGTGAGTTAGCTATTCGCACAAATACCACTCCAGCCGAGCTTGAAGCATTTTGTGGTTTAACAGTGGCGCCTGCACCTGTGCGTCAAACTACTTATCAGCCGATGCAAGTCAGAACTCCAGGTGCTCAAGGCAATCAAAATAATCAGAATTCGTTTTCAGGCAATGGCAATCGTCAAGGCGCACCTTGGCAAGCATCCAAAGGTTCTGCAAAGCGCGTTGCTAGTCAAAACATTGAACCACCTAAAGCACCAACCGATTTGGCGGAGCAGATGTTGCGAGTCATCATTCAGTTTCCGCATTTAGGAAAGGCGCTAGATGAGAATAAGCGAGCGCTTGCATTGAAAGCTGCGGAACAAAGATCTGAAAAAGCCCATGCTTTGATGAAAGATCTTTTAGCGCAGTGTGACTTGGTTGAGTTGATTCCAGGCGAAGCTAATAAACCGGCTACCGCAGGTGCTGGAGCATTCGCAATGTTCCAAGATCAGCTGTCTCGAAGCGAGCTGGCTCCTTTGTATGAAGTCCTCAGAAATCGTGTGATGGGCTCTGATTTGGAGCTTGATGGTGCTGCCGCCGACCTGGATGGGGCATTCAAAAAACTTGAATTAACCCACCTCAAGCAAGAAATGACGGAAATTGCCCAAAAGATCGCTGGAAGCACTGCCACCGAGCAGGACCGGGCTCGATATCGGGAATTGGGTGAAAAGCTGAAATTCTCCTAAGAATTTCTGAAAACACCCCTAGAAATCCCCTGAAATTACCCCATATTTTTAGGTAAGAAGGGGGTCAAAAAGTCGCAATCGACTATAATCCTCTGTTCCCAAGAAAAAACCGATTTAATTCAGCCACTTGCGCTTTATTTTGATGAAATTTGGGGTAAGTGGGTAAGTGAGTAACGCGGGGCTGTGTTTCATCAGTCGATATCAACAACAGTAATGTGAGTAAGTGCTAATAAATGCCTAATACCAAGACCAAAAAACCAGCTCCAAAAGCAAAAACACCTGCTAAGCCAGTAAAGGCTGCTACAAAACCTGCTGCTAAAGCAAAGGCGCCAGCTAAACCAGCTCCAAAAGCAAAAACACCTGCTAAGCCAGTAAAAACCGCTGCTAAACCAGCCGCAAAACCTGCAGCTAAAGCAAAGGCTCCAGCTAAACCAGCTCCAAAAGTAAAAGCTCCAGCTAAGCCAGTAAAAGCTGCTGCAAAACCAGCTCCAAAAGCAAAAACACCTGCTAAGCCAGTAAAAGCAGTTGTTAAGGCGCCAGCCAAACCAGTTAAGGCTGTTGCAAAAGCACCAGCTAAACCAGTAAAGGCTGCAGCAAAACCAGTTGTAAAAGCTCCCGCGAAATCTGCCAAAGCAGAAGTCAAGGTTGAACCAGTTAAAAAAGGTAAAGCTGTAGCAGCACCTAAGGCTGAGCCAGTTAAAGAAACAAAGGCAGCAAAAGAAACCAAAGATGCAAAAGAAGTCAAAGGCAAAAAAGCTAAGACTGCAGAACTAGAGGCGCCTGTAGTTGTTGAGGAAGAGAAGAAGCGCGGTCGCAAAGCGAAAGCAGATGCACCTGCTGAAGCTGCTGAACCAGTATTAACGGATCGCCAAAAAGCGCGTGAGCGTAAGGCGAAAGAGAAGGCGCTCTTAAAAGAATTTGCAGCACAACAGTTAGGAACTGAAGAACAACAAGAGTTGCGCCGTGCTCGCTTGAAGACTTTGATCAAGATGGGTATGTCCAAGGGTTACTTAACCCATGGCGAGATGAATGACGTGATGTCTGACGAGTTGTCCGATGCGGATGCATTGGAAACTTTGATCAGCTTGCTCAATGACATCGGCATTACTGTTTACGAACAAGCCCCTGATGCAGAAACATTAATCCTTTCTGACAATACAGCTGCCGCAGCTTCTGAAGAAGAAGCTGAAGAAGAGGCTGAGGCTGCTTTATCTACTGTTGATTCAGAATTCGGACGCACTACTGATCCAGTACGTATGTATATGCGTGAAATGGGTACGGTTGACTTGCTGACTCGCGAAGGCGAGATCGTGATTGCGAAGAAGATCGAAGCTGGTCTCAAAGACATGGTGATGGCTTTGGCTGCTTGCCCTGTAACGATTGCCGAGATTCTGAGCAACGTTGACAAGATCGCTAGTGGCGAGATGGAGATCGACCAGTTTGTGGATGGTTTGGTTGATCCAAATGCAGAAGATATTAAGCTCGGACCTGAAGAGCCAGAGGTCGATCCGGACGCTGAAGAAGGTGAAGAAGGCGGCGAAGAAGATGAAGGCGGCGGTGGCGGTGGCGGTGCTGCAACAGCAAACGCTAAGCAATTGGAAGAATTAAAGCAAATCTCTTTAGAGAAGTTTGCAATCGTTCGTACACAAGCTGACAAGATGCGCCGTGCATTTGATAAAGATGGTTACAACTGCCCAGCATACGTGAAGGCGCAAGATGCAATTCGTGCTGAATTGCTTGGTTTCCGCTTAACAGCGAAAAGTGTTGAGAAGTTATGCGACACCATGCGCTCACAAGTAGACCAGGTATGGAAGCTTGAGCGCGGTATTGTGAGTTTGTTGGTGGACAAAGTAGGTGTTAATCGTGGTGAAGTATTAAAAGACTTCCCTAAGATGTCTATGAATTTGACTTGGACTGAGAAGTTGCTCAAAGAGAACAAGCCATACAGTGCACTCTTGCAACGTAACGTTCCAGCTATTCAAGAGCTACAACAGAAGTTGATCGATATTCAGAAGAATGTCGTTATTCCGTTGCCAGAATTAAAAGAAGTTAACAAGCAAATGATCGCTGGCGAGAAGCGTGCCCGCGAAGCAAAACGTGAGATGACTGTAGCTAACTTACGTTTGGTAATCTCGATTGCTAAGAAATACACCAACCGTGGCTTGCAGTTCTTGGATTTGATTCAAGAAGGCAACATCGGTTTGATGAAGGCGGTAGATAAGTTTGAATACCGTCGTGGTTATAAGTTCTCTACTTATGCAACATGGTGGATTCGTCAGGCGATTACTCGCTCTATTGCTGACCAAGCACGTACGATCCGTATCCCAGTTCACATGATTGAGACGATCAACAAGATGAACCGTATCAGCCGTCAAATTTTGCAAGAGACTGGTCATGAACCAGATGCTGCAACCTTGGCGCTGAAGATGGAGATTCCTGAAGACAAGATCCGTAAGATCATGAAGATTGCTAAAGAGCCTATCTCTATGGAGACACCAATTGGTGACGATGAAGATTCTCATTTGGGTGATTTCATTGAAGACGGCAATACCTTGGCTCCAGCTGAAGCGGCATTGCATGACTCTATGCGCGATGTTGTGAAAGATGTTCTGGATTCATTGACACCACGCGAAGCAAAAGTATTGCGTATGCGCTTTGGTGTTGAGATGAGTACTGATCACACTCTTGAAGAGGTTGGCAAACAGTTTGACGTTACTCGTGAGCGTATCCGTCAAATTGAAGCTAAGGCCCTCCGCAAAATGCGTCATCCGAGCCGTAGCGACAAACTCAAGACCTTCCTCGAAGAAGATTGATCCAAGACTAACGGGCCCATAGCTCAGTTGGTTAGAGCAGAGGACTCATAATCCTTTGGTCCCAGGTTCAAGTCCTGGTGGGCCCACCAGAAGTAAAAAAACCACCTTCGGGTGGTTTTCTTTTATACGCAAAGAAAAGCGTTAAAAACTTGGGCTTGGATAGATTTGTTGGGAGAGGAACTTACCATTCTTATCTACTTTAGCTAGAACCATCTCTCCAACGTTAACTACTTTCCCAGTGAAGGCTTGGATATTCACATGATGTGTGACCAAGATGATGGGCATCTTGGGATTTTCAGTTAGCTGAGCTTGAATAAGTTTTTCTAGGTTTCGGGTTTGCTCTTTTTCCATGCTCATATCGTCAAAGAAGGAGCCGAGAGCGGGGGCGATGTTAACTTGTCCCTTGTTCAGTAGTTTTGCAGTTTCAATACAGCGACACCAGGGGCTGCTCAACACTTTTGCAGAAGTAATCCCTTGATTGCTCAACCACTGGCCTATCAGTATTGCCTGCCTCTTGCCTCGATCACCCAGGTTTCTTTGGGTAGAGCATTTATCTAGTTGATAGCCCACAGGATCTCCATAGCCAGGTGCATCAGCATGGCGCATCAGCAAAACATGCTGTCCATCGCTAAGGCTACTTGCAAGGTTTGCGCTTACTGGCATGGCGACGATAGCAAGTAATGTACTTATAAAGAAGGAACGGATAATTTTCATGATATTTACTTTAAAGAGAATCGCTTAAGATGATGGGCATATGAAATTGATTCGAAAAATTAGAGAGCTTTATGATGAAATTCTCAGTTTCATACGAGCCAATTTACGATAGTAAGTTTTTATCCCTCATGTTGCTGAGAGCGGCGTTATCTATCGAGAGCCGAACGCCTAGTGAGCCCGATCCTGCACTAACAGGCAGTTTTCTGAGGCCAATTTCAAGAGACTCAATTTCGGGGTACTTAGAGCAGGCCTGAACGATCCTAGTCATGAGTCTTTCTTGGGTTTCATAATGACCATCGCCTGCTAATCGATCAATCTCAATGACTAAAGGGTCATAGTCAAATACATTTTCCATGGCATCTTCCGCGATAAGGACCAGTTTTGGGTCTATCCAAAGAGTTAATTCGAGAAGATGCTGTTTTGGAACAATAGCTCCCGGGCCATAGGTCCCGATTTGCGTTTGCAACTTAAGATCTTTTAATTCAATGCAGGCATTAGTTGTCATAATGTTCTCAAGATATTCTTTTATTGGCGTAAATCGGAAAGAAGGTTGCAATTATGAAAGCCCCAGATAAGCGTTGCTGTGGATCAGGAGTTTGCATCATCAATGATGCTGGAGAGTGTTGGTGCGGCCAGGTTTGGGATGGTGAAAAAATGTCGGCACCGAGTTTGAATCTGCAAGTAAAAGATAAGAACCAAGAGCCCAATCCTGATAAGCCCAAGTCCGAGTAGTGGCCTAAGGTTAATGCAGTCTTTTCTAAAAAGTTAACCATAAATTCTGCGCATAGAGTGGGCAGCCACTCCATCCTTTAGGGCTTCACGCACAGGGTATGCGATGAGATCGATACTCTTCTGAACTGCAAGGCGCTCTAAATAAGTGGGCGTTGGTCTTTTGATGATCGGGTACACCCAGTCAGGAAGATTCAGAAACCCTGCACGACTAATGAGTTTGATAAAGGGTTTGGCGGTCAGATTACTTGGGAAGTGATCAAGTAAATCAATAATGCTCTTAGCTCGGTCGCCAAAATAGAGCTCTGGTACGTAGGCTTTAATGGCGCCCTCAGTCTCCGCATAAGTATTTGGAATGCCGGTAGCGCCCATTCTTTCGCCAAGAGATTTCATTTCTAAAAAATATTGGTCTTTTTCTTTTGGACTTAATTTTTCTTTACGATAAACCTCAAAAGAACTCATGAAACTGCGCGTTTCTGTGAGATGCACCCAAGCTAGTAAATGTGGATCGGTGGCTGAGTATGGTTTGCCAAATTCATCGAGGCCAGTAATTTTGGTATGAATCTGATTAACCTTATGAATAATGTTATCTACCATATCGGTAGGACCGTATGTAGTAGCTGCAATAAAAAATGCTGTTCTACCAAGGCGACCCTTTAAGTCTTCTCTGAAAGAGGAGTGATCCCAAACTCCGGCTAAGGCTTGTGGGTGCAGTGCTTGCATAATCAATGAGCTGATGCCGCCAATCATCATAGAAATAAAGTCTGCATGCACCTTCCAGGCTATTGATTCAGGACCAAATAAACCGCGATCACCCTTGGGGACCAAGAACGCTACTGGTGGGCCGCTACCGCCCACCATTTCTCGAATCGTTTTCCGAATCAGCTCATCCAGCATGGGCTTAGTGCATCTTCAGATTTCTTAAATCATCATCCTCAATGATTTCAGTAATGAGATCGAGTCTAATCCGTGGATTGGTTTGGGCTAAGAGGTGATTTTTCTGCGCAAGAGAGATTGGCAAGAGTTCGGCAAGGCGATTGGAGACCCAGCCGCAATCATCGGTCTTAAATGGTTTTTTGAAAGGTGCGTCACCTAACAAGTCTTCACTTTGAATGACGGAAATAATCTCATTGAGCAATTTAGCGACACCCTGATGTTCTTGAGGAATAGGCATGAGTGGATCTTTATCTAGCAGCTCCACTTCACCAACCCAAAGACCATTGTTTTGTTGAGTGCTATTTAGTAACTTAAAGCGCTGTGTACCGCATGATTTAGTCATGTACAGGGCGGGCTGCACGGGATCAAAGTCTTCGATCAACGCTAGGGTCCCAATGCTGGCAAAAGTAGGAGGTTGGCTGTCATTGTCGTTATTGGCATTTTTGATGATGCTAACCACGCCAAACTCTGTCTTCTCGCGCAAGCATTGTTTAATCATGTCCAGATAGCGAGCTTCAAAAATTTTGAGGGCGATAACGCCATCCGGGAAAAGTACTGTACCGAGAGGGAATAATGGGATTTTTCGTGGGGTGGAGTTAGATTCAGTCATGTAATCAATGTAATGGATTTGAATACTTTTTGCTGATGGCTACCGAACCTCTGAAATCCCCTCATGTTTGTATCCACGGCCAGCAATAAACGCAATTTCCGTTTACATTAGACGTTCAATTCTTGGAGATCCAAAATGGTACAAAAACTACGCATCAAGCTTGCCCGCTGGATATTAGGGAAGCATTGCCCGTGCTATCAAATGGGTTACCACAGCATGGTCGACTTTCAGCAAAGAAGTGCTGACCAGTTGGCAAAAGCACAAGAGCGAAAAAACAAGTAACTCATCTCTTGCAATTGGACTTGGTATGAAGATTTGGCAAATGCGAAGAAACTGTGCGCTGACTCCAAAGCAGCTGCTGCAGTTTTATATCGCTTTGGTATGCCTCTCCTTTGTAGTCGCAATCGGCTTTCTTCTGGCGGGAGTTTGGGTTATTCCGATTTTTACGATTGTTGAAATTGGTGCGGTAACGATCGGATTTTTGATTTATTGCCGGCATGCACTTGATAGCGAAACTATTGAGATCGATGGCAAACGCCTGATTGTTAAAAAATTTATTGGCTACAAAGAAAAGGTTTATGAATTCAACACTCAGTGGGCAAAAATAGAAGCTCCTCTTGAAGATGCAAAAACCTTCTTTATTAGCCAATCAAACTTACGTGTGGAGATCGGTCAATTCATCAGGCAAGAACAGCAGTTGCCGCTCATTGCCGCAGTAAGGCGCCACCTAGGTTGATCGTGGTTTGCTAAGGCGCCACGCCATTAATCCACTGCAAATTATCTGAGTGATTACCAGGGCAAAGGTCAGCCCATTCAAAATCGCAAAATAACTAGCAAACGGAGAGAGTGCTACCGGCATGCCATCCAGTAGTGCGGTCTCTCGCAAGTAATCCATACGGGGTATCAGTAGAAAGCTGCTGATTGTGGTAACTAAGATCAGCAAAAGAGCGGGAATACGAATTACCCTGAGGCCATGCTGCCCTCTTTTGATAAGAACATTGGCAAGGCTTAAGGTTATAAAAGTGCAGCCTAATAAGTAATAAGACAAATGCTGTATCAGTATGTGCGCTAGCATGCCTGCTGCTTGCGCATCACCAATGAACAAATAGGCGCTTAAGCAGCTAAAAAATTGCGCAATGCTTGCTCCAAACAATAGGTGGGAGATGAATCGCAAAAATCGATTAGCAAATTGGTATTGGTCTTTAGTGCTTTCAACCATGGGACAAATAGGGTTAAGAAGTGCGCTGCAGCAAAAAGTTGGAATCAGTCTGATACTAGACCCAATCTAACATCTTTGCTAAGTTCAACATGGACCTCACTAAAGCAGCAAAAGCGGCTCTAAATACTCTGGTAGACATAGCCAGCCATTCAGTTAATGGCCAACCAGTGCCTGTTCCTGAGCTTGCAAAAAGGCAAAAACTATCAATTAGCCGTATTGAACTTTTATTGCGACCCTTAAGGGAGTCGGGGTTTGTAAAGGGCACCAAGGGCCGAAGAGGCGGATATGTACTTTCTCAAGATCCTGGCTTGATTACGATAAAAGATATCGTGCTTGCCATGAATCTAATTAAAAAGCGTAAGGTAGAGTTATCCGATATTGCCAAAGAGCTTTACCAATCCTTAGAGGCCTACATGCTTGGTTGTATGGCCAACGTCACCTTGGCATCTACCATCAAAGATTATGTGCCCAGCTTTAGTGATATAAAAAAAGCACCTGAGAGAACTGTTTATGCTCCTCTTGATTCTAAGAAAGAAAAAAGACAAAAGGGTGAGGTTCAAAAAGTGGTGAAGGCGCAGTTTAAAAAAGTGGAAGAGGTCCCGCGTGGGCCTAATTCTGTATTTGACTTTGCAAACTTTCTGGATCGCAGCCCAAGTTAAAGCTTGGGTTGAAGGGGGCCTAGTACCCTCTCATTGCCTGATTCTCTAATGTTATGAATAAGCAATCGATCGACTATCCAACACTTGCTTTTGTTGATATCGAGACAACAGGTTCGAATTTTGACAGAGATCGCATTACAGAAATAGGCATTAAAACGCTTTCTAATAACGGAGTTGCTGTCTGGGAGAGCTTAATCAACCCCCATGTCTATATTCCGCAAAATATTCAAAGACTCACTGGTATCTCCCCACAAATGGTGTCTGACAAACCTGGCTTTGAAGAAATAGCCAGAGACCTAAAGGCAGAGCTCGAAGGTAAGATATTTGTTGCCCACAATGCGCGCTTTGATTATGGATTTATTAAGGCCTCTTTTAAAAGAATAGGCTTGGATTTCAAGCCCAAGGTCCTATGTACCGTCAAACTCTCAAGACTCCTATTTCCTAACCAAGCTCGTCACAACCTAGATACCATCATTCGTGAGCATGGTTTGACTGTCAGTGCTAGACATAGGGCGCTTGGCGACGCAGACTTACTTTTTCAGTTTTGGCAAATTTGTGAGAGAGCAGTTGGTAAGGAGCGTTTGCTGGAGGCTCTGAATCAGTTAGTGGGAAATGCAAGTCTGCCACCGAATATCGATCAGGAATTAATTGACTCAATACCTGATGCGCCTGGGTGTTATATCTTTTATGGAGAAAATAGAACCCCTTTATATATTGGCAAGAGTATTTCCCTGCGAAGTAGAGTGATGGGGCACTTTCAAGGCTCGTTAACGCAGCGCAAGGAAATGAAATTATCTTTGCAGGTAAGAGATATTGACTGGATTGAAACTAGTGGAGAGCTAGGAGCTTTAATCTTGGAGTCTAAGCTTATTAAAGAGCGCATGCCCAGTATGAATATAAAGCTTCGTCGATCAAGAGATCTTTGCGCATGGAGCCTTGATAAAGATGCCAATGGGGCGCTAAAGCCAACGCTTGTGAACCACAAAGATCTCATGCCTGGTCTTCAAGACAATCTTTTTGGTTTGTTTTACAACAAAAGAGAGGCCAACTCCTATCTAAAGGCGATTGCAAAAAAATACCGCTTATGCGAAGTATTGCTGGGGCTTGAAAAAGCGGTTGATGGAAAAGCCTGCTTTGGATATCAAGTAAAGCAATGCGGTGGCGCATGCATTGGCATCATGCCTACCGAAATGCATAATCTGCAATTAAGGACGGCAATGGAGTTGTATAGGGTGCAGGTTTGGCCTTACAAGGGCCCAATAGCCATCAAAGACAACGGAGAAATGATTGTTTTGGATAAATGGTGCTACTTGGGTACCGCTATCAATGAGGATGAGTTGACTGAACTCAAAAGTGCTGGCGATGCTGAATTCGATCTTGATATTTATAAGATCGTTAAAAAAGCACTAGCCGGACAATATCAAAACCAAGTGATTCATCTTAGTTAAGAAGCGCCATGTCTACCATCGTCTATTGGTTTAGAAATGATCTTCGATTGGAAGATAACCCCGGCTTTAAGGAAGCATGCGCATCAGCCAAGCATCTTTTACCAATCTATATTCATCCAGATAGCAATGATGGTTTAACCAGCTGGGGATTTCCTCGACTTGCCAAGCACTCTAGAGAATTTTTACAGCAATCGTTAGATGAAATACGTCATCAATTAATTGCCAGGGGCTCTAATTTGCTAGAGCTCAGTGGTGAGCCATCAAAGGTTTTTCAATCACTAAGAGAGCAAGTGTCATTTGACTCTATATATTGCGAGCAAATCCAAGCTCCAGAGGAACTTGCAGAGGTAGATGTAATTAAGAATCTGGGTTTCAATATCAGGCAATTTTGGCAATCAAGCATGCTTGATCCCAAGGACTTGCCATTTGATTTGCAGGAGATGCCGGATGTATTTACTAAATTCCGACAGGAGGTTGAGCGTAGAAATCTTTCCTATGCAGAGCCGATTTCTGCTCCAGCTCACATTCCTCCATTGCCACTGATGAATATTCCGACTAATCCAAAGGAAGATTTATTACCCAAGCAAGTCGAATCTCTTTTTAATGGTGGAGAGCTGAGTGCTTTAGCCCATCTAGATCAGTACTTTGAGCGTCGCTTGCCAGATACCTACAAGCAAACTCGTAATCAATTAATCGGTATGGACTATTCCAGTAAGTTTTCTCCATGGTTGGCTTTTGGCAGTTGCTCGGCAAGAACAATCGTGCAGAAGCTAAAAAATTATGAGTCAACATACGGCGCTAATGACGGAACTTATTGGCTGTGGTTTGAATTATTGTGGAGAGACTATTTCCGTTTTCTGCACTTTAAGTATGGGAGCAAGCTTTATCGACCTCAAGGTTTGATTGATAAAGAGCTCAATAGTTTTAATGAAAAGAAATTTCAACAATGGAGTTCTGGTTCTACGGGAGATGACTTTATTGATGCTGGCATGCGCGAGCTCCAACAAACCGGATTTTTATCCAATCGTATGCGTCAAGTAGTGGCGAGCTACTGGATTTATGACATGAAAGGCGATTGGCGCGCTGGCGCTGCTTGGTTTGAATCTCAGTTGGTTGACTATGATGTGTATAGCAACCAGGGTAATTGGCTATACATAGCAGGGCGAGGCACAGATCCGCGCGGAGGGCGCCCATTTAATGTGAAGAAGCAAGCTCAGGATCATGATCCTGATGGCACTTATCGATCAAAGTGGTTAAATGCGCCCTAAAGTTTAAAGGGGGGGGCGTTTATTCCTTTACCAAGGCAGCTTTTCACCCGAATAAGTCAGAAAGCTTCCGGTGTCTTCTTTTTGAAGACGTTCAATCACATTAAACATCTCAGCTGCAGCTTGATCTGCAGGCCTGCCAATCTGCTCGCCACGAAATGGCTTTGAGAGTCTAGAATTCACAGTGCCGGGATGCATTGCGATTAATGCGGTATTCGGTTTTGTGCGTCCCCATTCGATCGATGTTGTCTTCACCAACATATTGAGTGCAGCCTTAGAGGCGCGATAGCTATACCAACCACCAAGACGGTTATCTTCAATGCTGCCTACTTTTGCTGACAGAGTCACCATGATGCTATTTTTGGGATCCAGTAATTTTGAAAAGTGACGAATCGTTAGTGCCGGACCAATCGCATTGACTGTCATGAGTTCCATGAGCTGTTCTGAATTGAGATCATCCAGTCTTTTTTCAGGCATCCACTTATTCGTATGCAAAACCCCGATGGTATTAATGATGAGTTGAAAAGGTGCCAACTGGGAAAGTGCGGCTGCACAGGATTCAATAGATTCCAGATTTTGATAATCAATTGGAAACTCAGAATGGCGATGAATGCCAACAACCTCTGTGCATGCGGGGTTAGCTTTTAAGAGATCCATGAAGGCAGAGCCTATGGTTCCAGAAGAGCCAATAACTAATGCACGAAAGGGGTTAGGAAGTAAGCTCATGTTGCTCTGTTGAGGAAATTCAATAAATGGGATGGATTGAAGAGACTTTAGCGCAGATCGCGTCTGAGCGTGCGCGGCAAAATTTTCTTTCAAGCAAACCCTTCATTTGCTTGCTATTCTTACTCCTGTTTATAGATCAGAAATGCAATAAGTGAATATCCACTCCGATTACAGTAAGAGAGTTGTCATTAACCACCATGACCTACCTTGGGTTTCTAGCCCAGAGGCAGGGGTAGAGAGACGTATGCTTGATCGCATGGGTGATGAGGTAGCAAAGGCAACCTCAATTGTTCGCTATCAACCGGGATCCAAATTTCAAACGCATACCCATGAATTTGGTGAAGAGATCTTCGTTTTAGACGGCGTCTTTAGTGACGAGACAGGCGATTATCCTGCTGGCACTTATATGATGAACCCGCCTGGATCTTCACATGCACCATTCAGCCAGTCTGGCTGCACTCTTTTTGTTAAGTTGCGACACCTTGGCCCAGATCAAGTCGAGCAAGAGATAGTCAATACGAAAACTGCCCCTTGGTTTCAGGGGATGGTTCCCGGCCTCAATGTCATGCCCTTAATGACACAGGGTAGCGGATCGACTTTAGTGCGATGGGCGCCTCAAACCTATTTCAATCCCCACAAGCATTATGGTGGCGAGGAAATTTTTGTAGTGGATGGCGTATTTGAAGATGAGCATGGGCGCTACCCGGCTGGCTCCTGGATTAGAAGTCCTCATATGAGCCTGCATCAGCCCTTTAGTAAAGAAGGCTGCACTATTTTTGTAAAGACTGGTCATTTGCTGGACTGATTTAGGTAACTTGATCTAGCGCCAGTGCCTGAATGACATTGCGATGGATAATGGTGCTCACATCATTATTTGCACTATTTTGGAATCATTCCCATGGAAATTAAGGTCAATTTTCTCGACAAGCTGCGTCTTGAAGCTAAGTTCGATGACTTTACGGTAATTGCCGATCAACCTATTCGATACAAGGGTGATGGTTCTGCGCCAGGACCGTTTGATTATTTCTTGGCTTCATCAGCGTTGTGCGCTGCCTACTTTGTGAAGCTGTACTGCGAGACTCGTAATTTATCTACAGAGAATATTCGCCTCTCGCAAAATAATATTGTTGACCCAGAAAATCGTTACAAACAGATCTTTAAGATTCAAGTTGAATTGCCGGCAGATATTTCTGCTGCAGACCGCCAAGGTATATTACGTTCTATCGAGCGCTGCACAGTTAAGAAAGTAGTGCAGGAAGGACCTGATTTTGTTATTGAAGAGGTCGCAAATCTAGACGCCGATGCACAGAGTCTGCTGACCCTAAAACCAAATGCAGGCGCTAGTACACATATTGTTGGTAAAGATCTTCCTTTGGAAGAAACGATTGCCAATATGTCGGCATTGCTCGCAAACCTCGGCATCAAGATTGAAATCGCCTCATGGCGCAATCTCATTCCCAATGTCTGGTCCCTGCATATACGTGATGCACATTCACCAATGTGCTTTACCAATGGCAAAGGCTCAACCAAGGAGAGTGCGCTGGCATCTGCTTTGGGCGAATACATTGAGCGTCTGAGTAATAACCATTTTTATGCGGGCGCTTACTGGGGTGAGGATATTGCGAATGCGGAATTTGTGCATTACCCCAATGAGCAATGGTTTAAGCCTGGCAAGAAGGATGCGTTGCCGACAGAAGTTCTAGATGAGTACTGCCTAAACATCTATAACCCAGACGGCGAGTTGCGCGCATCTAATTTGGTGGATACCAATTCTGGAAATGCGCAGCGTGGTATCTGTTCATTGCCTTATGTGCGTCAATCTGATGGTAAGACAGTCTATTTTCCGTCGAACTTGATTGAAAATCTCTTCGTGAGTAATGGTATGAGTGCAGGTAATGCGCTTGCCGAAGCCCAAGTTCAGTGTCTATCAGAAATCTTTGAGAGAGCAGTTAAGCGAGAAATTCTGGAAAGTGAAATAGCGCTTCCAGATGTGCCGCAGGAAGTCTTGGCTAGATATCCTGGCATTTTGGCGGGTATACAAAGTCTAGAAGATCAGGGCTTTCCGGTTTTGGTAAAGGATGCATCGCTTGGCGGTATCTACCCAGTGATGTGTGTCACTTTGATGAACCCGCGCACGGGTGGTGTGTTTGCCTCTTTTGGTGCGCACCCTAGTTTAGAGGTTGCTCTAGAGCGAAGTCTGACGGAGTTATTGCAGGGACGTAGCTTGGAGGGTTTGAATGATTTGCCTCCACCTACATTTTCAAGTGAAGCAGTAACTGAGCCTAATAACTTTGTAGAACACTTTATTGACTCCAGTGGCATCGTTTCTTGGCGCTTCTTCAGCGCAAAATCCGATTATGAATTTGTTGATTGGGATTTCTCGAGCAAGGGTGAGGATTTCAATGCTAAAGAAGCCGAAACTTTATTTGACATTCTCAAAGAGCTTGGTAAAGAAGTCTATGTAGCTGAATATGACGAGTTAGGGGCAACTGCCTGCAGAATTTTGGTGCCAGGATATTCTGAGGTCTACCCAATCGAAGATCTTGTCTGGGATAACACCAACAAAGCATTGTTATTCCGTGAAGATATTCTGAATTTATCTCGCTTGGATGACGCTTGCTTAACATCGCTACTCGAGCGCTTAGAAAATAATGAGCTTGATGAATACGGTGATATCGCTACGCTCATCGGAATCGAGTTTGATGAGAATACCGTTTGGGGTCAGTTAACAGTGCTTGAATTAAAGCTGCTGATTCAACTCGCTTTAAAACAGTATGAAGAGGCGCATGACTTAGTAGGCGCCTTTCTGCAGTACAACGACAATACGGTCGAACGCAAATTGTTTTACCAAGCAATGGATGCGGCCTTGAAAGTCTTACTAGATGATGAGCTTGAAATGGCTGATTACGAAGTGAACTTCCGCCGGATGTATGGTGATGTTCGTATGGATGCCGTGCTTGGCTCTATCGATGGCAGCGTTCGCTTCTTCGGATTAACGCCAACTAGCATGCGGTTAGAGGGACTTGATAGGCACCATCGCCTAATTGACAGCTATAGAAAGCTGCATCAGGCTCGGACCAAGAAGAGTCTTTAAGCAATCAATATATTTAACCTTCAAAGGTCAATGATGAAAGCATTAACTCCAGCTGAAGCAATTACATCGCGCATGTCAGTGCGAGCATTCACAAAAGAGGGGGTTTCAAAAGAAGTCATTCTCAAGCTACTCAATATCTCTGCGCGCGCACCTTCTGGCACCAATACTCAACCATGGAAAGCTTATGTCATAGAGGGAGCTGCTCTCAATGATCTATGTGAAAAAGTATGTGCAGCGTATGACAGTATTGCTGCCAATCCAGAATTAGCAAAAGAATATCAACCTGCTTATGAGTATTACCCTGCTAAATGGTTTAGCCCCTACATCGATAGGCGTCGTGAAAATGGTTGGGGCTTATATGGATTGCTAGGAATTACTAAAGGCGACAAAGACAAGATGCATGCTCAACACCGTAAAAACTTTGAAGCATTTGGTGCTCCCGTATGTCTATTTTTCACAATCGACAAGGAGCTTGGCAAAGGCTCAATGCTTGACTACGGCATGTTCTTACAAAACATCATGGTCGCCGCAAGAGGCGAGGGTTTGGATACATGCCCGCAGGCGGCCTGGAATGATTACGCAAAGATCATCTTGCCCGCTATTGGTGCCCAGGAGAATGAGATGCTGGTGTGCGGTATGGCACTCGGGTATGCCGATAAAAATGCCTTGGTGAATACCTTTCACACCCCCAGAGTAGCCGCTGAAGAATTCACTACCTGGGTTAAATAGAGGTATTTGGCCCAGGAATTACCGCCACTGCTGGCAAGTTCTGCCTAATTATTAGGCATTTAAATCTAAAGGGCTTATATCTAAGTTATTGATATACCTCATTTAAAGCCTTGAAATGCAGCTTGGTAAAAAATATGTTGCTTTGCAACAAAAATATCTTGCTTTTGGAAAATGTGGCTCTTAAAATGGTGCATCGCAATAAAAAACACAATTAACTAAAGTTAGGATAAATCATGTTTCAAACTCAATTAAACGATCAATTTGCTAATGCACAAGCTAAAGCAATCGAAAACGCTAAGCATTTGGCACAAGTTGCTGTTGAAAGCGCTCAAGAATTAGCTGAAATCAACCAAGCTGCTGCTAAAGATGCTTTAGTTGTTGCTCAAGATGCAAGCTCACAATTGTTAGCAATCAAAGATCCACAACAATTGGCTAAATTGGCTCAGCCAGAAGCTGCTCAAGAAGCTGCTAAATACGCTGCTGCTTACCAAGCTAAAGTAAACCAAGTAGTTCGTAACGGTAACAAAGAAGTTGCTCAAGTAGTTGACGCTTCTATTGATGACGCACGTGCTGATTTGGTTAAGTTTGTTAAAGAAGCTACTAAGACAGCTCCTGCTGGTTCTGAGGCATTTGTTTCTGCATTCAAAACTGCATTTGAGTCTTCACTCCAACAGTTCGACCAAGTTCGCGCATCTGCAACTGACGCATTTGCTAACTTTGAGAAGAGTGTTGATGCTGCTATGGCAAACATTCAAGGTCAATACGCTGTTGCTAAGCCAGCTGCTAAAAGCCGTAAAGCTTCTGCTTAATTAGCTGATTAGTTTTAGTGTTAAAAAAAGCCACCTTCGGGTGGCTTTTTGTTTTTCCAGGAATGAGATTGCTTATTCGATCCAAGTGATAAAACTTTCCTTGGGTTTTCTGACTTTTTTCAGATTCATCAACCAATCCTCATCCGCTTTTCTATAACCTAATGGCATCATAACCACGCTACGTAGGCCTTTTTCTTTGAGGTTAAGGATTTCATCTAGAGCTGCAGCATCAAATCCCTCCATTGGCGTGGAGTCTACTTGCTCGTAGGCGGCTGCAATGAGTGCCGTCCCCAATCCTATATAGGCTTGTTTTGCTGCATGGGTGTAGTTAGTTTCAGCATCTCGAGCGGTATAGCCGCTGAGTAACTTTTGACGATAGATATCTCCAGCTTCACTTTTGAAGTTGCGAATCTTCTCGGTCATATCAAATGATTGATTAATGCGATCTGCTGTGTAGGTATCCCAGGCTGCAAAAACCAGCAAATGAGAAGAGTCGACTATTTGAGATTGATCCCATGCAATCGCCTTAATCTTTTCGCGAATAGCTTTATTGGTAATGACAAGTACCTCATATGGCTGTAATCCGCTGGAGCTAGCAGTGAGGCGAATGGCTTCTAGAATTTGCTCAACCTTCTCCGGAGGTACGGATTTTGTAGAGTCCATTTTTTTGGTTGCGTAACGCCACTGCAGTTTCTCAATTAAGCTCATTCTGATTCCTTCGGGATTGGTGAATATGTATGGATGGTTCAGTGTAATTTATATCTTGATAGTCTGAATAACCGGTAATTCATTTGCATGTAAAAAGGGGTCCTAAGACCCCTTTGTTTTACTGCGGATTCTCTCGATCCTATTAAGCAGCTACCGCCTCTTCTGGCTCGGCAACTGATGAGCGGATCAAGTAATCAAATGCTCCTAGAGAGGCTTTGGCACCTTCGCCCATGGCGATGATGATTTGCTTGTAAGGAACAGTCGTGCAATCACCCGCTGCAAATACGCCAGGTAAAGAAGTTTCACCTTTTGCATCCACAATGACTTCGCCATGTTTTGACAACTCAAGAGTACCTTTGAGCCAATCCGTATTTGGCAATAAGCCAATTTGCACAAAGATGCCTTCAAGCTCAAGCGTATGCTCAGAATTATTGGTGCGATCTTGGTAGCGCAAGCCATTGACTTTGCCACCTGCGCCCAATACCTCTTTGGTAAGAGCGCTCATGATGACGGTTACATTTGGCAGGCTAGCCATTTTCTTCTGAAGAACTGCATCAGCACGTAATTTGCCATCAAATTCAATTAAGGTGACGTGGCTCACAATGCCAGCCAAATCAATTGCAGCCTCAACGCCAGAGTTACCACCGCCAATGACGGCAACACGCTTGCCTTTGAATAAAGGGCCGTCGCAGTGAGGGCAGTAGGCTACACCTTTGCCGCGGTACTCTTGCTCGCCAGGGACATTCATTTCTCTCCAGCGGGCGCCAGTGCTCAAGATAACGGATTTGCTTTTCAGTACCGCACCATTAACTAATTCCACTTCAAGACCATTGGCAGTTTTGCGCAATGCGTTAGCACGCTGCAAATTCATAATGTCGACTTCATAGCTCTTTACGTGTTGCTCAAGCGCTTGAACCAATTTAGGCCCCTCAGTCTCTTTAACAGAGATGAAGTTTTCAATGCCCATGGTATCCATGACCTGACCACCAAAGCGCTCTGCCACGATGCCGGTACGGATGCCTTTACGTGCTGCGTAGATTGCCGCCGCTGAACCAGCAGGTCCACCGCCGATAACTAAAACGTCATATGGATCTTTGGCGGAGAGCTTTGCAGCTTCTTCTTTAGGGCTTGCGGTATCAAGCTTAGCCACAATCTCTTCCACACTCATGCGACCCTGTCCAAACACTTCACCATTCAAGATCACAGTTGGTACAGCCATGATTTGGAATTGATCTACCAATTCTTGATAGAGGGCGCCGTCAACCATTTCATGGGTGACATTCGGGTTCAGGGCTGCCATGAGATTGAGTGCTTGTACAACATCAGGACAGTTATGGCATGACAAAGAAATAAATGTCTGAAAGCTAAGCTTGCTGTCAAGCTTGATGATGCGATCAATGATCTCTTGCTCTACTTTTGCAGGGTAGCCGCTAGCTTGCAAAATGGCCAAAATGAAAGAGGTCATTTCATGGCCCATTGGCAGTCCTGCAAAGGTAATGCGCGCTTCTTGATCGAGCTTGCTTACTGTAAAGCTAGGGATATGCGCAGCTTTACCATCGGTTTTAACGGTAATCTTGTCTGATTGCTCCGCCACTTCATTTAAGAGTTCAAGCATCTGCTTTGAACTGTCGCTGTCGTCTAGGCTGGCCACGAGAACGATAGGGCTAACAATTTTTTCAAAATACACTTTTAACTGAGACTTGATATTGGTATCGAGCATGGTAATTTCCTTGGGTAATTTTTTTTAGGTGAGTCTATTGGGCAGGATCTTGTCCTCTCCAATAGACTCTCCGAAGAGAGTCTATGGATTAGAGCTTCAGCTTAGATCTTGCCTACGAGATCCAAAGAAGGAGTCAATGTTGCTGCGCCTTCTTTCCACTTAGCTGGGCAAACTTCGCCTGGGTGTGCAGCTGTGTACTGTGCAGCTTTTAGCTTGCGTAATGTTTCAGAAACGTCACGTGCGATTTCGTTAGAGTGAATTTCTGCAGTCTTGATCACACCTTCTGGATTGATGATGAATGTGCCGCGCAATGCCAAACCTGCTTCAGGAATGTGAACGCCAAATGCATTTGTCAATGTGTGTGTTGGATCGCCAACGAGTGGGAACTTTGCTTTACCAACAGCAGGAGATGTCTCATGCCAAACTTTGTGTGAGAAATGTGTATCAGTTGTCACGATATACACTTCAGCACCCATCTTTTGGAATTCTGGATAGTTCTCAGCTGCGTCTTCAATTTCTGTTGGGCAGTTGAATGTAAATGCTGCTGGCATAAAAATCAAAACAGACCAATGACCTTTGAGGCTTTCGTCAGTGATAGTTACAAACTTACCGTTGTGGAAAGCTTCAGTCTTGAATGGTTGAACTGCGGTATTAATGATGGACATACTGTGCTCCTTGTTTTGGTTAATCAATTCTTTGGTTGTTAATACAACTGGATGAATTTTGAACCTCAGTTGTTTATTTGTCTAATGAATAAATTTGATATTTATGATCGGATTTATAGATAACTAGCAATTGAGGTGATTTGGGGCGATAAACGCCTACAAAATTGGTTGCAGTCGGCTTATAGAGAATCTGTAACTCCTTGGGATATAGTGCTGCTATCAAAAACAAACGTAATAAATCCCGCTTTAGGACGGCATGGCTTTTCATGAAAATATTGCTAATACTCTTGATCAGTCTTTTTGTATCGGCAAGCTATGCCGAGGATTTGCTAGTCCCGCTTTCGCAGTTCGACAATGATTCTCAGCGCTTAACTAAAAATAAAGTTCTGGAGTTTTGGGGTTATCACAATTACGACAATAACGATAACTATCAAAATGTTTTGAAGTTGCGTTACTACAATCCTCTTGAAGCGGGCGATTGGCAGGGGCGTATCCGTTTAGATACTTCCTATGCCTCCAGTTACAACTCAATTTCCTCTGCCAATAATGCGGGACAGTACAGCGCTGGCAACACTATGGTCACTATCTGGGGGCAAGACAAAACCTTTTTGAAGCCTTTGGGCGCTTTGGTCGGTGGGCGCGTCATATTTCCATTTGGCAACAATGGACAGTGGGCAGTGGGGCCGCAATTGAACTGGTCGTTTGTGCCTACAGTTAACAGTCTTTTGGGTCTGACAGATTTCTCACCCCTGATTCGTTATATGTATGGCTTTGACACTAAAAATAATAGCCTTATTGTGAATCCAACTCAGCCAGCATTAATGCGGAGCCTGCAGCTTTATCCAACTGTTGGCTTCCAGCTATCTCCAAATACCATGCTGCGTTTTTGGGACGAAAATGGCGCTGTTTATAACTCTGCTGGCGGAGGCTGGTTTGTACCAATTGATGCCATGGTGACACATCGCCTTGCGAAAAACTGGGTGGTTGCTATTGGTGGAAGCAAGCAGGTGGTGCAAACCTATCGCCAGTATGACTGGTCATCCTATGCAAAGATTTCTTATAACTTTTAAGAGCTAACACTCTCTTGGATATTAGCTCTGCAGTCTATAATCCCTCTCAAAATTAGCAGCAAATATTCCCCAATCAACATCGATCCCCAATAGAGCTTTTATGAAGAAAAAAATTCTGGCGTCAATCCTCTCAGTTTCAGCAATTTTGACTACCGCGAGCGTTGCTCATGCTGATCAAGGTTTATCACCACTCCCCAAAATTTCAGAAGAGTGGCGCTTTGAAGTGACGCCGTATATTTGGGGCTCTGGTGTTTCGTCCACACTTTTTTATAACGATCGTTACCTCAATACAGCTAAGCTTTCTACAAGCAACGTCCTGGGTGATTTCAAATCTGGAGGCATGATTGCTGCGGAGGCGCATTACGGCAGCTGGGGCATCATGGGCGATCTCGTTTCTGCAACTTTGCAAACGACTAGTAATTCAAATGTTTC
This sequence comes from Polynucleobacter sp. 86C-FISCH, assembly GCF_018882415.1. Classification (GTDB taxonomy): domain Bacteria; phylum Pseudomonadota; class Gammaproteobacteria; order Burkholderiales; family Burkholderiaceae; genus Polynucleobacter. The sequence continues at coordinate 540,667 of NZ_JACVOL010000001.1, read as the reverse complement.
TGTGAAGCCACCTTCATTGGGTGGCGCAGCAGTACCGGTTAACGTCGCAGATAAAGTCACGCTGCAACAAAATATTATTACTGGAGCGGTAACCTACACCGCTCTCAATAATCAGAATGTTTACCTGGATGGGTTATTGGGCGCGCGCGGCATCATGGCCACTGCTACTGTCTCAGCAGATTTATCTGCACTCGGATATTCCAAAAGTTTTGTTGACTCAAAATCTATCTCGACTATTGATCCTGTTGTTGGTTTTAAAGGTCGCTATCGTATTGCTGACTCCACTTGGTATATCCCTTTCTATGCGGATATCGGCGGCGGCGGTGGCACTACCAATATGACTTGGCAGGGTGTTCTAGGTGTGGGTAAAACATTTGAAAAATGGGTGGACGTGTCGCTTGCCTATCGTACCTTGTACTACGACATGAAGGGTGATGGGCTTTTGCAGAAAACTACCTTTAAGGGTCCGCAGTTAGCTGCAACATTTAAGTTTTAAATACGCAGCCAACTCATTCTGAGTTCATCAATAAAACACTGGAACAAGTATATGAAACTCGCACCAAAATTACTTTCTGTACTGTTAATGGCGCAATGCGCGGTCACCTTTGCTAAAGGCAATGCGGATACGATTTTTTATGGCGGTCCCATTGTTACAGTGAATGCTAAGAATGAAGAAGTTCAGGCGCTCGCAGTACAAAATGGCAAGATTGTTGCAGTCGGCGCTAAAGATGCAGTTACTAAAGAATGGCAGACTGAATCAACCAAGGTAGTTGATCTAAAAGGTCAAACTTTGATGCCAGGTTTTGTGGAGCCTCATGTGCATATCTTAGTGACCTCAGTGTTCGAAGGTTTGGGCTTAAATTTAAGCAACTTTACTTTGCCTTATGACACCAAAGAAACATTAATTAAGAAAATGAAGGCCGCTCTCAAAGACGTGCCTGCTGGCGGATGGCTTTTTGGTTTTGGTGTTGACCCATCACGCACCACACCTTTTATGGCCGAGCTCACTGCCGATGATTTGGATACGGTTTCTAAAGACGTTCCGATCTTTATCGTGAATCAATCTGGTCATATTGGTTATGTAAACCACAAGGCTTTGGAGTTGGCTGGTGTTACAGATAAAACACCAAACCCTCCTGGTGGCGGTGTTTATGTGAAGGATGCTAAAGGCAGGCTGACAGGCAAATTAGTAGAGCCACCTTCTTACTTGCCATTTATGGCAAAGATGCCAGCCCCTACTGAGACCCAATTATTTAGCGCTATTCAAGGCACTATGAAAAAAATTGCCTCAACCGGTGTAACCACTGCTTCTGAAATGAGTGTTGGTGGCAATTTTGGAGTTGATAAAGAAGTGGCGATTTACAAAGCAATTTTTGCCAAAGATGCTGCGCCTATTCGAATGCGTGGGTATTTGTTTAGCCAGGCTTTGCCTACAGGAAAAACCTCCCTTAAGCCAAATGAGGGTGATGACAAATTACGCTTTATTGGGATTAAATATATTTCGGATGGCTCTACTCAAGGCTTAACGGCTGCTCTAAATGCGCCTTATGCCTACCCAAAAAACTCCCAATGGAGCGGGGCGCTGAACTATAAGGATGCTGATATTTATGCTTCCATGAAAGCCTTCTTTGATCAGGGTTGGCAAATTTCCACCCACTCGAATGGTGATAAGGCGATTGATCAAACTTTAGCTAGCTATTCAAAATTACTTGCTGGCAATCCTAAGCCTCAAGATCGTCGTTTGCGTATGGAACATTTCACTGTCAATACTGAAGCCCAAGTAAAGCAGGCAGCCAAGTTAGGAGTAGTGCCTAGCTTCACTATTGGACACGTAGATTATTGGGGCGCCGCATTTAATGATCATATTATTGGACCAGAGCGCGCTAAGCGCATAGATCCAGCGGGCGACTTCAAACGTGCAGGCGGTAAATTTACATTGCACAGTGATTCACCTGTTTCGAATGTCGGTCCTTTAAATTACGTTAGCGAAGAAGTAACGCGCTTATGGCAGTTGCCACCCCAAAAGGTATTAGGGCCTGATCAAGCGGTTTCGGTTGACGATGCAATCCGTGCTATCACCATCGACGCTGCTTATCAAATCTTTGCAGACAATATCGTTGGCAGCTTAGAGGTTGGCAAGCAAGCCGACTTAGTCATTTTGGAAAAGAATCCCCGCCAAACTGCGCCGGCTGATATTCGTAACATTAAGGTAAAAGGCACGTGGATTGATGGCAAGCCAGTTAGCTTGCAATAAATATCTCTTAATTGTTGTCGGTATTTATTAAAAACACTCGCTGATGCGGGTGTTTTTATTTGCCCACAACAACTTAGAAAAATAAACTGAGTTTAAGTAAACGCCACAACACCTGCGATGAGGTTAATTGCTAACGCAAGCAGGGAAGCATTAAAAACAAAAGCAGTCATTCCCTGGATCATCACTAAAAACCGGATTCGTGAGCTGGCAATGTTCACGTCAGCAGTCTGGCAGGTCATGCCAATCACCATGGAAAAGTAAAGAAAGTCCACATAGGTAGGCCTTTGCTTGCCGGCAAATAGCAGAGGAGCTTCTTTGGTTTTCTCGAATTCTTGGTAGTAGGCATGAGCGTAATGCAGGGCAAAGGCTGTATGTACAAATAACCAAGAGATTGCATACGTCCCTAGAACTAGGCAAACATGACGAATGGCCAAATCAATAGGAAGGGTTTTAATACCCGAGAGAATAATCACGATAGTGATCAAGCTTGCAGCTGCCGCCAAAATAATGATGAGCAGGATGATTGCAGCGCCATCATCTTCTTTCTTTGAAAGCCACAAGATATTTTCTTGGGTTGAAAAGAACATCATGATGTAAGTAAGGGCTAGGTAAAGACTTCCTGCTAGCGCCCAAGAGAGGGCCAGGATAATGGTGGGGGAAGACTCGGAGGAGAGTAGAAAAAATGCCCCAATGCCAGCAATTGCAACAATAATCAGTCTTGAAATGGCGCTGATGTGATGCCAGTGTTGTGTCCAGTGTGTCGCTTTCATAGTGATACTAGTATGCACTTAAAATAAAGCCTGACATCTCCAGGATTGCACTTCTTTATGATTGAATAGTGATGGACAATACAAACAAGCTTAATTAAGTAGAGGGCTGCAAAGTGCGTTCAAACATTAGAAGTTGGAGCTTAGTGGCGGGCGCACTCATTATTTTGGCTGCCTGCATTTTGCCTATTTGTCGACAAGGCCGGCTGAGGCTGATGTCGCAAGTTTGATTAACGTGCTTACCCCCTTTGTTCCCTAGGCTGCATAAGGTGGTTTATTCAAATATCTAGGGCCTATCTTTCTGCAGGGAGCTCTATCTACTGGTATTTCTCTATAGAAACCCATCCGCAGGGGAGTAGATTGGTAACTGACATTACCCATCTGAAAGGTTGATATGAGCAAGAAACCATTTGATATGAAAGCTATGCCGGGACAACAAAGTGCTGTTGATGCAACTAGGGCCGCCGGACGTGTGGCGATGGAAAGTGCTCAGGCGATTGCGCAGATCAATCAGCAGGCTACGCAAGAGTTAGCTGAGATGATTCAAAAGCGGGTGTCTGAGCTAATGAAAACTCAAGATCCTAGATCTGCTTTCGAGTTTGTTCATGCTGAGGTATTGCAGGATGCGGCTAAAGAGATTACTCAATATCACAATCAGTTATTACAGGTATTGAAGAGTGGCAATCAAGAGTTGACTGATATTGCCGAAACAATGATTCAAGAATCTAAAGCAGATCTCATCCACTTTGTAAATGAAGCTACCGATAACGCACCAGTTGGTAGCGAGGCTTACGTATCCGTATTTAAAACATCTTTCAATAATGCGTTGCAGAATTTTGAATTGATTCGTGCCGCAATGGCTGACTCATTCACCAATTTTGAGAAGAGTGTTGAGAACGTCAGTAATCTTTCAGGCCAAAAAGGTTCTTCAATAAAGAAGGGCTGAGCCTTTAAGGCCGCAGTTCAATATTGATTCTGAAATTGCAGGGCGGTTTTGATAGTCTGAAAATGAATATCCACGGTAGATTCAATTTCTTTACCGTAGCCGCCCGCCATTGAGAATGCGATAGGCAGCTGCCGATCTAGTCCGTATTGAAATACCATTTCATCTCGCAGACGCATCCCATCCTTGCTGATATTCAGTCTTCCGAGTCGATCACCCTCATGTGGGTCGGCGCCAGCCAAGAAAACGAGGCAATCTGCCTTAAAGCGTGAATCTAATTGATCAAGAGCCTTACTCAATGAGTGCAAGTAGATTTCATCGTTGCAGCCATCAGCCAGGCCCACATCCAGATCACTTTGCTCTTTCCTAAAGGGAAAATTATTTTCCCCGTGAATAGATAGAGTGAAGATGGAATCATCATTTTGCAAAATGGCTGCAGTGCCGTTTCCCTGATGAACATCCAAATCAATCACAGCAACTTTTAGGGATGGGTTAATTTCTTTTTGCAGAGTCCGGGCTGCGATAGCGGAATCATTAAATACACAAAATCCACTTCCGGTATCGCGATAGGCATGATGAGTGCCTCCAGCTAGATTGGCGGCGATACCTTCTTGCAAAGCCGTTTTGGCTGCAGCTACAGTGGCGCCTGCTGAACGTCGTGAGCGCTCAACCATTTGAGTGCTCCAGGGAAAACCGATTTCTCTTTGCTCTTGCGCAGAAAGTGTCCCATCTATGACTTTGATGAGGTAGCTCGGATCATGCGCATATAAAATTTGTGTATCTGTTGCTGACGGCGCTTCAACCAACTCAATACCTGCTTGCGATCCCACTAAATCTCGTAAGCGTGAGTACTTCTCCATTGGGAAGCGATGTCCTGCCGGTAGCGGCAATACAAAATGGTCGGTATAAAAAGCCTTCAAACTTCTCTCGCATATTCCTTAAGGATATTCATTGGAACTGTTTCCAGTGCCTTAATATGTGTACTTTCTAGCTTGATATATGGAGCGCAGTTGGCGTTTAATGCCTCAACCCAGCGATTGATACACAAGCACCATTGGTCACCCGCAAGTAAGCCAGGGAATCGATATTCTGGTCTGGGGGTAATGAGATCGTTCCCCTTTTGCAGGCTAAATTGCAAAAAAGCATCTGTCACGATGGCGCATACCAAATGACTGCCTACATCTTCTTCGTTAGTTTTGCAGCAACCATCTCTAAAAAACCCTGTTAGAGGATCAAAGGAGCAGGGAATTAGTGGCTCTCCAAATACATTCAGTGCAATCTCATTTTGCATAACAACCTTAATAGTATTAGTGCCAACCAGTTTATTGAATAAGCCGTAAACTTGCTTAACCATGACTCAACTAGAGAAACTCACTTTGTTCTACGATGGCGCTTGCCCACTTTGTCAGGCGGAGATTCTTTTTTTGTCAGGACGCAATCAAGCTAACTTATTGGGTTTTGTCGACATTAATTCTGAGCGGTTTGACCCTCAACAAGTGGGTGTCTCATGTGAAGCTGCACTAGCAGCTATGTATGGCCAATTTGCTAGTGGCAAATTAATACAAGGCGTTGCTGTATTTCCTGAGGCTTATCGCCGAGCGGATTTACCGCGCCTTGCCTGGTTCTTTTCAAGAAAGTCTTTGCAGCCATTCTTAAAATTAGGATATCTATTTTTTGCTAAAAATAGACATGCAATCTCTAGTCTATTTGGGCCGGCCGCACTTCGTTTAGTGAAGTCCAAATCAGGAGCGATCTCTTCATGAAGAAAATACCACTATTTCTGGTGCTGACTTTGTTGACCGTGTTCTTATCAAATGGCTTTGCTCGCGAGCCAATTGAATTACCTTCGAATATCAGTTCTGCAAAATTGCAGGGTAGTGGTCGACTTACTTGGTTTGGTCTCCATGTGTATGATGCCGCGTTTTATCGGGTTGGCTCACTTTCCTCGCCCGATTTCGCATTGAATTTACGCTACCAAAAATCTTTTTCAGGAGCTTCCATTGCTAATCGCAGCGCTGAAGAGATGAAGCGTATTGGGGTGCCAGAGGCTCAGGCAGTGCTTTGGGGGAAAGAGTTAACTACTTTCTTGCCGAATGTTGAGTCTGGACAAACCTTAACAGCAATATATTCCCCCAAGCAAGGGACAACTTTTTATCACGATGGCAAGCAGATCGCTCAAGTACCGGGGGCTGAATTTTCAAAGGCGTTTTTTGGGATTTGGCTTGACCCAAAAACAAGTGCCCCTAAGTTGCGTACCGAGTTACTTGGACAATCCTGTCCTCCACCCATTTTTAGTGAGGCTTGTTAATCCATGAAATCTCTTCTTTCCCGAATCATCGCATTAGTATTCTTTGGCTTATGTTTAGTGTCATGCTCAACGCCACAAGTTTCTCAATACGCCAATGAAAAACCTGTCCTCGATTTGAGTGAATATTTTTCCGGAACGATCGATGCCTATGGCATCTTTACTGACCGTGGTGGTGAAGTAAAGAAACGTTTTACGGTATTAATTAAAGCAAACTGGACCATGGTTGATGGAAAAAAAGTAGGCACTCTGGACGAAAGCTTTGAATATTCTGATGGCACTAAGCAAAAGCGTATTTGGACACTTACAGAGCAGTCCCCGGGAAATTACATTGGTAGGGCGGATGACGTAGTGGGAGATGCGCAGGGTCAATTGTCTGGCAATGCCCTAAATTGGACTTATACCCTTGCTTTGCCAGTTGATGGCACTATTTACAACGTTCAATTTAATGATTGGATGTATCTAGTTACGCCTAAAGTAATGCTCAATAAGGCCAAAATGAGTAAGTTTGGCATTGAGCTCGGCGAAGTAACCTTGAGCTTCTACAAGCGCTAAGCAAAAGCACGGGATTTGTGTCACACTTTCTGCGAACATCATTTATTAACTTTGAAATACAGGGCATTTCATGAGAATCGAAGATACCGATCCAGCGCGTCATGCAGGGATTGAATATCCAATGGAAGTGGGTGCCCCTGTATTTGCGCCTATCAAGGTCACCGAAGAAAAAGACAAGGCTGTTAACGTAGCGCGCCAGAATGCGAAGTTAGAATACGACCGCATCATGGAGCAAGCTGAAGTCTTGATGAAGCAAGCAAAAGCCTTGCAAGCAAGGCTGGATGCTACTGAGATGGTGCACGGCGCCAAATTTAGCTTTAATCCAATCCACGGAAAAATTTACCACCTCTATTACGACAGCAGAAATAGCGTCAATGTCTTAATTCATAACGGTCCAAGAGAATGGAGCTGCGGCATTCCAGATGGTTGGACCTATTCGATGGCGGTGAAGAAGTTAGGTGACAGTACCTGGGCGGTAATTGAAGAAGATGCCCTTACTGTATGATTATTTTCTCTCTATAAAAACAATAAGGTGACACGTGACAAAAGCTCGAGTTGTTAGTCTGACTGAACTAGGTAGCGCAGACGTAATTAAAGTAATGGATAAAGAACTGCCTCCACCAGCAAAAGGTGAAGTGCAAATTCGTCAAACCGCGATTGGTTTTAATTTCATTGACGTTTATCAGCGCTCTGGCGTATACCCTCTAGAGATGCCTACTGGTCTGGGTCATGAGGCTGCAGGCGTTGTTGAAGCTTTGGGCGATGGTGTCACTGACTTTAAGGTTGGTGATCACGTGGTTTATATGAATGCTGGTATCGGTGCATACGCAAGCGCACGTAATGTTGCGGCGGATAAGTTGGTGTTAATACCAAATGGTATTTCTGATGAAGTAGCTGCAGCCGTTTTTTTTAAGGCGATGACTGCGCAATATCTGGTCCAGAAAACATACAAAGTAAAAGCAGGCGATGTGGTGCTTGTGCACGCAGCTGCAGGTGGTGTTGGTCAGATTTTGGCAGGCTGGGCGAAAGCCTTAGGCGCCTTTGTTGTTGGCACAGTTGGCTCTCCAGCAAAGTTTGCTGCCGCTAAAGAGGCAGGTTGTGATGCGGTTGTTGACTACTCTCAGCCCAATTGGGTTGAGGAAGTCATTAAGGCGACTGGTGGCAAAAAAGCCAATGTGGTTTATGACTCTGTTGCAAAGACTACTTTCTTGGGCTCATTGGATTGTGCCGCTCCATTTGGCACAGTTGCTTTATTCGGCGCTGCATCTGGACCGGCTCCAGAGATTCAGCCGGAAATCTTAAACAAGAAAGGCTGCCTGTTTTTAACAAGACCTTCTGTGTTTCCACACAATGCAACTGCAGCCTTATTAAAAGAAAATGCTAAGGCAGTATTTGATGCAATTGCTAAAGGGCAGGTCAAAGTACAAATTGGTGCTAAGTTTTCTTTAGAGCAAGCAGCAGATGCACATCGCGCTGCTGAAGGTAGAAAAGTTTCTGGTGCAATTGTGATGACGCCATAGACTAAAGTGTTCTAGCGTACTAAAGCCCCGCCATCGGGGCTTTTTTTATGACTCAATCAGGCGTAGGATAGAAGTATGAAAACACTTTTAAAAATAATCCTATCCGCCCATTTGGTTTTAATGAGCTCTCTATCTCTGGCGCAAATTCCGGAGACGCAGTATTCACAAGGAATTTCCTATATCACCGGCGGTGTTGGTGAGGGTGAGACGGTAGCTATTCTTGCTGAGGCTAAGCAATGGCCATTGCTTTTGGAGATGTCTCAAATTGAGAATGGCAGGGGCGTCTGGATATTTGGTGCAACCATCAAAATCATGAGTTCAGCTAAAAAGCAGATAGTCTTTGAAGCTCAAGCAGATGGACCTTACATGCTAGTTAACTTAGTGCCTGGCGATTACATGATTGATGCCGTTTATGGAGGTGTAACTCAAAAGCGACCCGTCTCCATAAAGGCTGACTCAACCCAAAAGATCTCGCTCTTCTGGAAATGAAAACCTTCAATTCAGCTTAGACCCACTTAAAAGTGGGTTTTTTATTACCTCCTCTTGCATTTAGTTCGTATTAGTACTAAACTAGTTCTAATTAGTACTTTATAAAAGACAAATGAACTTTTTACCAACCCTGCGCAATCTGGTTTCGGCCTACCAATCCTTTGAGAGGTATTCAGCTCCTGATGTCAAAGCAATGGGGTTGACTACTACTCAGTTTGATGTGATTGCAACATTGGGTAATCAGCCGCCGATGACATGCAAGGATTTGGGTGAAAAGACTTTAGTAACCAAAGGGACCCTTACTGGCGTCCTTGAGCGTCTAGAGGCCAAGGGAATCTTGGAGCGCAACCTCAATCCAGAAGATGCCCGCAGTCAAATGATTGGTCTAACAAAAGAGGGGCAAGCTTTATTTGAGAGGGTTTTTCCAGTGCACCTTCAGCATTTAGAAAAAGCATTTTCAAAATTATCCGAAAAAGAGTTGGCAGAAGTGACCAAGTCTTTGCAAGTGATTAACCTTATTTTTACAAATTAATTTATTTAAAAACGGAGAGAGTATGAATTCAGCATCTAAACCTTTAGCCTTGGTTGCCAGAATATTAATGGCATCTATTTTTATTTCAGCTGGGTTTTCCAAGGTATTGGGATTTGATGGGGTTACTGCTTATATTGCATCCAAAGGATTACCAATGCCAATGATCATTGCCGGACTTACAGTCGCCTTAGAAATTCTTGGCGGCCTTGCGATCATTGTTGGCTATAAAGCCCGTATTGCCGGCCTACTTCTAGGTTTATTTTCTATCCTTGCAGCCTTTATATTCCATAACTTCTGGGCATTTCCTCCAGAACAGGTTTATTTGCAGAATATTATGTTTATGAAGAATCTGAGTATGGCAGGCGGTTTATTTTTATTAACTGTATTTGGCGCTGGCGGATACTCTATTGATGCCAGACTCGAAATTAAGTAATAACGTTTTTTAAGAAAAAATGATTGAGAAGTTAAATATCAAAAGGAGATTAGCATGACAAAAATTGCAGTGGTATTTCATAGTGGCTATGGTCACACAGTAAAACAGGCGGAGGCAGTTGCAAAAGGCGCGAATGCTACATTGGTGGCAATTGATGCTGAAGGTAATTTGACGGATGCACAGTGGGCAACTTTGAATGAAGCTGATGCCATTGTTTTTGGTTCGCCAACTTATATGGGAACTGTTAGTTGGCAATTTAAAAAGTTTGCTGATGCAAGTTCTAAGCAATGGTTTTCGCAGCAATGGAAAGATAAAATATTTGGTGGCTTCACCAATTCAGCCACGATGAATGGTGATAAGCATTCCACCTTGCATTACTTCTTTACTCTAGCAATGCAGCACAATGGCATATGGGTTGGAACTGGATTGATGCCTTCCAACTCTAAAGCGGCCAAGCGTGATGACATTAACTACGTTGGCTCATCTGCTGGAGCGATGATGCAGACCCCATCTGACGCAAGTGCGGATGAGGTGAATGCGGGTGACTTAGAGACGGCTAGACTCTATGGCCAGCGTATTGCAGAAATTACTAAGCGTCTGAAGTGACCTGAGTGTGAGCTAAGTAATTGATTTAATAGAGAAAACCACCTGCGGGTGGTTTTTTTGCTCTTGGTCGACTCAGTTTATAATTTCATAAGTAATTGAATTGAAAGGGATTATTCCCTTAATTCCACTTTTCTGGTTTGTCAGTACCAATGGGTTCTCAGACAATGCCTGGGGTGGTTTGAATCAAGCCATTGCCCTACATGACAGTCAATATATCTCCCTCCTCCAGCAATCCAGCTTTGATGCTTGAAGCGCGAGCTCTTGCATGCGTGCGTGGTGAGAGAAGATTATTTGAGGGACTCAACTTAACAGTCTCTAGTGGAGAGTGTCTGCATGTACGTGGTGAGAATGGCGTTGGAAAAACCAGCCTACTAAGATTGTTGACAGGTTTATCTAAGCCGGAGGCAGGTGAGATTTTATGGGGTGGACTATCCATTAATAAGGATGTCTCTACCTATCATCGTGAGCTTTTATTTCTGGGGCATCGTGATGCCTTAAAGGAAGACCTCACTGCGCTAGAAAATTTACAACTCTATGCGGCTCTAGATGATATTCATTTGTCGGATGAGAAAGCTTTGTCTGCTCTCTGGCGTTTTGGTTTGCGCGGGCGCGAACATTTGCCAGTCAGTTGCTTGTCGGCCGGTCAAAAGCGACGCGTCTTGATGGCGCGTATGTTGACACGTCAAGCAAGGCTGTGGATTCTGGACGAGCCATTCAATGCTTTAGATGTTCATGCGGTGCAAGCTTTGCAAGACCTTATTGCTGAGCATGTGGAGTTTGGCGGCTTGGTGGTGTTGACTAGCCATCAAGAGGTAACGCTTCCTCATGTCAGGGTGCTGGATCTATGAAGGCTTTACTGGCAATCATTCACCGCGATTTGTTGTTGGTTATGCGCCGCAAGAGTGAGGTGCTGACAGCCCTATTCTTTTTTGTTGTTGTGACTAGCTTATTTCCTTTGGGGATAGGCGCTGATGCCGCCTTGTTGCGAAAAATTGCGCCGGGAGTTCTGTGGGTGGCGGCCTTGCTGTCTACCTTATTGGGCTTGCATCGAATGTTTGCAGCTGACTATCAAGATGGTTCTTTAGAGCAGCTAGTTTTGGCACCTCAACCTTTGGCGTTGCTCGTGACTGGAAAAATTATTGCTCACTGGATTGTGTGTGGTCTACCGCTAGTGCTCTTAGCTCCAATTATTGGTATTCAGTTTGATTTGGATGCTGGCTCTTTGTATGTGCTGATGGGTACTCTACTATTGGGTACGCCAGTGCTATCCTTGCTTGGCTCAATAGGTGCTGCATTGACCTTGGGAGTGAGGGGTGGCAGCGTGTTACTAAGCTTATTGATACTGCCTTTATTTATCCCGGTTCTTATTTTTGGTGCTGGCGCTGTATATGCTCATAGCGTTGGTTTAGATACATCAGGTCATTTTTCATTGCTAGGCGCATTATTGATTTTGGCTTTAGCATTTGTCCCTTGGGTGAGTACAGCTGCTGTAAAGATTGCAATCGAATGAGTCAAATAAATCACTTTTCTAACCACCGCTTGATTAACTGGTTTAAGTTATCGAGCCCCAGCACCTTTTATCCGGTGGCAGGTAAGCTCATCCCGTTTTTCTGGGTTTTAACGTTCCTGTTTGGTGCCGTCGGTTTATGGGTTAGTTTTTTTGTTGCACCAGTCGACGCTGTTCAAGGGCAGGGCTATCGAATAATCTTTATTCATGTGCCAGCCTCATGGATGTCGATGTTTATCTATTTAGTGATGGCTGCCTGGGCAGGGCTCGGGCTTGTTTTTAATACCCGCTTGTCTGCCATGATGGCACAGGCGCTTGCGCCAATAGGCGCCTGGATGGCATTTCTGTCTTTATGGACTGGTGCGTTTTGGGGGAAGCCAATGTGGGGTACATGGTGGGTATGGGATGCACGACTCACATCAGAGCTGATTCTATTGTTTCTCTATTTGGGCTTTATTGCCCTGCGAGCCTCTATCGATGATCCGCGCCGCGCTGATAAAGCCAGCGCTATCTTGGCTTTGGTAGGCGTAGTAAACGTGCCGATTATTTATTTTTCAGTGAAATGGTGGAATACCTTGCATCAAGGAGCATCCGTTTCATTGACCAAATCGCCAGCTATGGCCCAAACCATGCTCTGGGGAATGTTATTAATGGCCCTATGTTTCTGGATGTACACCATTGCAGTTACCTTAATGCGAGTGAGGGCAATCATTTTGGAGCGTGAAGCCCATGCGGATTGGGTGAGACAATCAATTGAGGTGAAAAGCTGATGTGGAATAGTCCTTCCGAGTTTTTTGCTATGGGCGGTTACGCACTTTATGTGTGGAGCAGTTTTGGCATTTGTGCCCTGGTTTTGATATTGGAGCCTCTATTTGTGCGTGCCCGCTTTAGGGCAATAATCCGCAGATTGAAGCAACAACAACTAGCAGAGCAGTTTGATAAAGAGATTGGTAAGTGAAGCCTAGACATAAACGCGCATTGATTATTGTTGCCGCACTCCTAGCGATTGGAGTTGCTGCGATGTTGATCTTGAATGCACTCAACAGCAATATAGCTTTATATGTCACACCAAGCGAGGTTGCGGCAGGTAAGGCACCTCAGGGTCAAGCTTTTAGGATCGGTGGCATGGTGAAAGAGGGCTCTGTAAAGCGTGATGGCCTCACTGTGCACTTTGAGATCACCGATCTTGTGAAAGACATTCCAGTCGCATATACCGGCATTCTTCCTGATTTATTTAAAGAAGGTAAAGGTGCAGTGATTCAAGGTCGCATGAATGCGAATGGTGAATTTATTGCCAGCGAAGTACTCGCGAAACACGATGAGAATTACATGCCTCCTGAAGCTAAACATGCTTTAGACCAGGCGCAAAAAAACGGAAGTGCTAAATGATTCCAGAGTTTGGGCATTACGCATTAGTTCTGGCGCTGTGTATTTCTCTCGTACAAGGGGTTTTGCCTTTGGTAGGCGCACACTTTGGCCGCCGAGACTGGTTGGTTCTGGCAAGACCTACCGCTCAGACTGTTTTCTTATTGCTGGCGATCGCCTTTGGAATATTGGCTTGGAGTTTTTATAGCAACGATTTTTCTGTGCTCTATGTTGCTGAGCATTCCAATTCACAAATGCCGGTGATCTATCGATTAGGTGCGGTATGGGGTGGTCATGAAGGATCGCTGTTGTTGTGGATTTTCTTGCTAGCTACATGGACCATCTTGGTAGCGCAACTTTCAAAAGCTTTAGATGACTTCATGGTAGCCAGAGTAATTGGTGTTTTAGGATTGGTCACTAGTGGTTTACTGTTATTTGTATTAACAACCTCAAATCCTTTTGAGCGTTTATTACCGGCCGCCCAAGACGGTCGATCTTTAAATCCACTTTTACAAGATCCTGGTTTGGTATTTCATCCGCCAATGTTGTACATGGGTTATGTTGGTTTTTCAGTAGCTTTTGCTTTTGCAATTGCTTCTTTGTTGTCAGGCAGATTAGATGCAGCATGGGCGCGTTGGTCGCGTCCTTGGACAACAGCTGCCTGGGTTTTCTTGACCCTCGGTATTGCGCTGGGCTCTTGGTGGGCTTATTACGAGTTAGGTTGGGGTGGTTGGTGGTTCTGGGACCCCGTTGAGAATGCTTCATTTATTCCTTGGCTCGTAGGTACTGCCTTATTGCACTCATTAGCTGTTACTGAAAAGCGTGGTGGCTTTAAAAGCTGGACCGTACTATTAGCGATCACCGCATTCTCCTTATCCTTGCTTGGTACCTTCTTAGTCCGCTCTGGTGTGCTGACCTCAGTGCACGCATTTGCAACCGATCCAAGACGCGGCATTTTCATTCTGATCTTTTTATCGCTGGTAGTAGGATCGTCTCTAGCGCTTTACGCTTGGCGCGCACCAAAGAGCACAATGGGCGGTAAATTTAATTTAAGCTCCAGAGAAACATTCATCTTGCTCGGAAATGTGTTCTTAGTAGTCTCTGCCGGATCCGTTTTGTTGGGCACTCTCTATCCTTTATTGATCGATGCTTTGCATCTCGGCAAGATTTCTGTAGGTCCTCCTTATTTCAATAGCGTCTTTGTTCCCATCATGGTTCCTTTATTGGTATTGATGGGTATAGGCCCTTGGTCAAGTTGGAAGCAAAGCAACTTACTCAGCATCATTAAGCGCTTATGGCTTGCGGGCGCGGTTGCTTTGGTTGCGGGAGTTGCAATTCCGTTAATCATGGGGCAATTTACATGGCTTGCTGGCATGGGCTTCATGTTGGCTTTTTGGGTGATTGCATCAGGCTGTATGCAAATTGTTCGCCAGGCAAAGGCAGGCAAACCAACTCGCTCTTTCATTGGCATGCAGGTAGCCCATCTAGGTATTGCGGTATTTGTCATTGGTGTCACGATGGTGGGTGCTTACCAAGAAGAAAAAGATGTGCGCATGTCAGCTGGCGATACGGTGACGGTTGGTGGTTATCAAATTCAATTGCAGGGTGTTAACGCTGCTCGTGGTCCAAATTACCAAGCAATGCGCGGTACATTCTTATTGTCAAAAGATGGTGGCTCTCAAACCAGTCTTTATCCTGAAAAGAGAAGCTATTTCTCATCCACAATGCCAATGACTGAAGCAGCCATTGATGCTGGACTTACCCGAGATATTTATGTGTCTTTAGGTGAGGAGTTGGGTGACCAGTCATGGGCCGTGCGTGTTTACTACAAACCTTTTGTTGATTGGATCTGGGGCGGTTGCTTGCTAATGGCCCTAGGTGGTGTATTGGCGATGTCGGATAAGCGTTATCGAATGAAATTAAAGAACAAGCTCGCATGAAAGCAAAATTTTTAATTCCACTCGTTTTATTTGTAGGCCTAGTAATTTTTTTAGCTATTGGCCTCAATCGTGATCCTCATGAAGTGCCATCACCATTAATCAATAAGACCGCCCCAGCATTTGAGGTTCCTCAATTGGCTGAGCCTAATAAAACATTTTCACCGGAAAGTATGAAGGGCCAAGTGTGGGTCCTCAACGTTTGGGCATCGTGGTGCGTAGCCTGTCGTGAAGAGCACCCAGTATTGGTGGAGTTGGCCAAATCTCAAATGGCCCCAGTGATTGGCTTGGACTACAAAGACAAGCGAGAAGATGCTTTGGCAATGTTGGCAAAGCAAGGCAATCCCTATGTGCTTTCAGCTTTTGATGGCAATGGACGCGTTGGTATTGATTACGGAGTCTATGGGGTTCCCGAGACCTACATTATTGATAAAGCGGGCGTAATTCGCTTTAAGCATATCGGTCCGTTGACTATGAATTTATTGAATCAAAAAATTTACCCAAAGCTGAACGAGCTTAAAAAATGATGAAGCAGATTTTTCTAGCTACATTGATCGCGTTAAGCCTTGGCAGTGTATTTGCCAGAGACGCTGCGCCTCTTGCGGATGACCCTGTAACAGAGCAGCGCTTGATTAGTATTTCCGAAGAAATGCGCTGCTTAGTATGTCAAAACGAATCTTTAGCGGGCTCGCGCTCAGATTTGGCAAATGATTTGCGCCGTGAAATTCGAATTCTGATTAGCGAAGGTAAATCGGACGATCAAATTCGCTCATTCATGGTAGAGCGTTACGGCGATTTTGTACTCTATCGCCCGCCAGTTAAACCAGTGACCTGGTTGCTTTGGATTGGCCCATTCGTCATCCTGGGTATTGGTATTGCGGGCCTCTTAATGTATTTGCGCCGTCGTAACAGCAGCGTTCCTAATGTTGTCCTGACTGATGCAGATAATCAAAAAATTGATGCATTGCTCAATGCAGCCGATAAGAAAGAAGGATGAATTTAGTGACTAGCTTTTTGATTCCCGCCTTTCTGCTCTTGGTTCTAGTGTTGGTGCTAGTGTTGCGACCTTTTATATTTCCTGCAAAGAGTGCAGCAACATCTCGTCGCCAGATGAATGCCGCCATATATCGAGAAGAGCTTGATAAATTAGAAGCGGAACATCAGGCTGGTGTAATCAATTCTGTTGACTATGAAATTGCCCATGCTGAAATGCGGCAACGTCTTTTCCAGGATACGATCGTAGAGGATGATCGTGAGGTAGCGGGTTCTACAAAAAAGACCGCTATTGGCTTATGTATTTTTATTGTCGTGCTTTCATCGGGGCTCTATTTTTCATTGGGAGATGTAGTCCGTGTAGCGCAAAAAAATTCTGAGACACCGGTTACCCAAGAAGGCGTTGAAAAAATGGTGGCTGAATTTGCCATCAAGATGGAAAAAGATCCTAGTAACTTGAAGGGTTGGGCGATGTTAGCTCGCTCTTATCGCATCTTAGGTCGCAATGAGGACGCCGCTAAAGCATATGCACGTGCTGGCGACTTTATTAATTCTGATCCTCAATTGTTGGCTGATTACGCAGATGTGCTGGCTACCAACGCTGATGGTAACTTTGCTGGTAAGCCTTTGCAGTTAATCAATCAGGCATTAAAGCTTGATCCGGATAATTTGATGGCGCTATGGCTTTCGGGCACGGCAGCGTATAGCTCTGGTAATTACAAAGCGGCCGTACAGACTTGGGAGAAGCTAGCAAAACAGATACCAGCAGATACCGATGAAGCGCGTGCTATCCAGGGTTCGATTGCTGAGGCTCGCTCTAAGGGTGGACTTTCTTCGCAAGCACCTGCTTCAGTGGCGGGTAAATCGATTAGCGGCAAGATTGAATTAGCACCAGATCTGAAATCTAAGATTAAACAGGGTGATATTGTGATGGTCATTGCCCGCAAGCCTGGTGAGCGTATGCCGGTAGCCGTCTTAAAGGTTGCTGCTAGTGATTTCCCAATGAGCTTTACCTTGAATGATTCTTTGGCAATGAATCCCAGCGCACCACTCTCTCAATTGCCTGAAGCAACTATCGAAGTACGTATCTCCAAAACCGGAATGGCTAAACCAGAGGCAGGAGATTTAATCTCATCAGCCCAGACAGTTAAAGTTGGTGCAAGTAATGTTCGCCTGCTGATCGATCAAGTGCGCCAATAGTCCAAAAGACTGCTTTAGCCTCTGCCTACAAATGGCATATTAGTGGCCATAATTGTCATCGATAGAATATTGCTTTCCAGTGGGAGTTGAGCCATATGAAGTACGGCTTCTCCGACGTGATCAACGTCCATGCGTGGCTCTACTTTGATGGATTGATCAGCTTGCATAATGCCAGCAGCCATACGTTCAGTCATTTCAGTTGCGGCATTGCCGATATCAATTTGACCGCAGGCAATATTAAATGGACGTCCATCCAATGCAATCGTTTTAGTTAATCCGCTGATCGCATGTTTTGTTGCGGTATACGGTGCAGACATGGGTCGTGGTGCATGAGCAGAGATAGAGCCGTTGTTAATAATTCTGCCGCCTTGAGGGGATTGCGCTTTCATCATGCGAATCGCTTCCTGTGAACATAGGAATGCACCACAAAGATTGGCATTCACGACATTCATCCACTGCTCATAGCTAAGCTCTTCCATGGGAATGGCGGGAGCGCCCATGCCGGCGTTATTAAATAAAACATCTATGCGCCCAAACCGATTGCTTAGTGCGGCAAATAACTTTTTGACCTCATCTGGTTTGCCAACATCACAAGATACGGCAAGGCAGTTGCTCTGATCTCCGCCAATATCAGCAATAGCTTTTTCTAATTTATCAAGATTGCGCCCTGTTAGTACCACTTGATAGCCACCTTTGAGTAGGGCCTTGGCAGCAGCCTTCCCGATCCCAGTTCCTGCGCCCGTCACTAGGGCTACCTTGGTTTTTGCTGAATTCATAATGGTCTTTAGGGCTCTTAAAAAGCATCATCTTATCTTGATTTAGGTGATTGGATTTGAAAGCTTTTCCTTATGCCATGGTCGGGGCATAATGCAAAAAACATGAAGAGACTTTAATGAATTTCATCAAAAGACAGATCTATAACCCCTTAGCTCTTGCAGCTGCCTTTTTTGCGCTTTTAATTATCCTTTTTGGTGTGCTTTGGATCTTAATTCCGCCGCCGCCTAAATCGATTGAAATGGCTACAGGATTTCCGACGGGGCTGTATTACCAGTTTGGGGAGCGCTTAAAGGCAGACCTATCTAAAGAAGGTGTCAATCTCAAGGTTCGCTCAACTGGTGGGACATTGGATAACCTCGCGCTGCTAAAGGATCCCAAATCAGGTGTAGATTTTGCGATGGTTCAGGGTGGCGTTGCCAATGTTGGCGATTATCCTAATTTGGTTTCTATAGCAGGCATGTTTTATGAGCCTATTTGGGTTTGGTATCGCGAGGGTGCATTTAAAAGCGATGGCGGCCAACTCAAGATATTGAGTCAGTTAAAAGGAAAAAAAGTTTCCATTGGAAATGAAGGCAGTGGTACTTTAGCTCTCACTAAAGATTTATTGCAGGCCAGCGGCATTACCGATAAAGAAATTGGCGCACAGAGACTTAAACCAGATGAAGCCATTGCTAAATTAAGTAGTGGTGAATTGGATGCAGTATTTATCGTCGCCGCAGCAGAGGCTCCAATCCTGAGAAAGTTTTACTCTATTCCTGGGATTCGTTTGATGAACTTTGATCAGGCAGATGCCTATACCCGCAATCTCACGTATTTATCTAAAGTGACAGTACCCAGAGGGTTATTGAGCATTCAGCATGATCAGCCACGTCAAGACATTCAAGTCATGGCTGCTACAGCCACATTAGTTGCGCATGAGGATATCAATCCAGCATTGGTTTCTCTGGTGCTTGGAGCTTCATACGATATTTTGAAATCGTATTCGCGCTTACAAAAAGTAGGTGAATTTCCATCCAGTGCTGGATTGGATTTTCCCTTGCATGTAGATGCAGAAATTTATTTGAAAGATGGACCTTCATTCCTGCATCGTCACCTGCCGTTTTGGACTGCAGTTTGGGCAGGTCGCTTTGTCAAAATTGTTATTCCATTATTGGTAATTTTGATTCCGTTATTTACTTACATTCCATCAGCCAAGAATTTCTTCTTGCGACTGAAGTTAGCTCAGGTATACGAAGAGCTTAAGGTGATTGAGAGAAATGCTCAAAACCCCGAGCTTAAGGAAAAGAACTTTAAAGATCTCGAGGCTATCGAAAGACGGGTTGGCAATATCAAGGTTTCTATGTTGGATGCCAAAGAGCTATATGACCTAAAAGGGCATGTGGGTGAAGTACGCGGGCGCTTAAATCTAGTGCATTGAGATGAAATACTGGAATACAGACCAAACCCGATTCTGCCATCTGCCCTAAAATAAGCAGATGATTATTGCCGGCCTTGCGCCTTCGCTGACCCCTCTTAAGCAGATTGACCAGGCTTTGCGTGAAGATGGTTTCGCAGTTATTTCTGCCGAGACCGTTGCTCAATTTAGTCATGTAGATCTGGCCAATCTTCAAAGCCTCGTCAAGTTCTGGGGGGATTTGCCGCGTGACCCATACTTAAAGGACGGTGGCCGATATCGTTTCCGTCGTCACGCTAGTTATGAAATTAAGGGTGATGAATTAACCCTGGTGCCACATCGAGCGCATTGGCAATCACTTGACTACAACGCGCTTCACGGCGGCATTGAACGTTGGTTTGAGCCCATTCAGAAAGAGTTAATAAGTAATCCTGAATGGCAAGCTGTCTTACTCGGACTTGCACATATTTTGAATGGCTTAAAACAAGTCAATACTTGGTTTGTTGAGGCACATCAATTTCGGATTGATACAACTGACGGTATTGGGCGTCCTACGCCTGAGGGCGCTCATCGTGATGGCGTAGATTTTGTAGCGGTCTTCTTGTTGGATCGTTCAGGTATCAAAGGTGGTGAGACGAGAATATTTGATGCCTCTGGTTCTGCAGGTCTACGCTTTACTCTCACACAGCCTTGGTCTTTGCTATTAATGAATGATCAACGCATGATCCATGAATCAACACCTATTCAGCCATTGGCGGATTACGGATACCGAGATACATTGGTCTTAACTTACCGCTCTAACGGTTTCCAAGACTCTCCTAATCGTAGCCAGCAATAAATCCAAGGACTTACTCTGGTTGCATGCCTGCTTCTTTAATGGCCTTAGCCCATTTAGCGGTTTCAAGTTTAATTTTTTGACCGAGTGCCTCAGGCGTGCCAGGTTGTGTTTCAAAACCATTGGCAGAAAGTCTTTCAACTAAATCTTTTGATTTAGCGGCATTGTTTATGGCCTGATTGAGTTTGAGGACGGCATCTTTGGGCATGCCAGCTGGTCCAAATGCTGCAAAGAAGGCGATAAGCTCATAGCCTTTAATGCCCAGCGCTTCATTTACAGTAGGTAATTCGGGAATCACGGGTGAGCGTTTCAGAGAGGTCACAGCGAGACCACGAATTTTTCCTGACTGTACTTGAGGTAAGGAGACCCCAAAGTCAGATGTAAACATATTGACCTGGCCACCGATTAAATCTGTCATGGCATTGGGTCCGCTCTTGTATGACACCCCAGTCATTTGGATGTCGGCAAAGCTTGCAAGCATTTCTGAGGAAACGCGCTGCGATGTACTTGCGTAAGCAAAAGTCATTTTTCCAGGGTTTGCTTTGGCAAGCGAGACAAATCCATTCAGTGATTTTGCGGGCACATCATTGTTGATTGCAACAATCAGTGGAGCCGAGCCAAAATATCCAATCGGAGTGAATGCCGTATCTTGTATGTACGGTAAATTTTTGACTAAGCTTTTAAGTGCAGCATTAGTGCTATTGGTCCCAATCAGGATGGTGTAACCATCTGCAGGCGCTTTGGCTACAAAATCGGCACCAATTAAGCCGTTGGCTCCAGGCTTATTTTCAATGACAATCGGTTGACCCAGGGTCTCCGACATCTTTGCGGCAAATGCACGCCCAATTTGATCTGTTGTGCTTCCTGGGGCAAAGGGAACAATTGCTTTAATGGGTTTGGATGGGTAGGTATCGGCAATTGCCAAGGAGCTATTCAGCCCGACAAAGAGGCTGGCGCCAATTTGCAGGAGTCTGACGGTTAGTGACTTGGTATTCATATTGCCTCCATCTTGTTTTTTATTAGTGTAGCGGGTCAATTTTTATCTGGGCGAGTAGAATGAGTTCACGTTTCTACTGACTATTTATGCGCTTTCGTTCAGCTGGCTATACCCCTCTTATGCTCTTGGCACAAACCTGTGCCTTATTGGGCTTTGCTTGCTACGCAGTAGTGCTAACCGCCCTTCAAGAAGAGTGGCACCTCAGTAATTTGCAATCGGGCTTAATTGCCAGTGCTTTTTTCTTTGGCTACATGCTAGCGGTTCCATTAGCAACCGCACTGACGGATCGGGTTGATGCGCGCAAGGTTTACCTGGTTGGCGGTCTTATTGCTACTTGCGGACTTCTTGGCATGGGTCTGTTGGCATATAACTTTTGGACAGCACTATTGTTTATGGCATTAAATGGGGCTGGCCTTGCTGGCACCTATATGCCGGGCCTCAAAATTTTGTCCGATCGGATTCAGTCTGGCGAGCTAACGCGACACATTGCTTTTTACACAGCCTTCTTTGGGATTGGTACAGGGTTTTCTTACTTATGTTCCGGTTGGATTTTGAGTGCGTTAGGTTGGCATTATGTATTTAGTCTGATTGCATTAGGCCCATTGACTGCATTTTTGATTGTCTTGATTTTTATTCCGGCATTGCAGCATGACAAGTGGAAGGGGCCAATCAATATACGCCTGCACGACATCTTCCCAGTGGGTAAATGGAAGCTGGTTTTGCAAGATAAAAATGCCTCTGGATTTATTTTTGGCTATACCGCTCATACATTAGAACTTTTTGCCTCTAGAAGTTGGATTGTTGCCTTCTTCGCTTTTTGTGCAGTGGCATCAGGAGAATCCTTTTTTCTGGCGGCAACGACCTTGGCTGGAGTGATTAATTTCTTTGGCGTACCTGCCTCAATATTGGGTAATGAGATTGCTTTAAGAGTGGGGCGCCAGAAGTGGGTTTGTATTGTGATGCTGACTAGCGCTGTATTGGGCATTGCATTTGCTTGTTCAACGGGGCAATCATGGTGGTTGATTGTTGCTCTTGCTATTGGACATGCTATTTTCATCATGGCGGATTCATCAACACTTACCGCAGGCTTGGTCATTAGTGCTCAGGAAAATATTAAGGGCGCAGCGATGGGTTTGCACTCGCTAATGGGATTTGGCGGCGGTTTATTGGGCCCCGCAATATTTGGTTTCGTATTGGATATATCGGGTTCGCGCTCTTCTCAAGTCGCTTGGGTTTGGGCATATGTTGCCGTGGTGATATGGGGCGTTTTGTTCGTAATTTACGAGCGTCGAAGAGGTTGGGGTAGCGCAGCGAGTGCATGAGTAATTGAATGAATAAATCAAATTCTTTAGTTTGCTATCACTGCTCAAGCCAGATCCTTCCAAGTGATTTAATTGAAGCAGAATTGGGCGGTGAGATTAGATCATTTTGCTGTCCAGGTTGCATGGCTATTGCCCAAACCATCCACGGTGAGGGCTTAGAGGTTTTTTATGCCAGGCGTTCGCAGTCTGGCGACAAACCAGCGGCCTATCTTGCAAGCAATGAAATTCCAGAAAAACTCAAGCCTTACGATGATCCATCTTTGCGTGGTCGCTTTACTCGACCATCTGGAGATGAAGGTAGTCTAGAGACCACTCTACGTTTAGAAAAAATTCGTTGCGCAGCTTGTGTATGGCTATGTGAACAGCATTTGCGTCGTAATGCGGGCGTGCAGGACGTACAAATTAATTACGTCACCCAAAAGGTGATGGTGCGTTTTTCCCCAGTCAAAACAAGCTTAGCGCGATTGCTATTTGAAATTGAACGCATTGGGTACGAGGCTTGGCCATTCGAGCCATCTCAATCTTTGGATAGGGCAAAAGTTGAGAGACGTAAATTGCTGATGCGCCTGGGCGTTGCAATGCTTGGCATGATGCAGGTCATGATGTATGCATGGCCAACCTATACTGGCGCTGACATTACACCAGAGTTTGAGTTATTGATGGGTTGGGCAAGTTGGGCTCTAACTGTCCCCGTAATTGTTTACTCAGCTGGACCCATATTCCAGGCATCTTGGCGCAGTATTCAGTCGGTCAAGCAGACGCATATGCTTGGGATGGATGTTCCTATAGCCTTGGCTTTAGCCTTAGCCTTTATTGCGGGTACTATAAATTTAGTAACAGGGTCTGGAAAAAGCTATTTTGATTCCATCACGATGTTCGTGGCGTTTATATTGGCCGCAAGATATGTTGAGTTATTGGCAAGGCAAGATGCGCAGGGTGGTGCAGAGGCTTTGGCAAAGCAATTGCCTGCTACCTGTGAGCGCGCATTTAATTACCCTGCAACACAAGAGATCGAAGTTGTGCCAGTAGTCAACTGTAATCCTGGTGAAGTGTTGCGAGTATCCCCTGGCGAAGTAGTTCCTGCCGATGGTGTCTTAATTGAAAATGCAAGTGCATTAGACGAGTCATTACTAACCGGTGAATCAAAACCGGTCGAGAAAAAAATTGGCGATCGCGTATATGCAGGAACGCACAATATTCTTAACCCATTGTTTATACGTATTGAAGCTGTGGGGCAATCTACTCGTATTGCTGGAATTGCATCCCTCCTAGATCAAGCATTGCTTGCAAAGCCGGTAATGGTGAGTCTTGCAGAAAAATGGACGGCATACTTTGTTACTTTTTTATTACTAAGTGCATTTGTTTCCTCAGCAATTTGGTTTTACTTTGATCCTAGTCGCGCATGGACAGTTTTAGTTTCAGTTCTTGTTGCTAGTTGTCCTTGTGCCTTATCGCTAGCTGTGCCTACTGCCATGGCAGCAGCTCAAGGCGCTGTAACTAAATTAGGTTTGCTGATCGTGCGTGGACACGTGATGGAGGGCCTGGTAAAAGCAACTGATTTAGTGCTAGATAAAACCGGCACCTTAACAATGGGCCAGCCAGAGCTGCAAGAAGTTATCAATTTGCGCTCCGGTTATCGCCGTGAGGATGCCTTAGCATTGGCAGCAGCATTAGAGATTGGGCAGAGACATCCACTAGCACTTTCATTGTTACGTGCTGCAGAAAGTGAAAAACTCACACTGCCTTTGTTAAGCGAACCCGTTATTAATCTTTTGGGTAGAGGTTTAAGTTCCGGACCCTATCGATTGGGAAGCGCGCTATGGTTGGGTGTAAATCAAGGCGCTCAACAGGGGCAATATGGTCAGGTGCATTTAGCTGATGAACAGGGGTTAATAGCTAGCTTTGTTTTCTTGGATACACCAAGAGTAGGGCTGGAGCAATTCTTAAAAGTAGTGAAGTCTAGAAATATTGCCGTTCATTTGGTTTCTGGTGACGATCGTGAGACGGTTGCTTGGTGGGCCCATCATGTTGGTATAGAGCACTATCAAGGTGGCTGTACACCCGAAGATAAATATGATTACATTGAGCGCTTGCAAAAAGAAGGGCGCTTTATATGGGCTATTGGCGATGGCGTAAACGATGCGCCTTTACTTGCGCGTGCAGATATCTCAATAGCTGTTGGAGCGGGTGCGCCGTTAGCTGCAGCTGGAGCTGATGCCATTCTCACCGCTGCCTCATTAGAGCCCTTGGCAAAAACATTGCTATTAGCGGATAAAACGCAGGCAATTATTAAAGAGAATTTATTATGGGCTCTGATCTATAACCTACTTGCCATTCCGGCTGCGATGATGGGCTGGGTCAATCCATGGGTTGCTGGAATCGGCATGTCACTTTCCTCGCTTGCAGTGACCTTAAATGCCTGGCGTTTGCGAAAGGCTTAGACTATAGGGATGGAAAGTCTCTATCTCCTCATCCCTTTGTCGCTAGTCCTCATTGGTCTTTTGGTCTGGATTTTGAACTGGTCAATTAAGAGTGGTCAGTTTGATGATTTGGATGGTCCAGGTGAGGCCATTTTGATGGATGATGATGCGCCTAGACCCAAAGAAGTTAGTAAGCACTCTCAAAAATAGCCAGATAATTAAAGAGATCTAGAAAATAATCTATTTTCTTTCTCCGCTTCCTGAATTTGCCCCACCCTTTTTGATATAGATCAAACCCCCTTGGGGGCCTTACTTTGATAATCGATCCAGTCTATTTGGATTATGTCGCTGTTTGGTCACAAAAAAGGAGAAACCATGGGACTTACCGTGGGGAGTAATCAAGATAACTTCAATTACAAGGTTATCAGCCAATTTGCCATCGTTACCGTACTTTGGGGAATCGTTGGCATGCTTGTGGGGGTTATCCTCGCAGCTCAGTTAATCTGGCCTGAAATCACTTTTAATATTCCTTGGTTGAGTTACGGTCGTTTGCGTCCGCTTCATACCAATGCCGTGATTTTTGCGTTCGGTGGATCAGCGTTATTCGCAACGTCTTATTACATCGTTCAGCGCACGTGCCAAGTACGACTCTTCTGTGACAAATTAGCTGCATTTACCTTCTGGGGTTGGCAAGCGGTGATTGTTTCCGCTGCTATTACCTTGCCACTAGGGATCACCACTTCAAAAGAGTACGCAGAACTAGAGTGGCCAATTGATTTATTGATCACTGTGGTTTGGGTAGCTTATGCGGTTGTGTTTTTCGGTACCGTGATTAAGCGTAAAACAAAACATATTTATGTATCGAACTGGTTCTTCGGCGCTTATATTTTGACGATTGCTGTATTGCATATCGTGAATAACGTTGAGATGCCAGCAAGCCTCTTTAAGTCTTACTCAGCATATGCCGGTGCGCAAGATGCCATGATTCAGTGGTGGTATGGACATAACGCAGTGGGCTTCTTCTTGACTACTAGCTTCTTGGGCATGATGTACTACTTCATTCCAAAACAGGCTGAGCGTCCAATCTACTCATATCGCTTATCAATTGTTCACTTCTGGGCCTTGAACTTTACTTATATGTGGGCTGGCCCTCACCATTTGCAACACACTTCTTTGCCAGATTGGACTCAGTCTTTAGGTATGGTGTTCTCTTTGATCTTGTTGGCGCCATCTTGGGGCGGCATGATTAACGGCATCATGACTTTGTCTGGCGCTTGGTACAAACTCCGTCGTGACCCTATCCTGAAATTCTTAGTTGTAGCCCTGTCCTTTTACGGTATGTCTACCTTTGAAGGGTCCATGATGTCGATTAAGACTGTGAATAGTTTGTCTCACTACACGGACTGGACCATCGGACACGTTCACTCAGGCGCTTTAGGTTGGGTTGCCATGATTACTATCGGCTCCCTGTACTACCTAATCCCACGTTTAGTTGGTCAAAAGGATATGTACAGCACGAAGTTAATTGAGGTGCATTTCTGGATTGCAACTATTGGTGTGGTGATTTATATCGCAGCAATGTGGATTGCCGGTGTAATGCAAGGTTTGATGTGGAGAGCATTTGAACCAGATGGCACTTTGACTTATAGCTTTGTTGAGTCTGTAAAAGCTACTTATCCATTCTATGTAATTCGTTTGTTGGGCGGCTTGTGCTACCTAAGCGGCATGTTTGTTATGGCCTATAACGTGTACAAGACTGTGATTGGTAAAAAATTCATCGACGCTGCGATTCCACAAGCATCTGTAGCAGCTCATTAAGGATAAGAACATGTCAGAACAACGTCGATTTTTCTCCCACGAAACGCTTGAGCGTAATGTTGGTTGGCTGATCATTGCTACTATCGCCGCAATCTCGATTGCAGGCTTAGTGCAGATCGTGCCATTATTTTTCCAACACTCAACCACTGAGCCTAGCCCAGGTGTTGAGCCATACTCTGCATTGCGTTTAGCTGGTCGCGATATCTATCAGCGTGAGGGTTGCTTGGGTTGCCATTCACAACAGATTCGCACTTTGCGCTCTGAAGTAGAGCGTTATGGTCCTTACTCTTTGGCTGGTGAGTCAGTATTTGATCACCCATTCCTATGGGGTAGTAAGCGTACTGGTCCAGATTTGGCTCGCGTAGGTGGTCGCTATTCCGATGACTGGCATCGTATTCACTTGCGTAATCCACGCGATGTGGTTCCTGAGTCCAATATGCCTGCTTATCCATATCTACAAAAACCAGCAGCTGCAGACACCATTTCTTCTCATATGGTTGCTATGCGTCGCTTAGGTGTTCCTTACACCGATGAGCAAATCGCAAATGCACCTAAAGAGTTGGAAGGTAAAACTGAAGAAGATGCGTTGATTGCATATCTTCAGGGTCTTGGCGTGAATCGTAGATACATCATTGTTGATGAGGTGGTTGCTAAGTAATTCTTGGCGATGAGAACTATGCAAACTATTGCACCTTACCTCTCAGCAATATCTACCGTGCTTGGCTTGGTATTTTTTATAGGAATCGTTTGGTGGGCTTGGTCTTCAAAAAGACAGTCTGCCAATCAAGAATCCGCCGAACTTCCGTTCGATCTACCCGATGAATTCAGTAAGGATAAATCATGAGTGACTTTCTTGGTGCCGGTTGGAGTGCCTATATCGCCCTAGTAACATTGGTCGGTATCTTTTGGTGCATCTGGTTATTATTTTCTCAACGTAAGACCAAGGTAACGCTGAAGCCGGACGGTCAAGTGGATGACACTGGTCACGTTTGGGATGGCGATTTACGTGAACTGAATAATCCATTACCGCGTTGGTGGATGTGGATGTTCTTAATTTCCTGCATCTTTGCTTTGGTTTACTTAGTTCTGTATCCAGGTCTCGGTTCCTATCCTGGTGTATTGGGTTACAGCACTGACGGTGCCTTAATGCAGTCTATGACCAATGCTAATGATGAGCTTAAGCCTGTCTATGCCAAATACGTGAAGATGGATATTGAACAAGTAGCGGCCGATCCAAAAGCGCGTGAAATGGGTCAACGTTTATTCTTAAATTCTTGTGCGCAGTGTCATGGTTCAGATGCAGGCGGAGCTAAAGGTTTCCCGAATTTAACTGATGGTGATTGGCTATATGGTGGTTCGCCAGAGAATATCAAGGCATCTATTGTGAATGGTCGTGCTGGTGTCATGCCTCCATTCCCACAGCTAGATAGCAAACAAATTGTTGATGTTGCTAATTATGTTCGTAGCCTTTCCGGTTTGCCTGCAGATGATTTGAAGGCGGCTCGTGGTGCTGATGTATTTAAGTCGAATTGCGCTGCATGTCATGGTGCTGACGGCAAAGGCAACATCGCCCTGGGCGCGCCTAACTTAACTGATAAAACATGGTTATATGGTGCCTCAGAAGCAACAATTGTTGAGACTGTGACTAAAGGTCGTATGGCACAAATGCCTGCTCAAGACAAAGTATTGAGTCCTGAGAAAATCCAGTTGTTAACAGCTTATGTTTGGGGCTTATCTAATAATAAGCAGCCAGCAGCAGCCAAGTAAGAAAAGTACTTAGTGTCAGATCTTCCGCCGGGTGGGAAACCTGTTCCGATAGAAGTAATTGAGGAATCTCTTTATGAGGTTCGGCGAAAGATCTACCCACGTTCCGTATCGGGCCTCTTTGCCCGCTGGCGTTTCATCCTTGTTTTTGCAACGCAATTACTGTTTTATGGTTTGCCGTGGTTGAGTTGGAATGACCGTCAAGCAGTTCTCTTCGATTTAATTCAGCGTAAGTTTTATATCTTTGGTCTAGTACTTTGGCCACAGGATGTGATTTACCTCACACTCTTATTAATCTTATCCGCCTTAGCTTTATTTCTGTTTACAGCAGTTGCCGGACGTCTTTTCTGTGGCTATGCTTGCCCTCAAACGGTATATACCGAAATTTTTATGTGGATCGAGCGTAAGGTCGAAGGTGATCGCTTTGCCCGTATTCGTTTGGATGGTGAAGAGTGGCCATGGGGTTTCCGCAAATGGCGCTTGAAGATCACCAAGCATTTTTTATGGTTGTTGATCGCATTCTGGACTGGCTTTACTTTTATTGGTTATTTCACGCCGATTGAAACTTTAGGCGCGTCATTGCTTCACCTCTCGCTCGGACCTTGGCAGACCTTCTGGTTATGTTTCTATGCCTTTGCTACTTGGGGCAACGCAGGCTTTATGCGTGAGCAAGTCTGCAAATATATGTGCCCATATGCACGCTTCCAGAGCGTGATGGTAGATAAGGATACCTTCTTGGTAACGTATGACAAAGTACGTGGTGAGCCAAGAGGTAGTCGCAGCAAGTCTGCTGATCATAGCTCTCTAGGCTTGGGTGATTGTGTTGACTGCAGTATTTGTGTTCAAGTTTGTCCTACCGGTATTGATATTCGCGATGGTCTGCAATACATGTGCATTGGTTGTGGCGCCTGTATTGATGCCTGCAACCAGGTGATGGAGAAGGTGAACTATCCCAAAGGCTTGATACGTTATACAACTGAGCGTGCTATTGAGGATAAAGAATCGAATCAAAGTGCTATTCGTCATATCTTGCGACCACGGGTCTTAATTTACACA
Source organism: Polynucleobacter sp. 86C-FISCH (assembly GCF_018882415.1). Taxonomy (GTDB): domain Bacteria; phylum Pseudomonadota; class Gammaproteobacteria; order Burkholderiales; family Burkholderiaceae; genus Polynucleobacter. The sequence goes on along the minus strand of NZ_JACVOL010000001.1, from coordinate 510,879 downwards.
GCTTTTATTACAGTCCTTGCCTCGGCTTTTCTATTTTCTTTAGTAACGCGTAATCCATTAAGGGTCGATGTCATGCGTGATCGTGGTGCCTTGGCGCGCGAGGTTGATGGCGTTCGTATAGAGAATATTTATCGTATTCAGATTATGAATGCCTCTGAACATCCAATGAAGGTACGAGTTAAGGCTACAGGCTTGGATGACTTGAAGATTTTGAATTCGCAGGGCAAAGAAATTCAAGAAATCGACGTGGCACCGGCAAGTAATCAGTTGATGCCAATTAAAGTAAGCACTAGTATTGGTCAGAATAATTCTGGAAACTATCCAATACATTTTGATGTAACGGCGCAAGAGGTAATGGGCGATAAGGAAGTCACTAGAACCCGCGAAGAAAAATCTACTTTTATTATTCCCCGTTAAGCTAAAAGCAATGGAGAGGATGTATATGACAGAACAGCAAACTACTAAACCTTGGTTTAAACAATTGTGGCCATGGTTATTGATCAGTGGGCCGGCAGTTGCGATGATCGGTTGCATCATTACCATTTACCTGGCAATCAATTATCAGGCCGATAAACCTTTGCGCGATGGCGTAATGAAGCAGGGTTTAAAGGTTGAGCAGCTTAAAGAGACGCAGGTACAAAAATGAAGTACCGCCTACTGATCTGGATTTTGTGGCCTTCCTTTTTGGTGGCTGGCATGGCAGAAGGCTTGTTATTCACCATAGTGCATCCACAGGATTTGCTATTTTTTGGTCATCACCCAGATATCTCGGATGAGGGTATCTATACAATTGGATTTTTTGCTATTTGGATCTTTTGCGCTGCATCTAGTGCGCTTACAGCTTATATCTTGCCAGGTATTGATGCACCAGATAGCAAGGAAGTAGATCGCGGCTTAATTTAAGCCTGTTTGATTGGGATTTCTGGGGTAGAGCAGCCCTGGCGGTCAGGGTTTGGAATGCCTGCCAATTCATATAGACCGTTCATATCGATCAGTTTGATATGACGTTGCTTAATTTGAATCAGACCTGATTCAGCAAAGCGCGAGAGCATGCGGCTAACAGTTTCAATTTGAATGCCAAGGTAACTGCCGATGTCATTACGACTCATGCGTAAATCAAATTCGTTATTCAGATATCCGCGCGCTGCTAAGCGTTGAGAGAGACTTAATAAAAATGCAGCCAATCTTTCTTCAGCGCGCATTGTGCCAAGAGAAAGTAAGTGGCGTTGATCTTGAGTCAGCTCACGACTCATGATCTTATGAAACTGATTTTGCAATACTGGAATTTGACGCGCTAAATCTTCAAATGCTTCGTAGCGAATAATGCAAACTTCACTCTCTTCTAACGCAATTGCATCCGATTGGTAATGACCTTCACCAATTCCATCTAAACCTAAGATTTCACCAGGAAGGTGAAAACCAATGACTTGTTGGCGACCATCTTGGAGGCAAAATTCAGTTTTGAGTGTGCCAAAGCGGACGCTGTATACAGAGCTGAGTAGATCGCCATGGCGATATAAGCTTTCCCCTTTTTGCAGGTGGACGCGTTCTTTAACCAGGCTGTCAATTTTTGAGACTTCGCTACTGTTTAGACCAACCGGCAGGCAAAACTGACCCAGTACACATACTGAGCATTTGCTGGTTGGGGTATCGGTAGGTTTGTAATTCATATTGGAACTAATTATGCAGTCAGTTTATTCTATACGGGTAGTGAATCCCGTTTTTTAACCTTTATTTCGATAGCGGATGCTAACTTCTAGCCTACTGATTGCCGTATTTTTGGGCGCTCTTGTGAGCGGCTGGCACTGCGCCCTGATGTGCGGGGGTATAGCGGCAGCCATCGAGAGACCCATCGCTTTGGAGGCCCCATTAAGGCCCAAATCCGAGCTTTTTTACCTGCAGTTAATCATGCATTTGGGGCGCGTAACTACTTATGTTCTTTTGGGTGCTCTTGCCGCTGCTGTAGGTGTGGTGGTTTGGCAGCAAAATCTGATTCCCATTCAGCGACCCTTGTTTGCTCTAACCTCCCTTATTTTGATACTGATGGGCATTCGTCTTTTAAAAGCGGGCTCATCAGAAGGTTTGCTGGGAGGTAAGTGGATCAGCTCCAAAATTGCCGCTTACTGGGCTAAATACTTGGGGCGTATGGCGAGTGGTCCATCGCGTTGGTTTAGCGGCATGCTCTGGGGTTTAGTACCCTGCGGATTGGTCTACAGCGTTTTGCCGCTGGCGTTTTTATCAGGCGATGTGCTCACTGGTGCTGGGCTAATGCTAGCCTTTGGATTGGGGACCTTGCCCAACCTATTGTTGATCTCTAAATTTTCTGCAGCACTCACCCAGTTTGGACAATATCGTTGGGTGCGTTATTTAGCTGCTTCGCTTTTGCTCATTGCAGGAGGCTTTGGTTTATACCGCGCTTGGGTTTTGCCGGAAGCTTTATTAAAAGGCGGCTTCTGTATTTCTTAAGTCGCCTTTAAGTTGTCGCTGCTTCAATTCCAGAAATCAGGTCAGGGTAGAAAGAGTTTGGCGGAAGCATAGCAATGAAGTTGCTACGTTCAGCCATCTCCAGTGGTTGATGTGCCAAGCCACAAATTAGCAAGCGAATATTACGAATCTTGCAAAGGTGTGCAAGCTCCATGATCGTATCCATGCCTGAAGTATCAATGTAGATTACATTTTTTAAATCAAGTAAGAGAGTGTGAGATGGTAAGTTTGTCTCAATCTTTTCTAGCAGTTTGACGGCACCAAAAAAGATTGCCCCATGAATGCGGTAAGCATCAATGCGGCCTTGCTGGTTGCTTAGTCCAGGGAAGTCACTCGCTAAAGCAATCTCACAGCGCGATAGGCTAGAGATTCGGTAAATGAAAGTGATAAAAGCCAGCAGTAAACCCACCTGAACTGCGATGGTGAGATCTAGTACAACCGTAAGAATAAAGACGCTGAGAATGGTGATTCGGTATGGCAGGCGGAACTGCTTGAGATCGATAAACTTTCTCCATTCACCCATATTCCAGGCGACATACATCAAGATGGCGGCAAGGCTAGCTAGTGGAATATTTTTAGCGAGTGGTGCAGCAAACAAGACGATGATCAGTAAGGTTGCGGCATGAATAAGACCGGCAATCGGGGTGGTGGCACCACTTTCAACATTGGTAACGGTGCGCGCAATCGTTCCAGTTGCTGGCATGCCACCAAAGAATGGAATAGTGAAATTGGCAATACCTTGTGCCATTAATTCTTGATTTGATTCATGGCGATCATGAATCAGGCTATCAGCAATACGGGCGCAAAGCAAAGATTCAATTGCTCCTAGTAGCGCCAGTGTTAAGGCTGGTGCAACCATGTACTGCGCGTTATCCCAGCTGACCGGTAGCCATTCAAAAGAAGGAAGTCCAGAGGGAATACCTCCAAAGCGACTGCCGATGGTATCGACTGGCAAGTTAAAGGCGCTGGTAATAATAGTTGCCACAACCATTGCCACTACTGTGCCGGGAAGATGCGATAGCCATCCCAGGCGATTCTGAAATATCTTCCAAAATATTAATAGAGCAAGACTGCCACAAGCCAAGCCAAGAGCTACAGGATTAAAAGTATCCGCAGCTAAATAGAGTGTATGAATGGATTGGAAAAATTGGGCAGGCATTTTTTCAATCTGGAGCCCAAAGAAATCTTTGATTTGAGATAAGCCAATCAAGAAAGCAATGCCATTCGTAAAGCCAATAATGACTGCTATGGGAATAAAGCGCACTAGCGTTCCAAGACGAAACACGCCCATCAGAAATAAAAATACTCCTGACATAGCAGTAGCTAGCAATAAATTCGGCACACCGTAGCGTTCGACGATGCCATAAACAATAACAATGAAGGCGCCTGCTGGACCGCCGATTTGAACGCGACTGCCACCCAAAAGTGATATGAGGCCGCCAGCAATAATGGCAGTAAAAATACCCGCCTCCGGCTTGAGTCCGCTGGCGATTGCAAAGGCCATGGCCAATGGCAGCGCAACAATACCAACCGTCAGACCAGCCAATACATCCTTTGTGAAAAGGGTGCGGTTATATCCGTTAAATGCGTCTAGTAGTCGTGGGCGAAAAAACATAAGCTCAATATTAAATACGCTATGAGAAGCGGTTGCCAACCCAGTAGGCGATGCCTGAACATGCGGCGGTAACAAAACTGCCCCATGCAATATCAATCAATGCTAGTTGTGTTGGAAAGTTTCTAATGACTGCAAGATTGGTGAGGTCGTACGTCATGTAGCAGAACAACCCAAAAAGAGCGCCATATTGCAGTGCATATATCCAGGACTGTTTTGATAGCGCTGGAACAATGACAAAAATACAGACCCCGAGGGCATAGAGAAGGTAGAAAGCAAGTCCAGCTATAAGCTTGGGTTCGCTAGCCATTAAGTCACCCATTTGATCTCGATAGAGATTCTTTGCGATACCCAAAAGCCATACCAAATCAATTGCGATTAGGGTGACTAAAAATGTGGCGTAGATAGCAAAATTCTTGAGCAATTAAGTTACCTTTATTCTTTTATAGGCTAATAATAAGCATTATGATGGAAAGAGTAGGTTAGTAGTCCAATTTAGGGAGAGGTAAACATGTTTAAGCATTTATTAGTACCTGTAGATGGTTCGGATGTCAGCAAAAAATCCTTGAAGAAGGTTGCTGCACTTGCTAAGGCAGATGGCGCCGCTGTAACTCTGGTTTATGTTTCTGACCCCCTGCCTCCAATGGTCTACTCAGATAGCACCATGGGCTATGGAATTTCACAAAAAGAGCATGCTAAGGTTTGCGAGGCTTATGCAAAAGATATATTTAAGAAGGCAACGACTGCACTTGGTGCTGGTATCAAGGTAAAGAGTCTTCATATTGCAAATAGCAACTTATCTGAAGGCATTTTGGATGGGGCAAAAAGGGCGAAGGCAGATGTCATTGTGATGGCCTCCCATAAGCGCACGGGTATCAAGAGTGTCTTGTTGGGTAGCGAGACTCATGAAGTCATTGTTCACTCAAAACTACCGGTATTGGTTTTGGGTTAATTCACTTAGCACTCAGCATTCAGTAAAAAGGGTCCGTAAGGACCCTTTTTGTTTAGCTGAAGTAAGTAAATTCAAATCACTCGCTAGCAATATTGCTTAGTTATTTTTAATGGGGCTGCCAAGTAATAATATTTCTCTGGTCAGTTGTCCGCTTTCGTTATCGCGCATAGACCATAAATCAAGTTGAGTCTTTGGTGCATAAGGATCAACGTAAATACCATTTTTTCTCAGTTCGAAATGAAGATGCGGTCCAGTTGATCTGCCGGTAGATCCAACATAACCAATCTCTAATCCGCGACGCACTTCATTGCCTAATTCGAGCTCGACGTTGTAGTTGCTTAAGTGAGCATAGTAGGTATGGTAATTGCCTGGATGCTCCAAAATAATCAAGTTACCAAATGCGCCGCTGTAGCCAATGTGAGCAACTCTGCCATTGGCGACACTAAAGATAGGTGTGCCAGTTGGCGCAGAGTAATCAATGCCCATATGGGCGCGATAACGTTGCTTAGGAGCGGGTGCGGGGGTTGCAGGTGCAGATTTGGTTGCCGCCGCAGGTGCTTTGCTACGCTTGCCTGAGGACGCCCTTACCATGCCAACACCGCGAGAGATGCGGCGATAGCTTAAGGGGTTGGTCCAGAAAGAGCGCTCAAGAGATTCGCCTGAGCCAGTAAAAAAGCCACCAGGGATGTCGTTACGTTCTACCCAAAACGCATTTGCATAAACTTCTTTAGTAGTTGGATCAATGATTTCTGCAGCCCAAATTTGAGCCCATTTTTCACGATCACCAAAATCTACAATTAAGCGCACAACGCTATTGGTATTTTCGAGAGAATTATTTTCTTCTGGATAAATTTGCTTGATCAGGGAGTTCAATTCCCAAACCAGTTCAACTGGTAGTTGATCGCTTACTTTGCGGGGGTCATACAAAACATCTCTTAGCGGAATGCGAATCTCCGTTAAACGCTTAGATTCATCTTTAAGTAAGTCTTGTTGAATTAAAAAGCCACCAACTGCTGATGGTGTAAATGTCCATACTTCAGTTTTGCTATCTTGAATTGGGCCATTCATGATGCTGAGCGAGTCAAAGCGATTGCGACTACCGAAAGCAACCGCATAAGGGATGCAGTCCCCACGCATGTGATCAAAAAATGTTTTGGTCTGATTCTTAAAGAATTCGGCAAATTGGCTGTTGTTGATGCCAATACTTGCGGGAAGACTATCTTCGGTAAAGCTTCGTCGTAAACATCCTTGTACCACGCGATAGTCAAGATTGGCGTCGCTATCAAGCATGAGCTCATCAGGTGCTTTGCGCTGAAAGAGGGCTGGGTTCAAGCTCATGCTGCTAGTCTTTGAGTTAGAACCTGCAGATTTATCTTTAAAGCCAACTTGCTTAGTGGTTTGGACGGTAATTTTGTTGCGCGCTTGGCTGGTGCTTTGAGTTTGCTTGCTCTGTGCGTATGCAAAGCCCGGTGTTGAGCTTAGAAAGGCGCAGCCAGACAAAATAATGACAGCCCTACTGAACAGGGAGCTAAAAGATGCTTTTGTATTCACCCCTCAATTATCTAATAATGTGAAAGCGTGGGCGAATAAATATGCTGTGCTGCAACAAATTAGATTTAATCTTGGTCTGGTGCGATCTTCAGAACTTCAAAGGCAGCTTTTAGCCTTTGTTCGTACTTCTGCTTCATGAGGGTTGCCTCATGAGTCGGCCAGTCTTTGAATCCTGCGCCCTTAGCAATGCCAGTTTTGCCACTTTTAACTAAATTGGTCACACAACTTGGTGGATGGGTGATATTGGACAGTGAGGGGTATATCAATTCTGCAGCTAAGGTCATGCCTTCCCAGCCGGAGATTTCTTTTTGAGTCATAGGCCCAACTGCAGCGTAGCGAAATCCAAAGCTATAGCGAACAGCGGTATCTATATCGTCAGGAGTGGCGACACCTTCCTCTACAAGCGAAAGTGCTTCACGCATTAATGCATGCTGAATGCGATTTGCTAAAAACCCCGGGATATCTTTTTTAACTAGCACCGGCTTCTTGCCGTGGGCGCGATAAAACTGACAGAGCTTTTCTGCCAAGACTAAATCAGAACGTTTCCCCGTAACAATTTCTACGAGTGGCACGATGTGCGCAGGCATAAAGTAGTGGGCATTAAACATGCGATGTGCTGTTGGCAGATCCTTTGCAATATCGCTGATAGGAAAGCCAGAACTATTGCTACCAATGGGAATGTGAGGCGGAACACGTTGGTCTAGCAGGGCAAAGATGTCCTGCTTCAATTGCAGTTGCTCGGATACTGTTTCAATCACAAAGTCCACATCATCCCAGTCTTGCCAGGTTTCAATGCTGCCGCTTTGTAACGAGGGGTTTGCCTTTGGCCATTCGGTATTAATTGAATCTGCACATGACCTAATGGAGTCGAGGCATGCTAAAGCCTTCTCTGGGGTGCGACCTAGCATGACAATGTTGGCGCCACTGGCTAAAAATCCAGCAGCAATGCCAACACCCATAGTTCCCGTTCCGATGACAACCACTTTGCTCATTTTTAGCCTGCGTATTCTGTTAGGAATGAGTCGATTATTCCTTATTTAGACTCCTGCCGGCAATTTAAATTCTGGATACAATCATTTTTTGATTAAGGAGTTTAGATGCCGATTATTGAATCCATCCAAGTTGCTTCTGTAGCAGTACCTTTAGACAAGGTCACCTCATTTTCTACTCGCACTGTTTCTGAACGTCATTATTGTCTAGTGAAAGTTCGTGGCAAGGATGGGAACGAAGGCATTGGCTTTTGTTATGTTGGTAGCGCTGGTGGAGATATCGCCAAGGTTGCCGTGGAGCAATTATTGGCCCCCAAACTGATTGGTCAAAATAGTCACCGCAGTGAAGGTTTGTGGATGGATATGTATAACGAGTCCATATTGCAGGGGCGGACTGGTGCCGTGATGCGTGGAATCTCTATTTTGGATACAGCTCTGTGGGATTTAAATGCACGATCAGTTGGCTTGCCCTTGCATCAATACCTCGGCTCAGTGGTGGATGATCGCGTGCCAGCTTATGCCAGTGGCGGCTACTACCTTGAAGGAAAGACCCCGGCCAAGCTTGGCAAAGAGATGGAGTCTTACGTTAAGCAAGGCTTTAAGGCGGTGAAGATGAAGGTGGGTCGCCTATCTCCATCAGAAGAAGAGGCTCGAGTTAAAGCGGCTCGTAAAGCGGTGGGTGATGATGTTTTACTCACTTTAGATGCGAACAATGCATGGCGTGACTTACCAACCGCTCTTGAGTACGTGCGTCGCTTTGAAGCTTACAACCCTTACTGGATAGAAGAGCCTTTTTCGCCAGATGCGATCGATTTGCATGCTGCATTAGCACGTCAAACTAAGATCAATGTTGCTACTGGAGAAATGGAAGCGGGACGTTGGCGTTTTAGAGAATTAATTGATGCTGGTGGCGCCGCCATTTTGCAATCTGATGCCGCAGTGTGTGGCGGCATTACTGAGTGGAGAAGAATCTCTGCATATGCGGATTTAAAGGGTGTCATTGTTTGTCCGCACTGGATGCATGATTTACATGCACCCTTGGTAGCCGCCACCCCTAATGCGCGTTTTGTTGAGTTCTTCTTGGATGACCAAGTGCTCAACTTCCGTAGATTAATTAACAAGCAGCTCACCTTTAAGAATGGTGATCTGATATTACATAAAACCCCGGGACTAGGATTTGAGTTTGATGAAGCAGCTGTAAAGAAGTACGCAGGCAAGGCTGCTTGGACTAAGATCTCATAAGCTAGAGTTTTCCGTTCTCGCCTAAAAATAAAGCCCGCTAGTGCGGGCTTTATTGTTTTTAAGAGAGCTTCTTAAGATGATCGCGGATTGAGTTTGAAATGCGTAATGGTTTGAGTAACCAGAACCAAACCAAATCCGATGAAGCCAATCAAGTCTGCTTCAGTAGAAGGGTAGGCAAGAGCAACTCCAGAGATCACCATAATCACGCGTTCAAAGATTTTGGTTTTCTCGATGAACCAGCCTTGCAGTCCTCCAGCCAGGCAGATGATTCCAACCACTGCTGTAAATGAGACCCAGGCGATTTGCATCCAGTCAGCCTGCTCAAGTGCAGTAGTAGATCCCATCAGCAATAAGCTCACACCAGACTTATCTAATACAAACATGAATGGCACTAGGATGGCTGGAGCAACATACTTCCAAGTTTGCAAGGTGGTCTTATAGGGATTACCTTTGCATATCGCCGCAGCTGCAAATGGGGAGAGCGCAGTCGGTGGCGATACTTCAGAAAGCACGGCGTAATAGAAGATAAACATATGAGCAGCAAATGCAGGTACGCCCAAATTAATGAGAGCAGGCGCTGCAATCACGGCGCAAATAATGTAAGAGGCTGTCACTGGAACAGCCAGACCAACCACCCAAACCACTAAAGCGGTAAAGATCGTTGTTAGCAGAAGAGATCCGCCAGCGTATTGAATCACAATCGAGCTAAATTTCAGACCAAGACCTGTCAGGGTGACGGTGCCGACGATCAAGCCAGCACCAGCACAGGTAGCCGCAATTGCCAATACACCGGTTGATCCAGAGGCAAGCGCCTTCGTGAGGCCCGAGTTATAGAGTCCTTTAAGAATAGGCTCTTTTCCCTTAAACCATGCCCAAGGAATAATTGCAGTATCTTCGCGCAACATGCTAGATAGTGCAGAAACTACGGTTGCCCAAAATACTGACATGACAGGAGAAAAGCCCATCAACATAAAGACGACGATGGAGATGAGTGAGAAAAAGTGAAACCAATACTTTTTAGTAAGCTGCCACGCAGTTTCAGCTGATGAAAACTGAATGCTCTTCATGCCATATTTACGAACATCAATCTCTACCATGACAAACAAGCCAAGATAAAAGAGGATCGTTGGGATAGTTGCCATCAACAACACATCTAAATACGAAATTTTTAGGAAGTCAGCAATCAAGAAGGCTGCCGCTCCGAGTACCGGAGGTGAAATAATCGCGCCAAGACCACCTGCTGCCAAAAGGCCACCAGCTGCATTCTTCTCGTAACCTACCTTATCTAACATCGGGGCTGCAACTGAGCCAACGGTAACAGTTGTAGCAACGCCTGAACCTGATGGACCACCCAATAAAAATGATGACATCACGATGGTTCTGCCTACGCCAGAAGATTTACCGCCCATTGCCGCAAATGAGAAATCAATAAAGAATTTACCTGCGCCTGTGAATTGCAAGAAGGCGCCAAAAATGGTGAACAGAATAATGAGGGTTGCAGAGACGTCTACAGCGGTGCCGTAAATGCCTTCGAGCGTCATGTACATATAACCTACTAGGCGATCAAGTTCATAACCTTTATGTGTCCATGGGGCAGGCAGGTAGTTGCCAAATAGTGCATACAGCAAAAATAAAACAGTTACTGTCACTAGAACCATGCCATTCGTTCTTCGGACACTCTCAAGGATTAGCAATATCAATCCAATACCAATCATTACATCTGTAGAGTTTGGTGCAGTGTTTCGATCCATGAAATCATCGCCGCCACTGAGAATGTGATATGCGATGGCTATCGATCCTATGGCGAATAGAACGTCCCAAATCATGAGGCGATTTTTAAAGCGCGCAGCAATTGGAAAACTAAGGAATACTAAAAATAGCACAAGCGCTACGTGAATAACGCGTAGCTGATGTGTTGGGACGATAGAGTAGGCCGCATAAAGATGAAATAAAGACATGCCTACTGCAACCAGGGTGATGAACTTGGCTAGTAGACCCTTGTAGTCGTTAGAGTCGCCTTCCTCTTGCTTGATGAAGGCATCTAATTTTTCCTGGGTTTCGTTATCGATAACGTTTTGATTCATGTCTCAACCTATATTTTTTATATTTATGCGCTACTTTAAAACAAAAAGGGGTGAGTTTGACTCACCCCTGACTACAAATGCTGGCTTAGTTTACTTTGACACCCTTTTCCTTAAAGTACTTTAAGGCGCCTGGATGGTATGGAACTGGTGTTGCGTTTGCTTTTTGAGCATCCAGTTTGACATTGCGGTATTCGGCATGTGAGCGAACTAACTCGAGCTGGTTGTCAAAGACAGCCTTCACGATTTTGTAAGCTTCAGCATCAGACATGGAGGCATTCACAACCAATAAGTTAGCAACTGCAGCAACATTGTTGTCTTTAGCCATACCGCTATAGGTTTGTTTGGTAATGAGGGATGGGAAATACAAGTTACCGTATTTCTTATTCATTGCCGGGACTTCAGCCGATGTGTCGACCATGACAATTTTCATGCCAGGGCTATTGGCTAAATCAGTTACCGCTGCAGTAGGTAAGCCACCAACCCAGAAGAATGCATCAATCTTGCGGTCCTTTACTGCATTCACAGATTCAGCAACACTTAAGCGCTCGCGCTTGATGTCTTTAGTTGGGTCGATGCCTGCTGCTTCAAGAAGACGGAACGCCATGACTTCTGTAGCGCTACCAGGAGATCCAGTGCTTACGCGTTTGCCTTTGAGATCAGCCATAGTTTTGATGCCAGTCGATTCAACTGTTGCAACGTGCATCAAGTTTGGATAAAGAATTAGCAAAGTGCGTACTTCAATTGGCTTATCTTTGAACTTATCAACACCGCTAGTTGCATCTTTAGCAGCATCAGCCATTGAGAAACCAACATAAGGCTTGCCCGTGCCAATGAGTTTCAGGTTGTCAACAGAACCACCGGTGACTTCTGCTGTAGCAGACATTCCGGGAACTTTGCTAGAGAGTACTGAAGCAAGTCCGCCACCCATTGGGTAGTAAACACCGCCTGTACCGCCTGTTGCAATAGAGATGTTCTGAGCACTCACGCTTGCGCATAAAAAGCTCAGTGATAAAGCAATTATCTTAAGTAGTTTCATTGTTGTCTCCTAATTGGTTTTATATTTTTAAATTACAGGCCCGGCATACTGAAATTAATTTTCTGCAACTCACTTAACAATTGAGCTTGTTGCTCAGCGGTTAATTGCATGAGTGGCGGACGAACTCTGAGCCACTCAGGATCTTTGCTGTAATGAGCAACAGCAGTCTTCATGCCAGCAATCATTTGATATTTAGCAAAAATTCCACGCACCTGGTCAAGGCTGGCCTGACGTTGGTCGGCATCAGACTCTCTCCAGTGCGCAGCTAAATCGGCAATTGCTTTTGGGTTCACGTTAGCGGTAGCGGAGATGCAGCCTACACCGCCAGCACGTAAAGCGCGCATTAAGAATACTTCGCTACCCGCATATACGCGGAAGCCATGAGGCGCCAATAATTTAATGACGGATTCTGTATAAGCCCAATCACCGGAGCTATCTTTCATGCCAACAATGGTTTTTGGATACTCTTTTGTTAAGCGCTCTAACAAAGAGAGGCTTAAATTAATTTTGGTAACTGGTGGAATGTTGTAGATGTAGATCTGTAGTGCAGCACTGCCAACTTTTTGAATTACTTCAGAGAAGTAAGCAAATAGGCCATCGTCAGAAACATCTTTGTAATAGAAGGGTGGCAACATTAATACGCCGGCACATTTGTGGTTCACTGCGTGACGTGTCATGTTGACAGTGGCATCAATTGATGTAGCACCGGTGCCTGGCATAAGGTGTTCTGGGTTTAAGCCACCCTCAATGAGTGTTGTCAGGGTGCTCATCTTCTGTGGGGCTGACATTGAGTTAGCTTCAGAGTTTGTGCCAAAGATGGCTTGGCCAACGCCATTAGCTTCTAGCCATTTGCATTGCTTTAATAACTTAGGAGCATCCGGGGTGCCGTCTGCATTAAATGGTGTCAGAACAGGGGAAAGCACCGCAGGTAAGGTTGATGGGTGCAGAGAAATCGTCATGCTGGCTCCGTTTTTCTAGTTATTTACTTCCGATGGAAGTGGTTGTTGTTTAAAGAAAGCTTCTAAATTATCTACAGCTAATTGGGTCATTGCTATCCGTGTTTCCGAGGTGGCGCTACCAATATGTGGTGTTAACAATACATTATCAAGATTTAAGAAATCTTTGTTTGGGTTGGGCTCGTTTTCAAAAACATCTAAAGCGGCGCCGGCAATCTTTTTATGTTGCAGTGCATATAAAAGAGCATCCTCATCCACCACGCTGCCACGAGCGATATTAACTAAATAGCCGGTGGAACCCAGAGCCTCAAGAACTTCGGCGTTGACCATCTTGTTGGTTTCAGGTGTGGCAGGACAAGCTAAAAATAGGATGTCGCAGTCTTTCGCTAAATCCTTGATATCTCGATGGTAAGTGTAAGGAAGCGTTTTTTTGTTTGGCCCTGAATAGGCAATTTCTACCTTAAAAGGCTTTAACCGTTCGGCTAAATCTTGGCCAATCCGGCCCATGCCTGCAATGCCTACGCGCTTGCCAGCCAGGGTAGTGGTGATTCTGAAGGGTGCCTTTGACCAAGCAGTGCTTTTGACGTATTCCTGAGCCTCTGGAAGTTGGCGCAAAAGTGCAAGCATTATGCCGACTGCTAGCTCGCAAACTGCGTCGTTTAAGACGCCCGGCGTATTGCTTGCCTTAATGCCATTTGCTTTTAAATAGTCTAGAGGAAGGTTGTCGTAACCAACACCACAGGTTGCAACCATGCGGATACCAGGGATTTGTTTAACCAGCGCTTCCGGAAGCTTCGTATTGGAGCGAATCAAAATCGCTTGAAAGTTTCCAGCAGGAGCGGGAGCTTGCGGATCGGGATGATGAATGGGGATAAAGCGCCGATCTATCTCAGCCTGCATAATTTCAGGGAAATGGCCGACCTGCAGCACCGAATTGACGGGGATCATGTCTCGCTAGCTTTTTTATTGAAATAATGACCCCATTGTAAGAGTAATTTTCAGAAAAAGTCGGCACCCTTTAGGAGAGCATTCATGTTATTTACACCAGCTGAAACCAAAGTGGTGATAGTCGGTGGCGGCACTATGGGTGCAGACGTTGCAGCGGTATGCGCACGCGGTGGTTGTGCTGTGCAGGTAGTCGAGCCAACAACCGAACGACGCGCGCTGTTGCCTGACTACTTCGCCAACACGATGGCTGATTTGGGATACGAGCATCGTACCCATTTACTCACTGTTGCCGGAACTCTAGAAGAAGTCGATTGGACCGACATCGATCTAGTGATTGAATGTGTGCCAGAGCGCTTGGATATTAAGCGCGAGCTATTTGCCAAACTAGAAAAATATGCAAAGCCAGAGGCAGTATTGGCTAGCAATAGTACAAGTTTCCCTATTAGCGAAATTGCGAGTGGTTTGAGAACATCTGCCCGAATGATTGGCTTACATTTTTTTATGCCCGCGCATTTAGTGCCATGTGTAGAAGTAGTTTATGGTCAAAAGACTTCCCCAATGGTTGGCGAAAGTCTTTCGCGATTAATGACTGCTTGCGGCATGGTGCCAGTGACTGTGAAAAAAGATCTCCCTGGCTTTTTGGCAAATCGCTTGCAACACGCTTTATCGCGCGAGGCCTTTGCTATGGTTGATGAGGGAATATGTACACCTGAGGATATTGATAAGGCTGTGCGCTTTGGATTTGGCTTTCGTTATATTGCAGCCGGTCCAGCTATGCAAAGAGATCATGCTGGCCTTGAGGTGCATGGTGCTGGCGGAGCAACCATTTACCCCACTCTAAATAATTCACCAACGATTGCGAAGTGTTTGAGTGATCGTATCGCTAGCGGTAAGTTTGGTATGAAAACCGGTGAAGGCTTTTTCACTTGGACCGCTGAAACGATTAAAGCGGAGCGTGAGCGCTATCAAGATGCTCTGCGTGCTGGCCTGAAGATTATTCAGAAAGATTTGCCAGAAATTAAATAGTGGCAAGTTAGCAATTCAGTAATGCAGCCAATTGCTTTAAGAGATATCTTTTAAATGCAACTTGCTAAGGTGTGGAGCAAGGCGATGTGTAATCAATACGATTGCAATCGTCGCCACCCCACCAAATACGATAGACGGTACTAAGCCCATCATGCTGGCGGCGATGCCAGATTCAAGTGCGCCTAATTCATTGGATGAACCAATAAAGATTCCATTGATGGCACTAATTCTGCCGCGCATATGATCCGGTGTCGTAAGCTGCATGATGCTTCCTCGGATCACTACTGACACAGAATCAAAGCATCCAGAAATAAATAAGAAGAGGGCGCACAGCCATAAATTACTGGAGATACCAAAGGCAATGATGGCTGCACCAAATCCAGCAACTGAGATAAGAAGGTGTTTTCCTGAATCCGTCAGAACCGGGCGTCGAGCTAAGTAGATGCCGGTAATCACAGCGCCTGCTGCGGGCGCGGCACGCAAGATTCCCAAGGTCTCTGGGCCCGCGTTCAAGACCTCTTTAACAAAGGCAGGCAGGATAGAAACGGCGCCACCAAAGAGAACGGCAAACATGTCGAGTGCCATGATGCCCAAAATGAGCTCATGTTTTCTGACGTAATGAAAGCCCTCCAAAAAACTTTTTAAGAAGTGACCAGATAAGTTGCTCGACTTTTCTTGTACGGCGGTAATAAAAGTGATTCCGTATAAACCGACTGCTCCACAAAATGCAGCAAGTAAGTAAGTCCATTCGAGGCCTGCAAAGCCAATCATGAGGCCACCCAGTCCTGGGCCGGCCACTACACAAATCTGAAAAGCGGAAGATGCATAAGCTGTGTATCGGGGTAGTTGATCTCTTGGAATAATCTGACCAAACAGCGCTTGATAGGATGGTCTTAAGAGAGCTCGTCCAACACCAATAAATGCAACGGCGGTGTAAATCAATGGGACTGGTGGAGAAAGCCAGCCCAGTGCAATGCAAGTTAAAAATAAGCCTACTGCAATATGAATCAGGCATGCGATGGCTGCAATCCATTTGCGGGAATAGTGATCTACTGCATGTCCTGAATAAAGGGCAAGTGCAAAGTAGGGTACAAGCTCTGCAAGGCCAATGAGCCCGAGTGACACCACGCTATTGGTGATTTCATAAAGATGCCAGCCTACCGCAACCATCGTAATTTGGTAGCTGAGTGTTGCACCGATACGGTACAGCAGTAAGGTTCTAAAGGCTTTGCCGGGATTCATGAATTCTCAGCATTTTAAGGGAGAAGCGAGTTATCCTTTAAACATGAAGAAAATCATTCGCGTCTGGGATTTGCCGATCCGTTTATTTCACTGGTTGTTAGTGCTTTGCATTGTGGGGAGTTTCATTAGCGTCAATATAGGTGGCAATGCCATTCAATGGCACGCCTATTTTGGCTACAGCATTTTGTGCTTATTGATCTTCAGAATAATCTGGGGATTCATTGGCTCTACTCACGCGCGTTTTGTTTCCTTCTTTCCGAGTAAAAAGGCGATTCTTGCTTATTTGCAAGGTAGTTCACCTCGCGTGCTTGGTCATAATCCAGTTGGCGCATTATCTGTGTTTGCATTACTTTTTGTATTGTGCGTACAGGTTGCAACGGGTTTGTTTGTGGATGATGAGATTGCCTTTCAGGGGCCGCTAGCAAAATATGTATCGAGCTCGGTAAGCTCATTTCTGTCCCAGATTCATGAGGGTAATCAGGTGGTGATCTATACGCTGATTACAATTCATATTGCGGCGATCTGGTTCTACAAAAAATTTAAAGGTGAAAATCTTATTAAACCAATGATCAGTGGTGACAAAGAAATTGACCCAAGTGAAGAGGCTAAATACTTGCCTACTGACTTGGGTCGAGCCTCCAAGGATGGAGGGCTACAGCGAGGACTGGCTTTAGTAATCTTGAGTGTGATCGCTGTAGTGGTGGGCTACTTTATTACAAAGTAACAGCCAATAAAGTTGGATTATTTCTTTTTGAAATCGTCATGGCAACCTTTGCAAGTTGCACCTGCTGCACCAAAAGCTTTCTTAATACTTTCGAGATCGCCAGACTGAGCGGCCTTATTAAGATCCACTACCGCTAATTGCATCTTGTCACCAGCGGCTTTGAATTTTGCGTTGTCTGACCAGACAGCTGGTTGTGCTTTGCCGCCTTCAGTGCCTGGACCAAAGGCTTGCCATGGCAAAGTAGACAGCATTGCAACGATTGCAGCATTCTTGGCAACTTCATCTTTGTTGTAAGGTGCTTCGCCTTTAACAACTGCGCCAATTTTTCCAAAAGAGTTTGCCATGACCGTAAATGCGCTCTGACGATATTTAATGGCATCTTCTGGTTTTTGGAATTGCGCAAATGCTACTCCTGCGCCAATCGCTAAAACAGTTGCGGTGCCTGCTAAAACCAATTTTTGTAGTTTCATGATTGTTCTCCTGATGTGAGGTGCGCTACGTGGATTCAGAATATCCCAGAAAATGCTTTTCCGCTTGCTTAAAAGATCATTCTGAGAGGGCTAGTGAGCAAAAGGATCAGCCATTCAAAGAAGCTCATCAGTGGAGTCATCCATAAGGCGCTAATGACCCCAGTAAATACGAGTCCCAGCACAATAAAAAAGCCCCAAGGCTCTAACTTGCCAAGGGCAATCGACTGACGTGCAGGAAGTAGGCTTGCTAGAACGCGGCCCCCATCCAGAGGGGGCAGGGGAAATAGATTAAATACCAATAAACCTAAATTCCAGGTAATGCCCGCTTGAGACATGGAGATCAGGAATTTTTCATTGACCCCAAAGCCTACTAAGCAAATTAAGAGGATGAGCCAAATCAGTGCTTGGATGAAATTTGATCCCGGTCCTGCCAAGGCAACCCAGATCGAGTCAATTCTGGGGTTTCTGAGGCGTCCAAAATTCACCGGAACAGGCTTGGCGTAGCCCACTAAAAATGGCGACCCAGTTAGAAGTAAGACCAGCGGGATCAAGATGGTTCCAACGGGGTCTATATGTTTAGCGGGGTTAAGGCTGACTCGTCCCAGCATATACGCTGTGTTGTCGCCAAATCGACGGGCGGCATAACCATGGGCTGCTTCGTGGATGGTGATGGCAAAAATCAGGGGAATCGCATTAATTGCGACAGCTTGGATAGAATAGTCAGTAATCATGGCAATATGATATCCATAGGAGCTCAAAGTGACTGACGAAAAGAAACCCGATTCAAAGACCCCGGCTAAGGCTGTAATTGCTAAGCCGCCAGCACGCCCACCTGTCCCAAAAGGCCCATCTGGACCTGCTGGAAGGCCTCAGGCAGGCTTTGGCGGGGGAAAAGGCATGATGCGCAAGGCTGGTCGCGGTCGATAGTGGATAATTACTCCACTCATTAATGTGTTTACAGAGGATTTAGCATGAACGAATGGCATAACGAATCAAAAGAAGAAATCAACAAAAAGATCATTACATTGATCGTGATGTTGGGCGCCGCTACTAGCTTGGCTATTTTGTTTGCTTTGGTTGCAGCTCACACAGGTTACGTATTCGGTTAATCTGCATTAATGACTAGCCATCGCCAACCTGCAGTATTTGCTGGCCATGGCAGTCCGATGTACGCCATAGAGCCCAACCGCTTTACAGCGGCCTGGTCTGCTCTAGGAAAAACATTCAAACGACCAGACGCCATATTGGTGATCTCAGCTCATTGGGTAACTCGTGGAGTATGGGTTACCGCAATGTCTAAGCCTAAAACAATTCACGACTTTGGCGGATTCCCGCAAGCCCTTTTCGATATTCAATACCCTGCGACAGGCAGTCCTGCACTAGCAGACCGCGTGCAAGAGTTATTGAGTGTTCCGGTAGTGCTTGAAGAAAATGAATGGGGCATTGATCATGGTGCATGGTCAGTTCTCAAATATCTTTACCCGGAAGCTGATGTCCCAGTAGTGCAGTTGAGCCTAGACGGATCTATGTCAGCGCGCGAGCATTATGAATTGGCTAAGCAGTTGCGCCCATTACGTGATGAAAATATTCTCATTTTGTCGAGCGGCAATGTGGTGCATAACTTGCGTACTATTCATTGGCAAGAAGATGCACAGCCTTATCCTTGGGCAAAAGACTTCAATGATTTTTTCATCTCAGAGATGCACGCCAAGCATCATGGTCCTTTAATTGATTGGGAGAGTTATGGTGATGCAGCTCATATGTCGATACCGACCGCAGAACATTATTGGCCCGCTCTATATACCTTAGCTTTACAAGAAGAGGGTGAGCAAGTAAAAATCTATACTGATGGCATCGAAATGAGTTCAATTAGCATGCTAGGTTTCTCCATTCAATAAAGAACAGATTATGTGGCTTTCAATTTTCGCAATTTTCTTTGGCGCCGGTCTAGGTGCTCTATTAAGAGCAGCCTTTAATTTTCTGACTGTTGGTGCTGGAGCTGTGCTGCCTTTAGGGACCTTTATCTCTAATATGGTTGGCGGTTATTTGATAGGGGTTGCAGTAGCTTTTTTTGGCAATAACCCACACCTGTCTCCTGAGTGGAAGCTTTTAGTTGTAACAGGCTTCTTGGGAGGTCTGACTACTTTCTCCAGTTTTTCTGCTGACGTAGTTGGATTTATGCAGCGCGGTGAATTTACTTGGGCCCTACTTACTGCTCTTCTGAACTTGGTTGGCTCGCTCGTCCTTACCTTCTTGGGTATCCTTACTTACCAGGCGCTTAAATAAATAAAGGGGCCTCAAGCCCCTTTATTGTTTGCACATCTTTTTTTACTCTGGTTTGATGTTTGCGCTTTTCACTACTGCGCTCCATTTGCTTGCTTCAGATTTAACGAGAGCAGCAAATTCTGCAGGGCTTCCCCCGCCAATCTCATTACCTTGTGCGAGCATTAGTTCACGTAGCTGAGGATCTTTGAGTGCTTCATTTGCAGCAGCATTGAGCTTATCAATAATGGCTTTGGGTGTTCCTTTGGGTGCGATGAGCCCTTGCCAATTTAAAACCTCTACCTTGGGATAGCCTAACTCAACAAAACTAGGAACATTTGGAAGTAAGGGTGAGCGCTTTTTGCTAGTAATGGCAAGTGGTCGAATCTTGTCCGCTTTAATACTTGGTACCGCCGAATACATTTGATCAAACATGAGGTCAACATTACCAGCCATTAGATCGGTCAATGCGGCAGATCCACTCTTATAAGGTACGTGAATCATTTGAATGTCAGCGCTCAGTTCAAAAAGCTCTGCGGAGAGTTGGTGGCTGCCGCCAATCCCGCCTGAGGAAAACGTGAGAACGCCGGGCTTTGCTTTTGCTGCAACAACAATATCTTGGACTGTTTTAAAGGGGGAGTTCGGATTAACCACCAAAACCAAGGGACCCTTTTCCACTAGGATGATGGGAGTTAAGTCGGTTTCAGGGTCATAACGTAAATTGCCGAAGAGGGTTTTGTTCACAGCCATTGGTGCAAAGTTACCCATGCCGATGGTGTATCCGTCAGGGGCTGCACGCACGATAGCCTCTGTGCCAATATTTCCACCGGCGCCTGGTTTGTTATCAATCACGATAGGCTGCTTGAGAATAAGGCTCATCTTTTGACCTAGCTGACGACTCCTCGAATCTGCGCTTCCGCCTGCGCCATAGGGAACAATCAGGTTAATTGGCTTGTTGGGGTAATTGCTTTGAGCAAATACAGAGCTTGAGAAAACAGCAAATAAACAAAGCAGGGAAGCAGAAATATTTCGAATGATTCTCATATTTTTTTCTCGAAGTTATTAAATAAATCCTACTACGCCTAAAACTCCACCTATAGCAATTAAGTAGAGAGGATGCCAGCGAGTAAATAAAGTTATAGCTATTGTGCCAAAGGTCAATAAATGGGCGGCAGTGCTGTTATTGATTTGAAGTGCGATACCCCAAGCAGCAGATAGAACTAAGCCAACTGCCAGTACGCCAGCCGCTGCTTGAATTACCCTCTGCTTTTGAATGTCGCGCATACCTAAAATAGAACGCTGCAAGAAGTAGATCATGATTGAGGATGGCCAAGCAATTGCTAGGGTAGCAACCAATGCGCCAATGACACCTCCTACATTCCAGCCAATGAGTGTGACGGTCATGAGGTTGGGCCCAGGCGCTGCTTGAGCTATTGCAAAGTAGTCTGCAAAAGTTTGACCATTAATCCAATGCTCTTGATTGACGGAAAGATCGTAAAGGGTAGGAAGAAGAGCGTTGATACCGCCAAAGGCTACCAGGGAAAAGGCGGAGAGTTTGAGGAAGAGGCCAACGAGGGTGCTGATCATTGCTTCACTTTCTTCCAGGCTAGAAAAAAAGCTAATGGTGAAGCGATTAAGACCACCCACCCAAGTCCTAAATGAAAATACGTTGCCGCCAAGATTGTTAGAAAGATGACCAACAGCATGGGAGGGTATTTCATTTCGGTGCGCATCATCTTAAAGCCGGTGCTTGCTATTAGGCCGACCCCAACTGCGGAGATGCCTCGTAATAAACCCTGAACAATTGGCATATAACTGTAATGCTCGTAAAGAATGCCTAGCAGTATTACTAAGGCCACGGGTCCAAGCATCAAGCCCATGACTGCTGCGAATGCGCCGCGCACTCCAGCAAAGCGACTCCCTACACAAACGCCCAGATTGACAATATTGGGGCCGGGAACAATTTGGCAAATACCCAGCATTGCACTGAATTCTTCTGGGGTTAACCATTTCTCTTGTTCAACAATTGTTCGGCGAGCCCAGGGAAGAACGCCTCCAAACCCAGACATGCCGATCTTGCTAAACCCAATAAATAGCTGTTTCGGGGTCAGAGTTTTTTGCTGCATGATTGTTGGCTGGTAAAGCCTACTGTGGCTTAAATGGATGCGGCACAGGCTTATTTTCTAACCACGCTTCCAGAGTCTCAGTGATTCCTTTTGAGAAGGTGGCAAAAATAGGCTCAGCAATAAATCCAAGATGAGGCGTGACTAGTAAATTTGGGGTGTTACGCAACACATCTTTTTCTGGGAGGGGTTCAATATCAAAAACATCTACCGCAGCTTGACCTGGCCTACCTGCTGTTAACGCTGTTTGTAAGTCCGACATGTTGATCAGCGCTGAGCGTGAGGTATTTACCAAAATGGAATCTGGACGCATGAGTGCTAATTGATCAGCGCTAATGAGACCCTTGGTTCCTGGACCCGCAACTAAATGCATGGACACCACTTTGGAGGTTTTCAGAAGCTCATCAAGACTCACTGCTTTTGCATTTTCAGCCGCCGCACGTTCCGGAGTCATACGCGGACTCCAAGCTACCACTTCCATGCCAAATGCGGCTCCAACGCGAGCTACTCGGCCGCCAATGGCACCCAAACCCATGATGCCTAAACGTTCACCTGAGAGCATGGGTAAAACAGACATGGCATCACGCCAGCCGCCAGACGCAATCAATTTATTTTCTTCAATCAAGCGCTTGGATGCGCCCAAAATTAATGCCCAAGTCAGCTCAGCTGTAGTTTCTTTGGAAGGGCCGCCAGGAGTGCATGCCATAGGGATATTTCTGGAAACTAGAGCGGATGCTTCTAGGGTGCCATTGCGTTCGCCGGTAAACATTAAAAACTTGAGCTTTGGCAGGCGCGCAATCATGGCTTCATTAAAAGGAGATCGATCCCTGACGATAGCAATCGCATCTGCATCTTTAACGGCTTCATAGAGCGCTTCATCTCTTAAAGGCTCGTGATGAATAGTGAGCTTAGCTTGTTGATCTAACTTGTCCCAATTAGAAAAGCGGCGCAGTGCTCGCTCATAGTCTCCGAGAACAACGATATTAGGTAATGAGGTCATGAATGAATAATGCTTTCGGTGGGTTAATCTGTGGAAGAGTTCATGCGCAGTTTTTTACGAATGGAATGCTCTACAGGAATGGAGTCTAAATTAGGTTCAAGTGCTTCGCGCTCATCAAAAACAAAGCAGCTGCCTTGGTAGTGGGCGGAGCCCACCTCTTCAAAGTACTTCAGTATTCCACCTTCTAATTGGTAGCTATGTTGCATACCAATTTCTCGCATATAGAGACCGGATTTTTCGCAGCGAATCCCACCAGTGCAAAAGCTAACCAATGTTTTATCTGCAAGCTCATCTTTATGAGCGGAAATAGCCGCAGGAAATTCTGTAAATTTTTCGATATTGAAATGCAGAGCATTTTCAAAAGTGCCGTAGTCGACTTCAAAGGCATTACGTGTATCTACCATGACGACTGAGCGACCCAGATCATCGGTGCCGCGATCTAACCACTCTTGTAATTTTTTGGGGCTAATAAAGTTAGCGCGACCTTCTTCTGGGCGAATAGCTGGATGGTTCATGCGAATAATTTCATTTTTCAGCTTGATCAACATCTTTTTGAAAGGTTGATCTTCAGACCAGCTTTCTTTTGCTTGCAGGGGAGTAAAGCGGGGATCAAGACGCAACCAGTCTAAAAATCCGCGAAGTGCATCGGCTTTACCAGCAAGGAACATATTGATCCCCTCGCCAGTTAATAAGATGGTGCCTTTCAGTTGGCGTGCATTGCATTCTTCGAGCATCTTGGCGCGAAGCTCAGGTAAGCCATCTAGGCTGACAAATAAATAGGCGGCAATATTTAAAATCGACTTCATTTTTCTCTCACTTGGCTACGTCGCCATTATCGAGCAAATAGACCTCAGGGGTGTTAACCTTGAGGTCTTATTTACAGGAGACAAATCCATGCTGGATTTAGCAAAAACGGCCAAAAGAGCCTTTAAAAACATCTTTTTAAGCACATTAATGACTTTAGGCTTTAGTGGTTTTGTATGTGCCCAATCTGCGGGAGTAGGCGCTTGGCCTACCCAAAAGCCAATTCGTTTAATTGCCGTATTCCCTCCAGGCGGCTCGGTTGATCAGGTTGCCCGTGTACTAGCACCCGCTTTGCAGGCAGAGCTCAAGCAAAACGTCATTGTTGAGAATATTGGTGGCGCCTCTGGAGTAATTGGTACGTCCGCAATGACTCGTTCTGATGCAGACGGCTATACCTTTGCGGTGGTGTTCGATACGCACGGCGTGAACCCCAGTCTCAAAGACAAGCTTCCCTACGACACGATTAAAGATATTGCACCTGTAGTATTGATTGGTACGTCACCAATGGTGTTAGTAGCCAGTAAAAAATCTGGCATTACTAGCTTCAAGCAATTAGTGGATCTTTCTAAGTCAGGTAAGCAATTTAGCTATGGCTCTATCGGCATTGGTAGCTTGGGTCATTTAGCAATGGCTCGTTTAGCAAAACAGGCTGGCTTTGATTGGAACCACATTCCGTATCGTGGCGGCGGTCCGTTGATGCAAGATGCTTTAGGTGGTCAGGTAGAGCTAGCAGTAGGCTCAGAATTTTTAGTGAAGCCACACGTCGACAGCGGTGGTGTTATTCCTTTGGTTATCACTACTGCCAAGAGATCGCCTTCCTTGCCTAATGTGCCAACGATTTCTGAGAGTGGCTTCCCTGGATTTAGTGCGCCTGCATGGTGGGCAGTATTAGCCCCTGGTAAAACTCCACCAGCAGTAGTGGATGCGATGAATAAGGCTTTAAACAAGGCGTTGAAAACTCCTGCTGTTGCTGAGAAATTCAAGGCTCAAGGCATTCAAATTGTTGGTGGCACACCTGAAGCTGCGCAAGAGTTTATTGGCAAGCAAATTGGTATTTGGGGTAAGTTCGTCATTGAAAACAATATTAAAGAAACTGCTCAGTAAGCAGTATTCATAAGAGGGATTTATGTCAGAACGTTTAATTCCGTATCAGCCAATGGATTTGGCTGAACCAGCTGAGTTGGTAGATGCTATACGCAAAAGACGTGGTGGTCAGTTTATTAATCTAGACCGCATGCTTTTGCATAGCATTCCGATTGCAGAAGGCTGGAATCATTTTATTGGTGAGATTCGGAATAATTTATCTTTAGATCCCAAGTTGCGTGAATTAGCTATGTGTGGCGTGGCGGTGCTCAATGGTGCCGAGTATGAATTCTTTCACCATGCACCACCTTTCAAAAAGGCGGGTGGTACGGAGGAGCAGGTACAAGGCTTGCGCCTCATTGGGCAATCCAATTTCCCAAAAGAGTTGTATTCGCCAGTAGAAAACGATGCTGCTGAACTCACTTTTCAAATGACGCGCAACATCAAGGTAGATCCTGAATTGATGAAGCGTTTACAAAAGGCGTTAGGAAGTACCGATACGGTAGAGTTGGTAACGGTCATCGCCGCTTACAACATGGTGTCCCGCTTCTTAATCGCGCTAGACGTCAATCCTGAAGATCATCCACCTGCTTAAAAGAAATATAAGCCTTAGAACATGATCCGCAATATTCAAACCATTATTCCTGGCATTGCTACTTCTGATGGCGCGGGTGTGAAATTGCGCCGTAGTCTTGGTGGGCAGAATCAAGTGAGGCTAGACCCTTTTTTGATGCTCGATGAATTTTCTTCAAACGATCCGAACGATTACGTAGCAGGCTTTCCGGCCCATCCGCATCGTGGATTTGAGACGGTGACATATATGCTTGAAGGTCATATGCTGCATGAAGATCATTTGGGAAATCAAGGCCATCTTAAGACTGGTGGAGTTCAGTGGATGACAGCAGGGCGCGGCATCATTCATTCTGAGATGCCACAACAGGTTAGCGGTGCCATGCGTGGCTTTCAGCTGTGGATCAACTTGCCCGCCAAAGAAAAGATGAAGCCGGCAGGGTACAAAGATATTCAGGTTGAAGATATCCCTAAGGTTGTTTTAGAAAGTGGTGGCTCAGTGAAGGTCATTGCTGGCGCCTACAGCCACGAAGGAAATGAAATTCAAGGTCCGATTCAGGGAATTACTACGGCCCCATTATTTTTGGATGTGCATTTGCCGTCTAATGCTGAATTTGAGCACCGCATTCCTAAAGAGCTAAATGCATTTGTTTATGTTTACGAAGGCGATCTAGAAATTGGTGGCCCCATGAGATCCGTTCCAAAGCAGGCTGCTATTGTTCTCGGAGATGGTGATCGTTTAAAGGCGAAGGCAGGAGCAGCTGGCGCGCAATTTATTGTCTTGGCTGCCTTGCCACTTCATGAGCCCATCGTTCAATACGGTCCCTTTGTTATGAATACCCGTGCCGAGATTGAGCAGGCTATTGATGATTATCAAAATAACCGTTTTGTGGTTTCCTAGGTGACCTCATCAACAACTCTTCAGTGGGAAGATGGCGGACAAGTCCATAGCGCCAAGTGGCACTCTGAAAATGGTATTGCTCCCCATAAAAAGATTCAGATCGCAGACGACACTCTGACTGCTGATATTGCTTATCGTTTGGCTTGTGAAGGCACGGCAATGCTATACAAGGGCGACTTTCAGAATGCCCGACAGCTTTTGCAGGCTTTGGTGCGCAGAGTGGACAAGCCTTCCAAGAAATCCTCTAGAGCTGATCGAGTTGCAAAAGAGAAAACCAAAGGCCCCTTAGATACGTTTAATCTTCACCGCCTTGCTCAATCACAGCGTGCCCGTATTTTGGGGATGGTATTGATTCCAGTAAATGCAGATCACAGCATCTCTTTAAGACGTGCTCCAGATGTCACCCAAGCTTGTCTTGAAGCATATGGTGAGCAGACTGAGCCTTATGTCATTTCCCTTCGTGAACTGCTCGGCGTCATTAGCGCCCATGAATGGCGCAAAACGGGCGTGCAAGTTCTTACTAGAGATGATGAAGAAGTTCGCATTCATCCGCACTATGGCGTGTTCTCGCCTGTACGCGGTGAGTACATTGAGTTGGTATTAAAGACTCCGCTACCAGCCGCCATCAAGAAAAATTCAACTGCTTTCGATATTGGCGCGGGCACTGGTGTGCTTGCGGTTGTATTGGCTTTGCGAGGAATTCAGAAGATTGTTTCAACGGATTTAGACGACAGAGCGATCGCATGCGCACAAGAAAACATTGAGCGTCTAGATTTGCAATCTCAAATTGATGTTCTCAAGACTGATTTATTTCCATCGGGCAAGGCGGCGCTCATTGTTTGCAATCCGCCATGGCTGCCAGCTAGGCCAAGCTCTTCTCTCGAGCACGCGGTATATGACCCCGAGAGCCAAATGTTAAAAGGCTTTTTGTGTAATTTAAAGAATCATTTGCTTGATGACGGTGAGAGTTGGTTAATTCTGTCTGACTTGGCTGAGCATTTGGGTTTGAGATCGAGAGATGAACTTCTTCAATGGATTGAGCAGGCAAACTTAAAAGTTCTCGCACGCATTGATACCAAGCCAACGCATCATAAGGCGTTTGATCAAACAGATGCATTACATGCAGCGCGCTCTAAAGAAGTAACTTCACTTTGGCGTTTAGCGCTGAAGTAGTAACACAACAATAGCCCTACGAACCCCGTCCCCATTGGGATTGTGGTTGTTTATCAAATGCATCATCCTTAAAATGTTTGTAAAGAGTCCGTAGTTACTGAAAGTTATGTCAGTTCAGCTACCCACTGTTTTCTTGTTTAACTTTTAAGGAAGTCATTTTCTCTGTAGTTTTCCACCTAGAAATACTTTGATTATTTCAGGTGTAGTCACAATCCATCTTTTGGCTTTCCTATTCTTTTCACCTTCATCTCTTGAGGGTGAAAGATCGCACACTTCAGAATCCATAATGGTGAATTTAGTCAATCTACGCACACATCAACCCAGTCAGCGTAAAGAAACGTCAATGGCTAAAACAACCGCAATTACTTCCACAGAAAATCTCAACCCCAGGCCCTCTGAGGAATCTTCTGTAAGCAGTAGCGAAAGAGGGGGTGGTCACTCCTTGAGCTTAATTCCTAGACACGTTCTACATAACCCCAAGCCCATATATCCCTTGTTAAGTAGAAAACTCAGGGAGCAGGGTTTGGTGATGATTAAGTTGTGCGTTAACCAGGGTGGTTTTGTAGATGAGGCCAGTGTCTCCAGGAGTTCAGGATTTCAGAGCTTAGATAGGTCGGCGCTCGCTACTTTGTCGCAATGGAGATTTCTGCCGCTTTCTTCAGCTTTCAATCAATCTTCGCAGTGTTTTCAGGCCCCAGTTCACTTTAGCCTGGAGGGATAGCGCTTGACCAATTACAAAACCGTAGATTTAGACTTGAAATACATTCGTTCAGCCGAGATTTCCCCAAAGACTGTTTCAAGTGAAGCTCTGCTTGGTCAAGGCAAGCAAATGTTTATTACGCATGACGGACACACTTATCAATTGCGCATTACTAAATTGGGAAAACTCATTCTGACGAAGTAAAAATGAAATAGCTTACTAGCCAGCAAGAGCATCTTCATATGCATATAGCCAGCGATTTTTTGTTGTTATCACTGGAGATGGTATATGAAGCATCAAGATGTTTTGCGTTATCAAAACAGGCTCGCCTGGTTTTCATCAATAGCATTGTTGTGTGGGAGCGCTTTTTCAAGCTGGGTAAAAGCTCAAGATATTGAATTACCCAGAATAG
This sequence comes from Polynucleobacter sp. 86C-FISCH, assembly GCF_018882415.1. GTDB lineage: Bacteria > Pseudomonadota > Gammaproteobacteria > Burkholderiales > Burkholderiaceae > Polynucleobacter. The sequence goes on along the minus strand of NZ_JACVOL010000001.1, from coordinate 482,535 downwards.
ATATTGTTGGTCGTGAGCAAAATGCCTCTAGCAAAATTCCTGGGACAGTCGATGTGATTGATCAAAAGAGGATGGAGGAGTTGCAGCCTCAATCATTACAGGATGTATTGAGGACGGTTCCTGGCGTTAATATTCGCGGGGATGAGGGTGGGTTTGGCGCCATTCCGAATATTGGTATACGAGGCTTGAATCCCAGTCGCAGCTCTAAAGTGCTGCTACTAGAGGACGGCGCACCAATTCAACCTAGCCTATTTATTTCCAATGCTTCTTATTACAGCCCTCCAGTTGAGCGCATTGGTGGGATTGAGGTATTAAAGGGGGCATCAGGTCTTCAGTATGGCCCCTCAAATATTGGTGGGGTAATTAACTACCTTACCAAAACACCATCACAAGGTTTTAAGTTAACCGGTAAGGTTGGTAACTATGGGTATCGTTTGGCGGAGATAGAGGCCGGAGGTAAATCATCCACAAATGGTGCAATTGGCGGAATTAACTTGATTCAGTCAGAGTCCAGCGGGTATCAAGTAAATGGTTTTAAGATGTACGACATCTTAATGAAGGGCGGCATTGAGATTGCGCAGAATCAGTGGCTAAGCGTCAAGTACACCCATTACGATAACAACATCAATACGTCCTATGTGGGTCTGCGCCCCACCCAATACATCAATCGCACTAAAGATAACCCAGCGCCAAACGATCGTTTTATTACCCAAAGAAATGCTGTGGATATCAACCACTCTTTAGAAATTGATTCAGATACCAAAATCAATACATTGATGTATTGGAGCAAGTTATCTCGAGACTATTGGCGACAAAGTATTGTGAAACGCACTCAAGATGCCACGATTTTTAAGGCTTGTAATGTGGGCGCCGACTGTTTAGTTGGTCGTAATCGAGAGTTTCAAATGTTGGGTATAGATTCTCGAATAAATCATGCGTATAAGGCTTTGGGAATTGCCAATGAGGCAGAGTTTGGAGTGCGTTTGCACACTGAATCTCAAATTAATCAGTTGGTGAGCTCAAAAGCATTAGCGTATTCAGGGCGAGTTTCGCTTCATGAGGACAATAAGGCTAACTCGATTGCCTTGTATGGCCAGAATCGATTTCTGTTGACGGATAACTTCGCTTTAATTCCAGGGGTGCGCGTTGAAAGCTATAACCAAACCCGCGCAAATGTGATCACTGGTAAATCGGGTGCCGCCAAGAATGTGGAAACCATTCCGCAAATTGGAGCAACCTGGCAGCTCATACCGCAAGCGCAAGCCTACGGCAGTATTTACAAAGGATTTGCACCAGCTCAATTGGCTACGGCGATTGACGATAAGGGGGTTGATCAGCAGCTGGCACCAGAGCGCTCCACTAATATGGAATTAGGACTGCGTGGACGATCGGGCGCGTTTTCTTATGACTCTGCCATCTTTAGCATGAACTTTAGCAATCAAATTGTGAACCAAAGTTTGGCTGCGGGAATTTCTAAAGCTAACGGGGGCAAGAGTTTGCATCAAGGTGCTGAGGCATCCCTGGGTTATGAGTTGGGTCATGGTTGGGCTATCAACGCTAACGCTACCTACATACCGGTTGCAAAGTTTGTTGGGACGAATTCTTTGGGGCGTGATGGTAATCGCATTCCTTATACCCCCAAGCTCACATCCAACTTTGGCGTGAGTTATGAAAAGAATGGTTTCAATACTTTGGTTAGCCTGAACTATGTTTCCAATCAATACGCTGACTCAGCAAATACTGTTGTTCCAAATGCTATTGGAACTTTAGGCGAGGTGCCTGCCTTTACGACAGTCAATTGGAGTGCTAACTATGTCATTAATAAAGATTGGAAAGTATTTGGAGTAATCAATAACGTATTTGATAAGCGCTACATTTCTAGTCGCAGTCCGGATGGCATTTTTGCTGGAGCACCACTCAACTTTCAGGCTGGCATGAGTTATCAGTTTAATTAATGCATCCCATTAATTCATTTTGAGGAAAGCAAAACGCCACCTTGGTAGGTGGCGTTTGTTTGTTACAGACTTCAAATTGGTGGAACCGGCGGGAATCGAACCCGCGTCCGCAAATCCTCCACAACAAGTTCTACATACTTAGTCATATCATTTGATTTAATCAGTTAAGCACGGATTGACACGTTCTTTGCTGACGATTCACTAAATTTTCGAATCATTCCCCGTGACATGAAATGACCTTATCTCTTGTATATGACCCTGATCTAGCTTGCGCTAGCTGACCCAAGAGAGAATCAGTTCAGGGGCAACCGCAATTAAGCGGCTAGTGCGAAACGTTCGTCGTTTGCAGTTAAAACATTCCCATTGATTTACGAGATAACGGGTCCTCGGTATGCCCTTGATGCTTTGTAATCCACGTCGAAACCATGTCGGTCCCAGATTGCATGCATTGGAACTTCCTATTTTAAAGCCGCTAGCTTTAAATTGTTGAATATCTTTAGTCCCTGTTGGGAAAGATGATTTGCAACAAATCGAGGGGGTTGTTGGCGATGTAATCCGCCCCCCAGGCCTCTGGAGGTTCTTTACAGCCGCAGTAGCCATAAGCGGCAGCCACGGTCTTCATTCCAGCAGCTTTGCCTGCCAAAACGTCTCTAATATCGTCCCCAACATAAATTGATTTGCTTGGATCGATGTTGCTAATTCTGGCTGCGTGGAGAATCGGCTCTGGATGCGGCTTTGAGTAAGGGGTGGTGTCCCCAGAAACAGTAGAAACAGCTCTCTGACGTAGACCCATGAGATCGGTTAGCGGGTTAGTAAAGCGCTCACTTTTGTTGGTGATGATTCCCCAGGGCAGGCTCACAGCATCCATTTGATCCAATAAATGATCAATTCCATCAAATAGCTTGCTATCAACCAGCAGGGCTTTTTCATAATTACTGAAAAACTCATCACGAAGTGCAACAAAATCCTCGTGATCTGGGCTGATCCCAAAGGCGCCCTCAAGTAAGCCACGAGCTCCGGCTGAGGCATAGGGACGCAGAAACTCATATGGTTTAGGAGTGAGGTTACGGGCAACTAACAATTTGTTGGTTGCTGCAACCAAATCTGGGGCGGTATCCGCTAGCGTGCCATCTAGATCAAAAAAGATGCCTTCATAGGGGCTGAAAAGCTTGCTCATCTATCGGATTACTTTCTAACGGCGATCATATAGTTCACATCTACGTCATCACCTAGGCTATAAACCTGAGTCAGCGGGTTGTAGCTCAATCCTTTGATGCCAGCCATCTCCAGGCCTGCATGACGGGTAAACGCAACCAACTCAGAAGGCTTGATGAATTTAGCGTATTCGTGAGTGCCTTTAGGAAGTAGTTTAAGAATATATTCAGCGCCAATAATCGCAAATAAGTAGGACTTAGGGCTGCGATTGAGGGTGCTAAAAAATAATGTGCCCCCAGGTTTGCAGAGTTTGGCGCAAGCACGGACTACAGATGCTGGATCAGGTACGTGCTCAAGCATTTCCATGCAGGTCACTACGTCGTATTGTTCCGGTTGCTCTTCTGCAAGTGCTTCTGCAGAGATAGAGCGATATGTGAGGTTTGCACCCACTTCAAGTGCATGTAACTCGGCTACTTTGAGAGCCTTTTCAGATAAATCAATGCCTGTTGTATCTGCACCTGATTGTGAAATCGACTCTGCCAATATGCCGCCGCCGCAACCAATATCAACCACTTTTTTGCCGTCCAAATCAACAAATGACTTAATCCAATTCAATCGCAAAGGATTAATAGCATGCAGGGGTTTGAATTCGCTATTAGGATCCCACCAGCGATGGGCTAGGGCGCTAAATTTGGCGATTTCTGACTGGTCGACGTTCATATGGATTGCTTATCTGTAAGGCTATAGGAGAAGTTCATGAATATAGCGGAAATAAAAAAGCCCGCTATAAGCGGGCTTTTTTACAAGTAAAGTGAATTACTTAGCTGCTGTACCAACAACTTCGATGTCAGTACGGCGGTTCTTAGCGCGGCCTTCAGCAGTTGCATTTGATGCAACTGGATTGCTCTTGCCTTTAGATTCTGTGTAGATACGGCTACCGTCAACACCCTTGCTTACCAAGTATGTCTTAACGGATTGCGCACGACGCTGACCGAGGGCCATGTTGTATGCATCTGTACCAACGCTATCAGTGTTACCAACAGCAATAATTACTTCTAACTTGATCTTGCTCAAATCTTTAGCGATCTTGTCCAAAGTAGCTTTACCTTCTGGCTTCAAGTCAGACTTGTTGAAGTCATAAAGTGTGTCAGCTTGCAAAGTGATTTTGCTTTGGCTAACGCCAGAAGCGGCTTTAGGAGCCAATGCACCGTCACAACCTTTAGCTGCAGTAGCAGGTGTCCAGTTGTTATCGCGCCAGCACAATGTGCCATCGCCGTTTTTCCAATTCAAGCCAGAGCTGTTTTCCCAGTTATCAGATGCAATTGCTGCAGAAGCAGAAACAGTGATAACAGAAGCCAGCAACACTTTTAGGGTTTTGTTCATTTTTAGTCCTCAAAAATCTCTTTTTTAATTAAAGTCAAACTTAAATGTAATTCGCCCTACCTTGATGCAAAAACTGCAAAGCGACACATCTCAATTTCGTACAAACTGACAGAATCTTAGCATAGGGCCTACCTGTCATCAAAATGATATTATTTCCAGATGGAACAAGCCGCTAAAGAAACACTACCAATATCCCTCGAAGACGAAATGCGGCGGTCCTATTTGGACTACGCAATGAGTGTCATCGTCGGCAGAGCCCTGCCAGACGTGCGTGATGGCCTCAAACCGGTTCACCGCCGGGTCTTATTCGCGATGTATGAATTAAACAACGATTGGAACCGAGCTTACAAAAAATCTGCCCGTATAGTTGGCGATGTAATCGGTAAATACCATCCGCACGGTGATTCTGCGGTGTATGACACGATCGTTCGAATGGCCCAGGACTTCTCTCTGCGCTATATGCTGGTTGACGGGCAGGGTAACTTTGGCTCCGTAGACGGCGATAACGCTGCTGCGATGCGGTATACCGAGATTCGCCTCCGCAAGATCGCCCATGAGCTTTTGGCCGATTTGGACAAGGAAACGGTCGATTTTGGGCCAAATTACGACGGTAGCGAGAAAGAACCCCTGATTCTGCCTGCCAAAGTACCTAATTTGCTCATAAATGGCAGTTCTGGCATTGCAGTGGGTATGGCGACCAATATCCCTCCCCATAACCTGGATGAGGTGGTTACAGCCTGTCTGCACGTGCTTCACAACCCAGAATGCACGATTGATGAGCTCATTGAGATCATTCCAGCCCCCGATTTCCCTACTGCCGGCATCATTTATGGCGTTCAAGGGGTGCGCGAGGGCTATCGCACTGGCCGTGGCCGTGTGGTTATGCGTGCAAAGACTCACTTCGAAGATTTGGATAAGGGCGCGCGTCAAGCCATCATCGTTGACGAATTGCCATACCAAGTTAATAAAAAGAACTTGCTCGAGCGCATTGCCGAGTTAGTGAACGAGAAAAAAGTTGAAGGCATTTCTGATTTGCGTGATGAATCAGATAAATCAGGTATGCGTGTTGTGATTGAGTTGAAGCGCGGCGAAGTGCCTGAGGTCGTTCTCAATAATTTGTATAAGAGCACTCAACTGCAAGATAACTTCGGTATGAACATGGTGGCATTGGTAGATAACCAACCACGCTTGTTGAACTTGAAGCAAATGCTTGAGTACTTCTTGCAGCATCGTCGTGAAGTAGTTACACGTCGTACGATTTTTGAATTACGCAAAGCGCGCGATCGCGGTCACGTCTTAGAAGGTTTGGCAGTTGCATTAGCAAACATCGATGAGTTCATCGCGATCATCAAAGCTGCTGCGAACCCAGTGATTGCTAAGCAAGAGTTGATGGGCAAAGCATGGGATTCATCGATGGTGCGTGAGATGTTGGCACGTGCTGAGACTGATACGCCAGGCGGCCGCAACGCTTATCGCCCAGAAGGATTGTTGCCTGAGTACGGTATGCAAACTACGGGCTTATATCGTTTATCAGATAGCCAAGCGCAAGAAATTTTGCAGATGCGTTTGCAACGTTTGACTGGTCTTGAGCAAGATAAGATTGTTAACGAATACAAAGAAGTGATGGCAGAGATTTCTGACTTGCTCGATTTGTTAGCGAAGCCAGAGCGTGTAACTCAAGTGATTGAAACTGAATTAAAAGAAGTTCAATCTGAGTTTGGTATTGCTGGTGGCGATACTGGTCGTCGTTCATTTATTGAAATGAATGCAACCGAACTCTTCACTGAAGATTTGATTACACCGCAAGATTTGGTAGTGACACTTTCAAATACTGGTTATATGAAGAGTCAGCCGCTGAGTGAATACCGTGCGCAAAAACGTGGTGGACGCGGTAAGCAAGCTGCAGCTACAAAGAACGAAGATTGGATCGAAACACTCTTCGTGGCGAATACGCACGATACGATCTTGTGCTTCTCCGATCGTGGCCGCATGTATTGGCTCAAGGTCTGGGAAGTTCCGCAAGGAAGTCGCACTTCCCGCGGCAAGCCTATCGTCAATATGTTCCCGCTGATTGAAGGCGAGAAGATTACGGTGATTCTGCCAATTAAGGGCTACCAAGACGATCAGTATGTATTTATGGCTACTAGCCTGGGTACTGTGAAGAAGACGCGCTTGTCTGACTTCTCCAACCCACGTAAGGCCGGCATTATTGCTGTCGACTTGAATGAGAACGACTTCTTAGTTGGCGCTGCCATTACAGATGGTCAACACGACGTGATGTTGTTCTCTGACGCTGGTAAAGCAGTGCGCTTTGATGAGAATGATGTTCGTCCAATGGGTCGTACTGCACGCGGTGTGCGTGGTATGAACCTTGGTGAAGGACATCAAGTGATTGCGATGTTAGTTGCTCCAGCGGAGGCTGCAGAAGGTGTTGAAGCGGCCGTAGTTGATGCAAACGGCATTGCGATTCCAAGCAGCGTGTTGACGGCTACAGAGAATGGTTACGGCAAACGTACACCAATCGCTGAATACACCCGTCATGGTCGTGGCACTAAAGGCATGATTGCCATTCAGACTTCGGAGCGTAACGGCAAAGTTGTAGCAGCCGCACTGGTTTCTCCAGAAGATCAAATCATGTTGATCACTACTGGCGGTGTCTTGGTGCGTACACGTGTTTCCGAAATCCGTGAGATGGGTCGCGCTACACAAGGCGTGACTTTGATTAACGTGGATGAAGGTACTCGTTTGTCTGGCTTGCAACGCATTGCTGAAAGCGACACTGATGATGACGCTGATGATGCAGAAGAAGGCGATGCCACTGCGGATCCAGCAACCGACTCTACTGACGACACGGCAGGTGACGCTTAAGCGTCACCTTTAGGCTCGACCACATCATGACTTTTGACCGCCGCATTTTTAATTTCGCTGCGGGGCCTGCTACTTTGCCTGAAGAGGTGTTGAAGCAGGCTGCCGATGAAATGCTGAACTGGCGTGGACTCGGAACGAGCGTGATGGAAATTAGCCATCGCAGCAAAGAGTTCATGGAGGTGTATGAAGAAGTCATTCAAGACCTTCGTACGCTCATGAATATCCCTGACTCTTATGAGATCTTGCTCTTGCAGGGCGGTGGTCTTGGTCAAAATGCAGCGATTCCCATGAACCTCATGCCATTGGCTAAGAATGGCCCTAAAGCAGATTTCTTGGTAACCGGTGTTTGGTCAGAAAAATCCTATAAAGAAGCGCAAAAATATGGCACAGCAAATTTAGCTGCGTCCTCTGCTGCAGAAAAATTTAATACGATTCCTGCCAGATCTACTTGGCAACTATCAAGTGATGCAGCTTATGTGCATTACTGCGCGAATGAAACTATTGGCGGCGTAGAGTTTCCAGATGTGCCGGATGTCGGCGATATCCCACTGGTTGCCGATATCTCTAGCAACATTCTGTCTAAAGAGATGGATGTGAATAAGTGCGCCGTTTGGTTTGGTGGAGCACAAAAGAATATTGGCCCCTCTGGTGTCACGATTGTGATTGTGCGCAAAGATTTAATTGGTCACAGCATGGGCATCACCCCAACGATTTGGGATTGGGCAGTGCAAACCAATACACAGTCCATGATTAACACCCCGCCTACATTCTCCATCTACATGGCTGGCTTAGGCTTTAAGTGGTTGCTCAAGCAAGGCGGCGTGAAGGCAATTGAAAAACGCAATCAAGAAAAAGCGGAATTGCTCTATAACTTTTTAGATCAAAGCAGTCTGTATGAAAATCGCGTCACAAAAGAATATCGCTCACGCATGAACGTGACTTTCTTCTTAAAAGATGAGAATCTAAACGCAGAGTTTTTAGCCCAATCAAATGCAGCTGGTTTAGTTGCCTTGCGTGGTCATAAAGCTGCGGGCGGCATGCGTGCAAGCATTTATAACGCTATGCCTATTGAAGGTGTAAAAGCCTTGGTTGAATTTATGCGTGATTTTGAAAGGCGGGCTTAATGAGTACTGAAGAGCAGCGTTTAGCTCCCTTGCGCGAAAAAATTGACGCACTCGATGCGCAGATATTAGATTTACTGACTCAGCGTGCAAAAGCTGCGCAAGAAGTTGGTCATGTCAAAGGTGGATTCGCTTCACCAGTCTTCCGTCCTGAGCGTGAGCGCCAAGTGGTAGCGCGTTTACAAGAAATCAATAAGGGTCCTTTACTTCCAGATGGCATCGCTGCTATTTGGCGTGAGGTGATGTCAGCTTGTAGGGCTTTAGAAGCCCGCCAAACAATTGCTTACCTTGGTCCAGTCGGAACATTTTCTGAACAGGCTGCACAAACGTATTTCGGTCACTCCATTGCTGGTTTGCCATGCGCAAGTTTGGATGAAGTATTTAAGTCAGTAGAGAAGGGCGCGGCGCAATTTGGTGTTGTCCCTGTAGAAAACTCTAGCGAAGGTGCGATTTCTCGCACATTAGATTTGTTGCTTGATTCATCAATGCGCATTAGCGGGGAAGTTGTTTTGCCAATTCGCCATCATCTTTTAACGAAGAGTGGCAATTTAGATGGCGTAACAACAGTGTGTGCGCATGCTCAGGCTTTGGCCCAATGCCAACAGTGGTTAAGTGTTCATGCCCCACAACTTAAGCGTCAGGCGGTAAGTAGCAATGCCGAGGCAGCGCGCATGGCAGCTGCAGATCCAACGTTAGCTGCCATTGCAGGTGATCCTGCGCAAGAAGCTTATGGTCTTCAAGCTGTGGCTGCGCAAATTCAGGATGATCCTCATAACCGTACCCGTTTCGTTGTGGTGGGTAACTATGCATGTCAATCAACCGGCAAAGATCAAACTTCCTTGGTTCTTTCTGTAGATAACCAGCCTGGCGCAGTACATCGTCTATTAGCGCCTTTGGCCAAGCATGGTGTTTCGATGAATCGCTTTGAATCACGCCCTGCACGCAAAGGCACTTGGGAATATCACTTCTACATTGATATTGCTGGTCATGCTGATGATGACAAGGTAGTGAAGGCGCTCGAAGAGTTGAAAGGTGTTGCTGCTTTCTATAAGAATCTCGGTTCTTATCCACACTCTGCGTGATTCACCTCAACAATAGATAAAACAATTAGCAATTAAAAATTAGCAAAACTCGAATGACATCTAAGATTGGCTTAAAACATATTCATGCGATTGCCCCTTACGTTGGCGGGCGGCCAATTAGTGAAGTTGCACGTGAATATGGTCTGGATGAAAGCAAGATTGTGAAATTAGCCTCCAATGAAAATCCATTGGGTATGCCTAAATCAGCACAAGATGCCATGCTTAAAGCAGCTAGTGATTTAGGGCGCTATCCGGATTCCAATGGCTTTGAGCTTAAGAATGTTCTTGCCGCACGCCTTGGTGTTCCAACAGATTGGATTACGTTAGGAAATGGCAGTAACGACATTTTGGAATTAGCTGCGCGTGCAGTGGCTCAAGCTGGTGATGAGGTTATTTTTTCTAAACATGCTTTTGCTGTTTACCCTCTTGCCACTCAAGCTGTTGGCGCAAAGGCTGTTGAAGTTGCAGCTACTGCTATTTATGGACATGACTTGCCGGCAATGTTGGCTGCTATTAAGTCATCTGGCGATAAAGCAAAACTTGTTTTTGTAGCCAATCCAAATAATCCTACAGGCAGCTATTTGCCTGCCAAGGAGATTGAAGACTTTTTAGCGGCAGTGTCATCCAATGTGGTGGTGGTGCTTGATGAGGCCTATAACGAGTATCTCAGTCCAGAGCAGCGCTACGATGCGATTGCTTGGGTAAAGCGTTTCCCAAATATGATTTTGTCGCGCAGTTTTTCAAAAGCCTATGGCTTGGCCGGCTTACGGATTGGTTATGGGGTTGCTCAACCGCATTTGACTGATCTGCTTAATCGTATTCGTCAACCATTTAACGTGAATAGCCTGGCTCAAGCTGCAGCGATTGCCGCTTTTCAAGATAAAGAATTCTTGCAACAAGGTTTTGAGTTAAACCGTGCTGGCTATGCTCAACTGACTTCGGCATTTGATGGATTGGGTCTGAAGTATTTGCCATCCGCTGGGAATTTTGTCCTGGTGAAGGTGGGTGATGATGATCAAGCGGGTGCGCGCATCAATTTAGCCTTACTCAAACGCGGCATCATTGTTCGTCCAGTGGGTAACTATGGATTGCCGCAGTGGTTGAGAATCTCGATTGGCTTGCCTGAAGAGAATGCTGCCTTCATCGATGCCTTAAAAGCAATCTTGGCTTAAGAATAAAAAATACTCATGACCATCATTAATCCAGCTAGCAATTACGGCACTGTCACCATTGTTGGTGTTGGTTTAATTGGCGCTTCATTAGGTTTGGCTTTAAAAAAAGCGGGTGTTGTTACTAAAGTGCTTGGTGTTGGTCGCAGCAAAGAAAACTTAGATCAAGCGCAAAAGATGGGTGCGATTGATGGTGTGGTGGACTTGGTTGAGGCCGCCAAGCAATCTGATGTGATTGTGCTTTGTGTACCGGTAGCGCAAATGCGTGCTGCCTTTGAGGTGCTTGAGCCACATCTTGAGCCACGCACGATGATTACCGATGCTGGTAGCACTAAAGGTGATGTGATTTTGGCTGCCAAAGAAGTGTTGGGTAAAAAGGCGTGCCAATTTGTGCCGGCGCATCCGATTGCCGGTGGCGCACAGCATGGTGCTGCAGCAGCTAAGGCTGATTTATTTCAGGGTAAGCAAACTATTATTTGTCCGCTGCAAGAAAACTCACCTGAAGATTCAGCTTTAATTACTGGCTTCTGGGAGTCCGTCGGCTCCGAAGTGAAGAAGATTGGCGTTGTACAGCACGATGCGATTTATGCGGCTGTATCTCACCTCCCGCATATTCTGTCTTATGCATTGATGGCTAGCGTTGTGAACTCTGAAGATGCCGATCAAAAATTAAGTCATGTTGGCGCCGGCTTTAAAGACTTCACTCGTATTGCAGCTTCAAGCCCAGAAATGTGGCGTGATATTTGCTTGGGCAATCGCACTGCAATCCTAAAAGAGCTGGATCAGTATTTACTCATCGTGAACCATTTACGTAAACTCGTTGCAGAAAATGATGGCGCTGGTTTAGAGAAATTATTCAACAAGGCGAGCAAAGCACGTCAAGACTTGGACGCACTTTAATGAGCGGTTTGCCAGACATTACTATTGGGCCATTTAAGCGAGCGCAAGGTTCGATTGTGTTGCCGGGCTCAAAGAGCATCTCAAATCGAGCGCTCTTGTTGGCCGCTCTCTCATCCGGAACTACCACTCTCAAGAATTTATTGGATGCTGATGACACGCAGGTGATGCGTAATGCCTTGCGCCAGCTCGGCCTCTCTGTGATCGATAAGGAGAATAAGGTTTGTGTGGTTGAGGGTTGTGGTGGTCAGTTTCCTGTGCGCGAAGCAGACCTCTTTATGGGCAATGCAGGCACTGCGATACGTCCACTGACTGCTGCTTTAGCAATGCAAGGCGGTAACTACCGTTTATCAGGTGTTGCACGTATGCATGAGAGGCCGATTCGTGATTTAGTAGATGGTTTGCGCCAAGTAGGCGCGAAGATCGAATACGAATTACAAGAAGGTTATCCACCGATTCAGATATCTGCAGCAGATATTCAGATTAAAGATGTCGTCAAAGTACGTGGTGATGTATCGAGTCAATTCTTAACCGCATTACTAATGGCTTTGCCGTTAGTGGCGAATGAACCGGTACGCATTGAAGTGATTGGCGAGTTAATTTCTCGTCCTTATATTGATATCACTCTGAAGTTAATGGCGCGCTTTGGCGTGATTGTTGCTTGCCCTGATATGCAATCTTTTGTTATTCCAGCAAAAACTTCAGACTCTGTTTACAAGAGCCCCGGCCAGCTATCCGTTGAGGGCGACGCATCTTCAGCCTCCTATTTCTTAGCCCTAGGCGCTATTGGTGGTGGGCCTGTAAAGGTCTTGGGCGTTGGCAAGGACAGTATCCAGGGTGATGTGGCTTTTGCCGATGCACTCGCTTTAATGGGTGCAAACATTAACGCTGGTGAAGACTGGATTGAAGTTGCTGGCGTGAAAAATGCCAATGGCAAACTCAATGGCATCACGATTGACTGCACAGAAATTCCAGATGCTGCAATGACATTAGCAGTAGCGGGATTGTTTGCAGAAGGACCAACGCGTTTAAACAACATTGCTAGCTGGCGCGTTAAAGAAACAGATCGTATTGCAGCAATGGCAAAAGAATTGAAAAAAGTTGGCGCTATTATTGAAGAGGGTGCTGACTATATTGTTGTGCAGGCACCACCCTCACAAAGTGATTGGAAGTCACCAAGCGAAGGTATTGATACCTACGATGACCATCGCATGGCGATGTGTTTCTCGTTGGCTGCGTTTGGCCCAAATGCACTCAAGATCAACGATCCAAATTGCGTAGCAAAAACTTTCCCAACGTATTTCGCAGAGTTTGCGAAAGTCGTGAGCTAACTCAAACCCTATTCATGAATCTTCCCCCTGTTATTGCAATTGATGGACCTACCGCCTCAGGCAAAGGTACGGTTGCCTCTCTTGTGGCGGAGCAGTTGGGATTTCATTATTTGGATAGTGGCGCACTTTATCGCTTGGTTGCCCTTGCCAGCGAAAAACAGGGAATTGATGTCAAAAATGGCCCAGAATTAGGCCTTTTAGTCTCTAAGTTATTGATTTCATTCAAAAATAGTCAAATATTCCTCAATGGTGAGGATGTAACGGACGCTATCCGCACAGAAACAATTGGCTTAAGAGCCTCTGCTTTAGCTGTTCATCCAGAGGTCAGATCAGCTTTAGTGGGTCTGCAACGCAGTTTTCGCCAATCTCCAGGTTTAGTGGCTGACGGCAGGGATATGGCAAGTGTCATATTCCCAGATGCAGTTTTGAAGGTTTTCTTGACTGCGACAGCTGCCGCCAGAGCCGAGCGTCGCTATAAGCAATTGATAGCTAAGGGAATTTCTGCTAAACTTGAGGACTTGCTGCAAGATTTGCAAGAGCGCGATGCCAGAGACAGTAGTCGAGGTGCCGCACCCTTGTTGGTTGCGGATGGTGCAAAAGTGCTTGAAACCTCAGATTTATCGATAGATCAAGCAGTTAAGGCGGTTTTGGATTGGTATCAATCTGCAATCGTCTAGTTTTGTAAGTAGTTGTAGTGAGCTGTAAGTAGTAGTTTTGGCGTCTGAAGAAACTCCACAACGCGACCTTTTCATTAGCGTGTTTCTTTGAGACTTTTTTAACCTAACCCGTCAGGCCTTCTGGCGGCACAAAGTGAATACACATGTCTGAATCATTTGCAGAACTATTTGAAGAATCATTAACCCGATCGAATATGAAGACCGGCCAAGTTATTTCGGCTGAAGTTCTTCGCATCGACCATAACTTCGTCGTTGTTAACGCTGGCTTAAAGTCTGAAGCGTTTATTCCTGTTGAAGAATTCCATAACGACGCTGGCGAGATTGAAGTAGCTCCTGGCGATTTCGTTTCTGTTGCTATTGACGCTCTAGAGAACGGCTATGGCGACACAATCCTTTCCCGTGATAAAGCTAAGCGCTTGGCATCATGGATGAACTTGGAAAAAGCTCTCGAGCAAGCTGAGATCGTTACCGGTACTGTTACAGGTAAGGTTAAAGGCGGCTTGACTGTAATGGTTAACGGTATCCGCGCATTCTTGCCTGGATCACTCGTTGATACACGTCCAATCAAAGACACCAGCCCTTACGAAGGTAAGACGATGGAGTTCAAGGTTATCAAGCTCGACCGTAAACGTAACAACGTAGTGTTGTCACGTCGTGCTGTTGTTGAAGCTAGCCAAGGTGAAGAGCGTGCTAAGTTGATGTCTAACCTTAAAGAAGGCGCAGTGGTTACTGGCCTCGTTAAGAACATCACTGATTACGGCGCATTCGTTGACCTCGGTGGTATCGATGGCCTCTTGCACATCACTGACTTGGCATGGCGTCGTGTGCGTCACCCAAGCGAGATGTTGACTGTTGGTCAAGAAGTTACCGCTAAGATTTTGAAGTTCGATCAAGAGAAGAACCGTGTTTCACTCGGCGTGAAGCAACTTGGTGATGATCCATGGGTGGGTATCGCTCGTCGTTACCCACCAAACACCCGTTTATTCGGTAAGGTAACTAACCTGACTGACTACGGCGCATTCGTTGAAATCGAATCTGGTATCGAAGGTTTGGTACACGTTTCTGAAATGGACTGGACTAACAAGAACGTTGCTCCAAGCAAAGCTACTGCATTAGGAACCGAAGTAGAAGTAATGGTTCTGGATATTGATGAAGACAAGCGTCGTATTAGCTTAGGCATCAAGCAGTGCAAAGCTAATCCATGGGAAGAGTTCTCACGTGCCCAACAAAAAGGCGATAAGTTAACTGGCGCAATCAAGTCTATTACTGACTTTGGTGTGTTCATTGGCTTGCCTGGCGGTATCGACGGTTTAGTTCACCTCTCAGACCTCTCATGGAATGAGCCAGGCGAAGAAGCTGTTAAGAAATACAAAAAAGGTGATGAAGTTGAAGCCACTGTATTGGCAATTGATGTTGAGAAAGAGCGTATCTCTCTCGGTATCAAGCAATTGTCTGGCGACCCATTCAACAACTACACATCTGTCAGCGACAAGGGTAGCCTCGTTACTGGTACTGTGAAAGCAGTTGATGCTAAGGGTGCAACTATTCACTTGGCTGATGAAGTTGAAGCTTACTTACGTGCTTCCGAGATCTCAACAGATCGCGTTGAAGATGCACGTAATGTATTGAAAGAAGGCGACAGCGTTACTGCAATGATCATCAACATTGATCGTAAGTCACGCGTTATCAATCTTTCAATCAAAGCAAAAGACAGCTCTGATCAACAAGATGCAATGAGCAAGCTCCAAGGTGATGCGCAGTCTGGCACAACCAATTTGGGTGCTTTGTTAAAAGCAAAATTGGATAATCAAGGCTAAATCAATATCGCCGCTTTCCACTAGGAGGGCGGCGATTTTTTATTGATAGATCATGACGGATCAAGAGCAACAAGCAATTACCCGCTCCGAACTAGTGGAGAGCCTTGCGGAACAGTTTCCGCAGCTTCTGCCTAGGGACGTGGAGTTGGCGGTAAAAACTTTGCTGGACACAATGACTCATGCTTTGGCTGAGGGCAAGCGTATCGAGCTGCGTGGCGTTGGGAGTTTTGTGCTTCATCATCGTCCCGCGCGCACTGGTCGCAATCCTAAGTCTGGTGAGAAAGTATTGATTCCAGAAAAACGCGTTCCACACTTTAAGCCTGGCAAAGAGTTGCGTGAACGAGTAGATTACAAGCCTTTGAAGCAGGCGGGCCCCAAAGAGGGTTCTGGTGCCTAAGATTCAGGCTAAACCTCAGTGGTCCATTCGGGCCATTTTTTTATTTAAATTCTGTACATCATGATTCAGATAGCTACCGCTTGGTTATTGCTTCTGCCGGTCATGTTTGGTATCGGTTGGTTGGCTGCACGCTGGGACTTGCGCCTTGAGAACCGTATGGACGAGCGTGAGCGTATGCGTCAGCAGCGCTCTACATTTAAAGGCTTAAGTCTTTTGCTCAATGAGCAGCCTGATCAAGCAATTGAAACGCTGGTCAAAATTGCACAATTAGATCCGGAAACAATTGAACTCCATTTTTCCTTAGGTAATTTATTCCGCCGCCGCGGTGAAACTGAGCGTGCGATCAAGGTCCACCAACATTTAGCCAATCGCGACGATCTAAAGCCGCGTGATCGTGATCATGCTGCCTATGAATTGGGCCGTGACTTTTTGCGCGCTGGCTTGCTTGATCGTGCCGAGGCATCGCTCAATCGTGTGGGTGCAGGTAAATATGCCGAGCCAGCAAAAGAGAGCTTGCTCGAGATGTATCAAATTGAGCATGATTGGAAAAAAGCCATCATCGCTGCAAGTGAGCTTGAAGGTCTGCAGGGTAAATCACACCATACTGAGATTGCGCAATTCCATTGCGAGCTAGGTCAAGAAGCATTGCGTCGTAAAGATTTGGTTGAGGCTGAGCAATCAATACAGCGTGCATTACAGGCTGTACCTAATCATGCTCGCGCTTTAATTTTGCAAGGCGATTATTTAATGGCCATGGATCGACCCACTCAAGCTATTGAGGCCTGGAGCATAGTCGCCAATTCTCACCCTGCGTACATGCATTTATTGGCGGACCGCTGGATGTTGGCGCATGCAGCCATTAATAAAGAGGGTGAAGGTTTAGATCGTCTTTGCGAGTTACTTAAAACTCAGGCAACTGGTGAGTTGCTCGACATTGTGCATAAGCACCTGATGAAAATTCGTGGTCCTCAAGCTGCAAATGCCATGTTGTCAGAAGTGATGCAGCATTCCCCAACTTTAATTGCTTTGTCAAAGTTAGCTGAAACCCGTCTTGCATTAGAAGAGGGCAGCGCTAATCCCGAGAGATTGTTAGAGCTTCAGTCAATTCTGAATCTATTGCGTCAGCGTACGACCAGTTTGGCTCGTTATACATGCGGTAACTGTGGCTTTAGAGCAAGAAGATTTTATTGGCAGTGTCCTGGATGCAATCATTGGGAAGCCTATTCCCCAAGACGTAGTGAAGGTGCTGCGCCAAGCGGTCCCTCGATGTAAAGAACTTTGGAGAGCAATTGAAAGTCACCATCATCGGTAGCGGTTACGTAGGTCTTGTCACTGGCGCCTGTTTAGCCGAGCAAGGCAATAACGTATTTTGCGTAGACGTCGATCCTAAGAAGATTGAGATCCTCAATTCTGGTGGCGTGCCGATTTATGAGCCAGGCCTTAAAGAAATGATTGAGCGCAATCGCGCTGCAGGTCGTTTGCAGTTCTCTACTGATATTGCTGCTTCAGTAGCACATGGTGATATTCAGTTCATCGCGGTAGGCACGCCTCCGGATGAAGATGGATCAGCTGATTTGCAATACGTTGTAGCAGCCGCGCGCAATATTGGTCGTCATATGACCACCCCTAAAGTCATTGTTGATAAATCGACTGTGCCAGTGGGTACGGCTGATAAGGTGCAAACCGCCATTACTGAAGAATTAGAAAAAAGAGGTTTATCTCCAGAGCTTTGTTCTGTAGTTTCTAATCCAGAGTTTCTCAAAGAAGGCGCTGCCGTAGAAGACTTCATGCGCCCAGACCGTATTGTGATCGGCACTGAATCGACTCCAGCTGGGATGCGCGCTAAAGAGCAGATGCGCAAGCTCTATGCCCCCTTTAATCGCCACCATGAGCGCACCTACTACATGGATGTCAAAAGTGCTGAGCTCACCAAATACGCCGCTAATGCAATGTTAGCAACCCGTATCTCCTTTATGAATGAGTTGGCTAACTTAGCAGACTTAGTGGGCGCCGATATCGAAGCAGTGCGTCAAGGTATTGGTTCAGACTCGCGCATTGGTTATGGCTTCCTATATTCAGGTACCGGCTATGGTGGATCCTGTTTCCCTAAAGACGTATCTGCCTTATCGAAAACTGCTAAAGAGCATGGCCGCGATCTCAAGATCTTGGATGCCGTAGAAGCGGTTAATGAATTGCAAAAATACATCTTGGTTGAGAAGATTGAAAAGCGCTTTGGCAAAGACCTTAAGGGTATGAAATTTGCACTCTGGGGCTTAGCTTTTAAACCCAATACCGACGATATGCGCGAAGCACCTAGTCGTGTAATTATTCAAGAACTAGTAAAGCGTGGCGCCCAAGTAGTGGCGCACGATCCTGTTGCAATGCCTGAAGCTAAGCATGCCCTGGAGGTTGACTTTATTAACAACCCAGAGGGTTGCAAGCAGGTATCGATGACTGAGAATCCTATGGCAGCCCTGGATGGTGCTGATGCCTTGATTATTGTCACTGAGTGGAAAGCCTTTAGAAGCCCAGACTTTGAGCAAGTGATGCAAAAGCTTAAGCGTCCGGTCATTTTTGATGGCCGTAATTTATATGAGCCAGCATCTATGCAAGAATTAGGTATTGAGTACTATGGTATCGGGCGACATAATTAAGTAGATTTAAAAATAAAGATAAAAGCATATAAAGTATCTAAATGGAAAAAGCTAATCGAGAACAGTTTTCTAAAGCCCGCCTACTGGTTGTAGGTGATGTGATGCTCGATCGTTATTGGTTTGGTGACACCAATCGCATCTCTCCAGAAGCTCCTGTACCGGTGGTCCAGGTAGGCAAGATTGATGAGCGCTTGGGTGGCGCTGCTAACGTAGCTCGTAACGTGGCTGCGCTTGATGCGAATGCAACGATTCTTGGAATCGTCGGCAATGATGAGCCTGGCAAGCGTGTAGTGGAATTATTAAAAGCAGGCGGTGTTGATAGTCAATTAGAGATTGATGCTGAAGTCCCAACGATTGTGAAGTTGCGCGTGATTGCTCGCCAACAACAATTGATCCGTTTGGATTTTGAAGAAACCCCCAGTGCAAAAGCGTTGGCTCACAAGTTAGAGCGTTTTGAAAAATTGGTTGGCGATGCTGATGTTGTGATTCTGTCGGATTACGGTAAAGGGGCATTAGGTCAAGTGGCTCATATGATTGAGCAAGCTAGAGCGCAAAACAAAGTGATTTTGGTTGATCCCAAGGGCGAAGACTACGAAAAGTATCGTGGCGCTACTGTTTTAACGCCCAATCGTAGTGAGTTACGCCAAGTAGTTGGCAAGTGGAGTAGTGAAGAAGAGTTAACTAAGAAAGCCCAGGAACTGAGAAAGTCTCTCGACTTGCAAGCATTGCTTTTGACTCGTTCTGAAGAGGGAATGAGTTTGTATACAGATGCAGGCGTAAGTCATGTAAAAGCTCAGGCGCGTGAGGTATTTGACGTATCTGGTGCTGGCGATACCGTGATTGCAACATTGGCCGTGGCCTTGGCTGCTAAATGGCCTTTGGAAAAAGCCATGGCTCTTGCAAACCGTGCGGGCAGCATCGTAGTTGGCAAGCTAGGTACTGCAACCGTTACTTCAGAGGAATTACAGTGACTATTATCGTAACCGGCGCGGCTGGGTTTATTGGCGCAAACATTGTCCAGGCGCTTAATGCGCGTGGCGAGAAAAACATCATTGCAGTTGATGACCTTCGTCCTGCAGATAAATACCGCAACCTTGCGGATTTGGACATCATTGATTACCTCGATAAAGATGAATTTCTGGAGGCATTTAGAAGTGGTCGCTTTGGCAAGGTAAAAGCAGTCTTTCATGAGGGTGCTTGTTCAGACACCATGGAGACCGATGGTATTTTCATGATGGCGAATAACTACCGCTACACCATGGATTTGCTAGACATCTGTACTGAGCAAAAGGTACAGTTGCTTTACGCCTCTTCAGCTGCAACTTACGGCGGCTCAGACGTTTTTGTAGAAAGCCGCGAGCATGAGAAGCCTCTCAATATTTACGGCTACTCCAAGTTCTTGTTTGATCAAGTGATGCGTAAGCGCTTTGCTGAGAAAGCTAATACAGCCCAAGTGGTGGGTTTTCGCTACTTCAACGTATATGGTCCCCGCGAGTCACACAAAGGTCGCATGGCATCTGTTGCGTTTCACCAATACCACCAGTACAAAGCAAATGGCCATGTAAAACTCTTTGGTGAATATGGTGGTTATGGTGCTGGTGAACAAAGTCGTGACTTTGTATCAGTTGAAGATGTAGTGAAGGTAAACCTCTTCTTCCTAGATCATCCAGAAATCAGCGGCATCTTTAATTTGGGTAGCGGTCGCGCTCAACCCTTTAATGATGTTGCTCATGCAGTTGCAAATGCGATGCGTAAGCTTGATAAAGCAGCTCCAGCATCACTGCAAGAGCTAGTAAAAGAAAAAGCGATTGAATACATCCCATTTCCGGATGCGCTCAAAGGAAAATATCAGTGCTTCACTCAGGCTGATCTCACCAAACTCAGGGCTGCCGGCTACTCCGAGCCCTTCCTCAATGTCGAGCAGGGCGTAGGCAGATATATTGAGTGGCTAGAAGCCAATTCTGGTTTCTTGGCTAATCCCTTATAAGCTAAGTTCCAGCATTCTTTTAGCCGCTACATCCTTATAACTAGGTAGTCCCACCTACTACATCCATTGCATTAATGGACTACCATATTGCTTATAAAAACTAGGAGATTCCTGTGCGTAAGCTCTCACTAATTCAATCATTATTATTGTGCTGCACCATAGCGGTGGTGTCGAATCCTTTAATTGCAGCGCCTACTAAAGATGAAGTGGATGTCGAGAATGTAAAGGCTCCTCCCAGAGATGTAAAAGATATATTGCAGATATTGAGCCATACTCGGCAAGATCAAAGCCTTATAGATAAGGCCAAAAAAGTTCTTGCCAAATCTCCGCCATCGACAAATGACTCAAATGCTCTGAATCACTACTACTATCAGCGAGCCGTTGCCGAAACCGCTCTGGAAAACAGCAAAGAAGCTTTAGAGAATTATAGAAAAGCTGCACTCGATTATCCCAGTAGTGATATGGCCATGCAGCTTGATGAAAGAGCGAATTATGCCCAGCAGGAGGCATTAAGGGGCAACCTTGTTCTTGCCAAGAAAACTCTGGAAGATACAAGAGCAATGGTTCCCAATAACCTTGCTGGCTGGAGAATAAGTATTGGGCAAACAATCGTAAACATCTGTTTGCGGATGGGTGACTTTGAGTGCGCTAATAAAGCATTGGCCACCCTTGAAAATGATTACTCAAACTTAATAAGCGTGGCTAGAAATCCGAATTTTATATATAAAACTAACTGGCAGTTGGGTTATGAACGTGCTCGTGGCCGAGTATTTATGTCGGAAGGCAAGTTTATTGAAGCGGAAAGAAGTTTCAAAACCGCTCTTGGCTTAAATAAAACGATCCTTGATAACGTTAAAGATAGTAATAAAGACGCGTTAGATAATGAAGTTAGGGTGTTGCAGGATATTTCAAGTACGCCAAGATACGCTTACGCACAAAGAATTCATTTGTATAACGAAATGGCAAATGCATTTCTGGGACAGCGACGCTTAATGGATGCTGAATATTGGGCCAGGGAGTCTGTTGTATTGGCCATTAATCGTGAGGGGGTAAATTCTGCAAGCACCTGCTTTGCTTTGCTAACCCTCTCAAAAATTATTAGCGAACAAGGTCGCCAAGCCGAGGCGGTTTTATTGTCTCAAGCAGCTCTTAAGGTGGCGCAGCAATCTACAAATTATTCCGCATCACCCTTAATAGCTGCTACCAGAAAGGCATTAGCCACTGCACTGGCTGCAGATGGTAAGTATTTGCCGGCTGATAAGGTCTTTACTGAAATGGTAGAAGGTCTTAAGGGCGATCCAGAAATTGCCTCTCGTTATCAATCTGGTGACCTAGACTGGGCCATCGCTTTGATTAAAACGGGTAAAGCATCTCAAGCTGAAAAAATGACTGCGGACATGCTTTCTAAGGCGGGCGCACGAATGGAAAAGAGCTCTCCGCGTCTTGCAATGATCAGGGCATTTAATGCATCAGCTCTCCAAGTGTCTGGGCAGGGCTCTAGTGCGCTGACTGAATTTAAGCAGTCGATTCCAATTTTGATTGATCAGGCGCGCAATGATTCAGAGAATGCAACCTCAACAATACGTCAAACCCAAAGAATGACTTTTGTTTTGGAGGAGTACTTAGCTTCACTTGCTCAGCAAGCTAAGGCAGACCCCTCCAGCGCTGCTGCTGCTGAAGCCTTTCAAATTGCAGATCTTGCGCGTGGCAGTGGGGTGCAGCGCGCTTTGACTTCTAGCGCAGCACGGGCAAACATTTCTGATCCGCAGCTAGCCTCATTGGCGAGGCGCGAGCAGGATTTACAGCAACGCATTAATACACTCTCTGAGCTTTTAACTGGACTATTGTCTGCACCCTCAGAACAACAACTTCCAGCCGTTCAGGCAAAGATTCGTACAGATATTGCCAGCTTTAAATCTCAACGAGAAGATATTAAAAAAGAGATTGAGCGTAAGTTTCCGGATTATGCTGAGTTGGTTGAACCTAAGCCTGCTTCAGTAGAGCGGGCTCAAAAAGCGCTTAAGCCTGATGAGGTTTTAATCTCTTGGTATTTTGCCGATAACGTGGGGTATGTATGGGCGATCACTAAAGATAAGCCAGTGCAATTTGCTCAGCTATCAGTCGGTCGCAATCAAGTTGCTAAAGAGGTAACTCAGCTTCGTAAATCGCTAGATCCTGGCGTGGCTACGATTGATGAGATTCCGCCATTTGATGTTGCCTTAGCAAATCAGCTTTACCAGCAAGTATTAGCGCCGGTGCAAAGTTCCTTTATGGGTAAAAAGGTCATGCTTACAGTGCCGCATGCTGAGCTTGGGCAGTTACCTTTATCGTTGTTAGTAACTAAGCCAACAGCGCAGCCTGCTAAAGGTGGTGCTACACCATTTAGCGGCTATAAGACTGTGCCATGGCTGACAAGGGATATTGCGGTTGCTCAGGTTCCATCTGTGACAGCATTGACTGCCTTGCGTGCCTTACCAGCTGGTAACCCTAATCGTAAGAACTTTATTGGCTTTGGTGATCCTTACTTCAGTAGCGAGCAAGAGAAGACTGCGCAAAAGCAAGCAAAAGCGACGCAATTGGCAACACGTGGTATTCCGCTGTCTTTACGGAGTGCGCCGAAGACTTCGGGTGTGAGCTCTGCCGAGTTGGCGCTCTTACCCCGCTTGCCTGATACCAGTCTTGAGTTAGAGGAGATTGGTAAAGCGATCGGCGCAGGAGACGGGGATATCTTCTTGCATCAACAGGCTTCCGTGAAGCAAGTGATGTCAACCGACTTATCGAATCGTAAGGTGGTGATGTTTGCTACTCATGGCCTAGTCCCAGGAGAGCTGAATGGCCTCACTCAGCCAGCGCTTGCTTTGTCATCCCCTGATGTCACTGGCGATAAAGATGATGGCTTGCTCACTATGGATAAAGTTATTACCTTGAAATTGGATGCAGACTGGGTAGTGCTGTCAGCATGTAATACCGCTGCTGGTGAGGGTGCTGGCTCAGAGGCGGTATCAGGTTTGGGTAGAGCCTTCTTCTTTGCGGGCGCCAAAGCGCTTTTGGTTTCTAACTGGCCAGTAGACTCAGTAGCCTCGAGAACGATGATGACGGACTTGTTTAGAAATCAACAAAAAGCTCAAGGCACCAGCAAGGCTGAGCTTTTGAGACAGGCTATGTTGAACCAAATTGATCAAGGCGGTATGAAGGAGGGTGGCAGTATGAAGTATGCCTATGCCCACCCCTTGTTCTGGGCTCCGTTCGTGGTGGTTGGAGATTGATTTAAGATCTACCCATTGAGTAACTTTAATTATTAAAGGCTTTTATGAAATTCACTAAAGTATTGTTCGCCTCACTCGTATTAACTGCTTCCCAATTAGCCATCTCTGCACCTTTGATCAGCGCAAAAGAGGCAGCTTTGCCTCCAGCCTCAGGAGCTTTGGCAACTCGAGGAATTTCTCGTGGCCCAGCAATTAAATTAGCGTCTCCTGAAGCTGACACCCCAGTAGTTGCTCCATTTGATTTCAAAGTGAATTTTGAGGCACGTGGTGATGCAAAGATTGATCCCAGTTCAGTAAAAGTCGTATATATGAAGTCACCCTTTGTTGATCTCACCCCTCGTCTTAAAAGTGCGATCTCCGCTAATGGCATTGATTTTGCAAAAGCGGATGTGCCTCCAGGAACGCATACCATCCGCGTGACTGTAAAAGATTCCGAAGGTCGTGAAACAAATTCTGTAATGAATCTAGTAGTAAATAAATAATGAATTGCCCATACTGCCTGTCGGAGGTTTCTGAGGAGGCTCACGTCTGCAAAACCTGTAGTCGTGACCTCTACTTATTTAAGCCGATGATGGCAAAAGTTGCAGATTTGGAGGGCAAGCTTGCAGCAGTTATCAATACTGAGTTTTATGAGCTGCGAATAGCTGAGTTAGAACAGCAACTTGAAGATCAAAATGAGCGGCTTGAGAAAATATCTGCTTTCCAGTGGATGGCGGATATCGCGATATATCTCATTATTCCTCTGGTTTTATTGCTTGTGGCGCACTGGTTAATTGCGGTTGTTTATGACACCAAAATGATTTATTTGCGGATTATTTCAATGGTGTTGCCGCTTCCATTTGCTTATGCTTTATTTAACAAGCATTCACATAAAGTAATGCCCTGGTTTGCGGGCGTTATTTTCTTGGCAATTGCCTCGGTTATTGGTATGAGCTGGATTACCAGCCTAGTTGATCGCTCACCAGTTTGGCCTCAGAATCTTTTTGAATGGAAAGAGGTTTTAGAGTATTCAGCCAGCATTGCATTTAGCTTCTTAACCGGTATGTTGCTTGGTGGTGTTGCATATGCCGCAAAGCAACGTGCTCGTAGGGCTGGCTTAGTGAGTTCAATGATGAAAGTCGCCTCGCTAAATTTTAAAGACGGCGGAGCCTCACTGAAAAATGTCCATGGCTTAATGAAGGCATTGCAGGAATACGGCGGCACCGTCGTGGCTCTAGGAACTACAGCCGTGTCGATTTACACCGGTCTAAAGGGAATCATTGGTAGCTAAGTCTTTATTGGCTGTTTGCTTGTGCTTTGCGGCTGTCACTTCGCAGGCACAAGTATTAGATGTCCCGCATCAGCAAGATGTGCCGACGAGAACATTGCTCGTACCCACACCAAATGCAAAAGCAGTTGTGTTGTTATTTTCTGGGGGCGGCGGTATGTTGCGTCTCAAAGAGGATGGTTTAACCAAAAACCATCACACGTTTGTTCGATCGGCAGATCAGTGGTCTCAATATCAAATTGATGCTGTTCTGGTGGATACTCCATATGACTTAGGAGATATTAAGCGGGGCGATCGTAGAGATGGGGGCGAGCACTTAAGTCGAGTTGGTGAAGTAGTGCAGTTTTATAAAAATAAATTAGGGCTGCCCATTTGGATATTTGGGCATAGTATGGGCACCTCAACTGCTACGCATTTCGTCAATCAACTCAATCAACAATCTAAGTTATTAACTGGCATCATTATTGCTGGAACTGTCAGAACTGCTAGTTTGAGTGATGATGTGAAATTACCGGTATTAGCAATTCATCATGCAAATGACCAGTGCGTAAGTACTCCACCATCCGTTTCTGAAAATATTATTTCATCAAGACCTAAAAATACTGTTTCGCGTCTAGAGATTATTGAGGGTGGTGCCAGCGACGGTAACGTTTGTGAGTCCTTTGCTTATCATGGGTTTAACCAGACTGAGCCTGAGTTTATTAAACGGGCCGCCCAATTTATCTTGAGTCAATAGATGAGGTCATCGTCAGTAATTACTGATTGGTTTGACCGCTCGAGAAGCTAGTCAACCCCTAGTAACCTGAGTCGTTGTACATGATCCACGCACACTTTGTGTCCGTGGATTTTTTATTTTCTAGAGGAGAAAAAATGACTCAATATTTAAAATTAGAAAAACTACAAGGTTTTGTTAGGGCCGTAGCAGTGGCATTAACTTTCTTAACTTCAAGCACAGGCGTGAGCCATGCTTCACCGATTAACGTCAACACTGCCACCCAGTCTGAGTTAGAAAGCATCAAAGGTATTGGCCCGGCTAAAGCGAAGACGATTATTGCTGAGCGTTTAGATGGTGGACATTTTCAGGATGCCAATGACTTGCAAAAACGCGTTCGCGGCATCGGTATGAAATCAGTTGAAAAAATGGTGGATAACGGCTTAACCATTGAAGCCCCAAGCTCTTTTCGGGAGCCCAATGGCCGCACAAAAAAGGAGGGCGGGGCTTCTAGCAGACGCAATTCTCGTAATCAAGCTAGCGGTCGCAATCAGCCGGAGCGTGCGGGAGCAGGTCGCCGAAATTAAACCCTATCGCGTGTAAGGCAGCTTGTGGCTAAAATGGCCTTATGAGCAAACCTTCCTACCTTACTATTTCGCAGACAGTGGGCAATACGCCTTTAGTTCGTTTACAGCGCATCCCTGGTCTGGAAAACGAGAATCGTAACAATGTGATTCTGGGTAAGTTGGAAGGTAATAATCCAGCGGGGTCGGTGAAGGACCGACCTGCGCTGTCGATGATTTCTCGCGCACAAGAGCGTGGCGAAATTAAACCTGGCGACACATTAATTGAGGCAACTAGCGGTAACACTGGTATTGCGCTAGCAATGACTGCAGCGATGCTGGGTTACAAAATGATTTTAGTGATGCCAGAAAATCAAAGCATTGAACGTCGTCAAAGTATGGCTGCCTATGGTGCCGAACTCATTTTGACGGCAGCATCTGGTGGCATGGAGTTTGCGAGGGATTACGCTCTGCAATTGCAGCGAGAAGGTCGAGGCAGATTGCTTGATCAGTTTGCTAATCCAGATAACCCCAGAGCGCATATCGAAACTACTGGCCCAGAAATTTGGCGTGATACCGATGGACAAGTTACTCACTTTGTTTCGGCGATGGGAACTACCGGCACTATTACTGGAGTGTCGACTTATCTGAAGTCTATGAATCCTGCGATTCAGATTATCGGAGCACAACCTGAGGATGGATCGCAAATTCCGGGGATTCGTAAATGGGCTCCTGAGTATTTACCCAAGATCTATCAAGGCGATAAAGTTGATCTTATTGAATACGTATCTCAAGCTGATGCTGAAGAGATGGCGCGTCGTTTGGCTGTTGAAGAGGGTATCTTCTGTGGTATATCTGCCGGCGGCGCCCTAGTGGTCGCCTTGCGCATTGCGCGTCAAGTTGAAAATGCCACGATCGTATTTATTGTCTGCGACCGCGGTGACCGCTACCTATCTACTGGGGTGTTTCCTGCTTAAGTAGATTTAGCCTTTTTCTTTTGGCTTGATTTCTTAGTCTTGGATTTTTCGGTAGCAGCTTTAGCCCCTCCATTTTTGCTTGGGCTTTCTGCTGGAACCACACTTTGATTCTTGTATCCCAGGGCTTCAGAAAATTCAGCAACGCTTTGCGCATAGAAGTAACTGCGGTTGTACTGAACAATCGTCAGAAAATTATTTAAGCCAACAAAATATTGCACTTGATCAGCGCCATCTTTATCAGGGTAGGGCAAGTCAATAATGAAGGCTTTGCTTTGCGGTTCTACGCCACCACTTTGTAGGTCGCCTTGTTGTTTGGTTAGGATGCCCTTATCAATTAATTCCTGCACAGTGAATTTCAATTGCGGCTCGCCATCAGCCAACTGCTTGGCAGCTTCAATTCCATTGACTTGAACTGGAAATGAAATCGGCATGCCTGGTTGCCAGCCATGTTTCTTCATAAAACTGGCTACGCTAGCAATGGCATCTTTCGGACTATTTTTAAGATCGATGCGCCCATCGCCATCGCCATCTACTGCAAAGTTACGTATGCTTCCAGGCATGAACTGCGGCAGACCAATGGCTCCAGCATAAGAACTGTTTTGATTTAAGCAGGAGCTAAAGATTGCACTATTGACACCTTGGCTACTACTTTTGGATGGCAGCTTGCCACCTGCCTCGGTCCAGCAGAGCAAAATCAGTTCTTTGAGTTGATCCTTAAAGAGCTGTTCACGTGCGGGTTTGTTAGGCGTCTCAGGGTAGCTAAAGGCGAGAGTGGAAAGTACGTCTTTCACTCTGAAGTTGCCGGTTTGGCGTCCATAGATGGTTTCGATCCCGATAATGGCCACAATAATTTCGGCAGGAACCCCTGATTCTTGTTCGGTTTGGCTCAAAAAGTCCTGGTTTTGCTCCCAAAATGCCTTGCCAGCCTTGAGGCGGACCGGCTCAATAAAGCGCTTCCGGTATGCCAACCAATTTTTCTTAAAAGTTCCCGATGGGGGTAATACCAGTTTTCGAATCGAAGGAATCGTTTTAACATCAAGAAAGCCCATTTCTAGCGCTGGAAGCGGTATTTCTTGGGTTTGGGAGACTTGTCCGAGTAGTTCGTTGAGGTTTTGGCTAAAACGCGCCTCTGAGGCTGCATCCTCAGTCTGGTTTACGATGGCTTGTTGGGACTTTGTAGGCTGTGTGGGGGCGCTAGAACACGCCGCTAGCGCAAGAGTCAAAAGCAAGAGGGGAATGCGAAAGTTCATGCTGAAGGTATTGGATTTTCGAATATTGAACACGTTTTATCGGATTATAAAAATTATAAATTTGTGATTAAGGATTTTGAGTAATGACAACAGGATACATAACTCATCCAGACTTTCTGAAACATGAGATGGGAAGCCATCACCCAGAGTGTCCAGAACGAATTCAAGCGATTAATGACCAGTTAATTCGTAGCGGCGTTGATCGCCTCCTGCATCACCTAGATGCGCCATTGGCAACCGAAGATCAACTTGAGTTGGTGCATAGCCCTGATCACGTTTCTTTTGTGAGAGAGCGCTCTCCTGAGAGTGGGTATTTCATGCTTGATGGCGACACCATCATGAATCCCCATACCTACAGAGTAGCGCTGAGAGCTGCTGGCGCTGCCATTGCTGGAGTGGATGCCGTAATGAAGGGTGAGGTTGAGAATGTCTTTTGTGCGGTGAGACCTCCAGGACATCACGCAGAACCAACTCGCTCGATGGGATTTTGTTTATTCGACAACGTGGCGATTGCCGCACGATATGCCATGGAAACCTATGGCATAGAGCGTGTAGCGATTATTGATTTTGATGTGCATCATGGGAATGGTACGGAAGCTGCTTTTTTCAATGACCCTAATGTCTTGATGTGCAGCTTTTTCCAGCATCCTTTTTATCCCTACAGTGGTCTTGATCATGCTAACAATATGGTTAATGTACCTTTGCCAGCCTCCACTCGTGGCGATGTAGTCCGCTCGATTGTGGAAGAGAGATGGCTGCCTGCTTTGCGTAACTTTGAGCCAGAGCTCTTGATTATTTCAGCAGGCTTTGATGCTCATCGTGAAGATGACCTTGGTCAGATGGGTTTGGTCGAAGATGACTATGCCTGGATCACCAAGCGCTTAAAAGAAATTGCGAATGATTATGCGCAAGGTCGCATCGTAAGTTGCCTAGAGGGGGGTTACAACCTCTCAGCATTGGGGCGCAGTGTTGTGGCTCACGTTAAGGCGTTAGCAGACATTTAATACAGTAACTGTAACTTAGTAAAACGAAATCGAAAGCTGAAGATGGCAAATATTTATGAACAAGGTTTGGATCGCAATCCAGCCAATTACACTCCAATTACTCCGCTCCTCTTTTTAGAGCGCTCAGCAGAGATTTACCCAAATAAAACCGCCATCATTCATGGCAAGTCGCGCCAGACTTGGCAGCAAACATACGAACGTTGCCGTCGCTTAGCTAGTGCTTTGCAAAAACACGGTATTGGGTTGGGTGATACGGTGGCAGTGATGTTGCCCAATACCCCGCCAATGGTGGAGGCTCACTTTGGTATTCCGATGGCGGGCGCGGTATTAAATGCCCTCAACACTCGTTTAGATGCCGAATCAATCGCATTTATGCTCAATCATGGTGAGGCAAAAGTAGTCATTGTTGATCCGGAGTTTTCAGCTGTTATGAAGAAGGCTTTGGAGATTGCAAAGAAAGAATCAGGCCGTGAATTATTAGTAATAGACGTAGAAGAAAAAGAGTTTGATGTGCCCGGTGAGAAGTTGGGCAAACTGACTTATGAAAAATTCCTGTCTGAAGGTGATCCTAGTTTTGCATGGCAAGTGCCCGCTGATGAATGGCAAGCAATTTGCTTGAACTACACCTCTGGTACTACTGGCAATCCTAAGGGAGTTGTTTATCACCATCGCGGTGCTTCCATCAACGCCGTTTCAAATGTGTTGGACTGGGATATCAATAAGCATCCGGTGTACTTGTGGACATTGCCGATGTTCCATTGCAATGGCTGGTGTTTCCCATGGACCATTGCTGCTCGTGCTGGTGTAAACGTATGCTTGCGTCGTGTGGATGCGCAGCATATTTTTGCAGCTATTAAGGAGCATGGCGTGACCCACTATTGTGCTGCTCCTATTGTTCATAACCTCTTGGTCAATGCGCCTGATGAGCTGAAGGCTGGTGTGCCTGCGGGCGTCAAAGGCTTGATTGCAGGCGCTGCGCCACCTGCATCCATTATTGAGGGCATGGAAAAGTTGGGCTTTGACTTAACTCACGTCTATGGTTTGACTGAGGTTTATGGCCCGGCGTCAGTTTGCGTCAAGCAAGACGAATGGAATGATTTGGATATCGGTGAGCGCGCTCGTTTGAATGCTCGTCAAGGTGTGCGCTATCACATGCAGCAAGCAATTGCAGTGCTAGATCCAGAAACGATGAAACCAGTTCCCGCTGATGGTGAAACTATGGGTGAGATTATGTTCAAGGGCAACATCGCCATGAAGGGTTACTTGAAGAATGAAAAGGCCACTCAAGAAGCGTTTGAGGGTGGATGGTTCCATTCGGGTGACTTAGCCGTGATGAATCCTGATGGTTACGTCAAGATGAAAGACCGTAGCAAAGACATCATTATTTCTGGCGGGGAGAATATTTCTTCTGTTGAGGTGGAAGATGTGCTCTATCGCCATCCTGCAGTGAATGCTGCTGCCGTGGTTGCTAAACCAGATCCAAAGTGGGGCGAAACCCCTTGCGCCTTCCTGGAGATTAAGCCGGGGTCAACAGTAACGCCGGAAGAGATCATTGCCCATTGCAAGCAGCATTTGGCTGGCTTCAAGGTTCCTAGGGCGATTGTGTTCTGCGAGCTACCTAAGACATCGACCGGCAAGATTCAGAAGTTTGAGTTGCGCAAGCAGGCTGGATCTGCCGCCGCTATTGATGTCTAGAGATTGCTCTTCAGGGCGGATAAAATAGATCGTTAACCATTATTGAGAATTCCAAATGAAAATCTTAGTAGCTGTAAAACGCGTTGTTGATTACAACGTCAAAATTCGGGTGAAATCAGATAACTCTGGCGTGGATCTTGCTAACGTCAAAATGAGTATGAATCCCTTTGATGAAATCGCTGTTGAAGAGGCGGTGCGTTTAAAAGAAGCGGGCGTAGCGACTGAAGTGGTTGTAGTGACTGCTGGTGCAACCCAATGCCAAGAAACTCTGCGTACCGCATTAGCTATTGGTGCTGATCGCGCCATCTTGGTTGAGACTGCTCCTGATACCGACTTACAACCTTTAGCGGTTGCAAAGATTCTCAAGGCGCTCTCTGATAAAGAACAGGCGCAAATTATCATTCTTGGCAAACAAGCAATTGATGATGACAGCAATCAAACTGGTCAGATGTTGGCAAGTTTGATGGATATTCCACAGGCAACCTTTGCATCTAAAGTAGTTATTGCTGATGGCAAAGCTACAGTGACTCGTGAAGTCGATGGTGGTTTAGAAACTATTGCGTTGACATTGCCTGCAGTGATTACGACTGACTTGCGTTTGAATGAACCACGTTATGTCACATTGCCGAACATTATGAAGGCCAAGAAAAAGACAATCGATATTGTGAAGCCTGAAGATCTAGGTGTAGATATTGCTCCACGTCTAAAAACAATCAAAGTTGAAGAGCCGCCTAAGCGTAGCGCAGGCGTGATGGTTGCTGATGTAGTAGCCTTGGTAGAAAAACTCAAAAATGAAGCGAAGGTGATCTAAATGGCCGCACTTGTTATTGCCGAACACGACAATCAATCCTTAAAAGCAGCTACGCTTAATGCAGTAGCGGCTGCTTTGCAGTGCTCTCCAGAGGTAGACGTGCTGGTTGCTGGTAGCGGGGCTGATGCCGCCGCAGCTGCAGCAGCTCAAATTGCTGGTGTACGCAAAGTAATTCAAATCGATGCTGCTAATTTAGCTGACCAACTGGCCGAACCTTTGGCTGCGCAGATTCTCTCAATTGCGAATGGCTATAGCCATATCTTGGCTCCAGCAACTGCTAACGGTAAGAATGTCTTGCCAAGAGTTGCCGCTAAGTTGGATGTTGCTCAGCTATCTGACATTACTAAAGTGCTGTCAGCAGATACTTTTGAGCGCCCAATTTACGCTGGTAATGCAATTGCAACGGTGCAATCTGCTGACCCAGTAAAAGTGATCACTGTTCGTACTACTGGTTTTGATCCAGTAGCCTCGACTGGCGGTTCTGCTGCTATTGAGAAAGCGGCAGTCGCTGACAGTAAAGCTCAATCCTCTTTTGTTGGTCGCGAGTTAACCAAGTCAGATCGCCCTGAATTGACTGCTGCCAAGATCATCGTATCTGGTGGCCGTGGCTTAGGCTCTGGCGAGAAGTATCAAGAGCTCATCGCACCTTTAGCTGACAAGCTCGGCGCTGCTTTGGGCGCATCACGTGCTGCGGTAGACGCGGGCTATGTACCTAATGACTATCAGGTTGGTCAGACAGGCAAGATTGTTGCTCCACAGCTCTATATCGCTGTAGGTATCTCTGGTGCCATCCAGCACTTGGCTGGTATGAAAGACTCCAAAGTCATCGTCGCAATTAATAAAGATCCAGAAGCACCGATCTTTGGTGTTGCAGATTATGGTTTGGTTGCAGATTTAAATACCGCGGTTCCTGAGTTAACAAAAGCTTTGGGATAAGTGGCTGGCAGCAATGCTAGTCAAATAATTGAAGTATTCAATTTGAATTAAAAGGAGTTGTAATGCCATATGTAGCCCCAGTGAAAGATATGTTGTTTGTAATGAATGAACTAGCTGGGCTATCAGATGTTGTTGCCTATCCCTCTTATGCAGAAGCGGGTGCAGATGTGGATTTAGCGCCTGCCATTTTGGAAGAGTCTGCTAAGTTCAATCAAGATGTTGTTGCGCCCCTGAACTGGACTGGAGATCAAAATCCAAGCTCATTAAAAGATGGTGTTGTCACAACTACTCCTGGCTTCAAGAATGCCTTTGAGCAATACGCTGCTGCAGGATGGCAAGGTGTTATTCATCCAGCAGAGTTTGGTGGCCAAGGCTTGCCAAAACTGATTTCTACTGCATGTTTAGAAATGGTCAATGCGGCCAATCTCTCTTTTGCCCTTTGCCCATTGCTGACTGATGGGGCTATTGAAGCCTTGTTAACAGCGGCAAGCCCAGAACTTCAGGAGCAATACGTTCCGAAAATGATTTCTGGTGAGTGGACTGGAACAATGAATCTCACCGAGCCACAGGCTGGCTCTGATTTATCGATGGTGCGTTCGCGTGCTGTACCTGAGGGTGATGGTACATACAAGATTTTTGGTACCAAGATTTACATCACCTATGGTGAGCACGATATGGCTAAGAACATTATCCATTTGGTGCTTGCAAGAACGCCTGATGCACCTGAGGGTGTAAAGGGGATTTCTTTATTCGTAGTTCCTAAGTTCTTAGTTAATGCTGATGGTTCATTAGGTGAGCGCAATGATGTGCAGTGTGTTTCCATTGAGCATAAGCTTGGCATCAAGGCCAGCCCAACTGCAGTGCTGCAATTTGGAGATCATGGCGGCGCAATCGGCTACTTGGTTGGTGAAGAAAACCGTGGCCTGGAATATATGTTTGTCATGATGAATGCAGCTCGCTTTGCAGTAGGTATGCAAGGTGTTGCAGTAGCAGAGCGCGCTTATCAAAAGGCTGTTCAATACGCAAAAGACCGTGTTCAAAGCCGCGACTTAGCTGGCTCTCCTGGCCCTGTAGCGATTATTCATCAACCTGATGTGAAGCGTATGTTGATGACAATGCGTGCTTACACAGAAGCATCACGCGCCTTAGCTTATTACGCTGCTTCTGCCTATGACGCGCAGCACGCAGCGCCTGATGAGGCTGTACGCAAAGCAAACCAGGCTATTTATGAATTCTTAGTACCGATCGTTAAGGGCTTCTCTACAGAGATGTCGATTGAGGTTGCCAGCTTAGGCGTTCAGGTTCATGGCGGTATGGGCTTTATTGAAGAGACCGGCGCTGCCCAGCATTATCGCGATGCCCGCATCTTGACGATTTATGAGGGCACCACTGCCATTCAGGCGAATGACTTGGTCGGCAGAAAAACCGTACGTGATGGCGGCGCTATTGCAAAAGAACTTTCCCAAAGAATTGCTGCTACAGAAAAAGATTTAGCTGCTAGTGGTTCAGCGGATGCTAAAGCGGTGCTCAAGCAACTTACTTTAGCTCGTGCTGCATTCGAGCAAGCTGTAGCCTATATCGTGGCAAATGCTAAGACTGATATCAAAGCGGTCTACGCCGGCAGCTTTGCCTACCTACGCTTATCTGGTTTAGTGTTGGGCGGTTGGCAAATGGCTAGAGCACTCTTAGCAGCTGAGCGTTTGCGTGACGGAGATCCAAGTTTCTATGATGCAAAAATTGCTACAGCGCGTTTCTTTGCAGAGAACCTCATGCCTCAGGCGCAAGCCCTAGCCACATCGATTGTGGAAAGCGGACACTCTACTAATGCTTTAGAAGTGGAGCAGTTCTAGAGAGTCTTAAAAGAGAATAAAAAAACCGCTCCAAAGAGCGGCTCTTGCAAAAGAAAGGCTATCCGCAATTACTGGGATAGCTTTTTTGCTTCATGGATTTGAGAGATAAAGAATTGCTCGAATGAGACTGCTAAAAAAGTCATCATCACACCAGCACCAAAAACTAAAGAGAAAATCACAGTCAAGATCACGGGCCAGCCAGAGCGGCTGCGACGATGCTCTTCAATGCCTGGGTTAAATTGAGCATCCCACTTTTCATCTAAGCGCAGACCGAAAGCAATCGTCGTCAACCAACTTGCTTCAATCGCAATAAATCCAAAAGTCACAAGTACCCATCCTGGCGCAGAATGAAAATGTGCACCTTTTAAAATAACCCAACCCGCCACACCACCAATTAAGGCAAATAACTGCACCCATGCCCAAAAGGATTTGAGCCCCTGTAGATAAAAGCAGTTGAGACCGCTTCCAGGAAGGAGAAATCCCAGTGCACAAAATAGGAGTTTGGATTTTTTCATAAGTATTTCTGTAGAGTTGCCGATGTTTATTTATTTGGTTTTTGAGTAAAACTTAATACTTCGCGATCCGCGCCAATCATGAGTAGTTGATCGCCATTACGCACGATGCTGCGATAGTCGTTTAGCTGATAGAGAAAATCATTTTCTAGTTCCATGCGTTGCGGACTACAAGCCATTTTGGTGCTGGCAATTTTCTTGAGAGAGAAGCCACGCGCATCTTCATCGATCGTTGCAGTAAAGCGGTTGCATCCTGTTGAACCACTAAGGCGCTGGCCATTGACGTCAAAAATGATTTGGATGGGATTGCTAGCGTCACCTTGGGGGATCTGGCGGGCGCGAACCTCACCATTATTGTTTGGGGGCAAGTTCCAGCGGGTGAGCTCCCATTTGGTGTTTTTGAGCTCACTGCTCGGTGGGCTGATTTTGGCGCCACAAGGTGGGATAACGTTAGCGCAACCAACCAAAAGACCAAGACCTAAGCAAGAAAGCGCCAGAAATAGCCTATTTATTTGGCTTCTAAAGGCGGCTGAAACGCTGGATTTAAGGGTCATATTTTTCTAAGTTATTGTTTTTAATATACTTTTTACATCTGGCTACATTCTATTCTACTGGCTAGCCTGCTTAAATAGGTGGAAGAAGTAGGGGTTTTCGTCTAGAATATGAGGTTTTCCGCTCTACCGTATCTGTATTTGGTGAGCTGGAGCCCAAGATTTTTTGTAGAAATTTCATTGGGTTGTAATCAACCTGTTTTCATTTTAGATTTTAAGGAATAAGTATGGTCGTCATTCGACTGGCACGCGGCGGTTCTAAGAAGCGCCCTTTTTACAGCATCGTTGCTACTGATAAGCGCAACCGTCGTGACTCGAACTTTATCGAGCGTATTGGTTATTTCAACCCACAAGCAGCGGCAACTGAGCAAGCAATGCGTATTGCTCAAGACCGTTTGACTTACTGGACTGGTGTTGGTGCGCAAATCTCTCCAACAGTAGTGCGTTTGATCAAAAACAATCCAGCTGTTTAATATTCGATTACTAAAAGCTTCGTCGAAGTGATGAAGCTTTTAGTGGCAGAATTTCTAGTAGTTCTATTTTGGGAAAATAAGGTGTCTTACAAATGAGCACGCCTTCCCTAAATGATTTGATTGAGCTTGGTGCCATATCTGAGGCACAAGGTTTACAGGGTCAAGTGAAGGTTAGGCCTCACTCTTC
The DNA here is from genome assembly GCF_018882415.1 of Polynucleobacter sp. 86C-FISCH. Taxonomy (GTDB): domain Bacteria; phylum Pseudomonadota; class Gammaproteobacteria; order Burkholderiales; family Burkholderiaceae; genus Polynucleobacter. Next base: position 445,988 of record NZ_JACVOL010000001.1, on the reverse strand, counting down.
AGAACCTGTAGCACTTCTTTCTTCTAAATCGGTTTGGTTATCTCTGATCCCGCGTAGGGATGCTGGCGTTTCTGCGTCTGTAGAGCAGGGTTCATTGACGCAATACAAAGTAAAGAGTGCCAAGATGCACAGTGGCAATGTGGTGATGGCTCTTGACGGCGTCAGCGATCGCGATCAAGCGCTTGCATTAAAGGGTGCCAGAATATTAGTTGCGCGCGATGCCTTTCCAAAGGCTGAGAGTGATTCCTATTACTGGGTAGACCTCATTGGATGTAACGCCATCAATTTGCAAAATGAAACTCTTGGTGAAGTGATTGATGTCACTGAGAATGGTGCGCATGGTGTGATCGCAATTGGCGATGCACAAACAAAGACAATCAAATATTTGGTGCCGTTTGTAAAAGAAGTAGTGCAAAACGTTGACCTGCCAAACAAACTGATTACGCTTGACTGGCAATCTGACTGGCAATAAAGCTCAAAGATAATTCGAGATAGATATGCGCTTTGATGTTGTGACCTTATTTCCGGAAATGTTCTCTGCTTTAACGCAGTGGGGTATTACTGGGCGCGCATGCGAACAATCTTTGGCCAGTGTCCATTTATGGAACCCTCGAGATTTTTGTTCTGACCCTCGTAAAACCGTAGATGATCGTGCCTATGGCGGAGGCCCAGGAATGGTCATGATGGCAAAGCCATTGGAAGATACCGTTGCCGGAATCAAGGCATCCCATGAGGTGGCAGGGATTAAAAGTGGACCAATCTGCTTGTTGGCGCCCCAAGGTGAGCGCTTTTCTCAGAAGATAGCGACAGATATCCTCAATTACGGCAATTTAAGCTTCATTTGTGGTCGATATGAGGCTGTAGACCAACGTTTTGTCGATCGAAACGTGGATTTGCAGCTGTCTATTGGCGATTTTGTGCTTTCTGGGGGTGAAATCCCCGCTATGGCCATGATGGATGCGGTAATCAGGCTTATTCCAGGGGCCCTTGGAGATGGCGAATCAGCCACCCAGGATAGCTTTATGAACGGCCTTTTGGATTATCCGCACTACACCCGCCCTGAAATATATGAAAATTTATCCGTTCCGGACGTGCTTTTGGGCGGACATCACGCTAAAATAGCGGATTGGCGTCGGCAGAAGTCTTTAGAGCTGACGTTGAGGTTAAGGCCGGACTTAATTGAATCGGCTAGAGCCAAAGGGTTGCTAACCCGAGAAGATGAACAATTTCTTCGCTCTCTGTAAATGCTTTTAGTGTTCAGTAGTGAATAGGTAGTTTAGTTTTTGGTTTAGTGAAATTGTTTTAACTGCATCCTCTATTAGGTCCGTTGATTTATATCTCGGGATTAAACGCTAATACGATGTTTAAGGATTAAAAATGAATTTAATTGAAAAAATTGAGCAAGAAGAAATTGCTCGCTTAAGTGCTAACAAAGTATTGCCAAGCTTTGCTCCTGGCGACACAGTAGTTGTTAGCGTAAACGTAGTTGAGGGTACACGTAAGCGTGCCCAGGCCTTTGAAGGCGTTGTGATTGCTAAGCGCAATCGCGGACTCAATTCCAGCTTTATCGTTCGTAAGATTTCATCTGGCGAAGGTGTAGAGCGTACATTTCAAACTTACTCACCATTGATCGCTGGTATTGAAGTGAAGCGTCGCGGTGATGTACGTCGTGCGAAGTTGTACTACTTGCGCGATCGTTCAGGTAAGTCTGCACGTATTAAAGAGAAGTTGCCTGCGCGTAAGACTGCAGCAGCAGCTCCAGCCGCAGAATAAATGTCGGCTTGAAGTAAAAAAGGCGGCCTCGGTCGCCTTTTTTGTTGCCTTAGAATATGAATATGCCCAAGACACCAAGCCCTGAAGACTACGCAATCAATGTTGCCGCACCTCCAGGATTTGATGCACAAGCAGTTCCGATTTATGAGACATGCGCACATGAAAAAAAGGTGGCAAAAGAATTCCTTGAGCCAGCCGGTTTAAAGCTGCGTTTGCAATCTCCACCAGAGTGGCAGCCAGAGATTACCGATGAAAACCGTCATGTGATTGCGGCAGATATTATTGCCAAACGTGAGTCTGCCGGAAAAGTGACTAAAGCTGCCGTACTCATTCCTCTTGTATTAAAAGAGGAGGGATTGTCAGTGCTGCTGACGCAAAGAACCAATCATTTGCGCGATCACGCAGGGCAAATTAGCTTTCCAGGGGGTCGCATGGATCCCGAGGATCAAAGTCCAAATGACACTGCTTTACGGGAGAGTCAGGAAGAAATTGGACTGGATCCCAAGAGAGTTGAGATTATTGGCCACATGCCTCAGTATTTAACGGTATCTGGCTATAGCGTGACGCCAGTAGTGGGATTGGTTCAGGCTCAGGCAGAATATGTCTTAGATGAGTTTGAAGTAGCGGATGTATTTGAAGTACCCCTGAGTTTTTTACTTGATCCTGCTAACCATCAGGTTAGACTGTGGCAAAGTGAGCAGGGCGGACGACGTTTTTATTCGATGCCTTATGAGAACCGCTTTATTTGGGGTGCCACTGCGGGAATGTTGCGTAACCTTTATCATTTATTAAAAGTATGACTTTCTTTTCTATTCTCTTCGCCCTCATTGCTGAGCAATATCGCCCAGTAACTTCAAGCCATTGGATTGCGCGTGTTTGCGCCCGCTGGTTAGATTGGGTTGCCGCTGAATTCGGTGGCAAGACTGAAGAAGGTGCAAGCCCTGTAGGCGCGCGTATGGCCTGTTTGGTTGCCTTCATCTTGCCAACCTTCCTAGTGTTCATGGTGTATGTCGTTTGCATGGTGACTTACCCCATCCTTGGATTTATTTGGAACATCGTCATCGCGTATTTGTTTTTTGGCTTTCGTCAGTTCAGCCATTCATTTACTGCTGTGCATGAAGCGATTGAAACGCATGACTTGCCTGGAGCTCGTGCTGCCTTGGGTGAGTGGTACGGCCCTGAGCTAGATACTTCCAACTTGACTGAGACTGAAGTGATTTCTTTGGCGCTTGAGCGTGCCATTATCGGATCACATCATCATGTCTTTGGTGTGTTGTTCTGGTTCATGATGCCAATGGGCCCTGCGGGTGTTGTGCTCTATCGCTTGGCAGACATTGCTGCGCAACGTTGGTCTGAGCGCGGCGACTTCAATCTAAGTGAAGCTGCACGTCATTTCTTCTACGTCTTGGATTGGGTTCCTGCACGCATTACCGCCATGGGCTTTGCGATTGTTGGTAACTTCGAAGGTGCTGTTTATGGTTGGCGTTACCTGACACAAAAATGGTCTGATTCTTTATCAGCAGTAATCTTGGCTGCAGGTAGTGGCGCTCTAGGTGTTCGCTTAGGTGAGCCAATGAGTGAGCCTGATAGCGATGAAGCATTGCGTATGGCAGAAGCTGGTGAGCCAGTTGTATACGAGGTAGGTCTTGAACCTACTGAGCGCACCATGCGCTCAGCAGTGGGATTGGTATGGCGTCTCGTTATCGCTTGGATGGCTTTGTTGCTAATGCTGACCATCGCTCTTTGGCTTGGCTAATTCCCTGAATTTGTACATCCGCCGTTTTTGAGTCGGAGTGTAATTGTCTAAATAGCGCCAGTCTTTCTGGCGCTATTTCGTTTCTGTCTACCGCTTCTCGCACCGCACAGTCTGGCTCAGATAAATGCGCGCAATTATGAAAGCGACACTTACCAAGTAGGTCTTTAAATTCTCTGAAGGCATGCTGAAGTTCGCTTACAGACATGTGAGCTAAACCAAACTCTTGAAAACCTGGTGAATCAATCAACGCACCTAGCTTGCCGGTTTCATCTCTGCCCCAGGCTTCAGGCAGTTCAAAGTAACGGCATGCAGTGGTGGTGTGTTTGCCGGTATCTAGACGGACTGAATACTCTTGAGTCAGCGCTGCGGCGTTGGGTATCCAGGCATTGAGCAAGCTAGATTTACCCATACCTGATTGACCAACAAAAACAGAAACCTTGCCTTGCAAGGCTGTACGTAGGGAGTCAATCGAGGCTGGATCAAATTTGGCGGAGACTTCACTCACCTGATAGCCCATGCGCGCATAAGGCGCGATGATTTTTCGAGCATGCTCCAGGTTATCTTTGAGATCGCATTTATTAAGCAGGATATGTAGACCAATTTGGTTGGCTTCTGCGGCTACTACCGCTCTGCCTAAAAGGTCTGGTGAGAAAGCCGGCTGTGTTGCGAGCACTACTAGGATTTGATCTACGTTTGAAGCAATGAGCTTGCTCTTAAATGCATCTGAGCGATAGAGAAGATTCTCTCGAGGCTCAATTTGAATAATGCGCGCCTGATCTGCAGAAGTCATTTCAAGCAACATGCGATCACCCACGGCGCCGATGTGTTGCTTGGCGGGTGTGCTTACTTGAATCAGTGGACCACTGGGTGACTCGCAGCCATTAGCATCTGCAGTTAAACGCTGCGCTAAATAATGCCTTCCGTAGGAGGCAATGAGTAGCGCATGAAACTGTTCCATCCTTATGAGCTAAACCGCTGTAAGTTAGCGATGCGTAATGGCGCAGGCGGATGAGAGCTATAAAAAGCCGTATAGATTGGATCTGGCGTGAGAGTCGACGCATTGTCTTGGTACAACTTCACTAGGGCAGTAACCAAATCTTTTGCGGAAGATTTTTCAGCAGCAAAGCCATCAGCCTCGTACTCATGTTTGCGTGATGCCAAGCTAGAGAGTGGTGTGAAGAAGAAACTAAATACTGGCGATACCAGCATAAATAGTGCCAATGCAAGTCCACCGTTATAGCCATTGAGGTTAGGCATTACGCCCAAGTCTGTATAGAACCAAACCTTAGTGCTAATCCAGCCTAAGAGAGCAAACATGGCAAAGCTCAACGCAAAGGAAACCAAGAGGCGCTTACGAATATGGTTGCATTTGTAATGACCAAGCTCGTGTGCAAGTACCGCCTCTACTTCGCCTGGATTGAGTTTCTCAATAAGGGTGTCAAAAAATACAATGCGTTTAGCTTTACCCATGCCAGCAAAAAATGCATTGCCATGAGCGCTACGCTTACTGCCATCCATAACAAATAGACCTTGGCTGGCAAAGTCGCAACGTTTGAGAAGCGCTTCAATCTGGGTTTTTAATGGGCCTTCATCTAGGGCTTGGAATTTATTAAAGAGTGGGGCGATAAAGGTTGGGAAAACCCACTGCATCAGCAAGCTAAAGACTGTTAATACTGCCCATGCCCATAACCACCATAAATCTCCTGCTTTTTCCATCAAGGACAAAATCACCCAGAGTAGTGGCACGCCAATCGCGCTACCTACTGAGATCCCTTTAAACATATCTGAGAAGAATAGTTTTTTGGTCATCCGATTAAAGCCAAAGCGTTCTTCTAGATGGAATTGCTTGTACCAAGAGAATGGAATATCGAGCACTCCAGAAATAAGCACAATTGAAACAAGCAGGGCCATTTGCTGGGGAATGCCTTCGCCGAGAAGTTGCAGTAAAGCCATATTCAATATCTGCAAGCCACCCAATAAGGTGAAGCCAATTAAAATGATGGCGCTGACGCCATTTTCTATAATGCCAAGGCGTAATTTGGCGATAGTGTAGTCAGCCGCTTTCTGATGCTCGGCTAAAGTCACTTTTTCAGCGAATTCAGCGGGTACGGCATCGCGATGCTTTGCCACATAGCGAATTTGACGTTGGGACAGCCAGTGGCGTAAGCCAAAACTAGCAATAAAGGCGATTAGAAAAACAATTGTGAATGTCATGAGATCATTATAGATATGAGCGAGCAAACTAACACAACAGCAACACCGGCAGTTAAGGCGGCACCAGCCAATGAGCACCTTATTTGGGTGGATATGGAGATGTCGGGTTTAAACCCCGAAACCGAGCGGATTTTGGAGATTGCCATCATCGTCACGGACGCCCATTTGAATACTATTGCTACAGCGCCTGTCTGGGTTGTGCATCAAGAGGATGCTGTCTTGGATGCGATGGATGCCTGGAATAAGGGAACTCATGGGCGTTCAGGCTTGATTGATAAAGTGAAGGCATCCACCTTGGATGAGGCTACCGTCGAAGCTGAATGCATTGCATTTCTGAAAAAATACATTAAGGCAGGTATTGCGCCGATGTGTGGCAACACGATTGGTCAAGACAGACGCTTTATGGCTAAGTACATGCCTAAGTTAGAGGCTTACTTTCATTATCGAAACATCGATGTCTCTACCTTAAAAGAGCTATGCAAACGTTGGCACCCCGAGTTGGTCAAAGGCTTTACCAAGAAGCAGGCTCACACAGCCTTGGCTGATATCGAGGAGTCTATCGAGGAACTCAAATACTATCGTGAGAAATTTATCGTACCCTTGCCGCAGTGATTGAATAAGTACTGCACAAGAAAAAGGTCCGCATTGCGGACCTTTTCATTTACTAACAGGCAACTATTTTTTAGATTACTTTTTAATCGCACTCTTGGGTCTAAAGACCTTAATCACTGATTCATCGGTTTCAATATACGGGCCACCAATTAAATCGATGCAGTAGGGTACGGCAGCAAAGATGCCGGGAACGATCGATTTGCCGTTTTCATCTTTGAGGCCTTCAAGTGTCTCCGCAATAGCCTTGGGTTGTCCAGGCAAGTTAATGACCAGCGCAGCATGACCATCGATCTCCCTAAGAACAGCGGTTTGTCGAGACAGAATTGCGGTAGGGACAAAGTTCAGGCTAATTTGACGCATTTGTTCGCCAAAACCAGGCATTTCACGGGTTCCGGCATCACGGGTAGCCTCAGGGGTGACATCTCTTCTTGAGGGTCCTGTGCCGCCTGTGGTGAGGACTAAGTCGCAGCCTAGTTCATCTACTAGTTCAACAATGGTCTCAGTAATAACCTCTGATTCATCGGCAATCAAGCGTTCATGAAAGGCGCAGGGGTTACTGATTGCTTTCATGAGCCAGGCTTGCAGTGCGGGGATGCCTTCGTCTTGATAGACGCCCTTACTGGCGCGATCCGAGATGGAAATGAGGCCAATTTTGACCTCATTTGGGCTATTTCGTTTTAGGGCTTCGGTATGCTTCATGTTTCTATTCTAGCTATTATTAGGGTATGTTTACATACACATCGAATCAGTTTCAAGAAATCATCGATTTCATGCTCAAAGAGGCCAAAAGAAGGGGAGCCTCAGACGCCGTAGCTGAGGTTTCGGAAGGGCAGGGTCTATCCGTCACCGTTCGCAAGGGCGAAGTTGAGACCATCGAGCAAAGCCTAGACAAGCAAGTGGGCGTTACATTATTTTTGGGCCACCACCGTGGCAATGCTAGTACTAGTGACTTTTCTAAAGAGTCTCTCAAGGCAACGGTAGATGCTGCGTTTCATATTGCTCAACATACGGCTGCAGATGTATGTGCTGGCCCAGCAGAGGCTGGGTTACTAGAAAAGCATCCACTGGATTTAGATTTGTTTCATCCGTGGAATATCGATGCAGCTGCTGCTGTAGAAATCGCGCGTAGTGCCGAAGGTGCAGCATTTGCCGTGAGTAAACAAATTCAAAATAGTGATGGCGCATCTGTATCAGCACATCATGCCCATTTCATGATGGGGACGTCTCTCGGCTTTATGGGCGGCTATCCATTTTCTCGCCACTATATTTCCTGTGCTCCGATTGCAAGTTCAGGCGGTAAGAAAGCGCATATGCAGCGCGATGATTGGTATTCAAGTTCACGCATTCCTGAGGAGTTGGCCGATCCTGCTGCGATTGGGCGATATGCGGCTCAGCGAGCTTTGTCTCGTCTCAAGGCAAGATCATTGAGTACTCGACGTTGCCCTGTGATCTTTGAGGCCCCTTTGGCTGCGGGCATATTGGGCGGCTTGGTACAAGCGGTTTCAGGAGGTGCCTTATATCGTCGCTCTAGCTTTTTGCTCGATAGCTTAGGTAAGCAGGTTTTACCAAAGCATGTCAGTTTGTTTGAAGACCCACACTTAAAGTCAATGACTGGCAGTGCGCCATTTGATGAAGAGGGTGTAAAAACATCTGCTCGTACGGTGGTAGACAAAGGAATACTGGAGGGCTATTTTTTATCAACCTATTCAGCGCGTAAATTAGGCATGAAGACTACCGGCAATGCGGGTGGCTCTCACCATCTCACTTTGCATAGTAAGAAAACGCCTAAGGGTGGTTTACCTGCCTTATTAAAAGAAATGGGCACGGGTCTATTGGTTACAGAGTTAATGGGCCAGGGCGTTAATTATGTGACGGGCGATTATTCACGTGGCGCATTTGGTTATTGGGTTGAAAACGGTGAGATCCAATATCCTGTCGAAGAGGTCACTATTGCTGGTAATTTGCGCGACATGCTGATGGATATTCAGCTCATAGGAAGCGATACGTTGATCCGCGGGACCAAAGAAACAGGATCAATTTTGTTGGGCTCAATGACAGTTGGTGGAAAATAATTAAAGAGCTGAAGACAGTTACTAAACAAAATCTATACACAAACTCATGATTTTTTAAGAGGGAGACAGTAATGCAAAGACGTTCATTTTTAAAGAAAGCAACTATTGGCGCTGGCGCTGCAGCTCTAGCTACACCGGCACTTGCGCAAAACTTACCAACTTTAAATTGGCGTCTGGTGTCCAGCTTTCCTAAATCATTAGATACCTTGTTTGGTACACCTGAAGTCTTTGCAAGTGTATTACGTAAGGCAACTGATGGAAAATTTAATGTAAAAGTATTTGCAGCGGGTGAAGTGGTTCCAGCCTTGCAAGTATTGGATGCGGTTCAAAACGGCACGGTAGAGTGTGGACATACTGCGAGCTATTACTACTTAGGTAAAAACAGCGCTTTCATCTTTGATACTGCCGCTCCATTTGGCATGACAGCCAGACAGCAGGCTGCTTGGATGCTCCATGGCAATGGTATGAAGTTAATGCGTGAGCTCTATGCAAGTTACAACATCGTCAATTTCCTAGGCGGACAGACTGGTACGCAAATGGGCGGATGGTTTCGTAAAGAGATTAAATCTCCAGAGGATTTAAAGGGTCTGAAATTCCGTATCGCAGGCTTTGCAGGGCAAGTACTTGCAAAGCTAGGTGTTGTTCCACAGCAGCTACCTGCTGGTGAGATCTATTCGGCCTTAGAAAAAGGCACGATTGATGCTGCAGAATTTGTTGGCCCATACGATGATGAGAAGTTGGGTCTAGCTAAAGTAGCTAAAAATTATTATTACCCTGCGTTTTGGGAAGGCGCCGCAGGATTATCTTTCTTAGTTAATAAGAAGCAGTGGGATTCATTACCACCTTCATACCAAGCGGCATGGGAAGCAGCCTGTTTTGAGGCGCATACCGATATGTGCGCCAAGTATGACGCGCTAAACCCGCCAGCATTACAACGCCTTTTGCAAAATGGTGCGGTACTGCGTAAGTTCAACACTACGATCTTGGATGCTTGCTTTAAGGCTAGCCAAGAAACCTATGCGGAAGAATCTGCCAAGAATCCACAATTTAAAAAGATTTTTGAGGACTATCGCGCCTTTAGGAATATGGAAGCCCAGTGGTTTAATGTGGCTGAACAAGCATTTTCACAATACAGCTTCAATAAAAAACTTTAATCAGAGTGCTGTCAAACAAAAGGGGTTCCTAATGAGCCCTTTCTATTTTGATTTTTACATTAATGAGTTAAGCGCTAATGGGATTATCAAGCTATCAGTACCCTCTGTAAAAAGCGTGAGATATCCATCAGCTCTTCGTGATTCACTGAGTGCTCCATTGGATATTCATTCAAATCCACTTGATAGCCCATGGATTCAAGCAGGGCATATGATGCTTGTGCCCGATCCAGAGTAACCACTTGATCATAAGTTCCATGCGCCATAAAGATGGGGGTAGCGGAGTTTGCAGAATGTTTTTCAATGTTGGCACTCATCGCTAGAGGTAGGTATCCCGATAACGCAATAATGCCTGCAAGCTTATGTGGAAAACGCAGGCCAATATGTAATGCCATTGCGCAGCCTTGTGAAAAGCCTGCTAGCACGATTTTTTCGTATGCAATTCCGCGACTAGCCTCTTTTTCAATAAGCTCAATAATTGCAGCTGCTGACTTCTGTATACCAGCCGCATCTTCTTGATCCATGAGGTTTCGGCCAATGATGTCATACCAGGCAGGCATTACATAGCCGCCATTCACAGTGACAGGCATGCTGGGCGCGCTAGGAAATACAAAGCGAATTCCGGGGCAGCCCGTGAGTTTTAATTCTGGAATGATTGGTACGAAATCATTGCCATCAGCACCAAGGCCGTGTAGCCAAATAACAGCAGCAGTTGGATTTGGACTTGTTTCTAGTTCAATGCAAGGGAGCATATCAATTTTCTCTTAATGAATTTGAATCGATCATTATCGACTCATATAAGCTTCTTCGTTGTAGGTTGACACCCAGTGTGGTCTGAAAATTAACATGATCGCCAAAAGCATTCCGGATAAAGAGCCTTCCATAAACGCAATAATAATGAGGCCTAAGAACCATCCCTCGAAATCTAGCTGATTTGCTTCACCCATTACCAACCTGATAACTAGCAGGAGGGTTCCCGATAGAATCACGCTCATAAAAGCAGCTACATAACCATTGCCAAGAATCAGAACAAATAAGTGCTTTGGTATGAATCGTTGAATAATTTGTATAGATAGATAAGCAAATAGCGTGGGCAGTACGCACACCATTAAATAGTGCTGTGATGCAGCTTCATAGTTCCCCTGTATTGTATAGACCCCCAGAAATGCCACTGGAAATAAAATGGTAAGAGCGATCGCTGGCCCAAACATCGCTGTTAGCAGTGAGGCGCCATAAAAGTGGAAGATCAATCCATAAAACTTTCCAGCAGGTTGGCCCGGGAGGTTTGGTGAAATATTCCAGGCGATCACCAAGAAGAGAATGGTGGCGGGAGCCAGCCAACATAGTGGTGGTTTTAAAAATGAGCGGGGTGGACTTGCAAACAAGGCTCCCAGAAAGATGGCTACTGCCAGGCTAAACCAAATCATATTGCCTCTATTTACTCAGATAGGTGAATGGCTCAGTCTAACTAAAGCCCAGATAAAACCTATCGGCACTTTCACTAGGGGTGGTGCGGAACTGAGTAGAATCTCCCAATACATTCTATTTATTAGGTCACTCATGAATTCCAAAAAGCTAACCAACTTCATTTTAGGGGCGATGGTCTTGGGTGTGCTGGCAGGTTATTTGGTAAACCTGTATGGGTCTGGAACAGCTTTCCCCGTCCAATATGTAACCTATATCTCCATCTTGACGGACGTATTCTTGCGCTTGATCAAAATGATCATTGCGCCATTGGTATTTGCAACGCTAGTTGTTGGTATTGCCAAGATGGGTGATGCCTCAACAATTGGTCGAGTGGGTTTAAAAACCTTTGCATGGTTTATCTCTATGTCTTTGGTATCTCTGTTGCTCGGCCTGGTAATGGTGAATATTTTGCAACCAGGCGTTGGGGTGGAGTTAACTCTGCCGGAGATTGCTGCTAATACTGGCTTGAATAAAAGTAGCCTCAATCTTCCTGAATTTGTGCGACATATTTTTCCTGTAAGCATCTTTGATGCAATGGCAAAAAATGAGATCCTGCAAATTGTTGTATTTGCCGTCTTCTTTGGTGTGGGCGCTGCTGGTATGGGGTCGCGTGCAGATGAATTTATTCGCAACCTCGATATGCTCTCGCACATCATGCTCAAGATTACAACGGCAGTGATGAAGCTTGCTCCTGTAGCGGTATTCTCAGCTGTCTCATCGGTAATTGCTGAGAATGGCGTTGGGATACTGATGACCTACGGCAAGTTCATGTTGAGCTTTTATGCCTCTATATTTGCGCTTTGGATAGTCATTATTTTGATTAGCTCCCTAGTTCTGAAAAATCGTACCTTGCAATTGGTAAAAATGTTGCGTGAGCCAGCATTATTAGCATTTACAACGGCGAGCTCTGAAGCTGCGTACCCCATGACCTTAGAAAGGGTAGAACGCTTTGGTTGTAAAAATAAGATTGCCTCATTTGTATTGCCCGTGGGTTATTCATTTAACTTGGATGGCTCGATGATGTATTGCACTTTTGCCGCAATTTTTATTGCACAGGTTTACGGCGTTGAAATGGAGTTAAGTCAACAGCTTCTAATGTTGCTGGTATTGATGATTACTTCCAAAGGTATTGCGGGTGTACCACGTGCTTCTTTGGTGGTAATTGCTGCAACCTTATCGCAATTTAACTTGCCTGAAGCTGGGGTTTTATTGATCCTTGGGGTTGATCATTTCTTGGATATGGCGCGTTCTGCAACCAATGTTTTAGGTAATGGTTTGGCTACAGCCGTAATTTCCAAATGGGAAGGTGAATTAGAGGGTAAGGCAGATCCTTCTTAAGGCCTCGCCAATCACAAAATGTAGGTGTAAGATCGTTTCATGGCTTGAGCCTGATAAAGAGGGTCGTGATGCGAGCGTTTCGTATCGATTGCCACCCAACGCATTTTGATGAAACCCATATTAATGAGGTGGATTGATGAAAACATACCCAATTGCTCTTGAGCTCACTGTATGGATGGATCTTGGTCTGAATCAATATGAAGTAACGATTGATGAGGTCTCTAAGATTTCCATTAAGCGAACGGACGATGTACTGCGTTCAAGAGAGCTGTCTGGCAATGAGGTTAGCACTTTAATAGCCGCCATTGAATCTTTAAGGGTGCCAGTCAGCGAAGAGCCAAAAGAGGCTTCAGCTAAGCCTTCTGCCAGTTACGAGTTGATTGTGGAGTCTGCTCACTTCTCTTTAGAATTCAATTGGGAAGACGCGGACTTAAAGGGAGTAAGTACAGAGGCATTTACATCTGTAGCAGCCCTTACTGCGGTAGTAGAAAGCTTGGACTTAGCTCACTAAGATCTTTTTTAAGCTTCCACCACAATAAATTCCCCCAGAGATATTCTGTCTCTAAATTGTGAGAACGAAAAGAGCGCCTTAATTTTCCTGGTATTGATGACCTCAATTTTTCCCTCTGGTGTGAGGTTGGCAAGATAGTCCCCTTCCGGAAACAGTGCTTCAGGAATACTTTCAGTCTCGAGCATTTGAGCTGGCAATACCAGACTCTTTGTAATTTTGATGCGCATGACTCATATTAAGTAATAAGAGTTAGAACGATTTTTCAAATTGCACAGTTTCTAAATCACATGCACCAAAATAGGGGTGAACTATCTACTGCAAGGTAATAGCTTGCACAGAAGGAGTGCAATATTTATTTGTTAGATTTAAGGCGACCACTTTTCCGAGTCTTTTCATAAAATGAATTCGGTTTACTCTCTACCCAGTGAATAAATTTCTTCATCTCTGGATGTTCTTTTAGTGCCTGAGCATGATGATATTGCTGGGCAAGTTCAGTTTCAGTAAACAAAGCATGTATTTGTTTATGGCAAATTCGATGCAGGTATTCCGTAGTTTTGCCGCCCTTGGATTTGGGAATGAGGTGGTGGGCATCCCTCTGTGACGCCGGAATGGGGCGATCGCAGATGGGGCAAATGATTTCTACCGGCTTTTGTATAGCCGGCACCTCCTGGGCAATCAGTTTTTGACGAATTTTTCCAATCATGTGAGGAGTTTGGCTGTGTTGCAGAACAATGTCATGGGCTCAAGCTAGTTTAGTAAATAAGTCTTAAACTTGCTGGGTGCCAAAATCCGTAACCCTCTCCGAACCCGACTTATCTCGCCTTATAGAAATGGCTTGGGAGGACCGTACGCCATTTGATGCCATTGAGAAAAGCTTTGGTCTGGGTGAGCCCCAGGTGATCGCCATCATGCGTAAAGAGCTGAAGCGCGGCTCATTTGAGCTCTGGCGTAAACGAGTGACCGGACGAGCAACTAAACATAGCGCTTTGCGTAGTGAAGATGTCACTCGGGCTTACTGCCCAACTCAATATAAGAATAAATGAAGCATCCTGAGCGCCTCATTCTGATTCTGGGTGATCAGCTTGATATACAGAGCTCTGCTTTGCGAGACATTGATCCCAAGGCAGATCAAATCATCATGATTGAGTCGGCCAATGAAGCTCAGTATGTTTGGGCGCATAAAGCCAAAATTGCCTTATTTCTATCTGCAATGCGTCATTTTGCAGTTGAGCTTGAAAAGCAGGGTTATCCGCTGACTTATATAAAAAGTTCGCCACTGCCGATCGTTGAGGTTCTGAAAGAGCAAATCCTCAAAAATAAAGTGAAGCGTTTGGTTTGTATTGAGCCAGGCGAATGGCGCCTCAAGCAGGCACTCGAGGTATTAGCAAAAGATCTTGGTATTGAATTAGAAATGCGGGAGGATGAGCATTTTTATTGTTCCCGCCAAGAATTTGTAGAGTGGGCAGCAAATAAAAAAGAGTTCAGGCTGGAGTACTTCTATCGCTTGATGCGTAAGCGGCACAATATATTGGTGGACCGAGAAGGTAATCCCGAGGGTGGGCAGTGGAACTTTGATCAAGATAACCGCAAGCCCTATCCAAAAAAGGGTCCAGGCATCATCGATGCCCCGGCATCGTTTGAAGTCGACGTAATTACACAAGAAGTGCTGGACTGGGTTCAAAAGACTTACCCAGATCACCCTGGTTCTTTAGATGCATTTAATTGGCCCGTTACTAGGGAGCAAGCAGTTCAAGCCTTGGGGTACTTTGTTGAGTATCGCTTAAGAAACTTTGGCGTTTATCAAGACGCGATGTGGACTGATACGCCTTTTGGATGGCACTCCATTTTATCGAGTGCACTCAATCTGAAGTTGCTTAATCCGCGCGAAGTGGTGGATGCAGTTTTGATAGCTTGGAAAAAATATTCTCTAGTTCTTTCAACTATTGAAGGCTTCATTCGGCAGATATTAGGGTGGCGCGAGTTTGTGCGCGGCATGTACTACCTAGATATGCCAAAGATGGCGCAGGATAATTACTACCAGCATCAACGCCCATTGCCAAAGTGGTACTGGAATGGGCAGACCCAAATGGCTTGCATGAAAGATGCCATAGGCCAAACACTGCAATACGGCTATGCCCATCATATTCAGCGCTTAATGGTGACGGGCAACTTTGCACTTTTGGCAGAAATCCTGCCGCAGGAAGTATGTGAGTGGTACCTGGCTATCTATGTAGATGCGATTGAATGGGTTGAACTTCCCAATACGGCAGGTATGGCCTTATTTGCCAATGGCGGTAGGTTTACAAGTAAGCCTTACATAGCCAGCGGCGCTTATATCAAGCGGATGAGTAACTATTGTGGGTCTTGTAAATATAAGCCTGAGGTTCGTTATGGAGAAGATGCATGCCCCATCACAACTTTGTACTGGAATTTCTTAATCAAGCATCGAGACCAATTTGAAGCCAGCCCAAGAACAAGACTTATGACGGCGAATCTGAAGCGCATTAGTGACGAAGATCAAAAAGAAATTACGCTGCATGCACAGAAAATATTAAATCACTTGAATGATCTTTAAAAATCATGGAAAAGACATCATTTAAGGGCAATAAAAGCTTTCTGCCATCGAAGATTTGTGCAGTTTGTAAAAAAGAGATGACTTGGAGAAAGTCCTGGGCAAAAAACTGGGAGTCAGTGAAGTATTGCTCAGATGCCTGTAGGGCAAAAAAGACGTCATAAGGTAGCGGGCAATGATCTTTTGCTGCACATAGTAAAAAAATAAGGCCACTCGAAAGTGGCCTTTACTGTTTTTGCGAATGCAATCTTCAGATTATTTTCCGCACGGGAATTTGCCTGCTAAGAATCTCAAAATAGTATCTGCCGCAGGCTCAGTGGCGTACTTGATATTCGCTTCGGCCCACTTGACGTATTCCTGAATTACTTCTTTGCGAGTTGGTGCAGGCTGCTTTACGCAAATGAATTCAGGAGCTGACTTAGGGTTGCGTGTAACCAAGTAGGTGTCGTATACGGCTTGACCATAGATCTCGCAAGTAATAAAGGTGCCGTTAGTACCTTTACAGTCCTGCAAAAGCTCTTGCGTACTAATCATATTGGCTGCTTGAGCGCCGGTTGAGAATCCCAAAACTGCGCTAGTCAATGCCATTAATAAAATCTGCTTTTTCATGATGATTCTTTCGTATTAGTCTTAAATGAAGTTTGTTATGGTTAGCTGATTAGCGTCTGCCTCTAAAGCCGCCACCGCCAAAATGTTCTCCGCCTGCACGGGCACCGCCACCACCAAAGCGATCACCACCGCCATTAAATTTAGCGCCACGGGCATCACCAAAGCCGCTGGAATCATTTCTGAAATTGCTTGGGCTGCTATCGCGAGCGCCAGAGTTGCGGTCACCTAGATTGCGATCACCAGAGCGATCGTTTTGTCCTGGGTTTCGATCGCCATCACGGTTGCCATCGCGATTACCTGGGTTGCCCCGATCATCGCTACTGATGCCATTCTTTTGAAGGTTCTGACGTAGTTGATCGCGTTCCGCATCGCGGTTAGCGCCACCACCGCCAACATTCGCATTGCGACGTTGCTGATCTGGCTTCCAATCGCTTGTGCCATTCTTGTTGCCGGACCAATTGCTATTGGTATTGCGGTTGAAGTTATTAAAGTTATTGTTATTTACTGTAAGCGAGCCGCCTCCATAGCCGCCACCCCAATGGCATCCACCCCATAAGGCGGCACCCACTGCCATGCCAACTCCAAATGAAAGGAGGGCAGTGCCAGCAACATAGCTAGGTGGATAGTAGGCAACTGGTGGATAGGCTGGATAGGGCCAGGCACCATAAACCACTGTTGGGTTATATGAAGGTACGTACACCACTTGTGGATTAGCTGGTTGAATCACAATCGTTTCAGAAGAGCCGCTTCCTTGGGAAGTTACAGTTTGCTGAGAGTTGGATTGCAATGCGCCAGTCTTCTTTGCTTTAGCGCGCAAAGCTTGAATCGCACTCATGGTGTCGGATTGCTGGGCTAATACAGCATTACCTAAATTTTGGGTCCAGCTTAATTGTGAGCCCATCATTTCTAAAACTGGAGGGAACGACACTAAAGACTTCACGCTCGCATCCCAATTCTGTTGCTGCAATGCTGTATTTAGGGCATTACCTTTTAGATTGCTATTGGCACGTAACCAATTAGTGGCCTCAGAAACCTCTAAGGGGTATGTTGATGCCATCAGAATTTGTGAGACCAAAGGATCTGGATATAAAGCAATTGGAGCAACGAGCGCCTCTAATTGAGCTTGAGATTGCTTGTTTGCCTGTGTTTGACTGCCGCCTTGGGCATAAGCAACAGGAACCACTGCAGGCAAGCTAAGTGCGGTAACCAGTAACCCCGCTAGTAATTGAGAGGGAATCCCCCGTTTTTTTGGTGCCAACATTAGCGCATCCTTTTGATTGAATAGAAAAATATTCTACTCAATCCTGGACCGTATGCTTCAATTTTCAGAAAATCTTCTCTGAGACATTCGAGATGATTTAAAGTGACCAGATTCGGTTTTGATGAGCGTAATCCAATGATTTTGTACTCCTATCGCAGATGCCCTTACGCAATGCGCGCTCGTATGGCCTTGAAATACGCAGGCATTGAGGTTGAACATCGAGAAATCGAGTTACGCAATAAGCCTCAATCGATGTTGCTGGCCTCTCCCAAAGGAACTGTTCCCGTACTTTGCATGGATGGCTTAGTTCTAGATCAAAGCTTGGACATCATGCATTGGGCAATCTCGCAATCTGATCCTGATGGGTGGGGTAGTGCAGATGATGCTATTGCTCAAGCATGGATTGCAAAAAATGATGGACCCTTTAAAGTCCTATTAGACCAATATAAATATCCCAACCGATTTCCGGAGCTGGATCAAGCACCGGTTCTCCAAGAGGTATTACAAATCATGCTGCTACCCATGGAGCAGTCTCTGCAAGCGACTCAATACTTAATGGGCGATACGATGACTTGGGTGGATGTGGCAATCTTTCCATTCATTAGGCAGCTCTCAATGGTTGATGCCAACAAATTTGAGCAATTGCCAATAACAGCTATAAAAAAATGGTTAGCCCAACATCTTGACTCTGAATTATTTCACTCTGTAATGCACAAGCACCCAGTTTGGCGAGATTAAGGATTGCAGTGCTTGCACTTTGAGGGATCTGCAAATCTAAAAACTTTCATACCTTCGGTTTGCTTGTGGTCACATTTAATGCAGCTCCAGATTTTGGCAATTTCCTCATCCGTTGCGAGGCCACAGGCATTACATGGCAAGCCAGGTTTTACATCTGTGATCCAAAATCCAGGGGTGTTGCACTGAGGGCAGACTGAATTCATCTTATTCGCCAGATCTATTGCAGCCTTACGAATGTTTTCCATCCGAGTTGGATTGGCAAAGGCACGTAAATCATTTTCGACGTAGACGATACCTTTTGAGGACAGGCTTTTTGCCCAATCAAAAGCATCTTTTAGCCCTGCTAAATCTTGAATCCCTTTTCTTGATTGCGGGTGATATTCATCGGTAGGTTTGATGACTAAGTGGTGCGATGGAAAGAGTGCGGAATCAGCAAATTTTTTGAGCTCCTCCCAATGCGTTACGTAGCTACTTTCATTTTGGGCTGGACCACTAGCAAATCCAGTTAGTTCAAGTTGGTGCTTTTGGTCTATCAGTACAAGCAATTCATTATTCCAGGGGATGGCACCGGTGTACGGATCGTTCATAAACGCGCCTTCATTGGCCAAGCCCAAGTCAAGCTTGAGCAATTCCATTCCGATGGTAGCTTTTTTGCGGGCTGCATCTAGTTGCGAGCCGTATCGAGCTGTTTCCTGTGTAAATGTGCCTAGCAAATCGGTATCGTAGGCATCCGTATGCTGTACAAAGCAATCTACTTCGGCATTGAGAACTTCGCCGATCACCTTTTCTTTGCCGTGCTTGGTTAATAAGCTGGCTGATCGTTTGGAAAAGATGCCCATCGGTTTTTTGCTTATCTATACAGCATTTCTACAGCAATGCTGTGGCAATCAGGGTGTAAAGCGGAATGCCCAAAATAATGTTGAACGGAAAAGTGATTCCCAAAGACATGCCCATATATAAGGCTGGGTTCACTTCGGGTAAAGCGTGACGCAAAACAGCAGGCACTGCAATATACGATGCACTAGAAGCTAGAACCATGAGAAGGATGGTGTTTCCTAAAGGGAGCCCAATGAGTTTGCATAAAACCAATGCTAAGAGCGCATGTGACAGAGGTGAACCAATCGCATAGAGCAAGGTAATGGGTGGTTTACCTCTTAAGCCCTTAAAGTTTCTGGCGGCCATAAGCCCCATATCCAGCAAGAAGAAGGACAGCATGCCTTTGAAGAGATCAATCGAAAATGGCGCCATTAATTTATGCCCAGCATCTCCGCTCACTAGCGCAACCGCCATTGAACCCAGTAATAGTAGTTGTGCACCATCAGTAAAAGACTCGTGCAGTATTTTGGAAACTCCTGCGGGCTCGTGCTTGACTGTTGAGCCAATTGACATCGCTGCCCGTGCTTTATTGGCCAAGACAATCGCCAAAATAATGGCAGGCGATTCCATCAGCGCCATCGCTGCCGCCATATGACCGCCATAAGCGATATCGAATTGATCTAAATATTGAGTTGCAGTAATAAAGGTAACCGCACTGACGGATCCATAAGTAGCTGCAATTGCAGCAGCATCAAATGCGCTTAACTTTCTTCTGAGAATCAAGTAGCCAATGATGGGAATAATGACGGCAAGAAATATCGCCAATCCCAAAGAGAAGGCAATCTCAGTAGTAAACCCAGACTTGTGAAGTGCGAAGCCACCTTTCAGTCCTAGTGCCATCAATAAATAAAGAGATAGGAACCTAGAAATTTGTGGTGGGATTTCTAGGTTCGACTTTACGGTGCCGGCAAAAACCCCAAAGATAAAAAACAGTATGGCGGGGTCTAAAAAATTAGTCATAGCTCAGGGGTCTATCAATACACTATTGCTTAATAATGGCCTGTACAAGGGGGTGCTGAATTTTCTTCTCAGAACGAATCGCGTAAAAGTATTCATGTATGTTTTCGCAGCCACCCAATAGCTCAAGGCCATAGGTATCTTTAAGATCATTTTCAATCAATAATCCAGCGGGGAAGGCGCCCAATCCACTGGCGGCAAAGGTCTTTAGCAAGGCACTATCTTCAAACTCCCCAACAATATTGGGCGTGATGTTGTGCTTATTAAGCCATTGATCTAGTAATACACGCACGGTAGAGTGTGCTGTTGGCAGGAGAATGGGCAGCTCTTTTAGGCATTCCGGAAATTTGCCTTTTGCCTTTTTTACAAGCTGCTTAGATGCATACCAACCTAGAACAGTTTTTCTCAGCTCCTGGCTGTATACGTTGAGATTTTTATTATTCGGTGCTGGGCGATCTGCTAATACGATATCAAGACGATGTAGCGCAAGGTCTGCCAACAAATCTTCAAACTCACCCTCATGGGCAATTAATTGAACATCCTTATGTTTCATGATGGGTTCTAATAATTGCCTAGTAATAAATTTGGGTAGGCCATCAGAAACCCCAACAGAAATTTTGATCTTAGGTGAGTTCGCGGCATCTCTAACAGCCTCAGGAAGTTTTTCGCCGATAGAGAAGATTTGATCGGCAATTTCTAGGGCCGCAAATCCAGATTCGGTGAGAGTGATCCCACGTCCAGCTGGTTTGAACAGCATATATCCCAGTGATTTCTCTAATTCATGTACTTGAGCGCTAATGGTTTGTATGGCCATATCGAGGCGCTCTGCCGCTTTAGACATGCTGCCTTCTTTGGCAACCACCCAAAAGTAATAAAGGTGCCGGTAATTGTAGGTATTGGTCATATTCAGCTTTTTCCGAAATTATTATCAATATATATCTGCTTTTAGCTAAAGACAAATACACCTAAATTAACCCCATGGTTAGTCATGGAATTTACAGGCTTCCTATTTAATTAACTTAAACAGATGGAGGTTGCCCAAGTGGAACTATTTAGTCCTGAGTTTTTTTCGGCGCTACTAGCGATAGTGGTGATTGATTTAGTTTTGGCTGGTGATAACGCCATTGTGATTGCAATGGCCGCCAGAAATTTGCCGGCCCATTTGCAAAAGAAAGCGATTGTCTGGGGAGCGGTTGGTGCCATTGCAGTGAGAAGTGCAATGACGCTGGTTGTAGTGTATTTATTAAAAATCCCTGGTCTGATGTTAATTGGTGGTCTGCTCTTAGTATGGATTGCCTACAAACTGCTAACGCCTGCCAAAGATGATGATGATGGTCACAGCAATGCCTCCACTAGTTTTTGGGGTGCAATGAAGACGATTGTGATTGCCGATGCAGTCATGGGTTTAGACAACGTTTTAGCGGTAGCAGGCGCATCTCATGGCAGCTATATCTTGGTGGTGCTAGGTTTACTCATCAGTATTCCAATTGTGATTTGGGGTTCAACACAAATCCTGAAGTTGGTTGAGCGCTATCCATCTATTACTTATGTAGGTGCTGGCGTGCTTGCATGGACTGCAGCCAAGATGATGGTGTCCGAGCCGATGGTTAAGGAGATGCAGGTATTCCAGAATGCTGCATTTGAATATGCCGTCCAAGCCCTTGTAATTGTTGGTGTTTTGTTTGGTGGTTTTATGAAGAGTAGGTTGGCGTTGGAGGAGACAATTGCGCCAGCTGTAGTTGATCCAGAGGTATCCGATAAGCAGTCTTATAACGTAGGAGAAAAGGTGATGAACAAAGTTCTAATTCCAGTTGATGATTCTAGTAACGCTTTAATGGCCTTGAAACATGCAGTCAATATGTACGGTAAAGATAGTCAAACACACTTCCATATCTGTAATGTGCAACCCACGCTGTACACACACATCAGAAAGTTTTTAAGTAAGCAAGAGATTAATGAGTGGCAAGCAGAGCGTGCTCAAAACGCTGCAAAGTCAGCATCCGAATTTTTGGAAAAAGCGGGCGCGAATTTCTCCTTCACTTATGTGACTGGCGACAAGGGAGAAGCTTTGCGAGATGAGGCACAACGCTTAGAGTGCAATCGCATTGTGATTGGTACTTCTAAGAAAAATACGCTCAGCCGCTTGTTTGAGAATTCCACAACAGCCAAGTTGCTGGAAATCAGTGATATTCCAGTTGAGGTAGTCACTGGCAAGTCTTTATCTACGCTTGAGCGTTGGGGCATCCCTGCACTCGGCGCTGGTGCAGCAACCGCCTTAATGGCGGCAGTAATCGACTAGTTTTACAACCTGCTGTTCTCTTTATGCCCTCTACCCGAGGGCATTTTTTTAATTTAATTATCAGTAAATAACAGAATTAATATCAATTAACATCTGCTTTATTAAGAATGAATATCGCTTTAAATTGAATTCAAGATATTCAACAAAGGAGATAAATCATGAATGTCATATTGGAAGCAAAAGAACAAATCGAGCCAGAATTTAAAACATTCACAGAGAATCGTGTGAAGTTCTCTCTGAAGAGACTCTTTTGGTTGGTGCGAAAAATTAAAGTGAAGTATTCCTCTGTAGCCCAGGCAAAAACAGGCTGTAATCAAAATTGCATTATTGAATTGCAAACTTTTGATAATCGCCAGATCGAGGTGAGCTTTACCGCAAGGGACCGAAGAACAGCTTTGGAGATGGGTTTAAAGAAAGTCTATAAGCACATGCAAAAGGCTTTTCATAAGGCCGAGAAATATGGCCGCTTATCCAGTCGAGTCTATGTTTGAGTTCGTACACATTTCTATTGCTTAACTGTGATCTAATAAGATGAATAAACGGGGAGTAGCCTGCCCAGCAATGGGTCTCACATATCGTCATTACGGCTTCAAAGCCCGGTATATGGGTAATTTTTAAGGCAAGACCATTTACTATTTTCTAAATGGCCAAATATTGACTTTCCACCTCAAAAACCTTCGTTCTGGCATTGTTTTGCCCGTTTACGCCCCAAATTGGGGACGTTTTCTTGCTCTTCCGCCTAGCTGGTTGGATAATTTGCGTTTAGATACTTTGCAAGTTGGACGTATGACGCGGTACCGATGGTTGGTCATTGCTTTTGCTAGCACCTTAATGGTGGCAAATGTCAGCGCACAATCTAAAAAAACGTTCACTATTAATGACTTGATCTCTATCTCCTTGGAGTCAAGCCCCCAAGTCTTGGCTGCCCGTGATCAAGCGAAGGCCATTAAAGGGCAGTTGTCGACCGCAAGAGCTATTCCTAATCCAGAGTTTGAGGTGGGTACCGGTCAGCAACGATCGGCTACTGGTCCTTTGACGGTAGGCAATGTTTCATCATGGGCTGTTACTCAACCATTAGATATGCCTTATAACCGCTACCCCAGAGTAAATGCTGCCGAGGCAAATTTACGTGCAGCTGAAGCAACACGTGTTGCATTTGAGGTGGAGACGATTTCAAGAGTGCAGCAGCGTTTTTATGAACTCATGCGTCGTGAAGCGGAGCAAAAAGCTGCTGAAGAGGATATGAGTTTGACGAAGCAGATTCGTGATCGTATGCAAATTCGGTATGACGTTGGTGAAACAGCGCGCTTCGAACTCATTCGAGTGCAAACCGAATTTTTAAATGCGCAAATCGCTGCAGAGTCTAGTAAGTTACGTGTAGAGCAGGCTCGTAGTCAGTTGCGCCAAGTGGTAGGCCATCAAGTACCCGCAGATTTTACGGTGGTGGCAGAGCAGCCAAAGCCTGAGGTCTTGCCTTCATTGACGCAATTGCTAAACGAGGTTCAGAGCCAAAGCCCAGAGCTACAAAAAGCAAAGGCAGAGGTTGAGGCAACGGAATCTAAGCTGAGTTTTGAAAAGAACTCGCGCTTGCCTCGTTTGGCATTTAAAGCCTCTCAATATAACGACCCTAACTTCACTGATCGTCTTTATGGCTTGCAAGTGAGCATTCCGATTTGGGACTTTAAGGGTGGTCAGATTGCAGAGGCAGAAGCCAATGCCTCTAAAGCAAAAAATCAATTGAATGCTCAAATCCAAACGTTAGATCAGCAAATGGAGACGGCTTATAAGTTGTATCAAATGAGTAGCTATCAAGTAAAAGTATTAAGCCAGGAAGTGGTTCAGTTAGCTGGTAGCGCGCAGCGTATTGCTGAAGTGTCTTATCGCTATGGTGAGCGCGGCATGCTCGAGTATTTGGATGCACAAAGAACCTTTAGGGCAGCGCGTAATGATTTGATTAAGGCGCGTTTTGATTTAGCTTCTGTGGTAACTGAGATTCAGAGATTAAGAGCGAGCCCTGAGTGGCTTGCGAAGATAGAAAGTGGAATGCAATGAACCAAGAGTTAGCAGCCATGCTGAAAAAGGTAAAAGTCTGGAAGACCTTTTTGGTGCGAAAGATTAAATTCCATAAGAAGGAATTATTCGGCCAAATTCTGCAGACTCAGAATCAGTTGTATGCACAAGCCCATCAATGGCTTGGTGAGCATGTGCCTGCAGTTACTGGTCGATATGACAAATCGCCGCATTGGTTTAAAAAAGGTATGTTCTATCTGCCTTGGTTCTGCGCATTCATCATTATTCTGAATTACTTCAACGTATTTGATAGAAGCCCAGCAATTAAATCAGTGCAAGATCCCAATATAGTTGTAGTGAATGAAGATCTTCAAAAGATGATTGCCGATGGCAAGGTTCAGATATCGCCTTTTGTAGAAGAGTTGCGCGCTTCTGGCCGAATTGATTTCAACGAGCTCTTTTTATCTCGTATTGGCGCTAACGTTACGGGTCGTGTTTCGGAAATTCTGGCTGTGCCTGGTCAGATTGTGAAGCAGGGCGATGTATTAGCCAAAATTACTTCTACTGAATTAACACAATCGCAACTGGCTTACTTAAAAGCGAAGAGCGCTAGTCAATTGGCTGATCAAGCTGCTAATCGTGCAAAAATTCTTTACAAGGAAGATGTGATTGCTCTTGCAGAACTGCAAAGGCGCGAAGCTGAGGCCAGTAGCGCTAAAGCAGAGTTCCGCGCTGCGAATGATCAGCTCAGGGTGCAGGGCATGGATCAAGCGAGCATTGATCGCCTTGCAAAGTCTGGAGTGATTGAGTCTATTAATAACGTGATCGCCACCATTCCTGGTGAAATCGTAGAGCGTAAGATCAATAAAGGTCAGGTAGTGCAGCCAGCAGACGCCTTATTTACTGTTGCAGATCTCAGCACATTGTGGGCGGTCTCGGAAGTTCCGGAGAGTAATTCTTATTTGATCCATAAAGGTCAAAAAGCATCGGTCATTATTCCGGCTCTACGTAATCAAGATATTGAAGGTGTGGTTGCTCACGTAGATTCGATTGTGAATCCGCAAACACGTACTGTGGTGGTGCGTATGGAATTAGCGAACAAAGAGGGCCAAATTAAACCCGGAATGTTGGCAACCATGTTAATTGAGAGTCAGCCGGTTGATAAGTTAGTAGTGCCTTTAGCCGCCATCGTTCGAGAAGATAACCATGACCACGTTTTTGTGAGATTGGATGATGACACTTATCGCATGGTGGCCGTCAAGCTCGGTCCAGAGGGCAAAGGATATCGTCCAGTGATATCAGGTCTCAAAGAGGGCCAAGAGATTGCTATTGAAGGTGCTTATCACTTAAATACAGAGCGTAAGCGTCAGCTTAGTGGCGGATAACGGGTGGATAAGTAAATGATTGAAAGAATCGTTCGCCTCTCGTTACAGCAACGCCTATTGGTGGTGATTATTGCCATCGTATTGCTCGTTGCCGGACTTTTGGCTACCAAACGACTGTCTGTTGATGCATTTCCGGACGTAACGAACGTTCAAGTTCAGGTTGCTGCAGAAGCTCCTGGAAAATCACCAGAAGAGGTTGAGCGTTTTGTAACCATCCCTATTGAATTGGCCATGACAGGTTTGCCTGGTCTAATTGAGATGCGTTCTTTAAACCGCAATGGTATCTCCGTCATTACCTTGGTGTTTACGGAAAAAACCGATATTTACTTTGCCCGTCAATTAGTCACAGAGCGATTAATTGAAGTTGCTTCAAGAATGCCAGTGGGTATCACCCCTGTATTAGCACCACCATCTACAGGTTTAGGTGAGGTATATCAGTACACCATTGATCATCCATCAGATCGACATCGCGAGCTTTCAGTGGACGAGCTTTCTGATCGACGTGCAGTGCAAGATTGGATTGTGCGTCCTATGCTGCGCTCTATTCCTGGTGTAGCCGAGATTAATACTCAGGGTGGTTACGCCAGAGAGTATCAAGTCTTGGTCAATCCTGAGCGCTTGCGTCACTATCAAATTAGCTTGCAAGAGGTCTACCAAGCACTTGCCAGGAATAATGCAAACTCTGGTGGCGGTCAATTACCCACTTATGCAGAGCGCTATCTCATTCGTGGTTTAGGCTTAATTACTAAGCCAGAAGATATTGGCAAGATTATTCTGAAAGAAGTGAAGGGTATCCCGGTATACGTTAAGAACGTTGCCGAAGTGAGGATTGGTAGTGAGATTCGTCAGGGTGCCGCTATTAAGAATGGCTACACGGAAAGTGTTGCCGGCATTATTCAGATGATCCGTGGCGGTAATGCGCGAGATGTAGTTAATCGCATTAAGCTCAAAGTTGAAGAAATTAACGAAGGTAAGCTGCTACCAGATGGCTTGCAGATCGTGCCTTTCTACGACCGTACCGATTTGGTGAATGCCGCTATGTTCAACGTGGCAAAAGTGCTGGTTGAAGGCGTAATTCTGGTGATTATTTTGCTATTCCTCTTCCTAGGGGATGTGCGTTCATCTCTGATTGTGGTCGCCACGCTGCTGCTCACGCCGTTGCTCACTTTCTTGGTCATGAACCGTTATGGAATTTCAGCGAACTTGATGTCATTAGGGGGTCTAGCCATTGCGATCGGCATTATGGTGGACGGCTCTGTGGTGGTAGTGGAGAACACCTTCGCAAAATTGGGTGAACGTCTTAAAGGCGGCGAATCTAAAAACAGGATCATCTTAGAGGCGGCATCAGAAGTTGGTAAACCTGTACTCTTTGGTGTGGGCATCATCATTCTGGTCTTTATGCCATTGCTCTCACTCGAGGGCATGGAAGGCAAGATGTTCGCACCGATGGCAATTACGATTGCTATCGCCTTAACGATCTCTTTGATTCTGTCATTTACCTTATCCCCGGTCTTATGCTCTTATATCTTGAAGGGTGGTGGTGAGGATGACACCAAGATAGTTAAAAAAATGCGCGCTCCCTACGAGCGTTGGCTGCATTGGTGTTTGGCTAATCCTAAATTGGTAGTCAAGCGAGCCATTATTGCCCTTGGCATTAGTTTGGTTGGGTTTGTAATGCTGGGTAAAGCCTTTATTCCGGTGATGCAAGAAGGCTCGATTACCCCGGTGATTGTTCGTGCGCCAAATATCTCTTTGGATGAGTCTATTAAATTAGAGTTCGAAGCGATTAAACGCATCATGACTATTCCCGGTGTTGAGATGGCAGTCTCCCGGCTGGGTAAAGGCGAGTCTCCTGCTGATCCAGGTCAGCCGAATGAGTCTGATCCTATCGTGACGCTCAAACCTATAGGTGATAGAGATTTAAGTCAGGAAGAAATTGCACAACAAATTCGTGAGAAGCTCAAAACCTTGCCCGGAATCGAATTGGCAATCTCCCAACCGATTGCAGCTAGGGTAGATGAGATGGTCTCTGGTGTGCGCTCACAAGTAGCGGTCAAAATCTTTGGTGACGAATTACCTGTCTTGCAAAAACTCGGTTCGCAAATTGGTCAAATCCTGACCAAGATGAAGGGTAGCAACGACTTACGTATTGAGCAGGCCTCTGGTCAGAACTATCTGAACATCAAAATTGATCGTGATGCGATTGCGCGCTACGGCATTAATGTTTCTGATGTGAACGAAGTTATTGAAACGGCTATCGGCGGTAAGCAAGCGAGCACTGTCTATGAGGGAGAGCGTCGCTTCCCATTGGTTCTGCGCTACCCAAGCCCTTACAGAAACAATATTGATGCCATTGAAAATATTATTTTGCATTCTCCGGATGGTGCACAAGTATTGATGCGTGACTTGGCTGAAATTTCCTTGGTAGAAGGTCCTGCCCAGATCTCCCGTGAGTCTGGCAAGCGTCGTTTGGTGGTTGGTGTGAATGTGGAGGGGCGCGATTTGGGTGGCTTTGTAAAAGAGGCCCAAGAGTTGATTGCGAAGAATGTGGAGCTACCCCAAGGCTATACCTTGCAATGGGGCGGTCAGTTTGAAAACATGCAAAGAGCGATGGCTCGCTTAATGGTCATTATTCCTTTGACGGTCTTAGCTATATTCTTCTTATTATTTATGTTGTTTAAGTCACTTCGTTTGGCAGGCCTCATTATTTTGGTTCTGCCATTTGCATCGATTGGTGGCGTGTTTGGCTTATTCATTACAGGTGAGTACCTCTCGGTACCAGCAGCGGTAGGATTTATTAACTTGTGGGGTATCGCCGTACTCAATGGTGTGGTGTTGATCTCCTTTATTAAGCAGTTACGTGAAGATGGTTACAGTATGGAAGATGCGCTTCTGCATGGTTGCGGCCATCGATTCAGGCCGGTCATGATGACTGCGTCAGTGGCGATGTTGGCATTAGTGCCAATGCTGTTCTCAGGCGGTCCTGGATCAGAAGTGACTCGCCCCCTGGCTGCTGTGGTGATTGCAGGATTGCTTACCTCTACAGCGCTCACTTTATTAGTATTGCCCGTTCTATACAGATGGTTTGAAGACAAAGAGGTGGAAGCATGATGGAAGTCAAGGCGGTCATACGCCCAAATAAATTACCTGCTTTACGAACAGCTCTGATGGAGGCCCCTGGGTTTCCGGGAATGACAGTCGCCAAGGTGGAGGGTTGTAGTGCGCCATCCAAAACCAGTAAAGCAAATATCAAAGATGAATTGACTGATTACTCAGCAAAAGTACGAGTAGAGATTATTTGTAATGATGAAGTTGCTGAAGTGCTGATGGATCGCATTGTGACGGTATGTCAGACTGGGCAAGTCGGCGATGGTGTGGTTTGGTGTACACCAGTACCAAAAGCATTCTTTATTGCTAAATCAACTGCCTGAGTTAACTAAGTTAATCACAAACCTAGGATTTAATGATCTCTAATGCATCCTTAAAGGATTCATTAGAGGCATTTCCCAGCCATTCAAAGGCTAGCATCTCAGTAGTAAGAAGTGTTGCTCCAGAAGAGCCAAGGCGATGAAGGGCGATATCTCGATCCAGGGATCTACGTGACCCAACTGCATCTACCAAAATAGAAACCTTAAAGTTCTGCCGCATTAGCTCTAAAGCGGTTTGCATTACGCATACGTGTGTTTCACATCCAGCAAGAATCAGATGTTCTCTATTTTTAGATAGGGCATTGATGAGTCCATCCTGGCAAGCATCAAAGTGTTCTTTTGCTACGGTGGTTTTGCAGAACTGGGTAATTACATCAACGTTATGCCCCAGACTTTGCGGACTTTGTTCTGTGCCAATAACAGGGATGTCTAGAAGCTTGGCGATTTTAGCGATCTTGATGGATTGCTTAAGCACCTCTTCTCCCTGATGAATGGAAGGCATCAAGCGACTTTGTAAGTCGATTAAAACAAGGGTCGAACGGTTTGGATTTATCTTCACCATCTGTTTTGCGATCAGGAGTCTCTTGAGGAGCTAACGCTTTGGAATCATGGTGTGATCAGAAGAGTTGGTTGCCGGTGGCAACCAACTAAGCTAGATACTAAAAATGCTGAAATTACTTTACCAATAAAACAGGTTGCTTTGCTGAGCTAGAAACGCGCTGAGCAACTGAGCCAACCAAAACATCCAAGATGCCGCTACGACCTTTAACGCCCATCACAATCATGTCAACTTTGTCTTTATTAGCCAAAGCAATGATTTCTGCTGAGATTTGACCGCGCCTAATAGCCATATTGTGTTTTACCTTGGCAGTATCCAATACTTTCTGCGCTGGTTTTAATTCTTTTTCGCTCACTTCACGAAGGTAGTCATCCACTACGTTTTTGGCTACGAATTGCTTAACGTGGCCAAGACCAATGTCATCATGGACACTGACTAGCGTCACTGTTACAGGGCTGCGTGAATTCTTAGCCATTTTGGCCACATATTTAGCGGCATTCAAGGAGGATTTGGAGCCATCCACAGGAAGTAGCACTTTCATTTTTACCCTTTCGTTATTTATGAATTCTTTACTCAGTTTAAGTCAAATAGAGCGAGTCAACAATGATTCCAGACTGTTTTATGGTCTGTATGGTCGAACAGCTGATTCAAGGCCAAAGGCATCCTTCTTTTCCTCTAATTCTTCGATCTGCTTGCGAAGTTTGGTGACTTCCCTGCAGCTCAGCTTTCTGAGTTTTTTGGAGTCAATGCCATAAGTGTCTACAAGGCGCCTACGGCGAGCACTGCAGATCTGAAATCGAACAATCCAGAACAAAGCAAATAATGCGGGAGAAAGCAGTAGAAATAAAATTGTCATAAGTTCATCTTATGCCTATTTGTATGACATGTCATACAAATGAGCGCTTGATAAATTCACTCAAGAATTTACATAGAGTGCTGTTTGCCCAGTAAATGCTGGCTCAGTAGCTTAGTTGCTGGAGAATGGTTAATCCCCGCCTTGGTCGCTACTAATAAGTTACGCTTTGCCCAGGCATCTTCTAATTCAACCACCTTTAATCCCATGGCCTTAATTTGAGCTGCGCAAGCCTGAATGGGCAATACACCAATTCCTAAATTGACAGCAATCATTTGGCACATCGCATCGTAGCTACGAACCTGAATACGTAAACTCATTTGCTTGCCCAACCTCTCGGCACTACGAGATGTGAGCTCAAGTAGGGAGCTACCCCGATTAAGTCCTACAAAATCATATGCAAGACACTCTTCAAATGAAATGCTTTTTCTTTTGCTTAGGGGATGATCTTTGCTGCAAGCAATGACCAACTGGTCTTTGCCCATAATGTTAGTTTCTAATCCAGTGGTAATAGGGCCTTCAGCAAAAACACCAATGTCAGCAATGCCATCCATGAGTGCTCTCACGATATCGCCGCTGAGTTGCTCTTCTACTTCGACTCGTATCTCTGGATAGTCTTTTAAAAAGCTTGCTAAAGCTGATGGCAGAAACTCCGTTAGGGCAGACATGTTGGCCCAAAGTCTCACATGACCTTTGACACCTTTGGAGTATTCGCCCAACTCATTACTCAATTGTTCAAAGCCCTGAAATAACCTCAGAGCATGTTGCATGACAGCGTGACCTGCATGTGTCAGCGTGACCCCTTTGACCGATCGATCGAGGAGTGCCATGCCTACAGTCTCTTCAAATTCAGAAATCCGTCTACTGGCTGCTGAAAGGGCTAAGTTGCATTCACTTGCGCCCTTGGTAATGCTGCCAGATTGGACAATGGCGCAGAATAGCTTGAGGGTAACAAAGTCGACTCTGGCGGGGTTTAGCGGGGATTTCATGGGGTGATTCTACCTATACCTTCGCAAAATGAGAAGGATATGCCCATTAATAGCAATTTTCAGCTTTTATGAAGAAGGGTAAATTGGCATAAAAGTAATTCAGGGGAATGTATGGAGCCGTTAGCAAAGTTAAAGGTCGTCGAGATGGGGCAGCTTATTGCTGGGCCATTTGCTGCTAAAACATTGGCAGATTTTGGAGCTGATGTTATTAAGATCGAGCCGCCCAAGGTTGGCGATGCCTTGCGTAAATGGCGACTGTTAAAAGACGGCACATCAATTTGGTGGCAAGTGCAATCGCGCAATAAGCGTTCACTCTCTTTGGATTTGAGAGAGGCAGAAGCTCAAGATATTGTCAGAACCCTACTAAAAGAAGCAGACGTATTAATTGAAAACTTTCGCCCTGGAACATTAGAGGGTTGGGGCCTTGATCCAGAAAAATTACTCGAGCTCAATCCTAAACTGATTGTTCTGCGTATTAGCGGTTACGGTCAGACTGGTCCATACAGAAATAAACCAGGATTTGGTGTTGTCGCAGAAGCCATGGGTGGCTTACGTCATCTCACTGCTGAGCCTGGCAGAGTACCTGTTCGTGTGGGTATCAGTATTGGTGATACCTTGGCCTCTTTACATGGTGTGATTGGTATTTTGTTGGCACTGCAAGAGCGACACAATAGCGGGAAAGGCCAAATCATTGATATCGCTTTATATGAGGCGGTATTTAACTGTATGGAAAGCTTGTTACCTGAGTACAGTGCTTTTGGTGAGGTACGCCAGGCTGCTGGCAGTGCTATGCCGGGCATTGCTCCAACCAATGCCTATCAATGTGCTGATGGTGGTTATGTATTGGTTGCTGGTAATGGCGACAGTATTTTTAAACGCCTCATGACAGTCATCAGTCGAGATGACTTAGGTAATGATCCCCAGCTAGAAAATAACGATGGTCGTGTAAAACGGGTTGCTGAACTAGACCAGGCGATTGGTGAATGGACCAAGACAGTTAGCACTACGAAGGCATTGGAGACGCTGGACTCCGTTGCAGTGCCTGCCGGCAGAATTTATACCGTTGCTGATATAGCCAGTGACCCCCATTACAAAGCCAGGGAAAATATTCAGACTATTCAGATGCAAGACGGAACCAAGGTGGATGTGCCTGGAGTGATTCCAAAGCTATCTCGCACACCGGGATCTATTAAGACACTTGCCCCAGACATTGGCCAGAACACTGATGAGATTCTAAAAAGCATCGGCCTAAGTAATGATCAAGTCGCATCCTTAAAAGAGCGCGGTATTGCATTTACGAAGTAAAAATAAGAAAAAAGACAAAGAAACAAATAAAAATAAGCAAAGAGAAAAAATGATCAGAATTTATTTCAATGACGTAGTAATGAGGGATGGCTTGCAGATTGAAGCTAACTTTGTGCCAACAGACGATAAGGTAAAGTTGGTTGATAAGTTGAGTGAATGTGGATTTGCCAAAATTGAGGTGACCTCATTTACTTCTCCTAAGGCAATTCCCATGCTGCGTGATGCAGAGGAGGTGATGGGTCGTATTAAGCGAGTGCCAGGAGTGGAGTACACCGTATTGGTGCCCAATTTGAGGGGTGCCGAGAGGGCATTTGAATCCAAGGCGGATGAATTCAATCTCGTGATGTCGACTTCAGAGACACATAACCTCGCCAATCTGAGAATGGGTCGAGAGAAAAGCTTTGCGGGGCTTGCTGAAGTTATTAAATATGTTGATGGCAGAACACCAATCAATGTTTCGCTATCGACATCCTTTGGTTGCCCAATGGAAGGTGAAGTTCCTCAAGCTGTAGTTGAGCAATTTGCACAACGCTTTGCTGATCTCGGTGTAAGAGGGTTAACGATTTGCGATACAACAGGCATGGCTAATCCCGAGCAAGTCAAAAAGATGAGTGAGGCAATGCAAAAACGTTTTCCTAATTTGCAGCTGACCTTACATTTCCATAACACCAGAGGCATGGGTCTAGCCAATGTCCTGGCTGCAGTTCAATCTGGCATCGTGCGCTTTGATGGTTCCTTGGGCGGTCTTGGTGGGTGCCCATATGCACCGGGAGCAAGTGGCAATATCTCCAGTGAAGATGCCATTCATATGCTTGATGCGATGGGATATGACACTGGAATGAATATCCCTAAGTTATTGCAACTGGCAAAACAATTGCCAAAGATTGTCGGGCATGAGGTGCCAGGCCAAGTAGCTAAGGCGGGTAGCACTTATACATTGCATCCAGAGCCAACCTACGTAGATGAATTACGTCGTGCTCAATAAGCGGAAGGATTAGATCATGATTGACCATTTAGATCACTTAGTACTCACTACTGCAAAGGAGGCAGAGTGCGTAGATTTTTATACCCGCGTTATGGGGATGAAACTGGAGTCTTTTATTGGCGGCACTCCGTCAGTCGAGCGTAAGGCATTTAAGTTCGGCAACCAAAAAATTAACTTGCACATTAAGGGTAAAGAGTTTGAGCCCAAGGCCGATATTCCAACGCCCGGAGCATTGGATCTTTGCTTTATTGCTGATCGCCCGCTGGTGCAGGTAATTGAAAAACTCAAAGCCGAAGCTTGGCCAATTATCGAGGGCCCCGTGATCCGTACCGGAGCAACACAAAAGATTAACTCTGTGTATGTGCGCGATCCAGATCAAAACCTCATTGAAATTTCTGAGCTTATTTAATCATGGCCAACCACTTGAATTCAGAGCCTGAAAAGGAAAGCCCGATGACAGAAGGGGCGGAGCAAGAGCAAGCAAGCGCCCCAAAGCAGCAGGGCGAAAATCAAGAAAGCTCGTATAGCTCTAGAAAAGCGGCTAAGAGTAAGCGTGAAATCATGGAGGATTTGTCTCGCGCCAGATTCCCTTGGGACGAATAAACACCAATTCCCCTTAGAACAATATAATCACTAGGTACAGAAATTACCTAAAAAATACTACAAAAGGGACGAAACAAATGAGCAATAAATTAAGAGTAGGCTTTATTGGCCTAGGCATCATGGGTCAAAGCATGGCAGGGCATTTGTTGGCTGCCGGCCACCCTTTAAATGTATTTAATCGCTCAAAAGCCAAGACCGATGATTTAGTTGCAAAAGGCGCTAAGTGGTTTGACACTATTGGCGATCTCGCTGCTGAGTCTGATGTCATCATCACGATGGTTGGTTACCCATCCGATGTTGAAGATGTTTACTTTGGCGCCGGCAATATTTTGGATCGCGCCAAGAATGCGTATCTCATCGATATGACAACTTCTAGTCCATCTTTGGCTAAGAGAATTGCAGAAGAAGCAGAAAAGCGTGGCTGCCATAGTTTGGATGCGCCTGTTTCTGGTGGAGATATCGGCGCACGCAATGCCAAACTCTCGATCATGGTGGGCGGCAAGCAGGCTGACTTTGATGCAGTGCTCCCAGTTCTTAAAATCATGGGTACCAATGTAGTGTTGCAAGGTGGTCCTGGCGCTGGACAACATACCAAAATGTGTAATCAGATTGTGATCGCTGGAACCATCATGGGTGTAGGTGAAGGTCTGGGTTACGCTAAATCAGTAGGCCTCAATCCCGAAACGGTAATGGAATCTATTGGCGGCGGTGCTGCATCTGGATTTCAGTTGATAAATCTTGGCGCGAAGATGATTGTTGGTGACTACGCTCCAGGATTCTATGTAGAGCACTTCTTAAAAGACTTGGGTATCGCATTAGAAGAAGCGGACAAGGTCAAACTGGAATTACCAGCCTTAGCCTTAGCTAAAAAACTCTATGATGAATTAGTTGCTAAAGGTTGCTCACGTGATGGAACGCAAGTGATCTATACGAGATACATCAAATAACAATCCTTAAAAGTAGAAAACACAAAAGCCCCTGAATGAAAGTTCAGGGGCTTTTTCAATTCAAGATGCTAAAGACGTTGAGGGTCGCCGAAAAATGAGAGGCGGATATCCATCGGTGATGCCGATGGGTGGTATTTGTGGTTAATTTGCCAAGGGGGCCAATAAATGCAGGCTACCTGTACCAAGGTACATTGTTTGGCTACCGCCATTAAAGGAAAATTCGGGCAGTAAATTTAATCCCCGAATTGGGAAATCCAAGGTAAAAAATGAAATTATTAAATCTTAAAAAAATCGCTTTTGCATCTGTATTAGTTGCTGGAGCGACGACATCAGTAAGCGTGTATGCGCAGACTAATCTCATTACATCTTTAACCCCATCGGATGGCACGGCTTCGGGATTATCCGTAGCATCAGCTGTGTCGGGGTTTGGCCCAAATGCCACCAACAGCACTACTTTCGTGACCAATAACTTCAATATTGTCTCAGGGCAAAGCTACACCTTAAGGTTTAGTTTGGATCGCGCAATTTTCACCACTGACGCCTCTGGACAAAATATTAATTTCAGACCAGCCCCTTTTACTATTATTGTTGGTGGATTTACTACTTCTGCAATTGCAGCAGGAACCAGTACTTACTCCCTCTCTGCAGCTGCTGTTTCGGCAATGATTGGTAGCAACCGAAGTCTCAGATTTGCTCTTTCAAATGATGCCTCTGCATTCACCATAAGCAACATACTATTTACTGATGGTAGTGGTCCAGCACCAACACCATCCGGCCCAACCGCTGAAGAAATTGCAGCAGCTCAAGCTGCAATTGCCGCCGCGCTTCTTCAGGCCTCAACTCAGCAATCTATAGTCAACACTGCCCAAGCATTGCAAGGCACTTATGCATTGCAAAACTCTGTATTGGCCAATAGCTTTACTTATGACTGCACTTTGTTTGATAAGAACAATATTTGCGTATCTGCTGGTGGTCGTAACACTGCAGTACAAGCTGCTAATGGTTTAAATAACACTAGCGCATTGTTAATTGCGGCTTACCGTCCAATCACTTCAGTGCGTATCGGTGCTTATGCTGACCAGAACTTGTCAGTTAATAACGGTGGCTCTACTGTGAACTTGAGCAACAACACGCCATTGATTGGTTTGTTTGCTGCTTGGAATCAAAGACAAGATGACACTGGTACTGAAGTACGTGGTTCTATTGCCTATGGTCAAAAGGACACTACGATTAACCGTCAAGTAGTTGGCACTTCACAAGCTGGTACAGGTTCTTCTACCTTAATTAGCCAAGGTGCTCAGTTAACTGCTAAATATGGCTTTGGTTTAGGTCAATCTTTTGTAGTTTCTCCATATGCTGGTGTTCGTTATAGCCAGAACAATATGGGTGGTTATACAGAGGGTGCTTCAGCTGGCGTAACAGCTCCATTGACATTTGGCGCTGTGAATACCAACGCAACGACATTGTTGGCTGGTGTTGGGGGCTCATTTAGAGGTATTCCAAAGACCAACTTGTTTGCAAGCGCTGGTATTGAATCCGATACTAATACTGCTGCAGGAACAGTGAGCGGGACTAGCTCAACCATTACTGGTTTAACTCCAGTTAACTTTAATGCTAACCCAGTGAAGAATCGCCCAACAGCTACTGTTGGCGCTACTTACGATGTAGAGAAGAACCAGCGTCTTGGTGTAACTGGCATCTATCGTCAAGAAGCATACCAAGCTGTATCAACCACTACTGTGATGGCAACATATACAGTTGGTTTCTAAATAGCTAGCTACTCAGATAAAAACCCGCCTCATCAATGTGGCGGGTTTTTTGTTTTCTGCTAGGTTGACTGTTAGATCTTTTAGCTCTTTGCTATTTTCTCTATAGAGGATGCATATAGATCACAGTAGCGAGTGAGATCAAAGAGGGTATTGAGTCCTAGCTTATTCTTCAGATTGGCCCTATGCATCTTTACGGTACGAAGAGTAATGTTTAGTTGCCTTGCAACCTCTACTTGGCGATTCCCTGTACCCAAAAGCAGTAATACCTCAGCTTCTCGTTGGCTAATCGGAATATCAACTGCAACCTTAGGATCTTGCTGTGGTTTATCAAGTTTAATTTTTGTCGATTTATTGAAGATTGCCGTAAGGGCTTGGCTAACCTGGGCTCCAGAGAATGGCTTTAGGAGGAAATCTATTGCGCCACCTCGCCATGCATCAACAATATCTGCTTGCTGCGCATTGCCACTCATGAAGATGATGGGGTAGTCAATATTCATAAGCTTGAGAGTGGATTGAAGTTCGACACCAGTCATGCCCGACATTTGAAAGTCGAGCAGAATGCAGGTGGGGATGCCATCTTCGAATTCAAAGTCATTTAGAGCATTTAAAAAGAGCTCTGCAGAATCGAAGTTACTTACTTCATAGTCTGAGCTAAGCCAGTCAGTAAGGCTTTGCTTGAGGGCAATGTCATCTTCAACAATAATGACTCGAGATTTATTTGTTTTCAATGATTTAGTCCTAAATACAGCGGAATTTCAATCTTAAATATGGCTCCACCATGTGGATCATTGGATGCGGAAATAAAGCCATGGTGGCGCTCTATGATAGTTTTGCAAAGCCATAAGCCAACCCCAAGCCCAGATTTCTTGGAAGTTTTATAGAGTTCAAACATCGTGGAGAGTGCTGATGAAGAGATACCGGAACCATTGTCAGCAATAGTGATAATGGCAAATTTTTCATTACTCTCAAGTCGAATTGAAATGATCTTATGGTTTGGTTGATTTTCAGTTAACTCATCAATTGCATTGTTGAGAATGTTAATTAGCACCTGCTGAATTTGAATGCTATCCCCATAGATCTCTTGATTACCAATGTATTCTTTATTAAGAATAATTTTTTTAGCCTGCAAACTTGGTTCAACAATATCAATAATTTCATCAGTAATTTTTTGGAGATTGACCGAGGTAAATTCATAGCTTCTAGAGCCAAATAATTGCCTGAGATTTTGAACAAGCAGCGCAAGTTTGGTCGATTGCTCTGAGATTTCATCCAAAGATGAAACAAATTGTTTGTCATCGGTGGATTTGGTTAAGTCTCTTCGGATGGTATCAGCGCGTAATGCGATTGTTGTTAGGGGCTGACTGAGTTGATGGGCAAGTGAGCTTGCTAGCGCGCTAATACCAATAACTCTATTGGATGCGATTAAGCCTCTCAGTAGCTGATCCTTTTCTTCAATTGCATTTACAAGAGGTCTATTCAGAGGGTTCTGGGTGGGGCTTGCAGGGTTTATCCAACTTATGCGAAGCCCAATATAGGAGATATAACGAAAGGTCCCCAAAACTAGATAGAACGAAAAGGCAATGAGTGCGATCGCACTAGGCGTTTCCCATGGGCGAATGGGGGTCGGTGAAAAATATCCCAAAATTCTCATTGCGCCATAGACAACCATACCTAACTCAAACCAGGTAAACCATCGCATAAATTGATTTTGACCAAGCGCTACTGGCAGCTGAAATCTACACACCCAGTAGTTAATGCTAAATAGGGTGGTCAAGCATATTGAGATCATCAAAATGACTAAGCGCGGTTCTAAATCAGCACGCATCATTTCAATAAAAACAGTGATGGAGGCAATGATGAGCATCACCAAAATGAACCACTTCTTTTGAATATTTTTAGCTAAAGATAAGATGCTAAATAGAATGGCTGCCTCTGCTCCCAGGGCTGATAGGATTGGGATTCCTGTCCATGGAGAGCTGGCGCTTAAGGTGTTAATGTTGATTAGAAATATGGTCCCAGAAGTAATGCCCATACATATTTCAGAAATTAAAAAATAAATTGCGGATTCATCCATTTTCTTTTTGAATGACAAGCACAAAATGCTGATAGATATGAATGTGAAAAGGGTGTAAATGAAGGTGAGTGTTGCGTATGAATTCATATCATTTGCTTAAGATTTGTAGATATTTTCAGAATTAGCCATTTTCTACCTATTGACAACTCACTGTCCAAAATTTTCATTTAGACCCAACTTTGGCACTTCACTGTAGTCAAATGCTAAATAAAGAGAGTTTTTTGGTGTACACCTGTACCAAGGTACATTATGAAAATCCCTGCACTTTTTTAAAATCGCGTGCATGTGTACGCGCGTCATTAAAATTGTCAGCAAAAGCCTTAGACCTATGAAAATCCCTACAGGGATCCTCATAGGGATGCTTGTTTGTCTTAATTTTGCGCATGCGCAGACTTCTGCGGGTCAGCTACTCCAGCAAAACCGAGAATTAGAGCCCGGCCAGAATATTCTCCCTGAGCCAGTCCCAAATCCCAAAGTCGCCGAGCCTGCTCCTGCAGAGCCAAAACCAGGGCAAGTTACCTTTGTCGCTAAAGAGTTTGTATTCGTTGGAAATACCAAGGTGCCTAGTAGCCAATTACAAAAGTTGGTTGCTTCGTTCTTAGGTAAGCCAATTACATTTGATGATCTCAATACCATTACTGATGTCATCGTTGAGTACTACCGCGAGCAGGGGTGGTTAGTACGCGCCATTCTTCCCAAGCAAGACATCACTGCCGGTGTGGTGACCATTCAGATTGTTGAAGCCAAGCTTGGTGGCATCCGTATTGATAACCGCTCAAAGCGAGTGAGCGATCAACGTGTTGAGGAATGGATATATGGGCGCATTCCAAAACTCAGCGAGCTTTCGCTGGAGCAATTAGATCGCGCGCTCTTAACTCTCAATGATTTGCCGGATGTAACCGTGAGCGGTACTTTGCAAAGCGGTCTCAAGCAGGGTGAAACTGTTTTGCTATTAACAGTTGAAGATAAGCCGCTCTTTGGTGGGCAAGTTGCAGTTGATAACTATGGCGATAGCAATACCGGAAAGATTCGTAGCTCTGCTCTCGTTAACGTGAATGGCCTCTTCGGTTCTGGTGATCAACTATCAGCGTATGGCTTGTACTCTGAAGGCAATAGTTACGGTAGGCTGAGTTTCACAGCGCCGGTTGGCACTGATGGTTTGCGCGTTGGTGTGAATGGCAGCACGATGGCGTATCGAGTGCTCAACCAAAGCTTTCAAAGTTTGTACGCCAACGGTATTGCAAACACGGGTGGCGTAGAAGCAAGTTACCCAGTGATACGTAGTCGACCTGCAAACTTAGTTTCAGTATTTAACTGGAACTACAGTGATTTTAAAAACTGGACGATTGCTGGAGTCAATCGGGACCAAACGTACACCACGAGCGTTGCTCAAATTGGTCTCAGCGGAAATTTATTAGACGGCATCGGTGGTGGCGCCATTAATAACGGATCGGTGATGTTGTCTGGTGGCGATATTAGTCGCAATGTTGGCGGTTTTTATAACAGCAGCTACGGTGTTGCCGGTAACTTTGCCAAGATGCGTTACGCGTTTAATCGCAATCAAGCTGTGATTGATGGTTTAACTGCGTATGTATCTGTCTCTGGTCAGTTGGCCAGCAAAAATATGGATAGCTCAGAGCAAATGTATCTGGGTGGGCCACTTAACGTGCGCGCTTATGGCTCCGGACAAGGTGCTGCTAGCCAGGGCAATCTCACTACAGTTGAGTTGAGACAAAACTTGCCATTCAATTCTCAGCTCGCCGGCTTTTATGACTTAGGTAATGTGCAGACCTGGAAATTTAATCCCGCCATTAACACTGTCTCAAACAACTATGTATTGCAAGGCTATGGCTTGAGCTTGATGTGGGTTGGTCCATACAACATCAATATCAAAGGAACCTGGGCGCAAAGATCTGGTTCCTTATCACCAAGCGTTTCAAATTACCTCAATCAAAACGGTGGCACCAGTGCCAACCGCTATTGGTTGACTGCTTCAATTCCAATTTAAGGTGAATGCATGACTATCAAAACTCGCACTCCTGTTAAGTCGGCAAAGCCTGCTGCTACACCAAGCCCTAAGCCTGCGGCCAAGGTTGCTTCAAAGTCTGTGAAAAAAGTGGCAACACCAAGTCGCTCCACAGTATCTGGTGCTAAATCAGGTAAGCAGGAAGACCTTTTGGAATTGGCTGATCAAGAAGTTAGCGAAGTGATTCAGGCGCAAGATGCGCAAGCGCCAGCTGAAGGTCAATCCATTACTGGTCGCGGTGTATTCGCAGTACGCACTTTAGGTAATGCGGTTTCTGTTGAGTCTGCATTTCTTGTTGAGGATGGAAATATCTTGCGTTTGCCTGCGGTATTTCCGAATCGTGAGTACGCGATGGCTCAGGTAGATGAGTTACGTCAAATTCTGAATCAGCATTTTGATGAGCTTGATGCAAACAGCTAAGAGAAAACTTC
This sequence comes from Polynucleobacter sp. 86C-FISCH, assembly GCF_018882415.1. GTDB lineage: Bacteria > Pseudomonadota > Gammaproteobacteria > Burkholderiales > Burkholderiaceae > Polynucleobacter. The sequence goes on along the minus strand of NZ_JACVOL010000001.1, from coordinate 404,418 downwards.
TTTCTTAATTAATTATTTTTAGATACCACCTTGAATCATTCGCTCAACCGCATCTTTAAAGTTATCTGGAGTAAAGTCCAGATGACTTGGATCGCCGTGAGTGAAATTACTCGAGCGCATGGTAAGCAGCAATCATTAACCCGCATTACTCGCACAATCACTACAGTGGCTGTGATGTCTGGCGGAGCAGCTATCGCAGCACCTCCTGCCGCAAATCAATTGCCTACTGGTGGACAAATTTCTGCTGGTGTTGCTGCCATCATGAATAACGGCAATGCGATGACAGTGACACAGTCATCCAATCGTGCAGCCATTAATTGGAATACGTTTGATATTGGTAGCCAGGCAAGAGTGAACTTTGTTCAGCCTAGCTCAAATGCAGTTGCATTAAATCGCGTTAACTCACCCAACCCAAGCCAAATTTTTGGTCAGCTGTCTTCTAATGGCCAGATTTATCTTTTAAATTCAGCGGGCGTGTACTTTGCTCCAGGGGCTCAGGTAAACGTTGGCGGAATAGTTGCCACTACGCATGCCATGAGCGATGCCGCATTTATGGCGGGCAGCACAACCTTTAGCCGCAATGGCAGTACTGGCAAGGTTATTAACGAAGGTACCATTCAGACGAGTTTGAATGGATACATTGCCATGTTGGCGCCAGAGGTGCGTAACACTGGTTTATTAGTAGCGCAGTCCGGCACGGTAGCACTTGCTGCTGGTGAGTCTATTACCCTCAACTTTGGCCCATCAAGCAAATTAGAAAGTTTGACAGTCACTGGTGGTCAGTTAGATGCATTAGTTGAAAACCGTCATGCGATTAAAGCTCCTAATGGCTTAGTGATTCTTTCTGCACGCGCTATGAATCAATTGGCTGCTAGTGTGATTAATAGCGGTACGATTGAAGCAAAAGGTATTAGCCAAAGGGGTGGCCGTATTCTGTTAGAGGCTAGTTCCGTAACAAATACGGGTACTCTTGACGTTAGCAGCGATAGCATGGAAGCGGGCACTATACAGATCAACGGTAAGAGTGTTTCTATATCAGGCCGTGTCATTGCAACTAGCCCAGTACAAGGCGGTGCAATTAATGTACAAGCAACTCAATCTCTCAATGTTGCAGGAACGCTTGATGCAAGCAGTACTGGTCGTGGTGGACAAGTACAGCTAACAGCATCCCAAGTAGCGATTGCTGACGGAGTGATTAACGCGGATGGTGATACACGCGGTGGTGTTGTTGAAGTTACTGCAACGGCAGCACAAAGCACCAATCCATTTAGTGATCCTTTTAATCCACCAGGCATTCCTTTAACCGTCGCGCTAACGGGCTACACAAGCATTAGCTCTCGCAGCAGAAGAGGTCAGGGCGGTAACTCCACCATCTTAGGCGACTCGATCACACTTGATGGCAACACCAATATCAATGTCAGCGGCGCAACAGGCGGTGGTAATGTTTTAGTTGGTGGCGATTGGCAAGGATCAAACGGTACTTACCAAGCAACTGTGGTGCTCATGACTCAGAACGCCAGCATTGATGCGAGTGCTACAGAAAATGGTAATGGCGGTACGGTAGTGTTGTGGTCGGATATCACAAACCAGAATAGCTGGACGCAGGTCGACGGAACGATTAGAGCTGTGGGGGCCAATGGTACGGGTGGTCAGGTTGAAACATCAGGTCATCAGCTTGGGGTTGCCAGTACAGCAAAGGTGGATGTTGGTGCCGGTGGAAATTGGCTTCTTGATCCTGCGGATGTAACTATCGTTGATGGTTCAAGTGAGGTTAATATTTCTTCCCCTGGCTACACACCCGTTAGTAACGCAGATAGCGCTACTATTGGCGCTAGTGTAATCGCGAACTCACTAAATGGTGACGGCGCAACTGTCAATATCAATACTATTAATAGTGGAACGGCCGGAAATTCGCAGGGCAATATTACTATTAGCGGCAATATTATTCTTAATAAGAGTACCTCGGCTACATTAGTTCTTAATGCAAATGGTACGATTACTGGCACCGGCAACATTGGAAATAATGGTAATGGGGCATTTAATGTTGTATTCAACGTTGGCTCCCGCCTTGGCACATACGGAGGTAACTTCAGTGGCAGTGGAAGTCTTACAAAAAGGGGTGCAGGCACTTTAGTTTTATCTGGTGCAAATTCCTTCTCTGGATCCACTACTGTTGAAGCTGGAAATACTGTAATCCGTGCGCTCAACTCCGTTTCTGGTAATAGTACGTCGTATGCAACTTTGCTGCCTAACGATATGCGACTTGATGCCGAGCAATCGGTTACGGCTAATGGCCTCACCTTGCTGATGCAATCTGAGGGCAATTTAGTTCTTTACAAAAATCTTAATCGCCCAGGTCAGCAAGTTATTTGGGCTACGCCGGGATCATACGGTGCGGGCACCTATGCAATCATGCAAGGTGATGGAAATTTTGTTGTCTATCGTGCGAATGGATCGGCCGCCTGGGCCTCGGATACTGGCGTACCCGGCGCTTCTCTCACCGTCAGTAATGCAGAGCAGCTTTCAGTAAGTCAAGCAGGTACATTGAGACTTTTATACGGCTCAACAGGCACGCTTGGTAATAGTAAGGCTTTGAATGTTGATGGAACTTTCTATATTGATGGCGGCACCACTATCAACGTATCCTCAATATCGGGCTCGGGAACAATTTGGGGAAGAAATGCAGGCATTACTGTCAGCGGTAATGGCGATAGCACTTTTAATGGACCAATATTAGATATCAAGGGACAAACATCTCTTTCAATAACAAAAAGTGGTAATGGAACATTAACACTTGCTGGCTCAACAGAATATAGCGGCGCCACCAATATCAACGCTGGTAATTTGACGATTCAAAGTGACTCGCCATATACAAAATCCTCAGGGTTTAATGGCTCAGGAAACCTAACCATTCAGTCTACTGGTACCAGTTTTAGCTCTGCATTCAATACAAGTGGTTGGAACTTTGGTTCATCTTTGTCAGGTTTAACGATTGGTAGATCCAGCAATACACAAGACATAATTATTGCTAATGCCATAAATCAGGTTGGTTGTATTACGGTATACGGCGGTAATATTTCTGCTAACACAAGCTTAACCACAACTGGCAATGCTAGCGGCAATATTCTGCTGAAGGGAGTTGGGGGCATATGGGTTGCCTCTAGCGTTACATTGCAGACAAACAATAGCAGCATTGCTCTATGGACCAATTCTGACGGTAGCAATAATGGTTATGTCACGCTGAATGATTCAGTGGTAGTAAATACCGCCAACGGAAGTACAACGCAAACAGCTGGTGGCGGTAACCTTGTCATTGGTGGAGGCCAAAACTCTGGTAGCTTGCCGACTGGATACGTCAGCAGTAACTCAGACTTTGGAATGTCATTTGGCAATTCGACTGCGATTAATACTGGTGGTGGCTCCGTATCAATGCTCGGCTGCTCTTCAATATACTCGGGCGTATATGTTTGGAATACCCTTTCCTTGAATTCAGGTCAGGGTGCCATAACCATTAGTGGTACTAGCACCAGTAGTCAAAGTTCTGTCGATTTTAATACTGGCGTTTACTTGGGCAATACCGGTACAACAATCCAATCAGCCAAATCGAGCGGTGTTGCAATCAACATTACTGGGATAAGCTCTTGTGGAACCGGCATCACCAGCTATATTAATCAGCAAAAATATATTATGGCTACCGGTGGTGGCGATATTTCTATTACAGCCTCAGGAGCTGCTTATGGCATTAATATTAATTCACTAAATTTTTTGGCAAGCAGTGGCTCAATTACTGTTAATGGTAGCGGCTCAACGGCAGGAATTTATAGTGACATGCCATTTGGTGGCTCAAATTTTGGCCAGCTTGCTGGCACAGCTGTGACTAGTAGCAGCGCTAACGTAACTTTGAATGCTGACATCATTGCAATACCCACAACCGCTAATCCTGTAAATTTCAATACAACTGGCAATATAACCATTCAGTCTAATGGAGATAGTTTTTCGTCAGCGTTCAGCACATATGCCCTCTTATTCAACTCGTCTCTATCAGGATTGACAATTGGTAAATCGACTAATACGCAAAATATCACTGTTTTTAGTGGTTATGGCGCCAATATCTCAGGTCCGATCACCATCAATGGCGGGAACATCACCCTTAATGCTAGTCTTGTAACGACAAACGCTACGACCGGTGACATAAGTCTGGTTGGTAATATCGCAGGAAGCAATAATATTGCCTTGGCAACAGGGCGAACTTTGACTGTTAATCAGAGTGGATCAACTGCCTACAGTGGATGTATTAGCGGTAGCTCGGCAAAATTAGTTAAAGCTGGTAGCGGGACTGTGACGCTGACTGGGACCAATACCTATAGTGGATCCACTACGGTTGATGCCGGCACGCTCCAAATAGGCAACGGTACGGCAAACGGATCAATTGCCAGCTCTTCCTCTGTTGTAAATAACGGCACACTTGCTTTTAATCGAAGTGATGCGGTCACGTTTAGTCAAAATATTAGCGGGAATGGCAGTCTTAGTAAACTCGCCACTAATACGCTGACGCTGACTGGCAACAATACATATAGCGGCAGCACAAACATTACTGCAGGCAATCTGCAAATTGGCTCTGGCGGCACACTTGGCTCTCTCGGTGGCGGCGGTGAAGTCAACATTAGCAGTGGTTCGGCTCTGATTATTAATCGCAGCAATAACATCACCCTGGCGAATGCCATTAGTGGCACTGGCAATCTCAGTACGATTGGCAGTAATGTAACTACACTCACAGGTTCTGCTACCTATACGGGTACAACTAATGTTACTAACGGCGGCATTGCCTTTACCAATAACGCTACTCCAGCAACTAGTGGCTTTATTGGTAATGGCACAGTTACCATGGCGCCTAATGGCGATACATTTAGCGGTACAACAACATTAGATTACACCTATGCTAGTACCCTCAAAGGGTTGACGGTAGGTAATGCAACGAGCACTGCCAATAGCGACCTTATCGCAAATAGTGCTATCAATATCTCTGGCCCGATTAGTTTATATGGCGGTAATGTATCGCTGTATTCAAATATTAAAAGCATGGGTAGCGGCTCTGCAATATTGACAAAGGCTATTGGTAGGATCAGCATTAATCCAACTCTTACCTTCCAAACTAATAATGGTTCATTAGCATTCTGGTCAAACGCAAATGGTGGAATTGCTGGTGGCGTGACGTTTGGCAGCAATGTCACCCTGAATACCGCTAATGGCAGCGCTTCTCAAACGACGGGCGGCGGAGATATTGTTATTGGCGGTGGTACTGGTGCTGGTAGTGTTCCGGTGGATTATGCAAGCAATAACTTTGGCATTGGCGTTACCTTTGGTTCAGCCGATAGCAGCACCACAAACATTAAGTCAGGTGGCGGTAATGTCACAATCAAAGGTAGCTCCGCACAAAATTCTGGGTTCTTTTCCAACGGTAATCTTGATATTAGGGCAGGTCAAGGTGCTGTAGCGATCAGCGGTATGGCTGGCGGTGTTTTGGCTGGTGTTAATTTTGCACAAGGAACAACAGTAGGCTCAACTGGATTGGTGATTGAGTCTTCCAAAACTACAGGAACTGCCATTAGCATAGTTGGTGTCTCCTCTAATGCTAATACCTATGGCGTTGTTTTTAATTGGGATGGCGACAAGTATCTTATGGCCACTGGCGGAGGAAATATTTCTGTTAGTGGTACAGGCGGCGGATCCAATGCTGGGATATTTTCGCAAAATGCCAATTACTTGGCGACGACCGGCTCAATTAACCTTGACGGGGGAACTACAGGCATTCGTTTTGTAGGTTCTACAGGCGTCTTTGGTCAGTTGGCGGGTACAAATGTAACAAGTAGCTCCGCTAATGTCACGCTTACTGGAGATGTAATAACCAGCAACGCGTCAACCACGTTCAGCTCTAGCGGTAATTTGACGTTGCAGTCAAACGCAAGCAGTTTTAGTTCTGCCTTTTCAACGGCAAATATGAGTTTTGGCAGCTCGTTAACAAGTTTGACAATTGGCCGCTCTACTGAAACGCAAAACATCACGGTTGCCAGAGGTTATGGGGTAAATATTTCTGGCCCGATTAGTTTATATGGCGGTAATGTCAGCATTAATAGTCAGTTGATTGCCAGAAATAGCAGCGCAATCAAGTTAAAAGCTAATAGTGGAAACATTACGCAAGATGCAAATGGTTCGCTTGTGGCGACTGGTTTAGCTCTATTGGGCGGAGCTGCTAATCTCACTAATACCAACAATAATATCACCACCTTGGCTGCTGACAGCATGGGTAATCTGACCTATGTAAATACTGGTAATTTAACTATTGGTGTGGTCAACCCAACCGGCATTACTGCCACAGGCCTTGTAAATATTACAGTTCAGTCTGGGGATATCAGTCTGACGGAAGCTATTACTACCACCAGTAATTCATCAAGCGCGATTGTTCTAAACGCAGGATCGTCAACCGCTGCCGGTACATCTACCGGTGGAAATATTGTGATCTCTGGTTGCGGTACGGTTTCTGTTGGTTCGGGCGGTCGAGCCACTTTATTTACTGGCAGTGTGGCCGGTAGCACTGGTGTAACAGCATTGGTTGGAAGTGGATCGGGTCGATTCCGTTACAACAGTAATAGTGGGACCAGTAATTACAACACTACAGCAGCTCCTCTTGGTGCTGGCATCAACGCCGTATATCGCGAGCAGCCGACACTCGCGCTTAGTGTAACCAATGCTTCGCTTGTGTATGGAAATGCTGTTGATACAAGCATTACATCAACGGCTGTCAATGGCGATACTTTAGGTCAAATATTTTCTACCGCTCCGACTGTGAGCGTCAGCGGTACTACATCTACTGCAGGTTTTTATACGGCTGGCAACCATACTCTCAATATTTCTGCTTCAACTAATATCCTTGGATATGCCTCGCCAACTATTACAAACGGCACTGCAAATATTAGCAAGGCCACACTTACGGTAGCGGGAACAGTTGTTTCTAATCTTACTTATTCTGGCGATACGGTAGCTAGCTTTAGTAATGCTGGCACCCTAAGTGGTGTTAAAACCAATGGTAGTACTAGCGATGTTGTTACTCTGTCTGCAAGCGGAAACTTCAGCGGTAAGAATGTTGGTAGTAACCTTACTGTAACTATGACAGATAGCATCAGTGGTGCTGATGCTGCAAACTACAATCTGAGTCAGCCTACTGGTGTTACTGGCAATATTACGCCGCGCACTGTAACGCTTAGTGCTACCCAACCATATAGTGGTAGCACTACGCTGACCAATGTCACGATAGGAAATTTAGTCGGCACTGAAAGTCTGACCTATAGCGGTGCCTTAGCTAATTCCGGGAATGTTGCTGATAACAGTATTAATTACATTACTGCAATAACCCTTTCTAACCAAAGTGGCGCCAATCTTACCTCTGGCGGTCTAGCTAGCAACTATCAGTTACCCGTCACCCTCAATCACACCAGTGCGCCTGTAACAATTACCGCTGCACCATTAACCATTACTGCCAACAGCACCAGTAAGCAATATGGTGTGGGTGCTACCTTAGGTACGACTGCCTTTACCAGCAGCGGCCTAGCCAATAGTGAAACCATTGGTAATGTAACTTTAGCTAGTACCGGTAGTGGTGCTACTGCCGATGTTGGTAGCTACAACATTACGGCAGCAAGCGCTTCTGGCGGTACCTTTACGGCAAGTAACTACAACATTAATTATGTGAATGGCAGCTTGAGTGTGACTGCTGCGCCAATTACCTTAACGGCGACTAATTTAAGTAGGGCGTACGGCGCTGCCAACCCAACCACAGACACTGTGACAGTGACTTCGGGTAGCTTGTATAACGGCGCTACCTTAGGTAACGCTTCAGTGACTACGACAGCGACCGCAACGACTGCAGCTGGTCAAACGGCGAACCTGACTCCAAGCACCGTTGCCTTTACTAATGGCTCTGCTTCTAACTACGACATTACCTACGCCAACGGTAGCTTGAGCATTACGCAAGCGAACCTCACCATTACTGCCAACAGCACCAGTAAGCAATATGGTGTGGGTGCTACCTTAGGTACGACTGCCTTTACCAGCAGCGGCCTAGCCAATAGTGAAACCATTGGTAATGTAACTTTAGCTAGTACCGGTAGT